>NZ_JPOF01000009.1 GCF_000733755.1 Lachnoclostridium phytofermentans | reverse complement strand
CAGCATTGAATTACATTGCACAATGCTGTTTCTCTTTTTATTAACATCGCTTCACACGGATAGCAGTAACTTCTTTCGAAAGCTGTTCCTGTTTTGCTAACTAGACGTTTTTTTACCATTACTAACCCATAGGCAGGGATAGCCATTCCAATCTGCATTTCTACTTTTAATACATTTCATTATTCTTTTTTATGTATCCCACCATATTAATTTGGTCAATTTCTATTTGTATATCTAACATAAGTTCCAAATCCTCCAACGTATATCTTCTACCAGAGACAGTTCCATTGCCTCTAGAAGAATTGTCCTCTGTTAATTGCAATGGAACTCCATTACGGCTAACCTCGAGAAAATCGTATGAATAAGCAGTACCATCCTTCTCCTTGGTATGAAGGGTAGCCTCCCATGTATCTCCATCAATCTCCCAGATGGCTTTCCAGTCATCACAGGAATAAGTTCCCCCCAACAACTTTACCAGATACGCAAAAGTTCCTACCCCAGAATAAGTATATGGAAAATCTTCAAAATCCTGACAAGGAGATGTGGCATAAGTTGTTGATAAGCTTGTTGACAAAGTTATCACGAGAGCAATGATAAGGGTTGCAATTTTTTTCATACGTCTTTTTATCTCCTATGGGATTTATTCTTAATTCGTACATATTTTTCTAGTTTATTACAGGATATTGCAATAGTCAACTTTTTTCTTAGCTGCATAATTTTTAGTATGTAAATATGTAATAAATGTTATAAAGCTTCTATTTAATAAAATTTAATATAAAAAAAGATGTATCAAAAATAGATACATCTTTTTTACTACGACAAATTGCAGACCCGCATAGAATCAAGGTTTTCTAACAAGAAGTACGGCAGTTTCAACATGAACCGAATGTGGGAACTGATCCACCGGTCTAACCTTCTTAAGTTCATACCCATGCTCGATCAGATACTTTAAATCCCTAGCGAGTGTTGCCGGGTCACAAGATACATATACAATCCTGTTAGGCTCCATCGTGGCGATAGTCTTTAATAAACTTTCCTCGCAGCCCTTTCTAGGAGGATCAACAACAATTACATCTGCATGGATTTTCCCTCCGCTTACTTGATATTGCTTTGGAAGCACCTCTTCTGCTGCACCTACAAAAAACTCTGCATTGGCAATGTTATTTAATTTTGCATTGGATTTTGCATCTTCTATGGCTTGCGGAATAATCTCAACGCCATATACCATCTTTGCCTTCTTTGCTAAGAATAAAGAAATTGTTCCAATTCCACAGTATAAATCCCAGACAAGCTCATTCCCTGTTAGTCCAGCATATTCAAGCGCAAGGTCATACAATTTCTTTGTCTGTACCGGGTTTACCTGATAAAAGGATAATGGGGAGATTTGATACTTAATATCACCGATATAATCTGTGATATAGGTAGGACCATAAAGTGGGATAATCTCCTCTCCTAAGATAACATTTGTCTTCTTTGTATTCTTGTTAAGGCAAATACTCGTCACCTTAAATTTTTTTGGAAGGTTCGGGCACGCTAAAAGTTGGTTTACTAACCTTTCACTGGCTGGTAACTCTTTGCCATTAATAATCAAGCAAATCATAAGTTCTTTGGTAGTAAATCCAACTCGAAGTAGAATATGTCTTACCAATCCTTGATGACTTTCTTCGTTATAGATGCTGATATTCTCCTGCTTCAAAAAATTTCGAATGCAAGCGATGATAGGTTCGGTACTTTCATCACCAATATGGCATTTTGCCGTATCAATAATGGTATGAGTTCTCCCTGCGTAAAATCCGATGACTATTTCACCGTCAGAACGCTTCCCAACTGGAAATTGTGCTTTATTACGATAGGAATATGGATTCTCCATACCGACAATAGGCTCCATCGGTGGATGGTCAATGCCACCAATTCTTTTTAAACAATTAAGAACCTTATTTTGCTTATAGCGTAATTGCTCTTCATAGGATAATTGTTGAATCTGACAACCACCGCATTTTGAAGCAATTTCACATCTTGGAGTCACTCGATAAGGAGACGGGGTTATTATTTGCTCGATACGGCCATAACCATAGGTTTTCTTTGTCTTCATTACCTTAACAAGAAGTTCATCTCCTACTACTGCATCCTTTACAAACAGAGTGAATCCATTTACTTTTCCGATACCTTCCCCATCTGCACCGATGTCTTCTATCCTAATTGGCACGACTTCATTCTTCCCTGGTATTTTAACCTGTTCCATATCTTACTCTCTCTTTCTATAGCAATTACACGTGAGATTTATAAAGTATTCTAGTGTATCGGAATTGCTATTACACCCAACTTATTAAATCCGCTTTTACGCAAAAGAAGTTTGTGCCAAAAACTTAGATGGCACAAATCTTCTAATAAACTTTTTTTAATCTATCTATATACAGAATATCATTTATTCATAATCCGAAGATCTTCTTACATTAGAATCGAATAAGCGTTGGAATCCAAGCCAATCATTCTTATCCTCATCTCCTGTTAAGATTTCCTTCATCGTCTGTAGCTTTGCATCCAAATTATCTGCCATGCTAAGTGCTAACGCTTCCATAAGCGCTGGCTTCTTTGGTGAGCCATATTCCAGTTCACCATGATGAGCTAAAATACAATGCATGATTTCACTTGCCATCTTCTTAGGGAAACCAGGAATTGTTTTCATTCTTTCATTTAACTTTGCGGTTCCGATAAAGATATGACCCAGAAGATTTCCTTCATCCGTATAATCATTCTCTGGGAAGCTAGAGATTTCTTCTAACTTTCCAAGGTCATGGAACATCGCAGATACCAACAATAAGTCTCTTTGAATTATTGGATAGTTGTCTGCTAGATAATCGCACAAACGTACCACTCCTAACGTGTGCTCTAGTAACCCACCCATAAAAACCATGATGTACACTCTTTGCAGCGGAGTGTCTCTTAAATCGCAATGCGAAATCCTTATCGTCAACAAAAAAACTCTGTGCTAATTGCTTTACATGTGGTTCCTTCATTTTGTCTATATATCTTAGTAGCTCTTTATACATATCCTCTACATTCTTATCGGTAGATGGCATATAATTCGCAGGATCATATTCACCTTCCTGGCATTTTCTAACACGTTTTACATTAAGCTGTAAGGAGCCTTGAAAACTTGTCACTTGCCCTTCGATATGTATATAATCCATGGTATCAAAATGTTCAATTCCAGGGCCCAGTTCCCATACCTTAGCGTCTTTTATTCCGGTTTTATCTTGTACTAATAAAGAATAATAGCTTTTCCCAGCTTTCGTTTTTAAAATTTGAAGTTGCTTACAAAGATATGTTTCCTTAAACATCTCTCCGTCTCGTAACTCACTTAAATATCTCATTTTACTACCTAGCCTTTCTATTCTAGAACACAACTGCGATTGAAATTAACTCTTACTTCAACCTCTTATTTTCTATTATACCCACTGAAGTCAATATATAAAGTGTGAAATACTAGAACTCTTGTAGATTTTACTTCTATATTTGGGAAAAGATTATTTTTCTGCTATCTGATACACCTTAAACTTTTTTCTAACCTCCTTTGAGGTTTCCACTTTTATTTCCTTGTGTTAAAATCAGTATAGGATTTTCACTAAATTGAATATTCCTTAAGAACAGAAAATCTAAGAGGATCAGGTTTATAATCATAGATAAAATCAGAAATGAGGTCAGTATGGAGTATAAGGTTAATTATCAAGATGACGCAGTACTAAGAAGTAGCTTTCATGCATTAACCCAAAAGGTATTTCATTTTCAACTAAAGGACTGGTACGACAACGGGTATTGGAGTGAACTATATGAGCCACATTCCATAATAGAGGGTGATTCCGTAATAGCTAATATTTCTGCTAATCACATGGCTATGACAATCCCATGGGACGAAAAAGAATTTTCTTCAAATCGGTACCGTAATGACGGATCCTTCCTATCGCAACCAAGGTCTTAGCCGTAAACTAATGGAATCTATTTTAGAGAAGTATCTTAGCAAAGTGGATGGAATCTATCTCTTTGCTAATGACAGCGTGCTCGACTTTTATCCGAAGTTTGGATTTACAAAAAGTAAGGAATCTGTCTATCGTTATCATATAAATTCCTCAAAATCAGAGCAGAAACTTAATAAAGATTTAAAACCTCAAAAAGTGAATATGTCTGAGGATAAGAGCCGTAATGCTCTTCTAAACGTGATGAAACATAGTATACCAAATGAAGCCTTCTCCATGGATAATTTCGGTCTCATGGCATTTGGGTTAACAGGTCCATATTGTGATAACATCTACTATTTATCTGAACTAGATTGCTACATTGTAGCCACGATTCATGATGAAACTCTATTTCTTCACCAAATTATCGCTTCAAAAATTATCGAACCGAAAGACATCGCACTATACTATCGTGACACAATTAAGGTAATAGAACTAGGATTCACTCCTTTTCACACCTCTTTCTATGAAGTATCCGCTTACAAGGAGGAGGATAGTACCCTATTTATTCTTGGTGAAGATTTTACTTGAAGTAGAACGTTTCAACGTGCGTTTCCCAGAGTTATCTCATGCTTAAGGATAGCATTTTTTTGCGATATTGGAGGGGGGATACCCCATTCGATTTGGCAATCTGTTTCTGATTACTGTAATAATTATTTTATGCAATAACTTTTACAAATGAGGCAAAAACAAGCTTTAGGAGAATAAAACAATGAAAAACCGCTCATGTGATTGCTTAATTATCGCAATTACATGAGCGGTTTTAATCTAAAACGTAATTATTCTTTTATATCCAAAACAACCTCAATACTCTTTTCTGAAAGTTCTTGCTTAACTTTTCGCTGTACCACAACCGTTATTTTTCTTTCGGCTTATAGTTATTTAAAATACTCGTAAAATTAGACATCATGGAAACTGAGAATTCATTAATCTGAGTAATAATATCTCCTTGCTTAATTCCTGCAGTAAACGCTGGGGAATCAGCACGTACTTCTGCTGTTACATAGATTCCACCTGTTAAATGAAAGGACTGTAATACATCTTGCGGAATATCTTCACCAATAATGCCGAAATAAATTCGTTCCGTTTTATTGGCCAGTTTCTCAATGATTGGTTTTAACCTGGAGATTCCAATCACTGTACTGACATCTG
>NZ_JPOF01000008.1 GCF_000733755.1 Lachnoclostridium phytofermentans | reverse complement strand
GCGTATCTCTAATCCCATTCGTTAAAGCAACCCCAGGTAGTAACGGCATGATAGATCCTGCTATAATTAACTCCATCTCCGCATTTAAATGCAATAAATTAACAATACAAGTCGAACTAATAGCCATGACGGAACAAACCAGCATATTTGTTACAAAGCGGTTGATTCGCACCTTTTTTGACATAATATTGCTGATCATAATAAAGATACCATTCCACATAGCAAGCGAGCACTCTAAGAAATTTGCGCCAAGAAGGATTGCAAATCCTGGAGCTGCAATAATCATACATAGATAGACGAGCCAATCTGGATAACGTACTACTGTAGTAAGTTCTTTTAACTTTTCATTTGCAGCTTCAAGATCAATCTCACCACTGCATAATTTTCGAGAGATATCATTCGCATAATAGATGTTTCCCAAATCCGTTTGTCGCTCTGCAACTCGCCTTACCTGACTAATTGCATCAATAGAGGAATCCGCTAACGTTACAATAATTCCTGTAGACACAACAAAAACATCGCAGCGGTCAAACCCCGATGTTTTTAATATACGATAGATAGTGTCCTCAACTCGATAAGTTTCTGCACCTGAGCGTAGCATAATCTCACCGGCTAACACTGCGGTATCCACTAATAATTTATAATTCATTCACATCCTCACCTTCTTTGGATGTCAAAGCAGATCTAATTCCGCTTTGCTACTTATTCTAACCTTCAAACAGGTTCATTACTGTAATGATAATATCTGCTTAGCATTTGTTTTAAAGACAATAGTTCTTATAAAGGTTAAAATCTACCATTATTATAATGTGAGCTGATATAAATAGCAAGAGAATAGGGTTTATTGTCGCAAATAAGTAGTTTTCCCATATAATTACAACCTTAATCTAAATATGAACAAACAATTACATAAATTGTTCACAAATTATTTTAAATTACTTCATAGTTTACTCATATTTATTGACTATAATAAAGACATGAAAGTGAATCTTAAGTTTCACTCTCTCCTCCTCCCCCAATTATAATATATAAAAAAGCCTTAGTCTAACAGCTAAGGTTTTTTTCTGCTACTCGGCTTAGCTTTAAAAAATTTACGAATCTACTTGATTATAAGAAATATTTATATTCCTAAGACTTAGTTTATACTATTCAGATTTTTTTCATACTTAAAACACAAAATGAACACAAATCAAATTTATAATATAAACTAGATAGTGGTTAAACACTTTCTACTCCCACCCTATTATACGCAAGATGGTACATTGATTTGTACAATATTGTAATGCTGATATGGGTTACACTATACCTCCTCCCCGGTTGTATAGCTACCTAATATCACGTTGGAAGAACCTCCCTAGTTCTAATTACGTTTTAGCATTACAATAGCAAAAAGGCAAGCATCCCCTGCTTGCCTTTTTGTTTTATTTACAATTAAGATGATATAAAGAAGGAGTTTTACAGATTGTTAAGCCTGCAAAACTCCTTCACCTAATTTATTAATTATTCATCTTTTTCTTATCAAGGATTACATCCTCTACATTACTAAGAATCCTCTCATCTGTTGTATCAATCGCATCAGTCATTGCCGCCTCAAGTTTTTGTGATGACTGACTATCTTCTTTATCAGAAGATTTTAAGTCCTCCTCTGGGATCTTACGAACCCGAATCGAGGTAATCATGCGATTCTGTATTTCCATAAGTTCATATTCATATCCGCAATATCGAATGGTAGCCTTTTCATCGTCTCCTGGAATATGGTCTAATAACGATACAATAAGCCCATTTAACGTATCGTAATTTTTTATATCTTCTTCTGCAAAAGGAAGAGATAATATGTCTTCCAAATCTTCTAGGGAAGCTTCACCAGACACCAAATAAGTGCCATCTTCTAATCTTGTGTAAAGCTCCTCTTCATTATCATATTCATCCTGTATATCACCCACGATTTCCTCTAAGATATCCTCCATAGCAACGATACCGGCAGTCTGCCCGTACTCATCAATCGCAATTGCCATATGGATTTTCTTTGTTTGCATATCGTGGAATAATACATCGATACTTTGTGTATCTGGTATAAAATATGGTTCTCTGGCTACCTTTGACAAAGGTTCTTTCCTAAGTCTAGGATCCAGATGATATAACATAACATCCTTTAAATGAAGCAAACCTACAATATTATCAATATCCCCATCATACAGCGGGAATCTTGAATAATTCTCATCTAACATAAATCGAAGTGCCTCTTCGATAGAGAGTTCACAGTTGACTGCAACCATCTTCTTACGATGAGTCATAATATCTTTCGCAGCTTTTTCATTGAATTCTATGATATTGGATATCATCTCAGCTTCTTCTGCTTCAAGAACACCCTGTTCATGACCCTCATTTACCATAGACATAATTTCTTCTTCTGTTACATTCTCTTCAAGGTCACAAGGACGAATTCCAAGCAAACGCAGTATACCATTCGTATTCTTCTCCAATAGCCAAATAAATGGTGCAAATAAATGAGAACAGGTTAAAATCATTCCCGCCATTTTAAATGCACAAGAATCTGCATATTTTAGCGCTAGCTTTCTTGGTAACAGCATACCAAATAAAACGATAAGATATGTGATTAATATCGTAACCAATACCATTGCAATACTGGTTGTTATCGCCATTGCTTCTGGCAGTGTACTTCTTTCTACGAGTTTTTCAATTACTCCATAAAGCTGTAAAGAATACGTCATACCAATAAGTAAGCTAGCTAATGTTAGAAGAATCTCGATGACATTTATGTATCGATGAGGACTATCTAACAATCTAACTAAGCGTATTGCCTTTTTATCTCCCTCTTCTGCTCGTTTTCTGGCAAGGGCCTCGTTTACATTTTCAATGGCTGCCTCTGCAGCTGATGCTATCGCATTTAGTGCGACTAGTACAAGTATTAAGACAAGACCACGTATGGGATGTCCATCCATATGATTTCTAATCTCCTTTGATTTATTTTTCTGCAGTTTTTATTATACCATATTTAGCCGCCCTGCTGCGACTGTTTTTTGGAGCAGCTAATGGCTCAAGTTTGTCGCAGCACAAACCTGGTGAGTGAAAGATTAAAATCTATCACTCTTTTCTGCGATGTAAAACATGCTTCCTGAATGCTATGTAAAATATAGTTTTTTATACAACTAACTTCAAAAAATTGGCAAGCGTACCCTGCTTGCCCCGTGTCATCTATCAAACTTAGCCTATCTAGGCATCTTTTCCTAATTAATCTCCGTGCGTTTCACATCTTAACAAGAACAAAGAAAACAATTTATGAATTAACCTCACTTGTCTTGTCCCTATCTTGATAGTGAGTGCATACCGCACAGCGTTATAAGAATTACAGTTTCATAATAACTTATTTGCTCACCTTAAGAGCACGCTATTATGAGGCGCGGAAGTGAACTTAAGTCACAACCGCATTCATAATAAGTACGACCTATGTATCCAGGGCGAAGCTAATAAGTAAAGCTTTGTCAATACGCTTTAGGATATCTTGGTCTAAATGACACACTTTCTCTTTTAATCTGGATTTGTCAATCGTACGTACCTGTTCTAATAGGATTACAGAATCTTTGACAATTCCATATTTGTCAGCATCGATTTCCACGTGCGTTGGCAACTTCGCCTTATTCATCTTTGAAGTTATTGCTGCACAGATTACGGTCGGACTGTGCTTATTACCGGTATCATTTTGTATAATTAATACAGGACGTACACCACCCTGCTCACTTCCAATGACCGGTCTTAAATCCGCATAAAAAATATCGCCTCTTTTTATAATCACATAACTCACACTCCATCTTATGGCTTTAGCTTTATTATTACCACTTTTGACCATCGTATTCCATAAAACGTAACATTCTATGTAGATTGCGGTTATGTATTTCACATCTCCTAACAAAATATAGTTACTTTTTTAATGTCGGATCGATACGGGCTTTCCATTCTGATAATAAACTCTTGGAATTCTCTTTCCTACATTACAGACAAATTCATAGTTGAAGGAGCCAGCAAGGTCTGCAGGTTCTTCTACTGGTATGAAATTATCGCCATCCCTTCCGACTAACGTCACGATATCTCCTTGCTTCACATCTGGTATGTCTGTAACATCTATCATAAACTGGTCCATACATATTCTACCCACAATTGGGGCAAATTCTCCATGAACCAAGACTCTGCCAACGTTTGACAGTTGTCTTGGAAAACCATCCCCATAACCCACCGGTACTGTTGCGATCGTCATCGTTTTTTTCGTGACAAATGTACTTCCGTAACCGATTCCATGGCCTGGTTCCAGTTCCTTTACAAATGATATATGTGTTTTAAGTTCCATCGCTGGTTCTAATTTAAGTTGATTCTTATCAACCTCTTCGGACGGATATAATCCATAGAGACTTATTCCGAACCGTACCATACTAAGATTCATTTCCGGAAGGTCGATTGTCCCAGCACTATTTGAAATGTGTTGTATCTGCAATTTCACCCCATGTGCTTCTAACTGACGAATAAAGGTCGTAAACAATTCAAATTGTTTTCTCGCCGAAGTTTTATCTGCCATATCCGCACATGCCATATGCGTAAAGATTCCTTCTAACTTAAGATTAGAAAGCTTTTTCATCTGCACAATTTCATCTATGCTTTCGGCTGTCGGCTGGTATCCGATTCTACCCATACCAGTTTCTAGCTTTATGTGAATTTTGGCAATCTTGCCAAGAGTTCTTGCAATCTCATCCAAATTCTTCGCAATAGACAGTTGAAAAACTGTCTGAGTCAAATCATATTGGATTACCTGAGTCAAAAGTTCTGGTGCTGTATATCCTAATATTAAGATAGGCTTTGTTATGCCAGCTTCGCGAAGCTCAATTCCTTCTTCCACAATTGCAACTGCAAATGCTTCTACGATGTTTTGAATCGCTCTAGCGATTGGAACTGCCCCATGACCATAACCGTCTGCCTTAATTACAGCAATAATTCCAGTTTCTTTCCTTATGTTCTTTCTTGCTTCCGTAACATTGTGGATAATCGCATCCAAATCAATATTCGCGCTTACGCGCAAAAATCTTTGATTATACGTTTCTTCAATCATGATATCTTAAAACCTCCGGCAACGCTTCGATTATATCTCCTGCTAACATAGAGTAGGTTGATTTTACTTTGGCGGCTTCTTCTCCTGCCAACCCATGAAGATACACACCTAGTGTTGCTGCCTTTCCTGCTTCAAGCCCTTGTGCCATCAAACCAGCAATGATTCCCGTGAGTACATCGCCACTACCTCCAGTCGCCATTCCATGGGTCCCGGATACATTGATATAGCGCAAATCTTTTGAAGCAACGATAGTCCTGCTATCTTTTAACACATAAATCATTAAGTTATTATAAGTACAATAGCTGGTTATGTCAATTAAATTACTAGGAATTTTATTAAGTGGGTATAAAGTAAGCCTAGAAAACTCCTTTAAATGAGGTGTCAAGATAGTACCTTCTGGCAGAAAATCCTTTATATGGTAAATTCTTTGATACAAACGTTCCACATCATCTGTTATCTGTGATACCTTAGGTATCATTTCATCTAGTAACTGAGCTAGTAAATTAATTCCATCCGCATCTACAATAAGAGGCACTTTCGCTTCCTTACATACCTTTAACAGTAATCTCTTCGCTGATTCCTCAGTCGATAGACCTGGTCCAATCACAATAACGGATGCAACTTCCAAGGCTTTTTTAATCTGTTCCTCACTATCTTCCATATCATAGGCTGCAAACAAAGCTTCCGGAAGCATTCCCTGAAGTACGGGAATCGCCTTCTTTGCTGTAAGAATCTTTACTAACCCCGCACCCATACGATATGCTGCTGCCGCGCTAAAATAAGCTGCACCAGTCATGTTTTCTGTTCCTGCAATCACAAGTACTCTTCCATAACTTCCTTTGTTTGAATATGGCATTCTTATTGGTAGTTTATCTAAATCAGAAGCTTCATAGTAAGTATAAGTAAGACTGTCCATTTTTTCTTGTGCAAATCCGATATCTGCGATATGCACCTTTCCCGCGTAGGTTGCTCCTGGGTAAAGTAAAAGTCCAAGTTTTTGTTCACCAAAAGTAACCGTTTCGTTAGCTTTAACAGCACAAGAAAAGACTTGCCCATGACTTGCACTGACCCCAGACGGTATATCAACCGAAACCACATAACAGCCGCTTTGATTGATACTTTGGATCACCTTCGCATATTCACCACTCACCGGTTTGCTAAGACCAATACCAAAGATACCGTCAATTACTATATTATATTCTGATATCTCCCATTCGCTACGGATGGATAACCCTAAATTTTTCGCAATCTTCCACTGTTCTCTACATTCTTTCGAAAATTTCTCCGGATCACCGAGGATCCCGATGGTTACCTCATACCCCCACAAATGCAAAATGCGAGCAGCTGCAATTCCATCACCGCCATTGTTACCGGTTCCACAAACCGCAATAATCTTATCGGTCGGTTTTGCGTGTTCTTTTACATGCTCCGCTACAAAAAGTGCCGCACGCTCCATGAGAACCATTGCTGGAATTCCTATCTGCTCGATTGTCTTTTGATCTAACTTTTTCATCTGAACTGCGTTAAGTGCATACCGCATAGCTACCCTCCATTCTGCAGCACTAAGGCATCTTATGGAGCCTTAGAAATTCTCCTCACACTGCTCGCCTATTACATAAGCACTGACCAATTCCTTTGTATTTGTAATAGAGACATGAATCCTCCCGACATTATGTTCCCTCGCTGATTTTAGAGCATTTCCATATAACTTTACATAGGGTTTCCCAAGATTATCACGAAGTACTTCTATCTCCTTGGGTAAAATTGCACGAAAACCTGTTCCAAACATTTTTACAACCGCTTCCTTTACAGCAAAATTCGAAGCTGCCTTTCGAATATCCGAAAGAAACAGCTTCTGTTCCTGCTCCGTATATACCTTTGTGAGGAATGCTTTCCTTTCGCAGGCTTTCACTACACGGTTAATTTCTATCAAGTCAGTTCCAATTCCAAAAATCATCTTAAGAATTCCACTCTTTCTCAAGGGTAAGAATATACGTAATATACCTCAAATATTCTTAGTTTATACCCCTTATACGATAAAGTATCAGATTATAGCAAGTCTTGTTCTTCATCAATCTTACGCATCATCTCTGTTCCAAGCATATCATAGAGATATGTATAACTTCCACGATAATCCTTCTCTATTTCAAGTTTTTGCTTCTTTAATTCCCTAAGCCTTAATTCCAAATCCTTGATTTCATCTGTGATTGCTTTTTTTCGTAAGTTTTTTTCAAAAATGTTATCATAACAACGCTGTAAACTTTCTGCCATCAATTCTTCATTCTTAGCAGTTATCTCTCCTGGAATTTTTTCTAGGTTATCTTCTGCAACTAATAACTTTTGATTGATATCTTCGATAAGTTTACGGTTTTTTGCTAGTTTTCTTTCCTTTAGCCTACCAAGCGGTGTTTGATCTACTTCCATGTTCTCAACAATTTCCTGCAGTAGCTGAGCCTTATATCGTTTCATGCCTTTGATATCATCTAAGATTCTACTCTGATCCTTCATCAATTCTACAAGCTCGTCTCGTAATCTTTGTTGTCTTTGTGACATCTTTTCTTCCGGAAATAAGTTAATAAAGCGTTCATCAAGTGTAACAATTGGTATTTTTCGATTCCGAAAGATTTGACGAATACTAAACTCAGAGAAGATGTTATACTTATCCGCTTTCCATTTCCTTGGTTCAAGCATCTGAGATTCCACGGAACTTGAGGCTTTCAGATTCTCAAATTCTTGATCGAAATCCTCGTCTAAATCATCTAAATCTCCTAACGCCTTGGTTTTGGGTTCTGACTTATCGCCAAAACGTAATCCTTTTTTCAAATACCTTCCCTCGATTCTTCTGCCGCTTTTAAGTTATACGACAGTCTCATAAGACTTTCCGCCAAATGAACATTTTCCACCATAACATCTTTTGGCAAATGTAGATCGGTCGGTGCAAAATTCCATATCGCATGAACTCCAAGTCGTACTAAATCTGCAGCCACCTGTGGTGCTTTTGCTTTTGGTATCGTAAGAGCTGCTATATTAACTGTATTTGTTTTCATGAATTCTTCCAATTCGTCAATTAAACGGATTTCAATTCCACGAATGGAAATTCCGATTAATCTTGGATTAACATCAAAGATACCGCAGATATAAAATCCTCTTCTTTCAAAATCTGTATAATTTGCAAGCGCCTGACCTAAATTACCTGCTCCAATAATGATAACATTATATTTCTTATCCAACCCAAGTATTTTTCCAATCTCAGTATAAAGATACTCTACATTATATCCATATCCTTGTTGACCAAATCCGCCAAAGTTATTTAAATCCTGACGAATCTGTGATGCTGTTACATTCATCTTTTCACTTAATTCTTTTGATGAAATACGCACAACATCATTTTCTAACAATTCTCCCAGATAACGATAGTATCTTGGAAGACGCTTAATTACTGCTGATGAAATTGTCTTTTCGTACATGCTAACCCTCCTTCTTTCTCCATCCAGGTTATCCTATTCCTATACTTTTTATGCCCCGTAGCTAGAAGATTGTAACCCTGGTATTACAACAAATTATACACAGATAGGATGTGTTTTAATTATAAATATTATAGTAAATTGTGAATAACCTGTCAATGATTTGACGAAGGATACTGCGTATGATAGAATAATTCTACAATAAATTGAGCCTACACACTACTTCTATCCTATAGATTCGTAGGCATTAAGAAAATGTAAAGAAAAAACGTCTTCTTATCTAGAAAGTTAATTGAACTCATTCAAAGTTAATTATATTCCCTATTCTTGCACAGTTTTTTGTGCATAAAATGTTTGTGTTGTGAAATCACAGACTTGAGGTGAAAATTAATTTTATTGTTTACACTATTTCTAGATTTATATTTTGTGTCAGAACTGTGAGGAAACATCATGATACTAGCATGTAAGAATATTAGTAAAAGTTTTGGAACGACTCCAATACTAGATAAGGTCGCTTTCCATGTAAATGAACGTGAAAAAGTAGCTATCGTAGGAATTAATGGTGCAGGAAAATCTACCTTAATAAAAATTATCATGGGAGAATTAGCTGCTGATGAAGGAGAAGTCATCTTTGCCAAAGGTGCAACTGTCGGATATCTTGCTCAACATCAGGACCTCTCCACAGATAGTACTATCTATGAAGAAGTTTTAGCAATTAAATCTGATATTATCAAAATGGAAGAAACAATTCGTCGTCTTGAAGTGGATATGAAATCAGCTACCGGAACAGAATTAGAACGGATGCTTTCTACCTATTCAAGACTAACGCATGATTTTGAATTAAAGAATGGCTATGCTTACCGAAGTGAAGTAATTGGTGTGCTAAAAGGACTTGGCTTTACAGAGGAAGACTTTGACAAAAAAGTCTCAACCCTTTCTGGTGGTCAAAAAACCCGTGTCGCCCTAGGTAAGCTTCTCTTAAGTACACCAGACATTATCTTCTTAGATGAGCCTACGAACCATCTTGATATGGAATCTATTGCTTGGTTAGAAACCTTCTTAGTGAATTATTCCGGAGCTGTTGTTGTAATCGCCCATGACCGTTACTTCCTTAATAAAGTAGTTTCTAAAGTTGTAGAGTTAGATAATACAAAGGCAACCATGTTCGAAGGAAATTATTCTGACTATGCAATGAAAAAAGAGCAACTTCGTGAAACCATGATTCGTCATTACCTAAATCAACAGCGTGAAATTAAACATCAAGAAGAGGTCATAGCAAAACTTCGTTCCTTCAACCGTGAAAAATCCATAAAGCGTGCGGAAAGCCGAGAGAAGATGCTTGATAAAATAGAGCGCCTTGATAAACCAGTTACCGTAAATGATAAAATGCATATCGCCCTTGAACCAAATATTATAAGCGGCAATGACGTACTGACTGTAACTGATCTGCAAAAATCCTATGGTTCTCTAACACTGTTTGACCAACTAAATTTTGAGATAAAACGTGGTGAAAAAGTTGCAATTATCGGTAATAACGGTACCGGTAAAACAACCATATTAAAAATAATAAATCAAATTATAAAAGCCGATGCTGGTGAAGTAAAACTTGGTGCAAAGGTTTTTGTTGGATACTATGATCAGGAACATCACGTTCTAAATATGGACAAAACAATCTTTGACGAAATTCAGGATACGTATCCAAATATGGATAATACAAAAGTACGTAATATCCTTGCCGCATTTTTGTTTACTGGCGATGATGTATTTAAATTAATTAAAGATATCAGTGGTGGAGAGCGCGGTCGTGTATCTCTCGCAAAGCTTATGCTATCTGATGCGAACTTCCTTATCATGGATGAGCCGACAAACCACCTTGACATTACCTCCAAGGAAATACTAGAAAATGCAATTAACAATTATACAGGTACGGTGCTTTACGTATCCCATGATCGTTATTTCATTAACCGTACTGCAACTAGAATTCTTGATTTAACTAATCAGACTTTCTTAAATTATCTTGGTAATTATGATTATTATCTAGAGAAAAAACCAGAGATGGAATGGAGAGCTTTTGGTAATAACAATGGCTTTATTCAGTCCGACGCTAACGATAATGTGTTAAATGGACTTCGTATCAATAAGCATCTAGATCAGGCAAATAAAGAATTTCTAACTTCCTCTCTTCCACAAGAACCAGTCTCTGAGAATAAGCTTGACTGGCAACAACAAAAGGAAGAACAAGCTAGACTTAGAAAACGTCAGAATGAGTTAAAGAAAGTTGAAGATGAAATTACACGTTTGGAAGCAAGAAATGAGGAACTAGAAGAATTACTTGCCGACTCTTCTATCTATACGAACGCATCGAAACTAATCGAAGTTCATAAAGAAAAGAAGGAAGTGGAAGAAAAATTAGAGGTTCTTATGGAACAATGGGAAGAACTTAGTGAATAGAATAAAATCAAGTTCAAAAATATTCATGAACATCTTGAAAAATCAATATTAAAATCTAACGATCAGCAAAGTCAAAAGGTTAATCTATGGCCTTTTATAGACTTTTGCTGATCTATTTTTTTACTCTCTATCCTTCTAGTGTTTTTAATAAGGCTGTCGCTTAAAGGAGCTGCTCACTAATAACTTAGTGCGACAGCCCCATGTCCTTATTCAGCAACTGTCTTTCTCACGCAATTCCATCTTTTTATAAGTTTAGTAAAGTGACATAAAAAGTTTAGTAATAGAAAGATTTTATATTGACATACGAGTTTATCTGTGTATAATAATAGAAGTCGAGTTTAGAAATGCTAAACTTATGGTTTAATAAAATCTCAACTTCCTATTACTGGAATTCTAAAGAACATAATTGGATAAGTTGTTACTATTGGAGGTTATAAAACAAACTTCTGATAAGTCACATTACCAACTTATCCTTTCATAACAAATGATGATACATGTAAACATGAACCACAAAGAAAGGTTTGGTGAACAGCATGAAGATAGGTGCTAAAATAAAAGAATTACGAGTTCAAAAAAGCTTAACCCAAGAAGAGCTTGCAGATCGAGCGGAGCTCTCAAAAGGATTTATTTCTCAATTGGAACGTGATATCACTTCGCCTTCTATCGCCACCTTAGTCGATATTTTGCAATGTTTAGGTACGAACCTTGAGGCATTCTTTACGGATACAACATCAGAGCAGGTGGTATTTAAACGTGGGGATTATTTTGAAAAAGTAGATAATGAGCTGAATAATAAAATCGAATGGATTATTCCGAATGCTCAGAAAAATATGATGGAACCAATTTTATTAACTTTAGAACCAGGTGGATCCACCTATCCAGATAACCCACATGAAGGGGAAGAATTTGGATATGTACTTAGCGGTTCGATCACAATTCATATCGGCAATAAAACACATCGGGCAAAGAAAGGGGAATCCTTTTACTTTACACCGAATAAAAATCACTATATAGCAGCTACCGGTAAGACCGGCGCTACGCTCCTTTGGGTATCCACCCCGCCGAGCTTCTAGGAGGAATGAACATGATAGATAATAAATTAATCGACCTTATAAATCTTACAAAAAGCTATGGTAATAATGTCGTAATCGATGATTTAAATCTTTATATCCGCGAGAATGAGTTTCTAACACTACTAGGTCCCTCCGGATGTGGTAAAACTACTACTCTCCGAATTATCGGTGGTTTTGAACAGCCTGATCAAGGTCGTGTAATCTTTGATGGCAAAGATATTACGAAACTTCCACCAAATGAACGTCAATTAAATACTGTATTTCAAAAGTATGCATTGTTTACTCATATGACGATTGCAGAAAACATCGCATTTGGTCTTAAAATAAAGAAAAAGAGTAAGCAGTATATTAAAGATAAGATTTCTTATGCCTTAAAATTAGTAAACTTAGACGGTTTTGAAAATCGTATGCCGGATTCCTTAAGCGGTGGTCAACAACAACGTATTGCAATTGCCCGTGCTATCGTAAATGAGCCTAAGGTTCTATTGTTAGATGAGCCTCTTGGTGCACTCGATTTAAAGCTTCGTCAAGACATGCAGTATGAATTAATTCGTTTAAAAAATGAACTTGGTATCACTTTCGTATATGTTACTCACGATCAGGAAGAAGCTTTAACCATGTCCGATACCATTATGGTTATGAATCAGGGTTATATTCAACAGATTGGTTCTCCTGAGAAGATTTATAATGAACCAAAGAATGCCTTTGTTGCAGACTTTATTGGGGAAAGTAATATTATAAACGCAACGATGGTACAAGATCGTTTAGTTAATATTCTCGGAACTAATTTCCCATGTGTGGATGAAGGCTTTGGTAAGATTCAGCCAGTCGATGTGGTAATCCGCCCAGAGGACATCGATTTAGTAGATCCAGAGGATGGTATTATCACAGGACGTGTCACTTCCTTAATCTTTAAAGGTGTTCATTATGAGATGACAGTTATGGCAAATGGATTTGAATGGCTGGTACATTCTACTGACCTTTCACCAGTTGGTGCTGAGGTAGGTATTAAAGTAGATCCATATGACATTCAGATTATGAACAAGCCAGAATCCGAAGATGAGGAGGCGGTAGGTGTCAATGAGTAATCAAGAGGAAAGCAAAGTAACCACAGCTGAGGCTACTGTCACACTGGTGAAAAAGTCTCATCGCTTCAGTGGGAAGTCGCTCCTGTCCTTTCCATATATTCTATGGATGGGTGCCTTTATCATCATTCCACTGATTATGGTCGTTTACTACGGCTTAACTTCAAAGACAAGCAACGGCTTTACCTTAGAGAATTTGAAATTAATTGCAGATCCAATTAATCAAAGAGCTCTATTCTTAAGTTTAAAGCTATCCCTGATAAGTACTTTAGTATGTTTATTACTAGCATATCCGCTTGCCTTAATCTTAAAAAGTATGAAGTTAAAAAGTAACAGCTTTGTCGTATTGGTTATGATTCTTCCAATGTGGATGAACTTTTTACTTCGTACCATTGCATGGCAGAACATCTTAGAAAATAACGGAATTATCAATACCGTACTAAAAGCGTTAAATCTGCCAACGATTAATATTATTAATACGCCAACCGCAATTGTGCTTGGTATGGTATATAACTTCCTGCCATTTATGATATTGCCGATTTATAATACCCTTGCAAAAGTGGATGACAATGTAATCAATGCAGCTCGTGACCTTGGAGCAAATAGCTTCACAACCTTTCGAAAGATTATCTTCCCATTAAGTATTCCTGGTGTTATCAGTGGTATAACGATGGTATTTGTACCTTCTCTTACCACTTTTGTTATCTCGAATATTCTAGGTGGTAGTAAGATCGTTTTAATTGGTAATGTCATTGAACAACAGTTTCAGAAAGTTGGAAACTGGCATGCAGGTTCTGGTCTATCCTTAGTTTTGATGGTATTTATCCTTATCAGCATGGCAATCCTTGCGAAATATGACAAAGAAACGGAGGGTACTAACGTATGGTAAAGAAAATAAGCCAAAAAGTTTATGTTGGCCTCGTTATGATCTTCCTCTATGCACCAATCTTGGTCCTCATTGTCCTCTCTTTTAATAAATCCAAATCCCGTAGTAAATGGGGTGGATTTACCTTGGATTGGTACAAATCCTTATTTCAAAATGAGGAGATCATGAGTGCACTTTATACCACTTTAATCATTGCATTCTTATCTGCTTTGATTGCTACTGTAATCGGAACAGCAGCTTCTATTGGCATTAACCACATGCGTAAAGTACCAAAAACAATATTGATGGGTATCACAAATATACCAATGCTTAATGCTGATATTGTAACCGGTATCTCTTTAATGCTTTTATTCGTAGCTGTTAATTTTACACTTGGGTTTAAAAGCGTTTTAATTGCGCATATTACTTTTAATATTCCCTATGTTATATTAAGTGTAATGCCAAAACTAAAACAAACCAATAAAAATACGTATGAAGCCGCACTAGACCTTGGAGCTTCTCCTATCTCCGCCTTTTTTAAGGTTGTATTACCGGATATTCTTCCAGGTGTCTTTTCCGGATTCCTATTAGCTTTTACTATGTCATTGGATGACTTTATTATTACACACTTTACAAGAGGTGCAGCTGTTAATACTCTTTCCACTAAAATCTATGCTGAAACCAGAAAGGGTATTAAGCCTGAGATGTATGCTCTCTCTACTCTACTCTTTCTCTCTGTCCTAATTCTACTAATCTTAATCAATCGTAGAAACGACAGTATTGAAAAGAAGCGAAATTCTGTAGCACTTGCACCTTCAAAATAATTAAAAACGGAAAGAACGAGGTAATTTACATGAAAAAATCTAAACTTTTTGTAGCCCTCCTTCTTGTTTGCACACTGGTATTCTCCGCATGTGGCTCCAAGGAAGATAAAGGAAATAATTCAAATCAGGGAAATGGTCAAGAAAACACGGGTAACAACGGCTCTTCAGGCAATGGTTCCTCTAACAAAGGTTCCGGTGAAGTTTATGTTTATAACTGGGGCGAATATATTGACCGTGAAGTTATTGACATGTTCGAAGAAGAAACCGGTATTAAGGTTATCTATAACGAATTCGAATTAAATGAAGACATGTACCCTATTATTAAAACTGGTGCAGTAAATTATGACGTTGTTTGTCCTTCAGATTATATGATTGAGAAAATGATTCAGGAAGACTTACTTGCAGAGATTAATTATGATAACATTCCAAACATTGCAAATATCGATGAGACCTATTTAAAAACAGCAGAGAACTTTGATCCAGGAAATAAGTTCAGCGTTCCTTATTGCTGGGGTACTGTTGGTATTCTTTATAACAAAACAATGGTAGACGGTCCTATCGATAGCTGGAGCGCTTTATTTGATGAAAAATATAAGAATGAAATCCTTATGATTGACAGCGTACGTGACGCCTTCATGGTAGCTTTAACTTATCTTGGATACGACCAAAATACAACAAACGAGGAAGAATTAAATGCAGCCAGAGACTTATTAAAGGAGCAATATCCATTAGTTCAAGCATACGTTGTTGACCAGGTTCGAGATAAGATGATTGGTGAAGAGGCAGCTCTTGGTGTTATATACTCTGGAGAAGCAATCTATACTCAACGTGAAAACGAAAACCTTGAATATGTTGTTCCAAAGGAAGGCTCTAATGTATGGATTGATGGTTGGGTAATTCCTAAGAATAGCCAGAACAAAGAGAATGCGGAAGCATGGATTAATTTTATGTGCCGTCCTGACATCGCATTAAAGAACTTTGAGTATATTACCTATTCCACACCTAACAAAGCAGCGAGAGACTTAATTGAAGATGAAGATATCAAGAACAGCCAAGTTGCATTCCCAGAACCTTCTGTGCTAGAACGTTGCAAATCCTTTAAATATCTAGGTGAAGAGATGGAAAATCTATATGTAAACAAGTGGAATGAAGTTAAGTATTAAAGTCCGAAGATTATATAACAAGGGAAAGTACGCCAAGCGTGCTTTCCCTTGTTTGTTTGTTTAATCGTATGTCAAAAATCCTCTTATTTTGAATGATGAATTATTTGGTGTAATGTGTACAGAACACTACTCTTTGAATAAAATAGTAAAAAGGCTTTCCATAGCCATGTTTTTTAAGGGGATACCAATGGATAGACGAAATGATAAGAAATGTTGTAATTACTTAACCGATAGCCTTGGAAGACCAATTCCAAATGATACGAATTCTTTAACTATTGGACCGGATGGTCCGGTTCTTCTAGAAGATTTACACTTTATAGATAAGATTTCGCACTTTGATCGTGAACGAATCCCAGAAAGAGTCGTACATGCAAAGGGTGTTGGTGCTTTTGGTTATTTCCAACCTTATCAATGTATGGCTGATTATACCTGCGCAGAATTTTTACAAAATCCAAATTGTAAAACTAAAGTCTTCGTACGTTTCTCTACAGTAATTGGCTCTAAAGGTTCCGCCGATACAGTACGTGACCCTCGTGGTTTTGCAGTAAAATTTTATACCACTCAAGGAATCTTAGATATTGTGGGGAATGACCTACCAATCTTTTTCATCCGAGATGGTATCAAATTTCCGGATGTTATCCATTCTTTAAAACCATCACCAGATTCCAATTTACGTGATCCTCAAAGATTTTGGGATTTTGTCTCTCTCTCTCCAGAAGCAACCCACATGATTACTTGGCTTTATTCTGACCGCGGTACTATTAAAGATTACCGTCATGTTGATGGCTTTGGCGTTAATACCTTTATCTGGGTAAATGCTTGCGGAAAACGTGTCTACATCAAATATCACTGGAAGACTCAACAAGGATTACAAACCATTGACCGTTTTGAAGCAGAGCAATTATCAGGAACTGATCCAGATATTGCAGTAAGAACCCTTCACGAATCAATTGCAAATGGATGTTATCCTAGCTGGGAATTATGTGTTCAGATTATGGATCCAGAGGTGGTGGAATGTCTTGATTTTGATCCTCTAGATGATACAAAGATATGGCCAGAAGATTGCTTCCCATTAATGCCAGTAGGTTTAATGACCTTAAATTGTAATCCAGAAAATTTCTTTGCAGAAGTAGAGCAAGCTGCCTTCTGTCCAGGTAATATTGTTCCAGGTATAGAACTCTCTGCAGATAAAATGCTTCAAGGAAGATCTTTTTCCTATTTCGATACGCAGCGTCATCGTTTGGGACCTAATTTTACACAGCTTCCTATCAATAGTCCTATTTCCTGTATCAATAATAACCAAAGAGATGGTGCTTCCACTTTTATATTTAATCCAAACCCTATCAACTATTCACCAAACAGCTTAAATTGCGGTTTTCCAAAAGTAGCCGAAGTGTGTCAGTCAGAACCTGAATGTGTTAGTGGATATATTGCTCGTATACCTATCAAGAATCCATGTGACTTTAAACAAGCGGGTGAACGCTATGAATCATTAACCTGTGAGGAGAGATGCCATTTAATCGATAATATCGCTGTTGAGCTTTATAAATGCAACCAAGATATCGTAGACCGTGTTCTTTGTTACTTCCATAAAGCCAACGAAGAATTTGCAGAGCAAGTAGAATGTGCTATCAGCTATTACCGCCAAATGTGCTAAAAAAGGACTCTTTTTTTCTCCTCGTGTGGTTTAATGATATTATCTTTCAAATAAGAAGAAGTATACTTCGCGACTTTTCTTTATCATGAATTAAAGTGAGGAAACTAGATATTCTAAGAGTTGGTTATGACCTTCTCTTAAGTATCATGTTTCCTCACTTGATTCACATAATCTCATTTATACAACGAAATTCACGATACACTATTCTCAAATATTGGTTCGCTTCTCTATTGATGGCCTCTTGTTATGATAATACTTCACTTCCTTATGAGTTGACAATATTTCTTGTCTCACCTGATAAGTACGCCTTAATATTAAGGTACACTTCCCTCGCACATCGATTTCTCGCTTCCACAGTTGCCCAAGCTATGTGAGGAGTTATGATTAATCGTGTACTATCTTGAACTTTTAACAATGGATTATCAGGAAGCATTGGTTCTACAGCTAATACATCTAATCCCGCTCCACCGATGGATTTATTTAATAATGCCTCGGCTAATGCTTCTTGATTTACGATTGGTCCACGACCTAAATTCAATAAGATAGCATCCGACTTCATCATTGCTAATTCAGCCTCTCCAATCAAATCCTGTGTGACTTCATTAAGTGGTGCATGAATGGATACTACATCTGACTCTCTTAACAAAGTTGGTAAATCAACCCTTTCATAATCAGTATTATTATTTTTACCAGAAGTTGAGTAATAGACTACCTTACAACCAAATAATTCCGCTATTTTAGCCACTCCTTGTCCAATTTCTCCAAGTCCTATTATCCCAAAAGTCTTCCCATATAACTCATGAAATTTTACTTCGAAATTACTAAAGATATCACTTCTTGTATATTCACCAGACTTAACATAGTGATCATAATAAGCTAATTTTTCATAGACATAAAACAGTAGGGCAAAGGTATGTTGTACCACTGACTGGGTGGAATAGCCCTTTACATTGGCTACTGATATTCCACGTTCTTTGGTATACTTAAAATCAATATTATTTGTCCCTGTTGCAGTCAAACAGATTAATTTTAGTTTTTTTGCACCTCTTAAGATTTCCTCGTTCATTGGAATTTTATTAACAATGATAATATCTGCATCTTTTATTCTATTCGCATTTTCTATTGGATTGGATTCCCCATAGATTACAACATCTCCAAATTCTTGAAAGAGACCTAAATCTACATCCTTTCCCAACGTGTTTGCTTCCATGATTACAATTTTCATACTAACCTCTATTCTGCCATCTGTAATGAAGTTAATTCCTCAAAAGAGTCTATTACATATTCATACTCAGTTGCTTTACCAAACCCATAACGAGCATACACAAAAGGTATTTTTGCCTGATGGGCAGCTTCGCCATCTCCTTGCGTATCTCCTACATAGATTGGATTTCTTAATTGGTTACGTTTCATCACAATGCGAATATTATCCGCTTTTAATTTCCCAGTACCGCCAGGACACTCAAAGTCTTCAAAATACTGTCCCAACTTATGCGCTTCTAAAAAAGCTTCAATATAGCCACTTTTACAATTACTTACGATAAATAGACGGTATTTTTTTGAAAGCTTTTTTAATGTTTCTTCTATATTTCCTAACAGAATTCCTCCGTGCTCTGCTAAATAAGGGCACTGCGCTACGACACATTGTTCCATCGTCTCAATAGCAATTTCCTCTGGAACGCTTAAAAAGAGTCCAGTTGCTATTTCTTCCAAAGGTAACCCATAGAGAGCCTTTAGCTTTGGTGCAGTAACCTCGTCCGTGATACGGTGATCTTTTTGAGCTATTTCCTTCCACACGATAGCGGCATTCTCTGTAGAATCCCACATGGTACCATCCAGATCAAAGATAATACTGTCAAACTCTCTCTCTTCTACCATAACACCTAACTTTCTAAGCTCTCGTTTTGCCTGCCACAAGTTGTGAAATTGAATCGTATGAAAGTGAAATGCTTTTGCCCCTTCTAAGTTTGCTGCTAAATCATCTAAAAATACAGATTCCTCTGGCACAATCCCATACCGAGATAGTAAAGCTTCATAGATTTCTGGCTCTGGTTTTATATGTTGCTCCTCATAGGAAATAACTGCCCCATCCACGTGTTCTAAGAAACGAAATTTTTCCTTAACATAGGAGAAATTCTCTCTACCATAGTTAGATAATATATAAATCTGATACCCTTGATTCTTAAGACTTTTAACCAATGCTTCTGAATACTCAAATTCAATCACTAACTGACTGGTATCTTGAAAAAATAAACTAATTTCCTTTTCTATTTCTGGATCAAGCAAAATACAACGCTTCATAATCTCTTCTTTTGTTAAAACACCACGATCCACTTCATTCCAGTATGGAGATAACACAGTTGCCTTTGCTAATCTTTCTTTATATTCTTCTTTGATTGTAAGTTCATCAATATAGTCATGCCAGCGAAATTCTGCAAGCACCTGGCCAATATCAAAAACAATATTCTTTATCATATGAGTTCTCCAATCCTATTCATTATGGTTTTGATTATATACGATTTCTATAAAAAAATCTATGCAGTTTCGTAGGATACTGATTTTTTCTTTCTATCTTAGTCATACTATGTTATAATTCAATGCAGAGAAAATAAGGAGGTTAAATGTATCGAAATGGTACATTAATAAGAACGATGAAACCTATTGCAAGCTTTACAATTGATCATTTAAAATTACTCCCTGGTGTCTATGTTTCTAGAAAAGACAGTGCTGGAGATGCTATTATTACGACTTTCGATCTTCGTATGACACGTCCTAACTTTGAACCTGTTATGAATACTGCTGAGATGCATGCTATCGAACATCTTGCTGCTACCTTTTTAAGAAATCATACAGAGTATGGAAGTAAGGTAATCTATTTTGGACCTATGGGATGTCGCACTGGATTTTATCTATTACTCGCAGGTGATTACACTTCAGAAGACATTATCCCTTTGATGAAGGAACTATTTACATTTATTAGCGAGTTTGAAGGTGAGGTTCCTGGCGCTGCTGCAATTCACTGTGGTAATTATCTGGATATGAACTTACCAATGGCAAAATTCCTTGCGAAACGTTATCTAAGTGAAGTACTTGATTTCATTACAAAAGAACGATTGGAATACCCAAACTAGATTTAAGATAGACCGCTTCTTATACCAGATAAGAACCCGCGGTCTATTTTTATGTCTCATAGAATATATTGTTATAGGCAAGATGGCTAATGATACCCTATAACAACTCTACATTATGACTCTTGCATAATCGGACAACAAGGAGGAGCTCTTATGGAGGAGACGAATCAGGCTGAGAATAGCTCTGATAACATTACCTCTTTTTCTAGGCAAAGTCGTTCTTCCAAGATGATTCAAGCAGCAGCTCCATACCTTGATTCTGATACAAGAAAAACCTTGGATATATTCGTAAAGTTCAGTGATTTTATGGATGTTATCCAAAACTTAAGACAACAGGGAGGACTCAACGTGTTTGGTAGGAAGAAGACTGATTCAAAAGATAATACCGTTAGTGCTACCGGTCTTTCAGGACTGCAGGGACTTTTTGGCTTTGGTGGCAAAGAAGGTTCTATTAATTTTGAAGGCATCTTAAAAAGTATACGCCCATACTGTTCAACAACAGAAATATCAATTGTCGATAATGTACTTAACATATTTAATATGAAGCGCTTTATGGAGATGTATCAGAATATGTCTGGGATGATGAATACACCCGGATCGATGAATACGCCAGGAATGATGAATATGCCAGGAATGATGAATCTACCAAATATAATGAATATGATGAAAGGCTTTCCATTCGGAGGAACTCCTCCGGGTTCCCCTCAAGCAAACTCTCCTACTCAGGGCAATCATTCCACGGTGTCTCCATCGGATCTATCTGCTCCGTCAGCAGCATCCATAAATAACGATAATTCTTATTATGAAAGTACCTCTCCTACTCCATATGATCTACTATATCAAGCCATGTACGGCCAGAGCCCACCATCAGATAATCTTACTCAGACTGCAAATACTACGAGTCCAGTCATGACTCAATCACGTTATATCAATCAGCCCCCATATGATAATGGAAATAAGTATAAGGATGTTACGAGTGCACCTTATGATACCTCTGGTATCACACCTTATCGAGATATTAACTCGGCTGCTGATGCAGCAAGAAAAGGGAATTCTTCAAAACTCACTCAAAATGTTGCTAAAGCTGCAAATACTCAGTCCCAACAATCAGTCAATCAAACAGCAGCAAGGCCAAACAACCAGCAAATGTTTGATATGATTGCTAGTATGGTGCCTCCAGAGCAAAAAAGCACCTTTGAATCGATGAAGAAGATGTTTGAATCCGGGATGTTTATGCCAACCTAAAGTAGGTTGTAAGATAGGATAAGTAAGGAAAGAAATGAGGTAGAAAGTATGAACACAGATTGGATGAACAATGAAGCGCTACGAAATATGCACCCATTAAAAAAGCAAATTCTCCTTGAATTCATTAAGGAAACACAAGGATTACCTATGGAAAAAGCTCTGCCTAATTTAATGAAAGCAAATGCAAAACTAAAAGCAATGAATATGGACTTTACACCGCAAGAGGTTAATATCATTACAGATTTACTAACAGTTAATATGTCACCCGCAGATAAAATGAAATTAGAAATGATAAAAAATATGATGCCTAACCGTTAATAGTAATCTGCTTCTATCAAGAAAAGAGCCAACAACCATGAGAGGAATTCTCATAGGTTATAGGCTCTTTGTCTTTGCACCTAACTTTTTAACTCTTTGTAATGGGATTTCGTTAAAAGAAAACACAAGTTATGAACTTTCTACTTTTTCTTCCACTCGTAAAATGCCCATATCATTCCTATCCCTGAGATAGTTGATAAGGTAAGCCACCTTACCATACTAGTTTGATCACCAGTTTGTGGTGTTTTATCTTTTGGACGATTCCCTTGATTTGTATTTGAGTTTGTATTACCAGATGAACCAGTATTATCTGGATTTTTTGTAGGAGTCACACCTTGTGTTGGTTCTGGTGTTACCGATGTTGTTGGTTTTGGCGTTACCGTTGGTGCCTTGGATGGGGCTGGTATCTCCTCACTCTCCACGATATCATCAGTTAGGACAAAAGAGTAAATAGCATTTGCATTTACTTTAAATTTGACACATATCACTTCATTTACCGTTACAAGGGAGAATTTTATCGGTTTATTCCTTCCAGACTCAAGCTGATACATCTGAACATTTCTCGGTGTATCTAAGTATACATCTGGCAGAGGACATATAAGTTCTACATTAACAGCTCCATCCACTGGATAATATTCCTCATCCGCTTCCTGTTTGTATAGCGTAATTTCAACACCATAACACGCATCAGCGTCTACTGATATTCCCTGGGCTTCAAACGCTGCCAGCGTAACATCCGTAGAATCATAATCATCGAAAAGTGATAACAGATACCCTGATGTATCCTTCCGATTATTCATCTTTGCATAGATGGAATCCCAATCTGCTGTAAATGTCGGAAAATCCTCTACTCGTAAGTTATATTCTTTTTCATCTACCTTATATTCACTGATTGCAGCAAACGTCATGATTGGTTTTATTAATAGACCAAATATGGTTAATATACTTATGATCATTGCTGTTATTCTATGTTTCATTTTCTCTCCTTCTAACACACTCTTACGTAACTAGAGTTTATCTTTTAAGAGTTTTTCTTTCGTGCTACCACAACCAATCTTCCATCCTCAATGGAACGGTCGCAAGTTGATAACGTAATTAATTTATCACCATAGTCCACGGTTTGATCGGTATTATAGTAAGATAATTCACTGATATTTTCTAAGTAATTATAAAATTCTGCCTTATGAAACGGCTCGACAAAGTTGTAATATCGAAACGTATCTTCGTCCTGATAAGCAACTCTTGTTTGAAATACTGCTATAATGTCATAAACACCCTTCTCATAGATTGTATCAAATAATACTACTGGATGTTTTTTATAAAACTCTTCCTCTGCATAGTTCATCAAGGCGCTAAACATCGAGCCATTTTTCATGTTATGGCCATAGATAATCAAATTAGAGTCTGTTTTTGCATCACATCTTGCATCCATAAATGGTAATCCATTGATATCACTCTCTCGGTCAAAATCTCGAAGAAGATAATATTCCTCGTCTTCCCTCGTTTGCATCACCGGATAATTAATTACGGTTCCTTCAATTCGGATCCAGCCAATGAGATCTGGATTTCTCTCATATAAAGCACTATATTCATAAAGCACATCATTCTCAGTTTCCTCAACAGAAAACTCCTGATTTTGTGTTCCATCATCTTTTAATGCAATATTCTGATTCTTTGATTCTACCGGAAGTAAAATACTATTCACTAAATCATCAATCTTTTTGGCACTGAGATAACTAAGTACCTGATAACTTACCATTTGATAAATATGATAGAAAAAAATACAAGAAAATAATAATAAAAATACTAAGTATACTGTTTTTTTCTTCTTTTTTGTTTTCCTACGATTGCTTCTTTGATCTTTATCTATTGGTAGCAAATAATTTTGTGTTTGGCTACCTTGTGTTCTGTTTCCTTGATTTCTGCTACCTTGTGTTCTGCTACTTTGTGTTCTGCTACTTTGCTTTCTTCTACTTTGTGTTCTGTTTCTTTGTTCTTTAACTCTTTTTTTTCTTCTGCCCTCATGTCGTCCAGACAAAGCAGTCTCATCCTCTAAGTAGGATTCGGAATGAATTGCAGTATGCAATAAACTTTTAAGAAAGCCCCTCCCTAATTCCGTTTCAAAAAATGTTTGATCTAAAATTAACTTTTCATAGAGGTCTAAAGCAGTGTCTGGGTTATGGAGATCGAATTGGTTTTGTAGCCGGAGTATCTTTAATTTGTCTCTACTCTCTGCGCTAGTTTTGTTATCCGACATCTCTTTTTTTTCTATTTGTATCTTACTATCCATTCTTACTCCTGCTAGTAATTAACTACTCCATAACTGTTATCGGTTTGTCTCTTCACTCTCTTTACCCTTTTGGTACCATTTCTTTATGACAGTTTCTGCCTTTTTTCTATGAATATTAAAACCAACATCATTTTTTGCTTCTTCCTCCGTATCATAGATTACCGTGCTCCAATCCCACCAAAAGATTCCTTGAAACCATGGTTCCTCAAAGAACACCTCTAAACAGGACTCATAAAACGCAGCCTGCTCTTCTTCTTCTCTTTCAAGTTCTTTATGCATGAAATCCCACGGCATAGAAGCACAGCCTTTTGCACTCCGGCAACCGATTTCCATAAATAGAATTTTTTTATTTAACTTCTCACTTAATACTTTAAGATCATCTCGAATCTTAATCCACTCTTTCACCATACTATCTTTTGTGGCTCCACCTGCTCTTGCAACTGGATAATAAGCAGAGGTACCTATATAGTCAAGAGCATCAAACCAGGAGACTTTATCCTCTTTCCCATGATTGGTATTATAAGTAATCGGTCCTTTATAGACTTCACGGACTCTTTTAATTACTTCTCTCCAATATTCTTCCTTTCTCTCTGTACCAAGCATCTCACAACCAATACAAAACATCTCACAGCCTGTATCTTGTGCAATCTCTGCATAATGTATTAAAAATGCTGTATAGGATTCAAACCATTGTTTCCAATAGGTATCTTCTCCTAAAAAGTCTTCCTCAGGAAAATCGATATAAGCCCTCCAGATATGATCTTTGCAATTTACCATAGGTTTCAGACATACTTTAATATTCCGATCCTTGGCACGTTTTATTGCCGTTAAAATATCTTTTTCTGTGATGTCATATCGATAATCAAATCGAATTTTTGTTGATTGATAAGTATCTTGATACAGTGGAAATGCCAAACACATCCAATTGATTCCAATATCAAACATAGCTTCTTGTGATTTTTTACCCGCTTCACTTTGGTAAGCCCCTCTCTTAGCCATATAACCATAGGTAAATCCTCTAACTTCCATTTTACTACCTCCACATAAATAGTATTAGTTACCTTCCATAAGCATATTAATATAATTCAAATATCTCTTCGATATCATTTCTTCTTGACCATTTTTCATCATTTCCACGCAGTTTAGCAACACATCTCTACGTATTCCTTCTGGCAATGCTATTGTATGAAAATCAATTTTTAAGAGGCTATTTTGCTTACACCATTCTTGATACTCCAGCAATTTTTGCTCGTTTTGCAGCTTCTTTCGCTCTTGTATCGTTGCAAGAATTCTATCTTTCTCTATCTGTTCCTCATGATATCTTCTCTCTCTATCTCTTATTTCTCGTAGACGATTTTGCTCCCTTTCTTCCTTTTGTTCAAGTTCTATCTTCCTTCTTTCACACTCTTCATAAAAATCACAATCAAATGTGCCGTCTTTTGATAGTGTTATATCATGAATACTATATGTTTTTTGATATACCTTACTTTTTCGTTTTCTATTTTCTACATAGGTAATATGGTGTTTCATATGTAAGATCTCTTCTTTGGCATCAAGAAAAACACAGCTTCCACTTAGATTTTGAATATAGGTTTGATACCAGGATAGCTGACCTTTTTTTTTATCCTGTCTTACCCCCAATAAAAATACTGGAATAATCTCTTGCTCGTCAAAGTACTGAACTCTTAAATCCAGTTCCTTAATTGGTAACATCTGTAATCGATAATCAATTGCTAGATCATAACCTTCCTCATTTTTTACATAGCAGGTGGTATATAATCCATTCGAAAGACGATGTCTTATCTGTATTTCTTTTGATGGAAAACTTCGTTTTAGCATATGATAAAGAAGCCTTTTTCCACGGATCAGTTCCTGTGACTCCATTCTCTTACCATAGGCACAAGAAACAATATCATAATGAGCAAAATAAGGCTCTTTCTTTAAACCAGCGGCTAGATATACTGGACTACCACAATCAACACAGATTAACTTCTTCTTCGCAGCGTTTCTCTTCCACTCCAACACAATATCTTGATAATAAATTCCGGCTTCATCTTTCAAATCATAAGTACAAATCTCTCTACCATTATAAAGACAGATATCCATAAGATGCGACCCCACTCACCTAATTTTCACGATTCCTATTGTTATCTTGATTGTACCATAATAAACTTTTCATCACAAGAATAACACAAATATGCAATATTACACTTGATAAATTCCCTTGTTCTGAAAGGTTATATTTCCACATAAACTACAAAAAACAGATTTCTTATGGAGGGTCTTATGGATTCTGTTGTCCGTTTTATCTATGAAAATGGACTATTCGCCATGTTTGTAATTATTCTGCTTGAATACGGTTGTTTTCCAATCTCTAGCGAGATTGTCTTACCTTTTTCCGGTGCTGTTGCATCTCTTCAGAATATTCCTTTTCTTCTTATGCTTCCTGTTAGTGTATGTGCTGGAATGATAGGAACTAGCATCTGTTACTTCGTTGGTCGTATCGGTGGACACTGTATCTTAGAGAAACTAACGACGAAGTTCCCAAAAACAAAGAAAAGCATCGATGCCTCTTATCAAAGATTTGAGCGTTACGGCTCTTATGTTGTTTGCTTTGGACGAATGGTTCCAATCATTCGTACTTACATAGCGTTTGTTGCAGGAGCGGCCAAACAGCCTTATCCTGTATTCGCTTTATTTTCTATCATTGGTATAACCCTGTGGAATACTCTATTAATTGGTATAGGCTATCTCCTTCGTGGTAATTGGTCAAATACTGTTACTTATTACACTAAGTACAAAGATATTCTTATTCCGGTACTTTTACTAGTGATTTTATTTGTAATTGCTCGTAAAATCCGTAAGAAAAATCTAGCTCAAGATTCAAAAAGCTAAGTTAACGTTTGTAACATAGATAGCTATCTACTGTGATGCAAGGCTTCTTTTTATGCTTAATAGACAGATGGGGCACTACAGTAGAGGTACTTGCACCAACAAGAAAAAGCACGCTGCGCGCACTTTTCCTTGTCATGAATAAGATGCGTCAGCAATCTGTCGCACTTATTAAAAAAAGGAATGCATAAAAGATGCATTCCTCTTAATAAATATAGAATTATTCATGTACAACAGATTTATTCTTCCACTTTCCAGTAGCATATCGTATTGTACCAATTGCTCCTGTAATAAACCAGTTAAGTCCTGTTGCCCACCAGATTCCCATATAATCAATCGCAGGAATCTTGGTTAATAGACTGGCAAATATAACACGACATAGGACTTCTGAAACTCCCATAATCATTGGTATCTTCATATCTCCAGCACCACTCAAAACATTACGGGAAACATAAATCATGCCAACTGGGATATAAAACATGCAGGTAACACGTACTGCTTTTTGCCCAATCTCTGCAACTTCTTTTACATCGGTAAAGAGTTTCATTACAGAACCTGCAAAAAAGTACATACAAGGCATCATAATTAAACTAAATGCAACAATTATTTTAGTTGCAGACCAAAACCCTTTTTTCACTCGGTCAATACGCATCGCTCCGATATTTTGTCCAGTATAGGATGCAACGGATAAACCGAGCGACATTCCAGGCATTAGGACGAGCTGTTCAATACGTTGTGCCGCTGTTGCAGCTGCTACTACAGTTTTTCCATATTGGTTTGTCACACGTTGTAATACAATGGTTGAGATAGCAACAAAGGAGTTCTGAAGTGCCGCTGGTATCCCAAGATAGATACATTTTTTCATAATTCCTTTATCAATCTTAAATTCTTTGATTGGCATACGAATCAATGGTATTTTTCGAAACCCTGTTAGGATGCATCCGATTGCTGATACTGCCTGTGCTATAATCGTAGCAATTGCCGCTCCAGCAACTCCCCAACCAAACCCGATTACAAATAAAAGGTCTAAAACAAAAATTCAAGGCCCAAGTCGACCCTACAGCAGCAAGTGCACTATCTCCAACTACATTACCGACCACAATAGAATCTACCATACTATAGAGCTGTTGAAATAGATTACCAATTAGCATCGGTACTGCAAAGTGTACCAATAGCCTTGTAGGGCTCCCTTGCGTCATATCATTAATATATGTTTTCTTACTCATCGTTTCGCCTATACTCTATTTATTCTTTTTGAGATAGAGCCTGATTAATATCTTCTCTCATATCAATAACTGCTTGTCTAGAAGCATCTGCAAAATTCACGTCACCAAACTTCTCATATGCAGGCTGCTTATATGCAGCGATAATTCCACGTGAGGAATTGATGATTGCACCTAAGCCATCCTCATTAAAATATGGAGCCAAATCAGAAGCTTTTCCACCTTGTGCTCCATAGCCTGGAACTAAGATATAAGTCTTAGGCATTAATTTACGAAGAACTTTTCCCATCTCCGGATAGGTTGCTCCAACAACAGCACCAATATAGCTGTACTTTTCACCCATGCACATCTCGCCCCACTCAGCAACCTTTCTTCCAACTAATTCATAAAGTGGTTTCCCATTAATTAGCTGATCCTGGAATTCACCGCTCGATGGATTTGAGGTTTTCACTAAGATAAATAAGCCTTTCTTTTCTTCCTTACAAACATCGATAAATGGTATCACACCATCTGAACCAAGATATGGATTTACTGTTACAAAATCCTCATCAAAGCCGTAATAGGATTTACTACCTACATTAACTTTTCCAAGATGTCCAGTAGCATACGCTGTGGAGGTAGATCCAATATCACCTCGTTTAATATCTCCAATTACTACAAGATCTTTCTCTTTACAGTAATCAACAGTCTTCTTAAATGCAATCAACCCCGGAATACCAAACTGCTCATACATCGCAATCTGTGGTTTCACAGCCGGTATTAAGTCGTAGGTTGCATCTACGATTGCCTTGTTAAACTGCCAAACTGCTTCTGCTGCCCCTTCAAGAGTCTCACCAAACTCAGCAAATGCTTTCTCTAAAACATGCTTTGGGATATAGCTTAACATCGGGTCTAATCCTACAACAATAGGTGCATTGTTCTGTTCAATTTTGGTTATGAGTTTTTGTATCATATCGAATCCTCCAGGGTATATTTTTTCAAATGATGAAAGTATAGCATAAAAATTACTTGACTGCAATAGGAAACCAAATACCTAATCCGTAAAACAGGCAAGTAAATAAAACCGCCTTTCGATTAATTATCATCAAAAAGCGGTTGAAATATAAAATGATATAAGAAAAAGTAATCTTATTCTCTATACATTAATAAGATAAATTAACTTAGGAGTAGCAAAATTATTCTTCTGCCTGATACACAACTTCTCCAGCAGCCATCGTAAGCATTACCTTACCGCTTACCTTTCTCCCATGAAATGGTGTGTTCTTCCCTTTGGAATAAAACTTTGTTGCATCAATCTCATATTCCGCATCAAAATCAGCGATTACAATATCTGCCATCTTGCCAGGCTCTAAGCTCCCTTTGTCTATTCCAAGAATTTTTGCTGGATTGTAACTCATCTTCTCCACCATCTGCATTGGAGATAAATAACCGGTCTTTACTAACTCTGTATAAGTTAAGCAAAATGCTGTTTCAGAACCTACAATACCAAATGGAGCATTTGCCATAGATTTTTTCTTCTCCTCTTCTCCATGAGGAGCATGATCGGTAGAGATTACCTCCATAATATTTTGCTTTAATCCTTCTTTTAATGCCTCTACATCTTCTTTACTACGAAGTGGAGGATTCATCTTATAATTAGCATCATCACCAGGAATATCCTCATCACTTAAGATAAAATGGTGAGGGCAGACTTCAGCTGTCACCTTGATACCAAGTTCCTTTGCCATCTTAACTAATGCGACGGAAGCTTTTGTGGAACAGTGACATAGGTGAAGTTTCGCACCTGTTTCTCCAGCTAAAAAAATATCTCGTGCAGTAATTATATCTTCAACTGCATTTGTTATTCCACGAAGATTTAATTCTTCAGCTTTTTTTCCAGCATTCATCGCACCATTTCGTACTAACTGCCTATCCTCGCAGTGAGCTAACATAACAAGGCCAGCTTCCTTCGCTGCTTTTAAACCTTCGACATATACTAGCACATCCATCACAGATTTTCCGTCTTCGCTAAGTGCAAGGGCCCCGGCCTTTGCCATCCCCTCAATGTCAGCTAACTCTTTTCCCATCTGACCTACCGTAACGGCTCCTACTGGTATGATATGAATCTTTGCATCTGACTTAGATTTTTGAATTAAAAATTCAACCATTTCAGGAGAATCAATGGTCGGATTTGTATTAGGCATTGGACAAATTGTTGTATATCCCCCAGCAGCCGCAGCCTTAGCACCTGTTTGAATCGTTTCTTTATATTCAAAACCTGGTTCTCTAAGATGCACATGAAGATCGATAAAACCAGGCATTACATATTTACCAGAGGCATCAATTACTGTAGCGTTGGAATCTTCTATATGTTCTGCCACATTGCTTATTGTCTCACCCTCAATTAAGAGGTCAAATCTACCTTCTTTGTTCGTTGCAGGATCTAATATAAATCCATTTTTTATTAATACTTTCATTCTAATCCTCATTCTAGCGCTTTGGCGCCTTTTTATAAAGAGGTGCATTTGTGCACCAGCACAAATAGCCGTGTGAAAACTATTGATGTTCACACTACCCTCATTTCTGTATTGTATCTTATGTTTCTTAATTCTGTGATTGCATTGTAAGAACAGAATTGTTTCGTCATCCATCTATTTTTTTTAATAATAAATATTCACTATTTAAAATTCCATCACCATTCTTAAATCATGCAGGATATCCTGGTTATCAATATATTCTTCAAACTGAGATGGCTCAACCCACATCATCTGTTGCAGATCTTCTGAAAGGATGGTTTCTGTCTGTAGCGCAAAGCATTCGTAGCAAATTCCAACATGAAAGGTATCACCCACCATATAAGTCCAAGTATATAAGACACGATCCATCACCGAATCAATACCTAATTGTTCACGTATTAGTCGTACTACTGCTTTATCTGGTGCTTCTCCAAATTCAATCTGTCCATCGACAAATCCCCAACGATATGGATCTAATATTCTGTCATCATACCAACGTTGTACAATAGCATACTTCCCTTCATTTTTCACTAAACCCTTCACTACGATTTTATATTTTTCCATACTGCGCCTCCTAATGTAATTACAACACCTCTCCGGTGTCAATGCAGCAGACTTCCCACCCTAAATTAACTCTATGGTACAATGCTGACATGCTCTTTACTATTATTTATAATGCACTTCTGTTAAAAATAGACCTTTTGCATCAATGGTTTCACCGGCTTTCTCCCTATCTTTACTCTCTAAGATCTTCTTTAGTTCGACAGGCTCGATTTTTGATAATCCTACCTCAAGTAGGGTTCCAACCATAATACGTACCATATGTGGCCAAAAGTCATCTCCATGAACCGAGATTACTATTTCTTTTTCATCCCCATAGATATCAAGAGAATAGATTTCTCTTTCCGTGGATTTTTTCATTCTTTTATTATCAGAAAAAGATTTAAAATCATGCTTTCCTATCAGATACTTAGCTGCTTCCTTCATCTTTGCTATATCAGGACGTTTAAAGCAGTAATAATTATATTTTCGATCAAATACCGATGGTACTTCTCCAATGGAGATCTTATATTCATAAGAGAAGGATACTGCATTAAAGCTTGCATGAAATCTTTCAGGTACTTCTAAGGCTTCTAGAACAGCAATATCTCTTGGCAGATATCGATTTAGATATTGCTTGATTTCGTATACCTTCATATTAGTATTTGTCTTAAAATTTGCCACCTGTTGATAGGCATGTACCCCTGCCTCTGTTCTAGCTGCACCAATAACTTCGACGGCTTCATTCTCCATCTTATTTAAAACATCTTCTATCTTCTCCTGAATGGTCACTGACTTCTGATTTCCTGCTTGCTTTTGCCATCCATCATATCGAGAGCCATCATATTCTATGATTAGCTGAATATTTCTCATACTTTTCCTCATTTCTTCGCTGTCTTTTGTAGCTCAAGCTTATGTACAGCGTAACCACAAACTTGTTGAATAAAAGATTTATCTAATGCTTTCATGTTTTCTAACCAATTCTCCTGTTTAACCCTAGGATTCACCAATTGAATAAGAAATATCAAGCTTAGATAATCAAGCTTACCTATTTTTCTAGTACTATTGTATCATATTTTATTACGCTTTCAAGGTAAATTTCCTTACCTATGATAGATAATAATTTTGACGTTTAATAATTAGGAATATGAACTACAATTACATCTATTTTTATCAAATCGCTTGCTATCTGGTATGGTCAAAAACATTCAATCTGGACATTTTCATATGTCCAGATTAATGATAACATACGTCTAAGCTGATCAGAAGTAATCAATGTTGTGAAACAACAGAAAGAAATGAAACAAGAAAAAGCAAAATTTACTTGTTATAAATAATAGGAGGGATACATATGGACTCTATAAAGACCATAAATAAAAACAAAGGGGAAGCAAATTTAAACCAAAACAAACCTGTTACATTAATCATTGGAGCGATATTAACTTTAGCGTCCATAGCAGCAATTATCTATGGTTATCAAACAAAAGAAACCATCGAAGTAAGCCAGACAGATAAATTACTCATCTTCGGTTTGATTACCTTACTTTTTGGAATCGTAATTCTTATCAATGGTGTCCTTCAATTAAGAAAACCTGTCGTTTCTACTGCGAAATCCTCGATGAATGTTATTACACTCGCACAAGCTGCCCTTTTTGCCGCATTGGCTTATATCGGATTTAGCTACTTCCGTATTGATATCCCGGTAGGCCCTGGAAGCACTGCGTTCCATTTTGGTAATACCTTTGTTGTCGTAGCAGCTCTTTTACTCGGTGGCTCTTGGGGTGGTCTTGCCGGTGCAGTCGGGTTATCTCTTGCTGATCTGATGAGTGGTAAATATTTTACTGTAGCACCACAAACCTTTTTCTTAAAACTATGCATCGGGTTAATTGCTGGTCTGGTTGCTCATAAGATTTTTCACATTAGTACTCTGCATAAAAAATCAAAGATTCTGGTAGCATCTATCGTAGCTTCTGTTGCAGGATTAGGTTTTAACGTTATCGCTGATCCTGTGGTTGGTTACTTTTATAAGAAAATTATTCTCGGATTACAAGGTGATTTAGCGATTAACTGGGCTAAAATGACCGCTGTGACCACTTTTGTGAATGCGATTACATCGGCAATTATGGCTGTACTTCTTTATAACGCCCTACGTCCTGCTTTAATCAGTGCCAATATGTTTCTTAGAAAAGAATCGAAAGATGCAGAGAAAAAGTCTGAGAATGCTTAACATTTTAATTTCGATAGGAAGCCATTATAATATAAAAGCTAAATTAAAATAAACCCAACAAAGAAAAGGTAGGAAAATCCGAATGATTTTCCTACCTTTTGATTAAATATTTGATGATATGCTAAAACACTTTATGAACCCTAATCTTTTATTCGAGGTTAACCTAAAAACCAGTTTTACAAGCTCTGTAATGAATAGATTTACGCAAGCTGTAACTTTGAATAGATTTCCTCAAATAGATCATACTTTTCTTTAAAATCATCTTCCGGCAGTAATGTTCGTTGACCAGCATATTCCACTAATAAGCTGGTATATGCAACGAATGTAAGATGTTGGCGTAATAAATCAACACGATCCATATCATTATATTTCTTTACAACGTTCCAATTTGTAGTCGTTAGTTCATAGACATCCTCATCCTCCATAGAATTAAGGATTTCTATAATTGCTTCATATTTTTGTGCTACAAATAGTTCCCGTAGATCCATATCTCTGTTTTGTAATTCTTCGTTCATCCCTTACCTCTTTCCCTTAATGCGGCAATAATTTTGAATGATTATTTGGACTGTACGATTCCCCATATACTCATTGAGTGTAGGATAATACGTAAATGCTAAATCTACTTCATTATATTGCGAAAGATACATCTTTCTTACTTCTTCTTTTCCAAATTCCGCTTCTACAAACTCATTAAACTCTGTGATATCACCAAAATATAGGGCATCTATCGCAAAACCCTCTGGATTAATAACATTAAGTTTTAACACATTCTGGTTCTTCCCAAGAATTCGAGCTTGGCGTATCTGAAAGTGTTGTTCTGCAAACACTGGTTTATTATTTCCTTTTCCAAAGGGCTCAAGCTTTTCTAACTCTTCTAAAAAAGCTTCGTTTAGATAACCAATCGGAAGTGGAACATCAATTCTTACAATCGGAATAAAGTCCTCCTCAGTGAGGGTAGTGTTATGATTTAGCCTCTCTCTTAACAATTCTAAGTTTTCTGCTTCTAACGAAAGCCCCGCTGCCATTGGATGACCGCCGAATTTAGTTAATAAGTCCTTACACTTTAATAATTCTTCAAACATGTTATAACTTTCAATGGAACGACCAGATCCTTTTACACCATGTTCCACATCAACAAAAACTAGAGCAGGTTTATGATATCGCTCTCTTAATCGTCCAGCAATAATTCCAACCAAGCTTTCATGAGTATCTTTTAGCTTTACCACTAAAACTTTATCATGAATCAAATCTGAAGTTTCTATTCGTTCGATTGCTTGCTCTACACCTTGTAACGTCATATCCTTGCGGCTGTCATTTAATTTCTTTAGGGAGACAGCTAATTTTTTGGCTTCTTCCGCTGTTTTGGCACTTAGTAAATCAAGAGCAACCGCTACTGTATCAAGCCTTCCGGCAGCATTAAAACACGGACCAATCACAAAACCAATATGATATGCACTAATTCGCTTTTGTTCTAACCCACATTCTTCTATCAATGCTTGTATTCCTAAGTTTTTTGTATGACTTAATAACTTCAGTCCATATTTTACAATCAGTCTATTTTCTGAAACCAAATCCATTACATCCGCTACCGTAGCAATTGCAATAAACTCTAATAAATCATAGAGTTCTTCTTTCGGTATATGATAATGCTCATATAATAGCTCAATCAGCTTATATACTACCCCAGCACCACACAATCCCTTAAAAGGATACGGGCAGTCTTCTTGTTTCGGATTTACCACAACATCTGCCTTCGGTAGTAAAAACCTTCTACTACCATCCTCATCTTCTACAAACGCAACTTCATGATGATCTGTTACCACAACTGTCATCCCTAGTTCTTTCGCATAATCAATCGCATCAAATGCAGCAATTCCATTGTCGCAAGTTATAATAAATCGACTGCCTGCTTCATAGGCTTCCAATACAATTCGCCTGTTTAAGCCATATCCTTCTGAAATACGATCAGGAGCATAGACGACGACTCTTCCTCCGATTCTCATGATAGCTGTCGATAAACTATGCCCAGATAAGATTCCATCATTATCAAAATCTGTACCAATCGCAATTAACTGATTTTGTTCTATCGCTTCAATCACAAGATTACACGCTTGTTCCATTCCCTTCATCAAGAGCCCCGAATACATCTCCTTCAAATCACAAGATAGATAGCGTTGTATGTCTTCCTCTTTCGATAACCCACGATTCACTATAATACGTGCCAAAACCGGACTGATAGCAAAACGATTTGCCAATGCATCAAAATCAGCGCGCTTTGCCTCTAACATCCATTTTTCTTTCATTTTACTCTCCATTCCTTCGTATGTTCTTGATAATTTCACTTCATTCCTATTGATAACTTTGCATTAGGCAATAGTAAAACTCAACATTCATTTCTATCTTATAAGCACCTTTTTCACAGCGCTTTCCATCAGAATTTGGTTCTAAACTTCCGTTAAGCCATTCTCTAAGAAATTCGAAGCACTTCTTGTCGTTAGAATAACGGTATTAAAAGTAGCCACTCATTAGTATCTATTTCGTAGCTTCCAATAAGCTATCTTAACAAAACATGCATTATTTTGCAAATCTTATTTCAGTAGAAAATTAAGGATACAGGCATGCAAAAGGAAAAGGGAAAGGGTCTGTCTCTCAATGATTCTTCCTATAAAACAAGAAAAAGCACGCTTCGCGTACTTTTGCTTGTCATGAATAAGACATCCTCCCCTTAGGTTTGATTTTGGCCTAACTATTGGGGGTATGCCTATCGTTTGGGGTGCACTTCAAAATGCTTTCTATAGAAAAATTCTTATCGATCCAAGCCCTGATACACAATATCTTTAAATTTACCAAGTAAGGAATAGTTCTCACCAGCATAAGCATACATACCTACCATAGCACCAGTAAATCGTTTCCCACGCTTGATTCCTTCATCACATAGATAATAAACTCTATCTAACTGACCAAGGGTATGCCAGTTCGTATCCTCTTTCTCATCGATTGCTTGATAATAAAAACTTCTCTTAAGTCCTTCTGTCACAATACGTAGACGATATTCCCCTTTTGAGACCTTCGCCTGCAGACTCACCTTTGTTTCCTCATCGATATGTTCCACAACTTGTAAGAATAAACCTTCTTTGGTCTCAAAAAGTCCAAATTTTAGATACGTATTCTCATCATAATAACAGGTTAAACCATAGTCCTGACCAATACTAAGATCAACATCCCCCACCGTTACTTCAAAAATAAAATGAAAATCCTGCTGTCTACGTAGTAAGATATTTCTAGACTCTGTTGTATCTAAATCTTTTTTACTTCCCTGTATTCTTAAGTATCCATTACCGAAAGTATATGCATTCTCTAACGGTACACGAGGAGATACCCATAAACTACTTAATATACCATTCTCAAAATCATCTGTTTCCGGTTCTGTAATAAATGGAGGCAGGTCAGGCAGTTTTTGTAATACACTAGGGCCTTCTAAATTATTTACGATTGGCCATCCATCTGCTGTCCATGTAATTGGATCTAATGCTGTTTCACGGCCAAGTAAACTATATTCACCCTCTAATTGTCTGCCACACAAGTAAACCATATACCACTCACCATTTGGAGTTTTCACAGGCTTTCCATGGCCGCAACGTTTTATTGCTCCCTTTTCATCCTGCTGTCTCATAATAGGGTTATATGGACACGGTGTATACACACCAAATAATTCTTTTGATCTAGCAACAGAGATACGATGACCTAGACCAGTACCACCTTCTGCTTGGAAGAGATAATACCAACCATCTTTCTTAAGTAAATGAGATCCTTCTGGAGCTCTCTTTTGATGACCATAATATAAAAGTGTAGCTTCGGTAAGCTGCTTCTTTCCATCTTTACTTATCTCAAATATTCTTGCACCACGATTTAATAACATATAACGTCTTCCATCATCATCCGTAAATATAGATGGATCAATACCATCCTCATCTAGAAATACTGGTTCACAATATGGTCCTTCTGGCTTATCTGAAGAAACTACCATCTGTTTTCTATAAACGGTTCCGGTATCATTTAAACGATAGGTCGCGGTGATATAAAACTTTCCTTCATAATAAGAAATGTCAGGTGCCCAATAGCCTCGTCCACCTTCTAACTCGTCTAAGTACGCCCATTCCGGATTTGTAATTGCATGTCCGATTACTTTCCAATGAATCAGGTCCTTGGAATGAGAAATTGGGATACAAGGGAAGAAGATAAAGGAGGAGTTAACCATATAAAAATCATCCCCCACACAAACGATGGATGGATCGGGATGCATTCCAGTACGAATTGGGTTACGATACATCTTCTCATAGGGAGCCCCACAAACTTCTTCAAAAAAAGCTAGGATTTCCTGATTTTTATTATTATATGCAATTTCATATGGAGTTACCAAGTTAATATCTCCAGAAACCGGTGACATCCCTACTCTCTCAACTAGGTAACGAACAACGGAAATATCGCCGGATTCTACTCCATAATGAAGTATGTTTCTATTTAATTCATCTGTCTCGTTAAAACTTGCTCTAGAATATTCTACAATATATCGTACAATTCCTAAATCTCCTAGAGAAGCTGCTAAAAACGGTAGCCATATCCCCCCGGTCCTATCCTCAATCGAATTAGGATCCTTTACTAATAGTTCCTTCACTACCTCTAAATCTTTGTTTAATATTGCCTCGCGTAATGTCATTCTTCTACTCCTTAGCAACGTATTTGCTCTGCTGTCATTCATATAAGTTACTACCTCAGTGTAACATGAAAACCTGCAAAATAATACAGAATTTTTGCTTTCAAGTCTATAATTCTAAGAGTTTTTGTTAATTTCCAATTGCTGTTGATTTCTATCTCTTTTTGGTATAACCTATAGATAACAAATCGTAAGGGAATATAGAGCAACAAGTAATGTATTACGTACATAATACGATAATCTATTTAAAAATTATTAAGGGAAGGAGTCAACCAAAGAAGATTATTTGGTAAACACTCGTATGCAAAGACATATCCTATGGTATCAGGATCCAGCAGAAGACTGGAATGATGCCTTGCCTGTTGGCAATGGCAGACTTGGTGCAATGATTTATGGAAAACCCAATCATGAAATTATCCAAGTGAATGAAGATAGTATTTGGTCTGGTTTTGCAATGGACCGAAATAACCCAGATGCAAAAAAGAATCTGCCTATCATTCAACAACTGATTGCAGATGGTAATTTAGAGGAAGCACAGAATTCCACCTTACAAGCGCTTAGCGGAACTCCAGATAATATGCGATGCTATCAAACTGCAGGAGATATCCATATAACAACCGGGCATACCGAAGTAACAAACTATAAAAGACAGCTAAATCTTTCCGATGCAACGGTAACAGTTTCCTATGACTTTGAGGGGACCAATTTTATTCGGGAACATTTCATTAGTACACCAGCCGATGTTTTAGTCATGCGATTCACCAGTAAGGGGCCTAGAAAGCTAGATTTAAGTTTTCTTTTGTCAAGACCTCATTTTATGGATCGTTTATATTGCGAGGATGGGGACTCAGTCGCTTTAGTTTATCGTGGTGCAATTCCTTTTTGCAATCGTCTTACTGCAGCCTCTTGTGATGGCAGGATTCAAACGATTGGAGCCAACCTGGTAGTATCGGAAGCTACTACAGTAACCCTGTTTTTTGATATCAGAACGGCGTTTCGTAGCGAAAACTATATCAGCGATGTAAGAACTCATCTCATGGATGTAAAATCATTACATTTTGAGGAGTTAAAGCGTTCTCATAAAAAAGATTACCAAAGCTTTTTTAATCGTAATGATCTTATATTAACTCCGCAAGCGGAGGAAGTAGCAGAGGTTTCTGTTTTGGATACTGCGAAACGCCTTAGAAGAATGAAAAGGGGACATAATGATCTTAAACTATTAGAAGATTATTTTCATTTTGGAAGATATCTACTGATTAGCTGTAGCAGACCTGGTACTCTTCCAGCAAATCTTCAAGGAATCTGGAATAATAGTATGACACCACCCTGGGGTAGTAAATTTACTATTAATATTAATACGGAGATGAATTATTGGTTTGCAGAAAAGTTGAATTTTCCAGAGCTTCATCTACCACTCTTCGATTTACTTAGACGTATGCACCACAAGGGGAAAGCCACAGCAGAAAAGATGTATGGCTGTCATGGATTTGTTGCTCATCATAACACAGATTTATGGGGTGATTGTGCACCACAGGATTACTGGCTTCCTGGAACCTACTGGGTCCTAGGAGGTGCCTGGCTTTGCCTTCATATCTGGGAACATTATGAATATACGAAGGACATCAACTTTTTAATCAAGATGTTTCCTATTCTCCAAGATGCCTGCCTATTCCTAACTGAATTTGTAATTGAAGATAAGAATGGTAATCTGATCCTATCACCGACTGCCAGCCCAGAAAATAAGTATCGCCATCCAAATGGACAAATTGGTTACCTTTGCGCTGGTTGTACGATGGATCATCAAATTATGAGGGAGTTATTCCATCACTATATGGATGCCTATCATACTTTGTTAGATGCAAAAAACACGTTAGTAAATAAAGAATTCTCCGTCACTCTGAATGAGGAGCTTACGAAGTCGGTAGAAGACTGTCTTAGTCGATTGCCTGAGACAAGAATTCATAGTAACGGTACGATTATGGAATGGAATGAAGAATACGAGGAATTAGAATTAGGCCATCGTCATATTTCCCATTTATTTGGATTATTCCCTGGTACTCAGATTACACCAGAACAAACTCCGAAGCTATCCGAAGCCGCGAAAAAGACTCTGGAGAGAAGGCTAGCACACGGCGGTGGTCATACTGGCTGGAGCCGTGCTTGGATTATCAATTTCTGGGCAAGGTTGGGAGAGGGGGAATTAGCTTTTCAAAATGTTAAAGCACTTCTAACCGGAAGTACTCTGCCGAATCTTTTTGATAATCATCCACCATTTCAGATTGATGGTAACTTTGGTAGTGTTTCAGGGATTTGCGAGATGATATTCCAATATAGAAATAACACCTTATTCTTACTTCCTGCTTTTCCTGAGGAGATAAAGGATGTGACCTTCCTAGGATATAAAGCAACCTACGGTCTAACAGCTAGCTTAACTTATACAGAAGGTGAATTAAAATCCCTTGTTCTTACCTCAAAGGAGGATCGTGGCATTACACTAAATTATAGAAATAAAACCGTGACAATTAATTTAACTAAGGGTGTGAATGATGTTAATTGTAATATTTTTCCCTAAATAATGGAATAATTAAGGCTTATTCTATTTCATCAAACAAGAAAAAGCACGCTCCGCGAACTTTTCCTTGTCATGAATAAATAAAAGGACGATGTCTCAACGTATTGGTTTAGATATCGTCCTTATGCCTTAATTCTTTAACTTTTTAGTAACCGGTGGAAGGAAATGCTAGTAAAATAGCATTCCTGATTCCCTTGATATATTAATTTATTTACTTTCCTCTTTGCTATCATCCGTTAATGAATTTAACTGCTTCACTTCTTGCCAAGCCTTTTTCTCATTCACTTCATTTTGAATCTTTTTCTTTGGCAGACTCTTTTCACTCATAGCTAAGTTCTTTTCTATCGGGATCAATTTCATTAGTTTTAAAATGCAAAGGATACCTCCTACTAATACCAAAATGTTAACGACTACATTCAAAATTAACGCAACACTTTCACTGATCGCATGGTTCATGTAATCGGAGCCAAGATAATAAGTAAATAAGCGAAGAAATTCATATCCGATACGAATACCACCCACAACAGCTGCACCAATTGCAACTTTATGATCCATTACATACTTAACCAGTATTAAAACTAACGCGATATTTAAGAATACCAAGGCTGCCTGTTCAATCGCCTGAACGTAATAGGTCGCTTGATGCAGTGTAAGAAACGCCTCTTGGTACTTGTTGATTGCTTCCGCTGTAATGCCCCCCTGACCAATCATCGTATCATAGAAAGTCCCATCATTTATCATCCTTGCATGAGTAAATAGTTGATAATAATAGCTTGCTTGAAGCATAACCTGACCTACGGCAAATCCAACACCAAGCGAAAGACCTTTATATAAGCCAAGCCCTGATTTTTTAACATAATTAATGATAAAATAACGACCTAATAAGTCGAATGCTCCAATGATGACAGCCATCAAAATCATATAGAAAACAAACGATGAGTTCATTATGTTATTTATTGGTAATACGGATGAAAATAAGCTTCTCAAATTATTCGCAATCATGAAAACTGCAAAACCCATTACCATGAATAAAACCATCCCTCGTGTTTTAAATTTCTTAAAACAGTAAATTATGCATCCTGCCGGAAGCAGTATACTGACTAAAAACGCCATCATAAGACCAATTATTACTAAATTTGAAATCATTTTTTCCTCCAACGTATCTATATTTTCTTTTATTCTAGCATTTTTCCTTTACTAACTACAATGACTTCATAATTATTTAATAATCTTATTGAATACTATTATTTCCATTCAATGACTTATGAACAATCTGACTACTTTGAATTTCCTTCTCACACCGTCATGATTTACCTAAAAATAGTTCTAAGTAATTAAGTCTGTACTTTAAAATCTACCAAGCATTTTTGTCAAGAGAACCTGTTACATTGTCTTGTATGATAAAAAGTGCATCGGAGTTGGTCTATGAATGACCTCTTCCGATGCACTTAACTTAAAACTTATTTATTTTAGAAATATCGTTATCTTTATCCATCGAGACTATCTAAGTAAACGCTACTTATGATATGTTCTAAGTGGAAAATCCAAAGTGGAAGTATATATAATTTTTTAATCCACCTTATTCTTCTACTTTTGCAATCTTTTTCTCATATAAATACCACAAGCTTCCTGTGATACATACAGAAGAATATGCACCGCATACAATACCTGCGATTAATGGGATTGCAAACTCCTTCACAGATTCAACACCAAGGACTGCAAGCACAGCCACCATGATGAATGTTGTCAAAGAGGTATTAATACTTCTTGATAAGGTCTGACTGATACTAGAATTAACTACATCACGTAAAGAATCCTTTTTAAGCATTTCTTTCCGATTCTCACGAATACGATCGAAGATGACAATGGTAGCATTAATAGAATAACCAACGATTGTTAGCATACAAGCAATAAATGTATTTCCAACAGAAATACGTGCAACTGCATAGACCATTAATACTACTAAAACATCGTGTAGTAATGCTATAACAGCACTACTTGCAAATCCAATATTATTAAATCGAATCCAAATATAGATTAGCATACATATGGTTGAAATTGCGACTGCCCAGATTGCATCCGATTTCATTTCACCACTAACAGTTCCACTAATCGATTCGCTAGTAATTAATTCTTTATCAATGTCATATTCTTTGACTAAACGATTATCAAGTGCAGTCTTCTCTGCTAGAGATAGCTCCCTAGTTTTAATCATAACTGCATTTTCACCTTTAATCTGAACGATTTCACATGCAATTCCAAGTTCATCTAACACGAGCGCTTCAATTTCTTTATTTGTATTCTCCGTTAATTCGCTTGAGAAAGTAACCTGTGTAGAGGTACCTCCCCTAAAATCCAAACCGTAAGCTAATATATCGCCACTTGTTGATTTGTTTACCAGCATTGCACCTATTCCAATGGCAATCATTAATCCTGAGATAAGTGCAAACTTCTTTCCATGCTTTATAAAATCATAAACTTTACTTTGCTTTTGAACTCCATAGAATTTCTCCGTATCGAATCCAATGCTATAAAGTGCATTTAAAATAAACTTAGTTACGAATAACGCGGTAAACATGGATAAAATGATACCAATCGCTAATGTCTGTGCAAATCCTTTAATCGTACCTGAACCAAGTATGAAAAGGACAGCTGCTGCAATCAATGTTGTCACATTACCATCAATAATTGCAGATAATGCTTTATTAAATCCAAGCTTCATGCTGGAACGAACGGTCTTTCCAGTAGCAAGTTCTTCCCTTATTCTCTGGAAGATAATAACATTTGCATCGACCGCCATACCAATTGACAGGATAATACCTGCAATACCAGGAAGCGTTAAGGTTACATCGAAAATATTTAATGCAATAATAACAAGACCTACATACATGGTAAGCGCAATACTAGCAGCAACACCAGGAATGCGGTAATAAATAATCATAAATAAAAGAACTAAGATAAAACCAATTGCACCAGCAAGTAAACTAGAATTGATCGCTTCCACACCAAGTTTTGCACCTACAACGCTAGAACGTAGTTGTGTAAGCTCTAATGGAAGTGCACCGATTCGAATCACTGATGCCAACTCATCTGCTTCTTCTTTACTTTTTTGACCATCAATGGTAGCTTCTCCTGTCGTAATCGCATCCTTCACACTAGGAGCTGAAACCACTTGATTATCATAAACTATCACAATTCTCTGCTTATAATTGGTCGTATCCGAAGTACTAGTGTAGTTACCTGCTGCATATGTGGAGGCTGTACTAAACTTCTTTGCACCAGATTCATTGAATATTAACTTAACCAAATAATTTCTTACATTAAATTTATCTACGTACTCCGTTGTTCCAGCACTTGCAATATTAGATCCATCAACAACGACATCACCATTTGCAATAATCTCTTCCATGGTTTTTATTAATTTAAATTCTCCAGTTTTACTATCGAATTCTACGTTTTGAATACCATTAGGACCCTGACCATAGATAAAATAAATCGAACCTGCATTACCAAGCTGTTCTAACACAGCATTTGCATCGGTAACATCAGGAATGTCGACATTAATACGATTGCTACCCTCTTGGTATACTGCTGACTCTGTGCTGTAATTTTGTGCACGGAGTTGCATTTTATAAACCGTATCTGCCATTTCCTGCTCGGTAGGATTTTCTTTTACCGTTTCATAAGTAATACTAACACCACCAGCCAAATCAAGTCCAAGTTTTACATCATTGATACTTCCAATCTTATCAGAACCAATACCAAATGCAGCAATAAATGAAATGGCTGCAATGATAATGACAACTGACAAGAGGCTAAGGAAGCCTTTGCTCTTGTCTTTCATCTTGGTTTCTCCTTTTTCTTATGCTTATTATAACAGTAAAATATGTCATTATGATTGTTTCTTATTCCATTTCTGCCTCAGCAGCTTTTATCATAATTGCACATTCTACACGTTTTCTTTGTAACTCACAACCAATATCATAAGTATCATTAATGTTACCATGGAATTTAAAAGCATTTGCAGAACATCCGCCGCTACAATAGAATTTTGCAAAACAATTTTTACACTTATCCTTGGAGTATACATTACAACTCTTAAATTCTTCTCTTATGCCGGTTGCTTTTACTCCATCAAAGACATTACCCATTAAGTACTCTTCTTCCCCTACGAACTGATGACATGGATATAAATCTCCCCAAGGAGTTACTGCAAGATATTCTGTTCCTGATCCACAACCAGACAAACGCTTTGCAACACAAGGTCCACCGCTTAAATCAATCATGAAATGGAAGAAGTTAAACCAGTGGCCTGCTTTCCTTCTCCCAATAATGTATTTCGCTAACTTATCGTATTCCTCCATTAAGATAGGAAGGTCCTCTACCGTAATTGCATAAGGTTCTCCATCCTGTGCTACTACAGGCTCTACCGAAATCTGTTCAAATCCAAGCTCTGCTAAGTGTTTTACATCTTCAGCAAAATCTAAATTGTTGTGAGTAAAGGTACCACGAACATAATAATTGGTTTGATTTCTGCTATCTGCAAACTTCTTAAACTTAGGGATAATGAGGTCATAGCTACCTTTTCCATTACGGAAAGGACGCATGTTATCATTGACTTCTCTTCTTCCGTCGATGCTAAGTACCACATTACTCATTTCTTTGTTAGCAAATTCCATAATGTCATCATTTAATAAAACACCGTTTGTTGTTAGCGTAAAACGGAATTTTTTATTATGAATTTCTTCCTGACTTCTTCCGTATGCTACTAAATCTTTTACTACCTGGAAGTTCATTAATGGTTCTCCACCAAAAAAGTCAACCTCTAGATTCTTACGGTTACCAGAATTAGAAATTAAGAAGTCAAGTGCCTGTTTTCCTACTTCATAGCTCATTAAGGCACGTCTTCCGTGATACTCGCCTTCTTCTGCAAAACAGTAACGACAAGCAAGGTTACAATCGTGAGCAATGTGAAGACACAACGCTTTTACAACAGTCTCTCTCTTCTTAAAACTTCCGATATAATTCTCATAAATATCTTCCGTAAATAAATTACCATCTGTCTTCATCTTTGTTACTTCATCGTAAATATTACTGATTTCTTCTTTTAGCGTTTCTTCGGATAGTTCAGGATAATCCTTCTTTAAATCAGCAAAGTTGTTCTCCTTGCTATATTTATCCCACATCTTATCAACAATTTCCTCTTTGCTCTCATTTTCATAGAGAGCAATTATATCATATGCAAGATCATCTACAACATGTACCATTCCGCTATTTACGTCAAGTACGATGTTGAAACCATTATTTTTGTATTGGTGTACCACTGTTGTTACTCCTTTCAATATAAGTCCTCATAAGGACAAAACCTTTTTACTTCCATCTTATGTTACATGACATTTCATTTATGTCAAGAAACGAATGACCTAATAAGCTTATATAAGGCCAGGACTAATTCATTCCTAAAAATGAATCACTCCTAGTCTCATATGTCCCAAACATGGAATAAGCAGCGACAAAATGCGCTGCTTACTAAGTTCTCTTTTATGCAGTTCATCGAACTACGTTTCATCCAAATAGATGAATATCGTCCTTATCAGATAGGGATATCAAGACTGCTATTATTTATTTTCGCAGCTCTGATTTCCTACTGTACAAGAAGTCTTACAAGCAGACTGACAAGAAGTTTGGCACTCGCCGCATCCGCCCTTTTTCATTGTATCTTTTAAATTCTTTGTGTTTAAAGTTTTAATATGCTTCATTATGTAGCCTCCTAAATATCGTTAACTTATGATATTATATCATAGTTTATAGAAATAGCAAAGTGTTTTTTTATGGCATATAAAATTATGTTATTTTTGTTTCTGTTCTAACTTGAACTGTCCAAAACAGAGTGGTATAATAGGTTATATAGTATTGAATACTACTTGATGTTTTAATTATTACAATGTTATTCCTATGTACTTGAAAGATGGCCTCATCCTCTATCCTACAAGGTTAACTTGTACCGCAATCATAAGTGGTTTCGTGTATCATTATAAAAAAAATAACGGAAAGTAAAATAAATGTAAATAAAATTAATATCTCGCTCTAGAAAAAAACTTTTTTCTTGCAAGATAATAATATTTAATGTGTATATAATAGTATTGAGTTATATTATGTCTAAAAATAACCAATAAACAAAGTAATATTAATTCATATAAGGAGAATTCATTATGAGAGATTATATTATTTCTACTGATTCTACTGCAGATCTTCCAAAGGAATACGTGAAGGAACATAATATTTTTTTACATCCATTATACTATAATTTAGATGGGGATATTTATGGCGGCGATAAAGATCTTGAACCTAAAGATTTTTATAATAGAATGAGAAATGGTCTGATGCCAACAACTATGGCTTCTAATCCGGAATTTGTTTTAGAATCCTTTACAAAGCAGGTTAAATCAGGCGTTGACGTACTTCATATTAGCTTTTCCTCTGCTCTTAGTGGAAGTTGTAGTAATGCTACCGTAGCAGCTCGTGAAGTTTGCGAAGAAAACCCTGAGGCTAAGATTGTTGTCTTAGATTCTTGCTGTGCCTCCATGGGACAAGGACTTTTGGTATATAAGGCAGTTCAACTAAAAGAATCAGGGAAATCTTTAGAAGAAGTCGTTGCTTATATAGAAGAAAATAAGAATCATATCTGTCACCAATTTACTGTTGATAATCTCTTCCACCTACATCGTGGTGGTCGTGTTTCAAAAGCTACTGCAATCATTGGTACTTTAATCAATGTAAAACCAGTACTTCATGTCGATAACGAAGGAAGGTTAATTCCTCTTACCAATGTTAGAGGTCGTAAAAAAGCTTTAACTACGCTAGTAGATAATATGGAGCACAAGATTAAAGGTTATGAAAATGATGTTGTATTCATTAGTCATGGTGACTGCATCGAGGACGCAAATTTCGTTGCAGATTTAATTAAGGAACGATTTGGAATCACAAACATCATGATCAACTATATCTGCCCAACCATCGGAACACACTCCGGTCCAGGAACTGTCGCACTGTTCTTTATGGGCAGTGAAAAGTAATAATAGATACGATACTTTCTGATTTGTGAAAGAGCTAATGAATTGTAATGCCAGCAAGAAAAAGCATGCTTCGGGACTTTTCCTTATCAAGAATAAAAAAATCCGGTGCATATCAATCATATGATATGCATCGGATTTTTTGTTATCTACTAAATCGAATGCTGACTTTAAATAAATCTCCATCCATAATAATCTGAAATACTCCGCCTTGGATTTCTACAAAGCTCTTTACAATTGCAAGCCCTAATCCAGAACCTTCCGTATTTCTTGCTTTATCTCCACGGATAAACCTCTCACTAATTTCTTCTGGAGTTAGGTTAAGTTCTGTTGCTGAAATATTCTTTAATGTTATCTCTACAGAAGCCTCCTCTAATTGTACAGTAAGATATGCTCTTGTTCCAGGCATTGCATACTTAATCACATTTACAAATAAATTCTCAAAGATACGATATGTCTTTTGGCTATCAAGCATTAAGATAACTTTCTCTTCTGGATACTGAGCACGAACATCGATTCCAGACTCTTCAAAACGATCACTTAGTTCTAATTGAACCTGCTTGATTAATTCTGCAAGATCAACTTCCACCGGATTTAAGGTTATATTGTTGCTGTTAATTTTACTTACTTCAAACAAATCTTCGATTAACTGCTTTAAACGTAACGACTTACGGTCAAGAGTATCAATATACTCCATCTGCTGCTCCTTAGTTAGATTATCTTCCTTTAACAGATTTACATAAGTAATAATTGCTGTTAATGGTGTTTTTAAATCATGAGAAACATTGGTGATTAATTCTGTTCTCATATTTTGGCTCTTCACTTCTTCGTCAACAGCTCTCTTAAATCCATGTTGAATTTTACAAAGCTCATCCCCAAGTGGCTTTAATACACCCAAGTCTTGTTCAATTGGAACCTCAAGATTCCCCTGAGCCATCTGATGAGTAACATGAAGTAGATAATCATGTTTCTCCTTCAAATCCGTTAGGTATTTTTTCATAAAATAATATAAAATAATCGAGTACAGAATAAGTACTGGAATACCAAAAAACCAGACGCTACACATAATTAAAATGACTAGAAAGTTAACAATTACATATTTTAGTACTGTTTTATTTACTTCATCACCTGATTTAACGGTCAGAATTGATTTTACTATACGGCCTATTCCACGATTCACAAATGCAAAAAAGCGAATGAATAGCACATTTTCTAATAGATAACGTTTTAATCCTTTACGGAATAGCTGTAGAAGTGATATTAACACTACATAAATGCTAGAAAGATAGAGGAACCACCCACCATACACTGCCAGATTCGAAAACATTCTTGCATAAAAAGGGGCAAAATTAATGTCCATAAGATAATCTTCTATAGCACCACTTGGATAAAACGTACTAATATAAGCGATACCAATTGTAGCAAAAACAATTCCAGTAATGAATAAAATATCAAGTTCGAGTGGTATTCTACTTAAGAGACCATTTCCAATCCCCAGTGGGCGAATACAGAACAGAATGATTCCAAATAATATTACTACACCGATTGCTACTGTAAATAAGATTACCAAACCTTGCATCTGCGTCTCATTGTAATCCACAAAAAAGTTATAAGAGTAATCAAATAATGCCTGATAACTTTTATCTATCGCATACACCATAGCAACATTGGTCGGCTCAACAAAAGAAATATCTTCTGGCTTGATATCTAGATAGGTTTTATCACGATATAGATAAGAAAAATTATTCTCTAGTTTAATGCCCTTAAGAATGCCTGATACCTTTTCAACGTCAATTCCATAGGATTTTTGGATTGATGCAACCCCATCCTTATCATATTCGACTACAAGATATCCAGCATAGGTATTTTTTAACCTCTCCTCCATGGCTGTATCTAAAGTGGTACTTTCTAATAAATAAGTTAAGTATTCTTCATTCCCTGACATTTCCCCATATCGATTATTAGTTCTGTCAATAATCGCATAATCTAAAGATCGACTATAATGCATACGGTTTCTGTAGGAATAAATATTTTCATTAAAACTATCGATCTCATGTCCGTGAAATTCATATTCGGATACTTCATTATCTAAAATATAATAGTCATCCTCTGGATAATCTTCTATAGGATTTCCGATATCATCCTCTAAATTTGTGTAATCATCTTCCGGTACATAGGAATTATCAGCTTCATCTAATGGATTCTGGACTTCGCCATTGTTGTTTTTCTCATTGTTGTTTGAATCTTGCTTATTCTCTGAATCTTGATTCTTATTTGATTCTTCCTTATTTGTATTCTGCTTTAACTCCTCTTGTTTTTTATATTCTTCTCTTATTTGCTTAAGTTTTGGAATATACACTTCCGTAGGGTCTACTGAATAAGTATTATTTCGTTGTTCAATGACGCTTAAGTAAAGACCATAACTCGATTCTAACAAGTCATCAAACCGTATGTCTTCCATTTCTTCTTTTCTATTCTCCCAGAGCTGTTTCGCTACATCAACAGAAATGATACTTACTCCAAGTAGTAAAACAATCACAAGTAATATACCAATAACACTTCCAAAGAGCGGTGATTTTCCATTGGTTTGTGATATTAGTTCATCTCTTTCTAAATTATTGTTTGAATCCATTCTTATTACCTCCACTTTTTATCTACAAAAAGTTATTAATACTTCTCGATTTTATATCCAACTCCCCAAACAACCTTCAAATATTTTGGTTCTTTCGGGTTTATCTCAATTTTTTCTCTAATTTTTCTCACATGAACCATAATGGTATCGGTTGTAATCGGTTTTTCATTCCATACGCGTTCATAGATTTCATCCGGTGAGAATACTCTTCCTGGATTTTTCATTAAAAGAAGTAATATCTTAAACTCGATAGGAGTTAATTTGACAGCCCTTCCATCCACAGATACTTCCACCGTATCCTCATTTAATTCTAGTCCCCCAACAACATAATAATTTTCTGGTTCCTTCTCTTCCACAGAATCGACTGCTTTTAAATATCTAGCATAGCGGCGAAGATGGGAATTAACTCTAGCCATCAATTCCATTGGTGTGAACGGTTTTGTCACATAATCATCTGCACCGATATTAAGTCCTGTTACTTTGTCAATTTCTTCTGATTTTGCAGATAACATAATAACAGGAAAATCGAATTTTTCCCTTAATTTCATCGTCATAGTAATTCCATCCATAACAGGCATCATAATATCTACAATCGCAAGATGGATGGTTTCTTTTTCTAAAATTTCTAACCCTTTTTTACCATTCTCAGCTTGAAATACGATATAACCTTGATTTCTTAGATAGATTCCTATTCCTTCTAAGATTTCTTTATCATCTTCAACGATTAATACGTGATATGAATCCATACTCTATTCCTCCTATTCTAACCAAACGAATTTTTATCTATAAATACTATCGTCACGTCTTAACATCTTTTCAATTATTCCTTATCAATATCTTACTGGATAAATCGAAAAAATATCTTGTAGTAAAACGAAAGAAATTCTTAATATTGTTGTGAAATTAATTAAAAATTTAAATTGAACTTTTCTATATTTTTCTATTAACTCTTCATTTCCCTAACATCATCTACCATAAGTAGTCTTCTTACTGCAAAAAATTAAGCCAACACATAAGGTTCCCTCGACTTAATATAAGTTTAGCTATAGTCTTCCTAAGAATCATCAAAACTATTGAATAACTTAAATATTAAGATAAGGGAAACAGTGCTGGCTCTAAGGTATCCTCCTTAGATTGTAGTAAATGTTACTATACTATTAGCGAAGCGAACTATAGACAATCTGTCTCATTTTTCTTCTTAGACTTAACGAAGCTCCATGCAAATTTTGTTGCATATAGATAAGAGTTAATTCCTCTTTCGGATCTACCATAAAGTAAGTACCTGGCAGTCCGTCCCAACCATATTCACCAATACTTCCATTACTTCCTGCAAGGCTTTGATCAATCATAACTCGCATTAAACTTCCATATCCATAGCCATACATGCTATCAAACCAAATAGACTTTCGTTGCTCGCTTGTTAACTGATTTTGAGATATAAACTCAACAGTTTTTCTCCCAAGTATTCTTTTTTCTTCATACGTACCATACCCCAAAAGCATCTCTGCAAATTTACTATAATCTGCAAGCGTTGAAAATAATCCTGCACCACCTAGTTCATAGGATGGTTCTGTATCTGGTAATACTACAAAATAATTTGCTAAGTCATCTTTCGTTATCTCTACTAAACTTCCATCCACATCTTTCTTATACATAGGAACAAGGCGCTCTTTTTTTTCATCTTCTATAGAAAACCCTGTGTCTTTCATACCAAGTGGTTCAAATATCTCTTTCTTTAAAAAATCTCCATATCTCATACCACTTATGATTTCCACAATACCACCAAGTACATCTGCCGAAGCACCATATGCCCACTCTTGGCCAGGTTCAAATGCTAACGGAGCTTTCCCTACCAAATTACATACCTCAACTGTACTTGGATAGGTATTTTCTTTTTTAAATTGCTCTACGATTTCTTCGAACTTAGCACCTGCTGAATATAGTTTTTCTGGATACACAACTCCAGAGGTCATATTAAGTAGTTGCTGTATGGTAACCTCTTTTCCAACCGGTCTTTCACCATGTTCATCTAGAACTGTCTGATTGCAAAATCCTGGAAGATACTTTGATACCAGATCAAATAAATCAAGTAATCCTCTTTCGTATAATATCATGGTTGCAACTGCTGTTATCGGCTTTGTCATAGAGAAGATACGATAAATAGAATTAGATTTATCTGTGCCATAAGATTGTTGAAACACCTTCTTGTTTTTGTGATGAACTAGGATGGAACATCCTTTTAGCTTACCACTAGAAACTTCATTATTAAAAATTTCAGTTAATCGCTCTAAACACTTTGTATTCATAGGGACCTCCATTTCAGTGCATCATTTCTTGCATCTTATGTTTTTAGAAGTTTATATTATAGTAACTTTTTCTTCTTTAAGATTAAAAGTGTAATGAAACAAATTACAAGCGTAATCATACAGACAATTAAGAATCCATAATCACTATGTGCGAATGGCATTCCATCTGTATTTACATTCATTCCATAAAGCCCAGAAATAATTGTTGGTATCGACATAACTACCGTTATGGATGCCAACAGCTTCATAACTGAGTTTAAGGTATTGTCAATAACAGAAGCAAATAATTCCCTGGTACCATTGATAATATCACGATAAATACCTGACATCTCAATCGCCTGCTTATTTTCTATTATAACATCATCTAATAAATCCCGGTCTTCCGGATAGGATTTTATTCTTTCATTGCGTGTCAGTTTATCAAGCACAACACCATTGACACGAAGTGAAGTAGCAAAATACACTAAGGTAGTCTCTAATTCATGTAGCTCAATTAAATCACTGTTCTTCGTATGTTTACTAAGTCTTGCTTCGATTGCCTCTCTCTTTTTATTAATTGTTCTAAGACAATTTTGATAAACCGTGGTGCTACTGTATAATATTTGATATAAAAAACGGCTTTTTTTAGCCGTACTAAATTCTTTCACTTTTTCCATCATAAATGGTTTTAACACGATAGTATCTTCCAGGCATACGGTTACTATTGCTTTCTCCGTTAATATGATAGCCAATGGCATAGTGGTATAAAACTCGTTACCATGCCTTGTTTCTTTGGTCGCTACGTCAATTAAGATTAAGGTATACTTATTTTCAACCTCAATACGGGATGCCTCCTCATCGTCCAAAGAAGCTTTAATATCATTCGTTTCAATGCCAGTCTGACAGGCGACAAATGCGATCTCCTCGGGGGAAGGGTTTGTTAAATTCACCCACACATTTTCTTCAATGTCTTCTAACTGCTTTAACGTACCTTCATTTGTTTTAAAAATTCGAAGCATCGTTTAGCCCCCTTTCAGTTGTTTTTCTTTCTCTTAAAAGTTTACCATATAATAATTTTGGACGCAAATGTTCCTTTTCATTGGACTCTTCCGTTATTTAGATTTAATTGCCTTCTAACAAAGAGCTTACGTTAGATTTCCGATAAGCTATATTATAAATATTTTAGAAAAAATTACAAGTAAAGGTTTTGTATATAATATGATTTTTTGTAATCTTATCGTGAAGTATTCCTCATATTAAAATAACAGTAAAATAATATTATGAAAGGATAGCATCTTATTCAAGTTAACACATTAAGTCAAAAGTAATTAACATAACAGTATTGAAAAAATAAGATAACAGAAAAGTAATAAACCCCTCTCTGTTATCTTATTTTCTATCTTATGATTCGATTTTACTTGTTATATTGTATGAGAAAAATACATTGTGGTTAAAATTACTCTTCTTAGCACAAACTCTTTAACTGATAGAGACACTGATGCTATTTACTCTGCCATCTCTGACATCCATTGATTCTTTGCATGGTAGCTTTGATTCTGAAATCTGTTTTATTTCACCGTCTTCATACTGTAATGTATAGCTTTCTACTTTATATCTTCCTGGTAATAAGGCTTTCTTCTTTAAAAGCTGATAGCATACTGGTATCTTACCAAGGAAGGTTGCCTTAATTACACCATCCTCACCAATTAAATATTCTGGTAAGATAGGTTCTAAGGATAGGTAAAGCTCTTCCTGCTCATACCGGAATGGATTATGTCCAAACATCATAATCTGCCACATATGAACAAATTCCGCTGTGGAACCACTAAGTCTTGCAACAAAGCCTTTTCCATGAATCTTCTCATCAGGATTTGCACTGCTTGCTAAGAACGATGAATTCTCTAAGATACTTCTACCATACTTCTTTTCCTCTAGAAATGGTATTAGGCCATTCTTAAAATCTTCAAAATACTCCTCATATAGCCCTGACTTTAATAATTCTAAGTAATATTTGTATTCCATATGGAGCCAAATAGACTCATTTTCAAGCCACCCCGGTGTAAATGCGGTGGAACGACCTACTTCAAAGGACGCCTTATGCAGTGATTCATTCACCTTATACATCTTAAGCTTACGGTCATACAGATTACTCTCCTTCACGGCTTGATATAATCTCTTCTTTTCCTCTTGGCTCTGTTCGAGCTTAAGGTAATGGACTGGACCTTCTAAGAAATAAGGCATTGACATAAGTTCAAACTCTTTGATGAAGATACCATCTTCTTTCTTTTCATACTCCTTTGCCTTGTAGTAGAAATACGTAGGACAGATTCCTTTTCCAAGCTTTACTGCTTTCTCAATTCCTTTCTTTACAAGGAAAGACCAGGTAGTAAGCATGGCTCTGATATCTTCTACCATGAGAACCTCTTTGGTACCTTCGACACCTAATTTTGTTTTCTCTCTGTAATTTTCCTTACTATTATTCCTTAAATCCCATGCCTCCATGGAAGTAATCTCTCTTCTTGAAACTTCATACAGATTTTCCATTAGTTCTTTTATTTCCAACGCTACTGGAACATTGTTTGGATAACGATTCACGATAGATAAAACAAAGGATATCATACGCTCCAATTCTATTGTTTCACACATAGATGATCCAAAGATTCCCGGCAAACCATTTAATGCATCATACCACCCGGGTTTTCCTGCTTCCATCTCAATACCCATTCCTTCCGGATCAAGGGTAGCAATTTTGATGGAAATTAATAATAAAAGTTTTTCTAATAATGATGTTTGATACACAGAACCTTTTCCATAATCACAACGTAACTGCTTGTGCGCAACTTCTTTTTTACTTCCCTTATCTAGAGACTTATACTGACGAAGTCCATTCTTAGTTTCAACATAACGATTCTGCCTTTTATTTACGATAGCCATTGATTCAAAATAAGTATACGTAATATCATGATAGAATAAGTCTTCTTCTCTCTCCGGATAAATCGATAGAAAAGCTTCCACCAAATCTAAATTATAGGTCCAATGATCCACCCAATAACCTTCTCCGAAGGAAGCTGCGATTTCACTTTCGGAAACTTCCATTACAGAGGATAAGGTGTTCTCTAGTGTCTCTTTATCAGTACATCCCTGCTGTTCTAAGAAACCCAAAAAACTCCCTGGAGTAAACGAGTTTTGAAAGAAGTTGTAACCATTCACCTTTTCTTTGATTGGTAGTATTGATACGGCTTCCTCCATTTTTTCCGAAGGTATACAAAAGGTAGCTTTTTGCACCGCCAACGGATTATATCCATCGATTTGAATCAGATTATAAAACATTTTAATGCATTCATCTTCAACAAAGGGTGAAAATAATACGTCACATCGTCTGTTTTGATTCACATCTCTATAATTTGCATTCCCCTGAGAGTAGTACTCCGGTAACATGCTAAAAAAGTTATAGTCTCTCTCAATATCACCATGTTTTCTGGAATAAAGATAGAATATTTTATCTTTCCCTAACTTTATTGGATAGCCACCACGTAAAATATTATCAAGATAGGTTTGTTTGCAATAGGCATCAAATACAGGCGATGCAGTTTTCGTTTCAATTCCTTTACAAAGATCCTCCGTTAAAGCGATTGCTTCTTCATATTTTTTCTTGAAATATCCCTCTGACACACAACTGGTGGCGAATTCCCGAACAGTAGCAATGCTCTTTGCCTGCCCAATCACCTCATAAATTGTAAACTCTTCTTCTGGCATTAATATTTTTTGTTTTGCAAAGAAACTACAAGGAAGATTATTGGTTACCACCTGATTCTTTCTTAATAAGTAATTGAGTTCTCCCTCTTTAAAGCCAATTGCCTTTGTAAGAGAAGTATCGTAACCAAAAACAAGATAAGGATCTACTAAAACAGGCAGAAGCCCCTTACCATCAATTCCAAAAGAGAAATGTCCCCCAATAACTTCATGAACATCGACAGAATCCTCCATACTGGCTCTTACTTTAAAAAATGGCAAACGCTCTGATAAATTTTCAACTTGCATCCAGGCTTTTGTGGTCTGCCCCATCTCCTTCATTGAATTGAGGCTTACTCCATAGGGTATTAAGGAAGGCATACCATCTAATAGTTCTACTAGATGTTCCGTAGTATCAATATTTTTCACTGTAACTTTTCGAACTAATCCACCAAGCGCTTCATTTGGTAAGGTAAAATATGTAACATTCACACTTATTTTTTGTTCTATCTTTTCTTCCAATTCCAGCTCATTCATTCCGATATACATCGCATGCTCTCTGTCTTCCTCGGTAAATGCTTCCGTATAGGAGTGGTCAATCTTTAAAAAAGTTCGAAACCCATTGGTTTTCGTTATTTGATAAGCCTGATGCGCAGGATAGAATTCCATGATAGAATGATCTTTATCCAACACTCCAAAACTAGTCACTGCCTGTCCCCGATTTACATAAAAACACCAGATTGGAATTCCGTATTTTCCACTAATTCCAGGTAAAAAGCTTGCAAAAGGACTCTCTTTTGCATAATTTCGTATTATAAATCTTCCTTTGTTGTCAAACATATATTTTCCTCCATTCCTATGTAACTAAAGTTTGATCCGAGGATAATGCAGGTACAAAACTTCTAATAAGCCCTTACACAAAGCACATTACAATGACGAAGTCATGCACATTGGTATTTGACTTATAACGCATACATAATCTGCAAACTTTACTAATCTTCATTGATTCTATAGGACGACACTGTTTTCTCTAGGTCTTTTACTGCATCTTCTAGTGCTACCGCAACGAGACCAAGCGCATCGACTGAAGAGGTTTGATTTCCTGCTGTAGACAATAATTGATTCGTTGCAGCTGCTGTTTGTTGTGAGGTTGCAGTAATATTTTCAATTGCTCTTAACGTACCATTCTTTACCTCCTCAATATCTCTCATTCCGTATAATATTGTTTGAAGATCTTCCGATAGCTCAGTTACTCTTTCACCAATATTACCAAATGCTTTCACGGTTCGTTTTAAAGAAACTTCCTGAGAGCCTACAATCGTCTCTGCCTTCTTTGCTGTACCTACAGTTTCCTTTGTCTGTAGTGCAATATCTTCGATAATTTTGGCAATTTCATTTGCTGCATTTTGAGACTGCTCTGACAGTTTTCTAATCTCCTCTGCAACAACAGCAAATCCACGCCCTGCTTCCCCAGCTCTTGCTGCTTCAATGGATGCATTTAGCGATAGCAGATTCGTCTGTCCCGCAATTTCGTTTATTGTTCCAAGGATTGCTTGGATTGCACCTGATTTTATCTGGAGCTTCTCAATATCTTCTATCACGACCTTAGTAACCGAAACCGTATCATTTGCTTTCTTTGTTAATTCCTCAACAACTACCATGCTTTCCGTTACTACCTGCTTTGTAGTTTGCGCTATTGTATCGATATTTGCTGCTTTCTCACTTACTGTCGTGATCTGCTTTGACAAATGATTCATCTGATTTAAGCATTCACAGGAATCTGTTGCCTGCAGGTTAGCACCACCTTCAATTTCTTCCACTGCTTTGCTGATTTCTCTAGTGCCATTTCTCATGATTCCAGAATGACTTGTTAATTCTTTTATATTCGTAAGAACCACATTGCTAACATCCGTCATTCGGATTAATAACTGCCTCATACTAGAAATCATTGTATTAATACCTTGAGATAGATTTGCAAATTCATCTCTTCTTTTTAACATTAGTCTAGTATTTAGATTACCTTCAGAAGCCTCATATAAGGTTTTGTTTGCTTTTTTTATCGTACTTCCGATACCATTTGCTATCTTTCCTCCAAGTATAATTGCAATAATACATGCCACAATAACGACAGCAATCGTAATTCTTAATACCTCGTCTGCCTGTTTTGTAATCATATTCCGTGGGATTAGTGCACAGATCGAAGCATTTTGTTCCTTTAACGGTACCGTTAGAAATAAATATTTCGTTCCATCGTAGGTAACATAGGAGCTATCTCCTAATTGTAAGGAGGTATCGATATCACTGGATTTTTCTTTCATGGATTCATAAAATGGTGTTTCTAGAAACCTAAAACTTTCTTTGTAATCACCGGATAACAGCTCTCTTCCATCTCCTGTCACAAATCCAACGATAGATCCCTCAAGGAAATTCGCATCCTCCATTGCATTAATAAGAAACTCTTTTTTAATATCAATAACAATGAGTCCTATCTTTTTGTTATTGGCATTATAGAGATACCAATTGAGTGAGAATCCATAGTCTCTTCCTTCAATGTTCACGACTTCGTCAAAATAATGATGATAACCGTTCCATTCATATCGTGCCTTCGATTCTATAAACGCTTTACCCTCGTCAGAATTTTGAAAGGTCTGATATAAATTCGCGGGTGCACTGCCACGGGTGGAAGCACCATTACCATAACTGCCAAAAACAAAGATATCTTGCACAACACTATCATTCATCGCATAGGATACAAGATGATTTTGGACGATACGAAACTGTTCCAATTCCTCTGTCTTATTGCCTTCGAAAGCTCCGGAATAATACTTCCTAATACTTTCATTGGTATTAATCTGAGTTGCCTTCCCCTGAACACCTTCAAAACCAAGTTTAAAATAATTTGCCATCATCTCTAGCGTTGATAAACTGGAAGTCTCATAACTATGTATAATCCCTTTGGAGGATTTGCTATAAGAGAGGATTCCAAGTAATATAATAAGTGCAACTGGAACCAGATAGGCACCAATTAATTTGTATCGTACTCGATTACTATATGCCAAAAAACCAGATGTTTTTTTCTGCTTTACTTTTCTTAATTTAGCCCCCATCGTATCTTCTCCTTTGCTACTGCACTGGTTTTACTTTCCCAACATATGAATTTTTTCGATATTCCGATGGTGACACTCCACAGTGATGTTTGAATATCTTCATAAAATGTTTTTCATTTTCATATCCGACTTCATTACTGATTTCCACTATCTTTTTTTCTGTTTCTGTAAGTAATTCTTTCGCTTTTGCAATTCGAAGGTCTTTTAAATATTGAACAAAATAGGTACCGGTATACTGCTTAAAAGCATAGGAAAACAAGGAATAGTTCATCGAAATAAAATTAGAGACAACTGCCATATTTAAGTCCTTGTTGTAATTTTGTCTGATAAAAATTAATGCAGTTTGAATCTTTTGTTTGTTCTTAAAATCAGAGAACTCAGACATAATCCTACCATGAAGTACATTCAGCCATTCCATTAATCTCTTTAAATATTTTATAACGGTATCATATTCATAGATACTCTTATGGTGTAGCACCTGGAAATCATTAAAATCTATCACATTTTGATAATTGCTCTTAATTCCCTCCATTAAATAATGAATAGTATGTTCAAATTCCTCTGGGGTAATCTTTCCACATTTCACATTGTAATGTAGATTTTTGATAAATTTATCATTCTGTTCCCACTTGCTTGTTCCAAACAGTTGGACATATTGATCAATCTCATTTTCCTTATATTCAAATACTATTTCATCGGAAGAGTCGAGTTTAATCTCTTCTCTCTTATTGTTATCTTTCTTATAGTTTTCTTTCTTATTCTTTTCTTTCTTATGCTCTTCTTTCTTATCCTCTTCTTTCTTCTCATTTTTACATAATTTATTACAATAATCTTTATAATCAATCTGATGAATTTCTTGATAAAAGGATTGTTTTCTTGCAAACAATGCTTCTTTAAAAGTAAGCTTTAATTCTTCAAACTCAGTATGTTCCTCACTAAATCCAATATAATCATCACAAAAGATCTTCTGCGCCTGTTCCTTTTGCGATGCTCTCATTATGTATATATTTTGATACTGCATCTTTGTTAAGCCTATGATATCGGTTTCCTTTAACCAATCTTCATTCCAAACATTTGTGCAGCATAAAAGATATGGCTCTTTTTGTAGAAACTCTTCAAAAGCCAACTTACAACCTTCTCTATCTAAGCTAGCATCCTCTAACATGCAATAACGCAACTGCTGTTGCCACACGATATTTCTCTTTTCTTCTTCTTCCTTCTCCTCACAAAGTTCCTTTTCTAACTTTGTTAAAACATCAAATATTTTTTCACGTTCTATTGGTTTTAATAAATAATCCTTAGCTCCACAGCGTAATAACTCAACCGCATAATTAAAATCATCATAACCGCTAATTACTACTGTTTTGGGTACATGCGGCAAGTCTTGAATCTCTTTTACTAACGTTATACCATCTTTCCCAGGCATTCGAATGTCTGTAATCATGACATCGATTACCTCATTTTTTACCACTTCTAATGCTTCTTCCCCATTTTTACATTCTATAATTTGCTCGATTTTAACAGGTGCACGCATTGCGATACTTTTTAATCCCTGCCTGATCATTTTCTCGTCTTCTACAATCAAAAGCTTCTTCATGGAATTCCCTCCCTATCTTAGGATCAATGGTATCTTTACGATAACCTTGGTAAACAAGCCCTCCCTTGATGCTACGCTGATGCCGTAAGGTTCTCCAAAACTAATTTTGATACGATCTTGTACATTCTTTAACCCTATACCATTTCCGGAGCTTCCACTTGTTTCTATCTCACCAGAAATTTTACGTTGCAGCCTTCTAACCTCTTCTTCTGACATTCCCTTACCTGAGTCGGTGATTTCAATGGTACAATAATCCTCAAACACTATCCCCTTCATATAGATGCTCGTATTCTCCGCAATCTCTTCAATTCCATGACAAATCGCATTTTCTATGATTGGTTGTAATGACATCTTAGGTATTTCCTGACTCCAAATAATCTCAGGCATATTAATACTTAAATAGATTTCATAATCAAATCGAAGATTTATGAGGGCCAGATAATTTTTAATATAGTCAACTTCCTCTCTCACTGTTACGTTCTTTGATACCCATTTCATGCTATAGCGTAACAACTTACCAAGCGAGGTAACGGCATCTGCTATATCGTAACGTTCCTCCACCTCTGCCATCATCTTAATGGATTCCAGTACATTATAGATAAAATGAGCATTGATTTGATTCTGTAGTGCCCTAATCTCACTATCTTTCACTAAAAGTTCTCTTTTTAATTGATCCTCCATCAAACTAGTAATCGTATCCATCATGTCATTAATCTGTCCGCTTAATTGACCGATTTCATTACTAGAACAGACAGGGACTCGTATCGCTAAATCCCCCTCCTTTACCTTCGTAACCGTATGAATTACTCGATAAAAATCACGAAGTACCAAGCGAACCAGGAAATTTGCTGCAAAAATTAGAACCGCCACAACGCCAAAGAATCCAATAAGGAATACATTTCTCTTTTCATTAATATCTTGAAAAGCTTTCTTTAAAGATACAATCTTAAGCAGATGTCCATTAAACTGCTCCAGCGGAATATACCCAACTACGACTGGTTCTTCATCAAGATACATATTGTAATAATAAGATTCCTTGGTATCCTTAGGTATTGTTTTAAATACTCCCTCCGCAAATTCTACCCATTTCTGATTGTGATCTCCTTCACCATAAAAATACGTCCCCTGCTCATCTACAAAACAGGTCCACTGCTCTTCATCTGCTTCGTAGATATCGGGAAATAAAACATCCATCTTCGTAGCTACTTCGATTAACGCATTGATCTTTTTCTTGGAAGCACGAACTTTCGTGGTGAGCGATACAATATGTTTCGATGGTTTTAATACATAATAAGGGAAAATGGTGTCTACATAATCAAAATTCCATACCATCTTTCGACTATCCTCTTTTTCATACCAATCAAAGTTATCCAATCGATCCATATGATAAAGGATAGGCATCATTTCTGGAACTTTTTTGGTTGGTATGTAAATTCTTATTTGATAAAGATAAGGATTACTATTTACTAATCGTTCAATGTTTCGGACATCAATTCTTGAGAATTCTAATAGTTCATTTTTATCCACAACTTTGGAGTTTTGAAACTCTATTAATTTGTCCCAAAAATCTTCACTGTTTAAGATAACCTGAGTTGACATATGACATAGTTCCACATTTTTTTGAATATGGTTATAGCTTTGATTAATGCTAATTTCAACATTTTTTACTTTTTCTTTTATTATGGATTCCCTCATGTTTTGAAAAAGTAGGACAGCTAAAATAACCATAGGAATCACTATGGTCCCAATGATCAATACCGTTATTTTATGATTTAACTTCATTGTTTGAAAAAGCTGTTTAAGTTTTCTCATAGCGACACCTATTCCTGCACTTAGAATCGTGCATTTTTATGTTTATGTCAAAACTAAGCTCCAACTTGATATGGGAAAAACAACCTGTAAAATTCCTTAGAACAGGCTGTTTTTCCAACACACGATATCAGATTATAGCGATAAGACTATTTGATTCTATTTTACTTAAGTCCTAATTCCAATTTTACTTAAGTCCTAATTTTTCTTTTGCTACGTTCATCATTCCGGTCTTTGTTTCAAGAACTTTATCAATACCGAAATCTTTTCTCTTCTGAATGAATGCGTTCCAGATATTATCAAAATCTGCTTCTGTCTTAGCTAATAATAACTGTGGTAATACAACACCCCATTCATTATCTACCTTACTCTGGATATCACTTTCATCGGAATCTGCTGCAAGGCTTACATCATATTGGGATACTGAAATTACATATGGGAAGGTCCAGCGCTCCATCTGTCCAAGTGGTTCTGGTGTTTCAACAGCCCATTTTAAAGACATTGCATTGTCCTGGAACATCCAGTAGCAGGAATCTGCTCCATACTGTTTATCATAAGCAGTACGGTCTGTTGTTAAAAGCTCCTTAACTTCTGGTTTCATTGTCTCTTTACCATCTACATAATCCCAAGTTACACCTTCCACACCTAACCAAGTCATGTGCTGTCCACGTTCACTCATTAAGTAGGAACATAATTGGATTGCACGATCAGGGCGCTCACATTTCTTAGAAATCATGGTTACACACCAGCCATTGATACCTGTTCCAGGTAACGTATAAGCATCACCTTTGGAGTTCTTTGGTCCATCTACTGCGATATAGATACTGTTTGGATCGTTCTTATATAATACTTTTTGCTGATCTGCTAAGTCGGTTCTCTGATATAACATGCAGAAGTAACGTCCCTGTGCAATCTTTTCTTCCATCTGTGCTCTCTTGTCAACAAAGATATCTTCTTTTAGAAATCCTTCTGCACCTAACTCACGGAATGCTTTTAACCAACGAACTAACTCAGCATCGGTATATCTGTCATAGTACTGTCCATCTTTTTCATATGGAATTGCTAAGAAGTTTGATAAATACTGGTCAAAAGATACATTACCAGTTGCTCCGAATTCATGAGCACCCACTGGAATGATTGGCTGTCCATTCACTTCTGGGAACATAGCTGCCGCAGCTTTTACTGCTGCAATAAATCCTTCTGGTGTTGTCATATCTGGGCTTCCAATTGCTTCATACATATCTTTTCTTACAAGAAAAGTCTGATTGGAAGAGATGTTATCATATTTTTCATAATCCTGTGGCGAGAAAGAAGAGTTTGGATATCCATAGATATGTCCATCATCTTTTGTGAACCAGCCAATACGTCCTTCATCTGCTACTTCAAACCAGTAAGGATCATACTGTGTTGCAAGTTCATCCAAAGCATAAACCATACCATCTTCAATCATCTGATTTACTTGACCTTCCCACCAGCCAAGTGTTAATAAATCTGGTAAAGAATCTGATGCGATCAAGGAATTTAACTTCTCTGCTTCGTTACCAGCTGGAACGATAAATTCAATGTTACATCCTGTTTCTTCTGTGATTGTCTTGGAAACTAAGTTCTCACCCCAAGGAGTAGTAAACCAAGAGAAGTTTATGTACCATGTTAAGTCAACCTTATCGGATGCGTTTTTCTGCCAACCAGGGACTACTTCTTCCTGATTGTTATTATCCTTGGTTCCATCTGTAGTACCATCTGCTGCTTTAGTTGGTTCCGTTGTCGCCCCCACTGTTGGTTCCGCTCCGGTTGGTTTTTCTTTCTTCTCACCACATGCAGCGAGAGAAAACAGCATTGTAAAAACCAATAGTAATGCAATCCATTTTTTGCTACCCATTTTCATTGTAAAATCCTCCCTTAATATTTTATTCCTTAACTGCACCTATCATCATTCCTTTTACAAAGTATTTCTGTAGGAATGGATAAACACAGCATATAGGTAATGTTGTAATAACCATAGCTGCCAATTTTATCGCGGTTGAAGTACTGTCTTTTGCACTGATATTAGAGGCTATGGAACCTGCCATCTGCGAGGACTGTACCTGTGCTACCATTCGATAAAGATAGGTCTGAATTGGCTCCAGAGAACGGTTATCTGTGATATACATTAAACCACCAAAGTAGTCATTCCATTGTCCAACTCCTGCAAACAAAGCGATGGTTGCTAACACAGGTTTTGATAACGGAAGTATTACCTTACGAAAGATGGTAAAATCATTGGCCCCGTCAATTTTTGCAGATTCCTCCAATGCTTCAGGAATCTCTCGAAAGAAATTAATCATAATAAGAAGATTAAAAAAGTTAAATGCTGCCGGAATAACATAAACCCAAAAATTATTTAATAATCCAAGCCCCTTAAATAAAAGGAAGGTTGGTATTAAGCCGCCAGAGAAAAACATTGTAACCGTTCCAAATGCCATATAATACTTTCTTCCAATTAAGTTTTTCTTGGAAAGCGGATAAGCTACCATAGCGGTAAATAGTACGTTAACTGTGGTACCAATTAAAGTCTTTGCGATGGTTACCTTAAAAGCCTGTAGTACACTGCTATCACTGAATACTGTCTTGTAATTTTTCAAGGAGAACTGCCTTGGCCACCAATAGATACCTCCCATTAATGCATCCGTTGCATCATTTAAAGAGTTAACGATGACATACCATATTGGATAAATACAGATAAAGCAAATAAACAACATGAATATCGTATTTAGAATATCGAAGATTAAAGTTCCCTTGGAACGTTTGATTTTAGATGATACACGTCTTTTCATATTGCAACCTCCTAGTATAATGACCTGCCAAGCAGTTTCTTGCTGGAAAGGTTCGCTATTAACAGAAGCATTAAAGCGATTACTGACTTAAACAGGTTAACTGCTGTTGCATACGAATATTTACCGAGTGTCATACCAACTTGATATACGTAAGTATCAATTACTTGGCTTCTGGAAATATTAATCTGATTTTTTAGAATCATAATCTGATCAAAATTAGCATTTAATAAACCAGAAATCTGTAAAATCAACATGATAGCGATAGTTCCTTTAATTGATGGTAAGGTAATTTTCATTATCTTTTGCATCTTGGAGGCCCCATCTACTGTAGCTGCTTCATAGAGCTGTTGATCCACCGAGGAGATGGCAGCCAGATAAATAATTGCTGACCATCCAAGTTCCTTCCAGCTGTCTGAGATTAATGCTACTCCCCAGAAGTATTTGGGATTACCAAGATAGGAAACCGGCCCGCTTGTAATATGTAGAGCTTGAAATAATTCATTAATAACACCGGTACTATTTAACCAAGTTGTTAAGATTCCACCGAGTACTACCCAAGATAAAAAATGTGGTAAATATGATATTGTTTGCGTAAACTTCTTGAATTTAAGATTTCTAATCTCGTTAAGAAGTAATGCAAAAATAATTGGTAGCGGAAATCCTATGATTAACTTTAATAAACTAATACCAATTGTGTTTATCATAATGTTGCTAAAGTTGGAATCCTGAAAAAACTCCTCAAAATATTTAAACCCCACCCAAGGAGCTTCTGCAATCGATTTGGTTATTTTAAATTTTTTAAAAGCGATTACAATACCACCCATAGGAATATAGTTGAAGATAAACATCCATATAAGCCCTGGGATAACCATAAGCTGAAGATATTTCTGATTCATAAACTTACGCATGGTAACCGATTTTTTTCGTTTCTTAAGATTACTCATCTCTGTCATGGTCTGTCCTCCGTTTCTTGTTCTATCTTTATTATAAAGACCATAGACCTTGATTATAAGGAACCGTATTTTGAAAAGGTGTCATTTTTTTAGTATGAGTTTCCCCTATGTTTAGTTTCAATTATGTAATAGTTGTGCTCTTGGTATAATCCATTAAGTTGACCTTTCAACCAGGTATCGAAGGATTCATAATATCTACTTTTTCCCACACACTATCATTTACCTTCACTTGATACTCTTTTTTTAGCTCTTTGTAATTTTCTTCAAAGCGTTGTTGTGCTTCTTTTTCATCCGTTGAGAGTGTTATGAGATAGTCCTCATAATATTTTGTCGAAAGTGATATTTTCTTTTGTATCTCTTTTATTAGTTCGTCCGTTAATCCTAAGGCTTGTAGTTCGTTTGCTGGTATTGTTTTTTCAATATCCTTTGCTTGGTCTTGGCATATCGAAAGTTCTTCTTCTGTTAAGGAATATCCTTCTTTTTCTGCCATCTTATATAAAATTTCATACTTTATTGCATTATCAAGTGCATATTGTTTCATTTGATCTGCCATTGTAACGGATGGCTCATATTCTTTCTTCCAAAAATCTTCTTCTCCTAAAAATGAGGCATAGAGTTCTCCTTGCATCTTAGCAAGTAGAACATGATACATCATTTCATCTAAGGTTATGGTTGTTTCTCTCACAGAGACTACAGAAGAATCTACAGTTAAGGAAACTTTTTTACCACAACTATTTAGTACCAATAGAAGACAACTTAGAAAAAGGACAAAACTTAACTTTTTATAATGTTGCATATTTAGCCTCCATGCTGCGACTAGTGGTAGGAGCAACAAATAGCTCAAGTATGTCACAGCGCAAACTTGAGTTACTTTTATTGCTACTGTAATAGTTATTTTAATTACTACTACAAGTGTTACTCATATTACTACAGTAAGAGTTACTTTTAATTGCAATTATAAGTGTTACTCTTCTGAGCAGATTACTGTAACGATACTATGAGAACTTAGCTTTATTTCCTTACCAATTCCATTCTCCTTAAGTACTACGGTTTCCTCGTGATCTGATTTATTTAATAGAATCACAACACGCTCTTGGTTTGGATTAAGAAAAGCTGCTACTTCAACATGATCCGTATACTTGGTATAAGCAATCCGTTTTGCACCTGGCATAATATACTTACTAAAGTGACCTATATAATAGTAAGAAAGATTAAATAAAATACTATCCTCCTCTAAATTACACATGATAGGTGCTTGACAGAAATTTCCCACATGATTTGGTCCGCCCTTCTCATCGAGTAGAAGATTCCAGTCTATATATCCATGCATTCCATGATTTAAATTTCCTAAGATATCATGAGCATACATTTCTGCTTTCCAAACTTCAGAAGAATCAAAAAATCTCCCATACTCCACACAACCTTCTGTGAATAAAAGCTCCTGTTCCGGAAATTGTTCTCTCACTAAATCAAGCGCCTCAAAATGATCTCCGGTATACCAATGAAAGGCTACACCGCTAATGTACTCTCTTGCCTTAGTATCAGAGAGGATTTCTTTTGCTCGTTCATATAACAATTCTTTATTATGGTCCCAAATATATATTTTCAGATCAGAAAGACCCTCTTCCACTAATACTGGTCCAAGATAATCTCTAACAAATTCCATCTCCTGCACTGCACTATAACGGCAGGAATCCCACACCTGCGTTGCTTCTGGCTCATTTTGTACCGTAAGCATGGAAATAGTAATTCCGTCTTTTTTACAATCCTTCACATAAGTTGCTATGTATTTCGCCCAATCTTTTTTATATTCCTCTTTTAATTCACCTCCATGATTCATATCATGATTGGTCTTCATAAACGCTGGTGGAGACCAAGGTGACGCTAAGAAAGTTATAGGACTCTTGCTAAATTTCATTGCTGCTGTTACCATAGGTACTATATATTCCCGGTCTCTATCTCGGTTAAACTTTTGATTCCCATCTTCTCCTTCTTCTAGATATGCATAGTTTGATAAGGAAAAATCACAACTATTGATATGTGTTCTTCCTAAGGTATAATGAATACCATTCGTGCCAAAATAAGCATCTAAAACTATCTCTTTCTTCTCCTTACTAAGTTTTGAGAAATTATATCCGGAAGCTTCTGTAAATGCACCACCAAATCCTCGAATGATTTGGTAAGTTCGTTCTGGATAGATGTTTACAACCTGATTACTCCCTACTTCTTTGGCTATTAATTCCTCTGATTCTTGTAAAAATAAATTCTTATGATAATCTGTTGTTACTGTCCTAATTCTCATTCCAACCTATCTCCTTCCTATTTCTTACTACACATAACATTCCCTTTCTGGTTGCAGATTTAAGATAGCCATTCCTAGTGTTCTTTTCCTATTGCATTTGCCCAAACTATAGAGTGCCTATTTCAAAATAATATAAAGAAAAGGGTATTTGCAATGTACCTTCTTAAGAAGAACTACTATTAACAAACCCCTTTTTATCATAACGAAAATCACACCCTCCTATCATATCTTTATTTCTAATATGGTGTCATTTTTTTAGTTTCACTTAACCTTTTACTGCTCCTGCAACAAGACTTTGCTGCACTTGATTACTTAGTAAGAAATAAATTAGAATCGTTGGTAAGGTTGCGATTACCATACCTGCACCAATTAATCCCCAATCGGTAGAATATTGTCCGGCAAAAGACATGATTCCAACCGGTAGAGTTCGATAGGTGGAGCTATCCACGAGCGTATTTGCAAACATCAATTCATTCCATGTTGAAAGAAAGGTAAAGATGGATGCAGTAGCAATCGCTGGCTTAATAATTGGTAGTATGATTTCTAAAAAGCAACGGAAAATTCCACTTCCATCGATATATGCTGCTTCTTCGATTTCCTTTGGTATCCCTTTATAAAAACCTGTCAAAATCATAATACTCATTGGAAGTGCAAACGAAATATATGGAATTAATAATCCGAGATACCCACCCTTTAATCCCAAACGATCTAACACTTGAAATAAAGGAAGTAAAGCAGCCTGAGTTGGTATCATAATTCCAAGTGAGAATAAGCCAAAAACGAAGCCACTAAGCTTCCATCTCATTCGAGCAATCGCATATGCTGCCATCGCAGAAAATAATCCGGATACGATTACCGTCACAAAGGAATAAAAAACTGAATTTAAAAAGTATTGTAAGATACCGCCATCGGTTAGCGCGGTTTTATAATTGATCCAACGAAATTGTCTAGGTAGTCCAATGATATTTTCTCCAAAGATTTCAACATTGCTTTTCAATGAAAACGTTATCAACCAATAGAGTGGAAATAGCTGTGTAATTGCAATCAGAATTAAGATAAAAAGTAACATAATCTTTTTTACCTTTTTTGTTGTTATTTTCTTTCCCTTCATAGTTAGCCTCCATTCTGCGACTGTTTTTGGGAGCAGCTAATGTAGTGAAAGTTTTTTCATCTTTCACTCTAGCCTCAATCTTTTCTTAGATTGCTGATGCATTGTCTTCTGCTTTTTTAAACATTCTACCAATCAGATAACTAAACAAAAGACATTCCACAACAATTAAAAAAGCTTGCGCACTACCATAACCATATAAGCCACGACGGAATAAACTATTGTACATTAATGTTCCTGGAACCTCACTTGCATGATTTGGCCCGCCTCCAGTCATAACATAGATTAAATCAAAGGCACGAAGAGACCCTGTCAGGGAAAAGATAAGGCAGGTTTTGATTACTGGAGCTAACAAAGGAATGGTAATCCGAAATGAAATTTGACGATTTGTTGCTCCATCGATCTTTGCCGCTTCATAATAGTCGCTAGAAATTGACTTTATCCCTGCATAAAATAAAAGCATATGATAGCCAATATATTGCCAAACTGCAGGAATTACTGTTGCTATAAATGCAGTAGATGGAGTGGAAAGCCAGGAAAATTCAAACTCCTTGTTTCCAAACAGTCGAATTATCATATTCAGCAATCCATATTCACTGTGAAACATCTTCATCCACAACTGTCCGATTACCATACTTGAAATGACAACTGGTACAAAATAGACTGTGCGAAAGAACTTTTCTCCTTTTACACCTCTTGCTAAAATTATCGCGATTAATAACGAGATAGGTAACTGAATAAAAATTGAAGCTCCTGCCAGAATAAATGAGTTTACTATTGCTTTAGAGAAATATTGATCTTTGGAAAATAAATCAATATAATTTTGTAAACCAATAAAGTTCTTAGTACCTACTCCATCATATTCAAACAAACTATAGATACCAGATGCTACCAAAGGCGCAACAACAAAGCAGAGAAACAGCAACAATGCAGGTAAAATAAAGAATGCAATTGTTCTCTTCTTACCTAACATACGATCCATAGATATTCCCTCCCATCCTAAATTCAAGGGCGTTTGTCAGACAAAGTGAACCCTTTTCAGTATTTTTGCTTATAAAAAGGGCTGTGTAAAATGACAGTTACCTATTCATTTAGACACAGCCTTTCTTTACCTTCCTTGCGAAAAGATAAGATTACATCATTTATCTTATTAACCTATCGTAAGCTACCCTTCTATTACTTATTAATTGCCGCTTGATGTTCTTCAATAAATGCTGTTACATCAGCATTTGGTGCAAAAAGTGTCTGTACTTGTTCATTGTGAATCGTTGCTGGATTAGCATCTAAAGAAGTATCCCATGCTAATACACCTTCTACACTATCCGCTAATAAGCCTTTGATCTGAATAAATAAAGGATTTAATTTACTCTCATCTAATTCGACATTCCAACCACAGAAGCCAGTACCGGTTTCATAAGCTGCTTTACCCATCTTCTCATTGATATAAATTGCGAATTCAGCTGCTTCTTTTTCGTACTTTGTATTCTTATTCACCCAGAAGGACTCAACAAAACCACCAGCATAATCTGTAGCATTTCCCTTACCTTCAATCACTGGAATCTTACAAGCTACTACATTCTCAGGATTTATTGTCGCTGTGGTATCTGTATATACTTGATTCGCAAACCAGCTTCCCATTATCCTTATCGCAGCCTTTCCACTGATAAAGGCTGAGTTTGCATCATCATTGCCAGATTCTAAAGGATTTTTACCGAAGGCACCCATTTGATATAAATCTACAACCTTCATAGCTGCTTTAGCATATCCTTCTCCTTCAAACTTTGCATTGCCACTTAACATGGAATTAATACTTGTTGCACCAACTTCACGAAGTGCTAATGCCTGATATATAAATGCTGCATTCCAACCATCTTTGGCTCCTGCAGCGATTGGTGTTACACCGTCTAAAGTTTTCAACTTATCAACTGCTGCTACAAGCTCATCGTAAGTTGTTGGAATTGTTGCACCTGCCTGATCAAACAGTTCTTTGTTGCAAAACATCGTCATATACCAGGAAAACATCGGTACAGAATATGTTTTTCCGTCGTATACAAATGCTGTGGTTGAACCAGGAAGTATCTTCGCCTTTACCTCTTCTGTCAGATAATTGTCAAGTGCAAGTAATTTATCTGCATTCACAAGCTTTCTAGCCATTCCTGCACCCCAGTAGTAAAATACATCAATACCACTTGCTTTTCCTGCAAATTCAGCTGAAATCTTTGTCTTATATGCTTCCGTATCTAATGTCTGTGTATTTATCTTCACATTTGGATGATCCTTTTGATATGCTGTTACTGCTTCATCATAAAGTTTTTTTAATTCATTAGTGTCATTCGACCATTGATGCCAAACATTAAGAGTAATTGTATCTTCCCCATCTTTATTAGATGCTTTATCATTGTTCTTGCCACAAGCTGCCATACTAAAGGTTAATGTTCCAACTAAGAATAATGCTGCTATCCTTTTTACTAATTTTCTCATAATACCCTCCATTCTTACGCTTTAGCGCCGTTGTATAACAATATTAACTTTGCGCACTTGCACATAATTGTTGAAAATTTTCCTTTCAACATACCTCCATTTGTTTCAGCTTTCCTAAAACCCCTATCCAATTTCTAATTACAATGATTCTCCTATCTGTGACCTTATCCTGCTCGCTTGCAAGACGGCATCAAAAGCCAACTACATTCCTTATAGCCTCTTAATATCCCTCTAAGAAGTCAATAAGAACACTTCCTATGTACGTACCATTATCTAACATTGCATGCTTTGTTGATAAGTAAAGTATATTAAAAAATGACGGTTAACTCAATTTAATATTTTTACATAAAAGGTTACTATTTTTACTATAGTAATAAAATTATCCTACAAATTGGTTCTCCTAAAAAATTATGTTTTTCTTTTTTCAATTCTAGGTACCAATGAAATCGATGAAACAAGAAAAAGCACGCTTTGCGTACTCCTCCTTGTCATGAATAAAAAAGTGAGTAAGTAGCTTTCCCCATTCTACTTACCCACTTTAATTGATTCTTTCATAAGTATTGAAATAGCTAATTATTTTCCAGCCTCAAACACTTATTATACACCCTAAACTCCCAATCGTAACTGCTATAGCTTTTATACCCGTTGCTTTTTATATTCCTTAACCATAACTCCAACATGCTTTTTAAAACAGATACTAAAATAATGAGGATCGTTAATTCCTACTTTTTCTGCAATTTCATAAACCTTTAGATCTGTCGTATCCATTAGCCTCATGCTTTCTTCTATCCTCTTTCTAGTAATATATTCAATTAAACTTTCGCCCATTTCCTTCTTAAATATACGACTTAGATAGCTTTCATTAACATAGACATCTTTTGCTATTCTCTTAAGTGTTAAGTTCTGCTCATAAACATGCTCATCAAGATAAGTAACTACTTGGTCAATCAATTTATTGCTTTTTTTGCTTCTGACGGTATTATGAAAGTTTAAAATTGCACCAATACTTTCTTCCAAATACTGTTTCATACTCCATAAAGTATCAATTTTTGAAATCTTGTCATACATATCCTCCTGATCAATAATATCCTCCAGACTTTTTCCATACTTCGTTAATACGGTTGATACTTTTAATAGCATACTCATCGTGCTTAACTTAAGATAATTCGGATCAAATAATCCTTCTTTACTCATGGCCTCAAGATAATAATCTATGTAATCAAAAACCTGACTCTCCATCCCATTCTCTATGGCAACAATAAATTCCTTCCAATCAAACTTCTCCATAGAACTACTTTTTCTTTTTATTCTACGGTACTCACGATAGGGAATCACACAATTCTTACCTAAAATAACACTCGTCGATATTGCTTTTTGACTTTGAACATAAGTATGAAGAATACCTTGAAACCCTTCCTGTACCTCGCTAATTCCGATAATACATTCTAATCTCTTTTGTTTTAGAATACTTTCTAAAAGCTGATGCGCAATCGCTTCTTCCTCATTCTCTTTAAGGCTTGGAAGAAAGAGAATGATGTTATATAAGAAATGTTGAAAAATAACCATGTCATCACTGCTAATTGACTTTGCAGCAGAGAGCATTTCTCTGCTTAATTGTAATTTTTCTTCCTCCTTTGTATCGGATAGGAAAATAGGTTTGATATTAATACAGCGATTTCTCTTTAATATTCCTTCAAAACCATAAAGAGTAAGTTTATTCCTTGCTTCCTCTTCTTCCACCCTTCCTTCTACCAGACGCTGTAGAAAGCTCTCTATTACGATTTCATGATGTTCATGAACAGTTTCTTGTAACTTAACGTATTCCTTTTTTATACTCTTTTGCTCTTCAATTTCTTTTTTAATCTTCGTTACCGTTTCTTCTAAATCTTTTATATTCACTGGTTTTAATAAAAAATCCTTCACTCCAAGTTTTACAGCCCTTCTGGCATAATCAAATTCTCGGTAACCAGTGACGATAATGACTCTGCATTGTGGATACTGTCTAAGAATCTCTTCCGTAAGTTCTAACCCATCCATAAAAGGCATATTAATATCTGTAACGACCAGGTCTGGTTGTTTGTGTTTCATGATGTCTAAAGCTTCTTCTCCATGGGAAGCCTCACCGATAATCTCAAAGCCTCGCTCCTCCCAATGGAAACCTTTGCGAATCAATACACGCTCTAATTTTTCATCATCTACTAATAAAACTTTTATCTTCATATAAACCACCATCTCTACGCTTTTTAGTATTATTAAGACTCAAAACCATCGTATCAATTGATTTTTCTTCCTGTTTCTATTCTTTGGATTTTCTTAACACGAAGAATAACTTCTGTACCAATTCCAACTTCACTATGAATTGTCATAGGATTTTTTATATCATAAAATAACGCGATCCTTTGAATCGAACTATGCAAACCAAAGCCTGATTTTCCTGTCTTTGTTTTCCCCTCAAGAATTTGCTTTATCCGTTCCTCGGGCATTCCTACACCATTGTCTGTAATAATAAAAATCATGTCTTCCTCATCTAGGTATCCTTTCACATGAATCGTTCCTTGTACCTCCTTATAACGGATTCCATGATGCACTGCATTCTCCACGATTGGCTGAAGAATAAGCTTTAAAATTGGCTCTTTTTTTATCCTATCCTCTATGTCCCATAGAAGAGTAACCTTATTATCGTATCGAATATTTAATATGGTCACATAACTATCAATACAACTTTGCTCATCCTCCACTGTTACTAAATCCTTGCCGCTATTCAAGCTATTTCGGTAAAAATTCCCCAGGGCTTGTGTCATTTTAAGGCAATTTTCATGATCCTCAATAAGTGCCAGTGCAGAAACAGCATCCAGGGTATTGTATAGAAAGTGAGGATTGATTTGTGCCTGTAATAATTGCAGTTCTCCTTGTGCAATAATCTTTTCTTCTTTCTTCACCTGATGGATTAAATCAATAATTGCCCGCACCATCTGGTTAAATACTTTTTTCAGTTGTGAAATCTCATCGGTATGCTCTGGTTTCACAGGCATCTCTATAAATTCGCCGCGTTCCACCATCTCCATTTGTTTTTGAACCTTAGATAACGGATGGAAAATTAACTTCGTTAACACTAGGGAACATACAAAAACAAATATGAAATTAAGTCCGATGATAAGTAGAATAGAAGATTTATAGTAGTCACTTAGATTCATATTATCACTGACAGGAAGCATCCCAACCAACTTCCAATCGTGAATACCTAAGTCTTGCCTTGCCAGTATCATAGATTGATTATTGGCATGACAAACTTCATACCCATTATCCACCTCTTGTTCCATCAGAAAATACTCGTCCATTGTCTTATCATAATTGGAGGGGTAAATGATATAATTGCCTTTAGAATCAACGATGCAATACTGTGAATTGTACTGTTTTCCGACCTCATCAAAGTATTTTTGAATTGTTTTTTCATCTATGGTCAGTAAAAGAGTTGCCAAAGGGGAATAATCCTCAACGTCTGATATTTCACGGACAAGTGAGATATAATTATGATCTGGTCTCGTAATAAACTGAATGATATCTTCACTTTTTGAGATAAACATTGGTTCACCCTTGTTTTGTTTTAAATCCTGAAACCAGTTGGTTTGATGAACCTTATCTTTATCTACTGCGATGGGTCCAATTTTATAAGAGTAATAATAGTTGTTATAGATATCAAAGATAAATACACTCGATATGTAATCACCAGAAAGTAACATGTTCACAAGGCTACGCTGTATTGTCTGGTGGATATGCGGATCAATGCTGGCAGAATCAATGTTTTTTAATGAATTTTGAACACTGCGGTCAAAATAAATCAGCGTGGAAAACTGACTGACATTATCGAAAATAAAATTCAAATTTCCCTTTAATGCATTGACAGTCTGCATCGTAGCATCACCGACTTCTCGTTCCAAACTTTTTTGATGAATAATACGAAATATCCCAATAGAAAGCGTGAACGATAAGATAAGAACACTAAGATATAAGAGAATTATCTTAGTACGTATGTTAATTCTTTTTTTGATTGCTTGGACTGCCTTCCCTATGTTCATACTGTACCCTCCAAGTTCACGCTTACCTCATAGTTATTAGAATCTATTTGTTTTATAGTAATATTGCATAAATATTATACCATACTTTTGGTAATAGTGGTAATTTTTTCGAAACATTTTCGTAATTTTCCCTTCTGTTCTAAATTTAATAAGATAGTTGGTGAATTTTCATCTGAAGTATCCTGATTTTCAACAATTAGCACTTTTCCTTTCTGATTTAAGGTATGAGTATGCCAAACTCCTTTTTTTATATTATATATCCGATTCGGTTCCATAAAGATAACATCGATTTCTTCTAAACTATCACCCATACCACCAGTGAATAAGGTGCATTCTCCTTCTAATAAAACAAATACTTCATCCGTTTTATTGTGTTTTTGCATCTTTCCAATCTGTTCAATTAAAAGCTCATCACAATAATTTAAGATAGCAACTCTCCAAGATCCATAGTCTATTAACGGTTGATATCCCTCTTCTTCATAGCTAACTACTTCAATCCATTCTTTTTTCATAGCATTTCTCCTCACTAGCTTAATATAATTGTAATGAAGTGCTTTCGATGTTCAGAAAGTTCAAGTATATCCCTACGTCTTATACAGCCAAATTCCTTTGACTCATAATGCGTTCCATCTAATACAATTCTAGCAACTTGATACTCTGTTACTTCCATCTTCTTACTGTTTTCATACGTAACTTCAAAAGATCTATCAGCAAATATAAATTCAACCGTTGCAGTACCATCCTGCTTAAACTGCTCTAACAACAGTTTTGGTTCAAAATATAAATCACCATATTTCCCTTTAATTCCAAACATTTCAGTAAGAACTGTTAGTAATAACCAGCTTGCTGAGCCTGTCAGATAATGATATAGTCCACGTCCATTTTCTCCGATATATTCTGGAATTCCAGGATAGATTCTGCTCACCGAAAAATTATTGCAATGCCGAAATAGGCTATCTATCACATGATACCCCTCTTTTACAAAACCTCGTTGGTATAAGGCATTGGCATACATAATTGCCATATGGCAAAATACTGCTCCATTCTCTTTTTGACCATAAGCAAATCCAAACATTCTACCTAAATCAAGTTTTACTTCTCCAAAGTCAGTATTAAGACGATAGCCTCCTATCCGTTCTTCATAGAGATAGTGATCTGCTGCACGAACTACATCCTTAACTTGATCCTTTGTTGCAACCCCTGACATAATCGTAAAAACCTGGCTGGTTAGCATCATACGAACACCCTGTGAAAAATCACCTTCTACCCTCTGACCATGATTATCATAATAACCATTAAACCAATGAAATCCTTCCGCACTTGTTAACCATTCTTCACTACGGATGTGTTCTTTTATCCATTCCGACATGTTCTTTAAATTATAAACTAGATTGGATACTAAAACCTCCACTTTATGTCCACTCACAGTCTCCTTCACCTGCTTACAATAATCATAAAGGATTTCTTTTTTACGCTTGATATTGCCATAACAGATAATATCCTCTGTGAATAAAAGTTCCATCTCTTTTGCAAGAAGTATCCTAGTAACTCCACTTTCCTCAAGTTTTTCTAAGAGCTGTGCTAGTGTAGTAAGATTCAATGCATAGGCAGCTGTAAATGCTACACTTTCTCCACGTTCCTTTGCCATATCAAGTGCATCATTCCAATCCGCGCCACGTAAGCGGATGTGATTGTGCTCACCCACATCATAGAATGCAGTTAAGTTCTGAAGCAATAAGTGCTCTAAGATTGTTCCCCGGTATTCTTCCCCTTCAACTGTCCTAACCCTTTTTCCAAGACTATCGTTATATTGGGTATCCTTTTCTTCCCCTCTGACCGCTTGCATATCTTTAAAATAGCCTGCTTCCTCTAATAGGAAGCTAATATCACCGCTATGTTTTATGTACAAATCCGTGGTAAACAAAGGCCAGACTCCATGATCCATCCATACCCTGGTGATATTATTACGATCGGCAATAAACTCTCCCTGTTTTGCCCCTATGATAGTTGCATTGGTACCATCCATACGAATTCCTGAAAAATTATCATGAAGCATCTCCCGAACACCCGACGGGTTCATCATAAGTAGCGCTAAACAATCTTGCCAAAGATCACGCCACCCTCTTCCTCCTTTTCCATAATCGTGGTGTGGCAGGAAGGAGCACCCATAGATTCGTCGTAACATCGGTTGAAAGTTTACCCAATGCATAAAATGATCAAAATCCTTATTTTTAGTATGATAGTGAATGTTGATTTTCTGATTCCAATAATTTTTCGTATAGAATAAGATATCCTCAAAAGCTTTTGATGAAAGAAACTTCATAGCTTCTTTCTTAAAATCTTCCTCCGAGGTGCCATACCCCATTGCTATAAGATATGATCTTTCTTCTCCCACTCGTAAGGTCACTTTTTCAAATACAAGTCCACCAAGTGCCTCATATCCTGCCACTTTCTCACCAGCTGTAACTGCAACAATGTCCTTAGTATAAAGGGCTCTAGGTTGTTCGAAACTTCCGCCCTCACCAATAAATTCTTCTACTGTAGGGTAGAAAGATACAGGAGGATCAGCTTCATTCGTAGCACCCAATACTCCATAAATAACTTCATTTTTCTTATGTCCACGTTCATCAAAAGTAAGGGTAGGATTTACTATGACACCATATTCTGTTGTACAGATTCGATGCAATAAAGAGGTAACATGACGATGGTCTCTGTAATTATCCGCTGATCTCGCATAGAGTGGTATTGCAGCAATTGGTGTAAAGGTTATATTATCATTTCCAATGTTTTGTATCGTTACTCTCATAAGCTCAACGGTCTCTCCGGAAGCAGGTACCAGAGATAGCACCTTGGCTTTCAGTCCGTTGCTTTCTGAGCTTCTCTCGACCTCCTGCCACATAACCCCTGCTCTTAAATAAGTTTTCTCTTTTCCATCTTGAAACAGTTTTGCCTGCTGGTCACTGGAATTTCCAACCACCGACCAAGGTTTTCTCCCTTCAATGTTGCACCAAAAATTTCGCGCTACTTTACTATTGTGTAATTCCTCTGCACTCACAGGCGCCAATAAAAATGTATTTTGCCCCATCTTATTGTCCCCATGTAAGGAAGGTGTCACAGATGCCATCACCCCATTTTCATTTGCAATCGGAAAATAGAGATAACTTGTTAACTCTGGGTCCTCTAACATAAAATCAGCATATTCATTCAAATATTGATATTGTCTCATTTCATATTCTCCTTTCAATCGATCTACCGATTCTTATTCCTTCATAAAAAATAACCAGGGCTGCATAATCCCCCCAGTATCTATTATAGAATTCTACTTGAAAATAAAAATCTAATATTTTTAGTTTTTGGTGCAATATTTTTACTCTTTCCGTAATTTACACGTAAGTTTATTTAAGAAGGTAAGAACATTGATAACTTACTCTTGATAGTTCGTAGTATAAAATGATATTATATTATTAAAACAAACACATGTTTTAATAATCCGAAAAACTATATTATTAAAACAAATGCATGTTTTAATAATCCAAAAAGATATATTATTAATACAAATACATGTTTTAATAAGGTAGTGTAAAATATTATGTGTAAACAGGTTCTTCTAGAAAAATAATACTAGAAAAGGGAACCGACTTCTTTTATAGTTTAAAGTGACCAAACAATAAACACAAAAGAAGGAGTTCCCTTATGTCTTATCTTAACACAAAATTATTGTCTGCACTATTAAAAAATGAATCAGTTGATGAAATTTTTCGTCAGGAACTTGAAACGGCTACTAACGAAATACTAACTACTGAGCTTACTGCTTTCCTCAACTATGAGAAATACTCTATAGAAGGCTATAATTCAGGCAATTCTAGAAACGGTTACTATGAAAGAACGATTCATTCTCATTTTGGGGACCTGAATATTAAAATCCCTCGCGATCGTAATGGAGAGTTTTCGCAGAAGACAGTTCCGGCTTATCAAAGAAACACGGATTCTTTAGAAACCACTGTGATACAGCTGTATAAAAAAGGAATCACAACCCGTGAGATTGCTGATCTTATAGAAAAAATGTATGGTCATCACTACAGTCCAGCGACTGTTTCAAATATAACCAAAGCTGTCCAGGCGCAAGTTGAGGCTTTTCATCAGCGTCCTATTTCTGATAAATATGCCATTATCTATGGCGATGCGACTTACCTTAGTGTACGTCGTGATAGTGTTGCCAAGGAAGCTCTGCATATCCTTATTGGTATCACTCATGAGGGAGAGAAAGAAGTCTTAGATTATGCTCTTTACCCAAGTGAAACAGCTGATAATTACAGAGAAATGCTACAGTCCTTAAAACAGCGTGGTTTGGAACAGGTTCTACTCTTTGTTACAGATGGACTCAATGGTTTTAAAAATGCTTGCTTAGAAGTATACCCAAAAGCAAAGCATCAAAGTTGCTGGACTCACGTTGCTAGAAATGTAATGAAACATGTTCGTGCAAAGGATAAATCCAAAGTGATGGATGACTTAAAACCAGTGTATAAAGCTGAAACCATTGAAAAAGCGAAAGAGTTCTTAGATTCCTTCATGAAAAAGTATGCTGTTGTATATCCAAAGGCAGTCAAGGTTCTTAAAGATAATGATAGCCTGTTTACTTTTTATGAATTTCCTACTCAGATTAAAGCAAGCATTTATACTACTAATCTGATAGAAGGCTTTAATAAAAATCTCAAAAGAGGAACCAAACGCAAAGAACAGTTTCCAAATGAGGATTCCTTGGAGCGTTATGTCTGTAGCTTTTGTAGTGATTATAACAACCGTTTCAGCACAAGAATTCATAAAGGTTTTGCTCAGGCGTCAGCTGAACTAAATGAACTCTTTGATTAAAGTTAGCCCAGGAGTGGTCTACCTGGTAGGAAGTGTTTACACAAAATTCTTGACGCTATCTTTAATAATCCAAAAAGATATATTATTAATACAAATACATGTTTTAATAATCCAAAAAGATATATTATTAAAATAAAATTCATGGAGTAACTATATGAGCATATACAAGTCAAAAGAAGGACGAAAAAAATCGCTTGAATTATACGATATGCAACTTTCAAGATTGGGTTTGCCCTGTTTAGATGTTTATGTAGAAACATCATTCGGTAGAACCCATATAGTCGAAACTGGAAATAGAGAGGGAACTCCATTGCTTGTATTTCATGGGGGTAACAGTACATCAGCATATAATTCGCTAATGTGTAATTTTCTTATCGATGATTTTCACCTATATGCAGTAGATATAATTGGACATCCAGGAAAAAGTGATGAAGTATGTTTGTCGCATAGAGGATATGACTATGGAAAATGGGCAAGTGAGGTTATTGAAAAAATTGGTTACGAAAAAATCTCTTGTTTTGGCGGTTCGTTCGGTGGTGGTGTCTTAGCCAAACTAATGTGTGTTGCTCCAGAAAAGGTTGAAAAAGCAGTTTTAGTTGTACCTGCAGGAATAGATAATGCCTTCCCAATATCATCAATGAAAATGATGATACCTTTATTGCAATACTGTATTACGAAAAAAGATAAATTTCTTATAAAAACTGCGTTACATATGGCATTAAACGAAGATGTTCTTGATAAAGATACTTTAGATATAATAAAAGATAGCTTTGATAATGTAAAAACAAAAACTGGTATGCCAACAAATGTTGAAGCCACAAAAATGTCTGCTTATAATTCTCCAACACTTGTTATTGCTTCCGAGAAGGATTGTCTGTTTCCTGCTAAAAAAGTTTTAAGAAGAGCAAAGCAAATCATTTCAAATTGTAGCACTTATGAACTGAAAGATAGTGGTCATATGCACATTATGCCTCAAAGTATAAAAAATGTCATAGTAGACTTTTTAAAAAAATAGTTTCTTAATATGATTTTAATAGAAAATATTCATTAACTACTAACTGTAAAATACTAGTAGTCTTTTATTGCACAAACTAGAATTAAAATAGCTCAACATCCTCTACTTAGGCATGCTTTAGAATAACATACTCAGGGTTTGACATAGAGCTAGAAAAAAAGAGCTTTTTCTACATAGATAATCACTTATCTATATGAAAAAGCTCTTTATTCTGATTGCTTATTCTTCTATAATTTTAGCAAACTCTATGCCGGCAATTTTTCAAACTGGCTGTTATAAAGATTTGCATAAAAACCGCCAAGTTTCATGAGTTCTTCATGATTACCCTGCTCAACAATATCGCCATCCTTCATACAAAGGATAATATCTGCATTTCGAATAGTAGAGAGACGGTGAGCAATGATGAAGCTAGTTCTACCCTTCATTAAGTTATCCATTGCCTTTTGGATCAATACTTCTGTTCTGGTATCAACAGAGCTTGTTGCCTCATCTAAGATAAGTATCTTTGAATCTGCAAGTACTGCTCTTGCTATCGTTAACAACTGCTTCTGTCCTTGGGATATATTACTTGCTTCTTCATTTAATACCATCTGATATCCATCAGGTAACGTACGAACAAAGTGGTCCACCTGGGCAGCCTTCGCAGCCTTTATAACTTCTTCATCGGTTGCATCTAATTTACCATAACGGATGTTATCCATAATGGTGCCGTTATATAACCAGGTATCCTGAAGTACCATACCAAACTCGGTACGAAGATCAGAACGAGAGAATTCCTTGGTGTTATGACCATCTACATAGATGGCACCACTATTGATTTCATGGAATCTCATCAATAACTTAACCATCGTTGTCTTACCAGCACCAGTTGGTCCGACAATCGCTACCTTCTGCCCTGCTTTTACCTTAACAGAAAAGTCTTTAATGACTACCTGATCAGTATCCTCATATCCAAAACGTACATGCTCAAAGGTTACATCACCCTTTAGATCAATATCCTTCATAGCAACCTTTACATCATCTGCGCTTTCTTCTTTTTCATCTAAGAATTCAAACACACGCTCCGCAGCAGCTACCATCTGCTGAATCTGATTTGAGATGTTTGCAATTTGGGTAATTGGCTGAGTAAAGGAACGAACATATTGGATAAATGCCTGGATACCACCAATTGTCATAGTTCCACCTGCTGCCATCGATGCACCAACGATACAAATTAATACATAACCGAGATTACCTACAAAACTCATAATTGGCATCATTAATCCAGAAAGGAAATTAGATTTCCAAGCACTCTCATAAAGCTTTTCATTCTCTTGATCAAACTTTTCAAGAGATTTTTCTTCTCCATTAAAGGCTTTAACAACCAAGTGTCCGCCATACATCTCTTCGATATGTCCATTGACGCGACCAAGATATTTTTGCTGACCTTGGAAATACTTTTGAGATTTCTTCACTACTCCCATTACTAAAAGTAAGGAGAATGGAAGGATTAAAACTGCTATGATAGTTAACTTCCAACTGATAGAAAGCATCATGATTAATACACCAATCACCGAAGTTACTGAAGTGATCATTTGGGTAATACTCTGATTTAACGTCATATTTAAAGTATCGACATCGTTCGTAATTCTTGATAATACTTCTCCATGACTGGTTTTGTTATAGTAGCTAAATGGTAGCTTATTCATCTTCTTCATAATTGCATTTCTTAGATTATAAGCCATATCCGTGGAAACTCCAGCCATTAGATGTCCCTGCATATAGGAAAATATCGCGCTAATTACATAAAGAAGTACTAACCACAACATGATCATCGCGATGTAGGAAAAATCAATTCCTCCACCTTTTCCGCTGATTTTACCCATGATGCCATTCGTTAATTCATCGATTGCTTTCGCTAATATCTTAGGGCCTACAATTGTAAATACCGTGGAAATAGCAGCAAACACGATAACAAAGATAATTTGTATACGAAACGGTGCCAGATATGACATTAACTTTCTTAAGCTACCTTTAAAGTTCTTTGCCTTCTCACCGCCCATTCCCATGCCGCCCATCGGACCACCCATTGGTCCTTTCATTCGGCGCTGCGGGCTCTTAGGAGTTATGCCTCTTTCTTCACTCATGCTAATTCCTCCTTTGACAACTGGCTTTCCGCAATTTCTTGATACTCTTTACAATTAGCCAGAAGCTCTTTATGAGTACCAATACCAACTACTTTACCTTCATCCAACACAATAATTTGTTCTGCATTCATTATTGTGCTAACACGCTGCGCAACAATTAATACGGTTGCATTGGAAGTGTATTTCTTTAAAGCAGCACGAAGTGCGGAATCTGTCTTAAAGTCTAATGCAGAAAAACTATCGTCAAAGATATAGATTGGTGGTTTTTTTACTAATGCTCTAGCAATGGACAAACGCTGTTTCTGTCCACCACTGACATTGGTACCTCCTTGTGCAATCGGTGTCTTGATACCATCCTCTGTAGAATCAACAAATTCCTTTGCTTGAGCAACCTCAATTGCTTTATCAATTTCAGAAATTTCTGCCAGCTCTTTACCGTAACGAATGTTAGATTCGATATCACCAGTAAATAAAACACCCTTTTGCGGTATATATCCGATTAAATCTCGAAGTTCTTCTTGTTTTAAGTCTCTAATATCAACACCATCAATTTCGATACTACCTTTCGTAACATCATAAAATCTAGGAACTAAATTAATGAGTGTTGATTTACCAGAACCAGTCGAACCGATAAATGCAGTAGTTTCACCTGGTTTTGCAGTAAAGCTAATATTCTCTAACACATCGGATTCCGCATTGTGATAACGGAAAGATACATCTTTAAATACAACTCTTCCCTGTACGCTTTTCCCATTTTTCTTAGCATCTTCCACTAAGCTAACAGTCTTCTTTTTGTCAGTAATCTCTAGATTAGTATCTAGTACTTCACGAATACGTACCGCAGAAACAGAAGCTCTTGGAACCATAATAAACATCATTGCGATCATTAAGAAGGACATGATGATTTGCATTGCATATTGCATAAAGGCAAGCATATCACCAATCTGTAAGGTAGAGTCCGCTATCGCATGGCTACCACTCCATACAATTACTAATGTAACACAGTTCATTAAAAGCATCATGGCTGGCATCATAAAGGCCATCGTTCTTTGTACAAAACGATTTGTTTTACTTAACTCACCGTTAGCAACTTCAAAACGATTTTCTTCATAACCTTCATTTCCAAATGCACGAATTACCATCATACCACTTAAGTTCTCACGGCTAACCAAGTTAAGTCGGTCGATTAACTTTTGTAACGCTTTAAATTTTGGTAACGCGACCCCGAATATAATCGCTATTAATCCGAGTAATACAAGTACTGCAACTGCGATAATCCAGCTTAAGGATACGGATTTGTTTACCGCAAAGATAATACCGCCGATACCCATAATTGGTGCATAACACATCATTCGAACGCCCATACCAATTAGCATCTGAACCTGTTGTATATCGTTTGTAGTTCTTGTAATCAAAGATGCTGTAGAGAATTTATCGTATTCGGCACTTGAAAAGCTTTCTACCTTAGAAAATACATCTCTTCTCATACGCTGTGCCACTCTCGCTGACATTCTAGAAGCAAAAAATCCAACTAAGATTGCAGCAATCACACCAGCTAATGCAATAGCAAGCATCTTTAGTCCAGTAAGTATAATATAAGTTCTTTGTATATGGTTGATATTTATACCAAGTTCTTCATAAAACATCTTGGTAAATGTAACACCCATCTGTGCATGAAGGAAAGAATCACTTGCTGATGCAACCTGTATAAATTCCGCCATAACTTCCTTTGGCATTGCCTCGATCATTGGTAGAACTTCATATAGCTTTTCTGTCGTCATTCCAGCAAAATTTTCATCCTCTGAGTTGCTTGTTTCGTTTTTCTGTCCAGCTTGTTGTTCCATCTGCTTTTGCATCATGGTTACAAAAGCTAATGTAGCTTTACCATAACTGTCTTCTATTGGAACTAATTCTTCTTTACTTAAATTTTTTCTTACATATATAGATTCCTGGTCTAATAACTCATAGTCATTACGATATTCGCTTGCTTCCTCGGAATCTTTATCTATGAATTGGTATGAGTTAAGAAACTGTTGTTTGTCTTCCTCTGTCATAAAGGCTGTAATAAGGGTCATCCCTTTCTCACTAATTGCCTTTGGTGCCTGTTCTTCAATACCACTATTTTGTATACCATTCGTTACAATGTCACTCATTAGGGTTGGTAAGCTTAAATCACTCATCGCCTGCCCAAACAAAAGCAAAATACAAAGCACCACAACCCCTGCAAAGGGTTTTAGGTATCTCATTATTAATTTCATGCTTTTTCCTCCTTGTCATTTTCCATATCATCTACTGCTTTCGCAATTTTAAACATTATCTCTCGCACAGCTTTTATCTCTTCTTCGGTCAATGACTCAATAAGCTGTTGATGAAATTTTTTCATCGTACAGCCTACCTCCTGCGCTATATTCTTCCCCTCCTCACTTAGAATTATCTTATATTTTAAAACCCCAGCACTCGTATAATCTCTAAATACATAACCTTTTTCTTCTAATACATTAACGGCTCTGGAGGTATTTGCCTTATCGACACAAAGCTTTTCACATATCTCTTTGAATGTCATACCCTCTGGTTGATGCATCAATACCACAAGATACATGGCATGAATACTGGAAAGACCATAAGGTTTTAATGCTTCCTGCTGTCGTCTTTGTGCTATTTTTTTAATTTTATCAAACCAGATTGGAAAATATTCTGACCTATGTTCATACATGATAATCCTCCCTATCTTATCATTTCTATAAAAAATAACGAGCCATTTGATAAAACCATCCACTTTACAGTCACACGATTTTTATCTTTTACTTAGCGTTTTACTTAATAAAACACTGTTTCTTAAAAACTAAAAATGTTGACTACTCAACAGATTGCTATTCTAGCACCATTTTGTTGAGTAGTCAACAGATTTATTTAGATTTAATTTTTATTTAAGCAAATACTAATATTTTAAATTTAGTATTTACTTCCTTCTCTTTTTTATCCTTTCTAGTAATCAAAATACCTTATCTTTGACATATCTGCGTCATACTTTTGTCAATTTTTTACTGTAAATTAATCTTGAAGCTTAAATCACAATGTTAGGAGGTTGAACATGAAACTAAAGAAAATTACTAAGATCTTATTCTCTTTTTTCCTTACTATACTCATGAGTTTTCCATACAGTACTGTTAATGCTGCCAGTCTCCCTGCTGGGAAATTTGATGCAGCTACTGACACAGCTTATAAATTAGAGCTTGATTATCAACTGTTAAATCTAATCTTTAGCACGAATGATAATGCAAATTCTGTTACTTCCTCAATTACTCTGCCAACTGTTTGTGCTAATCAATCAACCGTAATCTGGTATTCCGATAATCCAGCAATTATTAGCACCACTGGTAAGGTTACTAGGCCAACTGGTTCGGATACTTATGTAACTTTATCAGCAATCTTAATTAACAATAATCAGACAAGAGTAAAACAATTTTCCGTAATTGTAAAAGGTACTCAAGTTATCGTCCCTAACTTAACTGGTGTTAGTGATAACTATGTTGTTGCAGAGGAAGAAACCTTATTCCTTAGTGGTATGGTATATGCCACCTCAAAATTAACAAATGTCACCGTACAGCTTTGTAGAAACGATTGGTATAATACAAAAGTTATAACAGAAGTCAAAGTAAATCCACAAGCAACCAGTTATAATTTAAGTAGCATATCCTTTGATACAGATTATCTAGATTTATCAGAAGGTACGTATCAAATAAAGATTTTTGTTACTTCAGAAAATTATTTTGATTCCACAAATCCACTGAAAGTGAGTACCTTAACAATTACGGATGATAAAAAAGATTTATTGGAGGATGAAAGCGATATCCTCTCCATTATCTTTTCAAACAATGATAAATCCAGTAGTGTTATTTCAAATCTTATACTACCGGTATTAGGAAAATACGGATGTACTATAACTTGGCAATCTTCTGATCCATCCATAATAAGTTCTCAAGGTATTGTAACTAGACCATTATATGATACAAAAGTAAAGTTAACCGCTACGTTATCATTTTACGGGATAAGTGTAAAGAAATCATTTAACCTGGTAGTTCTCGGTACTTATGTAAAAAATTCAATCACTATAAAACAATCTGATAATGTTAATAACAATAACAAGAATACGGTTTCTCTAAGCTGGAGCTCTAATCTTCGGGGCCGTGATCACAAATCAGTCCGTCAAACATCGATCCAGATTTTCACATATGGAACGAATGAACTTCGTTTTGAAATGACTGCAGATACTACTCTTACTTCCTGTACTACAAGGCTTGATCCTGGGGTTTATACCGTACGAATCACCTATTACTCCTCATCACGTAAGGCTTTGGCATCTGGAGAGACAACTATTGTCATGAAATAGGTACTCGAAACAAGAACACTTAGTGTTATTCTTTACATTCGATTTTTCCATCGAAGTTTCGTCATAACTAAAATCCATTCTAAGTAGAAAGCACCCAGTTAAGAATTCCTTCTTAACTGGGTGCTTTCTACTTAGATCAATATAATATTATAATACTTTTGATAAGAAATCCTTTAATCGCTTATTCTGTGGATTCCCAAAAAATTCAGCAGGACTATTTTGTTCCTGAATAACACCTTGATCAATAAAAATAACACGGTCTGCCACTTCTTTCGCAAAACCCATCTCATGAGTAACAACAACCATCGTCATTCCTTCTCTACCAAGTTCCTTCATAATGTCAAGAACTTCACCAACCATCTCAGGATCTAAGGCAGAGGTTGGTTCATCGAATAGCATAACATCAGGATCCATTGCAAGTGCTCGAACAATTGCAATTCTTTGTTTTTGACCACCAGATAATTGGGATGGATATGCATCCGCACGATGAGCCAATCCAACACGATCTAATAACTCAAGCGCCTTCTTCTTTGCTTCTTCTTCACTTTTTCCTTGAAGTTTCATAGGTGCTATCATAAGATTTTTTAACACTGTCATATGAGGAAAGAGGTTAAAATGTTGGAATACCATTCCCATTCTTTGACGGTGCTTATTGATGTCTGTCGCCTTGTCTGTAATGTCTGTTCCTTCAAAATATATCTTGCCTTCTGTTGGAACTTCTAATAAGTTTAATGATCTTAAAAAGGTTGATTTACCAGAACCGGATGGTCCAACAACGACAACAACCTCGCCTCTTCTTATCTCTTCATTGATTCCATTTAACGCATGTACTTTATTGTAGACCTTATGAAGATTTTCAACTTTGATTATTACTTCTGCATCAGTGGTCACTGCTTCTCAACCTCCTCTCCAATGAGTTAACTAGTTTCGTAAAGATAATAACTAATACCAGATAAATTAATGCAACTGCGATGAGTGGCATAAAAGCATCATAGGTACGGCCACGAATAATATCTCCAGCTTTTGTTAAATCTTCTAATGCGATATAACCACAAATTGAGGTTTCCTTTAATAAAACAATAAATTCATTACCGAGTGCAGGTAAGATATTCTTAATTGCCTGAGGTAAAATAATGATTCGCATAGTCTGAGCATAGGTAAATCCAAGACTTCTACCTGCTTCAAACTGCCCTTCATCCACTGCCATAATACCAGAACGTACAATCTCTGCTACATAAGCACCAGAATTTAATCCAAAGGCTAACACTGCTACAAATACTTTATTTATATTAACGGAACCAAAAATAACAAAATAAATAATTAATAATTGAACCATAACTGGTGTACCACGAATTACTGTAATATAGATATTACATAAAAAATTTAAGATACGTAACTTACCAGTTTTGGTATAAGTGGAGCGAATTAACGCTATGATAAAACCAAGTAATGCACCTATCAGAACAGCAAAAAAGGTTACTACTAACGTAATCATTAACCCCTTTACTAGGTACATATAACGGTCATCCTCTATAAAATTCAATACAAATCGATCACAAAACTTTTGAAACTTTTCTTCTATTTTCTCAAACATTGTTAACTCAACACTTCCAAACAAACCGCAACCCCCTTACAAAGTATATCTTTACTTCACTTCCAAGTGCTCCTACCCAAAAATCACGCAAAGAAACGTTCGCATTAGCGGACGTTTCCTTATGCCTAGCACTATCTTATCAGCTTCAATTCTTACTCTTTTATATAAATTTTCTTACTCTTTTACGATGATTACTTGTCGTCCAGTATAATAGCTTTCTGAGAAGTCAATGGACTGTCTACGTTCTTCATTATCCGTTAAACCTGCTACACCAATATCAGCTTTACCAGAAGTAATATTTGCAATGATAGAGTCAAATGCCATATCTTCTACCTCAAGCTCCATACCTAAAATATCTGCAATTGCCTGTGCCATATCTACGTCAAGTCCAATAACTGTACTATTTTCAATGTATTCATATGGAGGAAACTCTGCATTCGTAGCCATAACTAAAGTTCCATTTGGACGTTCCACATCTTTTTTAAAGTAAGGAGTGGATCCTTCCACATTTCCAATATAATAATCAATAATTCCTTGTAGTGTTCCATCTTCTTTAATCTGTGCAATGGCTGCGTTGATTTTATCTTTTAACTCCGTATTATCCTTTGCGATACCAATTGCATATGCTTCTGTAGTATATTCTTCATCTATAATCTTTAATCCTTTGTTCTGCTCAACAAAAACCTTCGCTGGTTGATCATCAATAACCACTGCATCAATCTTACCTTGCATTAAAGCTTGAACTGCTTCAAATCCTTTATTGTAATGTTCTACTGTTTTAACTCCAAGCTCTTTATCATCCGTAACTAAAATATCACCTGTGGTACCTGTCTGAACACCTACCGTTGTTCCCTTTAAATCTGCAATTGTATTAATCTTAACATTGCTTTTGGTTCCACACCCTGCAAGAGATGCCATCATCACTCCTGCTAATACTACGGACATAATTTTTTTCATCTTCATAACGATTCCTCCTCTTATCTAATAGGAAAGACTATTCTAATAACAATCTCACATTTTCCTTATGTATTTTCCTTTATCTTTGTTGCAATTCGAATTATAACACCCCTTTTATAAAAATGCAACAATTATTTATAAATATTAGTTATTTTTATTTTTTACTTCTAAATATACATCTATCAATGTATTCAATCATTGCATATTATTGTTGTTTTTACTGAATTTATCTTGGGTTTTATGGATTAAATCCAATATTATATTTATACATGTCCATCTATTTTTTATACATTAAGTAAAAAAATTATACATATAATGTTTTTGTTTAGAAAACCGACTCCTTTCTTTTTATTCATCACATATTCGACTTTACCGCATAAATTAATATAGAAAGGAGTTGAAAATTATGTCTTGTTGTTGTTGTTTATTAGGTTTAGGCTTATGTGGTTGTAGAGGATGTCGTTGCCGTCGTTGTTGCTGTAATTGTGATAGGGATAGAGATAGGGACAGAGATCGAGACAGGGATCGTGATAGGGACAGAGATAGGGATAGGGATAGAGACAGGGACAGAGACAGGGATTGTGATTGTTTCTCATGTTCCTTCGACTGCCATGATCGAGGATGTTGTTGTGCTTCTGGAAGTCATTGCAGAGAAGAGGAATTTCGTAACGGTATCTGCTCCGATGGCTTTAGTTCCTCCAGCGGGTTTAGTGGCTTGAAATGCCCAAATGGATCAGGTAATTGTTTTTCACCATTCTAATTAGCAAAAATAATACTTTATTCATAGTAAAAGGAGACTTTGCATAATCCTGCTAAGTCTCCCTTTATAATTTAAAATACAATTATTCTTTAATAAAATCTCAATTTATTATTTCTTGATTTATGTAATTTCTTTTATCACATATTATTTTATAAATCTACAGATAATATCTTTGAAAGGAAGAGACAAACATGGACTTATTAAGTAATCAAGAAATACCAATTGGATTTAGTATGGCACTTGCCAAAGACACTACTGCCATGAATGCATTTTCTTCTATGCCAAAGGAAAAGCGCACACAAGTAGTCGAGCAATCTAGGAATATCCATTCCAAAGAGGAAATGGAACAATTCGTTAATAGTTTTACACAAAACCGAACCTATTAAGTTAGAATTCCTTATTAAAATAACCACGAGAGAAATGCGAGGTGTTGAGAATGACTTATGTTGCTCCAGCATTACAGAGCAAATTCGATTCATTATCAGAAGGTCTTAGAAGTATGATTTTAGAACGTAACATCCAACTTAATACGATGCAAGACTTAATTAAAGTACTGGAAGATATCGTAAATGAAGCAGAACAAGAAGATAATTAGAGAATTTGTTCGTTTGGATTGTTAGGATAGTACTCCTTTCAATCCTTACATATTATAGTTAAATCAATTTCATTTATTCATATTATATTGTACTTTTTTCGTTCATTTCATATCTCAATCAATAGATGCCACCAACCATCGAATCATCCAGACTGGTTTTATCTGTATGAATCATTATTACATCCCCAAAATCAAACGCACCCCTTCCAAAGTAGTCCTTTTTTGGTATTTTTCTGTAATAAGATATCATTTGATCTATCACGGTCGTTCATAATATCAATTAGTACCTCAACTGGAAATCGGACTTCATTTCGAAGAATTCCTTTGGAATCTCTCGCTATGTAGTAGGCATTTCCAAACGTATTGCTAACATAATCTCTGATATAGTATAAACGCCTAAATTCAGGATGTACTTAAAAAAGATTCCGGTGCCCTATGTTAGGCTTCCGAAATCTTTTCACTACATCCTTGTCGTCTTCTGCATTGATTTACATTTTAGTTCAAACAGTGATCGCAAATGATTTAAACCGTTGAACTACATGGAATATATTTTTGAACAAATACAAAAGAAATGAGAGGTATTGTGAATGACCTATATCATTACAGTGGAAATTCGATTCATTATCTTAAGGTTTTAGAAGCATATGTCTGCTTTTTATTTATCACAATATTATTTATCACAATATTATTTAGCATCATCTACTTCCCTATTTCTGCAATCCAATCTTGTTTTAATTGAATATACGAATAACCAAAGTAATCTTCATAAGATATTGTACTATTACAGAAATCTATTACTGTATCAATGGTATATTTTTTAACTAAATAGTTCACAAAAGAGCTAGCCTGAAAGTATGTTAACTCATCCCCTCTAGACTTATTTTTATTATCAATATGATATAAATCACTTATCAAAGGAGAATTAAAATGTTCTTGTTCCCAGCTTGATGATTGATTTCTTAGTTTTGCATAGCAATAGGCATCTATTGCTAGTTCCATATTAAAATCACTGATACTATTTAAACTACCACCATGCTCAATATAAAACTTGTAAATATCATCATTCTTGTCAAATTGACAAATTGTATCATAATACCATTTTCTTTTTTCATTATTTGGATAAACAACACAACTTAAATATTCAGCTAATCCTTCATCTATCCATCTCTCATCTCTTTTATAAGGAATCATTTCATGCACTATTTCATGAGTAAGACCATATATTCCAAATGCTAAATTAATTTCATTAGACTTTCTATCCACATAGCAGAGAGAAAGACCTGTTCGCATATAATAGCGATATGATACATCCACATTTAGTTTACTAAAACTAATGGCAGCATTTTTTCTTAAGTAATTTTGCAAGTACTCTCTAAAATCCTTCGCAAGACGAATAAATTCCTCCATCTGCTCCGCAGTTGTAAAATAGTTCTCAATTGGTTTAAAATAATATGATGAATCATTCGTATGAACTATTAATGGATATTCATTATCCTTTGCATAACATGTTATATCCATAATTTCATTAGATTCATCTAACTCCTTATTAACACCAATAGATGTTAACCACTCTTGCCTATTATCCATATCATCATATAGAAAATCTAGTATATCATTGTCATTTATTAGATATTTTGTGTAAGAATAAGCGGTCATGAAGGCTATCTCAAATTCTTCCTTCGTATTCCATTCATGCAGAAATCTACCGCCAAACAATCCTAGCAAATCGAAGTTGTCGGCATTTAGGTAATAATCCGCTAATTTACTATTATCAATTAGTGATTCGTTTATATATCCACATAAGCCTATTGCCTTCCACGGTTCCTTAATATCAAAATAAAGACTAACTAAATAATAAAGAAAGTCTTCGCTATTGATATGATCAATAGAGCAATAAATACTGGAATCTACTAAAAAGATTTGATTCTGAACAGTTTTATCTAAAATATAAATGTAAATTTTTTTATCTGGTCTGTATAAAGTTTGTTTTTTCATTAATTCAAACTTATCTACCAGAATTTCTGTTATTTCTTTTTGAACCTTTTTACTGTAAATATTATTTTTTATGCCAATTCCTATGTATTCATTTTCAGCTAACATCATATCAAAAGTTGCATTGTAGGAATCACTCCAATTATGCCTACTATCTTTCTATTCTTTTGGCATATGATTTTCCCAGTTCCATTCTAAATTATGATTAAATATAAATACACACACGCTAAGTAATGAAAAAAATATAAGTATGCCAATCATAAAATATCTTTTTTTGTCGTTTTTATTATGGGCAAATTTTATCATCATATCGTTCCTCTCTATTTGCATAAACTTTTTATATGATATTTACTCCTGTAATAACAGAATAGGACTCATAATGCAACTAGTTAATTAACTACACAGGTTGCTCACAAAGTTACTTAGTGGAACTAAAGTTAACCTTTTGTGTCTACGCTAATGACAAATGTTCACTATGATTTCAATGTTGCCAATAAGTAAAACGCTCTAACCTTTTATGATTAAATCGGATATTCGCAATCCGCTTACGCTACTTGCTCATAAACTAATTTCCATTATGTAGAATTTCAACAGGACTACTCCTGCTGAAACACGCAAGTCTCTACCCCCGCTTATAGAAGCAGGGGGACCTCCCTGATAAGGTAAAATAAAATATTCTTCTATTCTCGTTCCGGATGATAACCTTCGTAAGTACTATTGCACTTTAGACATGGAAATGCACCATACTCTGAACATTCCTCTAACGATTCACAGAGAATATCTTCAAGTATTACGCCATTTTTAAATGCCGTTTCTTTTCGATTCACCCAATCTAGGCACCCCTCTTTGTGATAAAGTAGGTACCATGACTTTTTTTCAAGAATATAAGTGATATTTTTCTTACTTTCTGCTGCATGGAAAGAATGGCGATTGTAAAAACGTTCTGGTGAACTTTGATACGGATATCCCTGAAATAATACAAAGAAACTACATTCCCTAATCGCTCTGTCCCAATCTGAGTTATCCAACTGCGGTAAATGGAACTCGTAGGAAATTCCAAACTCTTTCGCGATCTCGATATGACTGTCGATATAATATTTCATAGTATCCTCAATTGTCTTTGTTACCGTATCTCTTTGCACCGCTAAGAATTTAGTTTCATCCCATAAAAAATAAGATGGATTTTTATCATAATAGCTAGTAAGCTTAGTTAGTCGCTTTAAGTCTTGATAGTGTATCCAGTATCCATTTCCATTTTGCTGATCTATCGGTTCAATATAACCATATTCCTTATCTTCTTCCTCTATCATTTCTAATATGTTCTGTTTCACACTTATGCCATCCCGTAAATTCAATGTAATAACATCAGATAATGTAAAAAATACTTCGTAACTATCATCTGAATACCGATAGGGAAGCTTTTCTGTCCAAGTCCTAATTAACAGTGTTTTTCCGCCACCTATCTTTTCTTTCTTACAGTAGTTTACATACATTCCATCATAATCAATAATGGTTATAATAGGTATACTTAGCATCAATCGTTCCCTTCGTTCTTCATCCTCTAAAATTCCTAAAGAAGCAAACATACTTTGAAAAAAAGAAGATGCAGCAAGCTCCTTACTTAGCGCAACACTGCCCCCTTCTTTTTTTTCAAGTCTACTAGTTCCAGCATCTACTGCCTGATTAAAACATGCATTTAACGTCGTACTTTCCATTCGGATTGTTAGCATTTCATGATAGCTTATGTCCTGTATGGTGATAAATGCGATTACAATTATGACAAATATAATAGCATAGTGATATAATTTCATCTCTTTAACCTACATCCCCTTCGTGCTAATAAGGCAATTTCCACCCAAACTATTAATCATTATTTCTTAACTCCCGAATTCTAGCTCCATATGTACTAATTAACTCCTTTCTCCCACTTTCCACGTTCCATAAATTTATCTTTAGATAACCACCATAGAAAAACCAATGTCTTGCCTCTGTAGAATACAAATTGTTCAAAATATCTTCGTGTGTTGTTACTGTCCAATATGTTTGATTCCTATTAGAATACACTATCCTGTTATTATTCTTATGATAAATTGGCTCAAAGATATAAGATTCACTCAACAACTCTATCTGAAGTACTGGATAGATATTGTGTATACGATCTTGAAATTCATCGTACATCTCCTTTGTTAAATATCCATGAGTAGTAACATCTTCCATAAAATTTTCTGTATATCCTGATAACTCCTCTTGACACAATAAATCAGTTCGTTTGCTTAGATAAAGCATAGGAATTAGGAAGAAAATAATCAATGCAACCAATATATCTGTAACCTTCTCATATATATGCATACTATAGTATCATTCCTCCATATACATATTCATTCCCTCTTACACCTGTTGGTATAAAGAGTGACTCTAATTGTTCTATTACTCCATCTGTGGTAAGAATAATCCGAACTGTTACATAATCTCCTTTCTCAAAAAAGAATACGGATTCTTCCATTACCCTATTTGCCACATCCGTATATAGTAATTGCTCCCTTGTTTCCCCTTGCTCATAGAGGAATTCTCGATAACCCTCTAGCTCTACGGTAAAGCCCTCTAATAATCCATCCATCCGATCCAAAAAGTCTTGATACTGCAGTTTCGTAATCTTTTTTTCCACTTTTAGATGTTCAACAAAACTTATCAGCTCCTGTAATATTACTTCCTCTCTTATCTGCTTTTGTAATGTGGCATCATACCGCAGAGGAAATAAAAAAAGTAATACTACTGCCAAAAGAACCGCTGTTATCCTTCCAAGTGTATCCATATCTTAGCTCCTACTCTTTTGGATTTGTCATAGCAGATTCCACTGGATTTGTTATAAGATTTAAACATGCTGTTTCTTCTACACTTTGTATATAAAATAATAGAGTCAGTGCAAAACAGAATAACAATGCTCCAAACACATGGGATAAAAACGCCGTAATTTCCTCCATATTTTCCTCCTTCTTTGTCTATTTAAAGTTTCTTTTTTATGTTCTGCAATCCACTACACTACCGAAATGATGACACTTGTATCTTCATGATTAACAGAAGTCTATGGAGAAGTTCTATAACTCCTTTTTTGGAGCTTTAGAACTTCCTCTTAAACTTTTACTGTTGAACAAATGTCATCATCGTAACAACCCCATTTTGATCTAAATATGTTTCTCCAAGGAAATTACCATCTGGATTGACATAATATTCACTCTTTTTTTCTTTAATTCTTTCAACGTCGTACTGGCTTGATTGAAATATAATACCCGTGCCAGCAATATTACGCAATCCAGTATAAACAATAATGGAGAACACTCCAGTTCTTATTTCATCCTCATATTTTTCAATTGCCTCAACGACCTCACGACCACTGACCTTAATCCCATCATACATTGTCTTATTGATATCCTGATACTCACTATTCATTCTTGTAATTTGGCTTATGCCACCGCTACTTGTATTCTTTGCTTCTCTTGAAATATAAAAGCCTAAGCCAACGACAATACATGTAATTACCACTCCAGCGGCTAAAATTAAACCCTTTAATGAATTATCCATATAAATCCTCCATAAATCTATTATAGTTCGACATTTTTAAGCTACTAACCATACTCTTTTCTTGTAAGCTGCATACAGTATTTCATATCATGCAAATAACTTTTTAGATCACTCATAAACTTCTTAAACCACGCATAAACTTCTTCTTCATTTATGCGTAAATTCGACCCTAATAATTACATCATTATCATCACGGACAACTTTTCCTTGAAACATTGCAAGTGGATTAACATAATGTATACTGGTAATGTCTCGTAACTCATTCAAAACAGAGTTATTCTGGTATGTGTGATTTCCTAACGTTGTAATAATCGTGACTGTAACCGGTGCTTCTTCTCCACCCTTATATTTTCTTAGCTCTTTTCTTGTAAAATTGACAACATCGCTTCCAGTTACCTCTCTATCATCGAATCGATTGATATCTTTCTCTGAAATCTCTCGTTTAAAGTCCGATAAACTTTCTGCAGAAGACATCGCTGTAGATTTTGCTTCTCTCGCCATATAAAATCCGATTCCAATTACCATGCATGTAAGGACAACGCCTGCTGCCATAAGTAATCCCTTTATTGCACTTTCCATATCCTCCTACTTTCCGGTTGCAATCGCCTCACTAATTTCCATAAGCTTTGATAAACTGACAGTGACAAAAGGTAAGATAAGATACAAAGCAATCGTTATTACCAAAGGTAGAAATGATAGGAATCTACACAGAATTCCTTTTTGCTCTAATTGATAATTCGTTTGCTGCTGCCTCTTTTCACTGTAAAATTGAATTTCTAATGCAACCTCGTCCAATGCTTTTGTTACTCCGATTTCATCGCACATCATCAAGTTATCAATCAACTTATGAAATGATTTACAATATGTATTCTCTCTTAATTGTTGTAAGGCTTCCTTCTGTCCAACATCATAGTCCATTAAACATTGGCATAACTGCTTCTTAAATATAATGGAGAAGTCCTCCATTATCTCAAGTAACTCAAATGTTGAAATACGATCCATATACATTACCATCATCAGAATTGACTGAAATTGAAATACCTCATCCTCCATATAAACTTTAGCAAGCCGTACTCGGTATTTTAAAACCCAAATCGGAATGAGAAAACCTAGAATGAAAGATAACAATCCTATGAAAAGAACCCCATCTTTCCATAAAGATGCCAAGAATATTACAGACCATAGAAAGGAAATTGAAAGCCCTAGAAATCCACAAATAATTCGTTTACATAGAAACTCTGAAATCTCCATAGTTTCTCCGGTTTGCATTAATGAGATGCGCTGTTTCTCTAACGTTCTAGGAAAGAAGTGCTCATAATTTCGGCAGAATCTCACAAACAAGATATGCGTAGATGCTTGTTTTAGCCATGGATGGCGTTTACTAATCACTTTGATTGGTGTTTTTAGTAGATAAAACAGATAATATAGACCAACCGTTAGAATAAAGAGAAAAGCATAAAATAGAATACGGTACGCGCCTTCGTAATAAGCAGATAGCTCCGCTAAATTACTAAGTCCCCAATACTCAATGGCTCCTAGGGTAGTTAATGGTACTACAATAAGGAAGGTTAATCCAGAAAAATGATGTTTTAAAGTTTGATTGTTTTTTAACTCGATATGTATTTCTTCTCTCAGGTTCTTTAAATTTCTTAAATAAAGAGATTGTCCTTCTACTGTTTTATCTCCAAATTCCATGACCATAAGACTTAATGTTAAAAACATACGAAAGTAACGATTTTGATTCCTAAGTTTGAATCTTTCTTTTGATAAACTAATGTCTACGGAGCATAAAACTTCATAGATTACATATATAATCTCTTTTAATTTAGAGTTTTTACATACCTCATAGGCCTCCTCAACCGCTTCATCTACCATCCCATGAACATAATATCGATGCCTAACCTCCGATAACAACCAGTCAAGATCGAGTAATTCCTTTTCATAGCTTAGGTTCTCTTTTTTCCAGTATATTTCCATATTAATAACAAATAAAACTACTGCTATTACGCTAAAATAATAGAAGGAAAATGAAATATTAAGTATTGTAAGAATCATTAGCGAGAGGGCATAGAGTACGATTGCAGTTAGAATTTGCTTCCTTCCCTTATGTATAATTCTCATGTCCCCTCTCCTCCTTTTGAAATAGCTTTCTATACTCATCTTTCTCCTGTATGGAAAGATGAGTAAATATTTCATCTTTTGTAGCATCACTCATTATTTGAAATAGGTGATATTTCCCCCTTTCATATCTTATAATATCCCTTACAATGATCTCTTCCTCCTGTAGATTTTGTTCAATTTCTGAGACACGTTCAATATAGCGATGCCCATTACAATCTTTTGCCACATGGACATCAAATCGGATCGAGGCTTTTACCTGCATCTGTGCAGCATGCTCATTCTGAAAAGCTCCTGTTATCATTAAATCATTCCGTAGTGCCATAACTAAATGCTTTGTCGTTTTTGCATGGTGAGTAAATATGGTATATTTACTTGCTACTTGTGATACCATAACTAACCAACTTGCCACAGGAGCACTTGCTACCTCACCGATAATATTCACCGTTCCATCGGTTTTCTTTTGAAGATCTAGCCCTTCTCTACCCTGAATCTCTGCTGTTTCTCTAAAACTTACAATATTTCGCTCCGGATATATTTCTCTAAGATGTAATTCAAACACTAGCTCTTGCACACGAAGGGTATACGACGGGGGTATGAACTGAATTAATGATTTTAGTAGTGTTGTCTTACCAGAACCTTGTTCTCCAGTAATGCCAATTATCTGTTCTCCTCGTATTAAAAGACGTAATAAAGTTATCACAAGAGAAGCATTTTGATCGATTATTAGATCAGTTATCTTTGATACTCCCCGGTAGTCAAACTTTCTTATAAAAAATGACCAACTTTCTGCAAATGGTGGCCGAACAACAACTACACGTGAGCCATCCATCATCTCATTTACAATATATCCCCTTACCGCAGATAATTGTCCAGGTTTTCCATAACGATAGATGTTTCGGCATATCTTTTGCAACTCTTCTGTTGTAGAGAAGTAGAGAAAGCTAAGATGAATCATAAGTCCTCGAAAGAATACCCAAATACTATTCTTTAGATTAGAATCAGCAGTAATCTTATCATTCCTCTCCATACTTTCTCCATTACCTGATAAAGCTCCGGATACTCCTGCTGAAACTCCATCAATATTCATGTCCCTCAGTTCATCTACTGGACCATGTCCTTTATAATTTTGATACAATCTCTGAGCAACTATTTCTAACTTATCTGTAAAACCAAGGCGAATGCCCGCGATATCAAATATTCTATGTATCTGCTCTTTCGTTATTTCATATGGGGTATCTTCCCTCTGTTTTGGATTCCATAATTCGTAATCTGATAATAGTTTTGAAAATGCCTCGGCTCCATACTCGGTCTTATATCGATACATTAAGATTTCAAATTTATCCTGGCAAGATAGGGCGAATACATCATGAAAAGGAAGGATAGAATTAATATTCTCAGGCGTAATCTGATACGTACTTTGTAACCACCCTTTGATTTGCTCCTTAACAAAACGTTTTGCTACAGCAGATCCTAAATTACATTCATGTAACGCCTTATGAAGGTAGATTTTCTGATGTTTTATTTTTAGTAATTCTTGTTTTGTAAGATGTTTGTAATGAAGTTCTTCCTTGGTATTATCATAGAAATACTGCTTTAGTCTGTCCTGCAGGATGGGTAACTGATAAGGATTATCCTCTGTCTTCTTCTCTTCCTTACTTCTTGCGTCATACCAAACGAATACTATGAGACTGAAGAGAATTAGCAGTAATACGCTAAATAAAAAAAGATTAAAGAACACTAGAGGCGCCTCCTAATGCAGTCCAGTAACGGTACTCATCTGGTATCCTTAACTGCTTTTCTTCTGATAACCGATAAAGTAATGAGGAGAACCCTTTTACCTGCTCAATAAATTCGAAGTTGTCATCCTCTTTTTCACAATAGACATTTTGGTAAAAAAATTCTTTGATTCTGGTCAAAGACATAGCATCACGAAATTCAACATTGTAAGGAATAACCATGGTATTTTGAAATGTCAGCGCTTTATAACGCTTGCATAGATTTTTTAGATTAAGTTCTGAGCGCTTATCATAATTACCAATCAAAAAAAGAGTCTTCGTCCGATCATAAGTATAGTTATTAAAGAAATCATTCAGTACTCTAGTATTTTGACTTAGACAAACAATAACGTAATCCACCTCATCCCAAAGTTGCTCCATAAATTGATTCATTCCTGTGCATCCATCAATAAAAACATCTTCATAGCATTGCTGCGCAAGATTAAGGATCGTATGAAAAGCCTCCTGTAGTCCATGTTCATATACATCACGATGCTTTGCCTGTGTTCCAGGTAAAAAATCAATACATTCTTCTGTTAACGTTAAACTACAATCCATAAGCAGCTGCCTTGTATTTCTTCCAGATAATATTCCTTGAATCAATTGGTCAATTCCAATATGATAATCACTAACTAGCTCACATTTCTTTTTTTCTAAAAGGCAAGCTTCCAGTTGATTTAGTTCAAAATGTGTTTGTAATAATATACTTTTCTTCTTGTAAAGCAGATCATTCATCATTGCAGTAGCTATCATATTCGAACTAGTTCCAGCCTGTCCATGCGCATTCCCCCAGAATAATACCTTCATCCCCATCTCCCCTTTCCTGCCACCTCAAAGGCTTTCTTTATCTCCTTCTTATCATTCTCCGGTACTAAATAATAAAGTATTTCTAGTATCCCCCTCCGAAGCTTAGAAGATAATTTGGTAAATCGGACTCTATGATTATATTGATTTTCAATTTGATATCTCCTATCCTTATTCTGATATGGAATAAGAATAATCTTTGTTTCCTTCTCCTTCTTCCTTAATTGCCGAAGAACATAGTTTGGTTTAATCTTACAGCTTATTATGTTACGCAGTACTATGATGTCCGGTTGTTTTATTTCTGAAATCATTTTTAAGTAATCAATGGAATCCTTCTGGATATCTGATAAAAATATCATCAATTCACAGTGAGAAATCCAGATTTCATCATAGTCTCGTGCTACTCGCAGAAAGATATCGTCATATTCCAATTTAAATTTATCAAGACAATTAGCTTCATACGAAGAGAATTTGCACCCTAACAAATAGTCTATTTCTCTGTGTTGTTCAATTCTATTCTTAATATCTTCAAATTGATATTTTCCCTCTACATTTTCCTTTTCCACAAAACTTGGAATTGATTCATGTCTCGTTTCATCAAGTATCAAAACACGTCTATTTCTTTGTTTTAGAGTTCTTGCCAAATATAGCATAATATCAGATACTTCATTTCCAACAAAAGCTATCATGGTATCTCCTCCCAACCAATATCCTCAATTCCTTCCTTAGTAAATGCATTCGCATTATCATTTGGTTTTAAATTCTCGTTTTGATCCTTTGTTGATTCTTCCTTCCCGCTCCAATCAATTTCACGTATATCATGGTTTAGAAAATAATGAAGACGGTTCTCTAACTGTTTCCGTAAGCCTTCTATTAATGAGAGTTTAGCTGTTTCAACAATCTCAGGATATTGCTTCATCATTTCTAGGGTTCCTAGTCTTGGAAGATAAGTAACTACGGAGGCTTCTTGTAATTGTGGTTCCAGGTATTTTACTGTATAAAAGCTGGAACCATTGTACAAATAAGCGTCTACCATTGCAGCAGAAAAATTAAGAATTTCTTCCTCCGTCATCCAAAGATAACATGTCTCCTCCCCTTGATTTTGTTTTTCGAGTGTTGATAAACTATGTACGCTTTTTTTCGATAAGACAATATAATCTTCCCCGTTTAAAAATCGAAGTCTAATATCTACATAATCATTTTCTACCAGGTTATCGTTAAGCTTCACCACTTCACAAGCAACTTCTCTAAGCTCATCGGTAATTGTTGTGCTTGTACACATTATTTTTAATATTGGCATATCGACTTCTATCGGGATGACTGCCATCGTTCCTATCTCTTCTTCTGTTATGTAATATTCCATTGGCATATTACACTCAAGATATACCTTTTTCATATTATCATTGTTTAAAATTTCACCTGAAAAAATTTTATTCTTAGCAAGGTAGACGTATCTTTTGCGTTCCTCAATCTTCTTATCATCCTCTATTCTTAACTTTTCTAGGTAAAAAAAAATGCCAACTGCACCAATTACCAACGAAACAATCGCTATTAATACGGAAAGTAATATATTTTTTATTTTTCTCCTTCTTTCAAAACGCGTAACAATTTGTTTTCGCTTCATTCTTATTTCCTCCAATCGCACACTCTCGCAATTGAGTACCGCATAAAATTAGCTCTGTTGTTCTTTTTAATTCCTTCATAAATGCATAATTTACATGGCTCTCATCACAATTATAATTACTATAAATAAAATTGATTGCACTTCCTTCCGATATTGCAGTCTCAAATGGAACAGAATGGGGAAGAATTGCCAACCGTTCGGGTAAAATCTGATACTCGTTCATAATGTGTGGGATAGAGATAGATGAATGCTCACGATAATCACTTATTAAAAATAGAGATTTGTTAAGAATAGTGGAATAAGATTTCATGATTTCTTCAATTAGTAATTCATTCTGAGGTAACTGTACAACTACAAAATCGGCTTCCTCTAGAATTATTTTAGAACTCATCGTTTGGTTTTTGGTATCGATGAAAAGAAAAGGATAAGAAGTTTCAAGAATTTTTAGCATTGGTAGCATGTTACAAGAAAATTCATAGTCAAACAAATCATGGCTAAATGCATTCTGAGGCATGTAGTAGAGACTGTCTTCAATTACTTCTACTGTCATGATTCCTTCACGTCTTTTGTTGGTCATTACGGCGAAATGTTTTACCAAATTATCAAGCATACCATGCTCTAGGTAACGTACACAACCCTGTCTTACGATATTCGTGCTATTTTCATAGAAATAGCATTCAGCAATCGTACTTTCGCTCCAATGATTTTCTAATGTTAATATTCGCAGTTTTTTGCTAAGAACTGCTGCTATGCTTATTGCAGCCAAACTACTGGTAGCGCCGCATGAGCCTTCTTTACTAAAAAAGGCAATTTTCACAACTACTCCTCCTATTAATTACTTTCACTTTCACTGTATGTCCCCTTATCTGTGTTATTCTCATTATAAACAATATGTAATATTTTGTAAATATTTATTTCATTGTGTATTTTCACAGAGTTTAATATCGTTTTTTGTCGTTATAGACAATATGTTTCCATATAGTAAAGTTTTCCTACTTATTTCACTCTATTCATGTAGTATCTCCGTATGTTATAAGAGATTACCTTATTGATATCCATTTACGAATTTCTTGATTCTTCCTATTTGCTCGTCAATTTGCTTCATAACACTCAACTTTTTCTTTTAAATTTTTACATTTATCCCTTGTACAATTCGTAAATTTTGTTGAAGCAATTCATATAATGTAATAAGAAAAAGAAAGGAGTTACTTTCATGGTAAATAGACCTTGTTGTGGTAACAGACCACCATTTTTCCCACCTCCTGGTCCTTGGGGTCCTGGTCCATGGGGTCCTGGTCCATGGGGTCCTGGTCCTTGGGGTTCTGGTCCTTGGATTGGTCCTGGTCCTTGGATTGGTCCTGGTCCTTGGATTGGCCCTGGTCCTTGGATCGGTCCTGGTCCTTGGCGTGGTCCTTGGCGTGGCCCTGGACGTCGTCGTTAATAATCTAGAATCTTAGTCATATCATTCCTTTGAACTTAATATGACTTTATAATTTTCTTTCCTGGAGCAACCAAATAATCCAAAGTGAAGCAGTTTTTCTTCCAAAGGATATTTTAGTTGCTCCATCTTTTTTCGATATTATAACTTTGCAATACTCTAACTTTTTAATCTTCCCCTATATCAGTGTTAAGAATTGTTTATAGCACTTCTTACTTGCTATATTTCATAACCTATGATACGCTAACCACAGTTAGTTTTTACGAAGAAATAAAGCACACAATACGTGCTGGAATAGAGGTTAAGATGCGTATTACAATCTATATGTTACGGACTATTTCTGTCCTATCGATTCTTTATTTTATGCTTGTACTGTTTTACTCTGGTCCAAAAACATCTTTTTTATGGTTTTGGATTGCTCTTGCCTTCGGGCTTATTAGTGCTTCCTTTTTACTTACTTACCTAATAAGGCATCCAAGTAACCTAAATAACTCATTACGAATACTGATCCAATATGGTGCATGGATTTGTCTTTCGTTTTTTTTATTAGTGGAAGGATTCTTAGTCGCTAAAAGTCTACAGACACCTGTTCCCAATGCAGATTACGTAATAATCTTAGGTGCTCAAGTCAGAGGTAAAACCCCTTCTCTTACATTAAATGCTCGCATTAATGCTGCCGCCGACTATTTAAATAAGAATCCGAATTCAAAAGCAATCTGCTCTGGAGGACAAGGAGAGGGCGAAGATATCACAGAGGCTTATGCAATAAAACAGGGTCTTATAGCTCGAGGAGTGAAGGAAGACCGAATATTACTGGAGGAACATTCGACCAATACGGTTGAAAATCTAACCTTTAGTCAATCATTTATCGATGATCCTAAGAGTAGTGTTGTAGTTATTACAAGTAATTTCCATATCTATCGTGCATCAAGAATTGCTAGGAAAATCGGCTATGAAAACCTATCTCTTTCTTCTGCTCAGGAATTTCTACTTACTACTCCTCAGTACTATGTACGAGAATTCTTTGCATTAGTAAAGGATTGGCTTTATCATAATATTTAGATACTACTAAAATACATGTCACTTTTCGTGACTGTAAAAGAAATCCTGCAAAATAGCTGATGTAAATTAGTTATCGTGCATAAGTTCCTTTATTAAGAAAAATGCGAACCCCGAATGGTTCGCATTTTTTATATAGTTATGTAATCATAAAAATTAAACATCTACCTAAAAAATCCTTGATGGATGTCTATAAAAATTTGTAACTAGATAGACTTGTTGTACATAGGAACATCTGAAAGAAACACTCTGCTTAGATGACTTTCTTTCGCTCTACTTTTTCCTATACACTGTCATGATGTCAACGCCACTACTTACTGCTGAAGTCACTTTATCACAATGAAACTTAAAATCATAAATTGGTTCGTTTTCCACACCACTCTCCTTTGCCACTTCATTTATCCTTCGATATACCTGATTCGTTATAAAGTAATCTGCTTTGTCTGGGTTACTATAATAATCAATAACTTCTATCTTCGCTTTCACCTTATCCGGAACAACTTCATAACCCTTACATAATCCATCATACGAAGCCCAGTCCCATGCACTGATTCGAAATCTTTCAACCTCAGGTTCCGCTTCCACCATATGAATTAAGCAATTTGCTACCGAAACATTCCAATAATCATATTCATATCGTTTCTCTGCCTGCTCTCCTGCTAATATATTATAATAGGCATATTGATAAGGGTGATTTATAAACAAAACAATAACCATCGAAAGAAGTTGTATTCCTAGCAAAGCACTACTCACTATCTTAATCCATTTGTTTTTATGCGTGAGGAACCAACGCAACATTGTCACAGCCAGAATAATCATAGGTCCATAAAGAAAATAAAAGTGTCTCCATCCATTATATATCGTAGGACGACCTATCATAATGTAACCAAGTGGTATCCATAGGTATAGAAATAGAATTCCATAGTACAAACCGTTTCCTACCCAGTATTGTTTGCCTCTTTCTCGAACGCTTCGTACAACCGTTGCTATATTACTTAAAATGATAAGGATAACAATTAAAATAGGCGTAGTAATAGCAAATATGACAGGTAGGTAGTGCCATGGTAAAGGATTAAACTCACGATGAAATATATTGCCTTGATACAAGATTACACCATTCCAGCGATAAAAGTTTACACTTGTACCGATGTAGTAAGAAAAGAAGTCTACTGGGTTCTTCCACATCGCGGGCGTTATGAGATAAAAACAGAGAACCATGGAACCAAACGCAGTAACGCCAACGAAAAAGTTCTTCTTATTCCATCTTTTTTCAATCGTTAGTCTTATTATGTAACCTAGCCCAAATAATCCAAAGATTAAAAATCCAAGAATTCTTGTATGTCCAGCAAATGCTCCCGCTATTCCAAAAAGTGCAGCATAACGGAATTGTTTGGTCTCAAGCATTAAAATTCCAAGCCAAATGACCAATAAGCTAAGTGTAAATAGTACGATATCCTTATTATTGTAGAACCCTTCTGCAAAAAAACGGGGACTTAGGTAAATAAGTGCTCCAGCTAGCACACCATATTTCCAATCTCCGAGCAATCGTTTTACAATAAAATAGATACTTATAATTCCAATTACAAACAAACAATAAGTGTAAAAATGCCAGGTAAGCATAACCCCTCTAGCGTCATCTCCACCCGCATGTAAAATTGGAAAAATAGGATAATAAGCTGCTGCCCCATGATCTCTATTTTCATTTGTCGCGATATCAACGATTCCTTTTTGATTCAACTCTTGAACTAAGGAGTTATTTTCTCCACCGAATAACTTCGCATACTCTTTTACATCGGAGGCTAGAATTTTTATTTCCTCCCATTCATCCCAAGGAATACCATAACTTCTAACACTGATTGCTCCGATTAGTATCATTAGTACAAATAACGAAAGAACAATCTTCTTATAATGTTTTTCACACTTTAATACCATATACTCCCTCCAACTCTTTCAATTTTTCTATTCTCTAAACTGCTTCGTATTCTAAATGATTCTCATTCGCTTATTACATAAAGACTCCTGTTTTATCGTATAGTTTGTATTCTTTTTCCCTAAAAATAAGCTTTCTTTTTTCTTCTGTTCTCCTTATAATACCAATATTTTTCTCCAGTATTATACAATTATTAGAACGATATGAAAATGTATTATCCTATATTTTACAGCACTTCAATAACTTACATTTGCAATTGTAAAAGATTTACGGTAGCCTTAAATCAGTTCCCAGGTCTGGGTATCCCCTTCCTTTTTAGTGCACTGTTAATTGTACAGCTAAAATCAGCTTTTGACTTTATTAAGAGGCACTATAAAGTGATTAATATAATTGCAGGTATCCTACTAATCGTCATTGGACTTCTTATGATTACTGGAATTTATGGAAGATTACTCGCCACACTAAGTTTTGGCTAGCTTTTTGCTATTGAAAGGATAGATAACGTATGAACAAGAAAAAAACATATATCATCACCGGTTTATTCACTGCATTGTTACTAGTATCTGCTTTACTTTACAAACAACTTGCGAATGGTTTTGAGCAGGAAGAAGCATTCAAACCTCAATCTGAATCAGAACTTGCAAAGGAAGAGGCAGGTGTTCCAGAAACACCACTTTTTTATTGCCTACATACATAAATTTCCCTAAGAATGTAAATGCTACCGTTATCATGTAATGATAGGAATAATTTGAAACACGATAACATTTTCATAGGAGTTCATATGACCCAGGTAATTAATTCTACCACCATTAAAGAAATATATAAAAAAAGTACTGATGTTTTAGTACGTCCGATTGATATAAAAAGCGCCTACCATCTTACTCTCACTATCTTCTGCGTAGATGGTCTGGTGAATAGTCAAGTATTTGACCTAACAATTATTAAACCTTTAACAGAAGAAGGAGCGAAGCGTTGTTCTACTCAAGAAGCTCTTTTCGAGTATTTCTTTAAAAATGGAGGTGCTTATCACGCCTTCGCCTCGGAAACATCAGATATGGATAAACTGATTACCTGTGTCATGAGCGGTATGGTCGGTTTAATCTTCGATGATTTACAAAAAGCAATTTTATTTGATGTACGAACATTTGACAAACGGTCTGTTTCCGAACCAGCAGAAGAAGGTGTAATGAAAGGAGCAAAAGACTCCTTTATCGAAGTATTACGAACCAACACCGCTTTGATACGAAGACGTATCCGCTCTCCTTATCTGGTGATTGAGCAAATGTATGTTGGTAAACAATCAAGAACCGATGTTGCACTCGTATACCTTAGTAATATTTGTGACATGTCACTTGTCGATAAAATTAGGAAGCAACTGCAATCCATCGATATCGATAATATTGCTGCTGCCTCCTTTGTGGAAGAGTATCTAGTACCACCTAAGCAAACCTTGATGCCACAAATTATGTATACCCAACGGCCGGATCGCTGTTGCTCCAATCTTACCGATGGAAGAATTGCTATTGTAGTGGATGGCATTCCTTTTGTTTATGTGTTGCCATGTCAACTCCCAATGCTTTTACAGTCGCCGGAAGATTATGCAGAAAATTTTATTGCAAGTTCTGCCTTCCGCTTATTACGTTACATTACCGTATTGGTTTCTCTTTTATTACCAGCCTTTTATATCTCAATCACTACCTTTCATAATCAACTGCTACCAGTCCAGATGATACTATCGATTCAAGAGGCAAAAGCGAAAGTACCGTTTTCCTCATGGATTGAAGTTTTAGGGTTACTGTTTTCGTTTGAGATTTTAATAGAAGCAGGCCTTCGTTTACCTAAACCTGTTGGTCAGGCGATGTCCATTGTTGGTGGGTTAGTTGTCGGACAAGCTGCAGTCTCTGCAAATATTATCTCTCCCGTGGTTGTAATTGTTGTTGCACTTACTGGAATTGCAGGATTTACGGTCCCAAATCAAGACCTTGCGATTGCACTGCGTATCTCTCGCTTTGTTCTTGGAATCTTAGCGGCCTTTGCAGGTTTCTTCGGAGTAATGATTGGCATCATCTTTATCTGCCTCCATCTATGTAGCTTAGATAGTTTTGGTGTCGCTTACCTTACACCATTTGTTGATACCCATGAAAATGTTCTCCAAGATACCTTACTCCGATATCCAATAAAAGACTTTGAGTTACGCCCTAAAAAAATTGCAAGAAAAAATCGTCGAAAGCAAAATACACATTAAGGAGGTGCCTCCCGAAATTTCTCGGGAATTATTGCTTTATGAATAAATCAAATCACCGCACCTATCATCATCTTAAAATATTAGGTTTTTTCGCTATACTGCTTCTACTCTATTTATGCTATATCAATATGAACCGCCAGGAAATTAGCAGTGTAGACCTGGTACGAATCATTGCTATTGATAAGTCATCGACAAATTATCTCGTTACCGCTATCTATACTGATGCTGCAGGTTCTGGCGACAGTACAACTCCACTTACCATAAGTGGTAGCGGTGACACAGTCTATGCAGCTTTTGAAAACCTAAAACTAAAAAATCGAAATCCTCTTACCATTGCACACACGAATTATTATTTGGTAAGTGATACTGTTTGCAAAGGCGGGCTTCTTAAGGGGCTCGATTACATTGTCAGGGAGCATACCACTAAGACGAATGCCTCCGTTTATCTTCTTCCCCTCTCTAATATCCATGATTTTATCTTACGTGGTTTAGAGGAAGAAAGAAACATTATATCGGAACTACAAGCAATTGACACAAAGCAGAGACAACTATTAAAAAAGACCGATAATACATTACTTGATGTGTTAAATGCTCTGTCGGATAATAAAAGAAATCTACTGTTACCTTATCTTACGGAAGATAATCAATCTCTTTATATTACAGGCTATGCCGTTTTTAAAGGTGACTCCCTTTATCAATACCTAAGTACTTCCATGTCCTCCTTGTTAGATTTGGCTAGAAATAGAGTTCGATCTTACCCAATTTATCTCTCCTATCATCAAACGGATCAGATGAAAAATTTAACGGATAGCGATAGTCTGCAAGCGTTTACAAACCAAGTAAATTCTACGATTGCTTTAGAAATTACCAAATACAAATGTAACATTGATGTATCAAACAAAGGGAACGACATTATCACTGATATAAATCTTGAATTCGATACCGATATTAAAGAAGCGACAAGCCAACCTTCTTTATATGAAAAAGAAGAAATAAGAGAGCTAACTACAAGGCAAAACCAATATATGCAAAGTCAGTTCGCTATGCTGACAGGCTATATGAAGACACATAAGGTAGACTTGCTTGATATAGAGAATCGAGCCAGCCAAAAGTACAAAGAGCAAGGATTTACCTCGAAAGAAGTTCCTGATTTTCAGATAGAGACAGTGAACTTTCGGTATACAGCGCATTCTCAATTAGGTAAAAATTATATGATAGAAACAGGTGCATCTTATGGACAATAATGTAACTCTTAGACAATTCACGTACACTTTTCTTTTATTATCGATTACTCCGATATTCTCACGATTGCCGGGGTTACTAGCTCCCTCTGGAGATTCTACCGGATATGTTTCTGTGTTGTATTATGGTGTCATTGGCTGTGTCTTTGCTTGGCTTATGTATCAGGTATTATATGCTTATCATGGATATACACTCTTAGAAATACTAAGTGAGTTGGTGGGAACTGTAATAGCTAAGTTTATTCTCCTTGTCTATGCTATTTGGAGTATCTTAGTGATTTTATTTAAAATTAGTTCTTACTCAACATTACTACAAACGACTCTTCTTCCAACCATATCCGCAGAAATTTTACTTGGTTTTTTATTCTTGCTTTGCGTTTATGCATTTTCCAAAGGAAGTAAGACAATACTACGTTTCTCTGAATTTCTATTCTTGCCCGCAATATTTTTCCTAGGTATCTTATTTATTTTTGCAGTACCAAGCTTCCATACAGAATATCTGCAAACGATTAGTATTGGCTCTTTAACTGATAATATGCGAAGAATTCCAACCATTGCATCCGTTGGTGGGAATTTGATGTTATTGCTTTTCTTTTTAGGTAACATTGAGCGAAAACCTGAATTGCCTTGTGATATTGAGTCCAACTACGCTTCTGATACCCGTTGCAAACAAAAGAGATATCATACCTTTCAAACAAGGCTATACCGATGTATCTTACAGTTTACATTATTGTGCTTCGCCTCAATTCTACTATCCCTTTGTATCAACGGACCAAAACTTACAGAAAACTTCACTTATCCGATCTATCAATCCGTGAAAGGTGTCTCTATCCTAAGTACGTTTGAAAGATTCGATGCATTTATTACTCTAATTTGTATTGTTTCAGATTTTACAGCTGTCTGTGTCTTTGCACTCATTAGTGTTACTTGCCTTAGCTTCGTTTTTCAAAAAAAGGGACAAGAACCGCAAAAAGAGGAATCGAATGCTCCATTAAATATTGTATCTCCATCAAGGCATACCACCTTATTGTTATGCCTCGGTGCTCCACTAGTGCTGGTTAGCTGTTGTTTTGTTTTTTTACGTGAGATAACACAATACGAACTAGATGAATTTTTCTTATCTTATATGATGCCTATTAATCTGGTCTTTCAATATGTTTTACCTTCACTTCTTGGAATCGTATGTTTTATCCAACGAATCGCAAGAAAGAAGAAGTGCAACCAAGAGGTGAGATAAGAAATATAAGTAAAATAATGTAAATGTGATTTATATTTGCTTAAAGATTCATATGTTTTGATTGAAAAAGTATATGTTTTGATTGAAAAAGAAGCGGTTCGCCTAGTTTCTAGGTAAACCGCTTCTCCTTTTTATATGTTTGTATCAGTGTTAGACATTCAAAACAAATCCATTATCACTCTTTTCTATTTATTAGCAAACACCTTGTGCGATCATAGCTGTTGCGACCTTCTCAAAACCAGCGATGTTAGCTCCAACAACATAGTTTCCTTCGAAACCATAACGTTTTGCTGCATCGTCCATGTTATGGAAGATGTTTACCATAATACCCTTTAACTTAGCATCAACTTCTTCAAAGCTCCAGCTAAGTCTTTCAGAGTTCTGGCTCATCTCAAGTGCTGAAGTTGCAACTCCACCTGCATTTGCAGCCTTACCAGGCGCAAATAATACGCCATTTTCTTGTAAATACTCAGTAGCCTCTAATGTCGTAGGCATATTAGCACCTTCGGCAACTGCTTTACATCCATTTGCAACAAGTGCTTTCGCATCCTCTAACAATAACTCATTTTGTGTAGCACAAGGAAGTGCAATATCACATTTCACAGACCATACACCTCTACCCTCATGGTATTCACTGTTTGGTCTGTAGTTCTTGTACTCCGTTAAACGAGCACGCTTTACTTCTTTAATTTCTTTGATTGCAGCTAAATCAATTCCTTCTGGATCATAAACCCAGCCTGTAGAATCACTTAATGTAACAACCTTAGCACCCAACTCTTGTGCTTTTTGAGTAGCATAAATAGCAACATTACCAGAACCAGAGATGCAAATTGTTTTTCCAGCAATATCGATACCATTGCACTTAAGCATCTCATCAGTTAAATATAATAAACCATATCCTGTCGCTTCCGTACGAACTAAAGAACCGCCATAGGATAGACCTTTTCCTGTTAAAACGCCTTCGTACATACCACGAATTCTCTTATATTGACCGTACATGTAACCGATCTCTCTTGCTCCTGTACCGATATCACCAGCTGGAACGTCAACATCTGCTCCGATATACTTACAAAGCTCCGTCATAAAACTTTGGCAAAATGCCATAACTTCACGGTCAGACTTGCCCTTAGGATCAAAATCAGAACCACCCTTACCACCACCAATTGGTAAACTGGTTAAAGAGTTCTTAAAGATTTGTTCAAAACCTAAGAATTTAATAATACCAATGTTTACAGATGGATGTAATCGTAATCCACCTTTGTAAGGTCCAATAGAATTGTTAAACTGAACACGGTATCCCGTATTAACCTGTACCTGACCTTTGTCATCAACCCAAGGTACTCTAAACTTAAACTGTCTGTCTGGCTCAATTAAACGTTCTAAAATTGCCTCTCTTCTGTACAGTGCTTCATTTGCATCAACCACTGGTCTTAAGGAGTTAAGAACCTCCTTTACAGCTTGAATAAACTCTGGCTCTCCCGGGTTTTTGGCAATCGCTCTCTCGATTACTTCATCAACATATCCCATGACTTTTCTCTCCTTTTCATTTTAATCCTAAAACAGTTCAAAACGTATCGCATCCCAATTAAACGTCTACTGTTATCTCTTAATACAAAAGGGCAAAAATAAAAATGGGCGTAGTTAAAAAACACAACTACCCCATCGTCTTTGCTTAGGTTCAATTATAAGACAAAAAAACGATAAATGTCAATTGTTTTCTTTCGTTAAAGTGATAAAACTTTTATGCATTATTTCGTTAAAGTGCACAAAGCAATACTTCCAAATTTATTTATACCTTTAGTCTTTTCATATTTAAATTTTTTATTCCTTTACTCATCCACATCCAAGTGAAGTTCTGCAAGGCTTGATATTGATATTAAGTAGGAATTACGATATCGTATATCTTTCGACACATCTTCTCCAAACCAATCTGGCTTACAAAATTCTATCGCATCTTTTTCACTTGGAAATTCAACCTCAACAAACATATGTCCACTTAATTTGCCATGGAATATATCAAGTTCAGCAGTATAGCCCTGTAAAAGAGGAATCAGATATCTAGTTTTTTTAATAACTTCAGAGTCTACTTTAGTAAGCAAATGTTCGAATGAAGCTTTCGTCAATGGTAACTCAACTTCATCACTTATGACGGCATGTTCCTGATTTAAGTTTGATTTATTTTTATAAGTTAGCAGATATTTTTCATTACTTTTTCGAATCCTTACTACAGGTTCTGTGCATAAGTAACCCTGTATGATTTCCTTCTTATTATATTGTTCTAAGTTATCAGGTATCTTCGTTATCTTAAATTTACGTTCAATTTCCACTATGTCTCTCCTTACATGAAATATAAAAAATGAAATACATCATAATAAAAAATAGAATCCTTTTCGCTTTTCATCCTACCGATATCCCTTTAAATTGTATTTAAAACTTCGGTAATACCGAGATTGATGCATACCTTCCTTAGATCTTACAGATACTATAGGAAAACGGGACCAATACTTCAATAGTCCTACTTTACTTCAACTGTATCTTGTTTTGCATCTATTTAGCAACTTCTATATTACCTTTACATTATCAGCAGAAGAACAAGCAGAAAGGAGGCAAATGATTATGAAAAAGAATTTTTTTACCGACTTTATCTTATGTGGTCTTAGTGGTTGGTGTATGGAATGCTTTTGGACAGGTCTTTGCTCACTAGAACGTAAGGACAAAACTTTATCATGCCATACTTCTATATGGATGTTTCCAATCTATGGACTTGCAGCCTTTATTACTCCTGTCAGTAGAGTTTTAAAAAAGCGTTGTACCTTTTGTCGTGGTTCCATCTATGCTTTTGGAATTCTTTCAATGGAGTACCTTACCGGTACCTTGTTAAAAAAAATGAAAGCGTGTCCATGGGATTACAGTAAGGCTAAACTTAATTTTAAAGGTGTCATCCGCTTTGATTATCTACCAGCATGGTTCCTTGCTGGATTGTATTTTGAAAAAATACTAAACCGCAATTCGTAAGGATTTAAAAATTCATCCCATTCCAACCCCAATATTCCACCTCTTGATAGGTAACATAAACTTTATCAGAAGGAATCTGTAAGACTTCATCATAGATTTTGCAGATAGCGTTAGTTAATTTTTCATATGCTGCTCTATCTGCCTTTCCAAATATTTTCACCTCTACAAACGCAATTTTTTCAAAAGCTTGCCCTTTAAAATAGAGACTGTATTCATCTTCAAAACCTATCATTAACCATGTTTCACTTTTTCCTGGGATTAGCTCGATTGCTTTACCAAGCTTTTGTTTCAACGTCTCCTCTTGGGTTTTTGTTAGCTTCATACTAACTTTAGAATTAATGAATGGCATATCGATAACTCCTTCCTTATGAAGTATTTGTCTAATTTTTCTTTTACTATTATATCAAATTACACCTTATTTATCCATAGTCTTTAAACTTCAAACCTATTTCAACTGCATGATTACCGATAAACTTGCAATGTATCGCAAAAAATGGTAAGCTAGGTCTAATGAAAAAGATTGGAGTGAGTCCTATGTTAAAAGCGATTTTATTTGACATGGATGGAGTTATTATAGATAGTGAACCATTGCATTGTAAAGCATTCCAGATAGCAATGAAACAGTTTGGACTTGATTTATCTAAAGAATATTGTTATCAATTTATTGGAAATACAGACCGTTATATGGTTGAAGTACTTGTCAATGATTTTAACTTACCAAATAATCCAGAAGAAGTGATTCAAGTAAAACATAATGTACTAAAGCAACTTGAGCTAGAAGAAAGTTATCCAGCAGTTCCTTATGTGGTTGATTTAATTAAGAATCTATCAAAACATCCAATTAAACTAGCCATAGCAAGTTCTTCTCCAATGGATCAGATTGAACGAACTGCAAAAGATCTAAACCTTTCGTCTTATTTTCACAAATTTGTATCTGGAATGGATTTAAAACATTCTAAACCAGCTCCGGATATTTTTTTAAAGGCAGCCAGCTTACTTGGCGTTTCTCCGGAAGAATGCTTAGTAATTGAGGATTCATACAATGGTGTTACCGCTGCAAAAGCAGCTGGTATGACTTGTGTAGGTTATTATAATGAGAATTCTGGAAATCAAGATTTAAGCGGTGCTGATATTATTATAGAAGGTTTTGAAGAAATCACTTATTCCTATTTAAATAATGTGTATCAACGATCTCATGGTGAACCAGTTACGATTGCTAACACAGAACGTCTTATCATTCGTGAATTAAGTGTTGATGATATTGCTTCAATGTATCGCATCTATCAGCAACCAGAGGTTCATGAATTTATCGATGATATAGATGATTATCTGCAAGAAGAGATAGAAAAACACAAAGCATATATTAAAAATGTCTATAGTTTCTATGGATATGGGTTCTGGGGAATCTTTAGCAGAGAAACTGGGGAATTAATTGGACGATGTGGTATACAAAATTCCGAAATAAATGGACGTTTTGAAATTGAACTTGGATATTTACTTAATGTAGATCATTGGGGATATGGCTATGCTATTGAATGTACTAAGAGTGTCCTAGAATATGCTTTCTATGAACTTCATATTCCTCGTATCGTTGCGGTCATAGACAAAAAAAATACTCACTCTTTAAAAGTTGCGATGCATATTGGTATGCGATTAGAAAATGAAATATTCCATAAAGGTAGAAACTGTGATTTATATGTGATAGAAAATCCAAACATAGAATAAAAACCTTCAAAAAGCACAAAATAAAACATAGAAAGGGTCTGCTTCAGTCATAACTGAATCAGACCCTTTTAGGAAAGTTAATTCTTTTATGGTGTTTTTGTTGGATGTGTTGTAGGTGCTGTTGTTGGAACTAAAGTTGTACCATTCGTTCCATTTGTTCCGTTTGTACCATTCGTTCCATTTGTACCATTGGTACCGTTCGTTCCATTTGTACCATTCGTTCCTGGTGTAACGTTATTATTATTGTTACCAGGTGCTGGCGTAGATGTTGCATTATTACCATTGTTCGCACCGTCAGTGTTTGAACAAGCAGTCATCGCGAACATACTTAACATGGCAACGGCCATTAAGAAATACAATTTCTTCTTCATGAGTCTCCTCCTATCAAGTAATATTTCTTTACTTGCTTAGTATTCCACACCACGAAAGGTTTATACATGATAAGAACGAACAATGGCTTTCTCTTCTGCCGTTATCTTCCTAGAATCACATATTTTTGATATTGTTTTTCGTAATAGGAAACGTTTTCTACAATTTTGCTCTATCTCTAATTCTTGTTTCAACTTCTTTAAGTACTGATATACTCGATTAGTATCGTATTGAAATATTACGGTATAAGCCCAACAAATAGCCATGTTAACATAATATTCATCACTGCTTATAGATTGCAAAACTTCGTCTACTAAACTAATATGTTCATCCTCTATGTAGTAATTCAAGCACATGACAATAAAAAATCTTATCTCATAACATTCCTTTGAATTAGCATATGGTAAAATTAGTTCAAATATTTCATTCGGATATTTTTTGGCAATTTTTAAGGAGGAACAAAAGGAATCACAAGTTGACCAATTATCAAGTTTAAGCACATGATGATGAATCATTTCTTTTATTTCTTCGATTGATTGATTGGATATATTCCCAATAACATACCCTCGTACCATTATTTCTTCAAAGTATTGAATATTTCGATAGGATAAAAATCCCTTATAATCTCCCTTAGCAATTTGCTTCGCTATTCTTTGTAAGTAAGGTAGACGTATCCCAAGAATATTATTTACCTGAGGAATAAGTTTATTAGAAAATTCTTTATACTTTTCATCTGCAATGCTTAATAAAAATTCAAGAAAACATTGATACGTATTTTCATCAAATAAAACGCTTACCCAATTTGTTATCATCTCATCCCTTGGGGATAATTTTTTATTCTTAATATTTCCGTTAGCAAGGAGCTCTCTATCCATTATTTTACTTCCCTTTATATACTTAAATGCATTTAATTTATCTACCTATTCTTATTTACCTTCATTTTCTATCTTAACTTCTATAACTACCTTATCTTCCTTAACTACCCTATCTTCCTTATCTACCCTATCTTCCTTATCTTCCTTGTCTACCTTATCTTCCTTGTCTACCTTATCTTCTTTATCTTCCATAAACTCTGTCATATACTTACGATAATGCATAGCCACATGATTCCTTTGGCATACTTTGTTTTCTCTCTCTTTAATAGCAATACTCTCAAAAAATGTTTTCCAAAGTTTTTCATATTTTTCTTTTTTTTCTGTAACAGTAAGTAACGTGTTTAATTCCTCATCTGAAATGGTAGTCAAAATCCAGGTAGAATAACTTCTGTGTATTGTAGCAATTTTTCGTTTCACATCCAAAATCATAAAATTTTCCTTGGAGAGGCGATCCGCAAAATGAGGTGTTATAATTTCAAGAACATTATTTTTAGGCTCTATCTTAGCAAATAATATGCCATTATCGAGTTCTGTAAATCGAACAAATCCTGTATACAAGTGAGCATCATTTCCCACATTTCGATTTAATTCAAAAATTATTTGAACATATGGATCAGATAAATGATCTTCTACTTTAGCACCGTACGCAAACCCACGTACTAAGAAGTGATAAATAGCATTTGCCTTTCTCTTATCATTACTTAATGCAGCCTTAGCTACCATTTGATAAGCATGAGCGGATATCTTTTTTTTAATTGAATTCGCTACTTTAGAAGCATTCTCTGGGTTGCTCTCTACCATGATATATTCCGAAAATAATCTCAAATTATACTCTTCTTCCATGCCTAATACTTCTAATTCTATATTATCATGTCCATATCTTGATGCCCATGCAATATAAACAGCTGAAAAGATTCCTTCTAAACTATCTTCACATTGATAAATTCGCTTTTCCTTCATGTTAACCTCTATTCCGGCGCTTATTGACTTCTAATAACAGAAGAAAATTTGAGCGTCAGCACTTAATTTCAGATGATAAACAACGTTTTTCAAAAAACTAAACCTCTATCCATTACTAAGCATCTGAGGATTATCAAACAGTGATAATTGTTGATATGTGATACCGCCATTCGTAATATGACTAGGTAGCTTTTCGTTTATTTGGAGCATCTGATTGGTTATATAATTTTCTTCTATCTTAGTTGGATACATCATCTTCCCACTACAGGTTATAAAATAAAGTGCACGTTTTAACACAACTCCAATTTTTTTCAAATCTTCAAATCGAAGCTTTGCCATCTGCCTTGCTTTCACAATACGCCCTGCTGACTTAGGACCAATACCAGGAACTCTAAGTAAAGTATAATAATCTGCAGTATTGACCTCAACCGGGAACTGTTCTAAATGCCCTATCGCCCAATTGCATTTCGGGTCAAAAAACACATTAAAGTTAGGCCTTTCTTTCGTTAAAAGCTCCGTAGCTTCAAAACCATAATACCGTAATAACCAATCTGCCTGATATAACCGATGTTCTCTTAATAAGGGAGGTCCCCCAGATAATACTGGTAATGCATTATCTTCATTTACTCGAATAAATGCAGAGAAAAAAACTCTCTTTAAATCAAACTTCTGATATAATGCTTCCGTTACATGAACAATTTCATAGTCGGTCTCTCCGGTAGCACCAATAATCATCTGAGTACTCTGACCTGCTGGCACAAATCCACGATTTCCGCCAAACTGATTCCACATGGATAGTCCCTCAGGTTTTGTTATCAGAGTAGGAGTTTCTATATTACTTGATATTCCTTGGCTACTTTGATATATACGATGATTCGGCGTTAGAATCTTTGACTCCTTCTCATCTTCCCACCCTGTAAGTATACGATTTGAAAACCCAACACTTTTCTCTGGTTTACTCTCAATTACTCTTCTTATCTGGTCTTTATGTCCAATATGAAGTAAGGCATCCTCTTCTCTTTTCTGAGCAATCGATTTTTGATCTAGCTTTCTTCTCGTATGCCAATAAGCACCCTTGTTACCACCCATCATACCAAAATTTTCTCTACTCTCTTCGATACCAGCTTGTATCTGGCGAATAGGATTTAGTATATTCTTTCGGTTTTTATGAGGCGCTAATAATTTTAACCCTTCAGCCGTCGGTAGTTCTAGGTTTACACTCATACGGTCTGCAAACCACCCTATTGTTTCAATAAGTTCCGCATCAGCACCAGGAATTGCTTTACAATGAATGTACCCATTAAAATGATATTCTGTACGTAGCATCTTTAGGGTTCTACCTATGAGTTCCATCGTATAATTTGGAGTTTTAATGATGCCAGAACTTAAAAATAACCCTTCAATATAATTCCTACGATAAAACTCCATCGTAAGACTACATACCTCTTCAGGAGTAAATGTTGTTCTTGGAACATCATTCGACGCGCGATTAATACAATACTTACAGTCGTAGATACACTCGTTTGTAAATAAAATTTTTAATAAACTAATGCATCTTCCATCTGCTGAAAAAGCATGACAAATTCCACTTGCTACAGTATTTCCAATGCTACCATCCTTTCCATCACGACCGACACCACTAGAAGTACATGCAACATCATATTTAGCAGCATCTGAAAGTATCGAAAGCTTTTGTTCAATTGTCATCGATTCCTGTATAATCATAAGACCCTCTCATGGCGATTTTTTTCGAACTTATGTTCGATGTTATTATATCATTATCTCCAAGAGATTGCAACCTATCCATTCCGTATTTTTTGATGTTCTATCGTATAAAATGCTCCCTTTTTTATAAACAGCCTAAAGTGCCTCTATAAGATAGATAATAAAAATATCACTTATAGGATGCAATTTAACTAGCTCTTTATCTCAAAGGGAGCATACTATATTAACATAAACTTTATAGGAAACAAGACATAAGCCTTATAATTTTTTAATCAATTGAGTACTTAAAACCAAACATAAATACAAAATAATAAAAATAGCGCTAAAGCACCTATAAATACACCAGCAACAAGTAGAGCTGCTAACAAGGAACTAAATATAACTTTACGCGTCTCTCTACCATTTAACTCAGGAACAGCTTGACGTTTTCTAAGTTCCTCTTCTTCTAACTGTTTATGATACCATGGAAAAGCTTCGATGTTCATATCTGCAAGTTTTCTACCATCATCAACAAATTCTCCTTGTGTAAATGAAACTTCTTCTCTAGCAGCTGTGAACTCATCGTAAACTCGTCCATCCCCAATTTCTTTTTTTACATCTCTATCTAAGATATCAGGTGACACTCCTGTTGTCGCACCTACGTTCGGAGCTCCGTCCATATAGTATGGTTTATCTGCAATATTAGATTCATCCACGATGTCGAAATTCTGAGAAAAAAACACTTCATTCGTATCCAGATGATCTAATCCAACCTTTTCAGGCATTCCCATAGAATACTCATTGTCAATGCCCATCTCTTCTTTCTTACTCATAGTCCCTCCATTCTCCCCTCATACATGTAAATTACACCTGCAAAATAGGAGTTTTATTTCACTTAACTTTAGTATGTTCTAAAATTACTAAAACATGTAAGAAAAGTCAAACATTAGTGATGATTCAAAACGGATATTCGCAATCCGCTTAAACTAACAGCTCTACCTCATTGGCACTATGTGTCATTTCAACAGGAGCTCAACTCCTTTAAAAACAGGTAAGGACTTACCTAATGAGGTTAAAAAACAGCACAAGTAAGTTCTGGTTCACTTGCTTACTTGTGCTGGCTATTTCTTTATCATTTGGATTAAGGTTTTATTCCTAATAATTAAACTTCTTTTGAGTTATATAGATGACAACGAACGATATGACCCTCACCTACCTCATTTGGCTGAGGTATTTCTGTCTTACAGATATCCATACAATGACTACAGCGTGTATGGAACTTACAACCAGTAGGAGGATTTGCAGGAGATGGAATACTTCCCTGTAGTATAATTCGATTCATCTTCGCATGTGGATCAGGCATAGGAATCGCACTAAATAACGCCTTTGTATACGGATGTAATGGTTCTTTAAAGATATCTACCTTATCACCGTACTCAACCATGGTACCAAGATACATAACGCCGATTGTATCAGAAATATGCTCTACTACAGATAAGTCATGACTGATAAATAGGTAAGTTAAATTATATTCCTTCTGAAGATCCTTAAGCAAATTGATAATCTGTGCTTGAATGGAAACATCAAGAGCAGATACCGGCTCATCACAGATAACAAAATCAGGATTTAGGGCAAGTGTTCTTGCAATACAAATTCTCTGTCTTTGTCCACCTGAGAACTCATGTGGATAACGATCTGCGTGAAAGCTCTGTAATCCACAGGAAGCCATTATCTTATCAACATAGGAGTTTAATTCCTCCTTTGGAACAATCTTATGCTGTCTTACTGCCTCTCCAATGATTTCACCAACTGGTAATCTTGGAGAAAGTGAAGAATAAGGATCCTGGAAGATAATCTGCATCTTTGGACGAAGTGCACGCAACTCTTTCTTGGAAAGCTTGTGAATATCTTGTCCGTTAAAGATAACCTCACCACCGGACTTTTCTTGAAGCTTTAAGATGGTACGTCCGATTGTTGTTTTACCACAACCTGACTCACCAACTAAGCCCATGGTAGTTCCTCGCTTAATGTTAAAACTTACACCATCTACAGCTTTTACATAATTTTTTGATCCACCTAATACACTCGATTTAATCGGGTAGTATTTTTTTAAATCACGTACTTCAAGAATAAAATCTTCGTTGCCTTTTGCTTGCATTTCTGCATTTTTATTTTTTACTTGTTTCTCCATATTATGCCTCCCCTCCTTTACCTTCGGAATAGCGATAACAGGATACAACGTGAGTATCTGATAATCTTACTTCACCAGGATAAGCACCATCACATGCCGCAACATGGCGCTCACAACGATCTTTAAAATAGCAGTAATTTGGCATATTAACTGGATTTGGTACTTTACCAGGTATACTATACAAACGATCTACAATTTTATTTACAACTGGTTTTGAATTCATAAGACCAATGGTATAAGGGTGACTTGGATTATCGAAGATTTCTGCAACTGTACCTTTTTCAACGACACGACCAGCATACATAACCACAACGTAATCCGCCATCTCAGCAATTACACCCAAATCATGTGTAATTAACATAATAGAGCTGTTAATTTTATTCTTAAGATTTCGTAAGATATCAAGAATCTGTGCCTGTATTGTAACGTCTAGAGCGGTTGTTGGCTCATCCGCAATAATTAATCTAGGATTACATGCCAGTGCCATCGCAATCATAACTCTCTGTCTCATACCGCCAGAAAGTTCATGAGGGTACATCTTATATACACCTTCTGCATTTGCAATACCAACTAGTTTTAACATATCAACAGAACGGCTTTGAACTTCTTTCTTTGCCATACTCTTATTGTGAAGTTCAATTACTTCATCAATTTGAGGTCCAATACGAAATACTGGGTTAAGACTTGTCATTGGTTCCTGGAAAATCATAGATATCTGATTTCCTCTTAATTTACGCATCTCTGAAATAGGTGTCTTTGCAATATCATAGACATCTTTCCCTGTATTAAAACGAATTGCTCCGTCAACGATCTGTCCTTGAGGTCGCTGTACTAATTGCATAAGAGAAAGGCTTGTAACACTCTTCCCACAACCAGATTCTCCAACAACACCAACTGTCTTACCAATCGGAATATCAAATGATACACCATTTACTGACTTTACCGTTCCGATATCTGTAAAGAAGTAAGTATGAAGATTATCAAACTCAACAACATTATTGCTATCCTTCATCTGAGTCATATACTCTTCTTTTGGTATATTTCTACGGTTAAGTTTCTTTTCATATACTCTTGTAATTTTTCTATTCTCACGAGAAATTCTTCTCGATTCCTTACCTGAGATATAATTTGCTTTTTTTGCGGTTTTCTTCTCTTTTGACATTTGCTTCACCTACCTTTTCATCTTAGGGTCAAACGCATCACGTAACCCATCACCAATAAAGTTAAATGCCAATACGGTTAAGAGAATACAGCAACCAGCTGGAATCCAAACAAACCAGTAATTTGTCATTACATGAACATTGGATACCGCACTTATAATGTTACCCCAAGAAGCATATGGGAACTTAACACCAATACCTAAGAAACTTAAAGAAGACTCTGTTAAGATAATGCTACCAAGACCCATAGTTGCCATAACGATTAACTGTGGTATTACATTAGGAATTAAGTGACGGAAGATTCTTCTTGGAATTGAAATACCCATCGCTTCGGTGGCTGTCATAAATTCTTGTTCACGAAGAGAAAGAATTTGTCCACGTACCATACGAGCAATGCCAGGCCATCCAAGTAACCCCATAATAATCATCAAGAAATAAATACGTACCTGTGGATGTACTTTTAATGAATCCATGATAGAACCTAAAATGATTACAAGTGGTAGGGTAGGTATACAATAAAATATATCAACAATACGCATGATAAGATTATCCACCCACTTACCAAAGTAACCTGCAATACCACCTAAAACTACTCCGAGAATTGTCTGGATTGCTACAACAATAAATCCAATCATTAAGGAAACACGACCACCATACATTAAACGAGTCATAATATCCATACCATTTCCATCGGTTCCAAGCCAGTGTGACTTACTTGGTTCTTCATAAATCTGGATTAACTGAGTTTGTTGGTCTGCTTTCACTGTATACTGCTCGTTTTTACGTTCGATTGTGTAAACTACTTCTTTTCCCTCAGCATCGGCATGAGTAAATGAAGTTTCACCATTATTAATTGCTTGTTGAATTAAGGACTTAAATTCAACATCAAGGAAAACGTCATTGTCAATTGGTGCTACAACGAAGTCAGAAAGCTGAGCATAATTTACTCGATTTCCATTTTCATTTACATAGATTGTTGCTGAACTTCCCTCTAACTCAATATTATATGTTACACCATCTGCCTCAAAACTACTTTTTCCTTCATTAAACGCTTTTTCCGCTTGAAGTTTGAAATCAATACTAAGTTTTGTATCTGGATTGTATGCATCTAAAATCTTATGAGAAGCTAATGCGATATCATCAAGAACACCTAAGGAATACTCCTTACCTTGTTGAGACACCTGATAGGTAACTCCATCAACAGTAAAGTTAGTTTCTTTTGCTTCAATTGCAGCTAAAAAAGCGCTCTTTACGCCCTCTGTCAATGTTTTACCATCTTCTACTTTTATATTCGCATTTCCACGAATAATAGTAGCAGTTGCATACTTATCCATAAGGGAAATTCTATAAAGATTCTCGCCTTCTTTCGTTAAAGCATATACATTACCCATGGAAGTAAATTGATTTTCACCAGATTTTACCGCAAGGATTACTTCTGCTTTCACAGCAGATGGAAAGTCCTTTCCTTCTACTATCGTATAACGAAACTCTTTATTCTTAGTAACGCTTGCATATTCTTTTGACATAGATTCATACCCCATAAATACCTGACTTTCGTCATATGGGCTTACAAATCCGCCTACGAATGCAAACAAAAACATACCAATAATGATAAACGAACCAATAATAGCGAGTTTATTACGAATAAATCTCTTAAATACCAACATGGAAGGAGATAAAACTTTTACTCTTTGATCATCATCGAGTGTCATCTTTTTTTCTACCGTTTGGTTCATTGTTTTCTCATTTTTGGCAGGCTTATTATTTTGAACAAGCGAATCATTATTTCGATTCTGCTTGTTATTTTCATTTTTATTCTCCATAAGTGCTCCCTCTGCCTTTAATTGATGACAAGTAAGAAATAATCTGACTCATCTTTGCTCTTGTTTTATAACTGGTTAAATTTATCCTACACGTACACGAGGGTCTACCACTGCGTATAAAATGTCGGAAATTAAGTTACCCATCAATGTTAAAGCTGCCATAAATGTCATGTAAAACATAAAGAATGGAATATCACCATTCGTCATGGCCGTATAAGAGGTATAACCGATACCAGGAATCTGGAACAATGTTTCGGTAATCATAGCACCTGCAAATAATCCAGGGAGTGTACCACCAATGATCGTTACAATTGGTATCAGCGTATTTCTAAAAGCATGCTTATTAATTACTGTACTTTCAGAAAGACCCTTAGCTCTTGCTGTTCGGATAAAATCCGAATTTAATACTTCTAACATATTGGTTCTTGTATAACGCATCAAGCTACCAACACTAATAATTGTTAATGTTGCAATTGGCAACACAAAATGAGACGCGACATCGAGGAATTTCCCCCATGCATCTAACTGGTCATAATAACGTCCAACTTTTCCATATAAATCAAACCATCCAAGGTTGATGGAAAAGATTAATTTAAGAATTGTTGCAAAGAAAAATCCTGGTAAAGAGATACCAATCAAGGCAACAACCGTGATTGCATAATCTGTTCTACTGTACTGCTTTCTAGCAGAGAGAATACCAAGAGGAATCGCAATTATAATCTGTAATACAAATGCCACTACTCCAAGATAAAAGGAGTCCCAAATAACACTTGCAAATTTTGCTGTAACAGGTATATTAAAATACCAAGAATCACCGAATTCACCGCGTACTGCTGATGCCACCCAACGGAAAAATCCCTCAATAATTCCGCAATCCATACCATACATAGCATTTAATTGTGCTAACCATTCAGTATAGCTTTTGGCTCCCGGAAGAGAGGCTCTTTCTCTCGCTAGTGTTTCGATGTAGGAAGTTGGAATACAGCGAATGATTGTATAAATGATCAATGATACAAAGAACAAAATCACCACGCTGGTTAAAATTCTTTTCACAATATATTTCCACATAATAAACCTCTCACTATCTACTTTTATGTTTTGCTCACCTGCAACCCAAACCATCACCCACTAAATTTGTACTATCAATTGGTTACCCTAACTCCCGTTCATTTAGCTATATAGAAATATGAAGTGGATAGCTTATTTTGGACAAAGGCCAAACTGCACAATTTCTCAAACATCTGCCGACGTTCTAACGCCAGCAGACATCTTAACGCTCTCAGACGTTTGTGTACAAATTTGACCTTTGTCCGAATACAAAACAAGTTGAATTGGTAAACCATTCACGTATTGTAAATGGCTGGAGCTTTATTTCATTTCAAGCTTTTCAATATCATTTGTCCATTCCCAATATGTGGTGATATCAGGAGTAACTGTATCCATATTTACGCGATCTGCACCGAAGATGATACAGTTCTGTCTCTGGTATACAGGAATTTCAACACCCCAATCAAGAATAATATCAAGACAAGTCTTATAGGTTGCTTTTCTGTATGATTGATCAGCACTCTTTCTAGCATCTAAAATTAACTGATCTAACTGAGCATCTGCGATATGATAGTGATTGGAATCGGAACCACCTTTACCAATGATATTGGTACTATAGTAAATCTGATACATATCTGGGTCTACAGTTGCTCCCCAAGCAGCAACAAACATTTCATGTGTTCCAGCATCTAACTTATCCCACATAATATTAGAATCAGATGGATCATTGATTGTTAATGTAATACCGATCTTAGCTAAATCTTCTTTTGCTTTTGTAAGAATTGCAAAGGAAGGATGGTCACCTTGTCCACCTGCACCAATGATTACTTCGTACTCTAGCTTAGCACCTTCTGGTGCTTTAGTGAACTTACCAGTTGCTTCATCAAATGTGAATCCTGCTGCTTTTAAGAAATCAATAGTAGCCTGTAGAGCTGCTTCATATTTCTGATCAGCAGTCATATCTGCTGTATAAATATCTTTACCCTCTACTGTCTGAGAGTATGCCACTCTATAATCTTCATCAGATTTCTGAGGAGCTGCCCATGAAGTATTGGAGATAGGATAATTTATAACACTTGCAACTTCGCCATAGTAACTATCAATAGTCACATCACGATATACTGAAAAAATTGTAGCAAATGCTTTTCTTAAATTCTTAGATTCTTCAGAAGCTGGATCGTCACCAACTTTCATTGTATCTGCATTTAAACCGATATATCCATAACCAAGATTATCTACTGTGTTAGTAACAATCTTATCACCAGATAATTCTTTATTAGAATTGTAGTTTGCAATTTCTTCAAAAGCGTTTACACTACCGGATGGATCTGCGATATCAATAGTACCTGTACCAACACCGGAAATCTTATCAGCTTCTGATGTTTCTTTATACTGAATATACTTTGTCTTAGGCTCTCCCTTGTAGTAATTTTCATTAGCTTCAAGGTAAACAACTTTATTTTCATATTTTACAAATTTGTAAGGACCTGCTCCCATAGGCTTTGTAGTCTTTTCTTTTACTGAAGATAAATCTCCTCTAGTAAAACCAAACTTATTATTTTCATAATCATATTGAGACTCATCACCATAGTAGTGCATTGGAGAAATAGAAATACCACAAATCTTATAGATAGCAGAAGCATCAAAACCAGTAGTTATAACTTCAACTTCAGTCTGGCTGATTTTCTTAATACCCTCGATATTAGGAACTTCTTCTCCACCTTTGGAAAGTTTCTCCTCTAATAACAAGTTAGAAACAATATCTTTTACCTGGTCATCAAAGTAAGTTTCATCTCCTGCATATGCATTACCAAGTGCTTGATAATTTGCACCGTAAGCTGCAGTAATTTCTTCTAAAACCTTCGCTTCATCTTCTACTTTAGAAGCATCATAGCTTTCATCTACACTGTAGAAGTTTGCAAATAAATCTTTTGCTACTGGGAATTTATCTGTGTACTCTTTGTAAGATTCATTACCATAAAGACCTTTTACCCATTCAAGCTCTGAAACTAAGGTTGGCGCAATAATTTCTTTATTGATTGCTTCTTTTGATGCATCACTTAAATTAGCAAGCTCCTTAGCAACTTCTTCCTCAGTTACTACAGTATTCTCTGCGTTAGTATTATTCTTGCGGTAGTTTAACATACCAACGATTGGAACAGAGTATAAAGTAGAACTTCCGTCGTAACTAACATCAGATAATACATAATAGGAGAAGATAATATCATCTGCATCCATTACATGACCATCACTAAATTTGATGTCATCACGAATCTTAATATTGTAAGTGGTTTTATTATTAGCTTCATCATGGTTTACCGTAATATTGCTTACGCCTTGATAAAGATAATCAGTACCATTATAAGGAACAGTTTCACCTTCAATAGCATTTAAAATTACGCCACCGGTTCTGTCCATAGTTAGCATAGGAACTTGTGTTAACTCTACGATATCCATATCATAACCACTGTCAGCAAAAAATGGACTGAATTTTTCACTAAATTCTAGGGAACCAACTACTAAAGGTTTATCACTAGATTGATCTGTAGTGTTTCCGTCACTTGGGTTTTCCCCTGACTGATTGCCATTATCTTTCTTTCCACAAGCTGCCAATGCAACGCACATGGATAAAACAAGAAAAATAGACAATGCTTTTTTAAACTTGTATTTTTTCATAGTCTCTCTCTCCTTTTCATCAGGTCATAGATGTATGTCCCAGAATATTGAGAATGTTAACATGATTAACTACTTTTGTCAACGTGATGAAAACTTGAAAAAATTTCTAAATGTGGAATTAATTTACGTTTTTCATGTACTTTACCACGTTAAATCGGTATTAAATAACATTTTTATCCACTTTTATATCCATTTTTCACAGAAATTTATTATATTTCGATAATATTTTTGTTAACCGTTTTTTGATGTTGCATGAATAAAATTGATAGACCAACAATGATCAAAATGCCGCTTAAGAATATATACTCCTTCGAAGTGACATCTACTATCTTGTTTCCTACCAAATACAATAATTCCCCTAACGCACACGAGATTGAAAGAATTAACAATGATAATGTAGTTTTTTTCAACCTTATAATAGTATGATCATACTCTTTACTTGTCATATCTCCCGAAATATTCAGTAATTTTATTGTTCCCATATTTGTGTAGAATATCGGAAGAAATAGAAATACATATGGGAGCACAATATAAATAATACGTGATCCGTCATTATTTAAAATCCCAAGTAAAACAAATAGAATGATAAATGCCATACCATAGGCAACATTGATCCACTTTACTTTTTTTATCTTTTTTTCATCCATTTGGATACGATAGTATTTACCGTGGTAAGTTATGTTCTTTTTTTCTTTATATTTATTTCCTTCTCTCGTAACTTCTGTGTTGATTTTGTAATCATTTACATAAGCATTTTTCTTCATTAAACTTCATCCTTTTATATCGATTTTATGACTAGTAATCTTACACCATAATATCTTAAAACAATCAATATTAACCATTTAAACTATTATCTTACTCTATATCTTATTGAAATAATATAGTAGATTTATGGTAAAAAGTAATTTGCAAATACTTTTCATGAGATGTCCTTTTTCTACCTATATTGAACTAATAAGAGTAAACAAGAAAAAAAATGCTTCTTTATGGAAGCACTTTTCGTAGTCGGTATTAAGTTACGCGTAACTCATACATCATTCATGCCTATATTAATTTAACCAAAGTGCTATAATTAAGAAAGCACCAAAAAATAATAGTAGAATTGTGATTGCAATTGGTAAAATAGCTTGTAATGCACCTAATACCATTGCTACTCTTTCTTTCCTAGTTAATTTTAAATCAGACAGACTTTGTCGCTCTTGGGTATATTTTTTAGGCATATACCAGGAAAATCCCTCTATATTCATATCGGTAATCGACCTACCGTCATCCACAAAAGTCTGTTTTGGGTTTTTAACGCCTTTGACTTCTTTCTCAGTTTCCACTTTGTTGCGTTCGATGATTTGTCCAACCTTCTTAAAATCACTCATTGATGTCACCCTTTCTTCCACAAAATGCATTCTATTTCTATCATACTTTGTTTTATGCCATGTGTCCACTAAATAGCAGCTTGTTAACCTTGTGGTTTTATTAGAGCTCACATTAGATAATAACTTAATATACTTCATAAAACAAGAAAAAGCACATCTGCGTACTTTTCCTTATCATGAATCAGCACCACCAGTGTGAACTGGTGGTTTGCTCTGCCCCTGTAAGGGGCTATTGCCGGCATGGACCTCAAAGGTCCTTCGAAAGTAAAGGCCCCAACCGCACCACTTTCTCTGGCTAACCCTTACAAGGGTTTATTATTTGCCTTTTATTACTGGCTCACCCGTGAACGGGTCAATAAATTCTTTCAAACTTAGTTGATCTTCTGCTTGGTCATCCATCAACTGGCTTCTGATGTATTCTTCTATTTTCTTTGCATTTTTTCCAACTGTATCTACAAAGTATCCTCTACACCAGAATTTTCTATTTCCATATTTGTATTTTAAATTTGAATGTCTATCAAATATCATCAATGAACTTTTTCCCTTCAAATACCCCATGAATTCCGAAACGCTTATATTCGGTGGTATTCTAACTAGCATATGCACGTGATCTTTGCAGCATTCAGCCTCTATAATTTCTACACCTTTCCTTTTACACAATGTACTTAGTATATTTGCAACATCTGCCTTTATACTTCCATAAATTATCTGCCTTCTAAATTTCGGTGCAAAAACAATATGATATTTACATTCCCATGTTGTATGTGATAATGTATTCTTATCCAATTGGATACCTCCTTTGTTATATTTAGTGCGGTTTGAGACCCACACTTATTATAACAAAGGAGTTTTATTATGAAAATGCTAGAAGCCATTGTGATCCACCGGCCTAGCCGGTGGTTTATTAAAGATAGCCCTACAATAAAATAAGTACTGTTAAGCCATTGCTTCGCAGTACTTATTACTAATCCAAAAACTTAATTTGTCTATCATTATTTATATAAATGACAAGCTACTTTATGTCCTTCTGTTATTTCTTTAAATTCTGGAGCATCTGTCTTACAAATCTCCATACACTCAGGGCAACGAGTACAGAACTTGCAACCCTTAGGTGGATTTGCTGGAGATGGTAAGTCTCCCTGAAGGATAACTCGTTTCATCTTAACCGTTGGATCTGGCATAGGAACTGCACTAAATAATGCTTTCGTGTATGGATGTAGTGGATTACTAAAGATGTCCTCTTTCGCTCCGTATTCTACCATATTTCCTAGATACATAACTCCTACTGTATCAGAAATATGTTCCACAACAGATAAATCATGTGATATAAATAAGTAAGTATATTCATATTTATCTTGAAGGTCTTTTAACAAGTTGATAATCTGCGCCTGAATAGAAACATCAAGAGCAGACACAGGTTCATCACACACAATAAACCTTGGACGAAGGGCAATCGCTCGTGCAATACAAATCCTTTGTCTTTGACCACCAGAGAATTCATGAGGATAGCGTTCATAATAATGAGGTTGCAAACCACAATCCTTCATTACTCTTAATACATACTCCTTTAATGCACTTTTGGGTACTATATTATGAGCACTTACTGCTTCTCCGATAATAGAACCTACGGTAAGTCTTGGACTTAAGGAAGAATAAGGATCCTGAAATATGATTTGGATTTGTGGTCTTAAATTTCTTAGTTGTCTTTTTGATAACTTTGCTAAATCTTGGCCATTAAATATAACTTTTCCATCTGTTAAATCATGCAAGCGCAAAATTGTTCTACCAATCGTAGTTTTGCCACAACCGGATTCGCCAACCAGCCCCATTGTTGTTCCCTGTGGAATTTCAAAAGATACGTCATCCACTGCTTTTAAATATTGTGTAGGACGACCGAATAAATCTGTACCGATGGTAAAATATTTTTTAAGATGTTGAACTGATAAACAAACCTCACTCATCCTTTACCACCTCCGTGCTCTTATTTTCTTGTGCCGGCGTATCTTTATATAAATAGCAGGACACGAGATGTGTATCACTAAATTTGGTAACTTTTGGATATGGTCCCTCACACGCAGTATGACTACGATCGCAACGATCTTTAAAATAGCATGTCTGCGGCATATTAATCGGATTTGGTACCTGTCCTGGTATACTATATAAGCGATCTACTTTTTTATTAACAATTGGTTTACTCTTCATAAGTCCTATTGTATATGGATGCTTTGGTGTAAGGAAAATTTCCTTTGCAGTACCCATCTCAATAATTCTTCCAGCATACATAACGACAACAAAATCTGCCATTTCTGCAACCACACCAAGATCATGCGTAATTAACATAATACTACCATTGATTTCTTCACGCACCGAACGAAGTAAATCGAGTATTTGAGCTTGAATCGTAACATCAAGAGCTGTTGTTGGTTCATCTGCAATAATTAGCTTTGGATTACAAACAAGTGCCATTGCTATCATTACACGTTGCCTCATACCACCAGATAACTCATGAGGATAATTATTATATACGCCTTCTGGACGGGCAATTCCCACCTGTGTAAGCATTTCAATAGATTTCTTTTTCGCTTCTTCCTTGGTTGCTTTTGGATTATGGAGTAATGTAACTTCATCTAGTTGATAACCAACCGTAAACACAGGGTTTAAACTTGTCATTGGTTCTTGGAAAATCATTGCAATATCTTTTCCACGTATTTGTCTCATCATGTCAATTGGCATCTTCGCTATATCATAGCACTTATCTCCTGCATTATAACGAATAGATCCACTAACAATTTGACCTTGAGGTGCTTGTACTAACTGCATCAGTGATAAACTTGTTACACTTTTTCCACACCCTGACTCACCTACAACACCAACTGTACTATTTTTTGGAATATTAAAGGATACCCCATCAACAGCCTTAACAGTTCCAGCATCTGTAAAGAAATAAGTATGTAAATCATCAAATTCTATGATATTATTCGTGTCCTTCATTGAGGTTACATACATACCTTCATCGACATTCTTTTGATGCTTTTTTGCTTCCAATTCTTTTGTTGTTTTACGATTATATTTAGAAATTGCTCTTTCTTCCTGACGGGTTATATAATGCCCGTTATCTTTCTTTGCTTTCGCCATAGCATTATCCCCCTATCTCTTCATCTTTGGATCGATTGCATCACGTAATCCATCACCTACAAAGTTAAATGCTAATACAGCAAGTACAATTAAGACACCAGGAGCTATCCAAAGGTTCGGATAATACTGTAAGATACTTTGTCCCTTCGATGGATCCGCTAGAGAAATCATAGTACCCCAGGCTGACTTTGGTATCTGTACCCCAAGACCTAAGAAGGATAATGTTGATTCATATAAGATGATGCTACCAAGACCTAATGTCATCTGTACAATTAATTGAGGCATAACATTTGGTATTAAGTGTCTAAAAATTTTAGCTTTTGCAGAAATACCAGTGGCTTCTGCTGCGACCATATACTCCTGTTCACGTAAAGATAATATTTGTCCTCTTACCATACGTGCTGTTCCTGCCCATCCAATCAAAGTAAGAAAACCCATCAGGTAGTAAATCCTCATACCTACAGGTATGATATCCACTGGAATCGCTTGTAAGACAGAAGAAAGCACAAGTAAGACCGGCATGGTAGGAATACAGTTTAAGATATCAACCAAACGCATGATAAGCATATCTATCTTTCCACCAAAATATCCTGAAATTCCACCAAATACAATACCTATAATTGTTTCTAAAAATATTACTAAAAAGCTGATTGTCAGTGAAATTCTGCCACCATACATTAAGCGAACAAACACATCCATACCATTACTATCTGTTCCTAGCCAATGCTCTTTTGATGGTGCAGATTTATAGTAATCAATTCCTGTAGAAACATCATAATATTGATATTTTTCTCCATCTGCTCCAACAAATGTTTCAGAGGAAGACACTTTTACTTCCGTAGGAATAGGAAATACCTGAGTTTCTCCATATGGAACGAATAAAGGACCTACATAGCTAAATAAAAACAGAAATATAATGATAAACAAACCTACCATTGATAAACGACTTCTAAAAAAACGTTTTACTACCAAACGTGTTGGAGATAGCGCACGTACACTATCGCTCAAGCTCTCATGTTCTAACTCAGTAGCCTGAACATTTGTATTATTTTCATCACTCATCTTCAGACCTCCTTATTGTAGTTTCACACGAGGGTCCACTATTGCGTATGAAATATCCGCAAGAATGGTACCTAAAACAGTCAATACAGCTAAAAACATCATATATCCCATTACAAATGGAATATCTCCCTGTAACATAGCCTTATATGATGTGGAGCCGATACCAGGGATAGCAAAAACTGTTTCTGTGATCATTGCTCCTCCAAATAACCCTGGGATACTACCACCAAGCATAGTAACAATAGGAATTAGTGTATTACGGAATGCATGTTTATAAATAACCACCTTCTCAGACAACCCTTTTGCCCTTGCAGTGCGGATATAGTCGGAATTCAATACTTCTAACATATTGGTTCTTGTATAACGCATCAAACTACCAATCGATAAAATTACAAGGGTTACCATTGGAAGTATTAGATGATGGATATTGTCAAGAACTCGTCTAAAACCTGTTAAAATCTGTGTTGCATCAGAAAGACCTTGTAATGGGAACCACCCCAGTTGAATTGAAAATACACGCATCAATAAAGCCGCTAAGAAAAATGTTGGTAAGGAGATACCCATCATAGCAAGTATTGTAACTGCATAGTCAACAACTCCATACTGTTTCGTTGCAGCTATGATACCAAGGGGTATCGATATTAGAATATTTAATATCATACCAACTAAGGATATACCAAACGATATCCACATATATTTACTGATTACATCTTTAACCGGACGTCCATATACAAAGGACACACCAAAATCACCACGAACAGCTTTGGATAGCCATTGTCCGTAGCTTTTTATTATTCCACCAAAGGAATTATCTCCAATACCATATAACTCTTTCATTCTTTGTACATCTTCTTTAGTTAACTGACCTTGCGCTACTTGAGCAGAAGTATGTTGGTCAATATAATCTGCTGGCATCATACGAACAATAAAATAAATAAGAATTGATACCCCAAATAGAATAAATACGGATATTGCAAGTCTTTTTAATAAATATTTGAACATGTTTTTACCCCACACTGTAGAAAAAGGGGGACGAAAGCCTTATGCCCCCCTTTTCATCATTTTCAATAGATCTAGTACGTTAAAGAGTACTTCTCCATTAGAACTCTTTTATTTTTTCCACTTATTACTTGTCAAGTAAGCTAACATTCCAAATTTCAAATATCGGACTTCTGTAAGGAGTCGTTTTATCTGTTGGTGTTAAACTACTTGAATCAACTACAGTCTTGTCGAAAACAAACATATTCTTTCTCTGGTAAGTTGGAAGTTCAACGGCCATTTCCATAGCCTTATCAAGAGCTTCTGTATAGATTGGTTTTCTTTCATCTACATTAAGAGTAGAACGGCCTTGCTCGATTAATTCATTTAAACGAACAAGAATAGCTTTTTCTTCCTCAGTACCATTCTCAAATTTATAGTACAATCCTGAAGACTTTGGAGAGCCTGCTTGATTCTTTGCTGGATCAGAATAATATGTTTGGAACATATCTGGATCGATTGTTGCTTGCCATGCAGCTGCCCAAACAGAGATAACACTTTCCTCTAACTTACTTAAAAGATTTTGATCAATATCAATAATTATTTCTACGCCAATTTTTGCGAGGACTTCCTGTGCTTTTAAGAATACCTGACCAGCTGGGTGATCTTCTGCATTCGCTGGAAGAGTAAATTTAAAGGATGGTTTCTTTCCTTCTGGAGTAAGTAATGTTCCATCAGCAGCTTCAGTATATCCAGCTTTTAGGAAATAGTCTTTCGATACAGCACCGGACTCATCAAATGGGTACATAGCTGTAGATCCTTCTGGATAAGCCCATGATACCTGACTCATTGGTCTATGAATTACTGCAGCTAAACCACCTGGATAAGAGCCTAATGTTAAAGCAGTATCCATAGCAGACATAAGAGCACGTCTTACGTTAATATCAGGAATCAACTGTGCATTGATACCAATGTAACCATATCCTAAATTATCAACTAACACATAGTCCAGATGAGAATAGGATGCATCTGATGTGATCTGATTGATAACAGTACCACTTGCTTGAGGTTCTGAGTAATGTGTCTCTCCTGTCAGTACGGAATCTAATTCTGATCCAGAGTTAATTGTTTTAAATCTTAAATATTTAGCCTTTGGAGCCCCCAACATAAAATTATCATTTGCTGTTAAGTAACAGATACCATTATTAAAGAATCCATCTGCTTTAGGACTTTCCGAATTATTTACATCTGTAATCTTATATGGTCCTGCACCCATAGGTAGGCCATTTAAATCCTTAATTTCTAACATGAACTCACTGCTAGAAAAGTCAACACCAAAAGAATCAACACCATTGGCTGCATCATGTCTTGCCTGACCTGTATAGTAGTGCATTGGAGCAACTGGGAATGTAAAATTCCAAATAGCCTTAGGGTCAACTCCATTTAATACTACAGTAACTGTCTCACGCTCAACACCGTCTGAACATACTTCTTTCCCCTTGGTAATACCACTGATGCTTTTAACAGTACCTTTATTTGACTCAAGATATGCTGATTTTTCTTCTGCTGCATAGAATTTCTTAACATCATCTACCGTTGTGTAGCCAAATGCGGCATCAAACTCAACAGGTGTTATTGCTTCTTTGATGCACTTCATTGAAGCATCAATGTAGTCTTGTTCTGTGTATGAACTCATTTTATCTACAGTTAATCCTGTAGATTCATCGATCACATATGCACCATCTTTATAACTAATCAACTCTTTCCCGATACTCATACCAGAGTAAAATAGGATAATAGTCTGTGGTGCAGAAGTTAAGAAATCTTCAGGTGCTTCTAAACCAAAATCTCCTGGTACATATTGATTACTGATTAATGCGTTATTATCTGCTATAACACTTTCTTCAACAAGTTCCCATAATTTATCTAATATAGCTGCCTCACCATTACCAGCAATCGCATCTTCTACTTTTTTATCTGCTATGCTAGCAAACTCTGCAAGTTTGGCATCCGCTGTACTTTCATCAAGTATCTGAGTCTGATAAGCTTTTAATCCTTCAATATTCATAGAATATAAAGTAGAAGAGCCATCATACTTAGGATCTAATAATAAATACAGATTAAATAATACATCATCTGCATCTAATTCATGCCCATCACTAAATGTAATTCCATTCTTAATCCAGAATTTATAAGTTGACTTAGATTGATCATCATTCGTTGTCATCTCAAAATCCCATGCAGCTGTTGGTTGATCTACTCCAGCAACTGGCTCTGCTAATTCATTATTAGTAATTAGAGTAACTTGAGTTTTCTCTAATACCTTTTCGTCATTTGCACTTGTGTAGAAGAATGGGGAGAATTTTCCATCAAGTGTTAAAGTACTAATAACAAATGGTGAACTCTCATTAGCAGTAGAACGTGCTGTTGAAGCATCTCTTCTATCTGCTGGTACGTCAGGCTTCACTGTTTGATCTTGCCCATTGTTTTCGCCTGCAGCTTCAGTTGGTGCTGCAGTTGGCGTAATATCCTTATTTACATCTTTATCTTTCTTACTACATGCTGCTAAAGAAAGAATCATAGACATGCAAAGAAGTAACGCAACTAATTTCTTTGTCTTTTTCATAATTTTCCTCCGTTTTAATTATTATAATTATAGCCTTACGACTTAATTACCCTAAGATATTACTACTCCTTGTTCTTATGTTCACCGCAACAAGAATTTTAAGAGCTTTGTGAAAACCAATTATTCCTTATTTTTGTTCTATCAGATTCAAATTACCAGAAGTTGTTATCTTTTTCATATCGATATTCTCAAACACACAATTGTTTATCTTGGTGGAATAATCACCAGCTACTGAACTTGATGCAACGATATCAATACTACACAATCCATCCGACGAAATCGTTATTCCATCAAAGGTACAATTCTCGATGGTTGTTTTCTTAGTACGACCAGCTAGTCCTCCAACACAAACTTTAACATTTGAAGATTTATCAATTACAATATTGATATCCTTCAAGGTTAAGTCATTAATCTTAGCACCTTCTAATTTAGAAAATAATCCAAAGGATACTTCTTCCGCTTTTTTAGCTGCGATACCAGATACACGATTCTTCACAGTTAAATTTAAATTTTTAATGGAATATCCGTTTCCATCCAGTACACCATTAAAATTATCGATTGGTGTCCATTTTTCTTTCGATAAATCAATATCATTAGCTAAAATATAATGTCCTTCCGGTTTATCTGCTATTGCTTTTAACTGACCTACTGTTTTAACACGAGTCATTTCACCTTCGATAAACTTACAATAAATATTGATCTGAGCTTTACCGCCATTCGAGTAATCAATATCGTCCTCTTCAATCACTTGATCGAATTCGAATTTTACAGTGCACTCTGGATCCTTATAATAATCTATTAAAGTGAATCCTGCCTTCTTTGGCTCCGTAGATGTTGGGCGCTTTAATTCACTTCCTACACTAATTGACCATTTTAACAGGGTATCTCCCTCAGGATTTGTCGCATCTAAGAAGTTAATAGAGGGATTATCAGCCCATCTGGCATATAATGTTAAATTTTGATCCGTAGTGTTTTCATTAGATATTCGGTCAGCAGAAAAATCCCACAAATCCTCTTCATTGAAATGATAGACAGTTCCATCACTAGATTCTTCTGTTGTATACTTGGTATACCATCCGACTAAGGTCTTATCACCATTCTTAGGCTGTACGAGCATACCAGCTGTTCCGCTTGGTTCAAACAAAAGCGAATCCTCTGCATAATATACAACACGTTTATTTTCTTGATTGATATGACCACCCATTGTATCGTATGTAACCTCATATTCATACCCCTGCTCTGCAGGATGTGTAAATAGAGAACTCGTTCCTACGCTACAGCCACCAAGTAGTAATGTTGAGGTGGCCATTACCAATACCATAAATCCTTTTTTCAACTTGTACATAGTATCCTCCCAAGATTAACCAATATCTCCGAATAAAAAAAGAGAAACCACCCCCATGCCAAAAATAGGAATGCTTCTTCGCAGATTTGTTATGTAAATTTTGCTAATTCATACAGATTATAGCAACAATGGACAAAAAAGTCAATAATATGTCGCTAATGAGTTTCATTTCTTTGTTAATCATTCCTATCTATTTAATTATAATTATGCAAAAAATGAGAATTATTATTAATTTAGTTTCTATAAAGTGATTATCTACCTATAATTTCACCTTTATTTTTATTAATTTTTCTAAAGAGTTCTTATACCTTTTCAGTATCTGTAGTTCTTTTGTTATAGGATTAGGTAAAGTAATTATTTATAAAATTTAGGAGCTATTGATTGATTATATTTCTAGTGATATGTAGGATTCATTTTTGTTGATTGATAGTCGGTCGATTAATAAACTAGTTTTAGAATGGTTAAAAGAATGATATCGAATGGTAGAAATTCTTTGAAGTCTTTATGAATTTTTACTTTATGTCTTGAGAATAGTTAATTAACGGTTAGAGTATTGATTCTGCTCCATTAGAGTTAAGGATAGAATACTTCGTGTACTTGTAAAATTTCAGCAAAATTTTGAGCTGCATTGGAAAACCTTCCTTCTTTTTTTCTTATTTTCCTTTATGAACAAGCTTATTAAACATCTTAATTTTTAATGACATAATCTTTTCTACAAAAAATAGCATTTTTCATTATTAATCTTTATTCGCTGTAAACTATGGTTCGATAGTTCTCGTCTATAGCTTACCATATATTTACATATTTGTGAACACTTAACTATAAATTTAATTATTTCTATCATAGCTATTGGTTATCTTAGCTTAGCTTAGTATCTCTATTTTTATCTACAGAATAAAGGATAAACTATCCTCTAGCGATAGCAAACATTTCGAACATAACATTCTAAGGCAGCCAAAGTCTCAGCTAACAGTCCCCAAAACTTTTATTTTTTTGCCATTTATCTACAAATATATAACTCACCAACTCGCTTTTTCCTCATATAATACTGTATAGCATAAATATGGAGGCTACTCATGGAATCTCATATTACTACTAAGGAATTTCTCCATGTAGATCGTTTAAGCTACTCGTATCATACCTTAGCTGGAGAGACTACTGCATTGAAGGAGGTCAGTTTTCATGTATCAGAGGGGCAGTTTCTAGCAATTGTAGGACCTAGTGGGTGTGGTAAGTCAACTCTACTATCATTAATTGCTGGATTAATTAAACCCGATACAGGAAGTATCTATATTAATGGTAAGGACACAAAAAATTCAGGCTTAAATATTGGTTACATGTTGCAAAAAGACCATCTTCTGGATTGGAGAAGCACATTGCGAAATGTTGCGCTTGGTCTGGAGATTCAACATAAATACTCAGACCAAAGCATGGTTATCATTAATCATTTATTAGAGACTTATGGACTAATCTCATTTATTGATTCTAAGCCTATGGAATTATCTGGTGGAATGCGGCAACGTGCAGCATTAATCCGTACACTACTTTTGCAACCAGATATTCTGCTTTTAGACGAACCATTTTCAGCGCTAGATTATCAGACTCGTCTTGAGGTTTCAGACGATATTTGTAAGATTATCCGCAAAGAAAATAAAACTGCGGTATTAATTACCCATGATATAGCGGAGGCAATCAGTACAGCAGATAAGGTGATTGTACTTTCTAATCGACCAGCTTCTGTAAAAAAAGAAATCGAAATCAACTTGACCTCGAAAGATGATTCTCCACTACAAAAGCGTTTAGCTCCTGAATTCAGTACCTATTTCAATTTAATCTGGAAGGAGTTGACATCTGTATGACGCATCGTATTAAGAAAGAGGATTTCTTATCTGCTTCTGCAATCCACCAAGCGTATCTAAAACGATATCAAAAGAGAGTAACAAAAATTCGTATCGCACAATGGATTATATTTTTATCTTTTTTAATTTTGTGGGAGCTTTCAACAAGGGCTGGGTGGCTAAATTCATTTATATTCAGTAGCCCTTCCAGAGTTGTTAAGTGTTTCACGGATATGGCGAAAGATGGTACAGTATTTTACCATATCGGAATTACACTGATGGAAACTTTTATAAGTTTTGGTTTAGTTATAGGCATAGGACTTCTAGTTGCAGTCTTGTTGTGGTGGAATGAAAGTGTTGCTAAGGTGTTAGAACCTTATCTTGTGGTACTTAATAGCCTTCCAAAGTCAGCTCTCGCGCCTGTTTTTATTGTTTGGCTTGGGAATAATATGAAGACTATTATTGTGGCGGCGGTGACGGTCGCAGTCTTCGGAACAATTATAACACTATATACCAATTTCAACTCCACGGAGCAAGATAAATACAAACTCATCTATACACTGGGTGGTACTAAAAAAGATGTTTTATTTAAAGTAGTACTTCCAGGTAACCTACCTTCTATTATTAGCTGTATGAAGGTCAATATCGGCCTTTCTTTAGTTGGTGTTATCATAGGTGAATTTCTTGCTGCTAAGGCTGGTTTAGGATATCTCATTGTATACGGTTCTCAGGTTTTCAAACTGGATTGGGTTATTATGAGCATAGTTATTTTATGTATCGTCGCAACAGCTCTATATGGAATTCTTTCCTATGTTGAACGGAAAGTAAGAAGACGTCAATAAGATACTGATACCTTTAAGCCACAAGTTAATGGAAGATTCAGCCTTGAACTGTATTAATTTTATTTATTTATTAATGCTTCATCCCTAAAATCGCAATATAAATATGATTTAAACTCAATAGGATAAGCAATGGAAAATATATTACATCTTTTCCATCGCTTATCCTTATCTAAACTTCTTTTCTACCCACATGCTATTCTATATATAATCAAACTTTATAAATACCTAAGTTTAAAATATTATAATATCACTGTCAGACTTGCTACCTACTCAAACACCTTAGAGAAAAACCAAGTCCAGTAAAATCCGGATCCAGATATTTACATGAACTTTTTATGAATATTTAAATGATGTTTAACACTAATTTGCAATTCGAGGTCATACAAAGCGACTCACTATTTGTACGTATAATACAAAATCTATAGTTCACCGCGCAATGGCAAAAAAAACGACTGTGAAATAAAATCACAATCGTACATAATTGCTATTGCCCTTGCAACTACAAGCAACAATATCCCTTCTGTTCGTTTTATTGACACCTATTACGAGAATAAGGCTTTCTATCTCGTAACATGTGCTATATTAGAATTAACCTTTCCAATGGTTTTATATTTAAAGATGGCACTGGATATCAGATTGATTTTATAAATAACTCAGCGAATGAATTTCCCTTCCAATCTGATATCGTAGAGATTATAGATTAACCAACCATCTTTTCCTTACTTAAAATAAATCGATTTACCGCTTTTGCTACGCCATCCTCATTATTGGTTACAGTTATATAGTCAGCTACTTCCTTTGCTTCTTTGCATGCATTCCCCATAGCCACTCCAAGACCAGCATATTGTAGCATTGTTATATCATTAAGCCCATCTCCGCATGCCATTAATTCTTCTCTGCTTAACTGTAGGCGGTTTAATAATAATTCAAGGGATGCGGATTTTTCAACTCCTAAAGGCATAATTTCAAGGAAGAACGGCTCAGAGAAATAGATGCTTAGTTCATCCCCATATTTTTCTTTTAAATAATCTCTCACAGGAAGGAGTTTTTCATGTTCTCCGACCACAAGACATTTTGGTACTGGATAAGTAACATGACTAACGATATCTTCTATTTTACGTACCTTTACCTTGTTTATAAAACATTCCCTTAAAACATAGGGATCAGTGTCGTCTTCTGTTATAATGTCCTCTCCATCATAAGTAAGCATAGCCACATCAAATTTTCTTGCCACCTCATAGATCGATGCTATCCTTTCGGGATTAAGTACTTTTTGATATACTTCTCCCCCTGTATGACAATCAATAATTTGACCACCGTTGTAAGCAAGAATATACCCGCTATATTTCGAAAGTTCCAGTTCTTTTGCCAATGGTTTAATCCCCACCAAAGGTCTTCCAGAAGCAAGTACCACTGTCACTCCGTCTTCCATCGCTCTTTGTAAGGTTTCTTTTGTATGTGAAGAAATCTTTTTCTCACTATTTGTTAATGTCCCGTCCAAATCGAGTGCTAAAATTTTTATGTCCATATTAATCTTAAAGTAACCTTTCTATCCTATTTAACTCAAAGACAAACTATATCTATCTAAGAGTTCTTATCCTTAACACGAAGTCCATTCAGCAAACATACCTTACAGAATATACGTACGTAAAGTATAAGAGAACCTCTAAGCTACATAAAACGCTTTCATCTTATCTTATTTTCTCTTTTCTGTCAATTTATTCTTAGTTCACTTTTTACATTATATATTCTTAGTCCACTTTTACATATGGATTTTAATTCACTTTTTACTTTTTATTCTTAGTTCACTTTTTACATATGAATCTAAAATTACTATTTTACACTTGTTTTTCGATGTTTAATGATTCAAATATGAATCTTAAAATACTGGAAATCAAATATTCCATTTCCTTGAGCTAATTTTCCCGCTGACATGATTTGCTCAAAGCCGTTGTCTATTTCCTCAAGTAATGTAACCGGTATTTGTAAGGAGTGATGAGCAGGCAGTAGCCTCTGGACCGGTAATTGTTTTACCTTTTTAATAGATTTCATAAACAATACAGGGTCTGTGGTTGGATAAAAAGCGTACAAACACCCCTCATAAACCAAATCACCCGTATATAAATACTGACGTTCTTCCTCATAAAGACAAATATGGCCGGGAGAATGACCAGGTGTATGTACTACTCTTATACTTCTATTACCGATATCAATCTTAGAATCATCTACTAATATAACACTTGGTTTTCCATGATATATGTTATAATCCTCCGCTCTAAAATCAGCAGGGAACTCACAAGGATATTTAAGTAAATTTGACACAACAACTGATCGCGGAACAGGAAACTGTGCTAACCATTCAACTTCCGCTTCATGCACATAGATAAAATCAAAGTACTTATGTCCACCAATATGATCCCAATGGATATGAGTTGTTACGACTTCAATCGGTAAATCAGTTATTAGTTCAGCAACTTTCTTTATGTTTGCAACACCTAGTCCCGTATCTATTAAGAGAGCTTTTTTACTACCTAATAACAAGTAACAATGCGTTTGTTCCCAATGTTTCTCTTCACTGATTACAAACGTATTTTCATCTATCTGTTCTGTCTGAAACCAAGAATCCATGTTTCTCTCCCTCCTATGGTATTGTTTCGTTTCACTATACTATACTTTCCTTTTATCTTATCTGATCTAGTAACGTATTTCAATCCTTCCCTGATGTATATAAAAAGCACACTAATAGATTTCTTTCTTAACCGAATGACAAGAACCTCGTTCCTAAGAATCGAGGTTCTTGTCATTCGGTTAAGATTACCTATTTACTTTAATAAGGCAAAGATTTCTATGAACTGCTAGTTTATATTCCTTATTAACGAGGTTCTATCTAATGTATCGTTTGTAAGATGAAACTTTAATATTATGTATGAAATACCGAAACAGAATCCTTAAGTTCTTCTGCATACCCTGTTAATTTGCCTGCCATATCATTTAGGTTTGAAACTACAAGGAACTGATGGCTTGCATTATTACTTAATGCAGAGGAGGCCGCTGCTGTTTGTTCGGAAACTGCAGTGATATCGCGGATGGAATCCAAGGTTGTTAATCTCATTTCTTCCATCGCATGAAGGTTCATTAAGATGGAGCTTAGTTCATTACCAAGAATCCCCACCTGCTCATCCATTACGCTAAATGCTCCTTCTGTTTCCATAACGATACCCTCCTGTTCTTTTACAAAGATTTCTGCCTGATTTGCAACTTCTGCAGTCAGCTTCGTTTCTTTTATCATATCAAGGATAATCCTATCTATTTTCTTTGCAGAACTTAAGGTTTGCTCCGCCAACTTTCGTATCTCCTCCGCTACAACACGGAACCCTCTGCCGGCTTCACCAGCGCGCGCAACTTCAATCGAAGCGTTAAAGGAGAGTAGATTGGTTTGTTCCGAAATTTCATTTATAACATTAACAATTTCACTAATCGATTTTGACTTCATTTCAAGAGCTTGAACTTTCTTAATAAATTCCTCAGTAATTTGTGTTGTTGCCTGTGTTTTTTTATGTATTAGTGACAGATGTTCTGTTCCTTGCTTCACAGAAGTATTCGTTTTATGTGCAATATCATTGATGGTAGCTGCATTCTTATGAACAAGCGCAATTTTAGCAGATAAATCGTCCATCTGCTTTGTACTTTTTATAGAGTCACTTGCTTGGGAGGCAATCCCCGTTTCAATTTCCATCGTTGCTGTCTTAATCCCTTGGGAGGACACAACAAAATTACTGGATGCTTCGGACACCTTACTCGCAACACTTGTCATTTCACTCGCAGTGTCCTTTATTTTAAGTATTAACTTATTCGTATGATTTATCATTTGCGTTAGCTTGTGACACAATATCCCTAACTCATCCTTCCGCTTTGATGGAAATGTTACCGTCATATCCCCATTGGTTGCTTTTTCTATTTGGATAAGTACCTGCTTAATCGTGCTTCCCATACGATTGGTAATCCATAATCCCGTAAATCCCGCAATTAAACTTGCAGCAATTACGATTACAACCGTAAGTAATTTAATATCATTTGCCTGTTTCATCACATTTTTCATAGGTACCATAGAGCATAATGAGGTATTGGTGGTTCCTATATCGTCATAGATAAACAGATAGGACTCTCCTTGATAGGAAACCTCTTTCACAGTGAAGCCTTCTGCTGTCATAGCTGCTTCCTCATAAAAGTTCTGGGATTGAAAAGAAAAACCAGTTTCTCCACCGGTAGTAACTTCAGAACCATCTTGTAATATCAGAGAAAGAATACTGTCCTCTCCCATATCAAGCTTATTCAAAATATTAAGAACTGCATCCTTTTTTAAATCAATCATAATATATGCTTTTGCTTCTGGAAACTTGCGCACCATTCGAACTGCATAATCCTTCTCATTCGTCCCTAATATCTCATCGAGCTTAGGACTCTGACCAAACCAAAAATACTTCGTAGGCGTTGCTTTGGCAAGCTGTCCTTGTTCTGTCTCACTAAATAACGTATAAAGATCTGTTTGCGTTGGTTTTGCTGTTGTTATACTATTCCCACGATCCGTTAGGATATGTATATTTCCTATAAAGGCAGCATGAAGTAAGGTCTTATTAAACTCCTCCCGGTTCTTAAAAATAATCGCTTGTTTTTGCACTTCTAAACTGTCATAAACCCCGTTCGCATAAGCTATCAGATTTGGCTCTGCTACCAAGGAATTGTAATCTCCCCTGGTACTATCAAAGATGAAGGATAAATAGTCACTTGTCATCGTAAGTGATTGTCCGACTGAGGTTTTATAGTTACTAATAAATCCTGACGCAGCTCTTCGATAAGAAATAAATCCTAAGATAACAATAAAACACACGGGAAGCAGTACGCATAAAATGAGTTTTGTGCGAATGCTTCGAAACCCCAATCCCTGACTTTTTTTCTTTCGTACATCATTACCACTTCTTTTCTTCCCCATATGACATACCTCCTATGTTTTTGTTCGAAATTATCGTTTTATAATTCGTAAATTTTCGAAAACATAGTTATATTTTAGCATATACTTATAAATATTTCCATGCATTTTTTACTATTTTATAATTTATGTCTAATAAACACTTATAAAAATCAAAACCTACATTATTTCAATAAATATATTTCGAAAACAAAACTATTTTAGTAAATGTACTAAATTCCGTTCTAATTATGATAGGTACCCTAAGCAAAGCTTTCATCCCGCTATTTCTTACTTTGCATTCACTAGTAGTAAGAGTCACTTTGTCAAGGCGTAGATACTATACCTTGCTAAATCCCCAGGGTGAGTGCACATTCCCTATAGTATTTTAGTCTTAAGGAATATGCTAAGTAATATACTATAAACAAGAAAAAGCACGCTTCGTATACTTTTCCTTGTCATGAATAAAAAAAGTGCTAGTAAAAAGGCCATCCTTCTCACTAACACTTTCAATCTTATCTAGATTTTCCTATTTATTGTTTTTGCAATTAATAAGTAAAATTCTAACGCTCCTCACGGAAGTAATTCACACCACAGGAAGCTGGTTGAGCATTCTTTTTCGAATTTCTAACTGACGCCATAATTAAAACTATGGTTGTAATAATGTATGGAAGCATATCGTAGATTGCCCCTGGAATTCCAATAGAACTAGGAACATAGTACTTTAACTGACGAAGAGCACCAAAGATAAAGGAACCAAAGATTGCTTTTTTCGGATTCCAAGAAGCAAATATAACAAGGGCTACCGATATCCAACCAAGACCATTGACACAGTCACTAATCCATACTCCTTTATTGATAATCATAATGGTGAAGGCACCACCAATACCACAAATTCCACCACCAAGACATACATTAATGTACTTCCACTTCGTTACCTTAATACCTGCGGCATCTGCAGCGGCAGGGTTCTCACCTATCGCTCTTACATTAAGCCCACGCTTGGTACGGTTAAAATAAAAAGCTAGAAGAATCGCAGTAATAATACCAAGGTAAACAAATGGATTATAAGAAAATAGCAAAGGTCCAATCACAGGAATATCACTAAGACCAGGTATATTAATTGCTCTCATCTGATCAGTTATTTTTTCTGGAAGTTTTAAGGATTCCACTTCTAAGGTTTTTCTAGCGAAATGACCACAAAAGTTTGCTAGGCCTACGCCAAAAATCGTTAAGGTCAAACCAGTAACATTCTGATTTGCCATAAAGGTAATCGTTAAGATACCATAGATAAGGGCAGCCAATGCTCCTGCAGCAAATGCCACAAGAATCGCAATCAAAAAGCTATCTGTCGTATACCCCGCCATAAAACCAGCAAAAGCTCCGATTGCCATCATACCTTCCACACCTAAATTTAAATGCCCAACCTTCTCTGTAACAATTTCACCCAAGGTACCAAAAAGGATTGGAGTACCAGAGGTTATGGAGGCTGCTATAAAAGCAATAATCATACCAAAATCCATTATGCCTTACCTCCTTTTTTTCTAACTGCAAATTTATAACGAATAAAGAACTCACAACCAATAACAAAGAAAAGAATAATTCCTTGAAGAACATCAGCACAAGCCTCTGAAACTCCAAACGTAGATTCTACAACGCTACTTCCCTTTTCCATGATACTAAATAGTGCGGCAATTACAAAAATAGACATAGGTTTTAAGTTAGCAAGCCAAGCTACAATAATCGCAGTAAAACCAACACCTCTTGTAATACCTTCTGTCATAGTACCAGCATTACCACTGACCTCAATCATACCGACCAAACCACAGATTGCACCACTTAAAAACATCGTACGTAAGATAATGCGTTTCACATTCATCCCCGCATAACTTGCAGTAGCTTTACTTTCACCCACTACATCAATCTCATAGCATTGCTTTGTAAACTTCGTATAAATGAATACAACGATCAGCACAATAATTGCGATAATCCAGCCTGCATGGATACCAAATACTTTATCTAACCTTGCCTCAGCTGGGAATAAAGCAAATTTTTTATAACCTGGAGAAGTAGGATCCGCCCATGGTCCTTCTCTTAGAAATACAACAAAGTTAAGAGCGATATAATTTAGCATTAAAGTAAACAAGGTCTCATTTGTATTATACTTAGCCTTAAAATATGCCGGTAATAATCCTGTCAAACCGCCACCAATCATACCAGCAATCATCATGACTGTAATTAACAACCAATGTGGCATATCTCCATGGAATATTGCAAAATATGATGCAAAAACTGCACCCATGATAATCTGACCTTCTGCACCAATATTCCAGAATTTCATACGAAACGCTAACGTAAGACCAAGAGAAGTAATAAGTAGAGGTATCATTAATTTTACTGTCCCTTGAAATGCTAACTTTGAACGAAATGCACCTTTCACCATGGTTGTATATACTGCAAATGGATTATTTCCTATACATAAGATAAAGATAGCACCTGCAATTAAGGCTAAAAGAAGAGCTGCAAGCCTTAACATAATAACTCGATTTTTAGGTAGCTCAGCTCGCTTTATTGTTCGGATTAACGGCTCATTTTTTCCTGTTTTTGTAGCAATATTACTCAACCTTCGTTACCCCCTTTGTACTACCGCCAGTCATCAAGATACCAAGTTCTTCTTTGGTTGCCTTCTTTGCGTTGACAATTCCTGTAATCTTACCGTGACAAAGAACCATAATATTATCACAAAGCTCTAATAAAACATCTAGGTCTTCACCAACATAAATGACTGCTACATTCTTTTTCTTCTGTTCATTCAGTAAATTATAAATCATATAGGAAGAGTTAATATCAAGTCCGCGGACTGGATATGCAGTGATTAATACATTCGGAGAAGATTCTATTTCACGCCCTAATAATACTTTCTGAACATTACCACCAGACATCAAACGCACAGGTGTTTCAATTCCTGGTGTCACAATCGATAACTTCTTTATTAACTCACTAGCTAACTTTTTCGCAGGTTTTCTTCTGATAAAAGGTCCCTTTCCCTTTTTATAGCTCTTAAGAAGCATGTTATCTGTCATACCCATAGATGCTACCAAGCCCATTCCAAGACGATCTTCTGGTACAAAACTCATACTAATACCAAGACTAATAATCTCAAGCGGAGTTTTACCCACGATGTTTTCTTTGTTATATAAAATTGCGCCTTGCTTTACCTTTAATAAACCAGCGATACCTTCGCAAAGCTCCTTCTGTCCGCTACCAGCAACACCAGCAATACCTAAAATTTCACCAGTACGAATTTCAAAGCTTACATCTTCAATACCTCTTGTCCCATCAGAGGAATCAATTGTTAAGTCCACACATTTTAATATTGCTTCCTTTTTCTCCACTTCTGGACGATCAATTTCAAGACTAACTGCTCTACCAACCATAAGCTCAGTGAGGGAATTCACATCACATTCTGCTGTTACCACTGTTTCTATACTTTGTCCTTTTCTTAAGATAGTAACACGATCACTAATCTCTAGAACTTCATTTAATTTATGTGTGATAATAATTACAGCATTTCCTTGCTCTTTCATCTTTCTAAGAATCGCAAAAAGTTTCTCTGTCTCTTGCGGTGTAAGTACTGCAGTTGGCTCGTCTAGGATCAGGATACGAGCACCTCTATATAAAACCTTTAAGATTTCTACGGTCTGCTTTTCGCTAACTGACATATCATAGACTTTCTTATCGGAATCAACTTCTAAGCCAAACTTATTACAGATTGCATCGATTTTCTCCTTCATTACTTTTGGAGACTCTAATTTTTCTTTTGTTCCTAACACAATGTTTTGGGCAGCAGTAAACACTTCTACTAACTTAAAATGTTGATGTATCATACCGATGCCAAAACTAGTAGCATCCGTTGGAGAATTAATCAACGCTTCTTCTCCTTTTACAAAGATAGAACCTTCATCTGGATGATATATACCAGAAAGCATATTCATTAATGTTGTTTTACCGGAACCATTCTCTCCTAAGAGTGCTAAGATTTCACCTTGTTTTACGTTTAAGTCGATGTGATCATTTGCCACAACACTTCCGAAGGTTTTGGTAATCCCTTTGCATTCAATTGCATAAACAGGTTCTTTCCCCTTCTCCATAAGATTTCCTCCAAATCCTTTTCTTCTACAATTTATTTGAAATTATGACACTCCCAATCATACTATTTATACCAGCTAAAGTCAATTTATCCTTTATCTAGAAAGTCAAAGCGGATAATTGCAATCCGCTTCGCTACTTTCTCCTAACCTCATCGCTATTATCAAGCTTGTCAGGTGGGGATTTTCCCTCACCTGACAAAGCAAGTCCACCAACCCCCTCTTAATGCTCCGCATTGGAAGAGGGGGATTTACTTGATTCGGTTAAATACCCAGTTTACTTTTCAAGGTATCACTATATAAATAAATCAACTTCCAAAACACAATATGGGTGTTGCAAACATTTTATTTTCAATTTGCAACACCCAAAAAAATATATTTCCCTCAATTTAAATCATTTTGAACATCTAGTCCTCTACTACATTCTTAAAGTACCAGTTAATACCACCAGTAATTGTAGCATCATCTAAAGATTTTCCTTCTTCACCGATAGTCTGACCATCGTTAGTTTCGATAACTCCAGTAAATACATCCCATTCACCAGACTTAAATTTAGCTTCTACTTCTGCAATTTTCTCTGTTGTTCCTGGTGCACAAAGATCAGATAATGGAGCGATATTAATTAAGCCTTCTGCCATACCACCAAAATAGTTGCTTCCATCCCAAGTTCCTTCGATAACAGACTTAACAGCGGATGTGTAATATGCTGACCAATCCCAAAGAGCGGAAGTAAGAACTGCCTTAGGGGCATCCTTAGACATATCGGAGTTGTAACCAACGCCAAATACACCTGCTGCTTCTGCCGCTGTCATAGGATTTGGAGTATCACAGTGCTGTCCAATTACATCACAGCCAAGAGCGATTAAAGCTTCTGCAGCTGCTGCCTCACCTTCAGGAGAGAACCAGCTGTTTGTTGTCTTTACATAAACTTTAGCTTCTGGATTGACAGAGTAAACACCCATAGCAAATGCATCAAGACCACCAGTAACCTCAGAGTTATCTTTACCCCAAGCTGCTACATAGCCAATCTTGTTTGAAGTTGTCTTTAAACCAGCTGCTATACCTGTTAAGTATCTTGCTTGATAAATTCTACCAAAATAGTTATTAAAGTTAGATCCATTTGATTTATATCCTGTACCATGAGAAAAGATTACATCCGGATGCTCAGCTGCCATAGCTTCAACAGTATCCATGTATCCCCAGCTAGTAGCAAAAATTAAATTAGCACCTTCTTCGATACACTCTTCAATTGCGTTACGAATGGCTACAGCATCCTGATCATTAACATTATTCTTTCTAATAATCTGATCATCATTTAAACCAATATTCTTCTGCATACCCTGAATACCAACATCATGAGTATATGTATAACCAGAACCCTCAGCTGGGTTAGTGATGTGGATTACACCAATCTTGATGTCTTCCTTTGCAATTGGAGCATATAGGCCCTTCTTTGCTTCATCCCCAGAATTCTCACCTGTTACTGGAGCTTTTGTTGGTTCTACTGCACCACTGTTTGCATCCTTTGTTCCGCAACCTGCAAATAAGGTTGCTGCTAGAGCTACTGTCATTAGTAAGCTGAGCGCTTTCTTTTTCATAATACGTTTCCTCCCGTTAGTTAGTAAGCTGGTTTTTACCAATCACTTACTCTGTAAAAACTTTGGATAATTACCATCCGTTTCTTATATTCCCTCCTTTAAAAACAGGAACCAGGAATAACAAAAAGCAGATATGCAATTGACATCTGCCTTTGACTTACTCGGATATTGTGAATTATAGTTGATTTTAGCGCCTTTTTCAATATTCCTAGTTATTATAATTAATAATGCTTTCTATGAATTCTACTTATAAGTAATATAAATCAACTCCATATCTGACTCTAAATTGCAATTACATCCTATTCTTCACAGCACTCAAAAAAGCTCAGAAGTAATACTGGTTCTATAATAAATGTTGGGGCATGTGAATTAAACTATTCACATCTCCAACATTTTTCTTTATAATAAAAAAACCTCCCAGTGCCAGTCGACAAACAAACCACTAGGAGGCTGCAATAATGCATAGTTATTGTATCAATAAATTATTAAATTTAAAAGAGGTAAAAGTAAAAAATATAGTACATGCTGATACTTTTGCGAAAATTTTCATACAAACACTCCCCAGAGAACAAAAATGTCCTTGCTGTGGCAATGCAACCAAACGAATCCACGATTACAGAACCCAAACAATTAAGGATTTACCTTTTCAAGAGAAGAACTGTTATCTGGTACTTAAAAAACGTCGCTACCGTTGTTCTTGTGGTAAACGTTTTTTTGAGAAATACGACTTTCTAGCTCGTTATCAGCAACGCTCCGTTAGGCTTACTCATTCTATAGCGGAACAACTTCGTGACTCTGTATCATTAAAGTATGTAGCCAAAAGAACGAATGTCTCTACAAATACCGTATCAAGAATACTGGATACTATCAATTACTCTTGTCCTTCTCTCAAAGATACAGTTGCTATTGATGAGTTTAAAGGGAATGCTGACACTGGTAAATATCAATGTATCCTGGTAAATCCCAAGCAACATACAGTTATGGATATACTACCAGATCGGACTCAATCTCATTTATCAGAATACTTCCGAGGGATTGATCGTAGTCAGCGTAATCGCGTAAAGTTTTTTATTTGCGATATGTGGCAGCCTTATGTAGACATAGCACATGCTTACTTTCCAAATGCTCAAGTTATTATTGATAAATACCACTTTATTCGACAAGTTACATGGGCAATCGAAAACGTTCGTAAAAGACTACAAAAGACTATGCCCGTTTCATTGCGAAAATACTATAAACGAAGTCATAAGCTTATATTAACACGCTATGATAAGTTGAAAGACAAGAATAAAGATGCATGTGATTTGATGCTACATTACAATGATGATCTTAGAAAAGCCCATATGCTTAAAGAATGGTTTTATCGTATTTGCCAAAATCCCAAGTATGCTATTCAAAGAACTGAATTTTATGAATGGATTAAAAATGCTGAATGTTGTGGTATGAAAGAGTTCGAGAAGTGTGCTACAACATACCGACACTGGTCAAAATACATACTAAATGCTTTTAAGTATGGACTAACAAACGGTATTACAGAGGGATTCAATAATAAAATTAAAGTAATAAAACGTATCTCTTACGGAATTCGAAACTTTAAACGTTTAAGAACACGCATTTTACACTCTTGTAACTAAATAAAATCAGACTGGCACGAAGGTTTATTTGTCATGCCCAAAAACAGCTATATTAGAAACCCAACATAAAAATAGCTCTATATCCAGCAATGGAGCATGATTCAAAGAATCATACCCCAACACTTGACATAGAGCCGTAATACTTCTGAGCTCTAATTAATAGCGAAAGAGGGATTTGAACCCACGACACTACGGGTATGAACCGTATGCTCTAGCCAACTGAGCTATTTCGCCTTATTTAATTTTTTCCGTAAAAATGGGACCTATAGGGCTCGAACCTATGACCCTCTGCTTGTAAGGCAGATGCTCTCCCAGCTGAGCTAAGATCCCATATCACTGTCTCGCTTCTTGCGAGCACATTTATTATTATATTTAGGAAGACGACTTTTGTCAAGCAGATTTTACAAACTTTTTTATTCCTTATTCTTCCTTCATCCTAACTTATTCTTTTAACATTTCTTTCGACATCAATATCACGAATATTCCTTGCTCAAAGACACCTTCCTCTTCTATAAGATACCGAACTCCTCCTAGATAAAGCTGATATTGAAACAGATAAGTACGTTCAAATTGACGACTGATATAACGATAATGCTCCTCGAAATCAAATCCTATCCTATTCGATAGTTCCTTTAACCTCATATTTTTACGAGGAAGAGACTTCTGATTTTCAAATAAGCAGGAAAAATTTTGGTTGGAGCGAACCTTTCCTGCTAACAAATCCACAACTAATTTTTCTTGACTCTTATCGTGAAGGGCTATTAATTCTTGATATAAAATCGAAGCAGCTTGCTTCTTTTTCTTTTTCTTCCACTGATGAACAACAAAACAAAAAATTATACAGATAAAAACAAGCCCCATTATAACAGAAGCAGTCCATAAAATTACACTTTCTCTTGCACCCTGATTTGGTTCTTGATATCTAACTTCTACTGTTGATATCTGTTCTTCTCTTAGGATATCCTCATAAAATGGAAGAAACTTATCCATAAATTTAGATAATGCTTCCTGTTTATTTGATATTAATATATACTCTTGTACAGGAAACTCTAGACTAGAAACTAGATACAATTCTTTCTCCTCTTGTAGATAGCTCTCATAGGTACTTTTTTTTATCAACATCCCTTCTATCTCGCCTTGTGATACCGCTTGAAATAAATCAGCTCCCGTATTAAAAAGTATGGTGTGTTCCTCTAGTATGGTATCTTTTATGTAACTACGATAGTACTCCTCAGTTCCCCAATAAGCATATGGTATTTCTTTTTCTGTCATACCTTTCTTTGTTGTGACTAAAACTAAGCTTTCTTCCCTGTTGACTAGCATCGCAGTTGCACGCTCGTATCCTAGTGGATACCCAAATACTATGGAAAGATTATCTTCCTTTAGTTCTGCGATAGCATTTACTGACTCTTCTTGTTCCACTTTTTGCAGAGGTAAGTTTATTTCATCGATAAGCAGGGATACCATCTTTTGATAGTACCCCTGTTTCTTATCTGCCATAATCTTTGTCTCATCTTCTCCAACAATAATATAACGTAACTGTTGCTTCGAATCTATTAGCTCCGATATAATATCTTGATTGTTTTGTATAAACTTATTAAGACATGAGCTTTCTTCAATTTTTTCTTCTTGACTTGGTTGGTCATACTTCATTGGCCAACTTCCTCCGTTTATATAAAAGTTTACTTTCTTTATGCTTTTTAAATAGCATCTCATGTCTATGATACTATACTAGACAAATATCGGCAACTATTCTTAAAATACTAATCGTACAAACTTCTTCTTACCAATCTTTAATACATTTTCTTGTTCTGTTAAGATACAGTCAATGTCCAATACCTTTTCCCTGTTTAACTGCACTCCGCCTTGTTTTATTAATCTACGGAATTCGCTTGCAGAAGAAACAAGCCCTTCGTTTACTAAGGCACTGGCAACCGAAATTAAGCTATCCTGTTCCTTACTAAGTTTAATTTCAGGCATATCCTCAGGGATCTCACCTTCTTTAAATACTTGATCAAAGTATTCCTCCCCAGCTTTTGCCCCTTCTTCTCCATGGTAGAGCTTTGTAATGATTCTAGCTAAGATTAGCTTAATATCTCTTGGGTTTCTACCCTGCTCCATCTCATTTCGTAGTTTTTCAATCTCATCTGGGTGTTCATCTGTCACAAGCTCAAAGTAACGGAAGATTAACTGATCTGGAACCTCCATTACTTTCTTAAACATAACCTGTGGAGATTCACTTACTCCAATATAGTTACCAAGACTCTTACTCATCTTTTCAACTCCATCAAGACCTTCAAGAATTGGCATAAACATAGCGATCTGCTGAGACATTCCAACTGATTTTTGTAAGGTTCTGCCCATTAGTATATTAAAGGTCTGATCCGTTCCACCTAATTCGATATCCGCTTTTATATGAACCGAATCGTAGCCTTGCATTAAAGGGTAGAAAAACTCATGAACGCCGATTGGTTCCTGATTTTTGTAGCGGTTCTGAAAATCATCACGCTCTAATAGTCTTGCTACTGTAGTTGTAGATGCTAAAGCAATTACTTGTTCAAAATTTAGTTTTGATAACCATTCACTGTTGAAACGTACCTCTGTTTTTTCTCTGTCTAATACCTTAAATATCTGCTCCATGTAAGTCGCAGCATTCTCTTTTACCTGCTCATCGGTAAGAGGTTTTCTTGTCTTCGATTTTCCTGTAGGATCACCGATACGTCCAGTAAAATCTCCGATAATAATAATCGCCTTATGTCCTAAGTCTTGCATCTGTTTAATTTTACGAAGAACTACCGTATGTCCTAGATGAATATCAGGTGCCGATGGGTCAAGTCCAAGCTTGATTGTGAGAGGTTTATTTTGTTCTACTGATAGCTTAAGTTTTTCTCTTAATTCCTCCTCACGCATCATATCCAATACGCCTTTTTTAATAATTTTCATCTGTTCATCCACACAAATCATGTCATATCTCTCCTTTTCTTCATTAATCCTATCAAGTTTTTATCGCTATGAAGATCAAAGATCGTGTATTCTTCACGTCATGAGCATTCTTAGGGAAGCGTTTTCTATGGTTAAGAAAGTCTATTTCTTCTCTTAACGAGATTGCATGCTAAGCACACAAAAAAACCGCCCTCTGAATGAAATTCAGAGGGCGGGATAATATCACGCGTTACCACCTCAATTTTATTAACTGTTCGCACAGCTAACCTCTTCGAGTACTCATCCTTACTGATGGTTATACTCTAGCACGATAACGGGTGCGGGAAACCGTCAACAGCCTACTTAAACTAATATCGTCGTTCGGTGTGAAGCTCAAAGATGTATTCAAAATCTGTTCTCTTGCGCCTCTCATCAGCCGGCAACTTTCTGTTAGATTACAATGATTTTTACTCTTTCTTATCATAGCCTATGATTTATTTACTTGATTTTTTGATTATAGCAAACGAAATCATACCTGTCAACCCCATAACAAGTAAATACTTCTTAACTACACTACAAGCTAATACTTCTTAACTTTTTCAGTACACAAATTATACCATACTTACTCTTACAGCTCGCCAACCTACTTACTCCGGTTTTTTCATTAAGTATTTCTTTCCTACACTAAATCCTCTGCCCCTAACTTCACTAACACGGCTAACCATAACAAAGGCATCTTCATCTATTTGATGAATTAATTTTTCCACCTTATAAAGTTCTCTGTTTGAGACTACACTAAGTAGGATGTCAGTCTCTTTTTCTAAGTACCCTGTTCTACCATGGAAAAGAGTTACCCCTCTGTCAATCTCCGATATAATTGCATCTTTTATAAGATCAACTTTACTACTTACTACCTTTAACTGCATTTTGTTTGTTCCAAACATCAGAAGCTTATCTAAAACGATAGAATAGATTAAAACTAAAACGATACCATAAAGAACTTTTTCTTTTTCACTGAAGATAGCTTGTAGCACAAGGATGACACAATCTGCAACATATAAGCTAATCGATACAGGTATATGCGCATACTTATTTAGAATCAGCGGTGGTATATCCATTCCTCCTGTACTTGCTCCCATTCTAATGACGATTGCAATTGCTGTTCCAATGCAAATTCCACCAAAAAGAGTGCATAATAAAATATCATCTGTCAGTATAAACCCACCAGCTACTTTTTGTAATAAACCGAGTGCAAATGGGAAACAAAAAGTACTAATTAATGTGGTCAAAGCAAAACTTTTTCCCAGGATAAATAATCCAAACAGGAACATGATAAGGTTGAAGCAAAATATAAAAGAGGATACTGGTAAATCAAAAAAGTAGTTCATACTAAGAGCAATCCCTGTTGTTCCTCCAGTAATTAATCCAGACGGTAGAATAAAAAACACCACCCCCGCCGCATAAAGAAAATTGCCACAAACAATAATTAGCAAATCACGTAAAAGTTTCATCGTTTTCATAACCTAAATTCCTCCAAAAAAACGTCTGTTAGATTTTCCCTAACAGACGTGGATCAAGGCAACTGCCTAATACATTTCACTCATTTCTATCAAATTTACTTAATTATTTATACCACAGCTTGACCAAAACATCAATACCATATCGCTACGATTTAAGAGGAATCTACAGCACCAGTACTGTTAGAACAACTTCCTCTCTTTAAAAATAATAGCTATTCTACAACTCCTATGATATAATTTTTTGGGATAATTTATACGCTAGTTCTAATTTTATTTAAACATCCCTTAGATTCTTTCACCAAGTTTACATAACATGCAAGGAATGAATTGTTACTGGTGAGCTGGTGAGGCATCTTAAAATTAGTATCCAATTAAATTGAGAAAGGAAGTATATAGATGAGTGAAAAATTCGAAAAATTAGTACCACACTTAGACAAAATGCTTGCATTTGAAACTGCATTAACCTTATTGCAATGGGATAATGAAACCCTTGCCCCAGTAGAAGCTTTGGATAATACCGCAAAAGTGTTTGGTTTGTTATCAAGTGAGTATTTTAATACCATGGTAAATGATGATGTTAAAAATCTGTTACAGGAACTTTCTTTGCCAGAGAATTTTGTTACTTTAGAAATGAAGGAACAAAAAATAGTAAAAAAAATGAGCAAAGATTTCAAAGCAATGGAATGTATCCCACCAGAAGAATACAAAGCGTTTAGCGAACTGATCGCAAAATCCAGTACTATTTGGGATAATGCAAAGGAAAAAAACTGCTTTGCCGATTTTGCTCCAACCTTAGAAGAAATTGTATCCTATCAAAAAAGATTTGCCAGCTATCGAAAGGAGGGGAACAAAGCCCTCTATGATATTATGCTAGATGACTTTGAAGAAGGTATCGATATGAAGCAATTGGATGACTTCTTCGTAAAACTGCGTACAGCAATCGTTCCTTTACTAAAGCAAGTAGTAGCGAAAAATGAATCGATAGACAAATCCTATAACTCTCTAACATATGATATTGAAAAACAAAAAGAATTCTGTAAATACATTGCAGAGTACATTGGATTTGATTTTAATCGTGGAGTAATTGCAGAAAGTGAACATCCATTTACGACCAATCTTCATAATAAAGACGTTCGTATTACAACACACTATTATGAAAACAATCTCGAAAGCTCTATCTTTTCTACCATCCATGAAGGCGGTCATGCTATCTATGAGATGAATATTGATGATTCCATCACTCAAACGCCTGTTGGCCACGGATCTTCCATGGGTGTACATGAATCTCAATCACGCTTTTTTGAGAATATCATTGGACGTAGTAAAGATTTCTGGGCTCCACTGTGGGACAGATTAACAAGTACCTTCCCTGAACAACTAAAAAATGTATCTCTCGATCAATTTATTCTCTCTATTAATAAAGCAGAGCCAGATTTCATTCGTACGGAAGCAGATGAGTTAACCTATTCTCTTCACATCATGATTCGCTATGAAATTGAGAAACTATTAATATCCGGACAAATTGAGGTATCTGACCTACCACGGATCTGGAATGAGAAGTATGAAGAATATTTAGGAATTGTTCCTCCAACTGATGCACTTGGTGTTTTACAGGATGTACATTGGTCAAACGGTACCTTTGGATACTTTCCATCCTATGCCCTTGGTAACGCAATCGCATCTCAAATTTATGCTTATCTCCAGACTAAAATTGACTTTTCAAAAGCTTTAAGCGAAGGGAACTTAAAACCTATTTTAGATTTATTAAAAGAACACATCCATCAATATGGTGCCACTAAGAATACCAACGAGTTATTATTAGCAATGACCGGTGAATCTTTTAATGCTGATTACTATATAAATTATCTGGTTGACAAGTACACGAAACTCTATCAACTATAAGGTATCCTGAATACAGTAGATTATTTAAGTGATCTATTGGTATTTCGTTTTGATATTATCCTACTAATAAGGGCTACGAAATATTCCAAGCATTCAAGCATTTGGATATTCCGTCAGCCCTAATTATTAATTCTTTTCGCTTTCTTTACTTGCAAATGCATCTTTAATCTCGTAGTCTAATATCATTTGAAAATTAGTTTTGGCTCCTATCTCTAGCCATGGAGTATGACCACAGTCGTCAAGCAGGGAATAAGTATGTGGAATTTTTCTTTTTAAAAATGGCTCTAAAACCCCTTCTAAGGGATGTGTATCGTATTGCCCATGAATTAACGCAATCCTTATATTTATCGTTTCAAAATAATCCAATAATACTTCCTTTTCTTGCATCTGCATAAGCTCCCGCATGATTTCAAAATACATTCTTCCATTAAATTTTACAGGCTCAGAGTATATGTTCTCATTCCCAATTGGCTGATATTCATCCGCTATATTACATAGTTGACCATAGCGCATTAAGATCCTATCCATTTCCTGTTTATTCACGTTGGAAGCTTCTCTTAGCATGCAATTTAATTGATCGAATTCTTTTATTTCTTCATCGTTGTAATGTAATTTTCTTTTTATATCCACGATATATTCATAGCTACTACAGAGTGGTGGTGTCCCTATTAGTATTAATTTTTGTATATTATGTGCTCTTTTTAATGCATATAATCCAACCAGCCACGTCCCATAGGAATGACCGATTAGTATTATAGGCTGCTCTTGATAACTACTTAGATCTTGTACCATCTCTATTAAAAGTTCTTCTAAACAATATCTGGTTTGAATCAATTCAATGACCCCATATCGGTCAGACAAGTTTCTAGCAACACCACTTAAAGCACCAATGATTCCTGGTGGGTGTACTAAAACTATCTGATATGGAGGCTTTCCATGTAAACGTACGCTCATAATTGTCTCCTTTAGTAAACATATCCTAAATACTTCTTAAAATTTTACTTGTTTTTTAATATAAATATGATGACGTGAAAGATTCTTTATTTCATTACATACTTTTTAGCAATCTCTATCAGTGTCTCTTAAATAAGAATACTACGAAGTAAAAAGAAAGTCTAGAAAAGTTACTTTTAAAGAATATGAAGTATCAGAATACAGAGCACTAACCTATTCGTTTGTAGTCATAAAAAAGATGAAACCCATGCGTGGAGTAATCTCACCAAACATCGTGATTTCATCTTTTTCTATTTAATCTCTTGATTATATATTTCTTTTCTAGATTAAAACTACCTGTTTCTTGATTTAAAATATCCTGTAACTTAGATTGTATTCGCCTATTTACTTAGATTGATTATGCCTATTACTTTGATTGATTTCGCTTATTTAGTAGATTGTATTCACATGTTTCCTAGCTTATTATTACTTTATTTTCTTATTCCGTTTGTTTACTGCTTTACTAGTTTATAGAAAGGTATCCGCCTAACGTTTTCCCTTATCATAAGGTACTCCTGCTGCTTTTGGTGCCTGTGATTTCTTTGAAGTAAAGGCAAGTACTATCAAAGTTGCGATATAAGGTATCATTTTATAAAGATAACTTGGTATTCCAAGACTTGTAAGAAATGGAATCCCGGAATAAGCGGATGCAATTGTCTTCATCAATCCAAAGAACAATGCAGCATAAAGAATACGGATTGGTTTCCATTGACCAAAAATCAAAACAGCTAATGCCAAGAAACCATATCCTGCAACGCTGGCATTAAAATTTGTTGACGTTGGAATAACAAATACCAAGCCACCAATTCCTCCAAGGATACCCGATAACGCTACGCCAGCGTATCTCATTTTGTATACATTTATTCCTACAGAATCTGCAGCTTGAGGATGCTCGCCACAAGCACGAAGACGTAAGCCAAACTTCGTCTTATTTAATACAATCGAAGCTATAATTAAGACTAAAATTCCAAGGTACGTTGTGATATAGGCATTCTGAAATAATACTTCACCAAGTATCGGGATATCACCGAGCACTGGAACTTTTTGAATACGAAACGTATTATTGAAGTTAATCTGTTGAACACCCTGAATCTGACGTGCCGTAAAGATTGCAAATGCAGGTGCAAACATGTTAAGCGCAGTACCAGATATCGTCTGATCTGCTTTCATATGAATCGATGCATATGCATGAAATAAGGAAAATATGATACCCGCCAGAGCAGCAACCAAAATTGCTAGAATTAATAGCGGCTGACCACTCATACGGTCTTGAAAAGTATTAATAAACAATATACTTGCAAATGCTCCTATCGTCATAATACCTTCTAAGGCAATATTTACAACTCCGCTTCGCTCTGAAAACATACCGCCAAGAGCTACAATTAGAAGAGGGATTGAAAATAACATCGTCTGCTGACACAAAAAATATACTGGATTCATTATTTGTCTCCTCCTTCCTCTTGCGTTGCTTCTCGAATTTCTTCTTCATTTTCACTACCATAATCAGATGGCTCATTGATGGGAGCTGGTATTTGAGCACTTCCTCCGATATGATCTACTTTTCTCTTGCGTTCTCGATTGGAAATAAAATTTCTAACAATCATCGAAAATGCACTAAAATATATAATTACTGCAATGATGATGTCAATTATTTCCCCAGAGTATTCAAAAAGCTGTAGATAAAACCCACCTTGCTTTATATAAGCAATAAAAATTGCTGATAATAAAATACCGATTGGATGAGATAATCCAAGTAACGCAACCGAGATTCCATCAAATCCAGCAGAAGCTAGTTCATCTACAACCTCAATGTATTTTCCGGAACCAGCAAGATAAAATAAACCACCTCCAAGGCCAGCTAATGCCCCTGAAATGACCATAGACCATACAATACTCTTCTTCTCGTTAATACCTGCGTATTTACTAGCATCTCGATTAAAACCAACCGCTTTTAACTCATAGCCAAAAGTTGTTTTATTTAAAATGATATAAATTATAATTGCTGCGATTACTGCAATTATGATACCGGCATTGACATAAGATCCTTTAAAAATTTGGTCAAGCAAAGCTTTTGGTATGTTGGCTGTTGGTGCCACCGGTTTCGAGCGATTCTCTAACATATTAAATAAAGCATTGGTATCCTTAACAATCCAGTTAACAAGATACATACCGATATAGTTCGTCATAATACCCGCAATCACTTCATTAATGTTGGCATAAGCCTTTAATAATCCAGGAATTAAAGCCCAAAGGGCACCTGCAATCACCGCCGCGAAAAGAGCTACTATCCAATGAATATTCCCGAGCTTAGTCGCTGTAATACCTACTACTACTGAAGCAAACGCACCTACTGTAAATTGCCCTGTAGCTCCAATGTTAAATAATCCTGTTTTAAAAGCAAATCCAACGGAAAGACCCGTGCAAATGATTGGTGTAGCATAGTATAATACCATACCAATTCCCTTGCTTCCATCCGTAAGCGCTCCAGTTAATATTGTTTTAAATCCTCCGATTGCTTGATTAGGATTAGAAAACAACAATATAAGAAAGCCTACCAGAAGGCCTATGATAATTGCAAAAATCGAGGAAATTAATCCAAGGTTTTTCCATCCGCTTTTCTTTGATGAATTACCAATTCCACTCATCTTCTAAGCCTTCCTCCTTTTTGATCCAGCCATATAAAGACCTAATTCTTGAACGGTAACTTCATCCGGTTTTAACGAAGCTACAATTTCTCCTTCATACATTACTAAAATACGATCACTTAAGTTCATTACTTCATCTAGTTCAAAGGATACCAGTAAAACCCCACTTCCCTTATCTCTTTCTGCTATCAGCTGTCTGTGAACAAACTCAATAGCACCAACATCTAAACCTCTAGTTGGCTGTACAGCAACCAAGAGCTCTGGCCTTCGTTGAATTTCTCTTGCAATAATAACCTTTTGCTGGTTACCTCCAGACATACTTCGGCATGTCGTGACTGCTCCCTGCCCACTTCTTATATCATATTGTTCAATGAGTTTTATTGCATTCTCATGGATTGCATCTCGTTTTAAAAAACCACCTTTTTGATATTTTTCTGTAAAATACTCTTGTAAGACAAGATTGTCCTGAACTGTATATTCAAGAACAAGGCCATGTTTATGACGGTCCTCCGGAATATGGGATAAGCCATGGATATTTCGATATCGTATTGTCTTTTTAGTGATGTCTTCCCCATGAAGTTTTATGGACCCACTATCGCATTTGATTAATCCGGTTATCGCTTGAACTAATTCTGATTGACCATTACCATCAATACCAGCGATGCTGACAATCTCTCCTTTTTTAACAACAAAGCTCACATCATGCACTAAAGCTTTTTTGTTTCCCTTCTGCTTGGAATGAACAGTTACTGTTTTAATATCCAAAACAACTTCTTTCGGTTTTGCTTCTTTTTTATCAACTTTAAAGTTTACCTTACGACCTACCATCATTTCAGACATCGTTTCTTTATCCGTGGATTTCACATCTACTGTACCAATATATCTACCACGCCGTAATACAGAGCATCGATCTGCAACTGCTTTAATCTCATTTAACTTATGAGTAATAAACAAAATCGATTTCCCTTCTTTTGCGAGGTCTCGCATAATGTTCATTAACTCATCAATTTCTTGTGGGGTAAGTACTGCAGTTGGCTCATCAAATATTAAGATCTCATTCTCACGATATAACATCTTTAAGATTTCAACTCTTTGTTGCATACCAACGGAAATGTCTGAAACATAAGCATCCGGATCTACTGCAAGTTGATAATGCTCACTTAATTCTAACACCTTTTTTCTGGCTTCCTCCATCTTAAGAAAACCACCGCTTACAGTTTCTACACCGAGGATGATATTTTGTAGAACTGTAAAATTATGAACTAACTTAAAATGCTGATGAACCATTCCAATTCCAAGTGCATTCGCATCCAAAGGGCCATTTATTTTTACTGTTTTTCCTTTTACTTTGATGGAACCCTTTTCTGGTTGATATAATCCAAACAAAACACTCATTAGGGTAGACTTTCCCGCACCATTTTCACCAAGCAGTGCATGAATTTCTCCCTTCTTTAGCTGAAGAGTTATATTATCATTCGCTATAATACCGGGAAATTCTTTTGTAATTCCTAGCATTTCAATAATGTAATCCAAAGGTATTACTCCCTCCTTGCCTTCTTTATTTCCTTAAAAAAGCTGTTACAAATGGTTTTAATTTCACCATATTGCAACAGCCCTCCTAATCCTTTTACAATCTGTGCGCCATAGCGCTTCAAATTAATTCTCTATTACTTAACTTCATCTATTTTGACTATAGTTACAGGTAATTTAGAGACATCCTCAATTCCTTCCACCTTTGGAGCATATTCTCCTGATACTAGTTTCGCATAAACGTCACCATAATCAGCTTCCGTAAATTTTACAAACTTTGATGTCTTTAATGGAAGTCCTACACCTTCTGTTGTGACATCCAGTGTTACAATTTTTCCGCCAGGGAATTTTCCCTCATAAAACATCGCAATACCATCGTATACTGATTTACTTAGTTCTTTCATAGCAGAAGTTATTACGGTACTAGATTCTGAACTTTGATCCACATCAACACCAATAACTTTTCCATTATTATCTTGTGCTGCCGCCATGACCGAGTTACCTACAGCGCCACCGCAACCAAAGATAACTTGTGTTCCACTCTGATACCAAGAAGCTGCTGTTGTCTGTGCTTCTGGAGTTGCAGAAAAACCACCTGTATAGTGATACTTCATATTAATCTTATCAATTCCCATTTCTTTTGCAGCTGTTTCTGCTCCAAGTACAAAACCATATCCATATCGTTTTACTGCTGGTACTGCCATACCTCCCATAAAACCGAGCTTCGTATAACCGTCTTTTACAGCTGCATAACCAGCTAAAAAACCAGCCTGATGCTCTGCATAATATACAGAATATACGTTTTCTTTAATTGTTTTGTCCTCTCCTTTTTCTGGCTGACTATCCAAGATGATAAATTTCACATCTGGATATGTAGTCTGCACTTCGTAAACTGCTTCCGAAAACTTATATCCAGGACAAACAACTAATTTTGCTCCACCTTTGATTGCAAGGCCAATGGTATCAATATATGCTGCCGTTGTAGCTTCTGCAGGCTGGTAATACTTGTGAGTCTTGTTATTTTCAGTCGCATACTTGTAAAGTCCTTCCCAGGATCCCTGATTAAAAGACTTGTCATCGATGGTACCTACGTCTGTTACAAGAGCTAACTCATATCCTTCGGTCTTGTTGTTATTATTGTTATTATTGCTGTTATTGTTATTATTGCTGTTATTGTTTTCATTAGTTGCACCATTGGTTACCCCAGGAGTTGTTCCTGCATTGCCATTTGGTGGTTCATTGACTTTCTTACCGCAACCAGCAAAAACTGTCATTGCCAAGGCAAGAATAAGCACATGTGAAATAATTTTCTTCATCACTGACTCCTCCAAAATCTAATCCCGTAAATTTTTATTAATAGAACTTCACCATTCTGTCGCAATTCTGCGAATTTGAGCAACAGCACAAATCCGAGTATAAAAAATCTCCTTTTTACACTATCCCTTGCTAAACTTGGTTTTTTCTATCTGCTAATTATAATTCGCTTTTTTTGTATTTCTTATACTGTCTTTTCTTAAGAATTACATTACTTATCCCCAAATTTTTAATACAAATCATAATCTATCCACAAAATTGGTCAAATAATCCATGAGTCTAGCCAGTGACAAAATTCTAAAATCTCAACAAGTAAAAATAAGCTTCGCTAGCTTTTCCTGGTCAAGAATAAAAAAAAGCTATTATAAATCAGCAATAATTCACTACATTAGTAGAAGAATGCTGATTTATAATAGCATGTTCAATTCCTATGGTAAAGGTATGAATATCTGGTAATTTTATTGGTAGTTTGCGGAAGCTTCCTAAATTGGAAATACCCCCCATATTCCATTAATCCTCCAAATTCTGTGCTGAAAATCCCAACGGAAGAAGATCCGCGAGTGTATATGCCCAATAATCCTCCTCAGATTTTGCTAGAATTACAATAAACTTTTTAGGATTACAAAATTCCATCATAACCTGTCTACACACTCCGCATGGAGGACAATAATCTACGATGTTACCTTTTTTCCCTCCAACAATAGCAATTGCAACAAAATCTTTTTCACCTTCACTGACAGCCTTAAAAAAAGCTGTTCTTTCTGCACAATTAGTCGGAGAATAAGTTGCATTTTCAATATTGCAACCGGTAAATATTTTATTATTTTTAGATAACAGTGCAGCTCCAACGTGGAAATTTGAATACGGTACATAAGAACGTTTCAACATACCGATTGCCTCTTTAATGAGATTTCTACAAGCAGAGTCATCAATTATCTCATCAGAAGGTAATTGGTTTGCCTTTTTGGGCACTAACTCTCCAGCTTGCCTACAGGCTGGAAATGTAAATTCCATCTTATCATCCTCGTCCTTCATGAAATGCACTCCCTTTCACACAAAATTTTCTTAAGATACTAGATCTTAATAACCACTACCAGACTCGTTTTTTGCTAATTTTACAATACGACTCGTACCAAGACGTGAAGCACCAAGTTCAAGAAAGCGTATCGCATCGTCAAAAGAGGCAATACCTCCTGCTGCCTTCATCTTAATATCTTTCCCAATATGTTTGGAGAAAAGCTCAATGTCTTCAAATGTTGCCCCAGCAGTGGAAAATCCAGTGGATGTTTTAATATAATCTGCTCCACTTTTCGTTACTACTTCACACATTGCAATTTTTTCTTCTTCCGTAAGAAGACAAGTTTCAATAATTACTTTTAGAATCTTATCCCCACACACCTTTTTAATTTGGCGTATCTCTTCCTCAACTACGTCAAACTTACCTTCTTTCACATCACCGAGATTAACTACCATATCAATCTCATCTGCACCGTTATCAAGGGCATCTTTCGTTTCCATAACTTTTACATTGGTTGTATTATAGCCATTTGGAAAACCAATCACTGTACATACTGGCATACGGGCACCTACATATTCCTTTGCACGTTTCACAAAAGAAGGTGGAATACAAACCGATGCAGTCTGATAGGTAATTGCATCATCGCAGATTTGTTTGATATCCTGCCATGTAGCAGTTTGCGTTAATAATGTATGATCTACCGTTTTAAAAATGTCTTTTCTATCCATTGTCGTCCTCATTTCTGTTTTTGAGCAACTCAAGTTTGTATGCGTAGTGCTACCACAAGCTTTAACTTTTAAGCAAGTTCCAGAGCTATCTCCATCATTTCTCTAAAACTTATCTGACGATCCTCTGCTGATAAACTTTCGCCAGTATAAAGGTGATCTGAAATAGTTAAGATACATAGAGCATTCTTTCCTGCTCTTGCGGCATTCATGTAAAGTGCAGCAGCTTCCATCTCAACACATAAAACGCCCATCTTCTTCCATTGATTCGAAGAATTTTTATTATCATCATAAAAGATGTCAGAAGATAAGATATTGCCTACAACAACCTTGGTATTCTGAGCTCTTGCTGCCCCAACTGCCTTTTCCAATAGCTCATAGCTAGCGATTGGTGCAAAGGTTCCTGGTAACTCATATTGAGAAGCAAAATTAGAATTCGTACTTGCACCCATACCTATTACAACGTCACGAACATGAATGTTGTCAGAAATTCCACCAGCAGAACCGATGCGAATAATATTATCCACATCATAAAAGTGATATAACTCGTAAGAATAGATACCGATGGATGGCATTCCCATACCTCCACCCATAACTGAAATTTCCTTCCCTTTATAGGTACCTGTATAACCAAACATATTTCTCACTGTATTAAAACATACCGGATTTTCTAAATAAGTTTCTGCAATAAATTTGGCACGTAAAGGATCTCCTGGCATTAATACCGTTTTAGCAATCTCTCCAGGCTTTGCTCCATTGTGCGGGGTTGGTGTTGGTGCATGACTCATAATAATTCCTCCATTCTATATTCTTGGATATGATTTCAATGCTTAATTTAAGTGAAAAAAAATTAGAAACTTTTCTCTTTTCTAGATTATCTTAACATATTACCTCTCCAAATGCAACTTCGTAGCCTATCATCAAAACTACCTTAAAGACGCTGATTCTTACTGTTTGGCAAGGTTACACGGAAGAACTTTCTCATTAGTTTTCTCCCATTAAACGGTATGAGCGGATAAAGATAGCTCTTACCAGATATTGTCTTGTTAAAGGCAACACTAACTAAGATCAGAATAATTCCTGCTCCATATCCCCATACTCCAAATATTGCTGTGAGTATTAACAAAATTAAACGTAAAAACTTAAGCGCATAGCCAAGTTCAAAGCTAACCTGGGTATAACTGGATAGGACAACAAATGCCATATAAAGCATGGCTTCTGCATTAAACCAACCTGAACTAACAGTAAAATCACCAATAATTATCGCCGCAACCACACTTAAAGGTGTACTCAGCATAGATGGTGTATTTACCGCGGCCAATCGTAGACCATCTATTGTAAGTTCCAATATCAAAAACTGCCATATGAGTGGAAGATTCATAGGGTCTTTCACAATAATAAACTCAAATCCTTCTGGAATCCATTGTTGATTTTCCATAAGCAAAAGAAAGGTTGGAGTTAATATCATCGCAATCAGGCTAATAATCAAACGAGTCAATCGTATATAAGTCCCTGTAATAGGTGGAAAATAATAATCATCTGTTCCATCTACAATATCGAATATCGAGGATGGAATTATCATTGCTGCTGGAGAATTATCGACTAAAATAGCGATACTCCCTTCTAAAATACAGGCAGCAGTGGTATCTGGTCGTTCGGAATATTTATATTTTGGAAAGGGATTAAACCAGCTACCACGGTATAATGATTCTGCTAAACTTTCCTGATTCATAGATAACGAGTCTATGTTAAGACCTTCTAGCTTGGTGATAATACGACTCAATAATCTTTCATCGATTCGACCATCCATATAAGTAACAACAACATCCGTTTTTGAACTCGCACCAACCTCCATCATTTTCATCACCAAATCAGTACTGCGTATTCGGCGGCGTATTAACGCTGTATTAAAGACAATTGTCTCTACAAAGCCGTCTCTGGACCCTCGCATCACTTTATCCTTTTCCGGCTCTTCTACTCCTCTGGCTGGATAGGTTCTGGCGTCAATCGCTATTACTTCATCAAACCCATCGATCAGCAGGATCGGAACACCAGAAAATAGATTTTTCACGATTGCTTTTTCTTCTTTTATTATCTCTACTTCAATATAACCAATATTGGCATCTGCATATTCCTTTGCACTCTTTGGAAAATTTTCTGCTTTTACAATGTCTAATTTCTGTAGCATCTTTTGTAAGGGTTCATCTTTGGCAAAACCATCAATAAAATATAAACAAGCCAATTTTCCTCCTGTCTGAAAGGTTCGGCAGAGGATATCAAAGCTTTTATCTACCTTAAATAATTGGTTGAAGTAATTCATATTCGCATGAATATCCTTACCTAGTTGATATGGCATTTTTCTTCACTCACTTTCGTAACTCATTTTCTACTATAGTTTGCCAATATCAACTAGAAATATGTAGCATAAAAAGAAAAAGCTTGAATTCCTACTAGGACCTTATCCTATAGAAACTCAAGCTTATATTTTTAACCGCTGAGATAACTTATTCTTCCACTTGTTATTCGTCTTTTATTCTACTATGGTCACTTGTTCCGCAATGAAATCTTGAACCTTGTCCCAGAGAAGGGCTTCCTTCACCGTTCCTTCTCCGATTGCCTTTACAAATTCATCGTTGGTGTTATAACCATAGTTTTTCGCATAAACTGTTAATCTTTCTTCATACTCTTTCTGAGATAATGTAATATTCTCAGTTCTACCAATCGCATCTAATAACAACTCCTGTTTTAATGCTAATTTAACATATTCCTCAAAAGTTACGCCAAAATAGGTCTTCACATATTCTTCAAGCTCCAACCCATTCACCATTGCCTGTATATTCAGCTTTTCTTCAAGCTCTTTGCTCTTTCTCTCAATTGACCCTTCGGGATAATCTAAAATCTCAGAGGAATCAGAAACAATCTTCCAAGCTCCTGACTTTTTATCAGTCTTAATATCTTCCAACATCTCTTGCTTAATAGTAGGAATTAAACTTTCTTTGTACTCCTCTACGGTAGTTGCATCAGAGATTTTTTGTACAAATTCATCCGTAATTTCAGGTACTAAGAATTGTTCTACTGCTTTTATTGTAACTTGAAAAGTAGCTTCTTTTCCAATAAAAGCCTTTTCTGTAAAAGTACTTGGAATTGTGATTGAAAACTTTGTAGTCTCACCGGCATACATCCCTGCTAAATTTGCAGTAAACCCATCCATGATATATTCACCATCGCCATAGACAAATTCAAAATTGTCACTGTTAAAGCCATCATTTGCTTTTCCATCAATCGTACCGGTCATCTGGATTGTAACTTTATCTCCATCCGAAATTGGACGGTCCTCATTTTTTACATAAGTACCATTTTGTGTTTGAATCTCTTGTATCTTTTTCTCTATATCGGAATCGGTAATATCAAATGTCTCTGCGGATACTTTGATATCCTTATAATTACCAGGAGTTACGTATTTTTTAGTATCTACATCCTTATATCTGCTGTAAGTTTCAAAATTAATCTCTTCGTTTTTTTTGCACCCGGAAAATACAAGGGCAACTCCTAGCACCGCAATCGCAAGTATTCCTCTCTTTTTCATATCCTCCATACCTTTCTTTTCATAGGTCTACGTTACTACTTTATCATATACGAAGGATTTTTACAATGTAAATACTTACATTTCACTAATTCTTCACAAATCATTACTTCACTTTAAAAAACTGCAAAACATCCTGTAATTTGAAGACCATTGCTGCTAAATCTTTGGCTTTCTCTTGACTTTGTGATGCATTCGATTTTACCCATGCTGTGTGCTCTAAAACTGAATCACTCATAGAAAACATCTGTTGGCTGGCAGCTGACTGTTCTTGTGTAATCGCTACCAAATTTTGACTCACACCCTCAACTTCACCGATACGAACCGTTACAGCGTCCACCTCTTCTTTCACATTTTGAACTTTCAACGTAATCCGCTGAAATGTTTCCACAGAGTTTGCCATCGTTTGTTTACTTTCCTGTATCGAGTGAACACAGCTTTCTGTTTTACCTTTCATTTCATTGACCAGCTCTACGATACCTTCAATTACCTGTTTCATACGGACCACACTATCCGCACTGTTTTTTGCTAATGCATTAACCTCCATTGCTACTACTTGAAAACCTTTCCCATCAGAACTTACCCTGACTGCTTCAATTGCAGCATTTAATGATAATAACTTCGACTGCTCAGCGATTTCCTCCATGGAATCTACCATACCACGAATGCGTTTCATATATTGATGTACTGATTCTACTGACTCTGATAGATTTTCCATATTTCCCTGGATATTTTTCATCGAACCATCCATTATTTCAATTTCCATCTGCCCAGAATCCGATAGCTTCACCATTTCTTTCAGTTTTTGATTCATTGCTTCCGATTTTTCTCGTACAGTTCCAATATCAGCAGCCAATATATTCGAATTTTCCACGATCTCCTCAACGCTTTTTCCAAGATCACCAAGAGATTCCTGCATCTGTCTCATCGAATCATATTGAGAAGTACTGGCATTCTTTAACTGTAAACTCATCTGACCACTATGATCGGATTGCTGCTGCAACTGTTCCACAATTCGATTTAATTCTAAAATCATTTGAGTCATCACACTACGAAAACTTTCTACTGAATCAATCATGGTTCCCATCTCATCATGACTATCAATTGTTATTCCCTTCGTAAAATTCCCATCCGTTATCGATTGCATATAAGCAGTAACCTTTTTTAACTGACTTGTTTTATGACTGATATATCTCACAATGGAAAATAAAGAAAGAATTACGATAATACCAACAATAATAATCACCTTCCAAATAACCTCCCGTACTTGAGAAAGTATCACTTCTTCTCTGGAAACATAGCTTACTAAGGACAAATTACAATAACTAAGTGGTGAGACAGTTACATAATAATGCTCATTTCCATCACTAATGAGGGTGGTATCATACTCCTTCTCCCTTACTTTATGTAATATATTTTGTAATAGCTCCCCCTCTGTACTAACGTCTTTGGAGATTACCTCACCGGTCATAGTATCCAGTAGTAATGTCTTGCCTTTTCCATTCAAGAAGGAGATTTCACTAACATAATCAATTAATATTTGTATCGGGATATCTGCTGCCATAACCTTTTTTACGGGTCCTGTAGATAAATCTATGGAAGCGGTAACCACGAATTCCCCATCTCTGTCTTTCCTATATGGTGTACCATAAGAAAACCCCTCGCTATGGCTTAACCCTTCTATAAACCATTGCATTTCTTCTATGTTTCCTACCTTGGCTCCACCTGTTCCGTCTGCATAAAATCCATCACTTGTCCCATAATAGAGTCCCTCTGGATAAAACTCATTACTTCCAAAGGTGTTTTGAAACAACCTCTTAAGCTGGGCTTCTGTCAAGTAACTATTCTTAATGCAAAGCTTCATAGCATCTAATTCTTTTAATGTTGCACCTAAAAAAGAATCCATCGATGCAGCATTTCCTTCTGTTGTATATTCAATAATCTCTTTTGTTCTCTCCTCCACAATTCCCTTCATACTGTTTAAAGAGACATAGAGCGTAATGCCAATTACTACTACAATAATAGGTAGTATTAAGCCTAAAAGTCTTCCTCTCATTCCAAGTCTTGATTTCACATGATTCCGATTTGCTTTCAAAAATCGAATACCTCCTCTTTCTCGTACCAATATAGAACAAAGCTATCTTACTTCAGTTATGAGAAGTCAAAATATTATTTATGTAAAATCTAGTAGTATCCTATAAATTTAACTCTTTTTCCCTTAAAAAAATAATGTAATGTTCTGGGATCGATAGTGAAATTATTACTTAAAATGCATAGAAGGCAGAGTCTTAGTCATCGATAACTTTACTTTATCCTGATGATTCCTATGTATTCTTAAATTGAGATTACTTGAAATTTTATTAGAACAAACAGAAAAAGAGAGCAATTAGAAAATTAACAACTTTCTGCCTGCTCTCTCTTTTATAAATAGATTTTTATTAGTCTTGTTTAATTTGTTTTATTATCTATTCTTCAGTCACTTCGATTTTACGAATTTCTTTCGTTCTGATTTCTTTGCAAATTGCATCAACGAAATCACTAACTTTCTTCTGACCTTCATCACCAAGGTAACGGCTTCTTACAGAAACTAAACCTTCTTCGGCTTCTTTTTGACCAACCACTAGCATATAAGGAACGCGATTCAATCTAGCTTCACGAATCTTATAACCAATCTTTTCAGCACGATTGTCTACAGTAACAAGTACTCCGTTATCCAGAAGCTCTTTTTCTACTGACTTAGCATAGTCATTGTACTTCTCAGAGATTGGTAAGATACGAACTTGTTCTGGACATAACCAAGTTGGGAATTTACCTGCGTATTTTTCAATCAACCAAGCAAGTGTTCTTTCGTAACATCCCATACTTGTTCTGTGAATAATATAAGGACGTTTCTTCTCACCATTTGCATCGATATAAGTCATATCAAAACGATCTGCAAGGAACATATCAAGCTGAATTGTAATCATAGTATCTTCTTTACCATACACATTCTTCGCCTGAATATCAAGCTTTGGACCGTAGAAGGCAGCTTCTCCTTCTTCTTCTGTAAAGTCGATTCCTATATGATTTAAAATTTCACGCATCATATCCTGAACCTTATTCCAAGTTTCTTCATTTCCAAGATACTTACTCTGGTTATTTGGATCCCATTTGGATAGACGATAAGTTACATCATCTGCTAATCCTAATGTAGTTAAGCAATATTTTGCTAAATCCACACAACCCTTAAACTCATCCTCTAACTGTTCTGGTGTTACGATAAGGTGACCTTCGGAAATAGTAAACTGACGCACTCTTGTAAGACCATGCATCTCACCAGAATCTTCGTTACGGAAAAGTGTGGAAGTCTCACCATAACGGCAAGGCAAGTCACGATAACTCTTTTGAGATTGCTTATACACATAATACTGGAATGGACAAGTCATAGGACGAAGAGCAAAGATTTCTGCATCTTCATCTTCCTCATCTCCAAGTACGAACATACCCTCCTTGTAGTGATTCCAGTGATCAGAAATCTCATACAAATCTTTCTTTGCAAGTAATGGAGTCTTTGTTCTCATATAGCCACGACGTTCTTCTTCATCTTCAATCCAGCGCTGAAGAGTCTGGATCATCTTTGCACCCTTTGGCATTAAGAGTGGTAAGCCCTGACCAATAACATCAACTGTTGCAAATAGTTCCATCTCACGGCCAAGCTTATTATGGTCTCTCTTCTTAATATCTTCTAAATGCTTCAAAAACTCATCAAGGTCTGCATTTTTTGTAAAAGCAGTACCATAAACACGAGTAAGCATCTTGTTTTTCTCGCTACCTCTCCAGTAAGCACCGGAAGAATTAATTAGCTTGATTGCTTTAATGTTTTTAGTACTCATGAGATGTGGTCCAGCACAAAGGTCTACAAAATCACCTTGAGTGTAGAAGGAAATTACGGAATCCTCAGGTAAATCACGAATTAATTCTACCTTATATGGTTCTCCCTTTTCCTCCATAAACTTAATTGCTTCTTCACGAGGAAGTGTGAATCTTGTGATTTCAGCGCCTTCTTTCACAATTTTTTTCATCTCTTGCTCTAATGCGTCAAGTGCTGCACGATCAAAAGGAGCAACATCGAAATCATAATAAAATCCGGTGTCAATGGATGGCCCAATTGCAAGCTTTGCATCTGGATACAATCTCTTCACTGCCTGTGCAAGTACATGGGATGTTGTGTGACGATAAGCAGCTTTACCAGCTTCATCGTTAAATGTTAAAATGCTTAATTCAGCATCCTTGGAAACTTCGGTACGAAGGTCAACTACCTTCCCATCTAGTTCTGCTGCGCAAGCCATTCTTGCTAATCCTTCGCTAATATCTTTTGCAATATCAATAATTGCCATTGGCTGTGAATATTCTTTCACAGAGCCATCTTTTAATGTAATCTTCATAATACCCTCCATTCTAGCGTTCTCACGCATTTTCATAGCAATAGCATATTAGTATGCTAGTATAATTTCCAGTAAATATACTTCCATCCTAGCGTGCACATTTCGTCTGTTTTTGATAACAAGTAAACAAACCTGTTTTTCATCAATCATAGAAGTTTAAAATCTCTAATTCTATGCAATAAAAAACTCGTCTCCTTCGATTACTTAACGTATTCGAAAGGGACGAGTATCACTCGCGGTTCCACCCTTATTGGATAAAAATATAATACTATATTACAGTATGATTCATATCCCGGCTTCATTCGATGGTAACGGAATCACCGGGCCGGATTAGGGCCACTCCGAGGTAGTCTTCAATTGCTTCTGCATTAGAATACTTTCAGCTTCTGTATTCCTCTCTGAAATACTCCACAATTTACTCTTCTCATCAACGTATTATCTCAATTAGATTGTTAAAAATCGAAAAAGATTTCTTTTTGTTATTATAACATTTCCTTCTATGTTGTCAAGACACTCCGTCATGGAAATTTTTAAATACAAAAAAATTACATTCTAGTCCTTGTTATTAATTAAAACTTAAGTTCCATCACATAATCATCCATCACAAACCCATTACCGATATCGGATATCTGTGTTCGTATCGTTTCAAATCCCTTTTTCTCGTAAATACGAATCGTATCATAGTTATAGCGATTCACGGTCAGCCAGATAGCATGTAATCCTCTTTCTTTACAGTATTCTTTTAAAAATTCAAACGCATAGGAAGCATACTGATTTCCTCGATATTTTTCAAGAATATAAAGTTTACTTAAAAATAATTTTCCTTCTTCTGGACGAATTCCGGTATAACCTACTGTAATTCCATCAACAACAATAAAATAATATTCATAACCAGAGGACTTCATCTGTTCTGTCATCGCTTTTACCGATTGAAACTTATCCACCATATAGTCAATCTGTTCTAAGGATAATATGGTAGCAAAATGCTGATGCCATACTTCATCAGCAATCTCTGCTAATTTATTTATAGACTCGTCATCTTCTACACGAATCATCTCTATCTTTGCTTGAATCTTCTTTGACTCTTTTGTGCTTTGTAATAGTTCTTCTTCTAAAATATCCACTGCATCACCTACCAAGCTGGCACATGGCCGTTTTTTATAATATTGCTCCGTTCTAGCCTCTGGATTGGTGTCGGTAAATGCTTTTTGTGTATTATCCTGACCTAATCCAAGCAATTCTCTGCAGATGATAGAACCATTCTTCTCACGATATTTAGCAGCTAATTTCTGTACCATATCATAGTTACTTTTCTTACCATCGGCATCTCTTCCATCTGTAGCACCAGTTTCTAGACCCGCTACCAAAAACATGCCAGATACTGCGCCGCACACTTCTCTCATTCTTCCCATACCCCCTCCAAATGAAGAGGATAGTTTTAATGCCATTTCTTTTGATATATCATAGTCATCGCAGAAGGCTGCAAAAACTGCCTGTGAACAGTTATATCCTTCCTGAAACAATTGAATTGCCTTTTCTCTTCTGCTTTCCATAATGTTCTCCTTACCTAGTACTAATACCTTTCTATCTAAATTACTGCTTCAATCCGTAAGTCGTTATGCTTAGATAAGTCAATAAATTCATTACCGACCTTTATTACAGGTCTTGATAAGCAGTTTTTATTCAGAAGAATGATTTCACCCTTCTGATTATTATTTAATTTTACAGTATGATTAATATAAATTTCAGCGATTTTTTGAATGAGTGGAATCAGGTATTTCACATCGTACTGTTGCTTTCCTTCCTCTTCAAATAACTTTAGAACATCAAACGGACAGATTGCTCCACGATAAACTCGCTTACTCGTCATTGCATCATATACATCTGCAATTGCAACAATCATAGAAAATGGGTTAATCTCATTCCCATATTTACATAATGGATATCCTTTGCCATCATAGCGCTCATGATGTTGTAATGCAGCCAGTCGTATGCGCTCATCCATCTTATGATTTAGTAATAAAAGATAACCTTGCTCAGGATGATCTTTCACAATCTCGTATTCTTCTTTGGACAACGGACCTGGCTTATTTAAGATTTCTTTCGGTATCACTAATTTTCCAATGTCATGCAACAAACCACATATGGTTAGAATTTTAACCTCTTGTGGAGGCATCTGCAACCATTCACCAAATACATGACAGATTAGTGCAACATTAATAGAATGTATAAACGTCAAATCATCAAATTCATGAATGCAGTATATCATTTCAAATAGATGAAATCGATTCTTACTAGTTTTTATAATTTTCTCAACTTTATGTAACAACTGTTGTTCAGGTACTTGATTGCTATAGCGTAATAACTGATTTACAGAATCCTTGATTTCAACTATAACATCATCATAGGTCTTTTTGAAGTTTTTAAAGTCTTCACTCCGTTTGACTCGATCATAATAACTTGATTCGGAATTTACATCTTCTTCTGCCTTGTAGACATAGATACTATCAATGGCATAGAACATAATTTTAGCAATCATATTCGGTAGTAACTTAGTACCTTTTACTAAAATTAATTGGTCATTGCGTGAATAGATATCACGTGCAGTTATCATCCCAGGCAATACTTGCGTAATAGGTATGTGTAATATCATTTTCTCAGATTGCGATGCATTGATGCTCAAGACAGATGCCTCCTTCTTCATTGCAAAGTAATTTGGAACCTTTTGGTATTTTAAATATAGCATACTATAATCTTGATTGCAATTAGCTCATACTTATTACGTTAATTTTTCTGATATAAACACTAATTCCATAACTTTTTGTCAAGTTTTAACGATAAAAACAGATTTTTTTAATATCAGCATCCATTGTACAAAAAGTACCTATTGGCAATGTAGCAGTCGGAAAGCTATGCCCACATGCTATATTGGATATTACAGGTTTTTTAAACGGACAAAAGAAGTCATTAAATAACTCGTTTACACCATATTCGCTATCATAAGGATTGGTACAATCTGTAAAATCCCCCAACAAAACTCCTCGAATCTGTCCTATAATACCAGTCAGCCTAAGCTGATCAAGCATACGATGAATTTTAGGGACTGTCTCACCAATCTCTTCAAGAAATAAAATCTTACCTCGAAAATCAGGCGAATAAAAAGTTCCAATCATACTGGTAACTAGAGATAAGTTTCCACCAACTAAAAGCCCTTCTGCGCAGCCTTCTTTCACTGAGGTAAGTTCCCTTCCTGGAGGATTATAAAAGGTGAGGGACTCTCCCATATTTAGCGTTCTCCATAGGGATTCTTCCGTATAAGAATCAAAATGTTCTAAAAAATTAGACGCTACCATAGGCCCATGAAAGGTTACTAATCCACAAAGTTGAAAAAATGCTAATAGTAAGTTTGTAACATCACTATATCCAACAAATATCTTTGGATGTCTCCTTATCATCTCATAGTCTAACAGAGTCATAAGTTGACTGCTCCCATAACCGCCTCGTACACAAAAGATACCTTTTACGGTATCATCTGCAAACATATGATTGATATCATCTGCTCGTATACAAGCATCGCCTGAAAGGTAACCATGTAACTCACATAAACAGCTCTTACCTAGCTTAACATTAAATCCTAGACTTCTCATGAATTCAACACTTTTCGCTACTTTTTCCTTCGTAGTTGGAGAAGATGGACACACAAGACCAATGGTATCTCCTTTTTTTAGTGGATTTGGGAAAATTAAATGCTCTCTTCTTGTGTAATCGCAATTCTTTTCCATGACTCTACCCCTATTCTTCTACACTATATAATAGATAATATGCGAACTTACTATGCTTTCTCCAACGTCTTTTTATCGATTACATTCTCATTCTTTTATTTCCTTATTCTTTTATTATTTCCTTATTCTTTTATTACTACCTTATTCTTTTATTACTACCTTATTCTTTTATCACTGCCTCATCTGCCTCATCTTTTATTACTCTTTTGCTATTTCTAAAGCTTCTACTTCTTCCTCCGAAATTTCCGCCCTAGTTACCTTACTTTCAAAAAACAAAAACTGATCGATTGCATCTAAAATATCAGCAAATGTTTCTCTAGGAGCTAACTCAATATAGCGCCGTAGTATCTCAGTAAGGGCATCTCCTTTATAACGACCATAAAAGATATCAAACAGATTATGACCACGTACATAAATTTTTATGGATTCGAAATTTAATTTTAAATCCTCTTCTGTTTTGATTTCACATCCTGTTTTTTCTATCATATGCTTTACACTGGATAGTCGGTACAAATATTCCTGATACTTCTCAAAAAGTATCTGAAAAAATGCGCCTTCACTTTCTACAACACCAATCGCAGACATAATAGTAGGCTCTAAGAAATAATTTTCAAAGGAATAATACTTTAATATTAGAACATTTCGTTCTCTCACACGGGGTAGATTATCAATATCCTCCCTTTCTCTGCTGCGATAATAATTACATAACTGATCTTTTAAGTCCTTCGGATTAAGTCCATCACCATCTCGTATCATCATAAACTGATCCTTTAGGTATAGTTTATTAATGTATTTTAAATTGGCATAGGTCTTTATGTTAGTACAACTATTTGTTGCAATAATGGCTATCCGCTTCGGTAAACCATTCTCATCAAAGATCTCAGAATAGTATTTTTTTAGTAACAATGGTAATCTACTACTATCTTGCTTTCCTTCTACTATGAAAACAAAGCTTACGTTCATTAGATCATTTGCTGAATATCCTAAGTCATTTAAGATTTCATCGATGTCTGTATTCTCATTTACGGTTGTATCATAGTTTTCATCCAGTATAACCTGTTTAATCTGTCTTTGATTAAACGTAAACAACAAATTAGGAGAATGTGTTGAAAATATCACTTGATTTTTTTTCGAAAGCCGATAAAGAATTTCACTGGCACTTTTTTGTAGCTGTGGATGCAAATAAGCCTCGGGATCTTCCATCATTATGATACTTGGTATACTATTTTGCTCTGCAATATAAGCCTCCAGTAGCGACAAGATGTAAATACTTTTCGTACCCTCACTCATGGTAGACAATGGCCCAACCGTATTACGCTCATGGTTTAACACTACCGTATCCATCTGAAAGATTTCATCAATATTAAAACTCATATCATAACGTATTGATTGAGCTCGCTCGCTATTTCTACGAAAACAGTCATTGAGTTTTTCTACAAATGAGTCAAGATTCCTATGATAAAGCTTATATTCCAATAATTTAGCAGCTTCCATTATACTAAGTTCTTCTGGCTTCTTTTTTTCAATGATTCCCATACATTGAAAACAATTAACACAACGCTTTGCGCTATCAAACATACATACATTCTCTCTAAGACTAACGATAGCATCCTTACCTTGAGCAAGAAGGATATCTCTTTGAATCCCTTCAATGTTTCTAGCGTGATCGATATAATGTATCTTAGGCAAAAGCTTAATTAGATGAGGGTTGTGTTTTGATATTCCGTCTCCATATCGAACAATTCCTCCCTTATTTGCAGTGAAACTAATATATAGGCGAAAACTATCCCCTCCTTCCACTGCTGTAAAGCTTGGAACCTTTTTTCGAAAATCACCATACCAAGCGTCATACCTTTTATATTTGCTTATTAACCCACGGTCATGAAAGGATTTTAAATCTTCTTTCGTCACCTCGTATGTAATATCAATTCTGATATTTCCATCTGGTACATAATAATCAGAAGGCTTTATCTGGTATATTCCAGCAACCGCCAAGATAGCATCCAAGATAACCGTTTTCCCAGTACTGTTTTTTCCCACAACAATAAAAGCCTTTTCAATATTTGTCATTCTTAGTTTTCGTATTGATTTAAAATTCTTAATAGAAATCTCTTTGATTTGCATAAATAGCCTCCTTGCTGCGACTGTTTTGGGGAGCAGCTAAAGGCTCAAGTTTGTCGCAGCACAAACTTGGCGAGTGAAAGGTTACAAATCTTTCACTCTTAACTCCTATTCTTACTTTTTGTTATCAGTTAAGAAACTTTACGAACTTTACACAGATAATATGGCACCAAAGTGCAACACTAGCTAAAACGATTTATTATCCTACTTCTATCATAATATTTCAAGATACAAAACTATAAATTAATTTTTATGTCACTTCCCCTAGCGTTTCTGTGTTTTTTCTATTATACTTCTTTTATAAATATTCTGCACGTTAGGAATATTAATTTGATAAAAGTCTTAAAACAGGTCATTTGGACAAAACACTTAGTAAAATAATTTAAAGTTACACTTGATTGTTTCCATATTATGTTATACCCTTACTCTAGAAATGTGTGTCTGTTTAGGTGCGTTCCCAAGAAGGGCTTCACTGGAAACTCAGTGCTTTAAACTACATCTTACAGGAGGATAAAATGAAGCATTTACCAGATTGGCTAAAAACAATTGTCTTACTAACTATCGCTACACTTTGCTCATTTTTATTTCATTTAATCACAAATAATACAGCAAATATAGCAATTGTTTACATGCTATCTATCGTTTTAATCACCAAATATACCGAAGGATACCGTTATGGTGTTATTGGTTCTGTGGTAGGTGTTATTGGAGTTAACTATTTCTTTACTTATCCTTACCTAGAATTAGATTTCACTAGGACAGGCTATCCAATCACGTTCCTTGGTATGCTTGCTATATCATTAATCACAAGCACTACTGTTGTGAACTTACAAGCGCATCAGCGATTAAATGCAGATGCAGAAAAAGAAAAAATGCGTGCAAATCTTCTAAGAGCAATCTCTCATGACCTTAGAACACCTCTGACAGGTATGATTGGTGCCAGTGCTACTTACATTGAAATGAAAGACAATCTAACTGAAGAAGAGAAAGATGAGCTTATTCTCCATATACATGAAGATTCCAATTGGCTACTTCATATGGTAGAAAACCTTTTATCTGTAACTCGTATTCATAATAACAATACTACGGTAACAAAAGTAAGCGAACCTGTGGAAGAAGTTGTCTCTGAAGCAGTAATGCGGCTTAAAAAGCGCTATCCTGATGCAAGAATCCAAGTAAAAACGCCAGATGAGTTTCTTATGGTACCAATGGATGCAACACTCATTGAACAGGTTATGATTAATCTGCTTGAAAATGCTTATAAATACTCAAAGAGTAAAAAACCGATTGAATTAACTGTTACTTCAGAAACGAACTTTGTGCGCTTTTCCATTACGGATTATGGAGTTGGTATCAATAAAGATATGATCTATAGTTTATTTGATGGCTACACTGTAACAGAAAACTCAAGCAGTGATTCCACAAAAGGAATGGGCATTGGATTATCCATATGTAAAACCATAATCATTGCTCACGGAGGAGTAATCGAGGCAAGTAATCACTTAAACGGTGCTTGTTTTACGTTTACACTGCCACTTGTTTAATTCGTGGTTTACAAAGGAAAAAAGATTCTATTATTATTTTTAATCTCACAAAGGATCGAAACAAGTAAGGAGGTATAACTTATATGAAGAATATTACCATCTTGATTATTGAAGATGAACAAAATATTTGCAACTTTATCGCAACTAATTTAAATGCTTATGACTATAAAGTATTAAAAAGCTTTACTGGCGCAGAGGGATTGTCCATTATCACATCTCACTGTCCTGATTTAATCTTACTGGATTTAGGGTTACCAGACATTGATGGAATGGAGATAATCTCAAAGATTCGTTCCTGGACTAGTACCCCAATTATTGTTATTTCAGCAAGAACTCAAGAGAAGGAAAAAGTACAAGCACTTGATTTAGGAGCTGATGATTACATCACAAAACCTTTTGGTACCTCAGAATTATTAGCACGTATCCGTACCGCTCTGCGTCACAATGCAAGCCTTGAATCTGGTAAGAATTTTCCACCTTCTATCTTTCGTGCCAAAGATTTTGTAATTGATTTTAACAAACATATCGTAATGGTTGGTGGAAAAGATGTACACTTGACACAGATTGAATTTAAGCTCGTATCCTTACTTGCTAACAATTCTGGAAGAGTTATGACTTATGATTCCATCATAACAAAAATATGGGGGCCATACGCAGATCGAAATAATCAGATTCTTAGAGTAAATATGGCGAACATCCGTAGAAAAATCGAAGCAAATCCTGCTGATCCACAATACATCTTTACTGAAGTAGGAATCGGTTATCGAATGATTGATGAGGATACTACTCAGGCTTCTGAAGAGGAAAAAGACGAAAAGCAATAAAATTGAATTATCATTGCAAAATAACTTAACTTAGGGAATATTTCATAACTAATGAAATAGGAATTTACTAGAAAAAAGTTAAAACCACCAGCTTCGAAATGAACCCCGTTTGTTATACAATCAGCACCACCAGTGTGAACTGGTGGTTTGCTCTGCCCCTGTAAGGGGCTATTGCCGGCATGGACCTCAAAGGTCCTTCGAAAGTAAAGGCCCCAACCGCACCACTTTCTCTGGCTAACCCTTACAAGGGTTTATTATTTGCCTTTTATTACTGGCTCACCCGTGAACGGGTCAATAAATTCTTTCAAACTTAGTTGATCTTCTGCTTGGTCATCCATCAACTGGCTTCTGATGTATTCTTCTATTTTCTTTGCATTTTTTCCAACTGTATCTACAAAGTATCCTCTACACCAGAATTTTCTATTTCCATATTTGTATTTTAAATTTGAATGTCTATCAAATATCATCAATGAACTTTTTCCCTTCAAATACCCCATGAATTCCGAAACGCTTATATTCGGTGGTATTCTAACTAGCATATGCACGTGATCTTTGCAGCATTCAGCCTCTATAATTTCTACACCTTTCCTTTTACACAATGTACTTAGTATATTTGCAACATCTGCCTTTATACTTCCATAAATTATCTGCCTTCTAAATTTCGGTGCAAAAACAATATGATATTTACATTCCCATGTTGTATGTGATAATGTATTCTTATCCAATTGGATACCTCCTTTGTTATATTTAGTGCGGTTTGAGACCCACACTTATTATAACAAAGGAGTTTTATTATGAAAATGCTAGAAGCCATTGTGATCCACCGGCCTAGCCGGTGGTTTATTAAAGATAGCCCTACAAACAGAATGCTGCAAAACCAATCAAAAATTAGTTTTGCAGCATCACCTTTTATCATTTTTCAAACTCTATTGGTATCACTTTATGCCACACATAATCATAACCAAATATCTCTTCATAATATAAACAAATTAAAACCGGATCAATAAGTTCTGTACTATTATTTTTCTTATTCATATAAGCTCTTAATTGAAGCTCTCCTTTATCTTCCGAGATTGGAATGGCATTTAATGAAAGGTCAATGTCTTTTGATTCTATATATTCCTCCCTTAATATGTCTTCCACATAAGCATTAAGAAAACCACTACCTCCTATACTGCTAGGTTGATAAAAATCATTTTCTTCGCTAGAATGAAACGATAAGCGATAAGTGTTGTTAATAATTAGATATAGAGTCAAGCTACCTTTTGCATTCTTAGTATTGTTAACAGTTACATTCAATTCTAAATCCTTCTTTATTGTTTGCTTACCACTATGTATAACAAATTCATCTTCTTTTAACTTTGCAGTAACTTGTAACTCATTACTATGTAATGTTGAATTATTTATCAAACATCCAATGATTAATATAGTGAAAAATATTATCACTATAAATACAAGAAAAATTATTATATATATTTTCTTTTTTTTCATTCTATTACCTTCTACCTTTTATTAAATGGCAAAATATTTTTTACAATATTTATTCTTCTTGAGCTACAGCTTGAAAACCATATTCTTTTTAATCCAATATTAGAGGTATCCGCACCAAATCCTTGAGTTAATCCTAGCTTTATCATAGGTATGATGATAAGAGGTTAATGCATATCCATGAAAATATATTTATATTATATTTTACAATATTTGTTTCTTAAGTCAATATATTCTAAATCAAAAAAAATATCTTATAAAATCATCCAAGATAGTAACCTGAGTGACAACTATTCCATTTAGTAGACTTTGAAGTATCAAAAAGGATGCTGCAAAACTAAGTTTTACAGCATCCTTTTTGTTAGTTACCTCTATCTATTACAAAATACAATTCCTTTTTTACCATCTAATGTTACAATGGAACCAGTTCGCAATATTTGTGTTGCATTCTCAGCTCCAAGGATTACAGGGATATCTAAGCTAAGCCCAACAATGGATGCATGTGAATTAATGCCTTCTTGTTCAACGATGATGCCTGCTGCCTGCTTTAATTGTTCCATCATCTCGTTATTTGTCTCTGGTATTACAATAATATCTCCTGTATTAAATGTTTCTCTTAACTCCTTCACATCCTTACATACACAAAGACTTGAGCATACTTCACGGTCTATCAATCCTCTTCCTTTGACTAAGATATGCCCCACTACTTGAACCTTGATAAGATTGGTGGTACCGGAAATTCCAAGTGGAACTCCAGCAGTAATGACAGCTAATTCGCCTGATTTAACGTAACCTGCATTTTCTGCTGCTTCTACTGCGTGTTCAAATAATGTATTCGCATCTATTTCTTCTTCGATCAAAAGAGGTATCACACCCCAGGAAAGATTCATCTGACGGCAAACATGTTCGTAAGTAGTACATGCTATGATGGAGCATGGCGGACGAAACTTTGAGATCATTCTTGCTGTCTTACCAGATTTTGTTACGGTTATAATCGCTGCTGCATTTAGGTCTATCGCAGTTGTACAAGTCGCATGGGAGATTGCATTGGTGACATCTGGATTGGTTAGACTATCTCTCTTTTTAAATCTTGATGCATAATCAATATCTGCTTCGGTACGTTTTGCAATCTTAACCATTGTCTTTAGGGCTTCTACTGGATATAATCCCGCAGCTGTTTCACCAGATAACATAATTGCACTGGTTCCATCGTATATCGCATTCGCAACATCGGTAGTCTCAGCTCTGGTTGGTCTTGGATTTTTCATCATAGAATCAAGCATCTGTGTTGCTGTGATTACTTGCTTCTCAGCATTGTAAACTTTTTTAATGATCATTTTTTGAATCACAGGAACTTCCTCTAAAGGAATTTCAACACCCATATCGCCTCGTGCAACCATAATACCATCGGATACACGGATAATCTCATCGATATTATTGACCCCTTGGAGATTCTCAATTTTTGCGATAATATTGACCGTATTACAGTTATACTCATTCAATATTTTACGAATTTGGATAATATCATCTGCACATCTTGTAAAAGAAGCTGCAATAAAGTCAAATCCCTGACCGATACCAAATACAATATCCTCATAATCCCGTTTGCTAATAAATGGCATGGATAATTCTACCCCAGGTACATTGACTCCCTTATGATTAGAAATCGTCCCTCCATTTAGAACTTCACAAATAATATCGGTATCTGTGATATTAAATACTTTAAGCTCTATAAGACCGTCATCGATCAGTATTTTAACTCCATTTTTTATGTCACGTATTAAGTTTTTATATGTAATGGAAACCTGTGTTTCATCGCCGACAATATCATTTGTCGTTAGGGTAAATATCTGACCCTTTTTCAATTCAATTTTACCACTTTCAAAGTTACCAATTCGAATTTCTGGTCCTTTTGTGTCAAGTAATGTAGCAATTGGTAATTTTAGTTCCGTACGAAGTCTATGAATACGTTCATAGTTTCTTTTATGCTGTGCATGATCTCCATGCGAAAAATTAAATCTGGCAACATCCATTCCCTCAATCATTAACTGACGCAATATTTCGTCGTCATCGGTTGCTGGGCCTAAGGTACAAACAATTTTTGTTTTCCTCATCATAATCCTCCATCTCTTCTGTCAAGCGTACCACGCAATTTAATAAAATATTTTATATTATATAAACTTATCAGAAGATGCGAAGCAGATTCTGATAAAAGGTGCGTATGTTGCGTCGTAAATCGATTATAGAAATACGCATTCTGTTTCTATAATATAATACTAACTATCATTATGTAAATCAAAACTCGCAATGTTCGGAAATTTTTCACAACTTCCCCCATCTTAACAATCCATGCATTTTATATCACAGTTTTGCATATACAACAAGTTAAGAGTATGATTCTTAACAAAATCTTATCATTGCAGATTCTGTTTCAAGGAGCGTTAACATAAAATTCACAGAAAATTACTATTTTATATCTCTAATTTATGTTATAATGCAAATATTCCTAACAAGTTTTTTATATATGATAAATTTGTTAGACAAAATTGGGAGGGCTTATGATAACACAAGAAGACTTAGAATATTTAGGTTCCAAGCTATCATTCATACCTAAATTGACCAAGGAAGAGATGGACATCTTTTTGAATCAAACTTCCCCGGTAACATTTCAAAAGGATACCATTATCTATAATAATAGTGCAGAATGCCTTGGTGTTTTAATTGTAAAAAAAGGAACCTTGCGAGCACATATGCTTTCTGAGCAAGGTAAGGATATCACCTTATATCGCCTATCCGACGGAGATGTTTGTGTACTCTCTGCTTCCTGTGTACTTAAAAATATTACATTTGATGTTAACATACAAGCGGAATCCGATACGGATGCTTACTTGATTAAGTCGTGTGCATTTCAAAAACTAATGAACCAAAACATCTATGTTGAGAATTTTTCTTATCGAACCACGATTGATCGATTTTCCGATGTTATGTGGACGATGGAACAGATTTTATTTATGAGCTTTGACAAACGTTTGGCTGTATTTTTATTAGATGAATCTTTAAAGCAAAAAAAGGATATGATTCCATTAACCCATGCACAGATAGCAAAATACATTGGAAGTGCCAGAGAAGTTGTTTCTCGTATGTTAAAACATTTTGAGGAAGATGGTATTGTATCTCTCACAAGAGGCGGTATTGAAATTCTTGATAAAAAGAAGTTAAAATGTATTCTTTAATTACCATTATTCCTTTGATGAAAGAGCGAGGAGAAATCGTTCGTACCTTATGAAAGCTGAAATGCTTTCCATGAGGTAAATAGATTCTCCTCGCTTTCTAATTTATGAAGTTTGATTATCAACATATTCTTTCAGGGTTTAAATCTCTTATTGTGCTGGAAGCATCTTTAAGATATCCTTCTTCGATTTAAATCCTACACTACTAGCAACCAAATTACCTTTTTGCATTACTGCTAATGTTGGAATGCTCATTACACGATATGCACTTGCTAGTTCTGACTGTTCATCTACATTGATTTTGCAGACTTTAATATTTTCTTCTTCCTTTGCGATTTCATCAATCACTGGTGATAACATCTTACATGGTCCACACCAAGGTGCCCAAAAATCAAGTAATACAACCTTATCTTCCTCTAATACTTCTTCTTTATAATTTTCCTTTGTTACATGTAATACGTCCATAGTTAGACCTCCCTTTTATTTCTTATTTAAATTGTTATAGGAATCTGTTAAGCAATTGCCTTTCACAAGAATCATTTTGTTGTTTCTGATTACATTATAGATCAGTTCAAATAATTTATCTGTGATTAAGTCACCGTCACTTTACCTCTTTTTTATACATTTCTTTCTCTCTTTTTCCTCGAATGTGATATAATGATTAAGAAGCCATTTCAACAGGCATATAGATTAAAAATACATGGGCATTATTACAGAATGTAAAATATAAGTGACGATTTCACTGTCTCACTTCCTATGTAAATAAAAAAGAAAGGGATATCAAATGAGCTATAGTATCAAGCAAGTCTCCGAACAAACCGGTCTATCTGAGCATACCATACGCTATTATGACCGAGAAGGTCTACTACCACTGCTAAAAAGAGAAGAAAACGGAAAACGTTCTTTTTCCGAAAATGATATTCAATGGCTTGGTCTCATCTGCTGTTTAAAAAACTCCGGAATGTCCATAGAAAAAATCAAAGAATTTATGTTCTTATGTTTAAATGGAGAAGAAACCTGTGAGCAAAGGAAAGAGATGCTTCAATTACATAAAGTCTATATCCTAGAGCAAATTAACTTATTAAATCGAAGCCTTTCTACCATTGAATATAAAATCGACCACTATAAAGAGATCGGTGTCTTTCATCTCGATGCTATGCCTTTGAACTAAATCGTTCCCTATTACTAAAACAAGAAAAACACTCTTTACGAACTTTTTATCATGAAGTAAGGTTGCTGCAATCTCTTTATGCAACAACCTTATGATAGAAAATTATCTTAATTTACAATCTCATATTTCCAGTCAATAATTCCACCAAACTCATAAACATTCGTATACCCTAGCTTAACTAGCTCTTCACTTGCTAGCTTACTTCTTCGCCCACTGCGACAGTAAACTAATATCTTTTTATCCTTATCCGGTAGTATTTCCCCTGCACGGTTTGAGATTTCATCCACTGGCAAAAGAATTGCATTCTCGATATGACCTTCCAAATATTCCTCTTCCGTACGAACATCTAAGATGACTAGCTCCTCCTTAGAATCCATCATTTCTTTTGCTTCCTTCTGTGTAATCTCTGTATAGGTCTGTTGCTCCACGTCTGTCTCCTCCTTTGATGCTCCTTGGGTTATCGAACAACCCGTTAGTATCATTGCTCCTGTCACCATAAGCAACGTATAGATAATTCCTTTTCGCAAAGGGGAACTTATTTTCATATTCATAAAATCACTCCTTATTTATTATAACTCTGTGATTTATTTTATCAAAGCACTATAGATTCGTATGTGACTTAATCACAGTAAATTAATAGGAATTCTGGTAGAATGATTTACACTAGGTAAACAATCGTGTAAAATAAAGAAACTGCACCTAGCAAACAAGAAAAAGTATGCTTCACAAATATTATCTTGTTATGAAAATGAAATCAAAAGATGAAAGGAGAATTATGCAGTATATTATATCCTTTTTAGAAGGTATTATCACTTTTATTTCCCCATGTTTACTACCTATGTTGCCGCTTTATCTTACTTATATCGCAGGGCAACCTGATACTCGGACCAAATACGGTACCCTAAAAAACGCCCTTTTGTTTATCTCCGGTTTTTCCACAACATTTGTCCTTATGGGAGCATTTGCTGGAACACTCGGTAGGTTTCTTATCCGATACCAAGGAGCAATTAATATTATATCGGGAGTGTTTTTGATTTTACTTGGACTTAGCTTTTTAGGAATTGTAAAAATTCCGTTCTTTCGTGGAATGAGTAATCATAAGCTATCTAGAACTAAGAATCAATCCGTTGCTGCCTTCCTCTTTGGCATTATCTTTTCTATTGGTTGGACTCCTTGTGTAGGTGCCTTCCTTGGTTCTGCCCTTGTTATGGCTGCACAAACTGGAAGTACAGTGAAAGGCATTATAATGTTGCTTATGTATGCACTTGGTCTTGGATTACCATTTTTATTAAGTGCATTATTAATTGATCAATTAAAGTCTACCTTTGATTTCTTAAAGAGAAATTCAAGAAAAATATCCTATATCTCAGCAGGGCTATTAATACTAATGGGTATTCTGTTCTTAACTGGTGCTTATAGTGCTTTCTTTTCTTTTTTACAATAGTTTTTTAAATCTAGTATAGTAAATACCTAGATTCCTGACCATTTACATGGCAAACTTTATCGAAATTGATTCATAACTTTAAGTCTATAACTCATCAGATTATAAATATGAATTATAACAAGTTACCGCATAATTATATAAAAATAACTAAATCAAGGAGGATTTATGAAAAATAAAAAAGTACTATGGATTCTGGCTGTATTTGTTCTTCTCATTGTTGGAGCATCCGTTCTTTATCAGAATCTCTCAAAATATTATGAAGATCAGGAAGAGAAAAAAGTTGCAAGTCAACAAGATAATAATACACCGACCAAAGATCCTGAAAATAATACCGATAATTCTTTAGAACCAACTATTACAGCTATTCCAGAACCAACATTGCAACCTGCTATTGATTTTTCTATGCAGGATATCGAAGGAAATTCCGTTTCACTTAGCGACTATTATGGGAAACCAATCGTTCTAAATTTCTGGGCTAGTTGGTGTGGTCCATGTAAGAGCGAGATGCCAGAGTTTAATAAAGTTTATCTAGATTTAAAAGACGATGTGAATTTCCTCATGGTTGACATGGTAGATGGATTCCAAGAAACAATAAAGAAAGGCAGTAAATTTATAGAAGATAACGGATATGAATTTCCTGTATTTTTTGATGTAGATCAAGAAGGTGCTTATTACTATAGTGTCATTGCTATTCCTTCCACAGTTTTTATCGATAAAGATGGAAATGTAGCAAACTATTATCAGGGTGCTATCTCAGAATCCGTTCTTCGAAAGGAATTAGAAGCATTAATGGGTGAGGAATAGTTTCCAACCCTCTATAAAATTTTTATATCTCCAACCATACTATTTCTGTGGTTGGAGATTTTTTATGCCGCTTTCGTTTTTTTAGAATCTCCTAGCTTTAATGGTGACTAGCACTTTCGTTAGTTTAGATAACATCCTTTTTAAATATTTGTTCAGCACATTGATAAAGTTTAAATAATAATAGTATTCTGCTTAAGATTCTGTATAATTATGGTAGGCACTTTGTCCTTTTATTAATTCAATTACAAAGTTGTTTTCTATTATTGTGTAGTAAAAATCTCTTATAGAAAGGGTGATGTTTTATGAAGAATTTAAGTTTGTATTTAGGCGTATATGGAGGGTTTGCACATTAGAAATCCTCTAAATAATTTTTGGAGGTATGTTATGATAATAGAAAGTGTTGATATTCGTCCGTTTTGCAATAGTGATATGTGTGATTTTAAAGAAATGTTCTGCACTTACTTTAGAAATGATTTTAATATTGAAATTACAGATAGTAAGGCGGAAGCGTTATGTAGTAAAATAGCAGAGAGTTCATTATCCGAGATAGTCCCATTAGATTTGATTTTGGTTTGCGGAAAGCCTGTTGGTTTTATCAGCTATCAAATCGATCATCCTGATAGTGATTGGTGTGAACGAGAAGGATGGGGATTTCTACGAGAAATTTACATTAATCGTAGTATGAGGGGAAAAGGCCTCGGGGCAAAATTAGTTACTTATGCCGAAAAGGTACTATATAACAAAGGGGCAGAACATATTTATCTTACTTCAGATGAAGCAGGTGAATTTTGGAGTTTCTGTGGTTATAAAAAAACTGGTAAGGTCAGCACCATAAATCATGACCCCATCTATGAAAAATAGAATTAATTATTACCTTCTATAAAATCTACCTTATCAAATCATAGCTACAACTATGAAGTGAATACTTTCGTTAGTTTTTGTCTAACAAAAAGGGTCAATTCATTAGATGGTTGTTATATGATACCTAGATTCACCAAAACACTATGGGAATTTATCATCCCATAGTGTTTTGGTTGAAAATTTTAATTTATGAAAATAAATAAAAATTACTTAGCTTTTAATTTCCCTATCTCATAATTTCTTATCTATAATTTCATTCTCTATTATTTATTAATCGCCGCTTCTACTTCCGACACCATAACCTGCATGGAGTTAATACCACCACTCGATAAGTACCAGCATTCGGCATCAAGAGTAATGATAGCATTATTTTTCGCAGCTTTTGTTCCTAATACTAACTCATTATCAAGAGTCTTATCAGCCGTTGTTGAGCCACCTGCAATCACAGTACGGTCTAATACAAATAGGATATCAGGATCTACTTTAGCAAGATACTCATAACTAGCTTCCATACCATGCTTGGAAACTTCAATTGTTTCATCTGCTGGCTTAACTTCAAGGACATCATGGATAATCCCAAAGCGAGAGCCAAGACCGTATGCGCTTAAGGAACCATCGTTCGTCATAATAATCAAGCCTTTTTTATCACTACTGTTTGTAATCTTCTTCACTTCTTCGACCTTATTCATAATCCCGTCAATTGCAGTCTTAGCTTCCTCTTCTTTTCCAATCGCCTTTGCAATATTTTCGGTGTTACGTTTAAAATCCTCCATGTAAGAATCTGCATTAAGCTCAACATAAATAGTTGGAGCAATCTCATTCAATTCTTCATAATAATCAACCTGTCTACCACCAATAATTATGACATCCGGTTCAAAAGTGAAAATAGCTTCCATATCTGGCTCGAATAGACCTCCAGCATTTACGGTATTCTCATCATATTTACTTAGATAAGTTGGTATATTTCCGTGTGGTACTGCAAGTGCACCATCAAAAGAAAGAGAATCAAGTGTATCTAATGCACCCATATCAAATACTACTACTTTCTCTGCCACTCCTTCTAAAGTTACCGTTCCGAGTGGATGAGTTAAGGAAACGCTTGTTTCTTCTACTTCAGGTGATGGTGTCACAGAAGCTGTGCTCTCCTCACCCTTATTTGAATTATCTTCCGGTGTATCTCCCTGTTTTTTAGCGCAACCAGCTAAAACACTTGTTGCCATCACTCCTAATAAAATACCTGCAAAAACCTTCTTTTTAGCGCCAGATAAGACACTCTTATGAAAATTAAATTTTCTCATTTTGCTTTATAATGTTTCTCTATAATGATAGCCCTCTTTTATTTAGACATGTCTCAGATTTAGAAATGTAGCATCCTCAATTTACTACTAAGACCATGTTCAAGTAGGAAACATTATATCCTCCTTTTCTTTCTTTATAATCAATGGGATGATAACCCATTTATTATCCATGCTTCAGTCGCACTAGCCATAGTGCTGTTGGTTTGCTTTACCTCGATGTTACTACGTAGCATTTTAAACAGGCAATTCCTCCCCCCCTGCTTACAGAAGCGGGAGACTTTCCTGATGAGGTTAAATTTTTAGGTGTAATAAAGGCAGATATTGTTTCCACCGAATTGCTCAACCTTTATTTCCATACCAAATACTTTTTCTAGCATCTGTGGTTTCATCACCTCATCACTAGGTCCATTCGCGACAATTTCTCCATCCTTCATCGCAATAATGTAGTCTGCATAACAAGATACAAAGTTTATATCATGAATTACTACCATAACTGTTTTCCCAAGTTCTTTTACCATCTTGGTTAGGATTTTCATAATTTGTACGGAATGTTTCATATCAAGATTATTGAGTGGCTCATCTAAAAACACATACTCCGTATCTTGTGCTAATAACATTGCGATATACGCCATCTGGCGCTGTCCGCCACTTAATTCATCCAAGTAGCGATCCTTTAAGGCATCCATCCCCATGTAAGATATCGCCTCCGAAACTTTCTTCTCATCCTCTTTGGTTAAACGCCCTTGGCTATAAGGAAAACGTCCAAACTGTACTAGCTCATGTACCGTTAGTCGAATATTTAAGTGATTCGTTTGGCTTAAGATAGAAAGTCGTTTGGCAAGCTCTCTACTGTTCCAATCTTTTACCTCTTTCTCATCAATGTAACAATCTCCACTGCTTCGATCTAAGGTTCGCCCAATTAAGGATAAAAGTGTACTCTTTCCTGCTCCATTACTGCCTACAAAAGCAATCAGCTTATTTTTAGGTAATGTAATGGAAATGTCATCTACCACTTTTTTATTTCCATAAACTTTTGATAATCCTCTTGTCTTTATCATGATTTTCCCTCCTTTAGCACGAGATAAATAAAGTAGCATCCACCAATAAAATTAATAACAACACTAATCTGAGTCGAGTGATGCAAAATACGTTCTACAAATAGTAATCCTCCAAGTAGGGCAAGTGCTCCTAATAATACCGCAATCGGAACTCTGATTTCATGGCGATACGTAGAAACTAAATTCCTAGCTATACTAACAACTAAGATACCAAGAAAGGTTATTGGCCCGACGAGTGCTGTAGAAACTGCTGTTAAAATTGCAATATACATTAATGTTCTAAATACTGTTCTTCGGTAGGGAACACCCAAACTGATTGCTTGTGCTTGACCAAGTCCTAGCGCATTCAGTTTTGAGAAATCTCTTCTTGCCAAGAAAGCAATTACAGCCACAATCACAATACTGATTGACAATAAATCCGTATTCATCTGATTAAAGCTAGCAAACATCTTCCCTTGAACAAGCGAAAATTCATTTGGATCCATTAATACCTGCATAAAAGAAGCCAGCCCGGAAAATAAACCTCCGAAAATAGTCCCAGCTAGTACCATAAAATAAAGATTTTTGCTGTTTCCTTTAAACATACCAAAAAAAAGAAAGAAGGAGCAAAGTACCATTAATCCAATCGATAATAAGTAATTAGGAAGACCTGTTAATTTACTGACACCCGCATTACCAAAGAAAAATACAATGATTGTTTGTAAGAATAAGTACAAGGAATCCAGACCAATGATACTTGGAGTTAAAATCTTGTTGTTCGTAATCGTCTGAAAGGATACCGAAGAGTATCCAACACAATAACTTGCTAAAAATACTGCTAATACTTTACGTAATCTTCTCGGGAAAAAATAATTGATATTCTTCCCTGTTAAACCTAAGAAAAGAAAAAGGGAAGTAAGTATTGCAACAATTAAGATTAAAATCAAGATACTCCTTTTCTCTTTAGATAATGACTTAACTCTCATACGGTACCTCCCTCCTTATTCTTTTGAAATAACAGGAATAAAAAGATTGCTCCACCTAAGACGCTAACAATTACACTTACAGAAACCTCATAAGGGTAAACGATAATTCTGCTTAAAATATCACAGAATAATAAGAAGATTCCACCAAGCAAGGCAGTATCGAATAAGGTATGCTTTAAGTCATCACCAAAATAAATTGAGATAATGTTTGGAATAATTAGACCTAAGAAGGCGATACTCCCCACGGATACCGTAATAATAGAAGCAAGGAATGCTACTATTACAAACCCAACAATTGTGATAAACTTATAATTTAGCCCTAGGTTCTTTGCAAAACTCTCACCCATCCCAGCAATCGTAAACTTTTTCGCATAGAGATAAGCTAAAATAACGAATGGAATTCCTAAATAAAGCAATTCATATCTTCCTTTTACCACCAAAGAGAAGTTTCCTTGTAACCAGGATGATATGTTTTGTACCAAATCATATTGAAACGCTACATAGGCAGTGAGTGAACTGACCACATTACCTAGCATCAATCCAATCAAGGGTACCATCACGGGACTTTTCAATGGAATTCTTTGAAGAAGCTGTACAAATAAAAGGCTTCCGAGTAATGCGATAATAAATGCAAACATCATTTTCATCATCATTGACTGTCCACCAAAAAATAAGATGGATAATAAGATACCAAACTTACACCATTCCATCGTTCCTGCCGTCGTTGGTGAAACAAATCGATTCCCCGTCATCGTCTGCATGATTTTACCGGAGATACTAAGACCGGCTCCTGTTACCAAGACTGCTAAAAGTCTGGGTATTCGACTATAGATTAACAATTGATTATCCGCAGATCCTATTACCAACGCTTTTTTAAGGGAAAAATCTTGTGCTCCAAGCATGACAGAAATAATGGATGCAATTATTAATATAATGATAAAAACATTTCTTTTCTTCACTGCTTTTCTCCTGACGTTCTTGTTCTTCATTGATTGTTGGAAGTATAGCAAGGAAATTATTCTGGTTGAATGGACAATTTTTAATCTATGGACAAATCTTAAAAATTATGATAAACTAAAATCACTCAAATGATAATGACTTTCATTATTAGAAGCACTTAGAACTTTTTTAGAAAGGATTTTACTATGATAGAGAAAATGCGTGGCATTTCATCACTATTTCAAAACCAGGCATTAAAAAATATTAACTTGATTCAGGTTACAGTAACTAGTACAGAAGCACTTCATTGCAAATTTTCACAGGGTGGATTTTTGTTTCCGATAAAAGGTCGCGCACAATTAACCATCGATGAACAATCCACAACTTATCTTACCTCGAGTTATGTGCAACATATAGAAAGCGGAAGCTCTCTCCACCTTTTTTCATTGGATCAGGTGGATTTTGAATTTTTATTACTCTCCTATACGATTGGTAACTCTACCATGTCTTCCAAAGAGTGTATTCCTAATTCGTTTCACATTAAGTTATTGGAAGCGAAAAAAACTCATACTATGTTAAAAAAAATGATGGAACGGATCACATCAAACCATCATTACCATACCTTGACCTTAGAATTAGAGATGCGTAAACTTTTGAATACTGTCTTTCATCAACCAGATACATCAGAGCAGCAATTTATCGAAAGCTTATGTAATTATATGAAAGAAAAACTCCCTACTACAATCACCTTGAAAGAGTTAGCGACTTACTTTGGGAAGGCTCCTGCACAGTTATCTCATCTGTTTTATAAACACCTAGGAATTCGACCGATTGAATACCTTATCCAACTAAGACTAGAAAAAGCCACCGAGCTTTTAAAGCAAGGTGACTCTGTTCAACTAGCTGCCGCAAAGGTTGGATATGACGATGCCTTATACTTTAGTCGATTATATAAAAAATATTATCATATTCGTCCAAGTGAGGTGAGAGCTTATCATAAAGAAGTTTGCTGATTATCTCCACCAGTCAGGAACCTCTCTTTTGGTATATTGTTTTAAATGCCCTTTGTATTGAATGAAAAATTGACGATATGCTTCAATTAAATTAAGATTTTTTAATTCCTCTGGAACGCACTTAACAAAAGGTAGTAAACCTTTCGAATTATCTACGGGAACTGGTAGATTCCTAATAAGCTCTACTGATTTATGTTGTTTTCCTGCATAACGATAACTATATTCCTCCCCTAGTTTAATTGTATATTCCTGAAGCCATAACCAGTTTTCCTTAGAGCTATAAGCCCATATTGTACAAGGATGCATAAGATGAGTTGCTTTATATAACTTTAAACCATCCATTGGAAACTCCAGTGCATAAAATGCAGCACACAACATCTGCGCAGATTCTACCGGCATTTTAACAATATGCTTATCAGGGAGATACTGTATACTTTTATTAAGATCCTCATCTAGAATAAATAAGTTCATGGAAACCTCGATCTATTGTGCCATTGTAAAAAAAGTCTCCTACAAAAGCACATTTAAGAAATTATAAATAGAAGTTTGATAAACCAACTTCTATTAAGTTATACTTGACATTAACGAAATATCTTGCTATAGTAACGATGGAATCAAAAGGAAATGCGTTTAGGGTGTATACTTAAAATCGATTTTCTCTACTGTGCACTCCATTGATTACATAGAAAATAACAACCGTATATTGTATTGCTAGGGGAGCCTCATTGGCTGAGAAGTAGACTTATCTACTGACCCTTATTACTTGATCCAGTTAGTACTGGCGTAAGGAAGCACCAAACGTCCTCCGAAGCAATCACAATTTACCGTGAAACTTAAGGAGGTTTTTTTATGCGCGATTTATTCATTACATCCGTCGATGGTGAATACGGTTTAACAACTCTTAGTTATGTGTTACTCATTGTATTACTTTTCACCTTGGTAATCGTCGCTGCTTTATTCGCTAAAAATAAAAATACAAAGAAAATACCAACAAAGCAATTAGTTTTTTGTGCTATAGCAATGGCATTAGCACTTGTGACTTCTTACCTTGAAGTATATTCTTTTCCATTTGGTGGCTCTGTTACCTTATTTAGTATGCTATTTATATGTTTAATTGGTTATCTTTATGGTGCAAAGACAAGTATTATTGTAGCAGTTGCTTACGGTATCCTACAGTTTATAATAAAACCATATATTTATCACCCTGCTCAGGTTCTTGTAGACTATCCTCTTGCCTTTGGTGCCCTTGGATTATCTGGTCTCTTCTGCAAAAGCAAGAACGGATTGTTAAAAGGTTATCTTGTTGGTATTACAGGAAGGTGGATATTTGCAACGTTATCCGGATACATTTTCTTTGGTGCATACGCTTGGGAGGGTTGGAATCCACTCCTATACTCTATTGTTTATAATGGAGCTTATATCTATGCTGAGGGTATTGCGACTATGGCAATCCTATCTCTTCCTATGGTGAAGAATGCATTTGAGCAAGTAAAAAAGATGTCACTTCAAGATTAGCTCTTTTCTACATTTAAATCTTTTTATAGTTAGCTGTCCTAATAAGATTTTAGGACAGCTTTTTTATATTAAGTGTTTAACTCTCACCATTTTTCTCAATGATAAACTATAAAATTTCGATACCATCTTGTACAATTCCCTTACACAATTTCGTTTTTGATTGAAACTTTTTTCCAGGTATTCTCGTCTAATCTCTATAGGTAGAGGTCGGACTATCCCCATACATAATATTCGACTATCTTGAACTCGAATGAAAGAAAGGAAAGGTTGTTAATGACATGAAGCAAAAGACTCTATTATTACTCTCCCTCTTGTTTACTACTTTATTAGCTTCCTGTTCTCGTACAAAGGATATTAGTTTGACGGCAATTCAGGTAGCAGATATAAAGTCCATCACCTTATTGTCCCTACTGCCTGGTGATATTATACGGATTGATGATACGAAGGACTTAAATCAACTCATAACAACACTACAGAGTCTTCCTCTTCATCAAAAAATTTTAAATCCTATGAATTTTGATGAGAGTTTAGTCCAGTATACTTTACAAAGCAATGACGACATAGAAATTACCATTTCCATTCAATCACCATATGTTTGCATTAATGATATCTGGTACTTAAGTGACTTTACTTTATGCGAACAGTTAAAAGAGAAGGCTAATGAGTTATTCCATTAGTCTTCTCTTTCTTATTGGTTTCGGTATTTTTAGTTGCAATTTTATAAATTCATTTTATGTGATAATCTTTTCAATAACTTAGTAAAATACTGAATACTAGGCCCCGCTGTTAAAGCGGTAATTAGGGTAATCATACCTAGTTTACCTCCAAGTAAGAAGCCTAGTATAATCAGAATGAAATCAAAGCATATTTTAGTTTTTCCAAATCCCCATGGAAGATGGTCATTGATTGTCATTACCAGACCAGTAAAGGGATCCAAACCGATGTCTACCGTAATATAGATGGATACGCCCACGTAGATTAATAAGCATCCAATAAAAGCTCCGATTCCTCGGTTAAGTACTGTATCGGTAACAAATATCTTAGGAAATAAAAAGGTACCAAGATTAACAAAAGTACCAAACGGCAGAATATACACTGCTGTACCAATATTCACATAATGTCTTCCGATAAAAAATAGTAAAATAATGATGGCATAATTTACAACATTCGATATCAACCCAAGTCGTGTAACTGGTAGGGAAAGAGCATTTCTAACACCATCATAAAGTAAGGCAATAGGATCATTTCCGAACAAAGACGAAGCATTAAACCCGACCCCAACTCCAATAAATAAAATTCCTATCAAAGCGAGCACTAATTTAATCAAGAAATTTTTTTTCATGTGTCATCCTTTCTAGCCTAGGTAATCATCATATTTCATGAATTTTACACTACGTTAGCATTCCATTCATTTTTCGTTTCGTGCAAGTTCTTCTCACATTACTCTAATCCCATGTTTTCCAGATTTCCGGGCAAAAGCCTACGGTTGCCTTAGAACCATTACGTACTATCGGGGTTTTGTAAATTTTTGGCATCTCCATAAGTTTTTCCACTTGATCTTCAGAGGATAGATACTGAATCATGTAATAATCTTTTGCAGACTTATCAATGATAGCTTCAAATCCACCAAGAGCATTACATACACTATGAAACTCGCCCTTACTTAATCCTTTGCTTAAGATATCAACCGATTGGTACTTTACTCCTCTTTCTTTAAAATATCTTTCGGCCTTTTTCGTATCAAAACATTTTGACTTGCCAAATATCTGTATATTCATATAAAAGCTTTTCCTTTCTACAATGATAATTATAATAACTATGATAACGAGAATTCTTTTACTTTCTCCTTATAAAATTAGTAATATTTTACATGACATAGCTTTTTTCCTATTGTATAATAGATTTAGTATAACTAACTATACAGAATCTAACCTTGTTTGTCTATGTTGTTTTTCGGGGAGGGGGTTAATATGACGGATACTATTTGCAATAAATGCCATAAAAACCATATCGTACAATCACAGGGATTGTGTTTTTCCTGTTATCATTCGAAAGAGAAAACTACTTATGAGACAATGGTACAAAACTCAAGAAAAATATTATATTATACTATTTCCACAATAATTATTTATCTTCTCAGTGTCGTCCCAACTATTTTACTCTATACACTGATAACCAATCGTTACCATTTAAATACCAGCATAACTTTAACTTATGGTATCACCTTATCTTATTTACTGCCGTATTCACTTATCAAATGTAATCTAGTCTATAAACTATGGCATCTACGGTTTCAACAGATTATTAAGGGAATACACTTAATTCCAGAGGCTATCTCTCTTATTGTTAAAACTATTCTCTACCTTAGTTTTTTCAATAATCCAAGTATGTTTGAAGATAGACTATTCGGTGTTACAAACCTATTAAATAAAATCACCACGGGAAGAGTCCCTATTCTCTTCCTGACATTCTTTCTATGCACCACGGTAGTACTACTACTTTTACGTGTGCTTTTGCACATCATTGCTATTATTCTAAACAAGTTAAGAATGGCAAACTACAAGGACTTTTATGAAAAGAAAGATATCCTTCCAACCATTCAATTCATACATAAATTAGAAAGCGGGTATTTTTTATCACATGATTTTTTTCATATGCCCGCGGAAGATCAAGATATAGTTTCACAAAACTTACTTGCAATTTCTACAGAACCTAAAGTTACAAAGGACGCAGAAGAAATTTTCCAAGAATTAAACTCTTATGGAACTGATCAATCACTTCTTCATGCGCTCTCTGAGAAATTAACCTCAAACAATCAAACGTTATTTTTAACACAAGAGGAGAGTCTTATTTATTATGCTTATATAAAAGACAAGCTAACCAGGTGGAAAGATGAACACAGTGCTATCGAGGGGCATCTTGAATCGGAATTACTTTCCGAAACGGTGGAACACTACGAAAGTATCCAATCACTTTATACGCAATGTAAAATAGAAAGTAAGACGTTCTTCGAATTATCACAACGCTATGAAACAGAATTCAATCTTCCGCTAAAAAAACTTTGCGATAACCGAAAACTTATCAAACATCGCATTGACCAACTTTATCATGACTGTGAAATACTACAACAGAAAATAGAAGACAATGATAGAATGAGTCAAATACTTTCCTTATTTGGCAATAAAATAAAGCATCTACCACAGATACGATTAAATCTAAATGGAAAAGTAGTGCTGTTTGATCATATCATTCTATCAAAGCAAGGGATTTTTTACATCGAACAATGTAGTTTTAAAATTCCTGATGGAACCAGTCTTCTAATAGAAAAAGATGGTAGCTTATGGATACATAATATATACGATATCTCCATGCCAGCCTTTTTACCTTTTGATGACTCTTTCCTCGGGCTACATAATGAGAGAATCTTACAGTTGGAGCAATATATGGAAGATAATATGAAAAGCAACTCAATTCCTATTATTGATTTATTTGTAACAAGCCAAACTGGGATACATTTAGAGAATTTCTCTCAAAGATTGTACCTAGGGATGAATGAAATCATTCCAACCATACGCTCCTACCATAGTAAACTTAGTGAGGATTTCCTATCTTCCTGCTACTCTTTCCTAGTGGATTCTAAAGTATCACAAAGCACTGATCCAATTCCGAATTATAGGGAACTTCTCTTCAAAGATCTAGACGATAACTTTAACCAAAAGATAGCACTTTATCACTCTACAAAACAGTTACAATCTCAGATTTGTAACTTTAAGAACTCCTTGAGTTGCTGTTTTAGGATTCCTAATTCACATTAATTACTTTAAAATTTCTAGTCTACATTAATTACTTTATGATTTCCAGTTGTCATAAATATGTAATAACTGTTAAGTTTTATATCGGATTTGTTTATAAAAACGTTTTGGACACTTCACTTAGTGCACAGAACGTTTTTTTTACGTTTATTAATAATACCAGTAAAACATAGGTATTAACTATCTATACCATCCTTAGAAATTAATACCTGTTGATTTTTGGAACAAGCATAGGTATTATAAGATGTAACAATTATGTAACATTTATTTAACAAATGCAATATTTTTGGAGGTACTTATGAAATTAACCGGAGCACTAAGGATTGCTATGACAACATCTATTTTCGTAGCAGGAATGAACTTAAGTATAGTAAAAGCAGATGCTGCATTAACAGATGAAACATCTGTCGGAGGAATGGGGCATGCTGTGGAAAGCTATTACAAGGAACGATTATCAGAATCCGGAATATCCATATCAAACATAACAACTCCGATTCTTGTTGATGGAGAACGTCTAGAAGCATTAGATCGTGTTTCTCCATATGATGGTCTCGCATTTTCTAATACGGAAGACTATGTAAACATACGAAGCAGCTGGAATACTGATTCTGATATTGTAGGGAAACTACACCGTGGAGCAATGGCTCAAGTGTTAGTAAAAGGACAAAACTGGACAAAAATCAAATCTGGTACCGTGGTAGGATACGTCTTAAATGATTATCTCGTTTATGATGACAAAGGGGCGGCTAAATTTGAGAAAGAAACAATTACAAAGAAGATAAAAGCTACTTGTGTGACATTAAATGTACGCGAACGCATGAGTACAGATGCAAAGATAAAAGTACAAATTGGACAGCATGAGCAAAAAGAAATTGTAAAGGAATATGATGATTGGTTTGAAATTCTCTTAAGTGAGAATAATGGAGTGAAAGAAACTGGTTTTGTGCACAAGGACTATGTTGATGTCACCTACCAGTATAAAAAGGCTATCAGCAAAGAAGAAGAGGAAGCGAAAATAGCTGCAGAAGAAGCTGCTAGAAAAGAGGCACTTGCACAAACACAACGCCCAAGCTATTCTTCTGGAAATTCATCTTCAGGTTCAAGCAGCTCTTCTAACTCAAACAGCTCCTCTAATTCAAACAGTTCCTCTAATTCCTCAAACTCAGGAAGTTCAGGTTCTACCAATTCAGGCTCTTCCCAAAATACAAGCCTAGGTAATAAAATTGCAAGCTTCGCTCTTCAGTTTGTTGGGAATCCATATCGTTGGGGTGGAACAAGCCTTACCAATGGAGCTGACTGTTCTGGTTTTGTATTAGCGGTCTATAAAAATTTTGGTTATAGTATTCCAAGAACGTCCCGTGAACAGGCTAGAGGTGCCGGTCGTTCTATTACACCAAGCTATAGTAATTTGCAAGCAGGAGATTTACTATTTTATGGCGATAGAAGTGGCCGTGTTAATCACGTTGCACTCTACACTGGAGATGGCCGTGTAGTGCATGCAAGTAACTATAAGGACGGAATTAAGACAAACCGTTGGAACTACAGAACTCCTCTCTATGCGAGAAGGATTATTAACTAAAGTAATGTGAGAACAGCACTAATAAATTCCCCATTTCTTACGAACTTACATTTAAAAAATCTCACGATTCCAATCCTTTCGGAATCGTGAGATTAAGCTACGTTTAGCGACATTCGTATTTCAAAGTACAATAAAAGGAGATATCCATGAAGAATAACAAAAAATTATACATTGCACTGGCTGCATTAGCATTAACGACGATAGTCACAGTAACAACTGCAATGCAGTTGCCAAAAACTCCTAAGAAGGATCTAGAAAATCAATTAAAAGAAGCAAGCACAGACATTGCTGAGAGCCGGTCACAAGAGAACTTAGCAATCGATAGTTATGTGGAGCAAGAACCAACACAGATTCCAGAAGGAAACACCTTCTTAACCATCAATACAGATAAAGAAATTAATGAGTTAATCAAAAAATACTATAAATCTCAGCTTAAAGTAGATAAAAAACTCTATGACTCTATCACTGTGGACGCTGATTCCATGGATATTAATGTAACTGCACGTAAAGTTGAGTACATCGAGTCTTATGATAATATTGTAGTTCATGTTGCAAAGGGAAATGAAGCAATTGATTTAGTAGCCTATGTAGAATATGATCTACATATTAACTCGATTGAAACCTGTGCTCCTTCGATTGATCGATTTTTCATCAAATATATCGATGGTGAACCAAAACTATACTTCGATAAGCTATACCCAAAAACTGCAGAATACTTTAATACCGTAAATGAACATGAAGAAGTCCAAGAATTGATTAAGTCAGTGGATGATAAATTCATCGCTGCTTTAAAAGCTGATGAGAAATTAAATGATTTTTATACTTCTGTAACGGAAGAAACAATAAACCTTCAAGAAAATAAGAAATAGGTTCTCTGTCTTACTTATTACTTAAAAAGAACAACTCGAATTTGCTAATAAAATATAGCTCGAGTTGTTCTTTTTAGGTTACGTTTTTATTCGTACCTAATTACATTATTGGCATCCAGCCTTGCATTCGAAAGAATCACAGTCTGTGCATTCTTTCTTTGTAGGATTTTCTTCATGAGTACCTACCATTATTTGGTCAAGAGTACAGTAGTTCTCAGTCTGAGCATGGAATTTACAGTTGTTAATAGTACAACCGATACTTTCATTCTTCATCATATTCCTCTTCCTCTCTTTCTTTTAAAAATCAAATTTGATTAGACTTTAATGTTTCGAGCAACACTCAAAAACTCATATAGGATATTTCATCCTAATTTGCGTGCTTTAATCACACTAAGTATAGTATAACGTAACCATCATAAAATATGCTGTCACTTTTTTACAAAATGACAGCATGATATATTTAATAAATTTTATATTTAATTAAATTATTTACATTGTCTAGGATAACAATTTCTCATTACTTTTTCTCTAAATTCTAACATACAATCTGTTAATTTCTTAGCTTCCATTAAGCATTGACATGCAGCATATGCATGAGAACAACTTTCCTTCTGCATATTATGAATCGTTTCCACCATCTCATGCAGTTCACATCTCATATTTCTACAACTATCGTTACAATTGCATTCACAACTATTTTGTTCTTCATAACAATCCAACCATTCATTTATCATGCAATATAGTTCAGCAATTTTAGTATTGCACCCAATTCCATATTGGAGATGTCCTAACACTTCCTGTAAGTCTTTTTTCGCTTTGCAAAACTCTGCATCTGCTCCTTCCTCATACTGTAAAAGTTGATGCAATAAGCAATAAAACTCTTCATGGGACATACGTGGAGAACAGCAACTACTTTCTTCACAACCATAGTTCATATTCATATTACATCCACGATTCATCTCACAATCGCACTGAACTTCCTTATCACAACTCAATTCTTTCATACAGCCACATTCCATTTCTTTCTTGCAGCCACATTCCATTTCTTTTTTACAACCATGATCCATTTCTTTCATACAACCATAATCCATTTCTCTTCTGCAGCCATGATCCATTTCTTTCATACAGCCACATTCCATCTCTTTCTTGCAGCCATGATCCATTTCTTTCATACAGCCACATTCCATCTCTTTCTTGCAGCCATGATCCATTTCTTTCATACAGCCACATTCCATCTCTTTCTTGCAGCCATGATCCATTTCCTTCATACAACCACGATCCATTTCTTTCATGCAACCATGATCCATTTCCTTCATACAACCACGATCCATTTCTTTCATGCAACCATGATCCATTTCTCTCTTACAACCACAATCCATCTCTTTCTTACAACCATAATCCATTTCCTTCTTACAGTCGTATTCCATCTCTTTTTTGTGACCGCATTCATGACGCATAGTGTTACATGCCCCAGAAGTTGGATTCATCATAGTATGATTGTACATAGAACGCCCAGTACTGCTACCCAACGCATTATTTTTAGTATTACAACTCGTTTGGCATCTGTTACTTCGATTATACATAACTTACTCCTTGAAAGGATAAATACAATATATCTTATTCTAAAAGTATAAAAGTGTTATTCATTCTACCTTAAATCATCATATTTTTCAAAGAACGTCCAAATACAAGCATTTATTTTAAACTTTTAACCTAGTATTACATACAAATTTCAACATCACGCATAGATTATATATTAAATAAGTATTAGAGGTTCTATATGGTAAATCAAGAATACTGCGAACTTACCATGAAAGAAATTCTATCCATACTAAAACATACAAAATGGTGCCATCTGGGGGTAGTAGAAAACAATCAACCCTATATCGTTCCTATGTATTTTTCTTATGAACCAAAAGGTAATTATCTATTCTTTACACTATTTAGTTCTCGTAACGGAAAAAAGATGCACTGTATGGAACATAATCAGAAGGTATGTTTGGAATTTGAGCTCTTAAGAGAAAACTATTTTTTTAGTATTCTAGTAAATGGTACAGTAACAATATGCCCTCCTATTCATGAAAATTCTCTCCTAGAAGTTTCGTCAAATCATATAACGGGACGCTGTTATATGCTATAATTAGCATTCTTAGTTTTATCACAAGAAATAGCAGAGATAAATAACCTTTATTGTAAGGAATAATCCTTCAAAATCAGATTTATTCATCTCTGCTTCTAGTATGTTTTTTAAATTATTCGTTAATCGCATATGCTGCAGGTGCGCAGTAGGTACATGCTGTTACCTTGTTATAAAAGTACCAACGAAATGTTCCATACACAGTATTATTTGGAATCTCAAAAAATGTATATACATTACTCCATTCCGGCTGTACCTCAACAGTCAAGTTCTTCCTTAGTTCACTGACACTTATTTTTTCACTAGTAAAAAATTCAACTAGAAACTCAAACTCCGTTATTTCAATTGCTCTCATTGTCAACCCTACCATAAGAAACTTCTTACCACTGACATCAAAGAATAGGTCATAACCATCCTCTGCTGTATTTCCATCTCCCATAGTGATACTACAAGTGCGAAAACCATTTAATTCGAAATTATCATAGGTAATTGGCCCATCTCCAGAAAAAAATTCTGGTCCACCACTCTTCCCTGGTGCCCATTCTGGATTTCGTAATAAATTCTTAGCTTCGTTTGCCATGTTTTCCCGCTAACCTATATTAGAAATTTGTCATTCCTATTATATGACCTCATCCTATCAATGGTTCTCACTTATTGTAGTGCAAAATATAGATTTGGTATCAATATTATCTATATTACAAGCATAACCATCCTTCCAATCTGGCCATTCTTCTAGATAAATCGGAGCTCCCTTGTGCAAAGCCTCTACTGTAATAGAAATGTTATTTGGATTATGAAATCTCGTAAGTTCCAATATAAACGGCTGTCCCGTATAGAACCAGTCTCCAATAAGCTCACCATTGATAGAATAAGTAAGACTTTCACCAACAAAATCAAGGATTAAGTAGCATTCTTTTAAAGGTTCTTTTGTGTACTGAATGCTTATCTCATACTTTTTTTGATTATTCTTTTCTTTTATGCTTGATATCTTAGCAGTACATTCCGAATGCTTCACGCTTTGAATATATTTTGCAAAGCGTCCCTCCATACCAGCAAATTCAAAGCCATCTGGACATACTTTCAACTCTGGATATGACTTTAAATCCGAGTTGTTTTGATAACGTACTTCATACCCAGGCATTTGCTCCATAATTGTTCCGTCTGTAATAATAAGATAGTCTCTATCTAGTCGCACTTTCCATGCATTCTTTGCCTCTTCTCTCGAAATCCACAGTAGCGTGTCCTCCTTAATCTCACCCTCAATCTGAAATTGTGGTTCCCTGTCTCCATAAAAAACATAGGTTGTATTATCACCTTCTAATTTGCATAGGGGCGTTGCTAGGGCTGCGACTAAGGTTGCCTTCCCTATCTTCATATGAAAAGGATAGAAAAAATAATCTCTGTTTTTAACGGTGATAAGAGGAAACTGAATTGTCTCCTTTGGTAATTCTACTGTTAATCTTACCTCGGTATGCTCAGCCATCGTTTGATTTTTCTGATAATTATTCACAAAAACATAACCGCTCGTACCATTGTGTCTTACCGAAGTACGAAGCTTTGTTACATCAGAAGGGATAATTGGATTATCGATTGGTATAAACGCCGGCATCTTACATAACTCACTTCCAAAATCCTGAATAAACATGGCAAGTAGCTTTATCTCCTTGTAGGTTTCCGATATTTGTCCATACTCACGAATTGGCGCTGCAAAATCATAGGAGTACAGTGGCAAATCACTTGGATAGCCAGTTTCTTTTGATTCCTGAAGCGTTGTGAATTTACCCTTTGGATTAGTGCCACCATGATACATATAATACCCTAATAAATTTACTCCACAGCCAAGCTTCACCATCGACATCGCTCCGATATCTTTCGAATGGGCGATTGGACGACGATGTTTCGTTACTTGTAAACCTCCACCAAGCTCTGCAGTTAAAAATGGAAATTTTGTTAAATCATATGTAATTCCAGTACCAAAACCATAATCACTTCCTATATTATGATCGTTTCTCTCATAAGTAAAAATATAATTCCCGCTTGGTTCTATCTCTGTAATGCGCTGATCCCATGGAGCTTCACAATAACCTCCCATAACAGGTAACATACCTCCTGTCATTGCACCACCCCATCCAGTTGCAGTGTAATAAGGTACCTTAAAACCAATATCCTCTGCCATCTTTTTTAACCGTCGCATATGAGTTTCCCCGTCTTCTCCAGTTAAACCGCCTGCATGTCCATACTCATTTTCTATTTGTATGCCTATGATAGGGCCTCCATCTTTATGTAAATATCCTTCTACCTGTTCCAATAATTTTGTATAATATTTAAATACTTCATGGAAATACTCCTCGTTATTGGTTCTAACCTCAAACCCTTTGTGAAGCAGCCAATCCGGAAATCCTCCGTTACGAACTTCACCGTGACACCACGGCCCAATACGTAAAAACATCGTAAGACCGCAATCCATTACTGTCTTGGTAAACTCTCTTAAGTCCCTTCTTCCTGTAAAATCGTATTCTCCTTCCATCTCCTCATGATGAATCCAAAATGCATAAGTTGATACAATTTCAATGCCTCCAGCTTTCATCTTATATAGTGCATCTCTCCATAGTTTCTTCGGATACCTACTATAGTGGAATTCTCCCATCATTGGAAACCATGGCTGATTATTCTTTGTTAAGTACTCTGGTTTAAATCCATAATCCGTATAATTCATTACATCCTCCATAATAACTCTTGAACAAATTAGCATTCCTTCTATTTACATTACTTTATAATCTTCTTAAATAATTTAATTTTTAATAGCTTTCGTATACTATTTCCATAGTATTCGGTAAAGTATGAAAAGTGGTAAGAAAATTAGTTTTTGTATCAGATATTGGAATTAAAAAATCCGCATATTTTCTCTTCAATAACCGCATACTACCACCATATTGCAATAAATTCTATACAGTAATATACTGCTTTGAATTTATGAAAATAAAAAAAAGGAGAAGTTACAATGTCTATCATAAAAGTAATTATGGCTTCTTTTGCCTCCATCGTTGCATTATTTTTTCTATGTAAGTTTATTGGTTATCGGCAGATGTCACAAATGAGTTTATTTGATTACATTAACGGGATAACTATCGGTTCCATAGCCGCAGAGATGGCTACTGATCTTGAAAACCCGATATATCCATTAATCGCAATGATTATCTATAGTATCGTTGCTGTAGTTCTTTCAATTGCAACCGATAAGTGGCTTGGATTTTCCCGTTTTGTTAACGGTTACCCGCTTGTACTGCTAGATAATGATAAACTTTATTATGAAAATTTTAAAAAAGCTAAAATTGATATAGAAGAATTTCAAATACAGTGCCGTAACAGCGGTTATTTTGACATTACTGCAATTCAGACTGCTCTCCTTGAGCCTAACGGTACCGTGAGTATCCTTCCAAAAACTCTTCATAAACCAGCCACCCCAAAAGATCTTAATATCAAAGTACCACAAGAATACATGGTATTTAATCTAGTCCTTGACGGTATCATGATCGTATCTAATTTAAAGTTACTTGGACTCGATGAGGCTTGGCTAATAAAGCAACTAAAATCTCAAGGTTATAATGATTACCATGACCTCCTTTTAGTCACTTGCAATCACAAGCATGAAATCACAGCATATAAACGCTATAAAAAGGAGAATGCATCATAAAATACCTGTTATGATTCCTTTTTATCTCTTTCCATGCGGTATTGAAATCTAACATAGAATAACATATAACACAAATGGAATATTCCATCGAGTAGCGAACTACTCTTCTTTGGAATATTCCATTTTCTATCCCTCGCATTGTATGAAGTTTAAAAAGCCCTATGTTTTAATATCTAGAATCAAACTATCTTATCCTGCATAATTTAATAGTGCATCGTATATAATATGTGCGATTAAATTCGCCCCTTCTTTGTTCGGATGAAGACCATCTTCTTGGTAAAACTTCTGTATATTTTCTCCGGTTATTTCACCAAACGCTTGATGCACATCTATGAGATATACCTTATCGTTGGTTTCCTCTAGGTATTCTAGATACGGTAATAGTAGTTCTAAGTATTCTTCCTTGTGTTTTCGCCAAATACATTTTAGAATGGGAACTGGTTTACAGATGAAAATCTTTGCTAGTGGACTTACTTCTTTTATTGCATCTATTATCTTTTGATAATAGATTGGAAACTCTTTATGATAGGCAATCAAATTATTTTTTTCATCCTGAATTGGATGTATATCGTCCATCCCATCCTGTGCATCATTCGTTCCAAGCATAATAATATATATGTTTCCCTTAACACTTAGTGCCTGTGTAAACCTTTCTTGCCTAACATAGGGAAGCCCCATAATACTTCCCTCTATCGTTTTATTTAATACACAACTACAGGTTACACCTTGGTTATATACCTTATAGTCATTTCCTAATAAGTGTCCAAGAATGGATGGATAGGTTATCAGCGTTCCTTCTCCTAAGCCAAAACCTTCTGTAATACTATCCCCAATGCAGACCACCCTTTTTGTTTCCATGGTATTCTCCTTATTTTATCTTACTCGATACAGTTTGCTCTCATGAGGCTGTAAAATTGCACTAACTCTACCATTTACCAATCCAAGATTTTCTCTCTTCCATAGGTCTCTAAGTTCAGCGCTATGTAGTTCTACTTCTTCTAAATTAACAGATACTGTTCTAATACAGTCACTTAAATTAAATAATGCTAAATACTTACTTCCGTCAACATCCTCGCTTGTCCAAATTGCTTCCTTATCATTTCTATCAATTTGTCTTTCTCCAAAAGAATGTTTATTTAGGCGAAGTACTTCCTTATTTGTTAATAAGGATAACGTCCATTCATCATTTTTTCTGAGCTCTGCACCGAGAATGAGTGGAGACCTAAAAATACTCCATAAGGTAAGCATCGTCTGCTGTTCTTCCTTTGTGAAATTAGTCCAATGGCCAACTCCATCCGTTGTAATGCAGATTTGACCTAGAGGTAACATGTCACAATCTGGAAAGCAGCCCGGTGAAACATGTTTTTGCCATATCTCACAATAAGTAAACATCTCTTTTAATAAATCCCATCGATCCCAAAAATCATCCGTAATTCTCCACATATTTGCATTCCTTGATAAATGCCAAGATTTCTCAATCACCGCAGCTCCAGGAGATAAGCTTAGTACCATTGGTCTACCACAACTATCGATTGCCCTTCGAATCAACTCAATCTCTTTTTCTGCAGAATAAGGATTGTGTGGATAAGCATTTGTATTACAAATATCGTCTACCTTTACGTAATCAACACCCCAAGAAGCATACAGAGAAAAAATAGAATTATAGTATTCCTGTGCTCCTTCTTTCGTTGCATCAATTCCATACATATCGCTATTCCATCTACAAACAGAAGAAGAATGAGCTATTTGATCACAAGTAATTCTTGTCATACCGTAAACAGGTAGTTTTTTATGTACTGCAAGGCGCGGTACCCCTCGCATAATATGTATCCCATATTTAAGTCCCATTGCATGGATTTTGTCTGCGATAGGCTTAAAACCTAGTCCACCTTTCGCTGATGGAAAACGATTAATTGCAGGCATTTGTCTTCCATACTCATCCATTGTAAGTTCTGCGAATGCATTATAATCCCACCCCTTTGTTCCCGCCGATGGTTCTGACCATTGAATATCATTAATGACATATTCCCAGCCATACTCTTTCAGATGTTTCTCCATGTACTCTGCATTTCCAATCAAATCTGCTTCCGTGATAGCAGGTCCATAACAATCCCAACTATTCCACCCCATTGGTGGAGTTAAAGCCACATAGTCTTTTTTAAGCACCCTGTTACCTCCTATTTTTATTCGATCAATTCTAACATCCATCTTCCCATATAAAGATGCATAGGAAAGAAACATCCCTACAATCCTTTCCAATGGCTCTAAAACTGCTACATGCTTAGAATTATACACCTATCGAACATCTATGCCAATAGTAAATGGTACTCTCTACTTCTGAAATATTTTATCATTCTATGGAGTATACACTCACATTCTGTCGAGCCATGAATATTATGATACTAGAGAGCCAGGAAAACTTAGAACTTGCTCCGTTTATAATAGAAAGGAGTTATGTTATGAATCAATTTAAATCTGGAAATAACTTTTCAAAATGCAACTCTAAAGGCCATGGATCTCATTGCTGTTGTTGTAGACCTTGTCGCTGTTGGTGGTGTTGCTGTGATCATGATGACAAAGATAACTATGGTAAAGACGACTGCAAGGATGATTATGGCAAAGATGACTATGGTAAAGATCACTGCAAAGATCATTATGGCAAAGATGACTACGGTAAAGATCATTGTAAAAATGATTATGGCAAAGATGACTACGGTAAAGATCATTGTAAAGATGATTATGGCAAAGATGATTACGGTAAAGATCATTGTAAAGATGATTATGGCAAAGATGATAATAAGTGTAAACGACCATGTCGACCACATTGCCCATGCTGTAAACCTTCAAGACCTCCAAAACCTCCATGCCCTCCAAAGCATCCATGCCCTCCATGTGAATGCAAATTTGATAAATCGAATATAGGTTGGAACGGAGATACAATGAATGTATCAGATGTCTTAAAAGAAATATTTAATAATAAATGTGTGATTCCAATAGATATCTGTGGAACAGTTTTCATTAAAATTTGTGATCGTCTCTTTAAGCTCTGCTTTGACTTAGAACCTGTTGAAAAATGCCCTCACAAAGACGATGAGAAGTAAATTAGATAATCGATAAGATGCATATCAGTTTAAAAAAAGGAGGGATTTCCCTCCTTTTTTACTATGAATCAATTAGTTATAAAAATAGTTAATACACTATTATTTCACACTTATTCTACTCTCCACCTAGCTTATTCATAATGATAAATCCTACTACAGCACATGGAATACACAAAAGCCATTCAAATCCGGTTGGAAATCCTGGAAATATCTCTGCTACGGAACCTAACATAAATCCAAGTATCATCAAGTAAGTTGGCCTTTTATACTTATTCATTGCTTTCTCAAGTAATCTTGTGGTTAATAAAATACCAAGAATTCCGCCAATTCCTAATGGAATCAAATACGGTAGATAAACTCTTGAGATAGAATCCATTGTATTTTGATACATCCCCATGACTAATAGCATATAGGAAACACTTATTCCAGGTAAAATCAGAGCAACCGCTACGAAGATACCAGCCGCCATTAATAATAAGATTTCACTTATTCCTACATTTAAAGACACAGTAAATAAATTCTCTGGTAATCGTGCAATCCCAACGACCAATCCAATTCCTAATAATAGGTAGAAAACTGTGCTTACGGATAGTTTACTGACATCAGCTTTTTTTAATATAAACGGAATACCACCAGCTACAGCTCCTAAGAAGAAATATAGCGTTGGCATAGGATATTTCTCAATAAGCGCAAGAATTGGTTTCGCAAAAATGATCATCCCAAGAAGTGCACCTACAACAAAAGGAATCAGTACCTTCAGTGCTTTCCTTGGATGTTGAAAAAAACTACTTACTGATGATATTAAGGAATCATATATTCCAAGTAGCATAGCCATGGTACCGCCGCTTACTCCTGGTACAAGCATTGAGCCACCAACTATTACTCCTTTTCCTCCATCTCTCATAACACTTTTTACAAAACTTGTCTCGTTCTCCTGTTTGGATTCTTGCTTTCGATTCTCCATCTCTACCTCCTAAATCATTTGCCTATCCTAAGAACACTTTCTCCGAGCATGTTCCTAAAGTAATATATTATCATTTCATATTTTTTACAGCAATGAATTGAGATTAATCTTAACATTATATTAACAAACATGTTTATTAAAGCAATCATCCTATTATAGCAAAGTTATCAAAACCCATAATAAGCAATTAATCGATTATATTCTTCTTTGCATAAAGAAAGCAAGGAACCATGACGCTTTTTTCCTTCTCCTAAGTCATATTCCGATTTTTTCAAGATTCGAAAACTATCTGGATTCAAATCTTTAGAGAGTATTGGTAGATAACCTTTATGTTCTGCGAATTGATCAACCATCAGACACCATTCTCCTCTATTTGCTAGGTAAATGGCCGCGGGTCCCTCAACACCATGTAGACTTTCAAGCACAGGGATAGAAACCTTATGAAACGGACCAGATAAGTTTTTTCCACGATCACAGGAAATATTTTTCATTGTTTCATCCTTAGAAAATCGATAATAATAATCGCCATTTTTAATAATTGTGGTATCTATTATGTGATTTTCCCTCTCTATGTAAACCTCAGCCTCACTAAATGTTAAAAAATCTTTGGTCCTAACACTATAAATACGATGCTTTGGTTCTTTATCTCCTGATAAATTTACCATAGAGGCAAAGAATATAAGATAGTTTTTTTCTTCTTCATCGTAAATAACTTCCGGAGCCCATACACATCCAGCTTCTGCCACACCAACAGAAATTAATCTCTCCTTACTCCAATGAATTAAATCCTTAGACTCCCAAAGAAGAATAGACCTACTACCAACAGTGACAGCTTCTTGCCAACTCCGATGTCCTGCAATTTTTAAATCCGTTGCTATGATATAATAAGATTCTCCATCCACTGTACGAAATATAAAAGGATCTCTTACTCCTTGATCACCAATCGTGGAACATAAGATTTCCTTCCCCTTATGTAAATCTTTCCAATGCAATCCATCCTCACTGACTGAAAAGTAAACCTGCTCCCCATCTACTTCTTCTCCAACAAAATGAACCATGAGGTAACCATAAACATCCTTTGTATTATCCATTCTTATTTTCCTCACTTTTTAAGTAATCTCGCTAATGTTTATCCATATCCGTTTCTCCGATACCAGTTTGGTATATTGGTAAAGCATATGCTTTCGCTCTCTTTGTATCTTGATAAAAATCAGCAGAAGAAGTCTTTTTTAGGCTCTTTCTAACTTCTTCTCTTTTCTCTTTTCCCACATTGCCCACAGTACTCCAGCCACACATATTGAAGAATAGCAGCCACTAATTAAACCGAACAGCATCGGTAAGGTAAAGACCATGATGGAATCAATACGAAAGATAATTGAAGCAATTAGCATGATTAAAACACATACCGTGGTGGTAACAGAACTATTTACAGATCGATGTAGTGTCTGCGTATTACTTTCATTCATTAATTCAATCACATCTTGCTTTGGATTCTTTTTACGATTCTCTCTCACACGATCAAATATAACGATGGTATCGTTAATCGAATAGCCGATAATTGTTAATACTACCCCAACAAATGCATCATTTAAAGGAATACCAAATACGATAAAGGCAAAAAATACGGTTATTACGTCATGTACCAGTGCAAGTGTAGCAGTAATACCAGTTGCAAGCCCCGAAAAACGTATCCATACATAGATAATGATAAAAACAATGGATAACACTACTGCGATTGCTGCATTTTTTAAGGCTTTTGCACCAATATATGGCTCCACAACATAAGTTTGTGCAAGTTCTGCATTATGTTCATCGGAAATCCCAATTACAGCATCTGTTATTTTTTCTTGTTCTGCTACATTTAACCCGCTAGTACCTGCTAAGGTTATAATAATACTGCTGGAATCAGTAACCGTATCTTTGGTAACCTGAACTGTAATCGGTCGATCAGAAACCTCTGCCACTGTAGAGCGAACTGTTTCAGTGTCAATATTACCAGTAATGGAATACTCCAAAACAGCACCACCAGTAAACTGGGTATCCAGATGGACTCCCCTTACAATAACCCCGACAATTCCAATGATAAATACTACTCCAGAGATCATTAAGAATAACCATTTGCTTTGATATATTCTTAATACTTTTCTATCTTTTGCTTCACGGAAATATTTTGGATTGTTAAACTTATCCATCTCAAGGAAGGACAATAAAATCGTCTTTGATAAAAATACACCCACTAAAACATTGACAATCATACCGATTAATAGTGTATAACCAAAGCTTAACATAGCCCCGGAACCAAATATCATTAAGATTACTGCAACTACAGCTGTTGTCACATTACCATCCAAAACAGAGGAAAAAGCGTTCTTATAGCCATTGTAAATCGCAGAACGATATGTAACACCCTTCTTCACCTCTTCTGAGATTCGTTCGGAAATAATAATATTGGCATCTACTGCCATACCAACAGAAAGAATAATACCTGCAATGCCCGGTAACGTTAAAGTATACTGCGGTACGGAGATTGCCAGTAACTGTAACACCATCTGTAGAATTAGTACCAAACAGGCTACAAAACCTGGCAATTTATATAAACTAATCATGATAATACAAACAAATACAAATGCACAAGCACCCGCTACTAGCATTACGTTTAATGCATTATTACCTAAGGTAGGACTGATGGTACGAAAACTTGATGTAGTCAAAGAAAAAGGCAATGCTCCCGCATTAATCTTTTCAGACAAGCTTTTTGCTTCTTCAAACGTTTTTATGTGATCAATGATTGCTTTACCACCTGAGATTTTACTCTGCACATAAGGGGACGAAATTAATTCTTCATCCATGTAAATACTCATCTTTTTGTTAATTAATTTTCCGGTCGCCTCTTCAAATAGCTTTGCTCCTTCCTTATCAAAAGTCAGCTCTACCACATTTCTCACTTCTACATTCGAACTGATACGATTTGGAGTACTATTAATGATATGTTTTCCATCAATCAAGATATTTCCCTGTGGATCGCGAAAGCTAAGTTGTGCCATCTCACCAATTTCTTGGATTGCTTGTTCTGGATTATAGTCCTTCTCATCTGATTTCCAAGGGAAACGGACAATAATGTAGCCACCATCTTTATCTAGTGTAACTTCTCGATCCGTAATATACTTATTATCTAGACGTATCTCAATAATATCTCTAGCACTTTCAAGTTCTGCCGCCGTCGCTTTTCTGTCTAGTCCTTGTGGTTCAAAGATTGCTTCCACACCACCACGAATATCAATACCAAAACGCATCTTTTGAACACTTTTAAAATTATCTCCTAAACCAAAAATAGCTAATAACACTGAGAGTGCGATAATAACAAGACACGCAAAAAGCGTACCTTTTCCATGACGAATTTTTTTCGTCGTCTTTTTCTTATTGGATGAAAATGTATCCTTATAATTAGACATAACATACCTCACTATAATATGATTTTTCACTGAATACTGCCGCTAATTTATCCTTTTTTCCATCCGTCTTATGGATATAGGCTATCAAATCTAATGATAGATTTGTAATTTCTATAAATTTTTTACTGTTTCTAAGTCTACTATATAAATTGATAATGAGAAACAACGTTTGACTTAATAAAAGGCTTGTCCCAATATCAACAATTTTCTTTTGATCTAAATCATTTTCAAAGCAAATATCATTCTTATGATATTTTGAAATCATATCACTTGAATGATTGAACTGCTTAGATTTATCAACTATGTTTGATTTATTGCTTACATTTTTTAACACTTCGAGCTTTATTTTATATAACCTTCTTTGCTTATTTCCTTCCTTCGTAAGATCAGTATTTAACCTAAAGAATTTTGCAGACGAAAAAAAAGGATATGAACTACCATAAGGAGCAAATATCCCACTAATCAAAAAGAAAGCCGTTAAGGCTAATGCTGTTATCTTATGTAATTGTAACATTCCAACGCCCCCCATTGTGGCTTTCCAAATATATACTGTATATATAACATTAATTTTACTTAGGTACAATCCTTCTTAACTATCCTTAGCATAATCTTAACAAATAAAAAATTTGTGAAAGACACACTAATTACAATGGGGAGCAATGGAAATACAATATGTTGTCACTATATTAATAACTTCTTATTCTGTCATTACTATCGTCTGTAGTCTTCTCAATTGCTTTGATTATAGCATAATAGCCATAATCTTCTCTTACCTTAACAAAAACTCTATCCTCAACTTTATGTCCTAGAATAGCTTTGCCAAGAGGTGATTCGATGCTAATTAATCCTTGCAATGAATTCTCCCGTACGGTCGTTATTAACTTATACTTCTCAGTTTCACCATCTTCTTCAAAATAGATGGAAACTATATTATTAATCCCAACCTCATCTTCTGACGAATGGTCTTCAATAACTTCTGCTGTCTTTATCATTCTTTCAAGGTAACGGATTCTACTTTCGTTCTTGTTCTTATCTTTTTTCGCAGCATAATATTCAAAATTCTCGCTTAGGTCACCATGTGCCCTAGCTTCTTTCACTGCTTCGATTGCCTCTTTTCGTACAACTAACTTACGATATTCAATTTCTTCTTGCATTTTATCTATATCACTTTTCGTTAATCTATTATACATTTCAACCTCAATTCTTGTACGATTGTACCATGTAGCCACGACATCAACTTGTACATCAGCATTCTTTCAAAGTGATTTCTTTCATTTTTAGGATAATGCAACATCAAGTATCATCATGATTAAAAATCCTAATGCAAATCCAATCGTCGCTGTATTGGAATGCTCCCCGGTAGAAGCTTCTGGTAATAACTCTTCTACTACTACGTAGATCATAGCACCTGCAGCAAATGCCAGCAGATATGGTAATATCGGAATAATAATACTTGATAATAAAATCGTAATAGCTGCTGCTATTGGTTCCACAATACCTGATATCATACCATGTGCAAATGCCTTACTCTTACTACTCCCTTCACTCTTTAAGGGAAGTGATATAATTGCTCCTTCTGGAAAGTTCTGAATTGCAATACCAATCGCTAATGCAATAGCACCTGCTAATGTGATATCACTTTGATTAGAATATAGCCCAGCGAATACAACACCAACCGCCATACCTTCTGGAATATTATGAAGTGTTACGGCAAGCACAAGCATTGTTGACTTCTGTAAAGAACTCTTTCTACCTTCTGGTTCTCTGCTATTTAAATGTAAATGAGGTATAATACGATCCATTAATAGCAAAAATAATATTCCTAACACAAATCCTACTGCTGCTGGTAAAAACGCAAAACGCCCCATCTCCTCTGACATATCAATCGCTGGGATTAATAATGACCATACAGATGCTGCCACCATGACACCAGATGCAAATCCTAATAGAGATTTCTGCACAAGTGGCTTTATTTCATTCTTTAAAAAGAATACACAAGCAGCTCCTAATGTTGTTCCTATAAACGGTATTAAAATACCAAGTGTAATATACATACCCTTACTCCTTTCAAGGTCTCATAATTTAATTCTTATATTAATTATTTTATTTTTACTGTTATTCTTTTCTAGTTTAATTCTATTTTAATTCTATTTCTATAGCTACTCACTCTAATCACTACTTCACAAGACTTAAGCGTTACTCTCTATTATTAATAGCAACTACATAGGACAAAAGCATTCCTCGTTATAATGCGGCTAGTCTTTGCTCGATGCTTCTTTCCTCATTTCTAAGCGATACTAATAAGGACTCAATCTTGCTACAATATCTCGATATTTCATCTACATTAGACGCAAGCTTATCTCGCACATTCCAATCCGTGAATATATTGTCAAAGGCAATATCAAAAAATCGAGTACTTCCATCGATTTGATTTATATTAGAATCAAAAGCAATCTTCACATCCTTAAGTTCCTTTTTCATGCGATATGTTGCAGATTGCAATTGTGAAATAATTGCAGATGCATTATCAATCTTATCATACTTCACAAGGTCAGAGATTAATCCCCCTTTAAAAAAGGTATCATAGGTAGCCCAAGACTTCGCACTTTTATATTCGTCTAAAGCATTCTTAGCCAACTCAAACACTCTATGTGTCGCAGTAATTGCTTCCGAAAGCTCTTTCTTTTGTGCATAGAGTTTTTTTCTTACCTCATCTTCTTTTTGGGCTAATTCTATACCTTCTGGGTAATTATTACGTATCTCCTGCTTCTTAACTTTAAGTTCTTGCTCTTTATGAAATATCTCATTTTTGTAACGATTAACTTGCGCTTTTTGATCCTCTATTATTATGGTGAACTCATCATATTTTGCTTTTGCAGCAAGATACTCCTTCGTCTCTTTTTCATACTCCTTTTGATAGTTTCCGGATATTTTCTTAATTAATGTACCAATCGAGTTTTTCTCTAACTGCTTCACATCGTAATGTTCCCGATATAAATCATCCGTATATTTCGTTAGCTCTTTCTTTTTTAATTCCAATCCTTGTTCTTCTCTATACTTTCTTTGTTGTAAAACCTGTATTTCTTGTTCTATTTGCATCACTTCGTGGCACGCTTCTTGATAAGTCACAAAAAAACCTCCTTTGTAAACATCCTATTGTTTAGTTTACCGTAAGTACTATCTAATGTAAATATAGGATTCCAATATTTTGTAGTCCCCGAACCAGATACTTTATCTTATTCTTAAAGTATGCAAGTAAAACTTACTCTTTACTCGCCTCTTCTTTAATTCTATGATACAATATTTATCATAAACTAGCATATAAGATTTAATAGATTCAACAAGAATTGATGTAAACTATTTATGTAATGGTTTTAAAAAATTTGTAAACATGTGTAATTGTTTCAACATATTAATAGTGAATAACATGTGTGATGATTTCAACATATTAATAGTGTATAACATGTGTGAATGTTTAAATAAATAATAGTCAGTTTTAAATAATAACTTTTGCAAATTCGTAATACCAGAAAAAATATCTAGTACGGAAAGCAGGGATTCCTATGAGTTTAAAAACCGATTTTTCAGACTTCTCATCTCAAATGCCACCCTTAACAGAATATCCAAGGCCACTCTTAAAACGTACTAGCTATTATAACCTAAATGGATATTGGCATTACGCCATTACAAAAACAAATAAAATACCTAATTCCTATGATGGTAACATACTTGTACCATTCTCACCAGAGAGTGAGCTCTCCGGTGTAAATCGCCAATTAATGCCAGACGAGTTTCTTTGGTATCATCGAATAATACAAGACCCAAGAACAAATAACAGTAATCGAGTCTTATTACAGTTTGGTGCAGTAGATCAGACGGCTGATATCTTTATTAATAATTATCATCTATTTTCTCATCAAGGCGGTTATCTTCCTTTTAGTATTGACATTACCGATCAACTTACGGAAGAAGAGAATTCTCTGCTTGTTATGGTCACTGATGTAAGTGATAGCTCTTATCATGCTAGAGGAAAACAAAAGTTAGAATGTAGTGGCATGTTCTATACCGCTCAAAGTGGAATATGGCAAACAGTATTTATGGAATGTGTCCCGTCCACTTATATTCAAAATCTAAAGATTACTCCAGATATTGATACGAATTCTATTACTTTTGAATTAACTATCGCAGGTAATGACATGCCTTCCAATATGATGCATAGAAATACACTTCGTATCAGCAAGGGTTCAGCAAATCCCATCAAAAGCAGCGTATGTCAAGTCGATGATAGAGTAACTGAGCAGGAAGTCTTATTTACAAAAGAGTTTTCCCATCCCTCCTGCGTTACAATTAACTTACCTAAAGTGCATTATTGGACTCCCGAGGATCCGTATCTTTATGATGTTACCATAACCTATGGAAATGATGTTGTGGAATCCTATTTCGCTATGCGCAAGATTTCCATTGGTATGGATCAAAACCAAATACTGCGGTTATTTCTTAATAACGAACCTTATTTTCAGAATGGATTGCTAGATCAAGGATACTGGCCTGAAAGCTTATATACACCTCCCTCTGATGAGGCAATGATTTATGATATTACTATGGCAAAAGATCTTGGATTTAATCTGCTAAGAAAGCATGCAAAATTAGAACCTTCACGGTGGTATTACCACTGTGACCGACTTGGAGTTCTTGTATGGCAGGATTTTGTTAATGGCGGGAGTTCCTATCGTTCCTGGTTTGTTACCATTTTTCCCACTGTTTTTCCTCGTCTTGCTACGCTTATTAAGGATAACACCTATCGATTGTTTTCGAGAAGCGATGAGTTAGGAAAGGAAGAATTTCTGTCTGATATGAAACGTACGGTGGAGTATCTTTATAATCACCCTAGTATTGTAGTATGGGTTCCATTTAATGAGGGCTGGGGACAATTTGACAGTATAAAAGTTACTGAATACCTAAAAGGCCTTGATAACACTAGATTAATCGATACCGCAAGCGGATGGTTTGATCAAGGCTGTGGAGATGTTAGAAGCTTGCATATCTACTTCACTCCAATGCGCTTTCGCCCTAGTAATAGGGCACTGGTATTATCAGAGTTTGGTGGTTATACACTACGTATACCTTCTCATACCTATAGTGATTCCACTTATGGATATCGCCATTATAAAACATCACAGGCTTTAACCGACGCCATAGTTTCCGTTTATGAAAAGAAAATTATTCCTGGGATAGAAAAGGGATTATGTGCCGTGGTCTATACGCAACTTTCCGATATTGAGGAAGAGATTAACGGACTTATTACTTATGATAGAAAAGTTTTAAAAGTTGAGAAAGAACGTATTATTAAAATGAATCAGCTCTGTAAGAAGATGGCTTCTAACATCAAGAAAGATGATTAAGCATTCCTATTCCTGGACTAAAATTAAGACTTAGTATAAAACCCTCCTATTCCCTCTATAATTGAGACTTAATAAAAACGGAATATTCTACGGGTAAAGATTAATGCCCCATAAGAATATTCCGTTTCATAATTTTTTTACTTCTCTATCTGAATACTTTTATTATTATTTGACTAACTTATTGCTTAACCACATGCCCTATTCTTTCTCGATCATATTCGACTTTATAGGATGGTCGCTTTTTAAGCATAATGCATTCGGATTCATCAAGTGCAACCTTCACATGTTTACTAAATATGTTTCCGCACTGTTCGAGATTATACCTGGAAGGAAGATATTCTGGTTCGAGTGCACATGCCGCTCTAAAATGCTTCATTGCTCCCATTAAATCTCTTTTCTCTTTTAATATAACCCCCATCCAGTTATGGGGTTTTGCAGAGTGTGGGTACCTAATCATTGCTTCTTTAATCAGTATTTCACACTCATGAAACATATTTAGATTTAGAAACTTTCTTATTTGTTGACAATATTCTTGTAAGTCATAATTTTTTTCTTCCTCATTATCCTTCATCCTCTTCCCCTCCGAAACATTAAAAACTTTCTTATGGCATCCAATATAAGTTAACTTAAAATCCATCTTTAAGACATATTAGCTTTATTCAACTATACTTTTAACATCCGGTATCCAATGCCAACATGAGTTTGGATGTATTGCGGCGCCTGCGTATCCTTTTCAATCTTTTTCCGTAAAGTTGCCATAAACACCCGAAGCGATGCTACGTCATTATCCCAAGAGCTTCCCCATATTTCCTTAGTGATATAAGTGTGAGTTAGTACTTTGCCAACGTTTTTTGCAAGTAGGCATAGCATTTTATATTCAATCGGTGTTAGATGAAGCTCCATCTCGCTCATATAAACACAGCCTGCTGCATAATCGATCTTTAATTCTCCATTAATAAAAACAGATGCTTCATCTTCTGAAGTCGATTGAATATAAGTTAATCTTCGAAAAGTTACTCGAAGTCTTGCCAATAACTCTTCCACCGAAAATGGTTTGGTTAAATAATCATCTGCCCCTGCATCCAATGCCTCGATTTTATCCACATCTTCACTTCGCGCGCTAATAACGATGATAGGAATCTTAGACCAAGAACGTATCTTTTTTATTACCTCCGTACCGTCCATATCCGGAAGTCCTAGATCAAGTAAAATCACATCTGGATTGTATGAAATAGTCTCCATTATTGCACTTTCTCCATTTGCTGCGATTCGATATTTATATTCGTGCATTTCAATTGTAGTTGTAATAAGATTTCGTACCGCTTGATCATCCTCTACAACCAATATAAGTGATTTATTCATGTAAGTTTACCTCCTCGGATGGTAATGTGAAACGAAACACCGTTCCTTTTGGAATATTATCATGTACTGATATATCTCCCCCATGCGCTGTAATGATAGATTTGCATAATGCAAGCCCTAATCCTAGACTTCTTCTACTATCTGCAACTGTTGTATTCGCTGTATAGAACATATCAAAGACTTTTTCTTTTGCTTCTTTACTAAGGCCGTTTCCATCGTCTGCGATTTCAAATACAAGAAAAGGTTTTTCTTTTTTTACCGTCAGCATAATGTGAGAGCCAGCTGGCGTATACTTAATCGCATTATCTACTATATTTATAATTACCTGTATGATTAGCCTGGCATCCATTTTCGCAAGGAGAAAGTCCTCCTCTTGGATCACTTTAATGGTATGCTCTAAACTTTTTCTATTAATGTATTGAAGAGCCTCAGTTATTACCTCCTCAACAAGCTCTGTAGTAAACCTTAAATTCATTGTCCCGTCTTCGATGCGCGTTACAGAAAGTAGATTTTCCACCAAATTCATTAACCAAAGAGAATCGTCATAGATATCACTATATAGAATTCGTTTTTTTTCTATTGATAATGTTTCCTCATTTGATAATAGGACTCCAGCATTACCTGAGATACTCGTTAATGGAGTCCGCAAGTCGTGAGAAATGGAGCGTAACAAATTGGCTCTTAATTGTTCGTTCTTTGCAAGAATTTCGGCGTCTTCTCGTTCTTTTCGAATTCTCTCATTCTCAAGTGCAAGAGCACACTCACCAAGCATCGATAACACGATGCTATGCTCAAATGAATCCAGTGTGTCCCCATTCATTGCAATACCTAATACTCCATAAACATTCTCATTGACACGTATTGCTAGGTAAAAGCACTTCGCATTTCCAAGTGTACTCGTTGTTGCTCCGGCATGTTTATTATTTTTATATACCCACATGGCAACTGCTTTTTCATGCTCATTATAGTAACTCTCTCCCGATTCATCTTCTTTTCCTGAGAATACTATAGGTGTTTTTAAGCCCTCAGTATCTGCATCATAGAAAATGATATCCCTATGAAGTAACTTCGTTAATTGGTTGGCAATAACAGCAATAATTCCTTCCCTGTTCTTCTGTTTTTGAATTAGCTGATTCGTTTCTAATAGAATTTTAGTACGGTATGCTGTCTGAGCCGCCTGCTTTGCATGCTGTTTTATTTTTACTGCCAGAGAACTGGTGATGAAAGCGGATAAAAACATTATTAAAAAGGTAAACGGATATCCTCCATCATAAGCACTAAACGTAAATCGAGGAATCGTAAAAAAGAAATTAAAAACCAATACACTTACTATAGAGGACACTAGACTATATATTCTTTGTGTTGTTAAGATTGCAGTAATTAGTACGCTTAAGATATAAACCGTAATAATATTTGCTTCACTAAAACCAAGTTCATAGAATAGAAATCCGAGCATAGTGGCAAGCATTAGTATTACAATACTCTTTATCACATCTGAAAATACAAAGCTAAATTTTTGCTCTTTTAAATTCTTTGCTTTATAGAATGCAGTTTCTTTATCCGGAATAATATAGATATCCAAATTCGGTGCCAGGATTGTTAACCTTTCTGTTAATGAGGGCTTTCCAAAGAAATACTTGCGTCTTGCATTATTTCTTCCAACGACAACCTTGGATACTCCACTAATTCTTGCGAACTCTGATATCTGTAACGCAATATCATCACCGTAAACGGTTTCAATCGTTGCGCCTAACTGTTGAGCAAGACGCATATTTTTTTTCAATCTATTTTTATTCTCCTCACTAAGTACGGAAAAGTCAGGTGTTTCTACAAAAAGAGCAGTAAAGCTTCCCTTAAATGCATTGGCCATCCTTGCAGCTGTTCTTATTATCTTACCGTTGGTGGGAGCGGATGAGATACACACTAAAATATGTTCATCGGTAAAAAACTCTGTTCCTAAGGCAATTCGTTGTTTATCCGATATTTTATTTACACGGTCGGCACAGCGACGAAGCGCTATTTCACGTAGTGCCACCAGATTCTCTTCACTAAAAAAATTCCCTAATGCTTTCCTTGCTTGTGTTTCTTCATAAATATACCCATTATGAAGTCTTTCCATTAACTCAGTTGGCTCGATATCCACCAATTCCACCTGGTCAGCATCATCGAATACATGGTCAGGAATCCGCTCTCTCACTATAACCCCTGTAATGGTGGCTACGATATCATTTAAACTTTCTATGTGTTGTACATTTACCGTGGTATAAACATCAATTCCTGCCTTTAACAACTCTTCAATGTCTTGATACCGTTTTAGATGACGACAAGAGTCAGCATTCGTGTGTGCAAGTTCATCCACCAGTATAATCTGTGGTTTTCTTTTGATTGCTGCATCCAAATCAATCTCTTTTAGGGTGATTCCTTTGTGATTTACCTTTTGTACTGGTATGCATTCTAAACCTTCTAGTAACTTCGCGGTTTGAGGGCGTTTATGCGGTTCCACATACCCTACAACGACATCTTGCCCCTTACTCTTGGCAACATGTGCAGCTTCCAGCATGGTATAGGTCTTCCCTACTCCAGCTGCATAACCAAAGAATATCTTTAGATGTCCTCTGGTTACTTTCTTTTCCTGACCAAAAAAACGTCGTAACAATTCCTCTGGATTTGCCCGTTCCTCTTGCATAAACTCCCTCCCTTCCCATATTATTCACTATTATAGCTATTATTGTTATAATATATTTTTTGATAAAATGCTATCTCTTCTTTTCTCATCCATCATATCATTCTTTGTTTTAAGATAGTGTAAGAATAGCATAATAAGGGATTAAGATTGTGTAAAGATAGGATGTGAAACAAGACAATATAAGTTATCTAGTAAACGATTGGGACACTACTTAGGAGTAATTTTGTATCAATCATTATATTACTTATACTAGTCCTAGTTTTTTTATTTCAGTCCTTGTTTTTTTATTTCAGTCCTTGTTTTACTTTTTTCAGTCCTTGTTTTACTTTTTTCAGTCCTTTTACTACCTGTAACCTTTGTATTACTTATCATCCCATATAATCCATTCAAGTAAACTGGGTTATCTATTTATGTAACTATAAATATTACTAAGATAAAAAAATAGGAATAGATGGTAAAAAATATCACTCTACCACCTATTCCTACTGTCTTTCATCCTTAGGGATTTCTCTGAAATCACGTAACCATTTCGCTAGAAGGAATACTGATCTTCTTGCTTATCTTTCTTATCGATCAGTCCACATAATAGCGAACTTAATAATACTTTCTCCCTCGCACATAAATCATCTAATCTTACTGCTATATCCTCTAACATCTGCCTGTTTTTTAATAGGTTGTATTTCATTACTGTATTTCGCAACGTATAATAATCAGATTCTAGCTCTCCAAAATCAGAAAGTTTGACGCAGCCTTCTACTAGATATCCATTCTCTTGTAAATATTCCACACGCTGTTTCATCAATAACTTATGTTCATACAGTAGGTGAAATGGGCGAAAATCCACATCACCGTTAGAACATTTCAAGAACTTGTCACGAACTATCTCGATAACATGAAAACCAAAATCACAAGGTTGTTCGTATCTAACATCAAATGTTTCTTTAGACTCTATGTATCTTTCTAACCCATCCGCAATCTGCTTCACATTAATATAACTTTTTACTTCAGGATTTACTGATAGTACCCCAACATCCGTCATAAAATCATATCTGCTATCGATGGAACGATAGGACTGTTCAATTTCAGAAAATGGACATTCGACAAACACAAATTTTCCGTTCTGTAAATTATCTGCAAGATAAACAACATCCTTACCTAAATCATATCCATAGATAAAGACTTCATGTTCCATATGTTTTTTCTGATAAAACCACTGTGCTTCTTTGATATAAAATCGATCTACATACATAAACACATATTCATTGGCATTGATTGCTTCTATTATTAACTGCTTAATATTTCCTAAAAACCCCTCGGTAATAATGTATTTTGGAATAGTACGAAATGAAATCGATGGGCAATGGCTTAAGAACAGATGATGATTATCAAACGTTACGATGTTCCACCCTTTACTGTATCGAAGCTGAATAAAATTATTATGAATCCATGGAATCATACTCTCTGGTAATACTGAAAACAAAAGTCCGTACGCAGTATAACATGTAATACTTGGTTTTTTTGTTTGTAAAATTTTTTGCTCCATTAACCTATGCTCCTTTTGCTTATATTTTATCTTTTAGCTCTTTATATGCAATTCGCCTCTTATCTCTATTTTACCAAAATATGTTATTTTATTCAACATATTTACTTTATCTTCCTCTGTGATTTCAATATGGTACCGTAAAGTGAAATTTTAAATCAATATGGCAATTGGATCACTACTTATGTTTGGAGCATCATCCTCATCAGAAACAATATCTTAGATTTAAAAAGGCTACGAGTAAAGGAAATGGCGGCTAGTTTAACTTCCCATCTTTGCTTTGTCATTTTACGATATTCTGCAAAATCTCCTGATAGCGTCTTGTGGCAAGGTCGCTTGTCTTATCTTTTTTACAAAAATTAAGTTTTGCAAGTTTGGGTACAACCCTTTCAACAGGGATTTTTCCGTTAACCGTTTTCAATTCCAGCGCTTTTAATGCTTCCAGAAAACGCTCATCTTTTTTTGCCCTGTCATAGAATGCCAAAACATACACATAGTAAAATAGATTATAACCACGGAACGGATATTCTATCTGCATAAACAGTGAACCTATCCCATAATGGCAAGGGCTGATAGGCTTACGGATAACCCAATGCTCTAACAGAAAATCAACCGCTTTATCCAGTCTTGTGTCATTGTTATGATTTGGAGAATAGCGAAACAAATCCAATGCAACCAAAGTAGTGTATGGTGTTGAATACTCGGTTTCCTCGCCCCTCCCAAAACTGTATTTATCACATTTCCAACCTCCGTCCTCTTGTTGTGTACCAAGAAAATATGCAAAGGTCTTTTTGAGCCTATCATCATCAAAATATCCCATACGGCACAATATATTTGCAGCTAAAGCGGTATGGCATGGATAAATGCCGCCTGTGGGCGATGTTTTAAATCTGCCGTCCTCTTTCCAACTACTGAAAATAAGTTCAGCGACATTCTTTAGCACTTCATCATCAGACGGTACACCCAATTCCAGTAAATATAAAGCGCTCTCCAGTGTGGTATAGGGCGCTCCTTTTAGAAACTTGTGGTCGGCGGTTGTCCAATAATCCGCGCCATTATCATACCTGTGGGATAAGATTGAATCTACATCAGATAAATATTTCTGCTCAACACTCATATACTCCACCTCAATCCTCATTTTCATAGTTTTATTCTATCATCAATTGGTGCAATCACAATTCCATATCTTTAAGCTTGGGCTGCGTCATCCTCTACTCCAGTTGGAAGGTAGATTCTATAATCTTCCTAATACCATATTGGGGTTGTTTCGTCAAGTCATTTAATTTATTCCCTGCTTAACAGTCCTTTAATTTATCCTCGGTTGTGCTTTCCGCATATGCTGTTTTTTTCTGCAGCAGATTACCATTCTTATCGTAGGAATAATCTGTCATGGAGTACTCGCTTTTTTGGGTAGCATCCGTATGAGAAAGGGTAACGGAATTCGCAAGTCGATTACGCTCATCATAATCATAGGATGTTCGAATAAAATCCAACCCTTTTTGCGACAATTCCATTGTTCGATTTCCGCTCTTGTCATATTCGTAGGATAGGATATTACCAGTTGTCTCTTGAACCTTCTTTAAACGGTTTAAAGAGTCATAAAGTATACTCTTATACTAATATCTACTCATAAACTAATCGCCCAAGCAATCATAACGAGCAAAAGCGACTACCAACCATACTGGTAATCGCTTTGCTGCTTTTATTTTTCCTATTTTGTCTGCTCTTCGCTTATCTCTACTACTTTAGGTGCATTTGCTATGCATTTGGAATATCAGGATATAAAGATGTAAATTCAATTTTCATATTCTCAATCATATAAACTAACTCATAAAATATAGTATCCGGATCTTCCTCTCTGCTCCAAGAACGAACCTCCTCATCACCTAGGTACTCTTTGACTTCTTCAAATTTCATACCTTCTTTTACTTTATATATTGATACATTAGGACCACAATTTATATACCATATACTATCTCCATTGTATTCAATACTAATATCATTTTTTTCATATCTATACATGATATTACCATCTACACCTACCCAGTCTTCAATATAGTCAGTCCCAAGATACTTCTCAACCTCAATTTGGGATAATTTAAATAAATGTATAATATCTTCTTCGTTAAAAGCTCCATCAGAGAACGAAATCGGCTCATTCTTCAATGCATCTTTATTTATTGATTGATTCCCTGTAACTTCCTTTTTGCTTTCTTTCATTTTACAACCAAATAAACCAAGTAAAAACAAGGTTAATCCTACACTAATTATTACTTTTCGCATAAATAATCTCCTCTTTAAGTTCATAACCAAGTAAAGCAAGCTATGGGCTGGACTTATTCTTTTTTGTGGTATAGATATGGTATTTCCTTATTAATGTGCAATAAACTTTCAGATTACCTCCTGTGTTTGAGTTTGTGGCTAGTGACACCATCCTCATTATATCACAGGAGGTTTTCTTTAATTCCCTTCATCGTTTCCTCTTGCATTATTTACCCAACATAACCAAGAGATTGTACTTTTTTACCATCGATAAGAGTTGCCATATTTTTTAGAGTGCTTATCTTTACTTATATCTTGTGTTTCAAGTGGTTGAAAATGCCACGCTTCCCTTTGGTCTGCATCATACCCATTCCCCTCTGTTAAGGGTTTGTATATTCTTCAACTTTAATGTTCAAGTGTTCTTTCAATGGACTGAGTGTCTTTTTATGAACTGAGTTCACAATTAGTGTTAATATTTTATTTACAAATATTAACACTAAGAAATAGAATAGACTAAATTATCTTTTTCCCATACTACTCCTCCTATTTGGTCCATTTATATGAATTGTCGTATAACTGAAACCTTTTAGTATAGCTTTAGCTATGAAAGGCAGAGCTTAAAAAGCTGCTCTGCCTTAAACATAATCATGTCATTCTAAAAGCTAAACACCAAAAATACTTAATTCTTATAAATGTACATATAAGTTATTGGACTATTTTCATCCGCAATTTCTCCATACACTTCCATATTATTAATATCAATTTTAAGCCTATAATACACGATATCCACATCCGCCTCAGGACTTGAGCTTTGTATCGTTACATTTGGGATGATTTCTTTAATCTCATTGTATGTCATTCCAATATGTACTCCATAAAAATTAATATTATCCCCACATCCTATATATCTAACTTCCTCATGAGATGCATCTTCTTCTGGTATATCATCAAAATAACAAATTTGAATGTCATACTTCGGATACATGTATAATGTTAAGGTTCCTTCCGCACCAGTCTCTTTTATATTATAATCTGTACCAATTTTGGATTCAATTTGCCCTCTACAAAGACTAAATAATTCAATAATATCCTGTTCATTGAAATAACCATCAGAAAACTCATATGTAGCTTCAGATGATCCCTCAGCAGTTGGTTCTGGTACTTTTAAATTAATTTCTTCTGTTTTTATTAACGAACACGAACATAATAGAAATATTAGCAATAAGAAATATATTAGGAACAATTTTCTTTTCATCATACTTTTCCTCCTATTTTATCCAAGAATAAGAATTGCCATATAAATTAAACCTATCGGGCTTTTTTATACCATCAGTTTCAATGGGCTGTATATGCCAAGGTTCCGGCTCAGGGTTACCATTAATTCCATCATACCCATTCCCAGGCGTCATCGGTTTAAATAATCCATACTCCAGTAATTCCTTTTGGTCTTCTGTTTTTTCATCCGCACATAAACTTCTCAATTCTGGCATATCCTTCTTCGTTTTATCAACATCAATTGCAAAACCAATCTCATGCCATCCGGTACCTGGAACGGCAGCTGAACCATTACCACCAACCCATTTCCCATCTTTATCCTGATATCCCCCGGATGCTTTAAAAGCTTTCACCTGATCATCGTAACTCCTTTTACCTCCGTTTGATGTAATATAAATAGTAATGCCATTATCTTTTGCGTATTTCGCTAGTCTCCCCGCAAATACAGGATCAATAAGTGCCTGATCATTATTAGAAAAATATAAGTATTTTGTCGGGTTTTCAACACCTTTATAAGCAGCTGGATCCAATTTTGAATCGATTTTACTCCAATCAGTTACTGAAGGTGTCAAATTATTGTTCGGTAATAGTGTAAGATTGCTTGCTAAAATACCAAGAAAAGACTCTATTACCCTGCTTTTTATTATCTTCTGAAGGATTTTTTTTCAATTCCTGAATTGTTTTATTTCCAACTATACCATCAACCTTTAGATTATTCTTAGATTGAAAATTCTTCACAGCTGCTTGCGTCTTCGCACCAAACTTTCCATCTTCCTCTAATTTATATCCATTCTGATTTAGTAATTGTTGCATTTCTTTAACATCATCACCCTTACTACCAACCTGAAGATTTCTATGCTCCATCGGATCATAATACCGTATCGGATTATTTGTACAATAAGTATATCGATTCAAACTTAACGGATCATTGTATTTTCCTCCATACGTATCCTCCGTTAAGAATCTAGCTATCTTGCTGTCATAGTATCTGGCATTCAGATAATATAGCTTAGTTTCTACATCATACTGATATCCTGCATAAGTGATGGTATTATTCGCTTGCCCCTGCTTTGATAATAGGTTACCAAACGCATCATAACAGTAAGTTGCAGCCATGGTACCATTTTGCTATAGAAGTCCTGTGACATCACCATGCGCATTATACAGATAATAGTAGGCTTCCGTGTTGTTTTCAGATAATACCTCGCGGTAGATTAAGTTCGTGCCATATACATTGCGCCCGACTTCTTCCCCATTGTCATTCAGTTCTAAGATTACTTGATCTGCTTCATAAAGATATCGGATCACATCTCCATTCACTGAATTTTGGATTCTATAGTCTTCTGCATTATATTGATAGAGGATATTGGAACCTTTCGATGAACTATGCGTTAATCGGTTGAAATTATCATAGGAATAACAAGTAAGATAGTCTGCTCCTACTACCGAACCACTATTATAGGAAGAATTAAATTCACTTATCTTCTTCATACCAAATTTCGGTAATTTCAAAAAGCTTTTGTTCTTTTACTTTTAATTGTCTACAATTTTATTGATAGGTATATTGTTTACATAGCTCCATCTCTTGGCATATTCTCCATTCACATCGGGGACGTATTAAGGTTGATTTGTTAATCCTATTGAAATCTGAATACAGCCAAAAGAAACTCAAAGCCAATATACCAAACTTACCGCCCATTTCACCGTAACAATATTTTTGAAAAGAAAAACATATTTACCAAAAACACGGGGAAAATAAAGGCTTTCCAAAGCTCATTACAAAATTGTCCGATAAATCCTGTTTTCTTAGGGCTTAATTTAACATTGTCAAGTGATCAATCAATATCAAACGATGGATCTGCAGCAAACCATGTGTAAATATCCTCTATTTCTTTATCCTTCATTTTTACCCATGCAACATAAAATACAATTTCTGGTATTTCTAGATTTGTCTTTAATTCAAGACCATTATCCAAATACCTATAATGAATTTGGGGAATATCTCCCTCTGTACCAATACTTAATTTTGTGTCACCTAAATAGAAACTTATAAGAGCTAAATTCTCACCTGATTCAATACATGAAAGTAAATCATTTTCTTCTTTCGGCTGGAATACACATTTTATATTAACTTCATTATACACAAAATGCTCTATATTAAATGTAATTTTGTAACGTTCATTTACAGAAAAGCTTTCTGAAATAATAGGTAATTTCTTTACAGAAAAGTTTACTTCTTTCTCATTGACCATTACTAGGATATTTCCTATTTGTATATTCATTTTATCACCACTTTCTATTTTGGTAGATACCTCTCTGGATTCACAGGATAACCATGAATTTTTCCCTTACTATCAATATGAACTCTCACTCCAGTTTCACCATTTTTTCCCACAACTTTACCAATATCTCGCACTTTTGTTCCATCTAACTCTGTTCCATTTTTCCATGCTTCTTGCGTATCATGAACCCCATTATTTCCTTCTTTCCAAGTTGAGGAACCATCTTTATAATTTGAGTGTCCTGACACATGTTTACCTTGCTTTCCTGAATCAACCGGAGGAGCACCCTCAACATCTCCACTTACAGTCCCTTGGTTTGGTAATCCTGTCTCACCCTTTTCCTTACTATTAGGCTCTTTTTTACCTGGTACTGCACTTGGTGTTGGTGCCGGCACTGGTGTTGGTGCACCCTCAACATATTCTGAGGTTTCGGATGGCAAAATATAATAGATTATTCCAACACCTGCTATAACACATACAACAGTACCTACTCCAGGTATAAAAGGTAACACATATTTGCCAACAGCGCCAACAAGAGCTTCTTTATTAAGTACTGTAAGTGCAAGTAAGCCTGTTGCACCATAGCCTATGCCTGCTTTATCTGTATTCTCCTGACCCGATTTTGCAGTAAGTAGAACACCGTTTTGTATCAGATAACCCTGCCAACTTTCATTAAACTGTTTCCCTGAACTCCACTGATTTTCAATGATTTTATTATTAGCATTGACAGTTTGATTTGAGCTAGTTGAAGATCCTATTTTATCTAAAGCTGTATCTGTTACTATATTATTTGTACTTACAATGTTAATCTGAATAGGATTTTCCTTCTTAAATATTTGTGAGTTTCGTACCTCATTAGCCAAATTTTTCGTTTCAGCCATTTGGTTTTTATTATAGGTATAAGAGGTCTACGTTTAAGGCATTCACCACTTGGGTTAGGGCTTGTTCGCTATTCTTCTAGGGCAAAAGCGACTACCAACCTTAATGGTAATCGCTTTGCGGTTTCATTTTTCTAATTTATCTGCTCTTCGCTTATTTCTACTACTTTAGGCGCATATTCTACGTACTGGAAGTCATGCCGAATTTTTCTTATCTCAACCTCCTCATAACTTTAGCAGAAAATATCCTTATTCCTCTAGTTTAATCCCAAGTATCTCATTTCCAGTTCCATCAATCTTGATCCTACCAGTCTCTCCATTCCCTTCACCCTGATCATCATAGTAATATATATAATCATCGACTAATCCTAACAATTGATAATTATATCTTCTACCTGATAAAATTGTTTTTAGTTGTTCACCATCCATATTGAATGTCTGGATTATCATACCCTCTTCAAATGTTCTTGAAACAGTGTATATTGTACCATCCTCAGAAATTAACATCGATTCTACATTGATATCAATCAGTTCCTTTTTTTCGGTACCATCATTATTCATGATATATATTTTGTTATTATCCTTCTCATCGATATATAATATTTTATCTTTGTAAATAAAATACCGGATAAGATATCCATACTCTTCTGTTAACGGTAAGTCCGTGGCGATTATAGTCTTTTAGAAGCATCTTTAATATCATATTTAGCAAGAATTAAATCCTCTCTGCCTTCTGTTCCCTTCTCTAATATAGGGCTATATATATAGCCATCACTATATAAGAAAATATCACATTCATCAGAAATAAATACTTCCAAACCAGAACCTTCCAAATTCATTCGATATATTTTATAGTCGTCAGACCCTAGAAAGTATAATTTATTCTCGATTATCATTAATTGACAATAATTTCCCTTAAGTAACACTGTTTTCTCAGATCCATCCTTATTAATTCTATAAATATCACCACCATACCTAGATTCACTGCTCTGAATATAGTACAAAAATTCATCTCTTAGATTTAAAGACTCTACTCTACAGTTGTCTAATACAGAGAAATTTTTACCATTTTTTTCTGTTCTACAAAGACCAACAATAGAGTCAGCAAATGTGATAAGTTCAAAATATTGATAACTTCCATCTGAAGCCACTTTTCCTCCATAGACAAAGTTCGTTTGTAAACTGGATTCGCTACTAGCACCAATCGCTTCCGGTTCATTCGTTATATTCTCACCAGTATTGTTTGGTATTTTAGTTGGTTCAGAATCATTGTCTTGTGGACTTTTAATTGGATCAATAATTTGTGTACTAGTTGAAGTTTCATTTTCTAAAATATTTCGTTCGCCATTGCACCCAGTTATCATGCTAAAAAGCATCATTAATAAAAGAATAACAGATATTTTCTTTTTCATACTTGCACATCATCCTTATCATTTTTTATTTTAGTTTAGGTCCAAAATAGTTTAAATGCCATGTTTCTTTGAAATTACCTACTCCATTCTTTTCTTCATATGCGATATCTGTTTTATTCTTATAAAGCCCTGTAAACCCATAGTTCCTTCCAAAGTCTTCAACCCAATGACGACTTCCTTTCCCTATTGGTGCATATTGATCCAATCCAAAGTTTAAATCTATTGCTGCTCCGATTCCGTGAGGACTTGAACCATGTCCGGCTAAATATCCTCCATCATCAGTCATGGAATCATCAATATTATTCCAGCCTCCACTTTTATTTGCTGGCAAAGGTCCCAATTCATTAAATATTTTTTATATTCTGTCTTACCTCTAGCATCTGTGAACTTTGGTTCTGCAGCATTTCTTGGCTTCCCCCTTCTGTGCCAATCTAAATATGCTTCGACTTGATAATGATAACTTCTATAACCTGAATTAGGTCCAGTCACAAGAAAGTTTCCTATGTTTAATTTTGTTCCATAATCACTTGTTTCTTGCGTAGAATATTTCCCTTTCTCATTATAAGATATAGCTCCTTGTACCAACATTGCCCATGCCACTGCTGTATTTTTATCTGAAATAGCATTCCCAGAGCCTACGCAAGGTAAATTCACCATATCGGTTTCTTTTAAATGCCCGTTTGAGTAGTATCGCTATTAGTGCCAAGTGATGGCAACTTAGGATTCCACTTTTCACCAGGTAATGCCATAATCATATCCGTAGTGATACCATGCTTATATAGATATTTAAGTATTTCCAATGTCTTTTTATCACTTATGTCTCCATTAATAGCTATACCAGAAAACCATTGAGTTATAATAAGTGCAGACGATTTTTCCACTGCATAGGTCCCATTGCTTACAGATGGTTTTGATGTATCAATTGTAAAACCAATATTTTTCAAGTAGCTCTGACTTTGTTGACTTGTAGTTCCAGTGTTAACTGGGTTCTGGTTATTTTTATTGTTTATCGGAATAGAGTTCCCCTTATTAAAAACCTATGAAGTTCGTACATCACTAGCTAAACTTTTCATTTGAGTCATAATGCCTTTATATTCGTTGTATAACCCTTTGTTTTTATTTTTCACGTCTTTCGCAAGTTTTTCATACTTCTTCCATTCACTAGCATAGTAATCAACCATTGCCAGTCCCTGATCATTAAGAAGCTCTTCATCACCTTTTAATCTATGTCCAGTCGGATCATAATACCGTATCGGATTATTTGCACAATAAGTATACCGATTCAAACTTAGCGGATCCTTGTATTTTCCTCCATAAGTATCCTCCGTTAAGAATCTGGCTATCTTGCTGTCATAGTATCTGGCATTCTAGTTCTGTTTCTGCATCATACTGATATCCTGCATAAGTGACTGTATTATTTACTTGCCCCTGTTTTGATAATAGATTACTAAATGCATCATAACAGTAAGTTGCTGCTATGGTTCCATTTTGCTTTAGAAGTCCTGTAACATCACCATGCGCATTATACAACTAATAGTAAGCTTCGGTATTGTTTTCAGATAATGCCTCGCAGTAGATTAAGTTGGTACCATATACATTGTGACCGACTTCTTCCCCATTGTCCTTCAGCTCTAAGATTACCTGATCTGCCTCGTAAAGATATCGAATTGTATCTCCATTCAAAGACTTTTGGATTCTGTAGTCTTCTGCATTATATCGATAGAGGGTATCAGTGCCTTTCGATAAACTATGCGCTAATCGGTTGAAATTATCATAGGAAGTTCGGATAAAGCCTATAGAAAACAATTCCTCTTATTTCACATATAATACAGCGAAAGGCAGAGTGTAAAAGAAATCCGTTCTACCTTTCGAAATTTAGTTCAATATAGCAATTGAATCATTGCTTATATTTGGGACGTCATCCTTATCATAAACAATACCATAGAGATAAATACTCTCATCTTTAACTATGTAACCATATTCCTCTCCTGTTGGCACATCATATTCATCTACTACAATAATAGGATTACAATACGGCCAATATCCCATAACAAAGGTATTATACCGAAATTGCTTGTCTCCCCAAGTAGCTGTTCTATTTGATTGAAAAGTATATTCTTTCCCATTTTGATCATGATAGTTCCCTACAAGTACTTTTTCATTTATGTAATCATTGATATCCATGTTGATATTTGTAAAGCTCCTACTACCAAGAGGAGTCTTAATCTTTGATAATGAAATATCCAATTCATAATATAAATCTTCTTCATTTATTTCATCATATTTTCCATATATATATATAATCTTATTCTCAGGTTTTATGTGAAATGATGTAGCTAGAATACCGTCGCCAACCATGTAATCAAACTCTGTCATCGCGTAATAATTTTTGGATATAGAATCTTCAGAATCATACTTATCTACAAAAAGTTCTAAATAATGATTGCTAAATAGCGTTTTGTCATTAATCATTTGAATAAAGTTGTTCGAATACCAATGCCCCTTAATAAGATTCCAAATAATTTCAAACTTTTCTTTATCAGTATCTGAATTAACAGTATAAGTTTTATTGCTAATCATCTCTTGATAGATATCTTGCAGATTAGTACTTTCTATATTTTGTTCTTTGCTTGTATCTATAATTGTAGGTGTGGGATATCGTGTTGGTGCTGGGGATTCTGTGGGTATGGGATATTCTGTTGAGTTTGTATATTCTGAAGGTGGTTTATTATCATTAATCAGTGGCTCGCCAAGAGTCCCTTTGCCTACCTCATTTTTACTATTGGTATTATTAATACTTTCACAAGCACTAAAAATAAATAGAAACATTAACAAAATAATATATTTCTTTCTCATATAGCTCCTTTCTACGTTACAAATGTTTAGGTAATTGCAAAACACTGAAAGTCGAATAAATTTTATCCTTTTTTCGTCACTCACATAACTTCTAATTTTATGTTCATCATACATAAAATCTAGTCTACAGCTAAATAATTCAGACTTTTCCTATATAAGTTGCATAAATTCCAGACAGCAAGATTTACAATTACCTATTGCAAGTATTTTACCTATTAACCATACATTTGTTAAGCATTGGATATTAATGTCCATCCTAATACTCTATGATAGACTATTAGCAGGTATATTTAATATATAAATATTGAACCATCATCTTGTATAATTCTTCTTACACAAATAACTGCACTCTTTAGTTCTCCTGTATATTTTTCAGATGTCCAACTTATATCGTTAATTTGTTTATTTAGAAAACTACTTCCACTGGCTGATGTGTTGACTGAACATCCTTTCGTAGCTGTATCAATATATTTCCCATCTCCGATATAAATCATGACATGCTCATATATACCTTTTCTACCAACTCCCTCATCTTTGTTTCTAACAACGCCATCAGTATTATAATCCATGAAAATCAAATCACCAGGTCTAAGATTCTCCTATATTATGTTACCATTCGCATCCTTAAAATTTAGAACCTCACAACCCATTTGACTTTGCATATCAGCAGCTCCTCCAATTGTTCTAGGTACTTTATCATAATAGTTACTAAAATTATATTCTTTACCGAAACATGTATAATAGATAGATGCTGTAAACGAACTACAATCTAACCCAACCTTTGTTTTGAGTTTTCCTGAAGAATCATATAAGTATTGTGCACCATTGTGCTTATACACTATAGTATCTTCTGCTGCACACTCTTTTGCTAAATCAACAACCTGATTTCTCAACTCTGTGGCTTTGGGAGAAGAATTAGATGTAGTTATATTGTTAGTCCCCTTCGGATTGTTAGTCGATGCTATTGGTACTTTCGTTGGACTCGGTGCTTTCGTAGGTGTCGGTTTTTGATCCGATAATTGTGTGGTATAGCTTGCTATAATACTAAGAAAAGATTCCACTATACCTTGCTTTTTATTGTCTTCTGAAGGATTTTTTTTCAATTCCTGAATTGTTTTATTTCCAACTATACCATCAACATTTAGCTTATGCTTAGATTGATAATCCTTAACAGCTGCTTGTGCCTTCGCACCAAACTTTCCATCCTCTTCTAATTTATATCCATTCTGATTCAGTAACTGTTGCATTTCTTTAACATCATCACCCTTACTACCAACCTGCAGATTTCTATGCCCTGTCGGATCTATATACCGTATTGGATTATTTGCACAATAAGTATACCGATTCAAACTTAGCGGATCCTTGTATTTTCCTCCATAAGTATCCTCCGTTAAGAATCTGGCTATCTTGCTGTCATAGTATCTGGCATTCAGATAGTATAGTTCTGTTTCTGCATCATACTGATATCCTGCATAAGTGACTGTATTATTTACTTGCCCCTGTTTTGATAATAGATTACTAAATGCATCATAACAGTAAGTTGCTGCTATGGTTCCATTTTGCTTTAGAAGTCCTGTAACATCACCATGCGCATTATACAGATAATAGTAGGCTTCCGTATTATTTTCAGATAATGCTTCACGGTAGATTAGGTTCGTGCCATATACATTGCGACCGATTTCTTCCCCGCCTTCATTCAGTTCTAAAATTACTTGATCTGCCTCATAAAGATATCGTATCACATCTCCATTCACTGATTTTTGGATTCTGTAGTCTTCTGCATTATATCGATAGAGGGTATCAGTGCCTTTCGATAAACTATGCGTTAATCGGTTGAAATTATCATAGGAATAACAAGTAAGATAGTCTGTTTCTACCGTTGTTTCCACTACCGAACCAGCATTTGAGGTTAAATTAAATTCACTTATCTTCTTAATACCAAATTTCGGTAATTTCGTCAAGTCCTTTAATTGATCCTCGGTTGTGCTTTCCGCATATGCTGTTTTTTTCTGCAGCAGGTTACCATTCTTATCGTAGGAATAATCTGTCATGGAGTATTCGCTTTTTTTGGTAGCATCCGTATGAGAAAGGGTAATGGAGTTTGCAAGCCGATTACGCTCGTCATAATCATAAGAAGTTCGGATAAAATTCAACCCACTTTGCGACAATTCCATTGTTCGATTTCCGCTCTTGTCATATTCATAGGATAGGATGTTACCAGTTGTCTCTTGTACCTTCTTTAAACGATTTAAAGAGTCATAAGTATACAGCGTAAGCCCTGGATATGCTTCCTGTCCTGATTCCTCTTTGACACCTGATTGCCTGCCGGATCATAAGCGTAGGTATAACATTGAAGTATCGTATCATCGGATAACTGATTCTTAAGCTGTAAAATCTGATTTTTCTTCGTGTAAGTATATGTTTCCTTGGCTCCGTTTGGATAGGTAACACTCTTTCTTGATCCATTTGGATAATACTGATAAGTTACCGCTTCGCTGCTGGAAGTACTACCATTTACTAAATCACTGCCGGAAGTACTACTACTAAGTTGTTCCACTGTCTTATTTGCATAGACCTGATACAATCTTCCGACCTGATCATAGATCTTTAGAGTAGAATTTCCTTTTGGGTCAATTGCTTCTTCCAATACCATTCCAGAAGGTACCCCTGTGGTAATATCATAACGATAGGTGGTGGTTCCTAAGTCAGTCACTGTTTTTTTCGTTACTCTTCCCGAAGAGTCATATACCCTTGTAATATCGCTGGTATTATCCTTCGCTGACAGAATATTTCCCAGCTTATCATAGGTGTATTCTTTGTACTGATTTCCTATTGACTCATAAACTAATCGCCCAAAGCAATCATAACGATAATTGGTTTCTTTTTGATTGCGATCCGTTTTCGTGGCAATATTCCCGTCTGCATGATAGGAATAAAGCTCCGAAGTTTTTTCTTTTCCAGGATCAATCTTTTCAATCAAGAGATTTCTCGCTTTATAACGATAGGTTGTTGTATATCCTCTGCCATCGGTCATTGTTAACCTATTGCCGTTTGCATCATAGGTATAGGAGGTCTGCTCGTTTAAGGCATTCACCACTTGGGTTAGGGCTTGTTCACTATTCTTTTAGCGCAAAAGCGACTACCAAACCTACTGGTAATCGCTTTGCGGTTTTTATATTCCCTATTTTGTCTGCTCTTCGCTTATCTCTACTACTTTAGGTGCATATTCTACATATTTTGAATCATGACAAATTTTTCTTGTTTTAACCACGTCATAATTTAAACTTAAGAGTTTACATACATCTTTTACTGGAATATATGCCAAGTCATACTGCATCCTTCTCATCGGGTATTCTAATGTAATCTTTTCTCCATTGAGGGTTACCTTCTTGGAAAAATCCTTCATAATAAGAATATTACCATCATAATTGCAGGTCAGGGTTCCTGTCTTTTTATTATACTTCGCACTACCTCCTAATGCTTTCAATAGAGGGATGGCTTCTGCATATGCCTGATATTTATAATACGCAGTCAAATATGGTAACTGAATCGTTTTTCCATGATAGGAAAAATTAACGGGGTTTTTATAATAATCATACCGTTCCAGTCCAGTTTCATTTCCACCATCCGCATGCATCGCATCAATTAAAGGTTTGATAGGCTTATAGTCGATGATGCAGTTATCACGAAGGTCAATATAGGTGAGATTCTTTAAGTTTTTTAGTGATGTTACATCGGTGATACGGTTATTGGATAAATCTAAAGAGTATAAACTGGTGGCTTTCTTTAATAACGATATGTCTTTTATGTTATTATCCTCCATATAAATATGAGTATATTTTGCTAGTTTTCCAATTTTACTCAAAAAACTTATATTTGTTATGCTATTTTCTTCTAACTGCACCACTTCTAATAAACTACTGCCTCCCATATTACATAAGATTTTTTCAAATTCTTTGCCTTTGGTAAGGTTGCTACGTATATCTATCATTTCTAGATTGGGTAATTTAGATAAGGGACTCAAATCTTTTAAATTGTTTCCAAATGATGAAACTTGTATGAGACCTTCAAAATATTGTATCCCCTCAATGTCTGATATTTCAGTATAACTAAGGAAAATATTCTTCTTGTTCTTTGAAAGTTCTTTTGCCTTTTCTAACGTAAAAGGTTCGTTCCAATCATAGATTTTACTTAATGCAGTTTGCAGATTCTCATCTGGAAACGTGATGATATCTGTTGCTACTGCAGATACCAATTTCGTACTGATAACAACTGTAATTAATAACAGAATCCCAATACCTATTTTATATTTCCGTCCCATAACATCCTCCCTATTTCGATTTGGTTAACGAATACTTACTTGGTTGAAACAAGAAGCTACCAGCACCTGGTGTGGAATCATTCCCATATAAAAAATCATTTATGTAGTCTCTTGTATCCTCTTCCGTATTGGTTATTCTTTGATTTCCTTTAGTTCCAACAATCTCACCCTGTTTTACGTCATACTTCCAGCTATCATATGTAGGATCATCATTCCAAGCAATATGATCCCTAGCATTCGTAAGGTTCCCATGCGCCTGCTGATCTTGCAAAGAATGCATTCCCATTCCGAATACAAATAATGCTGTCGATTCTTTTGTGGCATTCTTTCCTGTTAAATAAGTATAGCACTGCCCTTTTCAAATTTTCCATTTTAATATCTTTATTGATACATTCAATAGAAGAATCCTGTACCTTAGTACTATTTCGAAGCATATCCATCCATGGTACTATTATAAATTTTGTGATAGTGCATATCTAAGTCTTCCGTAAAGATATATTCGCAAATCAGTGCGCTTAATTGATTATTACTCATCAAAAGCTTTTATGTAAGTTCTCTTTTTGATTAATAATGAGAAAGATAAAGATAGTATTTTCCATCTTTCTGTTTTGATATAATTGCCCAAAATATTGATGTTTTTGGAGTTGGTATAATCAAATGCTTTTTCACACCTTCAATCTTTTTATAACATACTTCAATATCACCCTCTTCTAAATCCCACCATGAAATTACGTTTTGATTGTGAGGTAAATCAGCATAATTTCGAATAATATACTCATTATTAAAATGCTTAAGGAGACCTTTCTTTATACTATCTAAACTCTGAGCATCTATTAGTATTTTAGCATTTAAATCTCCAAGTACTCTATTATAATTAAACTGTGAAATTTTTGAAGATGAGGGAAGTTTTGTGTTTAGTTTACTTTCAATTATTTCCATAGGCTTACTATTTGGTATAAATAATAGAGTTAATAATAATATTATTATTATCACAAGAATGCTTCGTATAATAACCATTTTTTTATTTTCAGACACTGCTGAACCTCCTTTACTTCATTTTCTTTAGCATTTGTTTTATGGATAGCGTAATTCCTAAACTGTCTGATGTTGTTACTTTATTATTGCTATATTGATATATTACCCAACCCTTATGTTTTGGAATCCAATTACCATTTTTATGTCGAGTCCCTGTCGTTTGACTATAAAATGAGGGATCATTTAGTGATTTATACAGATAATCACCCCAAAGTAACATACGTCTTCCAATACTATAAACCGTACCATCGCTTGCTAATACTCGCCCGCCATTAACAATTTTTGAGAAATAAGCCGCAGGATTAGTAGTGCTATAATCAAGATGCCCTACATTACAGCCGAAAAGAATTAAGTTATCTACATCTAAACTTTTTAAATTAGGAAAATCCATAGAAATTAAAGAATCACCTATTCCACTATACAAATTTTCATGATCACCATGTGTATTCATTATTATTGTAGATATATTGTTTCCATCTGTTGCTTTTCCCATCATATTCCATGAATAGCTTACTTCATCAGCACTTGTTACAGATACGGTTCCAATATCATCAGCGTCGATTCCATAATACGATTCTAATGCTTCTTTTGAATCTTTCATTTCAGACTTCCATTCAGGTAAATAATATACATATGCAGAATAGTGTGTTGTAACTGTAATATTGGAGCTTGAAGACACAATATTAGTATTTTTATTATTCTTTGCAGAATTTGCTGTTACATTAATCTCAACATTCTTATTTACATTGGTTGTGCAATTAATCGTAGAGACTGTGTTCCCATTTTTATTCTTATCATATGTTTTTTCAAAATCATATGTAGCACCAAGTGATTTTAGGCATTTTTTCCACTCTGTCTGTGAAATTGAACCATTTGCAAGAGCCTTATTTACATATTTAATAAATGCATCTTGATTTTTGTTATTAATTTCAATAACAGTATCTACACCTTTTATAGAACTTGACGAATTTCTTATGGACTCTTGCTGTTTTTGTAGCTCCTTTTTCTCTTCCTTTGTTTTTGCATGTATTTCGGCAATTGTTAATGCAATAATTTTAGCTTGGGCATCGTCATTTAATCCCTTATCTGTCTTTTGCCATATTCGACCTGAAGGATCGACATATATGATCGGATTATTTGCACAGTAGGTATACCGATTCAAGCTTAACGGATCATTGTATTCCCCACCATAAGTATCCTCCGTTAAGAATCTTGCTATCTTGCTGTCATAGTATCTTGCATTCAGATAATACAGTTCTGTTTCTGCATCATACTGATATCCTGCATAAGTGATGGTATTATTTGCTTGCCCTAGTTTTGATAATAGGCTACCAAATGCGTCATAACTGTAAGTCGCAGCTATAGTTCCATTTTGCTTTAGAATCCTGTGACATCACCATGCGTATTGTATTTTTTTGTAGGCGCGCTTTAGTTGACGCTTACAGTCTGGGTGATACTTTCTGCTACTACAGTCTTAATTCTATCAACGAATTAAGCAATCTCCCTCAGCTTTTGTCCCTAATATTTTATCATGTAACAAACATTCTTCATCTGACTCATCTAGCTTACTTCTATGATTCTCTAGTACACTTCCTTCCGCATCTGCTACACCAAAGTATATATAATCATTGATAACATACAATGGGTTTTCCATATAATCTCCATCCTTATAGGGAGCAACAAGACGTAGATTCTTTTCTTTGAGATCATAGCATACTATGTCATACATAAATATCCCTTGCCCTAACACCTCTTCTTCATAAAAGCTTAGTAGATATATCTTATCCTCCTTTATCGTCATGCCATATGAACTCACTCCATTATGTAGCTTTGATACTGAATTTTCAGTAATTGAATAACTATATAGAATATTATTTTTTATAAAAATTATAAAATTATTATAAACTATAAACTTTGAAATAAAGTCAGTAGCAGATGTGGTAATTAATCTAGTAGTATCCGTTGCATTATGGATTGGAAACATATAGATATCATTGATAGATTCTGTAGAACGATAATAAAAATATCCATCTTGATATTGCACGTCAGAGCAACCTTTTTTTATTATTTCCCCACCTTTTCCTTCTAGGTCTGTCTCATAGAGCGTCATATCATTTGAAGCATCAACATAGTAGATGGAATTCTGCATAACAATAAGATAATCACATTCCCCCTCTACAATGAGTTTTCTATTCTCCCCATTAAAATCCATAGAATAGAGGTCCCCCCGATAATAAGTTCTTTCTTTTTGACTAATATAATATAGTTTACCGTTTATTATATTAATAAAACAAGGCTTATCATCCGAAAGGATTTGAAGTTCGGTACCATCCTGCTTCATCCTGCAAAATTTTCCTTCTTCAGAATAATAGTATCCACTCCAAAAATATACATAGTCTCCCTCTGAAACTATTATTCCATTGTTACAGGAATTTTCTGGAGTTATTCCCAAAAGTGTATGAGAAAAAACCTCTTCTGTAATATTGGGAGTCGGCGTAGTTGGCACCTTCACAAGGATTTCAGTTGGTATTAGAAGCTCATCAGTCTTCGTTGGGGTGATACTCTCTGCTATTACAGTTGGTGTTACGGTTATTTCTTTTAACGTATCTATATCCTTCTGATTTCGCTGGGTACATCCCAGAAGGAAGAGGCATATTATTATAATTAAAATAGCTTTTTTCTGCATTTCATATACCTCCTATTTTCTTTGCCCATTATAATTCCAATGCCATGTTTCTCTAAAATATTTATTTTTTGTATCGTAGTAATACCCTTCATACCCATAATACCCAGCATTCTTTTCTAGCCACTTCACCTCATTTAGAACTTAATGAAAATCCTATTCTATTTAAAGCGACATCACTTGTTAATATCTTATTTGTATTTGTATTTGTATTGTTTGTCTGTATAGAACTTTCTTTCTTAAAAACCTGTGAAAATCGTACATCACTTTCCAAACTTTTCATTTGAGATATTACATCTTTATACTGATTATAACTGTTGTCTTTATCTTTCTCTGCCTTTGGCCCTCTGTGCGGCCTTTAAAGTTGCATCTCGCAAAGATATTACCAGTGAACCATCTTTTCGGCTCGTTAGCCCGATTTGGAATCAGCCTATTTTCTCCAAAAGTAGGGTCGAAAGTGGTGCAGGTTAAAGAGGTTATGCTAGAAAACGCATAACCTCCGGGAACATCGTCCGGCTTTGCCGGGCGAATAAAATGCTATTCAACCAAATATACTAGCATTTTTTTTGTTTTTCCACCGACAACACAATTAGTAACCTCCGATTCCCACCAAGGCAAAATTACCTCTTTAAAATCTTCAATAATTACCTCTTTGGATAAAGTATCTCTCTGTAAAAATTTAAAAAAATCATTAATAATGATTATAATTTGTTCTTTATTTAACCATGATAAATCCCTCATCCAATCATTATAGCCATCTAATCCTTGTGCTTTTATTGGAAACTGAAAAAGATTAGACATTGAATTTAAGTAATCTGCTAAAAATAAACATCGTTCTCCTTCAATTTCAATAATAAAAATTTCATCATTTGATTCTAACTTACTTTTTACTTCTTTCACTTCCTTGGCAGAAGCAAAAATAATTCTATTAATCATTGATTTTCACCTCCAATGAATTTTTGTAAATGGAGCTGATCCTGTTGGGCTACTTCCTTCACCATAATGGCTATCGGTATAATAAACAGAACCATCTGACCCTGTAACAAATCTTTCTCCATCTCTAAGAGCTCCCGGTTGCTTATTATTCACATCCCATTCTTTATATGTAATTGAATTGCCATTAGAATCTGTTGTTGGGAGCTTCCCGTCTCTATTTTGATACTTAGCTCCTGCTGCGGTTCCCTCCGTTTGACCCGGAACATTTCCTTTCCAGCCAGACTTATCATATTTTCCATATGCATCTTGAGCATTTTGAGGCAATTTTCCTAAATCTTTTTCATGCTCAGAATTCCCCTTACCTGGTACTGCACTTGGTGTTGGTGCCGGCACTGGTGTTGGTGCACCCTCAACATATTCTGAGGTTTCGGATGGCAAAATATAATAGACTATTCCAAGACCTGTTATAACACATACAGCAATACCTACTCCAGGTATAAAAAGTAGCACATATTTGCCAACAGCGCCAACAAGAGCTTCTTTATTAAGTACTGTAAGTGCAAGTAAGCCTGTTGCACCATAGCCTATGCCTGCTTTATCTGTATTCTCCTGACCCGATTTTGCAGTAAGTAGAACACCGTTTTGTATCAGATAACCCTGCCAACTTTCATTAAACTGTTTCCCTGAACTCCACTGATTTTCAATGATTTTATTATTAGCATTGAACGTTTGATTTGAGCTAGTTGAAGATCCTATTTTATCTAAAGCTGTATCTGTTACTATATTATTTGTACTTACAATGTTAATCTGAATAGGATTTTCCTTCTTAAATATTTGTGAGTTTCGTACCTCATTAGCCAAATTTTTCGTTTCAGCCATTTGGTTTTTATTATAGGTATAAGAGGTCTACGTTTAAGGTATTCACCACTTGGGTTAGGGCTTGCTCGCTATTCTACTAGGGCAAAAGCGACTACCAACCTTAATGGTAATCGCTTTGCGGTTTCATTTTTCTAATTTATCTGCTCTTCGCTTATTTCTACTACTTTAGGCGCATATTCTACGTACTGGAAGTCATGCCGAATTTTTCTTATCTCAACCTCCTCATAACTTTAGCAGAAAATATCCTTATTCCTCTAGTTTAATCCCAAGTATCTCATTTCCAGTTCCATCAATCTTGATCCTACCAGTCTCTCCATTCCCTTCACCCTGATCATCATAGTAATATATATAATCATCGACTAATCCTAACAATTGATAATTATCCATAAAACCCGAATAAATTGTTCTTGATTCAGCTCCATCCATATTAAATGTCTGGATTTTCATACCTTCTTCAAATGTTCTTGAAACAGTGTATATTGTACCATCCTCAGAAATTAACATTGATTCTACATTGATATCAATCAGTTCCTTTTTTTCGGTACCATCATTATTCATGATATATATTTTGTTATTATCCTTCTCATCGATATATAATATTTTATCTTTGTAAATAAAATACCGGATAAGATATCCATACTCTTCTGTTAACGGTAAGTCCGTGGCGATTATAGTCTTTTTCGAACTATCTTTAATATCATATTTAGCAAGAACTAATTTACCTCTGCCTTCTGTTCCCTTCTCTAATATAGGAGTGTAAATATAGCCCTCACTAAATAAGAAAGTATCGCATTCATCAGAAATAAATACTTCTACACCAGAACCGTCGGCATTCATTCGATATATCTTACAGTCGTCAAATCCTAGGAAATATAATTTATTCTCGATTATTATCAATTGAGAATAATTACCCTTAATTAACTCTGTTTTCTTAGAGCCATCCTTATTTATTCTATAAATATCACCACCATGCGTATATTTGTTTCTCTGAATAAAGTATAAAAAATTATCCATAACATTAATAGAAAATACTCTACTATTGTCTAATACTGAAAAGTTATTACCATCTTTTTCTATCCTACAAAGACCAACAATATCGTCACTAAGTGTGTAAAGCTCAAAATATTGATAACTTCCATCTGTAGCCACTTTTCCCCCATAAACATAATTACTCTGTAAAATGGGTTCATTATTTGCATCAATCGGTTCCGCGTCATTAATCGTACCCTCACAAGTATCTTCAGGTATTTTAGTTGATACAGAATCATTGTCTTGTGGGCTTTTAGTTTGATTATTATTTTGTGTACTAGTTGAACCTTTGGTTTCTGAAATATTACTTTCACCATGGCACCCAGTTATCAAGCTAAAAACCATCATTAATAAAAGAACTATAAATATTTTATTATTCATATCTACGCATCCTCATCCTAAATAAATATTTTTATTTTACATTAGGTCCAAAATAGTTTAAATGCCATGTTTCCTTGAAATTACCTTGCCCATTCTTTTCACTATACGATAAGTTTCCATCTTTATAAAGCCCTGTAAAACCATAATTCCTTCCGAAATCTTCAACCCAATGACGACTCCCTTTACCTATTGGTGCATATTGTTTCAAACCAAAGTTTAAGTCTACTGCTGCCCCGATTCCGTGATTACTTTTCCCATATCCAACTAAATATCCTCCCTCATCAGTCAAGGAATCATCAATATTACTCCAGCCTCCACTTTTATTTGCTGGCAAAGTTCCCAATTTATTAAATATTTTATCATATTCTGTCCATCCCTGTTTATCTGTAAACTTTGGTTCTGCCGCATTATAAGGCTTCCCTCTTCTGTCCCAATCTAAATAGGCTTCGACTTGATAATGATAACTTCTATAACCTGAATTAGGTCCAGTCACAAGAAAATTTCTTATGTTTAATTTCGTTCCATAATCACTTGTTTCTTGCGTAGAATATTTCCCTTTCTCATTATAAGATATAGCTCCTTGTACCATCATTGCCCATCCATTGAGTTATAATAAGAGCAGAAGATTTTTCCACTGCAAATGTACCATTGCTCACAGATGTTTTTGATGTATCAATCGTAAAACCAATGCCTCTCAATTAGCTCTGACTTTGTTGATTAATAGTTCCAGTGTTAATTGGATTCTGATTACTTTTATTAATTGTAGGAATAGAATTTCCCTTATTAAAAGCTGTGAGGTTCTTACGTCGTTAGCCAAACCTTTTACTTGAGACATTGCATCTTTATACTGATTATATAAATTTGGATCTTTATTTTTCACTTCTTTTGCAAGTTTCTGATACTTCTTCCATTCACTAGCATAAAAATCAACCATTGCTAGTCCCTGAATATTAAGAAGGTCTTCATCACCTTTTAATCTATGTCCCGTCGGATCATAATACCGTATCGGATTATTTGCACAGTAAGTATACCGATTCAAGCTTAACGGATCATTGTATGCTATTATTTGCTTGCCCCTGCTTTGATAATAGGTTACCAAACGCATCATAACAATATGTAACAGCTATGGTTCCATTTTGCTTTAGAAGTCCTGTAACATCACCATGCGCATTATACAAATAATAGTAAGCTTCTGTACTATTTTCAGATAATGCTTCACGGTATATTAGGTTCGTGCCATATACATTTCGACCGATTTCTTCTCCATTATCATTCAACTCTAAGATAACCTGATCTGCCTCATAAAGATATCGTATCACTTCTCCATTCACTGATTTTTGGATTCTATAGTCCTCTGCATTATATTGATAGAGGATATTGGAGCCTTTCGATGAACTACTATTGAAATTATCATAGGAATAACGGGTAAGATAGTCTGTTCCTATCGTTGTTCCTGCAATTGTTCCTTCCGTTGCTCCCACTACCGAACCAGCATTTGAGGTTAAATTAAATTCACTTATCTTCTTCATACCGAATTTAGGTAATTTCGTCAAGTCCTTTAATTGATCCTCGGTTGTGCTTTCCGCATATGCTGTATTTTTCTGCAGCAGGTTACCATTCTTATCGTAGGAGTAATCTGTTATGGAGTACTCGCTTTTTTTAGTAGCATCCGTATGAGAAAGGGTAACGGAATTCGCAAGCCGATTACGCTCGCCATAATCATAAGAGGTTCGGATAAAATGCAACCCTTTTTGTGACAATTCCATGGTTCGATTTCCACTCTTGTCATATTCATAGGATAGGATGTTACCAGTTGTTTCTTGCACCTTCTTTAAACGGTTTAACGAGTCATAAGTATACTAGTAGGTCTTTGCAATTATAAAAAAAGTAACACATTGATAAAAAACCACCTTGGATTTATGTAATAAGTAATATTGTTTTTACAATTATTAACATTCTATCACATACTCTATTTTTTCGCACTATAATTTACAATTTTTTACACATCCTGATTTGTAAAGATGATACATAAAAAACCGTAAAAGACCACAATCTGGACAATGAATCAACTCATCATCCAGATTGTGGTCTTCTTTACTTCCGATATAATACGTAATCCGCGATTTCTTTCTTAAATCCTACCAAAGACAGCGCTTCTTCTGCCTCTTTTGGAAACTCTTTAATAACTAATCTGTTCGTACTCGGATAAAAACATTTTCGTTCAAAGTCAAGAACAAATAATTCCAAAGCACTTTTTAATTCCTCAAGCTCAAATACCTTCAGTGCTTTTCCTTGACGTTCAAACACCGCAATTGGTACTCCTTGCGATAATGCAACTATGGTACCTGCTACTTGTACAAAGGAACGATCTTTTTCATAAGAAAGGTATTTTCCCCAGATTTGATATGGATCTATTGCAGATAACCATAGGATTTCTTTTTTGGGGTGCTCTAGCGTATACATTGTAGATATAAAATCTTTTTCACGGATAAATTGTATCCCTGAGAGCCCTTCTACAAAATACCCTCTTCTCGCCCTTTTGGTATATTCCCAGACACTAAGTTCCTTTAGTGCATCCGCCCAGGAAATCCCTCTTACCGTCTCTTTACACACGATTACAACCTGGTCAAATAATCGCTCCAAAGTTTGCTCAATCGCCACATCCTTAAATGGTCTGGCAACTTCAAACCTTCCAGAAGTCATAACCATAACCCTAGCGTTCACTAGCTGTCTTACATTGCCTTTCTTAAGCTTCTCCTTATTTAACCACATTCTAACTGATACAAAACTATCTGCACAGACAAGTCCCTTCTCTAGTAAGGAGAGAATTGCCTCATAAGGGGATTTGCCAGAAAGCAGTGAAGTTAGACTATTTAAGAAACTCGCACCTCTTTTCTGTAAGGCTTCATAGAGCATTTGTTCCGTTTCTTCTAAAGGTATATCAACTGTAGGAAGTAAAGCCTCCCAATCAATATCTTCACTATAATGAAAACTAATCCCTTCCTTTGTTACTCTATACTGGAAATTACCTTGGGATAACAGAGAATCCAACAAATCAGGTCTATATTTCGCAACTCTTGCTGGTAACAGTACAGTTTCTAAGAAAGACGGTTGGATTACCTGACCAGCAAATTGATCCAATACCTTACTAAGCTGCTCTTTCGGTGATGCTGCGATAGCGGTCTTTCCAGCGAGAAGTGCTGCGAAACGCTCTTTGGGCAGAGTTTTTATCTGTTCTCTTCTTTCATATACTGTTAGCTTTAGTGCCTTTTCATAAAGAGTTGAATGATAATAATATTCTCCTTGTTTTACTATTGCTCCTTGTTCACATAATGCAGATAGATTCGTAAGTATTACTTCTTCCGGTATATAATAACGCTCCATAAGCTGCTTTGCAGTCTGTCCACCACGATATCGTAGCGTTCGTCTAAGAATCTGCTGACAAGCTTTATTTTCTCTTTGAACCAAAGCATCTTCATATAGTTTAATCTGCTCCGTTGCAATCCACAACCCCGGTTCAATATAGCAAGCAAAGCCTTCCTCTACTAAACTTAATAACCAGTCAATTGGTATCTCCAGTTCCCCTGCTATCATATCTCCTTCTATCATTAAAAGAGTATGAAGTTCTTGTTTATTCTCTGGCAATTTTACTCTCTTTGATACTTCTTCTATCATCTTTTGTTCTGGTTGCAAGTTATTTGCCTGCTCTAAGGCTTTCCTTGATGCATCTAATATTCCCATAGTCGATGGAGCATAATCATACATCATGGCTCCTTCGGTTTGTCTTCGAAAAGGAAGTGACATAGGAGATGGAAATTCTAAGAACATCTCTCTTATTTCAATCGAATTAGATAAAATTCCATGAATCACATACTCAAGCCCTGGAAGATTCCAGATATCTTCCAAGCACTCTCGCTTCGTTTCTCTAATGATTGGATGATTTCCATAGGACAAGATAGAATCAAGCATCTGTGCGCAACGCATTCGTTGTACCCAGAGTGGCTGTCTTCCGCTTTTTCGGACTCCCATCATCATTGCTCTGCCCATATTATAACGGAAAGAAATCTGAAACAGTGGTGTCGCAATTAATTTCGCTTCCAGTACTCCCCGCAATGTACTTGGTGATATCATAGTCAGCAAACCTTCTGGTAAAGGCTGTCCATCATAAGGAAATAGTAAAAAACCATCATCGTCTGCCACATAATTGATTACTCTTTGTAATGACATGCTCGCAGCTTCCTGAATTAATATAGCAAGTGGTTCATTCACTTCTCTTCCAAATACAGAATGTACCATCATCTGAAAACAACCTGCTTCATCTTTAAAATGTTCAATGAGAATAGTTTTATCATTCGGAAGACACCCGGTTGCTTTTAACTGACGCTGAATAAATTCATAAGCTCCCGTCGATGCTGCCTGATCCAATCCAAATGCTTTTAAGTCCTCTAATAAGCTACCTGCCTCATTGGCCCTAGAAAGCTTTCGAAGTAGTTCACCAAAAGCCAAACCTGTTTTAAGTCCTCTTCCTTTTTTCTCACCCTTCCAGAAAGGAAGTTTTGCATTTCCTGAGGATGCAGGTGCTACAATTACTGCATCTTTTTGTATGTTTACTATCTTCCATCCAAAAGTTCCAAGTAAAAACTTTTCCCCTACCCTTGATTCATAGACAAATTCCTCATCAAGTTCACCAAGCTTTACACCTTCTTCACTTTTCACTTGATATAACCCTTTGTCAGGAATCGTTCCTCCTGTAGAAACAGCTAGCATTCGACTGTATGGGTCACCTTCCACCCTGTCATGAATTCTATCGTAAAGAATCCTTGGTCTGACTGGAATCTCCCTTTCATGCTCATAATCTCCAGCTAACATTTTTAAAACATCACGAACATCCTCAATATTTATATCCTTAAATGGGTAAGCTCGTGGTAAAATCTCAAGTACCTCCTGTACCTGATACCCATCTCCTGTTGCCATAGAAACAAGATGTTGTGCAAGTATATCAAAACACATTCTAGGTGGTTTGGCATATTCTACCTTACCTTGTCTTGCGACCTCTGCGGTAAGTCCACAATAAAGCCCCTCAATTGGTGCTCTTGGAAACATCTGCATCACACTTACTCTATCAGGATTATGTCCAGCACGTCCTAATCTCTGCATCGTGCTTGATATGGACATAGGGCATCCTATTTGAAATACTTCATCAATCTCTCCAACATCAATTCCAAGTTCCATGGAGGAGGTTGCGCAAAGGAGTCTTAATTTCCCATCTCTTAACGATTGCTCTACTTCTAATCTTTGTTCCTTTGATAGACTTCCATGATGTGTTCTAGCAAACCCATCTCCACCGAGCTGATTTACATAGTAAGCCAGTTTTTCTGCAAATCTTCTTCCTTCCACAAAAGCAATAACGCTACGTACTTTACGACAGGAATCATAGATAATAGCAGCTATTTCCTCCCAAACAGGCGTCTTACGTATACCAACTTCTTCCGACAAGGGACTAGTAATTAAAAACTTTACTTTCTTCGTCATCTTAGGAGCAACAATTTTTGCTGGCCCCGGTGAAAGATAATTTGCAGCAAGGTCTAATGGTTCAATCGTAGCAGATAATCCTATACGCTGTAGTGGTTTCCCACATAACTTATCAAGCCTAGCAATGGATAGCATCAGATGCGCACCACGTTTGGAATCAATGAGAGCGTGTAACTCATCAATAATAACAACTTTCGCTGTTTTTATTATACCCTGCCCCGATTTACTAGTTAGAAGCAGATAAAGTGATTCAGGTGTTGTGATAAGTATATGAGGCGGATGCTTTATCATCTGTCTTCGCTCTTGCGGTGTGGTGTCACCGGTACGTATCGCAACCGATATACTAGGAATTTTTGAATTTTGCTTGCTTGGCTGTGTTCCATTAACGCTTAGATTCTTTGATTCATTCAGCAGCAGATATTCTTTTTTATTCCCTCTTTCCTCTCTGTTATCTTCTTTGATAATTCCATCTTTGTCTTGTCTGATGAATTCATCTTCATTATCTTGTGTAATAATGTTATCTTCTCTGTTTTGTTTTATAACCTCCCCTAAGATTCCATGCAGGGGTTTCTTTAAATTCTCTTTAATATCACCCGCTAGTGACTTTAGTGGTGATACATAGATGACGTAGAGCTCTTCTTTTAATTTTTCTTCTCTTGCTAATCGCATTAGCTGATCAATATATACTAAAAATGCGGATAGAGTCTTACCAGTACCTGTTGGGGCAGATACCAGCGTATCAAATCCATCTGCTATACTTCTCCATGCTTCTTTCTGTACAATCGTTGGTTCACCAAGTGTATTCTTAAACCACCTCGATGTGACAGGCTCAAACATCTCCATTGAATCGATTGTCATCTGTAATCTTTCCTCCTACTAAAGCCATAACTTCACTAAGTGTTGGTGGATTTGTAGGTAATGGAAATCTTGTACATGCTACTGCCGCACAGGCATTTGCAAAACGTACCAAATCCTCATCTTCCATACCCTTTAGTAGGGCATAAACACATCCTGCTTTAAAAGTATCCCCTGCTCCTAAGGTACTCTCTACTAACACCTCATATGGCTTTAAAACTTTTTTCCCAGTTTTCTTTCTTCCATACCAGATTTCCTTTGAGCCTCTAGTGAAAATTACTAATCCATTCCCGTTAGTTATGTACTGTTCAAATAATTCTTCTTTGTCTACTTCACCAGTATAAGTATAGCCAAAGAACTCCCCTGATATTATTGTAACGTTCGCATTCTTATGAATTAGACTGTCATATTTACAATCAATGGTAACATACGGTATCTTATACTCCATACAAACTTTTGCAACAAATTCAGCTTCCTCACCAAAGAAAGGATCCAATCCGACCACCCTAGCAGCTAAAATATCTTCTAACCTAGGTTTATTCCATCGCTTTACTGAATCAGAACAGAAACTTCCAAACATTCCAAATGGTGTTCTAGTATCTTTATCGATAATAACATAATCCTCTAATCCGTCATAAGTGATATCGTGGGTTAATCTAGATATATCAACCTTAGTCCCTTGATAAAAAGCCTTAATTACAGGAAAAACATTACTTCCCATATGATTTCCATCCATTAATACGGTACATCCAAGAGAACTTAATACCGTAGCACAGGTTCCTGTTTCACCCCCTGGTAGTTTATGTTTCATTTTAATTTCCCCATAGGTATCAGGTTTAGGATAAGCACCTGCTAATAAAAAGCTATTCGTTGCTACCACCATACCATATAAATAAACATCAAACATCCCCATATGAACTCCTATTCTCATAAATAATTCTTTTGATTGTTACAATAAACTATCTAATATTTTAGCATGAATCCCATTAACTGTAAAATAGATAAAGTACTCTATCTTTATTTATCCTTTCATTTTTTCACAATTTACGAATATCATGTCGCTCCATGATATTCTATGATCCTATGATATTCTGTATTTAATCTTGAAAATCTAAGCCTTTTGATGTATGATTTCAACATGAATACATACCAAAGGTGAGTGAATCCGTTGTATACCGATCAATTATACCGTATCGAAAAAAAAGATTTTGAAAAATTAGAACAATTATTATCAGAATGTTTTCTTAATGATCCTTTATACGCAAATTTAATTCCGAAGGAAGAAACTAGGAAAAAATTGATGCCAGAACTTTTTAAATGTGACTTAGAGGAGTTTTTCAATTCCTGTGAATTCTATGCAGATAGTGAAGATATTAATGGGCTTATTATTGTCTCAGATGAGTCGGAACATTATAACACCCTACGTTATTATATCGATGAATTTATAGCATCCATAAAAACAGAAGGTTATCTGATTAAAGAAGATCCCTCTTTAAAGACACTATGGAATTTTTATCTTGGAAAGGATTATTTAAATTCTAAATGGACGGATGACATAGAGCAAACCAAACGAATGCATATTATCTATCTTGCCGTACGCCCCTCTGCGCAACATCATGGTCTTACCTCCAAAATGATGAAAGAAGTAATACGCTATGCTGATGAGTTTGGTTTAGAGCTTTCCCTAGAAACTCATAACGAACGAAATGTTGCAATGTATGAGCATTTTGGCTTTACTTTGTATGAAATAATTGAAAAACACTTTGATTTAAAGCAATATTGCATGGTGCGATTTGCAGAGAAAGAAAATAAGACTATTGTGTAACAATTATGAAAGGACGTTGTTACGCAGAGCCTGGTCTATGAAATCATAGTGATTTTTTATTCCACTAAGACCCTTCTTAAGATTTTTACTTTCCAGTCCTTCCATTATCATTCTATGACATTCTCTTTGATATTGGCGTTCTTCCTCCTTCATATGATTTAAATTATATGAAATTCCATCCTCAAATGCGTCTGCTAACGCTTCCATAATACCAATCATAAGTGGATTTTTTGTCATAGCAATTAATTCATGATGAAATTCTTTATCGTATCTGCTCTCATCCTCTCTCGTCGCAGCTTCCAAGGCAATCAGTCGATCCATCAGCTTTTTTAGCTGCTCTTCCTTTATATCCTGTATCACACTACAAAAAGCTTGAATTTCCACCGCACAACGTACCTGATTGATCTCAATGTAATTAATTTTTTTCATGTATAACATCATCGTTAAGGTTTCTGTAAAAGCTTTTCCTACCGAGCTTTTCAAATAATTTCCTGAACCTTGCTTACTCTCTATTAATCCCAACGTTTCCATCGTTCGTAAGGCTTCCCTTATGGAATTTCTACTCATATTTAAATCAAGTGACATCTTACGTTCCGTAGGGAGTCTATCTCCCTCCTTTAACGTCTCTGTTTTTACCAGATCTTTAATATAATGAATCACATTTTGATATGTTTTATTTTCTATATTCATATAATAACCCTTAACTCTCGCTTTCAATTACATAAAATTCGTAAAGATGGAGGCTCCAATTACTGTTAATAAACCAGACACAGCAATAGAAAGGCTACTCATTGCCCCTTCGATTTCTCCCATCTCAAGTGCCTTCGCTGTTCCAACTGCATGTGCAGAAGTGCCAATAGCAATTCCTTTAGCGACTGGATGCGTTATACGAAACACTTTACATACCGTTTCGGCAATCATGTTTCCAAGTACTCCAGTGATTATTATCACCGCTACTGTTATCGTTACGATTCCTCCAAGCTCCTTTGATACGCCCATACCAATTGCAGTTGTAATAGACTTTGGAAGTAACGTTACATATTGCTCATGAGTAAATTGAAATAACGCACATAATAGTAAAACGCTAACAAGGCTAGTTAATACCCCTGAGATTATTCCGATGAAAATGGCCTTTTTATGCTGTTTTAGTAACTCCATTTGTTCGTATAAAGGAATTGCAAGACAGACTGTTGCTGGTGTTAGAAGATAGCTAAGGTATTTTGCCCCTTCTTCGTAAGTCTCATAGCCAATATCAAATACGGAAAGCATACCAATTACAAATATTATTGATATCAGCAGCGGATTAAATATTGCTAGTTTCCATTTCTTTTTTAAGAGTAAACCAATTTCATACCCAAGTAGGCTTATACCAACCCCAAAGAATAAAGAATTACTTATGATTTCTTTCATTTATGTTACCTCCTCTTTTGATTCCCTAACTCCTTTTTGTTGTCCTGTGAGATAACTCTTTGCGTAACTCTACCGGTCACCACCATAACAACGACAGTGGTTATGATAATAATCAGAACCAAAGGTAACCAAATATCACTTATCTCATTCCAGGAAATCATTAAACCAACTCCAGCTGGGATAAACATAAGCGACATAATTTCGATTAAGAAGCTTCCAGCATCTTTCACAGATTTGACTGGGACTATTTTTGTCATCATAAGACCTAACATAATAACTAATCCATATATACTTGCGGGTATTGGTAAAGGGATACAGAGTTTTAAAACCTCTCCAATAAAAGTTACCGCTAGAATAATTCCAAATTGCCGAACGTACTTCATAACTTTTCTCCATTCTTGTGTAAATTTATATGTATTGAGATGTTCACCAAAAAAAGAATGAACTAATGAATAAGGAATGAACCTGACTAAAAGTGATATTATCAATATTTCTCTTTTAATCATAATATTATTATCAATAATAATAGATAGTGTCGCTGAAATAAATTTCTGTTCAATATTGGTACTACCAATTATGATTGAATATTACACCTACTCTTTTTATCTGTCAATCAATATCAGTCAGAATTTAATTTTCCAGATACAAGAATTTGCATAGTTTCCTGATTAATTTACCTCATAAATCTTACATTGAGAGCAGATTGTATTCGTGTGAACTCTATATAATTAAGATACACCGATTTTCTAATGCATTTTTTTTTAATGTTATGTATAATTATCTTGATAGATTTATTTCCACATTGAATTTAAAATTGAGGATAAAAGGAAAGAAGGAAAGAAGGTGCATTATGGACTATCGTAGATTTGAAAATCATTATGTAATCCGCTTGGATCGTGGAGAAGATATCGTTACACAGCTAAAAGAATTAGCGAAAAAAGAAGAGATTAAGCTTGCTACTTTAAGTGGGTTAGGTGCCTGTGGGAAAGTCACAGCAGGTGTTTTTGAAACGGCGAATAAAACCTATAAAAGCTATACCTTTGATGGTGATTTAGAAATCGTATCACTTGGTGGAACCATAACATCTATGAAGGGAGAAGTTTATACTCACTTTCATATCAGTATCTCTGATGAGAACGGGAATGTTTATGGTGGACATCTAAATGAAGCCATTATAAGTGGAACCGGTGAATTAGTTTTAACCGTTATAGATGGTATGGTAGAACGTGAATTTAACGAGGAGATTGGGTTAAATTTAATGAAATTCCGATAAATTATCGATAAGAACCTTAATTTTATTAATACGAAAACAATAGTTAGGGCTTTTGCAATATAATATGCAAAAGCTCTTAGACATAGCGTTATCTTTTACTTTTCATTGCAATCATATCCCCATAAACCGGTGTTGGTAACCCAAAACCACCAGAAACATCAACAATCTGACCTGTTGTATACGCAGAGTCATCACTGGCAAAGTAGAAAACTGTTCCAGCTATTTCTTCTGGGGTGCCCATGCGTCTGATTGGGGTATGCTTTAAGAAAAACTCTTTGAATTCATCTGTTAAGTTTTCATTTACTGCATCTGTTGCTGTCATACCAGGTAATACAGCATTACATCGGATATTGTCTCTTGCGCACTGCACAGCAATAAGCTTTGTTAAGTAGTTAATTGCAGCCTTACTAGTACCATAGGCTATCTGTGAAATATCAGGGCGTATTCCTCCAATAGAAGAGATATTTATAATACTTCCACCACCATTTGCAGCCATATGAGGTACCACCGCTTGAGTTGTTAAGAACACACTCGCTAGGTTCATATCTATGGTTCCAATATACTCCTCATACTCAGTTGACTTAATATCTAGATCCTTTCTTGGGTTGGAGGTTCCAAAATTATTGACTAATACATCAATTCTACCTTCTTGCTTCATCACTTCCTCCACCATAGTTTGATAGCTCTCTTTTACGGTAGCATCGTTATAAACTGTTTTAACTTTCCAACCATCTTTTTGTAGCTCCTTTGCAACCGCCTCTGCTTTTTCTAGATTTCTCGCTCCCATGTATACAGTGGCACCCTCCTTCGCAAGACGCTTAACACAGGCAAGTCCAATGCCTCTTGTCGATGCGGTAACCAAAACAATTTTTTCACTTAATTTCATATATCTGCCTCCTATTGTAATTGTTGATAGCTTTTCCAAATTTAAGACTTACTATAACAGGAAATTGTAGCACTCTAGACGAAAAAATCAATGGATAACGTTGGAAATCAATCTATGTTTCATCCCTATTTATTATCTTAATACATGTCAACTAATAAGTGATTATAACTTGAAATAAATGAAAGAAGGTAGGAATGTAGACTGATTTCATAAAACTACATTCCTACCTTCTTATTATATAATTCTATCGTTACCGGTAATCATTCATCTGAATCTAACTATGTATCAGATCATACAACAAGAGTTTTCCCTAATAGAGTACAAGCACTCTTTGCTTCCTCATCTGGAGCATCGTTACAAATAACACTGTCGCATGCTAGAATCGCACCATCGTCTACACAGGTTTCTTCCCATGTTCGCATCCATTCACCGTCTCCCCATCCATAAGAACCAAATAACGCAATTCTTTTTCCCTTAAGTTTTGATTCTATCGAAGTAAACATTGGTTCAAACTCACTATCTTCTAACTCTTCCGAGCCCATAGAAGGACAACCAAATGCAAATGCATCAAAATCATCAATAAGATCCTTTGAGAATTCAGTAGCTGTAAACAATGTTACATCTGCTCCTGATTCTTTTGCACCTTCCACCACATAATTTGCCATAGCTTCCGTATTACCGGTACCACTCCAATATACTACTGCAATTTTACTCATATCGCTAACCTCTTTTCTTATGAAGTATTTATGTGTCAAGCGGCTACTGTGAGCTGCCAAACTGTCTTTCCTTGATTCCAGAGATTTATGAACTCCGCAGTGCATTTTTTAAAACAATAAAATAACTTTTGTGCCTCACACACATCACAATACACCTTCCAACAACCTGTACACTTCGGATTTTTACCTCTGTTTTCAATAAATCCGATGACATCACCAAGTGGATAACCAAGAAATAACCCGATTTCATGTGGAAAACCCTCTTGTTCGTATAAGTGATTATTTAGTATATTTATTGCAACATCAATAGTTATATCTTCATAACCATACTTTTTTAAAAAACCTGCAACACCCTCTTTTTTCAAGTCCGCAGCAAGTTTATCTTTTCGATAAACGTAAATTAAAGCTCTATTATTTTGTACCTTTAATGCCTCAACGAACACACCTTTATAGTTTAGTTGTTCGTTCCACTCCTTGACATGAGCAATCAAATCACTTTCACAATCATAATCGAATCCGAACAGATTGCCAGTTTTTAATGACGCTAATGTCGGAGAACAATGCTCGATTAAATATCGTTCTATACTCATTGACTATACTCCTCACTGTTACAGTATTTTATTGGTTAGTTTATCCTAACTTATAGTGTCAAGAAAAGCGGATACTAGTAGTTCCGCATAATTCATTCTCTTCTTCACAATTCTATGGTTAGTTCATCCTAACCCGTATACTTAAGATAAGCGGAGTATACTCCGCGCTTATGGTTAGTTGTGTCTAACCTAATTACACTTTATCATCTTGTATTCTATTTGTCAATCATAATTTATACCAATACTTTCTATCATAATTTATACCAATACTTTCTATGTATTATTATATAGAGCTATAAACTTTCATATTGAAGTTGTAGTTTGAATCATCATCTTTCTTCAATTTCTAATTACTTCTCTTCTTTTATTACTTCTTCTCTTTTCTTACTTCTTTTCTTTTCTTACTTCTTTTCTTACTTCTTTTCTTACTTCTTTTATTACTTCTCCTCTTTTCCTACTTTTCATCTTTTCTCACTTTTGACCTTATCTCACTTTTGACCTTATCTCTTTGTCTTAGTAAAATAAATGATCAGGGATGCCTTATAAGACATCCCCATTGATTAGCCATATTATCTATATACCATATATCATAAATAGAATCCTAATGACTATACCTTCTGCCTAAAAAGTTTATTGCTTATTCTTGTGCTCCAATCAATCCCATATGTTTTGCAATATCAATGTTTACGCCAAGCACATTCACACGATTTTCTCCAAAGATTCCAAACAATTTATTCTCTGTATTATTCTCTACGATTTCCTCAAGTAGTTCCATCGAAAGTCCGGTAGTCTCCACAAGCTTAGTCAGTTGAATTTTTGCTGATTCCGGTGTGATATGAGGATCTAGACCAGATCCGGAAGCAGTCATTAAATCGGTTGGTATATCATTTGCACTCAGGTGAGGATTTTCCACCAAGAATGCTTCTATATCTGCTTCTACTCGAGCAACTAAGTCAGGATTTGATGGAGCATAATTATTAGAACCAGATGCGACACCGCCGTAAACTCCATTCTCTAACTGTTCTTCACTATAGGTATTATAGTTAACTGCAGATGGACGGCACTTCATGAAATAGTCTTCTTTAAAATCCTGTCCTATCAGCTTCGAGCCAACCGCTTGCCCATCTATATGAATTAAACTACCGTTTGCTTGGTGAGGAAATGCCACCTGAGCAATTGCTGTTAACAGCATGGGATAGCCAAGCCCACACAGGAATAACAAAATTACTGTTATCAGAACGGCCTTTCTTAAACCGCTTAATGATGATTTTAGTTTTTCTTTCATTTTTTATGCAAAACCTCCTATTCCTACTATTTTACAGACCCAACAAGGAAAGCAATGGGTGAATCAACAAGTCTATTATTTTAATTCCGACGAATGGAGTAATGATACCACCAAGTCCATAAACCAAAAGATTACGAATTAACATTCTGTTACTGGACATCGGACGGTATTTAACCCCCCTCATCGCCAGCGGAATCAGACATGGAATAATGATGGCATTAAAAATTAAAGCAGACAATATTGCGCTATATGGTGAAGCAAGAGACATAATGTTCATAACCGATAGTTGGGGAATCGCTACCATAAACATGGCAGGGATAATTGCAAAATATTTTGCAATATCATTCGCAACTGAGAATGTCGTTAAACTACCACGGGTAATTAACATCTGTTTCCCAATTTCAACTACCTCTAATATCTTAGTAGGATCGGAATCTAAGTCAACCATATTAGCAGCTTCCTTGGCAGCAGTGGTACCACTGTTCATCGCAAGACCTACATTTGCCTGTGCCAAAGCAGGGGCATCGTTGGTTCCGTCACCAGTCATAGCTACTATTTTCCCCTTTGCCTGCTCTCGCTTGATAACATCAATCTTATCCTCTGGCTTACACTCTGCAATAAAATCATCCACACCTGCTTCGCTAGCAATGGTAGCAGCTGTCAATGGATTATCACCAGTACACATAATTGTTTTAATACCGATTGCACGTAGACGTTCAAAGCGTTCCTTCATGCCAGGCTTTACGGTATCTTTTAAATAGATTACACCCAAGATACAGTCATCACAGCAAACAGTCAGAGGGGTTCCTCCTAACGTTGCAACCTCGTCTACAAGCTTTTTTAGATTTTCCGGAATACTTCCACCCATTTCCTTAATGTACTGTATAATCGCATCACTGGACCCTTTACGAATTTTCGTACCATTCTCTAAATCAACTCCACTCATACGAGTCTGCGCTGAAAATTCTATAATATTTTTAGTCTTAATATCAGGAATATTATAGCCAAGCTGTTTACCCAAATCTAGGGTTGACTTTCCTTCTGGAGTCTCATCAAATACAGAAGCAGTCATTGATACTCTAATTAACTTTTGTTTGTCTACACCCTTTACTGGTAGAAAATCAGCTGCAAGACGATTGCCATAGGTGATAGTTCCAGTCTTATCAAGAATCATCGTATCAACATCACCACAAGCCTCAACAGCTTTACCTGACATGGCAATTACATTAAATCTAGTAACCCTATCCATGCCAGCAATACCGATTGCAGAAAGCAATCCACCAATCGTAGTTGGTATCAAGCAAACTGCGAGCGCGATCAGAGTAGAGATAGGAAGTACCACTCCACTATATCCACTGATCGGATAAAGTGCAACAATGACAATCATAAAGATGATCGTCAGCGACACCAATAGAGTGTTTAGTGCAATCTCATTTGGTGTCTTTTTACGAGATGCACCCTCAACTAGTGCTATCATACGATCAAGAAAGCTGTTACCTGGCTCTGATGTAATACGTATCTTTAGCCAGTCGCTAACCACTGTTGTTCCACCTGTAACACTGCAGAAGTCTCCACCACTTTCACGAACTACCGGAGCCGATTCACCAGTAATAGCTGACTCATCCACACTAGCGATACCTTCCATAACCTCTCCGTCATTGGGAATCACTTCTCCAGCAGAAACCATTACAATATCGCCTTTTTTCAGTTCACTTGAGTTAATCAAACTCTCGGTTCCATCCTCATTTAAAAGACGCGCTTTCGTATCCTTTTGTGTCTTCTTAAGTGATGCAGCTTGTGCCTTACCTCTTCCTTCTGCCACCGCTTCTGCAAAATTTGCAAATAACACTGTCACAAATAATACTACACATACAATAATATTGTAGGTGCGGAGATGTTCACTGTTGGCTTCTATGATAGAAGGAAAGAAAGATAACAGCAGTGTAATGAAAAATCCTAGTTCTACTACAAACATAACCGGATTTTTCACCATATAGCGAGGATTCAACTTAATAAAAGACTCCTTCACAGCTTGAGAAAAAATCTCTGGTGTAATAAATTTTCCTTTTGATTGTTTCATACTTTCAAACCTCCGTTAATTCCACAGTGTTAAATGCTCTGCCACAGGTCCCAAGGAAAGTACCGGGAAGAAGGTAAGTGCTGCAAAGATATATACAATCAATACCAAGGCAATCGTAAACGTTTTGGTATCAGTTCTTAAGGTACCAATTGTTTCGTTCACAAACCGTTTCTTCATCAAGGAACCTGCAATCGCCATCTGAATAATAATGGACAGGTATCGTCCAAAGAACATCGCAAGACCTGTTGTAATATTCCAGAAATAAGTGTTATCCGCAAGACCTTCAAATCCAGAACCGTTGTTTGCAGCACTCGATGCATATTCGTACAATACTTGAGAAAGCCCATGGAATCCTGGATTTGTAATACCCTCCATACCTGCTTGCGTACCGACAGCTAAAGCAGTAAAAGACAGGATTAATAACGGATGAATAATAATGCACAATGCAGTGAGCTTCATCTCTTTTCCTTCAATTTTCTTACCAAGATACTCCGGCGTACGTCCAATCATCAAGCCACAAATAAATACGGTCAAGATTACATACATAATCATGTTCATAAGTCCAACACCCTTACCACCGAATACCAAATTCAACATCATGTGTAGTAATGGAATCATACCTCCAATCGGTGTCAAGGTATCGTGCATATTATTCACAGTACCTGTGGTAAAAGAAGTTGTGGTTGTGGTAAACAGAGCGGATTGCCCTATACCAAATCTAACCTCTTTCCCTTCCATGCTACCCATGGATTGAGAAAGACCTGCCTGCCCCAGTGCTGGATTACCTGCCTTTTCTGCAAAATAACATACAAATACACCAATTAGAAACATAATTCCCATCGCAGCAAAAACGGTACGACCTTCACTGCCAAACAAACAGCGCTTTGGTTTTGTATTATCTTTTTCTTGTTTTTTTCTATTACGAACCATATTCCCAAACATGATAACACAAGCACCAGGAAGTATCATCATAGAATATAGTTCTGCAATATTAGACAATATTGTTGGATTTTCCAGTGGCGTAGCAGAATTGGCACCAAGGAATCCTCCACCATTTGTACCAAGATGCTTAATCGATTCCAACGCAGCAATCGGTCCCATTGCGATATCCTGCATATTACCTTCTATTGTATTTACTGTAACATTGGCATTAAGATTTTGTGGAACGCCTTGCCAAACAAGGAACAGACCTACGATAATCGATAATGGCAACAAGATACGGGTTATAATTCGAACTAAATCCACATAAAAGTTACCCATATCTTTCTCTTTTCCTGCAAGCCCACGTACAAAAGCAACGCAAGCTGCATATCCACTTGCCGCTGATGTAAACATCAGAAAGATGATTACCATCATCTGTGATAAATAGGAAAGTCCACTTTCACCTGAATAATGCTGTAAATTCGTATTCGTTATAAAACTTATAATAGTATTAAAAGAAAGTGTAGGCTCCATTGCACCAATTCCATTCGGATTAAAAATTGGAAGAGCCTGAATTCTCAAAATCAGATATCCGATAAAGACCATAACAGCATTCATCACTATCAGAGACATTACGTACTTTTTCCATCCCATGCCTTTCTGTGGGTCAATACCGCCAAGACGATAAATAAAACGGTCGACACGGTCGAAAACTGGGTCTGCAAAGGTATGTTTATTGGTAGCAACATGGTACAGATAGATACCCATTGGAATTACCAGCAACATATAAATCATTAATGTAACTATAATTTGAAACATAGCCTATCCTCCTAGTTATATCCCCTATAATTCTCCAACATCAAAACTTTTCCGGATTGATAAGTGCATAAAGCAGGTACAATCCAAGTCCGACAAGGATAACGGCTAAAAAAAACATGCCTATTGACATTTTGATATCCTCTCTTTCCCGTTACTTAGCTTATTGTTTTTCGACCTGATGCTCACACCAATCTACCAGTAATTTCACTAAAAAAAATGATACCGCTAACATAGCTAACATGATGATATCCATACTTTTTACCTCCTTTTTAGTTTATAAACTTAAACTAAATTTTTGTATTGTTTACGCTTGTTAACTTCTTTTCCAATCACTCTATTCCTCCATATCAAGCTTCCTTTCTTCTTCCAAATCTATGTTAAACCAGAACGTATAAAAATGGTCTTAAGATGCTTTGTATGGCATTAAGATTGTATAAATATGAAATGTGTTATTGAAAAATAACTTAACTTTGATTTTATTTATTAAAAATAGCGGTTAGAAAAAAGACTAAAAAAACCCCAAAGCGACATTGTTTAAGTCGCTTTGGGGTTTCACTAACCTAATTTACAAACAGGAACGCTAATTTAGGCATCCCGTCAATTATCTTTTCTTCTGTAGTATATTTATGACATGAAAACTTATCAACTGTCTTATGCCAAAAAGCTTTCGCACGGAAATTACTATCTGTCAAATATACTATGTAAAATTTCCATGTCAATTAATTCCTATTGATATCACCATATCTATTTGATTCACAAACATACCTTGCATGAATAAGTCTCCTTACCTATTCATCAATAAGGAGACCACAAGATTAATCCTCGATTTCAAAGTATGCATAGTAATCATTAGTATCATAATCACCTGTAGCTCTAAAATCCATCACTTCTTTACCAATTCTGTAACTTCCGGAAGGAAGTTCACCATAGAGCCTTTCCCAATTCACTTTCCATTCTGTGCTACCATTCTTAGTGATTATCCAACCTTCTAATGTCCAAGCAACAACATATTCTAACTTTAATGTTTCTACTGGTGTCCATTGATCCTCTGTTTTTACTTCTAGCCAAAATCGACTACCTGTAGACAATTCACCCGACGGTTGACCTCCTGACTGATTACATTCTAAAGTCAACCCAGTTGGTGTGATATTACTAGCAGTTAGCTCGACACCCCAAGCATCCATTTCAGAATTATTCATAGACTCTGTATTCTTTTTGGATTCTTTTTCAAATCGAATCCATTTTTGATCAATCACAATATCAATGCCACCATCTCCAACATACTGATATTCATATCCACTACCAAAATTCGATTGATTATCCTCCGTCGGAATATCTGAACCGTCAACTGTAGAGAGAATCTTTCCATCCATTACACCACATCTGGCTCCAATATCACTTTCCTTGCCTGTATCATAGTAGAGTTCTCCATTGATCATGACCATAGGATGGCTGTCTTTTACATCATGGTCAGTGCCCTCTACTTCTCCAACCTCAGTTATACTAGGTTGATAAAGCGCATTACTATCCGGTTCTGTAGTTCTACTACCCGGCGTTAAAATCTTTGTTCCACAGCCTGATAATAAAATTGGTGTAAAGATACCAACCACAAGTAACGAAATTAATCTTTTCATATTCTGCTCCTATTCCATGACTATTTTAGTTGTTCTATAGGTTAGACGAGTTAAATCGCTAATTGTTTCCATTCTGTGGTTAAATGTTGCTACCTTTATAAGCTATATTTCAATTACTTTATATTTAATGCTTTTTTTACTTCTTTCCCAATGATACCATCTACTGTAAGATTATTATCTTCTTGAAACTTCTTAACGGCTGCTTTTGTCTTTTTCCCATTAATACCATCTGCATCCCCACAATCATATCCAAGTTTATTCAATGCTAATTGAACCTCTTTTACTATATTCTTTTCTATTGTAGTTGATGTTTTACTTGAGTTGTTTTTGCTTGAAGATGGTTGGTTGGATGTTTTATTACTTTTCTTATTACTGTTCTGTGATGTCTTATTAGAACTTTGGTTCTTACTGCTACTTTTATAAGGACATACCCCATTGTCATGTAAATGTGCTGAATAGCCTCCGCAATGAAAATGATAACTACCTAATCCACTCTTATTCTTATTATCCTTATGTCCACCTCTAGAATCGGTTCTACCAGAATGAGCTTCAGCAACAATAATATTTGCATCATTAACAACACTAGAAAAAGGAACTAAATTTAGTACTATAAACATAATAAAAGCTAGACAAAAACATTTTAATTTTCTCATTTTGTAATCCTCCCAATTTTCACATTCGTACCTTTATTATTCTATATTTTACCATATACTAGTAGATAAACCAATAGCTAGCGCTTATAGAGAAAATCCAAAACAGCAGAAAAGGGTTCTGCAATGTGAAGTATTTCCTGCTCGATTTCCTTCTTGTGGGCTTCAATTTCATCAATGTGTGCGAGACATTGACGAAGTTTGATAGCCTGCTCAGGGGAAATGGCACCATCAATAGCAGCCTGGATTTCTTCGATGGGAGTTTTACATCGTCCGTCAATGAAAGGAGAAACATCAAAGCTTTCACCGGGATGGTCAAGCAGGTAGCAGGTAATTGATTTGGAAGATTTGCCGAAGACATCACTAAAAACATCATCAAGCTTCAGGTTAGAGACAGTCAGACAGTTCTGGACACGATTTTTCTCACCGGTCAACATGTTATAAGGTCCTACTACCGGTATATCTTTTGAATACTCTAAAGCAGACGGATAATTTTCAATTGCAGACCCTACATTTTTCATTTTCTTCCCTTAATCATTTTAAAGAATAAGAGAGAGTCTGAAAAATTGATTAATCAGCTTATTAGTATCAGTAAAGATCCAAAGATTAAATTGTACAACAACCATTTTTTCGTTATTATCTACTACTTCTGATAATTTTTAGATTTCTTAAACCGTCATATTTAGAACGGAGCTCTATCCGCAGCCCCATATTCTTGAGCAATAGTTTTTATCTTGCGGTAATAGATCAATTACCTTTGTTCTAAAAATTCAGTTAATCTCCGCAAATCTTCCGTGTTATGTTGATATGCATATCTAGCTGTAACAGCCAGTAATTCTTCCCACTTACTAACAGTCTTTACCAATAGAATATTTAAATTGCAAAACTTCCATAGCAAAGCTTTAATTACATAATCTGGTAATTTGATTAGTATTACGGTAATTTTTGTTTAGAGTAAATTCATCCCTTAAAAATCGCTTTTCCAATCTGTCCCAAAACGCAATACCGTTTCCTGGCTTCAATAACTGATTTGTATTCCCGTACACATATAATATCACATCCTTATGGTTAAGTTCATATATTATGCGATACTCATTAAATGCCATATCTTGTCCAATCCATGCTACAACCATCAGAAATCATAGTAATTTTATACTAACAATGTATTTCTTTCACATATACTATCAATCATGTATAAAATATACTTAGCAGTTTTATCCTCTATATCATAATAATGGTTGAATTCTACAATATCCCAAGCTATTACTTTCATTCTTGCTTTAACAAAAGATATCGTATAATTCATTTCACTGATTTCCAACCCGTCCTCAACAGGCACTGAAACACCTGGGATAATTTTAGGATTCATTACATCGATATCAATGCTAACATGTATTTTTTTATTATCTAAATATTTCTCTATTTTTACCAGTAAGTTATGGATCCCTATTTTTTTTATATCACTACGGGTGTAATACTTAATCTTCAACTCATCCAATAAAGCTTTTTCAGGTGGGTCGATGGCTCTCAATCCTAGCATTACTATATTCTTGGGTTTAATTTTATTTATATCATTCAATATTTTTGTTAATGATGCACTACCTAATCCTAGTAGGGATGCAACAGACATACCATGTATATTTCCTGTAATTGTAGTATCATCTGTATTGATATCGGGATGAGCATCAATCCAAAGCAAACCAAGATCATCATAATTATTACTAGATGCAGAAACTGAACCAATAGATGCGCTGTGATCTCCACCAATAAATAATGGAATTTCCCCCGCTTTAATTATTTTATCTGCCTTTTCTGCTATTACTTTACATGTAGCTAATACGCTATTTAACATTTTCAACTTTTGATTGTTGGTTTCCTTTCTTTTGCAGCATCTTAACAAATCGATAGAAATATGTGTAACGTCTCCAACTCTTTTATTTATTAATTCTTTTTGCAAATATTCAATACTGTTATCTAGACCTTTTGCATTAATACCGTAGTTCATTGGGCAACCATATATATACATTACAAATCACTCTTTCTCTAAAGTAGCGCTAGCTTTTAACTATTTTAAACTTTGTTTGATTATTCCATAACTGGAGGTGGTGATCATATATTAACACTTTTTACGAACTTAGCTTCTATCCTTTTGATAAGTCAGCCCCCATAAATGACACATTCCAATCAAGGGATCATCTTGAGGTTCAGAACCAACTGTCTTTCTTAAAGAACACCCGCGGTATCGGACTGGTAACGCCTCCCAATATGAGTAAACCCTTTGCTCTGCGTTGCATTTCCGATAGTCTAAACAAAACCTTTTTAATGTTCTATACCTGCCTCTTAACATTTATCGAATCAGAGTTTTACCGGCAGTTGTGTACTCAACTGGGACATGACACCAGCAACAGAAAATATCTTATGTTTATCTCCATATAGGAACGGCTTCGTTATCTTCTCAGATAAAAGCATAAGACAATCTTTATGGATGAATGCCAGTATCTTGAGACGGATATTTTAAGGGACTTCATAACTCTATAAATCAGCATTATGACTCGCTCGATAGCTTTGCCCTCGTTATGGTAGGAATTCCACATATGAATGCAGTCCTTGAAAAACCTGTCCACGGAACCCTGAAGTAGCAGATCGTGGTTCACTATAATTACAATGGTCTGTCAGTGGACTAGACCGCTAAATACATATATTCTAGGATCGATGCAGCTGGTGGGGTAATATCAATCATTGATGATACAGCTTTCTGCCCTGTAGCCGGATAATGACAGGAAACCCCTTGTTTTACGGTTTATCAACTAGGTCATATCAAATGCATTTATGCTCGGAGCACAGTAAAAAAACAGTGCATCAATTCAGAAACCATATTGGCTGACAGCAACAGCATCAAACTCGGATAAGCGGAGCTTATGAGTGAAACAAAAAGGAAGCTCTTCAGACAATGAAGCCAAATAACCATATAAACAATTCGCTCTAGCATTAGCAGGGTGTTTAAATATGTTGAACAGAAAACAATTCGTTGTTTACCGGATGATAACACGATTTCCGGAACAATTATGCTACTAAACAACTTTTTTGGCCAGAAAGCTGTGAGCTGTTTGACTGGAGCAGTGACGCCGCACAACTTTATAATAGGTTGCATTGACACCATTGATGTTCGGAGAGATCGCTTTTGCGACACTCCATAAGGAGCCTGAATTGCTAATCAGTAATAGCCCTTTTTGATGTCATAAATGTTAGCCTCCAAAATAGAGTGAAACGCTCGTAATCTCGCTAAGTAATGGAATCAAACGCTTGAAATAATGAAATCTTTTCATTGCAACTCCAAAGCCTGATTAACCTATGCAACCAATCCGCAAAATAACTTAACTTGATTGAAGAACAAATCATTTCTCTGATTCAGGATATTGAGCCCAAATAGCTTACCATACCAGGCATTGGTGCATTATCATCAGCAGTTATCTATGCAGAATATGGTGATTTATCCACATTTAATTCACCTGCTCAAATGCTGTACTTTGCCGGATTAGTACATGGGTATTATGAATCAGGAATTTCGTAACACGGAGGCCATATGGTTAAACGGGGGTCTTCTTATTTTGATTTACGCTTATAAATCTATGCATACCTTTGATTCAGTATACATGGTATTTGCTGAATACTACGCTAAGAAACGAGACGAAGGTAAATCTCACCGAGTTGCCTGCTCGCATGTCATCAAAAATCTTATCAAATTTATCTTTATCTTAGAGAAAAATAGTATTGACTTCGATTCTTCAAAACTCCGCTAATTGAGTGGTGGCAACAGTAATACAAACTTCTCAACTTTAAATTTATAATGATTTATTAAGCTTACCCTTTTTTCTTCTCAGTTTTTTAAAAGAAAAGCTTGATTTTTAATAGCTAGTCACCCCTATCATAACATATCAACTAAATCATAGATTAATCTTTCCGTCTTCGTCCATCCAAGGCATGAATCTGTTACTGACAGTCCATAAGTGGTCCCTTTGATATCTTGATTACCGTCCTTTATGTAACTTTCCAGCATAATACCCTTTACGAGTTTTTTAATAGATCTAGAAAGCATACGACTTCTCATAATATCTTTACTTATCCTTATTTGTTCACAATAATTTTTTTTAGAATTTGAATGGCTCACATCTACAATTAAAGCTCTATTTTTTAACTCCTCTAAATTATATCTGTTATATATATCTAATAGTTCTTCATAATGATAATTCGGCAAGTTTTGACCATCTTTGTTTATGTATCCTCTTAATATCGCATGCGTAAAAGGATTCCCGGAAGACTCCACCTCCCAGCCACTGTAGATAAATTTATGTTTCTGTTGCGATGCAATTATCGAATTAAGCATTACACCAATGTTTCCACTAGTCGGATTTTTCATTCCAACTGGTATATCAAGTCCACTTGCAACCATACGATGCTCCTGATTTTCAACCGAACGTGCTCCAATCGCTATATAAGAAACCAAATCTGAAATATATCTAATGACTTCAGGATACAACATTTCATCAGCAGCGGATAGCCCACTACAATCAATGACTTTTTTGTGTAACTTTCGAACGGCTATTAAGCCTTTTAGCATATCCTCTTCTTCGTTATTAATAGGCTGATGTAACATTCCTTTGTATCCGCTTCCTCGAGTACGCGGTTTACTGGTATATACTCTTGGAATTATTATTATATCATTCTTCAATTCATCTTGAAGTTTTGCTAATCGCAATATATAATCCAATATTGAATCTTCACTATCTGCAGAACATGGTCCAACTATAATCAAGAATTTATTAGAGTTTCCCGACAACACATTTTTAATATCATTTTCTCTTTGTATTTTTATATTTAAAATGTTATTATTCAAAGGATATTGTTCTATTAGTTCTTCTGGTTTAGGTAACTTTAGTAAAAAATCAAGTGACATTTCTTTTCCTCCAAAATAACATAATTCATTATTGATACGTAATCCCTTAATGCGTAATATGTACCGAATGGTGTAAATACCGATAAAAAAGGTTATTATAATTACCAATTACAGTGAATTCCCCAAAGTAAAGTTAGTTTTCAGTAATTGAAAAATACTTTATATGAGATTCTTGCCAAAACTATGATTTCCAAGGATATGTTAGCAACAAATAACCTATTTCTGGCTATGACTTCCGTCACTAATGACATTTGTGTAATTGAGAAAACAAGAAATTCTAATGGATCTACGAATAGTAAAACACCTCTCACGAACTATGTAGAGACATTCATCAATGAACAACCGTGATCGGTCGCCAACTCGGAACTATTCTAGTTATTTGTTTACTTTTATATTAACTCTAAAATTCCTTTAAAAATACTATAACACTTTTTCTCACTTTCACTAAGCGCTCTTAATAAATCCCAAATTTTATTCTCTTTGCTCTCTTGTCTTCTATATCGATTCTTTATCACTAATGATAACACTACGTTAGCCATATCATTAATCTCATTCATATACTTTTCAATTTCTATGTAATAATATTCAGGAAAAAGTCCCCATTCATTAAGATATTTAAATCTCTCTTTCATACACTTTTTGTGTTCTTCTAACAAAAATGCAATTCTTAAATCTGTTAAAAATTCATTTTTATTATCTTCATTATTTAATATCTCCGTATATATATTAATTCCGAATATCCCTTTTTCTTCTGTCACAAGATATTTATGATCTTCTGAACTATTTCTTCCACATAAATAATCACATATCCTATCATAAATGTGTGGAATATCAAGATCATAACTATCAGAATCCGGATCAAATTCAAACGTATTAGCTATTGAATTGTATTCCCCTGCATTTTCCCAAGCCAATTCCACTATTTCAATCGGAACAATATTTAATATTGGTTTTCCATCATAGGTAGAAATCATATAAACAGTATGATCATCCTCATTATAGCCATATATTAGACTCTCATGAATTTTTCCATAGCTCTGATAAGCTTGTAGATTTGGTATATAATATTCGTTTAACCATAATTCAATATATTTATAGTGGTCAATATTAGCTACCACATAGCTCCAAAAATCTGCATACGCTTCTTTTACAAATCTTTTCTTGTCATACGAAAACTTAATCAAAGGATTAATCGCATAATTTTTCCAATCTCTATTAATGAAATCCGCATATCTTAGACCATCATTTTTAATGTATTTTATTTGAATATAATTATTGAAAAGCCATTTATTATACTGATTATAGGATAAGCATACCATTAAACCAAGAGTAACGTTGCCACTTTGAGACAATCCATCAATTTGCTTCTTCTGTACCAATGACCAATCAGCTCCATCGTAGGAAGAATAAGCGCATATCTCATCATTACATATATTTATTTTATACCATTCTGGTGCATCCCAATTATCACAGCCACATTTATATATATTATAATTCCCTTCTATAAAAGAAAATAAATCACCACTGCAATATCTTCCAAAGACATAATCCATCACAGGATAACAATCAATGCGCTCACTATCATTATCTCTATCTACATAGAACAAAATGCAATCCCACCGATTTGTGTATTGTTCATAATCAATGTGAAAGATAACCTCATCCTTCTCTTTGGCTTTTCGATTCATACACTTTAGAGAATCAAAATCATATCCTTTTCTGTAAAAAAGGATTGTTTCATCCTCTATTTCTGTTTCTGAGTCTCTTAAATCGAAATTCCATTCGTTTTTATTAAATCCTTGAATAGTAATACTACCTACTTTATCCGCGTTAGTAAATTCATTATTTGTTATGGCATCTAAAAATAGATATTGAGGAAATGCTCTCATATAAGGTTTGCTGTTTATATGTAATATCTTCTTTTTACCCATAATAATCACCATTTTCTTATTTTATTTTTTCAGAGATACAAAAACAATTAACAATATTATGCTTAATAAGAATAGCTTTAGAGCTCATTGCGTAAACAGCTATTCGACACTTAGGTTATAACCAGCGAGATTCTATAACATGGATAGCAAACAAATTATTATATTTTAGATTCAATATATAAAATCAAACTTTGTAATGTATCAAATTTATCCATGTCCAAATTCTCATCGTCAAATTCTATATCAAATTCATCTTCAATACACACAACCAGTCTAATGAATATTAACGAATCAAGATTTAATACAGACAGATCATCATTAATCTGAAGGTTATCCATAATATTATTCATTAAACATTCCTTAAATATTGCTCTTACTTTATATTCCGTACTATCCTCATTTAAATCAATATTGATTTTATTTACATTGTCATTAGGCAATTCATCAGACTCAAGCTTCATCTCATCTAATGCTTTTCTATCAATTTTTCCATTGGAGGAGAGCGGAAAATCATTTACTTTTAGATATGTAGTAGGTACCATATAGTCTGGCAATTTATTCGATAAAAACTGCTTTATATCCAAAATAGATAATTCCCCATCCATCATCAAATAAGCACATAAATATTTGCTGCCGTCCGGTCTTTCCCTTACGCCAACTATAGTCCCCTTAACACCGCTATAATTTGCTAATACCGCCTCTATTTCTTCCAGTTCTATTCTATAACCCCTTATTTTTATCTGAAAGTCACTTCTTCCAACTAATTCTATATATCCATTTGATAACCATTTTGCCCTATCACCTGTTTTATATATTCTCATGTTAGGATATTGGTCTAGTGTGATGAATCTTTCTTGAGTTAAAAGCTCATTATTGAAATACCCTGGACTTACACCTACTCCTCCCACATATAAATCACCTACACCCTCTGGAGGAAGTAAATTATAATCCTCATCCAAAATATACAATTCTGTATTATAGATAGGTTTTCCGATTGGAATAGATATGCCGCTATCTAAATCTTCTTTTTTTATTCTATAAGAGGAAACAATATCCGTACATTCCGTTGGTCCATAGGTATTAACTAATTCACATTTAATAAATTGAAGCATATTACCAATTCTCTTGGCATTGATATGTTCTCCACCCAAAAAGGCATACCGCAATGATCTTAACCGATGATAATCTGAATTAATATTATAATCAATAAAAGGATAGAATGCACTTGGCGTACAATTAATAAGGGTTATACCATATTTATCAATAATATCCGACATATTGCTATAGTTATAAGGTGACGCATCGCTTAAAAATAATTGACCTCCCGTTAATAGCGTTGCATAAAGATTTTTTTGTGCAAGATCAAAACTTATAGATGCTATAAGTAAATTCTTATCCTCACAGGTGATATCAAATTCATTTATAAACCAAGTAATTAAGTTTGCAAATGCATAATGGTATATCATAACACCTTTCGGTTTTCCTGTAGATCCTGAGGTATAAATTACATACATATAATTATCCGGGGAGCCAACACCCTTCACATTTTCCCCATTACTATGATATATTTTTTCATCCTTTAAATTTACAATTTCACATTGAATCGTTTCATTAAATGCTATTTCTTTATTCACCAATAATATACGAACATTACTATCTGTAACCATGTAATTAATTCTATCTTTAGGGTAATTAGAATCGATTGGCATATATGCTGCACCAGATTTTAATATACCTAGGATGCCAATCATCATTTCAAATGATTGTTCTACCATGATAGCTACAATATCATTCGGCTTTACACCCTTGTCCAACAATAGGCGTGCAACTTGATTTGCCTTAGTGTTTAACTGCGCATAGGTAAGTACCTGTCCTTCATAATTAACCGCTACACTATCTGGAGTTTTTTCTACCTGCTCTTCAAATAGCTCCTGTAAAGTTTTATTATTCGGATATTGAGTATTAGTATTATTATTCTTCATATACCACTCCTGATAACTATCTACATTCATCATTTCACTCTTTTGCATAATCATAACTCCCCTTTTTAATAATATTTGATAAACGTAATGCCAGCGCAAACCTTACTCGAAGCCTTAGTACTACTCTTTGGACACTTTTTGATCTATAATGCTTTCATTATTAATAATATCTTCAAATAAAAGCTTGTTGTATTTTTCCATTTCTATGATATCATCCATTGCATTTATTAATTTATAAATACTCTCATTATTCAATTTTAACGATGCTTTAAAAACCATTAAGATCAGCTTTTGCCAAGCGACGTACAATTTGGAAGTTTCATTAGCCAAATCTCTAATTTGCTCCAACTCTAATATGGCATATGCTTCATTCAAAAATAATTTAAAAAAGTCTCTTCGGCGATTGAAAAAATATAAACCTTTATGTATCTTTTTTAATAATCTTTCTTTTTCTTTGTCGCTATAATCCAGTAAATCTTGAAAATATTCTTTCAATCTTATTGTTGCATAGATTCCGTTATATTCATTTTCAATTTCATTTTTTACATAATACCGTTCATACGAGAGTTTAATCTGATTTAATAATAGAGTTCGTTCATTCGTACACATAGGTTTTTTTGTAATCACTGCCCACTTATTTAAAATTGGACTACCACTAAAAATACCGTCATCAAATTCATTCAATGAATTTCTCGCATCTAAGAATTCCTCTAACGGAATTTTACCATAGAAGCACCATGGTTCTATCCAATCTAGAACACTCACCATATTTGTTTCCTCAATGTAATCGTCTACAATAATGCTGTGCGTACCATGATTTTTTTTATAGGTTGGAAAATAACTTAGATAAAAGGAATCTACTACCGCTATGATTGGTTGACCCTCTTTTATTACTTTTAGATTCTCTTGCCATACCTTTTCTCTCGGAACTTCTTTCGCATAATTATATGGTTGTATTATGTCACTACATGTGGACATAATCTTGCTTGTATTATTTAAAATAATCTCCTTATCATGAATTATAATTCTAAAAAACAAGCTCATATCTATATAAATATTTGGATTTTTCACCCCATAATAAGACAACATTTGTTTGACACAGTTATGAAAACAAAATGTATCATATTCCGTATTATATTCGTATTTTTCTAATTCTGTAATTTTCATAATTCTATTAAGCACCTTTTTCTAGTCGTAATTATTGACATTTTATATCTTGTATTTTATTGAAACTGATGGAAGAGCTTATTCGTTCTGCCAAAAACAGTGTTATGCAAGAAGAGAAAAAGCCATTGTTTCTAATTCATTTTCAGTCATTTTAAACACATCATCTTCCTGATATGGCTGCTCGTTGCAACTGGAGATTATATAATCGTCTATTTCAAAAGTACAAATTCTGTTTGATATCTCAGTATCAAATACATCAAAAGAATTTAATGGTATTGCAAGCCCTTTTCCGATATATTTTATGTATGCTTCCTTTTTAGTCCAAACTTCATAAAAATGTTTGTCTTTTTCTTGTTGATTCGTATATATATAATTTTTCTCTTTCTCTGTAAAAAAACGATCAACAATTCTAAACTCAGCATTCTCAACTTTTTCAATATCAATACCAACAGGACCATCTGATATTGCTACCGCTATAGCACTCCTGGTATGTGATATATTGTAGCTAAAATGACGGTTTCCTATAAGAAATGGTTTACCATATTTATCTTTACCAAATTCAATGCAAGAATTATTTATGCAAAGCTTTTGACAAAGAATAATTCTAACTAGTAAATCAGAATATAAACTAAGCTTTTTATCAATATCAAATCGAAAATGCTTAATTTGTTCTCTTTTTATGTCTGAAGTAAATGCAATAAGTTTATTAAAAGTTGCATCTTCAATATGTGAATTAATCGGTAGATAAAAAAGTCTGTGGTTGAGCATTCCTTTTTTATCTATTACAATATAATGAGATTTTTCATTCATCAATTGGAAGTCCTTCCACTAAAGTTTAATCAGCTAAAATTTCAGCAAGTGTACTATTAATATCAACTTCATAGCTAATCACTTCACCAATATCAACTGGTAAAATAAATTCAACCTTCTCAGATTTACTCTTCTTGTCAAATTGAATTCTTTTTACAACATTAAGCCAATCAATTCCCTCTATTTTTATTGGAAGACCCAAATCACTTAAAATAGTTTTAATATAAATCAATTTTTCTACATTAATAAGTTTAAAGTGGACGCTTAATTTAAATGCTGCTACCACGCCGATAGAGACGCATTCTCCATGTTTGAATTGATAACCATATAATCCTTCAATAGCATGTCCAACTGTATGTCCAAAATTTAATATTTTTCGTATGCCTTTATCCTTTTCGTCCTGCAAAACTACATCCACTTTAATTCTACAATTTCTATAGATGAATTCCTGAATATGATCTTTGGTATCATTACCGTTGCAAGCATTTTCACATATACATTCCAGCAAACTGGAATCCGCTATGATGGAATGAACCATAGCTTCCGCCAATCCACATTTATACTCTCTAACTGGTAAAGTTTTGAGAACATCTGTATTTATGTAAACTAAGAGTGGTTGATAAAAAGCACCAATCATATTTTTATATCCATGAAAATTGATGGCAACCTTTCCGCCCACACTGCTATCTATTTGTGCCAATAACGTGGTAGGAATTTGAATGAACGAGATTCCTCGTAAATATGTAGCAGCTGCATATCCAGCAATATCTCCTATCACACCTCCACCTAAGGCTATAATTAAATCAGTCCTTTCAACATGTCTAGATAATAAAAAGTCATAGATCTGATTTAATACCAAAAAGCATTTACTATCTTCTCCATTCGGTATTGCATAGGAGTATATTGCCGGACATATGTTATGTAGCTCTACCGATAATTGATCTAAATATAATTTTTCTACTATATCATCAGTAATAATTATTATCTTATCTCCCGACCAAACTGAGGCGATTTCACTAGATATATTGGAAAAACTATTCTGAATAACAATATCATATTTGTATTGCGGAAAATTCATATTTAATCTGTTCATTACTCTCCCTACCATCATATATCTGAGTCATTAAGTCGAAAACAGTGTTTGCTACATAAGTTGGTTTATAGTCAACCAATATATCACCAGGAATATCCCCCCATGTAACTGCGATTGATTTTATTCCTGTATTTTTAGCAGCTAGAATATCATTAATTCCATCACCGACCATTATGGTATTGTCTTTTAATGCGTTTAGTTTTTTCATAATATAAAGCAAACTTTCAGGGTGTGGTTTTGGATTTTGCACATCATCAGAACATACAATGCTCATGAAATATTTCTCCAAATTATAATATTGAAGTATTTCAATTGTTCTACTGCGATCTTTTCCAGTACATAAAGCACACTTACAACCTGATTCATTAAGTTTTCTTAGCAGTTCACTCATTCCAACATGAATCTTAATCAAATCGATATTGTCTCTACTAATCTGCTGATAAATTGGAACCATTGCTTGGGGAAGATTGAGTTGTTCAAAAATATTTTTTAAACTGTCCCCGCTAAGGCGAAAAAAATCATCGTATGGCGGGGTTCCATTGCCGCATACAACCTTATATGACTCTGTAAGAGCTTTTACTTGAACATCATGTGAGTTAATAATTACGCCATCAAAATCAAAAATAATATTTTTGAACAACTACTTCACCTCCATTATTTATTATTAACTGCATCCTGAATCTTCTTAATTGCTTGAGCAATCTCTGTCATATCCTGGTTATCACCAAGTAAAGTGTAATGTGGTAGCCATACAACATTTTCTGCAATTATCTTAGAATTAGATAAGTCATTCAATGCAGATTGCTCAAACTTGCCAAGATGCCCATTAAAATCATTGTTTTTAAAGAAGGTAGTCTCCGACAAAACAGGAAATGAAATAAAAGCTGGTATTCCTTCTGCAATCAAATAATCTACGAAGTCTTTTCTTGAAAGACCATTAAAATAGTTTGAATCATAGTAAAACATATACATATAATGTGTAATAAGAGTTGCATAATCCTTGCGACCTTGTGGTGTAATACCTTCTATATCTTGTAAAAGAGAATCTAATAAAAGCGCATTCTCATGCCTCTTTTTATTCATATCCTCCAGTCGTTCCTGTTGAGCAATTAGGATAGCAGCAGAAAATTCATTCATTCTATAATTGGATCCCAAAACCTTATGTTCGTATATACGATCACCATCAGGACGACCTACTCCATGTATTAAATATGCTCTTTGATATAGCTCCTCATTATCTGTAATCAAGGCTCCGCCTTCTCCACAAGTCATAATTTTACCGTTCTGGAAGCTGAAAATTGCCATATCTCCATAAGATCCTAGCATTTTGTTACTGCATTGACCTCCATGAGCGTGAGCTGCATCTTCAATCACTTTAATGCCATGCTTTTTGGCAATCGCACAAATCTTCTCCATATCGCATGCATGACCAGCCATATGTACAGGAATTACCGCTTTGGTATTTGGAGTAATCGCTTTCTCAAAAGCTTCAGGAAGCATACAAAATGTTTCAGGATCAATATCAACTAATACAGGTGTTGCATTTGCGTATATTACAGATGAACCTGTAGAGATAAATGTAACAGCCGGAACAATAACTTCATCACCAGGGCCAATACCCAATGTGGCTAAAGCAAGTTCAATTGCGTGTGTACCATTGGTGACACCAATACAATATTTTACATCGTGTAGGGCCGCAAAACTCTTCTCAAAGGTTTTAACTTTGTCTCCGGCCATGCGCCACCAATTTCCTTCAGAAAATACCTCTCCCACCAATTCAAGTTCTCTTTCATTTGAATATGGCCATTTGGGGAAAGCCTTTGTCTTAGTTTTCTCTCCGTTACTAATTGCTAATTTAGTCATTTTTATTTCCCTCCAAATAATTATTTATTGCTTGTAAGCCTAATTCATAAACATATCCCTTAAGCCCCATAATAAAGCCAACTGCAGTTTCAGTAAAAATTGATTCAGAATGCCAACCGCCTCTTGAAACAATATTCGATAAATGAACCTCAACATATGGTGAATTTAGCGCATTTAGTGCATCTAGAATCGAATAACCTGTTTTAGTAAATGCTGCCGGATTAATGACCACTCCGGATAAATTGTCCATATGTTCTTGAATAAAACCAACGATATCGCCCTCGTAATTTGATTGATAAAACAGCAATTCAGTATCGATTTTCTTGCCAATGGCTTTGACCTTTTGTTCAATTGAATTCCAGTCTTCTGTGCCATAAACATTTACTTCTCTTTTACCTAAAATATTTATATTAGGACCATTAATGATTGCTATCATTTTCTTAGACATAGAAATTTATTATCCTTTCTTTATGTGAACATGGTCTTTAAGGAGCTGTAATGCTCCACATACTCCGCTAAACTCGCCAAGTTGAGCCTTCTCAATTGAGATTTGTCGTTCAAAACATCGCAAGCGTTCATTCGCTCTGTCCTCTATTTTGACTATAAACTCGCTTCCCATATTGCTCACACCACCGCCGATTAGAAAAGTCGAGATATCCAAACACATTGCAAGGTTATATACAACTTCTGAAATACAATTTATCATGTCAGTTAAGCACATAACGGCGTTGGATTCTCCTTGTTTATAACGAGAATAAACTTGCTCTAATGATGTCAGCTTGGTTTTGGCAATTGAATTATAGGATTTTAGTACAGCAGGACCTGATGCTATAGATTGAAAGCACGCTTTATTACCACAGCTACAAACAGCATTCCTATCTGTATTCCCCGTATAAACGTGACCCAATTCTCCAGCAAATCCGTTTTCCCCTAGGAAGATTGAACCATTTAAAACCAAGCCACAACCAATGCCTGTCCCAATGGTTATGTAAGCCATATTCTTAACTATTTCTTTGATAAAACTATACTCGCCTATAGCACCACAATTTGCATCGTCTTCAATGACAATAGGCACTTTGTATCTACTACTCAAATGCTGCACCAATTCGTATTGATTCCAAGATGGGTTGTTTGACCAAGTCTTCACCTTCTTACTACTACGGTCCATTACTGCTGCCAGAGAAATCCCCAAACCTTCCACCTCTTCAGGAATATTATCAACAATTCTGCAAATGTTTGCTTCAACCTCCAAATAAGGATCACCTAATCTTATAAAAGGCTTCTTTTGATATTCTAAAGTATTAGAATTCCAATCGTTTGCCACAGTAAATCTTACATTCGAGCCTCCTATATCCATTGCTACGTAACTCATGCAACCTCCTGTTCCTATCAAACTGATTGATAAAGCCTTTCTATGACATCAACAACATAGATCCCATCAGTAGATATTAAATTCTCCATAGGTTGTCCCTGAATTGAGTCAATAAAATATTGAATCAAATTACGAAATGCATCTATTGCAAATGTATTATTCATGGGGAAGTTAACTGTTTCGTTCTTACCGCTCGCCAATTTCTGGTTGATCACTATATTCTGTCGTGTAAAATTGTTACTAAACCCAAACAATGTGTCCATGCTGGCCACGCCATTTGTTCCTACTACTTTGATTGCTGTAACATCCTGGCTAACATCAGATGCCCAACTTACATCCAATTTCAATATCGAATTGTTGCCAAATACAATCTCGCCTTTAGCCCAAGTCTCGACATCAAAGGGTATCTTCTGCTTCTCATTGTTAATATTCCATTGAGCCCCTTCGTGTTCAGCTTCTTCACTTGTTCCTTTAATCAAATGTGCCTGTTTTATGTCCTTGTTAGATATAAACATTAAACCAATATCAATTACATGAGTCCCAATGTCTTCCAATACGCCACCTCCGGCTATTGCTTTGTTGGTAATCCATGTACCCGGTCTGGGTATTCCAGATTTACGTATCCAGCTAACTTCAACTTCTTGAATCTCACCAAGGCAAGACGCTAACTCTTTGAATTTTAATATGTCTGTTCTAAATCGATTAACAAATGCAGGAAGAAAAATTCTCTGGTTGGCCTTTGCTATAGAAAGTGAACTCTCTACGTCAGAACGTGTAAATGCCACGGGCTTTTCACATAATACATGCTTACCGGATTCCAGCGCCAAATTTGTATAATATGTATGCGTGTTGTTCGGTGTTGCAATAATTACAGCATCGATATCTGTAGCCATGAAGCGGTCTATATTATCACATAGATCGGATACGTGGTATTGTTCCAATTCATTACTTGCTTCATGAATATTAATGTCATAAATACTGCATATCTCCACATCCCTCATTGTTGCAAGTACCGGTAGATATGCTTTTTTTACAATCCATCCACAGCCTATTATTCCTATCTTCACCATATTAAACTTCTCCCATAATCAGAATTCTTTTAATACAATCGATTACCTCTTCCGTGTGCTCATTAATGAAAAAATGGCCTCCTTTAAATAAATGATAATCGAAACTTCCTTTCGTAAGTCCACGCCAACTGATTACCTTTTCCAAAGGAGTCTTAATATCTTTCTCTCCATATAAGATAGAGATATCCGTGTTTAACGGCATTCTATCAAGAGGATAACGATAGCTCCTAAGTAAACGGTAATCTGCTTGGAGAATTGGCATAAAAACATCATATAAATATGGATTACTCCATATCTCTTCAGGCATCCCGCCTAATTCTTGGACAATCTCTTTAATATCCTTATCCAAATCGTCTTGTGGCAATTGTGGTGCAGGGTAACCGGATATGATTAGATGCTTCGGTTGTTTCACTTTGCTGCTCTCTAATCGATTACATAATTCATATGCCAAGAGAGCTCCCATACTATGTCCAAATAATACATACTCTGAATTACCAATTACATTCATTGTCTTCTCATAAAGATCATCAATAGCATTGTTCATATTCTCATAATAATCCTCATCACATCGCATGCCCCTACCAGCAAGATCTAACGGATATACCGTTACACTGTGATCAAAATATGTACTCCACTTGTTGTAGTTGTATGCCGAACTTCCCGCGTAAGGAATACATAATAACTTTATTGATGAATTATTCATAACAAATACTTGCTCCATCCTTATTTATTGATTGTAAATCAAATAATTTTTTATATATGCTGTTATTTCTATGTAAGCTATTGTGATCTCCCTGTTCAACGATCTGACCATCATTTAATACGAATATCCAGTCCGAATTTTGAATTGAATTTAAACGATGTGTAACAACAATAACCGTACGCTTACCCAGTATTTGATCCAATGATTGCATAATATCTAACTCATTCTCAGCATCAAGTGATGAAGTAGCTTCATCAAATAATATAATTGGTGCATCTTTTAATAATGCTCTGGCTATAGTAATTCTTTGTTTTTGACCACCGGACAAGAATATACCATTTTCTCCGACGATTGTTTCATATCCATCCTCAAGACTCATAATGAAGTCGTGTATATTAGCCATCTTTGCAGCATGAATAATCTCATCCTTTGTTGCATTTGGTTTTCCAAAACCTATATTCTCTAAAATAGACGCGTTAAACAACACAGGTTGCTGTGAAACGTATGCTATTTTATCTCTTATCTCGGAAAGGGTAAAATCTCCAAACGCTTTATTATAAAAGGATATCTTTCCTTCTGGTTGGTAAAAGCCCAATAAAAGTTTTATAAAAGTTGATTTTCCGCTTCCGTTATGTCCAATCACTGTTAATTTCATATTTTCTTTGATATTCATATTTAGATTGTCCAAAACTTTTTCATTGGAATTATACGAAAAACTAACCCCTTCAAACGATATGATATCACCCTTTTCACTTATATCTGATTTACGCAAATCATATCTTGGTTGCTCGACAGGAGTATCCAGTAGTTCAAATACTCTATTTACACTAGCCAAATTCCCCTGCATGTTAGCAAAAAAGCCACCTAATGAAACAAACATATTTGTTAAGCCACCTTGTAAGGAGACAACACCAGCCACGGAACCAATATCTAATTGATTGTTCATAACCATGATTAATCCAAGTACAAGAACAAACATGGAAGATGCATTGCTAACAAGGCTAGATAAATTGTTTTTTAGTATTTCCTTTTTGATTACCTGAATTGCCGTTTTAAATAGCTTTCTATTTGCAAAATTAAATTGATTTACTAGAATGTTTTCTTTACAAAACATTTTGGCAGTATGTCCACAGTTATATGTTGTAACAAAGTACTGCACTAATTCAGAATTCTGCTCCTGTTTTTGTGTTCCCAGACTTCTCATAACCTTTGTAAACGATTTATTAACAATAAAAGTAATTATTGAAAAGAATAGTGAACATAACGCTAGTTTATAACTAAATATCATCATTGAGATAAAAGCACCCACACCGAAAAAAATCGATTGCACAATATCTCTAAAGCTACCTCTATAAATAGGTTCAAATGAATCAATATTTGATGTAAGTCTTAAAAGAATATCCCCACTGTGATTTTTCTCAAAGTATGAAATAGGTAAATCCACTGTATGTTTAAACGCTTTATTTTTAATATCATAAATGGTCTTATTAACTAATTTTCCATTATAATAATTTGCAAACGGTTCTATTGCACACTGAATTATTATCGCTGCTATAAATAGAATACAAATATTAATAAATAAGGAAGGCTTATTAAATTCAATTGCATTAATGGAGCCCTTATATGCAAAGGAAAAAATGATATTTATGCAAGGATATGCTAAGCCTGTTATTAAAATAGAAATAAAATATTGCAATTTCTTTTTTCCAAGAAATGAATAGACACGACCCAATTCCTTAAAATACTCACCTATCATAATTAACTCACCTCTTCCTTATCGTGTGTAATATCATATAAATAAATATTTTTATAATATTCATTCTTTTCTAAGAGTTCAGTATGATTTCCCTCGTCAATAATACAGCCCTCTTTGATCAATAGAATCTTATCAGACTGAATAATTGATGAGAGTCTGTGAGATATGATGATTACTCCTTTATTATGTACAAGTCGTTTTATTGACTCATTAATAGTATTCTCTGATTGAGCATCTAACGAAGAGGTTGGCTCATCCAATAAAACAATTGGTGCATCCTTTAGAAAGGCTCGAGCAATCGATATCATCTGTCTTTCTCCGCCTGATAGATTTACTCCATTTTCATCAAGCATTGTGCTATATCCTTCAGGTAATTTCATGATAAATTGATGCGCACCAGCAAGCTTTGCTGCTTCGATTATACGTTCCTGTGATATATTCTCATCCGCACTGCCTATTGCTATGTTTTCACTTATGCTAAGAGGAAAGATGGTTACATCCTGTGACACTAAAGCCATTTTATTTCTAATGCTTTTTAGTGATAACATATTATATGGTTGTCCATACAATCGAAAAGATCCCGAATTAACCTCAAAATCACCTGTAATCAATTTGATTATGCTGCTTTTTCCACATCCGCTTTTTCCAACTAAGGCAACCTGTTCACCTTGTCTTAACTTAAAGCTAATATTATTTAAAACATTCTTATTTTCTATATAACCAAAGGACACATTCTCTGCCTCTAGTAAAGTTGTATTATTCTCGAATTGAGCAACATTCTCCCCATTTGTACGTTCATCAGAAAGGGCTAAAACTGAATCTACTCGTTTTATTGATGTACCTGCGGATGTTAACATAACAATTATTTGAGGTATTGAAATAATTGGTGAAATTACATAATCTAAAAGCATTACGAATCCTATTAATTCTTCCAATCTTAATTGCCCATTTATGGCCAACCAGCCTCCAAAGCAAATACAGGTAAACTTAGGAAATTGTCTTAGCATTATTGTTAGCATTAAAATTGGCGAAAATATTTTATGTATATTAATCCAGCTATCAAGACTTCCCTTATAAAATTCACTAATCTTATTGCACATCAGATTTTGCATATTATAGGATTTAACCAAGTACATGTTTTGGGTTGTCTCAGTTGCTACGATATTTGATTTTCCACGACTTTCTGAATCTACTTGAAAATAATCACCCATTTTATTTTGGAGAATATTTAAAATATACATGGCAATCGGTAAAAAAATCATACTAACTACAAGTAACTTCCAGTTAATAAAGCTTAAGTAAATTGCTGCTATAAGTGCCATAACAACCTGAAATATAGTGTTGTTCAGACCACCTGGAACAAAATCAGTTATTACATTTAAATCATAATTGAATATAGAGATAACATCGCCAGAATTAAGCTTATCTTTGCTGGATTTAGGCAAAGATACTATTTTCTTGTTAAATTTCTCTTTCATACTAAAGGCTACTTTTGCACTTAATCTTCCACCGATATAACTTTGAATGGATTGAAATAATATCTGTACTAGGGTAAAAGATATAAGGAAAATTATACTCTTAATAAATTTGTCTTTTTCTTTAGTTACATTTTGTATTGCCATTTGAGTCTGATAAACAATAACCAAATTTAGTGCCGTTAAAGCAAATCCCAGTAATAAGTTTAATAAAAATTCAATTTTGAACGCTTTGATCTTCTTTAGAGACCATAATAATATATAACTGATTTTCGTTTTATTTTTCTCTGCCATAAATATCTCCTATTAACAGCTTTTTCTTAACCCAGATTTACATAACAGTATATTATTTTCATAATATTCTTTATTGCCTAATGATTTCGATGATGCTTTTTAGCTTAGCATTATCCGAACGATTATTGAATCCATACTGCAATAAGTATTCTTTTTTCTTCATAAGATCATCATTTACATTCCTATTGATGATTACAGATGAAATAAGCTCTGCTAATATATCAATTCCTTCCGGAGTAATCTGCTGTTTTGTTATTTCCTGAACTCCTACACGAATACCCCATTGCATATCCATAGAAGGTATTAATGTACCATTGACTGCAATGTTAAGCTTGTTTAAAAGTTCAATAACCTCGTCAATATCATCTTTTTCACCACAGTCAATCCACAATTGATGACTTGTGGTGAATTGAAGCTGCGGCATTTGGACCTTAACTCCTCTTTGATATAGTTTTTCTGCCAGTGCCTTGGCATTATTAACTATTTCGGAGGCATATTGTTGAAAATAAGAAGCTCCACGTTCAAGTACCAAACCCAAACATGCAACATCGGCAATGTGATGATGGGAAATATAATGCCTGCTTTCCTGTAAAAACAACCAATTGAGGAGGCGTTTATTTGTTGCAAAAACAGCCTTATGTGGTCCTGGCATTGTCTTATGAGTGTTGGCAATGATAATATCTGCTCCCTCTTCTAAGGGTTTTTGAAATTCATTTCCAATAATTAAACCTAGAACATGGGATGCATCATAAACGATTAATACTTTATCGGAACATATTTCCTTAATCTTACGTAATGGCTGAGGGAAAAGCACCATGCACATATCAAGATAAATCATTTTTACATTGTACTTATCTATAGATTCTTTCAGCTTTTCAACGTCAATTTGCCAGGTATCACGGTTGAATGGGAGGTAAACGGGATTTAAGTTAAGTCGAGTCAATATTTGACTTGTTTCACCGTGTCCTCCATCTCTTGGATCCAAAATCATAACTGAATCCCCTAATTTATTAAAGGCTGACATTACAGTAATCATTCCATTGAGACCGGATATCGGCTTTAAATTCACATATTTGCAACCAAGTAGCTCTTTCATCATATCTTCTGTTTCTCTTTCAATATCATCCAAACAGTAAGTTAAAGCTTTCCAAGGAGCATCCTTATCAAAAGAATATCTCGCAAATAAATCCGTTATGAATGGTAACCGTTCCTCTAAATCAGGAAGATTTTCGTTCGCAACGAGACGAATTGTATCCTGAGCGTGGGACTCATATCTCATTATTAAATCAAAAATGTTTTCCATTCCATTTATCCTCCCGTTTCTATGCATCTCCCGGATATACCATTAACAATATCTTTGAAAATGTATATCAATATGTAAATCAAGAAATCAAATACGTTCCGTTAAATATGTTTCCAATTCACATCTATTTATGGCTTTCTTTAATACGTATTTATATTGTTTTTTAGTAAGCGATATTAGAATATTTAAACCATATTATCGCGAGGTGCAGTATTCATGTAGTGTATATATTTTTTTCGTACTCGATATAATAACATTTGACATTTACTATATTCTAAATTCATTGCATTCTCGAAAGCCTTAAAGTTTTCATCACATTTTTGAATGTCTTTAGTTACATACAAATCTGTAAAATATTCTTGTAATAGGGATAATAAGTTGTTGAAGACATCTTGAATTTCCTCATTTAAGTCATCCATTGCAACCATATCCTTTATCATAAAATACAACTCACAAAGTTCATTAAAGAATAGTTCATTCTTAAATAAATCAGATTTATAAAACTTCTCTTTAATAAACTCAGAAACTTCATTAACATCAGAATGTAAGAACTTGTATATATCATCTTTAATAATTAAGTTATCCTCTTTGATTCTTTTATAAATAGCAGTATTTAGGATAATCTTAAGATCACTTACATATTTACTGAGGTAGCAGCTCCTTTGGCTTAAGAGAAAATTAAAATTCTCAACGATATTATCCATTGTAGAATATGGATTAAACATGATAAATCCAAAATCTGATGCATAGATATTAGCATCATTCATCAAGGATAATACTTTGTAATTATCCTCCATAACAGCTCTCTTATTAAAGACCTTTAAATCAAATTCATTGCCTGCTTCTATCCCAATGAAAACATAACTAAATCCGCTTTTTTTCATAAGTAATAGTAGTTCTTTATCAGAATCATCAAAATTCTCAGCTCTTAAATAACATCGCAAAGAGAACTTAACTGGATATTCTAATAACAATTTACATAATGCCTCAATTCTTTCTTTCCCTCTTTTGCCGGGTATTTCAAAGCTTCCACTGGTAAAATAGAATATTCGAATACCTGTAGTGTTATAGATGTGAATTAATTCCTGCATTAAATCATCTGCTGTTCTGCAAGTAAGTTTCATCTTTGCATGTCGTAGTCCACAAAAGGAACAATTTCCGTTGCACCCATGCATGTCACATACATAAGCAAATAAGGATGAAGTTGTTTTTAAATTGCTTCTATCCGGCCATGGTAAAGTATTAATATCAAGACTGCATACTTCTCTATCTGTGTAATTTTTTTTGGTTGCGATATATACATTGTTTTCTGCAATATTACATACCTCTCCTCCATTTTCTAGATAGTTAATTGCGTATAAGAATGTAGTTTCACCATCACCGAGAATAATAAAATCAACTAATGCCATCTCATTTATTAGATTTTCATAACATAAGGATGCATATTTACTGCCTAAACAGATAATTGCATTTGGTTTTTTTTCTTTTATTATCTCTATAAGCTTGATAATTTCTTTTCTGTTTGAATGATAAATTGAGAAGCCAAAAATATCACATGAAAAATCAATTTTATTTGCCACTTCAGTAAATTCATTCATAGTATAATTTAATACTAGATTGATGTAAGAAGTCCTTACATTTACATTATTGTTATTTAAAAATGCTTTAATTCTTTCTATACCTAAGCTCTCTAAAATATTATGACCTAATGCATCAACCGAAAATAATTGAACTTTCATTAATCATCTCATCCTTTTTTTTATATTTTTATCTCTTTATATATTTCCACAAAAGCATCCGATTTTAGTTCTATAAATCCTTGTTTAAATAACCACATTACACTTCTTTTTATTACCGACTGATTCACAGTGCTTTCATACAAGGCAATAGCATCACACATCGTAAAGCTTTCACGAAGAGAAAAGTCAGCTAGTATTTTTATTGCTATCTTTGTTTCATTCAACAACTTTTCTTCTGGATAATGCCACGGTATTATTTTTTCATCTAATATCAACTCGTAGCCTAATTTTGTAATATGAAACGTTGTGAACTCATCCAAAATATGCGTTGCATAGTGCGAAAACATATCAAAAAAATTAGGATTATATAGATCAAGCTGAGATTCTCTATTGTATGTAATCCTATTTTTGATCGAGACTAATTCATCCCAAATCGTCTCATAAGACCTGATTGTTTTTTTCAGTGTATAATTATTATGAAATACTTCCAGCGAATTCTTTGACATAGAATTACGCATTATTTCATTATCTAATAACTGTTGAAAATAGTTCTCGTAAGCAATCAAGTCAATTGCTACTGATTGAGCTAATAAATGATGACTGTAGAAGCGATCCGAATTAAATTCTTCTGTTAATGCATCTGGATACGCACTAATATCCTCATCACAACGGCACCAGTAGGTAGGTACCTTATATCCGGTTGTGCCGTGAATTATGGTTTCTTTATATCCATTCCAATCGGATACTACCTGCGGTATACCACAAGCCATGGCTTCAAGTGGTGTCAAGCCGAAGGTCTCTTGAATACTATCTGTTGGAGAGGTGAAAACATCGGAAGCTGAATATAAAACATTGCGATTATTAAAATCAAAGGATTCAAAAAGGGTTATGTTCTTATCCATACCCAATATTGATATGTATTGTTTAATCTGCTTATAGTCATTGAAACCATTGTAATCAGCTCCAGCGATGATTAGCCTAATATTTTTATCTGGATTATTAACACATAAATTTTTGACCACCCTAATCAAAGGTAATATATCACCCTTAAAGAATGCTGAAACTCTTCCCAAATAAAGTATTATAAATTCATTTTGTGGTAGGTTTAACAACTCTCTCGCTTGCTTTTTGTCAATTGGCTTAAATTCTTCGTCATCAATGCCAAGTGGTACAACATCCATTCTGAAAGTAGGCTTGATTTCTAAGCCATAAAGCGCTTTAAAATTATAACAAAGCTCATTTATTTGCTTTTCAAGGACCTTTTTAACCGCTTCCGAACTGCAAAAAAAGGTATCAAACGGTTTTAATCCCATTAAAACGGAAGGCATTAGAAAATTTGAAATAGCATCAACCTGGCTAGCGCAATGGATAATAATTGAAATCGGGGAATATTGCTTTGAATAATACTCTCTCAAATAAATCGCTTGCTTAAAATTTTCCACACAATCGCATATGATATCAGCATCAAATTTCACATTTTTTTGTAGCAAATCAATTCGGTTAACTAATGTTAACTTTTTTTCACTCATATGAGTTCGATTAATTTTTTTATACAAACGATTGATCATTTGATACTGATAATAATCTTCTACATAACAAAAGCATAATTCTTCTGCTGTTGTATGTTTTAAAAAATTAACCAAGATTTCTTTTGAAGCAATATTTCTACCAAATATAGTCTCACCTAAACTGCTACCACGTAGATAGTACCCGGAAAATGCAACACTTTTAACATTTTTCATTTTGCAAACTCCTTTTTTATAAAGCAATTATTTTATTATATCAGTATTAGAATCTTAGTTTTCAGAATTATACTTTTAATATTCTGTCATAGTAGAAGCTTCTAATGCTTTGTTATATACACGTATGAATTGCTTCGTTTTTTTCTGCAGATTCAAAAGCTGCTTCCATAACCTTTATAACTCGTAAACATTGCTGTGGGGTAATGATTAAAGGAGCTTTTTGGTCAATTGCATCTACCATTTGATCATAAACTGTACAAAGTTCACGGAAATCGAAACCATTATTTGCTTCATTTAATATGATAGTTTCTACGGATTCTGGACTTCTAGGTGACATTGTTTTAGTTGGTCCAGCTTTTGATTGAGTTATTTCTTTATCCCATTTGTCTTCCCTATTCAAGCAACGTATGATTTTTCCATCACAACTCCAGTCATCGATTTGTAATGTTCCCTCATTCCCTAATACATACCAACGAGGATGAGTTATGAAATTATTGGTTGATACTTCAATATGAGCAGTTAATCCACTTTCAAAAGTCATGGTTAATCTAAAGTTATCATCTACATCTTTGTAGTTAATACTGTACATTTTACAGAAAACGTTTGTAACTTTTTCCTGTCTCATATACATGATCTGATCAATGAGATGAACTCCCCAGTCTAGCATCATACCGCCACCCATGGACTTTATTGATCTCCAGCCATCTGGTATTCCTTTGGAACCCTCTACTCTTGATTCAATTGCATATACATCACCTATGGTTCCATTTTCCACATACTTTTTCATAAGAAGAAAATCTTTATTTACTCTTCGATTCTGGTTAACAGTAAAGATTTTTTTCTCATTTTCTGCACTCTTAATGATTTCTTCCAGATCTGCAGAATTCATCGTAGCTGGCTTTTCACAGAGTACATGTTTACCTGCTTTTAAAGCCTCTATTGAAAGTTCCTTATGTATTTCATTGGATGTTGCCACTAAAATAATATCAATCTGTGGGTCGCTTAAAAGTTCTTCCTTTGATTTATAAGCTTTTAATCCACGACATTCAGCATATCTTTGCCTTACACGATTAATGTCATACGCACCTACCGGTTTTATTTTATCGTACTGTAGTAAATGCGAAAGGTGATAGCCGGCCATCTCTCCAAATCCCCAAAAAGCTAAATTATACATTGATCTACTCCTTATATTTAAGTAAATATGTTTTTTGAACTCGTTTATTTATAGATAGCACAATTGTAACAATTTAATGTTTCTGGTAGCTTATGTTCCTTATTTAACAGTTTTCTCTTAGACTCCATAATTTCTTCATAAGTATTATTATGGATGTTGCCATAAACAAATCCTGTATCATCTTTATCAAAAGGACAACGCATACAACTACCGTGTAAATTAATAGATATTCTATGATCCAGCCAGATACAGTTACTAAAATTATCATATTTCGGCTGTGCTCCGAAATTTATGTTATATTGATTTAGAAGCTTATCGTTCTCATAAAAAATAAGTTTTTCTTCCGCAGGTGTAAATGCTTGATTATTTAAATCATCGCCATAATTTTTTGTATAATGAGATACCTTGATTAAACAGTTATACATTACCCCTGCATCTAAACCTAATTCTTGATATAGCTTTAGTATCTTTTCAAACATATCTTTCGTTTTTCGAATTACGGTAATAGCAAAACCAATTTTGAGTTTACCTAAATTGTTTTCATTTCTAAGTTGCACAAACCTTTGTAAATTCGAAACTAATTTATTATAGTCACCACCTCTTCGTATGGACTTATACAGCTCACTATCAGGAGCTTCAATTGATATATAAACAACATCAATCTTAGATTCTAATAGTTTCATAATATTCTCATCGGTTAGTAGACTTCCGTTTGTAATCGTGATTACATTCAAACCTGCATTTTTAGCATATGTAGCCATATCAAAGAAGCTTGGATTAAGTAATGGTTCCCCTTCTCCTTGAAGTACGATATCTTTAAGGTGAGGAAACATATCAATTGCTTTTTTTACCGTCTCAAAATCCATATCTCTTTGTTCCATATGTCTACCCGAACAGAAAACACAATTAAAATTACATCTTGTTGTTACCTCAATCTGCATATATGTTATATCATTCATCATTTTAGGCTCCTATTTGCTATACAATACTTCCTATAGTTTCTATCATTTTGCCAACTGTTTCATACTGACTAATATCTAAATATTGGTTTTCTACCTCTATTTGAAATTCCTCTTCAATCGCTACGACAAACTTAATAAAATTCAATGAATTAATATCACTTTCGCTAAGCGATTTGTTCCAACACTCCATCACATCATCATTTTCAAGTGTTTTACCAAATATCTCCTTAATCTTCTCTATGTTCTCCTGTTTCATTTCAATTTCCTCCTTAAAAATTAAATTCAATTGTTTGGCTTAATAGTGAATTATTTCTTTCTTTATCTTTTTCTGTAATTAACTCATTCATTAAGATTGATGGATTATTACAGATTTGATCAATAATTAACTTGTAATCACCTATAAATGATTCCATAGTGCTCTTTTTATATAACTTTTCTGAAAATGTTAATTTAAATTCTAATGCATCACCATCATAAACATACAGCACACTGTCAAAGATGGTAGCCTGATCGATTACTGAATAGTGCTTTGTTATTATGTTTGGTATCTCCAGATTTTGCGTTTCTATGTTTTGGAAAGCAAACATTGTGTCAAATATCGCATTTCTTCCCAAATCAGGCTTTAAGTCAAGTGCTCTTACCAACATATCATATTGATAGTCTTGATGAATAAAAGCATTTATAAATGTTTCATTCACCTCTACTACTAAATCTGTAAATCCTTTTTGATAGCTCGGGTAGGTACGTATTGGTAAGGTATTAACAAACATGCCCATCATTTGTTCAAATTCCGGTTTAGATCTACCCACGGAAGGTATTCCTACTGTGATATCACTCAAACCGCTATATTTTTTTAGTAAAATGATGTACATCGTGAACATTACTATGAATAACGATACCTGTAATTCATTTGCAAGATTATTTAATTTTTTGGTAAGCTCAGGTGACAATTCAAACATAAGAGACTCCCCATGAAAATCCATTACTTTTGGTCTTGGATAGTCTATAAAGAGCTCGTCCTCAAAATTAGCATTTGAAAATTGCTTTAACCAATATTCTTTGCTGAGCCTCATTTCTTTAGAATTAATTTGCTCATTCTGCCATACTGCATAATCTTTATACTGGTAAAACAGTTCATCCAACTGAATTCCTTGATACAGATCGGATATTTCTTTAATCAGTATATTTCTTGAAAAACCATCAAATGCAATATGATGAATACAGATATATAATATATGGGTTGAAGAAGTTAATGTAGCTACTAAAACTTTAATAAGTGGAGCACTTTCAAGATTAAATGTTGTATTAAAGTCATTGAATATATTTTCTAATTTTGATGGTTCTGCCTGCACTCGATATAAATTTAACTTTACATTATCATTAATTTTTTGCACAGGTTCACCATCTTGAATGAAATAAGAAGTACGCAATATCTCATGACGTTCCAACAAGGTTTGAAATGCCGACTCCAGTTTGATGAAATCAATTTCTCCTTCCATAGAAAATGCAATGGTCGCATTGTTATCATCATTTGCACTACTTTTAAATAAACTTGATAGAAAAATACGTTTTTGAGCAGAGGAAAGTGGATAATACTCACTATATTCCGCCTTTTTTAATTCAAATGTGCTGTTGTCCTTTTTATGTATATATTCCGTCAACTCATTTATTGTGAACAAATGATAAAGTTTATTTAAAGGTAACTCAATATTATGATTCATTTGCAGTTTTGAAATAACCTGCATTGCTTTAATTGAATTCCCTCCCAAATGAAAGAAATTATCATAAATGCCCACTTTATCAACACCTAGAATTTCAGACCATACATCTGCTAAAATTTGTTGCATTTCATTTTCTGGCGGACAATATATTGACCCAGTCTGCAAATTACTAACCGGTTCCGGTAGCTTATCTTTGGCCAGTTTTCCGTTTATATTCGTAGGAATTGATGTTATTGATACAAATACTTCAGGTATCATATATTCTGGCAAGTAGTTCATTAGTTCCTGTCTTATTTCAGCTACTGTCATTATTTTATTGAAAATACAATAGGCACATAAAAATTTGTTACCGGAATTATCAACATAATCTACTATGATCGTTTCTTTTATGTTATCTATCTTTAATAAATGTTTTTTTATTTCATCCATCTCAATACGATAACCACGGATCTTGATTTGATTATCCATACGACCAATGTAATGAATTGATCCATCTGGCAGCCAACGAGCCAAATCTCCTGTAGTATATAATTTGCCACTCTCTTCAAATGGATTATCAATAAATTTTTGATTTGTAGCCTCTTGATTATTTATATAACCTGCACTTACGCAATCACCAGCAATACAAAGCTCTCCTACTGCACCAATTGGTTGTAATTGCTTATATTTATTAAGAATATAAATTCGTGAGTTATTTAATGGTTTTCCGATTGGAATTACATCCGGAATATTATCTCTATCACATATATAATAGGTAACATCTACCGTAGCTTCTGTCGGACCATATAGATCACACAAAACAGGTTTTGAAAATAGCTTATAAAAACGCCTTACCATGGAAGCTGTTAATGCTTCACCACAACTAAAAACATATTCCAAGGAATTGCATTTATCAATTTCAGATGGATTGTTCTCCATATACAGTAAAAATGCATTTAACATGGATGGTACAAAGTTTATGTGAGTAACATTGCTTTTCTTTATAGCCTCAACAATCTTTACTGGATCTTTTTCATCTCCCTGTTCTAGTACACTTAAGGTGGATCCATACATACCCCACCATAATATTTCTCGCATTGAAGCATCAAATACAAATGGTGTTTTTAATAAAATTACACTCTTGTTACTAATATGAAATTTAGATTGCATCCAAACAAGAAAGTTTATAATTGACCGATGTTGTACTGCTACCGCTTTTGGAAGGCCTGTAGTTCCTGAAGTATAGATTACGTATGCAATATCCTCTGGCTTGCATATAGAGATATCCTTTGAGCCATCATACGATGTAGTATCTAATTCATCTAAACAAACAACTTCACCACTAAAATCCAACTCCGTCATAACTCTTGAATCAGTCAGTAAAATATCAACTTTACTATCTTCGAGCATATAGGATATCCTAGAAACAGGATAATCAGGACTTATTGGCAAATATGCTGCACCTGCTTTATGAATTGCCATAATTGCAAGAGGCATATACTGTGAACGTTGTAGCATTATACCAACAATTTGATTTCGCTTTACCTTTTTATCTAATAAGAAACCTGCAAGTTGATTAGTACGTATATTAAACTCATCATAACTCAGAACGATATCTTGATATTTCACAGCAGCATGTTTACTTGATTTTACTACTTGATTCTCAAACATTTTGTTAATAGTCATATTAATTGGAAAATCTGTTGTAGTATCATTAAATTTATCTAATTTATCAATATCCAAATCCGTAAGAATAGGGAAATCTAAAATCAAACTGTTCGGATCTACAACCAGTTGTTTCACAATTGCAAGATAATGTGTTGCTAAGTCTTGTACGAACTCCTGATTCAAACGAAGTGGATTGTATTTGCAAATAAAATGAATTCCATCCTCTTCTTCCATCGCTTCCATTGCAAGATCATACGCTGTATTATTCGCACCTACGTCATACCGTTTAAATAGAAGCTCAGATACTTGAGGAGTAGTATGATTCATAATTTGAAGTACAAACAGCAAATTAAACAATGAGGATCTATCCGCATGGTTATGTCCTTGAATTTCTTCTACAATTTGTTCAAAAGGCATATCCTGATGATCCAGAGCTTGAAGTACACTGCTCCTTACTTCCATGATCATATCCTGAAAACTCATCTCACTATTGATATGGCTTAGGATAGGTAACATATTTATAAACAATCCAAGCATTTTCTTTTGCTCAATCGTATTGCGTCCTGCTACCGGTATACTAACAACAATATCTTCTGTAGCATTGTAGCGGAACAGCAGAATGTTATATACTGCTAGCAATACAGTGAATAATGTAGTGTTGTTTTCATAAGATAATTTCTTTAAAGACTCCGTAGTATCAACATTGATGTTGAAATGTACAGCTTCTTGTGTTACCGTTTTGGTTTTTAAATCTGCTACCTGTGGAAGTATGTAAGGAGAAACCGGTTCTGAAAACCTCTTCTTCCAGTATTTGGCCTGTTTTTGCAATAAGAAATCATTTGCTGCATTATCCTCCCCTTGAATATAATCAAAATAATCATATTCTTGGATAGGCAGTGTTCCCCCACTGTAAAGAATAGAAAATTCATTTAGTAATATAGTTACCGAAGCTTCATCAGCAATAATATGGTGAACATCAATAATAATTATATTCTTTCTTTCACTTATTGCTAAAACACCAACACGGAACAATGGTGGCTCACTGATATCGAATTTTCTTATAAATTCATTCATCCTGTTGGTAACATTCTCTTCTGTACATTTATAAATTTCTAAGTCAATTTTAACGTTAGTTTTGATTTCTTGCATTGGTATGCCATGAATTGTACAAATACTGGTTCGCAGTATTTGATGACGATCAACTAATTGTTGAAATACCCCTTTTACTTTATCTACATCAAGATAACCATCGACCTGAAAAGCTATTGTCTGATTATAGGCTGTCTCCGAAGCAGTCTGAGCCATATGAAGAAATATTCTTTTTTGTGAAGATGACAATGGTATATATTCCTTCTCAGCTGTTTTTTCAACGAATGTCGTTACATTATTCAACTGGGATTCTACAGGAAGCTCTGAAGGGACGTTTTCTTCTTTCATTTTCTCTTCAATGAGTGCTGCCATGTCCACAAACTTTAATACTTCAAATAATTCTACTATATTCAAATCAATACCAAACTGGAATTTGACTTCTTGTATTAATGACATCATGTGCAAAGAATTTCCACCCATTTGTATAAAGTTTTTCTGTAATGTAATATCCTCTACCTTTAATAAAGATGTCCATATTGCTGCAAGTCCTTTTTGTATCTCATTAAATGGCTGTTGAATATTATCTTCGCTTACTTTTGCTAACTGTAAAATTTTATTACGATCAATTTTTCCATTTGGTGTAAGTGGAAATTCCTCAATATAAATCAGTTGTGATGGAATCATGTATGTCGGAAAGCTCTTTCTTAATATGTGAAAAGAAGCTTTTTCATCCAATTTTTCTTTATTATTTGTTGTATAATAAAGAACTAGTGTTTTTTCATCTTGTTTTGTTAGTTCTACGACAATTAAACACTTATCAATAGGGAATAGGGAAAGTATAGTTGCTTCTATTTCTGCAAGCTCAACTCGGTGCCCTTTAATCTTAACCATATTATCATTGCGACCTAGATATTCCATTTGACCATCTGGTAGGAGTCTACCCATGTCGCCACTTTGAAAAATTCTTACAGAACCATTGCATTCAAAAGGGGTAGCTTCTACAGGTAAATGTGTACTGTTCCAATATCCTGGTGTGATGAATTCACTTTCATATACAATTTCCCCTACTTGGTTTTCACTTGTTAATTCATCTCTATTTTTTAGTGTTACATTAACCCCTTCGACAAAACGTCCGATTGGAATAAGATTTTTATCAGGAGCAATATGATGATCCAGATAGCAAAATGATGCAGTTAATACTTCTGAGGCACCATAAAAATTCACAAAAACGCAACTTTCCTTACAATGCAATCGATAAAGCTCCCAATCCTTAACATTAACACTTTCGCCACCCAAAACAATCAATCGCAAATCATTCAAGACTTCGTCTTGTTTTAGATTGTTCATTACATAACGATATAAGGTAGGTACAGAATGGTATACTGTTATTTTTTCATCCTTTAACCACGTATGAAGTTTTACTTCCTCGGATGATGACCGTACATTATATGGAAGTAAGATTGCACCGGTAAAAAAAGTGCTTAACAAGTCAATGAATGCTACCGCATGAGTATAGTTGGTTAATAAAGCCACTCTGTCATTTTGATTGATTGAGAGACTATTAATGTATGCTGCAATATGAAATAGGATATTCCGATGTGTTTGTATTACACCTTTTGGCTTTCCCGATGATCCAGATGTGTACAATAAAAGAGTACTATCTTGTTCCTCTATATGGGGTCTCTTATAATTCACTCCATCCTTTTTCTGCTTTATTTGTTTATAAAATCGTACAGAAATATGATCTTCTTCTGAAAAATGCAAATCATCTAAGAGTGATTCCATATTTTCACCAACAATTAACACTTTAATATTGGCATCCTTAATAATCTCATGTAACTTGTTAACTGGTGTAGCGGTATCTAAACAAACAAATGTTTTTCCTGAAAGAAACGCTCCAATAATACCCATGATCATATCCAAACCATGATTAAACAATAACGCTACTGTTTCATTTTCATGGAAGTTTTCTTCTAAAATCGTAGAAGCCACTTTGCTCGCTTCATTGTAAACAGTTTGATAAGTAAATTGATGGGATCCCATTTTAATTGCGATACGATTTGCATAACGTTCCATACATTGTTCAATATATTGTGCAATCGTCATACCCGGTAATTTTGAAATAAATATAGGCTCATAAGTGATCTCACGAGGCAAAACGGGATATTCGCGTGGCTTCAATGATATAAAATTGTTTTCCTGATTCAATCCCTGTTCCATCTGATTCCCTTCCTTATTAAGTATTATACTGAATCCCGTTGAGGTGTAATGATAATCAATCGATTTTCCCATAATTCAATCAATTCCTCAATCAACTGCACTTCTTCCTTCTTACATTCTAACCTGTTCATAATCTGTTTCATTGTTGAACTCTCATCCAAACTCATTAGAAACTCAAAGCATAATTTACTTACAGGAAGATTGATGGAAGAATCATAATTAACAGAAATACTGTATTCTGTTTCAAAATCACTTGTTTTTACTGACTTCGATTGTTGAACTCGTACATATGTAGGTAAACTTACTGTCATATCCAAATAAGCATTCATTTCAACATTCTTCTTCTCAATTAAATAATCGCCAATGACGAGATGATGCAGTTTTGTTGTTAGGTAGCATACAATTGCATCTTCTACAGAATCCACAATTGGTTCACAGTTATTATTGAACGATGTGTTGAGTATTACATGTACTCCTGTGAGTTCTGCGAACTGGCAAATCAGTTCCCAGTATCTCGGATTTGTCTTTTGAGAAACTGATTGAATTCTTGCTGTTCCATCTATATGAGTTATTGCTCCCAGTAAAGCTCGTTTATCTTCTTTTACCTTTAACACTGCATTCATATAGTCATAAGGTACATGACATGAGGGAATTTCAAAATACTCCCTCATATGCTCTTCTAATACAGAAGGAGCAAACGGACGGTAGGATTCTCTCTTTTTAACCATTTGATTTATAATCTTTTTGTTTTCCTCTGGTCTTGGATCCGCAATTATACTTCGATTTCCTAAAGCTCTCGGTCCAAATTCAGAATTACCTTGAACCCAGCCAATAATTTTTCCTGAAGCAAGAAGCTTCGCAGTCTCTTCTTCAATGCAATTTACCTTTTTATAAGATATTAAAGATTCCCACATATCTAATGTCTTTTTAATATCATCGGAACAACCAATATCTGTTCCCCAATATACATGCTCCAATTTAGCAGGTTTCGGGTTTTCACCACATGATTGATTGTATACGGCTAGAGCCGCTCCTAATACTGCACCAGCATCATGTGCTGCGGGTTGAATAAACACATCAGTAAACAATCCATTCTCTATAATCTTTCCATTAGCAGAACAATTATGTGCAACTCCTCCTGCAAGGCAAAGATTGGTATGTCCTGTTTTTGACTGGTAATAGGCTAAAACATATAATATTGTTTCCTCTAAGGTTTTTTGTATTGCTGCTGCAATATCTTTGTGTATTTGTAAAAATGGTTCCCCCTTACGTCTCGGCTTTTCAATATCAAACAATAAGGAATAGTAATTCTTTATTTCGTATTTACCTTCTGGAAGAAGATTAACAATTTTATTATAATATCTTTTATATTTATGATAATCTCCATAAGGAGCTAAGCCCATTACTTTATATTCATCATTGGGACGATATCCTAAATAATTTATTGCATTTATATAAAACAAACCAAGGCTTTGTGCCACCGAAATCGTATACAATAATTCTGTATTACCGTTTCTTCTGCTTTGAATCATACCTGCACTATCATCGCCCATTCCATCCGTTATAAATACAAGACAATCTTCAAAACCGGATTGTAAATATGCACTTTCTGCATGTGCTTCATTATGAGGAACAAATATAATCTTATTTTGGTCAAAAAACTCTCCACATGCTTCAAAGATAAATCTCTGAATATAATATCTGACATCTTTATATTCTTTTTGTCTATTTTGTTTTAAAAACTTATCTTTTAAAATTGAATTGATGGTATCTTCTTTATAACTAACTGCTATGTAATCGATATCCTTTAAACCTATATTAGCTTTTTGAAGACAGAAGCGAATCGCCTCAATTGGAGCCTTATTTGAATGTTTTATTCTATCAAGTCTTTCCTGTTCAATAGCAGCCTCAACGAATCCATCATGAATTAATACCGCTGCAGAGTCATGACCTGACCCAGAGATACCCAAATCGTCAAACATATTTTCATGCGATAGTGCTAGTGACGGTGATATACCCAAAACCCTCATAATTACCTCCATTTTGCCGTAAACTTGCGAATTTTTGTGAAACCACAAATTCGCCGATTGTAAAATCTTTGATTATTCAAACTAATATTATCCTTCTTATAAGTTATATAAAGTCAATTTTGTTTTGCTCAAATAGTAATGGCAATTCCCCATTCCTGTTCTTTCCCGCTGCAACTGTAAAGCCTGTTGGTTTTACCAAAGCCTCTATTGCATGTAATTTACTTCTATTATCCAAATCTTTATAATACGAAAATGCGCGAGGAGACTTAAGCAACATGTCCATATCAATTTCCCAAGGTAGTATGTTGTCCGTATCTAAATTGATAAAACTACCTTTCTCTTCATAACATATTTGAAATATGGAACACCAATCCATCCTTGCTTCTTGCATGAGCCGAAAGGCGGCTACAAAATCGAAAGAAGTTACTAATGGATTTAAAAATGCATCTGCATCTCTTGTTAAAGCATCCTCATCACTTAGCTCATAGTTGCCATATCCGTTGCCATATCGATTACTACTAATATGGAAATCCATTTCTTTTAACAGTGCGACAGATGCTAGCTTATCTTGAAACTTTTCGCCAAGGAGTGTAGATAATAATTGACGCTTTAGTAGCCTGTCATATTCACCGTATGTATGATAAAGCCATAGAATACATACACCGTCATCTTTTAAAAAGGAACGCATTTTTTGCACACCATATAAAGGATCTGGAAGATGATGAACCACTCCCATAGATATTACAAAATCATATTGCTCTTCCACTGGGTAGGTCAAAAAATCACTACATATAAATTCAATATTACTCATGCTTCCTTTTTGGATATTCGCTAACTCTATGCTTTTTTCAGAGAAGTCAATACCGACTATATTAGCCAAGGGAAATTTTCTGGCAATGTCAATACTTCGATTACCAGTACCGCAGCCAACATCGAGAATCTTTTTTCCGGCAAATCCATCATTATTCATCTCAGCATCTAAAAATAAGAAAATTGTTTCTCCATTCACCTCACTGTTCTCTATTGCATCAGAAAAAGGATAGGTAAAATTATTGTAAAATTCTTTCATCATATAGTTTTTATGTAATTCCTTTCTTTCATGACAACAAGTCATGATTTAAGATTATGTTATGCCAGAAATTCTCAATATTAATTAATTTAGAAAATAAATCATTCAAGGTCAAAAAATCATCTTTTTTATATACTCCTGAATAGGAATATCTTGCAAATGGAATACGAATTTCATTCCATACATTCGCAATATCGTTTTGCTCTGTTCGTATCTCTTTTCCAAACAGATTATCAATTTTATATTGCTCTGCTTTTTTTGCATTCACAATATTATTCATTGAATATAGTAAATCATTAAGATTTTCCTTTAGTAAGTCTTCATCCCGAACAATTTGATTTATTAATTCAAAATAACTCTGTAAAAATTCCATCTCCTCTTGAAATCCATTCAACCCATTTTGCAACTTCATATAATAATCAATTGCAAATTTGCTGCTGTTTAAGTCCTCTGATGTATGATTAAAATTATCCATTAATTTATACTCATAACATGAGTTGATACGAAATTCAGAATAAAAGTTTGTTAAAAATCCATAATATGCATTGCTTAAATCAGATAGGGACAAAATCTTATATTCATATGTTAAGGAATCCATTTCCCGATGGTCGATAATGTAACACTGCCTCTTCTCTATATCAACTCCATAAACCAAAATGGTGTGAGGATTATGAAATTTTTGATAAGTGTCTTTTCTAAATGGCAGGTAATAGCAATCCGCCCAAATAATCACTGGACTTCCCTCTTTTATACTTTTACAGAATACTTCCATAATGTCACATTCTTTATCAAGATATAATTCTTGCATATCTATCCCAATTTCTGATAATACATTTTTAACTGAATCAGTTGATGTGTATACAATTCCTGGGAAAGAGCCCTTTTTTGTTTCTGCCATGCCGTAATGGATTGTATCATTCACCAATAGAGATAAAATACTTTTGCCGTAATGGTGGATTACAGGAAATAAGGAATTATAATAACAACTTCTATAATATAAATTTTTATATGGAACAATGTTATCAATTACCATTTGCATATTTATAACCTTTACTATCTAAATAATTTGCGTAATTCCTTATTGTCTTGCAATTATAAATATCAGTATATTCTACCGGTATATTATTCTTTTGCATTTCTACTTCCAGCATAACTGCACGTAAGGAATGTCCTCCAATTTCAAAAAAGTCCTGATTAACTCCAACTTTTTCAATATTCAATACCTTACACCAAATCTCTACTAACAAACGTTCCAAATCCGTACTTGGCTCAAGTAATCCTTCTGAATTCTGAAGTTGTTGAAGTGTTGGAAGTGCTTTACGATTCACTTTTCCGTTTGAATTAATCGGCAACTCATCTATTTGAGCAAAAAAGGAAGGTAGCATGTATTCTGCGATACTGGTAGAAAGAAACTCTAATAGTTCTTTGGCAGTAATTTTACTGTCTGCCACATAGTACGCGCATATGTATTTTTCATCTGCCATATCTTTATTCGTTATTACTACTGCATGTGTGATTCCTGGATACTGATGCAAATGATACTCAATTTGACTCAGCTCAACACGAAATCCCCTAACCTTTACCTGGTGGTCAATGCGGCCACAATATTCCATATCTCCATTAGAAAAATATCGAACAAGATCTCCTGTTTTATATAATCTTTCCTCCTGGTTATAGGGGTTTGTAATAAATCTTCTATTGGTAAGCTCCGGATTATTTAAATAAGATCTTGCCAGCCCATAGCCAGAGACGTATAATTCACCAATCATACCACTTGGAAGTAAATTCATATCTTCATTCATAATATATCCGTGTAACGAAGGTAGAATTTTTCCTATATTACTAATACTTAATTCAATATCTTCATAACTTAATAGTTTAAAGGTATTATGAACTGTGGTCTCTGTAATTCCATACATATTTGCTAGTTTAGTACTCTGATATCTATCAGCCCAGGGTTTTATTAAGCCTACATTAAGTGCCTCTCCGCAAAAAATTATATATCTAAGAGCTAAATTCGCATCCTTATGATCCAGTTCTTTTTGCATTAACAGATAAAAAGCACTTGGCGTCTGGGTTAAGATAGTAATCCGCTCTTCTTTTAGTAATTGCAAATACTTATTCATATCTTTCGCGATATGGCCTGGTACTAAGACTAATTTTCCGCCATATAACATGGCACCATACATTTCCCAAACAGATGCATCGAAACAGATCGAGTGAAACATCGTCCATATATCTTGGGAATCTATTTGAACAGGCAATCTCTTATCCATCAAAAAACTAATGACATTTCTATGTTCAATTTCAACACCATTTGAATGTCCTGTCGTCCCTGAAGTATAGATAACATAAGCTAGATTATTTGGCATTGATATAGTCTGAATGCGACTATTACTCATATTTTCAAAAGATACAAAATTAGTGTCTATATACTCATCAACTTTTATATTTTTATCAATGGTATTCTTATAAATTCCTGTATCCACGCCATTTGAACCAGTACCAACTAATAGTAAATATTGAAGGGTAGAACATGAAACTATCAACTGCTGGTTTTCAAATTCACTTTTCGTGATTATTATTTCTAATTTTGCATCATTGATAATGTCTTGCAGATGATTAAGCGGATAATCTGGATTTAACGGTACATAGGCCCCTCCAGCTTTTAACACTCCCAGAAAGATAGGGATTAAATCAATATCCTTATTCATCATAACACCAACCAGTGTGTCCGGTTTTAAGGCGTATTGCTCTATTAAGTAGTGTGCAATCTGATTTGCAAGTTGATCCAATTGTCTGTATGTTAACTTTTCACTACCATAAACAACTGCAATGTTATCTGGTGTTTGATCTACTTGAAGCTCAAACAATTCATGTAACGTTTTATCTTGTGGGAATTGTGGTACTATTTTTTCACCTAAAAAGCTTTGTACTTCTTCTTGCGAGATAAGTTGGATATCTTTAATAAGTATATCCATGTCACTCATTACTTGAATCATAATTCGATTGAACAAGTTAGCAATTCGCTCCATCGTAGATTTCAGATATACATTAGAATCATAATGTAAGTAACCTTTGAAATTAACATCCTCCCCTTCAAATACAAATGAAAGTTTACTCTGAGAATCTTTATGTATAACGACATCCATGCTAGGATGTACCTTATCAAAGAAGAACGAAACGAAAGCCGCAGGCACACCCTCTGTTGTGTTAAAAAAATTATTATAAATATCTTGAAGAGAATAGTCCTGATGCTTCATTGCTTCCATGACAGAATTCTTTACATGGTTGAGTATGTCTCTAAACTTCATCTGACCATTAATCTTAAGTTTTAAAGCTATCAGATTATTATGCTTTTCTACCTCATTACCATTATGAAAAGCCGGAGTTCCAACCATGATTTCTTCATAACGGTTATACTTGTATAACGTAACATTCAGAATGCTAATAAGGTAAATGAGCACAATGAAATTATTATGATTTGAGGTTTTTGCTAAGGATTCATATATATCTTTTGTAAAGGGTACTAAGACATCATCATATTGCGGTTCAGTAGTTGTTTCTTCATTAAGATCATACTGAATGCACGGTTGGCTTGTTAAATTTTCAAATATTCGATTCCAATATTGTTTATCTTGAAAACGTTTTTCCAATGATAATCTCTCATCTTTTAATTTATTATTCAAATCTTCCATAGCAGTCTTTTCCTCCTGAACTACTTTTAAAAAGTAATATCTTTAAATTCACTTTCAAATGAAGTTTCATCCTTATATTCATAAGTTCCTATTTCACTCAAAAGTACATCTGGTTGTTTGATAATGGTTTTTATTATATCGAGATATTTTGATGCAAAGTAAGAAATACTTTCAACATTAAATAGACTAGTTGAATATTCAAAAGTTAATTGTATTTCATTCTCTGTAGTCAAAGCAAAAAGTGATAAATCGTATTTTGCTTTTTTATATTCAATTGGATATTGTGTAACCTTTAAGGAATCCATATTCAAATCTAATGATCCGAAATTGGACATATCAAACATAACTTCAAAAACCGGATTTCGATTAGTTTCCTTATGTGTTTTTAGCTTTTTAATCAACTCCACATATGGATACTCTTGATTCTCAAAACCGGATAAAGTATGTTCCTTAACTTCATTTAAGAAATCGACAAAACTCATTTCTTTCTTCGGATAATTACGCATCGGTAATAAATTCAAGAAAACACCAAGCAATCGTTCCAATTGCTCATTTGGTCTTACAGAGACTGGTATTCCAATTACGATATCCTCTTGTGATGTTATTTTTGAAAGTAGAATATAATAAGCGGATAGCAATAGCATAAACCAGGTAACATTACATGATGATCTCAAGGTTTCCAGTTTATTCATATCCTCCTGCTCAATATAAAATACATACCTACTTCCATCAAAATTACGGCTATTAGGACGTCTGAAATCAAGTGGAAGCTCTGTAAAAAGTGGATATCCTTCCATTTTCTTCAACCAATAGTTTTCTTGTTTATGAATTCTTTCAGCGACTACATCGCTCTTTAGCCATTCACTATAATCTTTATAGCTAATCGTCTTATTAGGAAGCTGTTTTCCATTATAAAGAGCACTCAATTCCTGGCAGAATACATTTAACGATGCTCCGTCCAAAATCACATGATGCATGTGGAGAAATAAAACAGATTTTTCATCATTAATACGCAGCAGAAAAATCTTAAATAGAGGTACTTCTCCAAAATTAAAAGCAGTCATATGATCATCAATAAAACGCTCTATTTCAGATCCCTCAACTCCTACAAATTCTATTTGAGGCTCAATAGACTGGTGTATGTATTGTACATACCCTTCCTCTTTTATCTGAAAAGAAGTTCGTAACGAGTTATGTCGTTTCACTAATTCTATGTATGAATATTGCAATTTCTTCTCATCCAATTTTCCATCTATCATAAATCCAATTGATACGTTATAACATGTACTCTCAGGATTTAATTTGTCTGATAGAATAATTTGCAATTGAGCATTTGACACTGGATAGTACTCTTTATTCGGTGCGTTTTGAATTCCATCATACTGGACATTATTTAATGATTGTATATAATCACCAAAGGAACGAATGGTTGAATTCATAAACAATTGACGAATTGAGATCTTAATATTGAGTTCCTTTTTCACTCGTGAAATGCAAACCGCAGCATTTAACGAATGTCCACCCAACTCGAAAAAGTTATCATCCAATGTGATGTTTTCCAATCCTAATATATCCTGCCAAATACGAGTCAAGTTTTCGTAGATTGGATTTTGCTCATTACTCCTATCTTCGATTATTGTAGAAGATACTTCAGTTTCCGGAAGCAAATGTATATCAAGCTTTCCATTTAACGTATATGGTATACTACTAATTTCTATAAAATGTGTCGGTACCATGTAATACGGTAGCTGGCTGGATAAATAGGATTTGATTTCCTTCCAATCAACGAGATGATTCAAGACTACATAAGCGTATAGAGAATTATTTCCCGTTTTATCCGCTCGTGCTATTACGACTGCATCCTTAATAGATGCATGCCCAAGCAATGCATGAGTTATTTCACCCAGTTCAATTCGAAATCCTCTTACTTTTACTTGATTATCCTCTCGACCACAAAACAGAAGATTACCATCCTTACTCCACTGTACTAAATCTCCTGTTCGGTACATAATTTTGTTAGGATAATACGGATTTGCAATGAATTTTTGTTGTGTTAAGTCTTGATCGTTAATGTATCCTGATGAAACACCTTGTCCAGAAATATACAATTCACCTATATATCCCTTTGGTAGTAAAGCTTGATTTTGATCTAATACATAAAGGTAATACTGCGGAAGTGGTTCACCAATCGGAAGTATTGTATTAAGTTCTTTTTGTTTACATTCATATACCGTAGCATTAATTGTAGTTTCTGTTGGTCCATAAATATTAAATATATGCTCTGGCTCCAGACAACAATTAATCTTTTGAAGTAATTTACTAGAAAAAGCCTCGCCGCCAATATATAAATATTTAACTGGATATTTGTTCTGCATGGCTATCTCGTCTAACATTGCATCCAGATATGTAGGTGTAAAATTCAATACATCAATTGTTTTATCCTTAATAAATGCCCATAATTTATGAGGTGTTTTCTTCTCTTCATCCGAAATCAAGTGCAGGGTTCCGCCTGATGTAAGCGACATAAAGATATGCATAACAGAGACGTCAAATGTAAAGTCGGCAAGTAGAATATATTTTAATCCCTGTTCTATCTTCATTTTCTCAATAAAACCTGTTATCTGATTTGATAAATTATCCTGGCGGATTTTTACCCCTTTTGGTTTACCAGTTGAACCAGAAGTATATATGATATAAGCCAAGTTATCAGTATAATCAATATTCTCAGGATTACAGCTTGGATATTCTGATATCACCTCTTGATATAAATCTATAGGAAATAACTCTACTCCCATTCGTTTCGATTTACTCTTATAGTTAGGGTCCAAAAATGCAATTCCTGGTATATCACTCATATCCATAAGCTTAGGTAACCTATAATCATTCTTAATGATTGCTTCTAATACTTCATTGATTGTATTTTCACCTTCACCAATCAAGACCATATCTACATTTTCATCTTTGAGTAACTGTTCATAGCTGCTTGTAGCATAAGGTCCACCTGCCAAAATAGCACCCTCAAATCCCCATTGACGGATAGCTACTACAGTCATATGAAAGAAATTACTATAATAATTTAATGATCTTATACCAATAACATCTGGTTTAAACGTATTTAATAATTCTCTTAGTTCATCAAAGCTATCATAATCCATTCTTGATTTTGCTATTTTTCCATTTACCTTCGATCCAAACTTTCGGTAAATACTTGTCATAAGATAGATAAGACCGAGTGGTGGTTCATAAACATCATATTGTAAGTTCTTTGAATCAGAAAAATATTGTGATACGTCTAACAACAAGACCTTTAATGCATCCTGATCATATGATTTTACACCAAAATGCTCTTGTATTTTAAGGTTAAGTCCTTCTACTCGCCCATAATCATTGGGTAAAAATTCGTGACCGGCAAGCTCTTCCCTTGTAAGACCCAAGTTATCCAATAATTCCTGAAAGTTACGTATTTCGGTAGGAAGATAACCGTTATATACATCAACAAGTTCATCTTCTGTAAGGATTTTCATTTGATATGGCAATACACTTAAAAGTCTTTCTTTTGATAAAAAATACTCATTTAAAAACTCTGATTGAATTTGCTTTGTAAATTGATGACTAAAAGGTAATGTCGTTGGCAACTCGTGATATCCTAATTTCGAAGAAGATTCAATATCTTCTGGTGAAACTCCATTTTCTATTGCTATTTTAGCCATTTCTGTATTAGGAAATATCTTTAATATATGCATATATGGGAAGTGTATCCACTTTAAAGATTTTATGAATTCCAAACAATCCTTACTTTCTTCCTCAGTCTCAGTAGGGATGCCGTGAAGTATTTGGAGTTGTAAAATAACTTGCGGATATTTCTCAATAATATAATCAATATTTTCTTTTAATCGTTCAATATTTAAGTTTTTACGTATTAATTTTTGAAGACGCTTTGAAGTAGTTTCCAAAGCAAAATCAATATTAACAGCACCAGCCTTAATCATTAAATCGATATAATCTTTCGTAAGAATATCTCCACGAATTCCATTTGGATAATGTAATTGAACCTCCATATTGTTATCAATAATCATCTGGTACAATTTGCTGCTGACTTCAATATTAAAATTCGGCAAATCATCCACAAAGCCAAATCTTCTAATGCCCATGTCATAATATATCTTCATTTCATTAAATATATTTTCAGCAGAACGTATGATATAATCATCCGGCCAGATTTTAAAGCAATATGCACATTTAAACATACATCCCCTACTAAACTGGAGAGTGATTGAATTTTTCACCATGGATTGACCAATAAATGGCGTATACTTTTCATAATCAACAAAGGATCGGTCAGGAATTTGAATACTATCCAAATCTTTGATTTGAGCACGCGGTTTTGTAATATATAAACGGCTCTCACTTAAACCAGATGAAATCAAATCAACATATGGAAAAACATCAATATGATTACTTTTACTTAATAGCAATCTCACATTACTATCATTTAGTAAAGAAACAACTCGTTCTTTTGGATATGTTGGACTAATTGGCAAATACGCACATCCCGCTTTCATAATAGCTATAATCGATACAATCATATCGATTGAGCTTTCCATCATAATTCCGATGATTTCATCTTTTTCAACGCCTTTTTCAACAATAATATGAGCTAATTGATTTGACTTATCATTTAATTCTTTATAGGTCATATACTTATGATCATGATACAACGCATATGCCATAGGTTTTTCTATCACTTGTTTATTAAACATATTAATAACACTATCTATAGTTGAAGTTTGTAAGTCATTGTCATTGTCTATGTTTAATAACTTGCTCTGTTCAATTTCATCTAAAATATTGTAATTGATTATTTTTTTATCTGCATTAGAAAGGGATTGTTTTAAGATCATAAAGTATCTCATTGAAAAATCAATAATATCATCTTTTTCAATCAGATTATCATTATACTGAATACATAAAGATATATTCTCGCCATTTTCTTCAAAAGCGAAAAGAATATCAAACATGAAATCATCGAATTGGTCGATTTTATGAATAGTATTTAGATTTAGCGTAAATCTATCTAGGAAAATAAAATTATCACGGGACATACCATTGTCAAGTAAGTCATCATTCAAATGAGTTAAATTTTTGTTTGCACTTAAAATATCCTCTCCTGTCTTCATAAGTAATTGACGGAAAGTTAGATTATTATCCGAAGTATCCCATATAAATATTTTATTAGTTTTATTTTTATCCGTACTATTAATTGCAGGGGATGAAATAATTATTTCATCATTTCTAGAAATCCGATACAGTAAAGTCTTAAGTGTCGTCATGAGCAAAACATAAAGAGATAAACTTGAATGTTTACATACACTAAAAACACTTTGACTTAGCTCATTATCTAATGGAATGTTAAAACTTTTTATAATTCTGTCTGAATTCCTTTGTATTTTTACACTAAAAGGAAATTCTGTAGGTTTCAATTCTGATAATAATTTGCCATTGACTCTTAACATGTAAATCCTCCACATTTACCTTTTTTAATGATTTATAATGATTGTTACTAATTATTACTAATAATTATACATCCTCAATCTTTTTCACCATTTTATTCTAATATATCCCATTATTATACATTCTATACATTATATTACTATATTTGTATGTTTATGTAAAGTATAAAACAATAATATTGTAAAATAAATGTAAATGTAAATGTAAGATGAATGTAAAATGAATGTAAAATGAATGTAAAATAAATAAATCCTTGAATGTAAATCGAAATTCCTCTAGACTACAGCAAAGTTTTTTGTAATCGTAACCTCTACTTTATTTAATTTTACTGGTTTATCTTACATTTACTTTTCATTATAGCTACAATAGAACTGTGGACACTGTTTTCAGTTGTTTTTTGCGTACAAAAAAAGCAGACGTCTGGAAAACACCAGATTTCCGGTGAGGTATAAAATGCATTATTAACTGTCGCTCTTGCTGCTACATAATCATCCTTATAAAGCAGGTTCTTAAGTTCCATATATTCATGACTCCAGGAATTATCTACCGAATTAAATATCTGGGATAAACCACCCAAGCCTAAGTATTTGGCTAATACCTTCTGCTCCTCCCGAGTAGCAAGCCTACCTTCATTCTCAATCTGAAATAAAGTACGGATTGCCTCTACATTCCATTTATATCTAGATATTGCTCCACCCGTTTCTATATCCCGCAGGTTGTTATGGTAGTTACTCTTGTTAATATTAGAAGTTCTTTTTTAGGAATCAATCTTATCAACTTTCGATATAATGTCAGCCATGTTCTCCGCATCCATATTGAAACTATCTGCATCGGAGGTATCTTTTTCAATACTATCCTTTTCAAATCTGTCTTCTTTAGTTTTCTCTTTTTCAGTTCTTTCTCTTTCACATCTTTCTTCTTTAGTACTATCTTCTTCAGTTTTTCTTCTTCAGTTTTTTTCTTCAGCCATGTGATTATCAGCAGTTTCAATGAAATCATCCAGTCGAATTCGTTCTTGAGTATACTCACTGGTTAAGATCAATGCTCCGATTTCAGGTTCAATCAAAGACCAGCTTACATAACCTTCCTTATCTCCTTCTTCATCAATCTCTTTTATTATCTGTTTCAGTTCTAATGGAACTTCAGTACGATTTCCTCTACCTGCAGCTTCGCCTGTTCCCTTTTCCTCCACATCTCCATTGTGAAATTGGGATCTTCCGGTTTGTTCTTTACCAGATAGCTTTCCATCAATGTATCCAGAAGCTGATTCGCTTCCTCGTCCACCTCGTGCATCTTCTACGCCAGCAGTCCGAATCGGTAAAGCGTCTTGTATCTGGATGGTTCGTTCTCCTTCAGATAATTTAATGCCCTCATTCCGTATTTCCCGAGATTCAAGAGATCTTTTCTTCCTCCTCCGGTAATTAGTGGTTCGGGTATAAGATTCCTTCCCTCTCTGAATAAGTCAATGCTATCTCTGCCATGTGTAATTCCCCTTTCTTCCATTTGTAATCTCTGTTTATCAATTTATTTCGGGTTTCTTGAAAATTCGTTTAAAACGTTACAGGAAATATCACTGATCAGTGTTCCGATCAGATACACCCCTTCTTCATTCTGATAAAGAAGAATCATACTCAAATCCTGTTCGTCCATATTCAAATCAAAACTACATCTTTTTCCAATTGCGTAGAATGCGCTTTGATAAATAATTTGAGCAATGTGACTATCTAGCACTTCCTCCGTTTCATTCACGAAGCTTTCATCATCCACGATTATATCTCCGGTCATCCTCGAAAGTTCGAAAGCTCATTCATATGTTCTGATTAATCTTCCTTTATTGTAATCAAACATATGTTCTTATAAAGTTTGAGCAGCTTTATCAGAAATTCTCGATTATTCTATTGTCCTTATCAAAATCCGTTTCCATTAATCCCTTTGATTGAATAAGTTACATAGTCAGCTAGATTTTCACCTTCAAGGCTCCAGGTTAAGTTATGCTTCTTTCCACCGGTATCGCTGATGTCAAATACATATCTCATTCTTGGGCTTAGTGCTCTTGAAAGATAGAATGCAATTCCTTTGCTACCTCTCTTGACATAACGATTTACTTTCTTCCATGTATCAAAATCAGCGACCAGAGTTGCATGTGGTCGCTGAGCATATATCATCAGAATATTGTCAAACTCATATCGATATAGTTGTCCAATTAAACAGCAAATATCTCGCCATTTTGCTTCACTTGTTGTAACCTCCCGAATCATTATGTCATAGATTTGCCTTACCTGATAATCAACTCCCATTTCAACACCTCCACTCTAATTTCTTTAGATTGCACCAAATTAACCTTCCACGGGTTGAAACAAATCTTTAAAAATCAGGTGTTCTTCCTTATCAAGTACTACAGAGAACTCACAGTCGATTCCTTTTTTATTTGTCCTCTGCTCTTTGCGTAATATCTTTTTATTAACCTTAACAAAATATAATTTTGTTTGGTAAGTTGGATACTTTGCTCAAAGGTCATTTCTTCATGCTTTAATAATTCTTGACGATCTGCGATATCCTGCTGCAGATTTCGGTTTACTTCATGAACTTCCTCTATTTGAAATACAACAGTTGCACTTGTTTTACCACTGCTTTCCCATTCCTTCTGAAGTTCCACTAATAGATATTCCATATCCTTCTTTAATTCCATTATTGTATTGTAAATTGAATAGTTCGTAGTGGTACCATCCTCATTTTCAACGGTCTCGGATGAAACCGATGTCCGGAAGCTACACATATCATCAAATACTCCCTTTAGCTTTTCTCTTGTCGTGTCATTCATGACAGATGCTGTATCCCCAACACCATATTTCACCATGTAAACCACCATGATATCATAATAGTTGTCCGTCATTGATCCTGTATAAGATATGCTTCCCCCATCATAACCGGCGTGTTCATGTGCAAGTGTTGTAACTTCACGATTAAAATCTTGGATATAGGTACTTGTCACACTCATCACGGTATCACCTTTTTCTAATGGCGGAAAAAATATTGCCAAAGGAGAATTGTATATTACAGCAATAACTAGCATGACAGGTAAACAGGTAATCGCAATAAGTAAAACCAAATTTAGTAGTAATCCTCCGATATATCCCGCAATATGTTTCACCACCACAGACATACGCATCATTATTAAATCTTTTAATAGTGCTCCTATGTTGTCTCCATTATCACTCTGTTTTGACTTATTCATAAAATAATTGAGCAATCTGCTTCTCGTGTTGTTCTTTATTGCTGACCGATTAAAGCTATGTCCCGCTGCTTTGCCAATCGCTTTACTCGTAGTTTTTCCATTCACTTTACCAATATCTTTTAAGGCATCTTTTCCAACTGACGTTCTTCGCGATATGCCTCTTGCCCCAGTTACTACTGAATCTGCAGATGCTCCTCTTAAAGAACTCCATGCTTTACTTTTTACCCTCGACTCTTTCGTATAATTACTGCCCGCCATTCTAATTACCTTTTTATCGGTACTGCTGCTCATTTTACTTCTTACTCGGTTCCCTGGATCTACTCGTTTCAACTTCATGGCTAGCCTTTGTTCTTTTGATTTATTCCGATATAAATCTCTTCCCTTGGAAGAAGCTCTGGTAAAAGCAGTTAATGCTAATCCTGCTATAGCTACACTGTCACGTAGCTCTTCTCCTCCTTCAATCTGTTCTGAAGCAACAGAGGCTCCGATCATTCCAATCGTCTGTGCAGTAGTTGAGTAATGCTGATTTCTTATATCCGGTTTCATAGCATTTGCTGTATCAGAAGATTTCTGAATGCTTTTTCTTCTTGGTTCCCGTAAATTATGACCACTGAGTTTCTTATTGATCTTTCCGTCGGAACAATTGTACTTATCTGATTTTGCACTCCTATACAAACTTCCCTTATATCTTCGGATAACATCAACTGGAACTTTTAGATGTCTAATACTTGGTCTGCGTCTTAGACGCAATTGTTTCATTGTAATCGATGGTTTGTTCCTTTTCTTGATACGATGAATATTGATTTCTGACTTTCTATGAAGCCGTATCGGTTTCGCTTCAACCTTATTAATCTTCGTCGTTCTCACCTCCTCTAGAACCGGTTAGGCACCTAGATATCCCGGTGCCACCTTTCGGCTCAACTCCTTACTCCTGAACTGCTTTCCGTTTCTTCGCAATCTTTTCATGGAGGTTAGTATTATATAGCTGGTATAAATCCGTATCCTTTGATATGGTATTATCAAAAGGTATGACAACATTACCTCATTTCAATAAACCCATTCCACTCATTGAATTCATGACAAAACGTAGCTGTACATCAGATATACCAATCACTTCCGCTAACTTTGAACTGTCGGTGTTAGCCTGCTTCAGAATTGCCACAAATTCTGAATTAGCCAACATGGTTGTTGCTACATAATTTTGTAAAAGGTCAAGTATATTCTGGGTAATACCTGTACAAAGCCCTCCCTGCTTTCGTACCTTTTTCCAAAGCTGTTGCAGATACTTAGCACTGTATTCACGGTTCAGTAACACATGGAATTCATCCAGATAGAGCCAGGTTGCTTTTCCTTTCTTGGCATTTTCCATGATCCGGTTTTGAATATTCTCCATCATCACCAACATGGTGATCGGAGAAAGCTCCGCACCCAGATCTCTGATACTAAAGTAATGACTCTGTCATCCTCATATGTTACCTTCGCCACAAATGGAATCTGAATTCCCTCGGTTGTTTGTACAGGGTATGTGACATTAATACCTGTGACCATTCGGAAGAACGATAATGAATAAGGTTTTATAGTTCCTGACTCCTTTATTCGTATACGACAAAGTGTAATATCGTCCTGCTCTGTCATATACGTCCTTGTCAAATCCGGTAATCGTAAAATCCGAAGGACTAAGCTTCACTTCCCCATTGATATTGAATTCTGCATATACCGTTAAATTCAAGTCCTGTCCTTTATAAATCGTCAAGGAATCTGAACTCAATTTTAGGTCATATAGATCTGCAAGAACCTCAATGGTCACAACATTGGATACACTTATACCATTTAATTCATAGGAAAAGGTGATATCTTCGTTACCGACGGTCATATTGTCGTATGAATTGATTACCGGAGTTACAGTAGGTAATCAATCCTTGCGGAATCGTTACACACTGTTCGATATCCGGTTTCTGATTTGAGATCGGCATGATATCAATAGTCCAACTTCCAATATCAACTACCAAGACCTCTCTTCGAAAACTTCCTAACCGGTCTGCAACTGCCGCATAACATTGAGGGAATACGGATACCCGTTCAATGCAAACACTGTATTTAATATTCTCAAACTTGAAGTTGATCTCTTTCTTTTTCATAAGATAATCAATGAAACCTTTCTTCTCTGCACCAAACCGTGTCAGCGGTAACCCCACGGATAAGAATAGGTTCGCTCTTCGTAGCCTCCTCCGGTTCAGCTCCCTACCGATCGAAGCCAGCGTCAGAATGTAATAGTTCTCATCCGTAACCTTGGTATCCTTAACTTCAAGTCTTTTTCCACCAACCTTGAAATATTTCCCCTCAAATTCCACAACATTATCAAACAATGCCGGTTCCGTTGTAATTTCTTTCACACCGGAGGTAAAAATACTGCTTACCGTCTTCATATTCGACCATCCATGATCTATCCCAATAATTTCGATCCTCTTTTCTTCCATACAAATCCTCCATTCCGCCACTAAGGCAACTCAATTTTTGTAATCATGATTTTCTTAATTTTTGTCAACAAAAAAGACCAACCAGTAATTCTTTAGCTTATAAAAATCTAACTAAAAGTTTTACTGATTGGTCTTCTGAAATTGTATTGTTGAAGTTAGCCGGATTGTCTGCCTGTGGCAGCCAACCGATAAAAAAATCGGGAAGCGAATCAGCTTCGCTTCCCGATTGAACATTCTATTACTAAAAAGTAATAATTAAGACTATATCTTTCTAACCATTCACTTTTTTGGTCTCTGGATGGTACTTCCTATACTCTGATAAGTAGTCTTTCCGAATCACGAAAGTGCCCAGTTTTAAAGGCTTTTCAGCCGTTTCAGTCTTAACCCCTAGGATTGTTGAGCGCTGCCTGTGCTGCTGCCAATCTAGCAATTGGTACGCGGAATGGAGAACAGGAAACATAAGTTAAACCTACCTTATGGCAGAATTCAACGGAAGATGGATCTCCACCGTGCTCACCACAGATACCAAGCTTAATGTTTGGACGAACCTGTCTACCTTTTTCACAAGCCATCTTAACTAATTGACCAACACCGTTTTGATCAAGTCTTGCAAATGGATCTGACTCGTAAATCTTGCTCTTATAGTAAGCATCTAAGAACTTACCAGCATCATCACGGGAGAAACCAAAAGTCATCTGAGTTAAGTCGTTTGTACCGAAGGAGAAGAATTCTGCTTCATCTGCAATCTCATCCGCAAGTAAAGCTGCACGAGGAATCTCGATCATAGTACCGATATGGTACTCGATGTCAGAGTTCTTTTCTTTCTTTACTAATTCAGCTGTTTCAACAACGATATCCTTAACAAATTTAAGTTCTTTCTTCTCGCCAACGAGTGGAATCATGATTTCTGGAATGATATCATAGCCCTTCTCTTCCTTAACTTCAATCGCAGCCTCCATTACGGCACGAGTCTGCATTCTAGCGATCTCTGGATAAGTTACAGCAAGACGACAACCTCTATGACCCATCATTGGGTTGAACTCATGAAGGGAATCACAAGTAGCTTTTACTTCAGCTACCGTAAGATTCATATCTTTTGCAAGCTCTGCAATATCCTCTGGATCGGTTGGTACGAACTCATGTAGAGGTGGATCTAAGTAACGAACTGTCATCGGTCTTCCTTCAAGAGCTTCGTACATACCCTTAAAGTCTGCTTTCTGGAACTCAAGAAGCTCATTTAATGCGGATTCTCTTCCTTCTACAGTCTTGCTTAAGATCATCTTACGAATCTTAGGAATTCTTTCTGGCTCAAAGAACATATGCTCAGTACGGCAAAGACCAATACCCTCTGCACCTAACTTCACTGCATTTAAAGTATCAGAAGGGGTATCTGCATTTGTTCTAACCTGAAGAGTTCTAAACTGATCAGACCACTCCATGATTCTTCCAAAGTATCCGCTAACACTAGCTTCCACTGTCTTAATATCTCCAAGATAAATCTTACCGGTGGAACCATCTAAGGAGATGTAATCACCTTCTACGATTCTTTCTCCACCAAGTTCGAAGAATTTTTCTTCTTCACTAATCTTAATTTCTCCACAACCAGATACACAAGCAGTACCCATACCACGAGCAACTACAGCTGCGTGAGAAGTCATACCACCACGAACGGTTAAGATACCTTCGGATGCATGCATACCTTCGATATCTTCTGGAGATGTTTCAAGACGAACTAAGATAACTCTTGCACCCTTCTCATGAGCTTCTTTGGCTTCATCTGCGGTAAAGTAAACCTTACCGGCAGCAGCACCAGGAGATGCTGGAAGAGCAGAACCAATCACATGACCTTCTTTTAATGCCTTTGGATCAAACGTAGGATGTAATAACTGGTCTAAGGACTTCGCATCAATACGAAGAACTGCTTCCTGAGGAGTAATCTTTCCTTCATCTACTAAATCACAAGCAATCTTGATTGCAGCTGGAGCTGTTCTCTTACCATTACGTGTCTGTAAGAAGTATAACTTACCTTCCTGAATCGTAAACTCCATATCCTGCATATCGCGGTAGTGATTCTCTAATTTATTTGCAATCTCCATAAACTGCTTATAGCAATCTGGAAGATCCTCTGCTAATCTTGTGATAGGTAGCGGTGTTCTAATACCAGCAACAACGTCTTCACCCTGAGCATTGATTAAGTATTCACCGTAGATACCATTCTCACCAGTAGAAGGGTTACGTGTAAATGCTACACCAGTACCGGAAGTGTTACCCATGTTACCGAATACCATTGCTTGTACGTTTACTGCGGTACCCCAATCGCCAGGGATATCATTCATACGACGGTAAACAATCGCACGTGGATTATCCCAAGAACGGAATACTGCTTTTACAGCCTCCATTAACTGAACCTTAGGATCCTGTGGGAAATCCTCTCCCATCTTACTCTTATAAATTGCTTTATATCTTGCAATAACTTCTTTTAAATCATCTGCAGTTAAATCTGTGTCAAACTTAGCGCCCTTAGATTCTTTAACTTCATCTAAGATACCTTCGAAGAAGGTCTTACTCATCTCCATAACTACGTCAGAGAACATTTGAATGAAACGTCTATAAGAATCGTATGCGAATCTTGGATTACCTGTTTTTGTTGCAAATCCTTCTACTGCAACATCATTTAAACCAAGGTTCAGAATTGTATCCATCATACCTGGCATAGAAGCTCTTGCACCAGAACGTACAGAAACTAATAATGGATCTTCATTATCACCGAATTTCTTTCCCTGAATTTCTTCCAATTTACCAAGTGCCTCGAAAATCTGAGATTGAACTTCTTCTGTGACTTTCTTGCCGCTGTTATAATAGTCGGTACAAGCTTCTGTAGTAACAGTAAAACCTTGTGGAATTGGAAGACCAAGGTTAGTCATCTCTGCTAAGTTAGCACCCTTACCACCAAGAAGATTTTTCATATTGGCGTTGCCTTCTTTGAACATATACACCCATTTTGCCATGTGGTATTACCTCCTAAAAATATTTGACTATATATTGAGGCTTATCCTTATGTACTTTTTAATCAAATTTGAAAGCCTGACTATAGTCGCCATATACGATTATAGCACATTGTTAATCCATTGGAAATACTTTTTTGAATAATTCGATATTTTTTACGACATTTATAGCCATTATTTTGTGTATTGTGCACAAATGCTTAAAACTGGTTTTTTGTAAATACTTACATAGAACAATATGTACAAAAAAATGAAGTTATGAGTGAAAGTACTTACATATAAATACAGCTATGTGCTATATAATGGAATATTTCAAGTAATTTTCCACAAGTTAAAATCTTTTAAAAGCTTTTTATTGTCCTACTTATACAAAGTTTCATATATCATTTTTTTCAACTACTTTTATGTGATTCTTTACACTTTTAACTATATTATGGAAACTAAGATTTATTTTCTAAAAAAGTAAGAACTTACAAAAAATCATACTTACGGGTGTTCAACATTTGTTTTCTATTATGTGCTATAAACTTGAAAAGGAGTTCGGTTATGGTTTCCTTTTATAGAGTATGGTATAATAATTTCAGATTATTTTTTACATCTATAGAACACAACAATTCTCTAATTTCTAAGTATTACATTAGGTTGGGGTTGGATATAGTTGGATTTTATAAGTTTTCTTATCTTAACATTTCATATCTCATAGAATCACTGAATTACAAGCAATTCTATCATGAAATAAAAAATATGATTTTACATTTGTTTCTGCTTGCTAATCTTATATACACAAGTATTACACAAACACACACAGAAAGGATAATACTCTTTTTAGGGTAAGAAAAAAGAATGAAAATTGAAGCAGGTAGCAGATTACTATTTACCGGTGACTCTATTACAGATGTTGGTAGAGTTCGTCCAATAGGGGAAGCTCCCTATGGTCTTGGCGAAGGGTATCCAAAGTTAGTATCCGGCATGTTAACCGCCTTTTTACCGGAATTAAAAATCCATGTGATGAATACAGGCATCAGCGGAAATACCATACGTAATTTACAAGCACGTTGGCAAGCAGATGTTTTAGATCAAAACCCAGATTGGGTATCCATAATGATTGGAATTAATGATGTATGGAGACATTTTGACCATCCTTTTGAACCAAAGCTTTGGGTTAGTGAAGAAGAATACATAACTACCTATCGCAATCTGATTGAAATGACAAAAGATAGAGTAAAGGGTATGGTTCTTATCGCCCCTTACTATATTGATAAGAATGAAAATGATCCAATGACCGCTATGGTCCGGAATTTTGCATCAGTTGTAAAAGAACTAGCAGAGGAATATCAGGTTATTTTCTGTGATGTTCAAAAAGAATTTGATGACGTACAAAAGAACCTACATCATATGGGTATTTCTAATGATCGAGTTCACCCGAATGGTGGGCACTCTCCTGGTCACTTTATTTTAGCGAAAGCTTTCTTAAAAGCAGTCGAGTGCTGGCCAGTCCAATAAAATTATCTCTCTAGTAAAAAGAAAAGGGTAAGTAAAATGCCTCAGTCGAAATAATCTCGAAACAGCATTTCACTTATCCCTTTACTTAATACGTTTATTTTATCTACACTTATCTGAACCTTCTACTCTTACTATGAGAAAGACTCATTCATTACTTTCACAAAATACGAATAATGACTAGTTAATTCCTTTCAAACTATAAAAAAAGATTCCTATATTAGAACTCAAATTTCTTCTCAAAATAAGCCTTTAAGTCTTCAATCTTAATTCTTTCCTGCTCCATGGTATCACGGTCACGTACAGTAACTGCACCATCTGTCTCAGAATCGAAATCGTAAGTAATACAGAAAGGAGTACCGATTTCATCCTGTCTTCTGTAACGCTTTCCAATATTTCCTCTATCATCAAATTCACAGTTATAATACTTACTTAACTCTGTATAAATCTTTTCTGCATTCTCACTTAGTTTCTTCGATAATGGGAGCACGCCAATTTTAACTGGTGCAATTGCTGGGTGGAAATGAAGCACAGTACGTACATCACCTTCTGCAATTTCTTCTTCATCATAAGCTGCACAGAGGAAAGCTAAGGTTACACGGTCAGCTCCTAAGGATGGCTCGATTACATAAGGAATGTATCTTTGACCTTTTTCATCATCGAAATAGCTCATATCTTCTTTGGATACATTCTGATGTTGTGTTAAGTCATAATCTGTTCTATCTGCAATACCCCAGAGTTCTCCCCATCCAAATGGGAATAAAAATTCGATATCTGTTGTTGCTTTGGAATAGAAGGATAATTCTTCTTTCTCATGATCACGAACACGCATCTCATCTTCTTTAATACCAAGTGTCTGTAACCAATCGATACAGAACTGTTTCCAATATGCAAACCACTCAAGGTCTGTATCTGGCTCACAGAAGAACTCTAATTCCATCTGCTCAAACTCTCTGGTACGGAATGTAAAGTTACCAGGTGTAATTTCGTTACGGAAGGATTTACCAACTTGTCCGATACCAAATGGAATCTTCTTTCTGGAAGTTCTTTGCACGTTTTTAAAGTTTACGAAGATACCTTGTGCTGTTTCTGGTCTTAAGTAAACTGTATTTTTTGCATCCTCAGTTACACCCTGGAATGTTTTAAACATTAAGTTAAACTGACGGATATCTGTAAAGTTATGCTTTCCACAGGTTGGACATGGAATATTGTTCTTCGCAATGTAAGCAGACATTTCTTCATGAGACCAAGCATCAACAGAACCTTCAAGGGTAAGTTTATTCTCTGCAGCATAATCTTCAATTACTTTATCTGCACGGAATCTCTCACGACATTCCTTACAATCCATTAAAGGATCAGAGAAACTACCAAGATGTCCACTTGCTACCCAAGTCTGTGGATTCATTAAAATGGCACAGTCTACACCAACATTATATGGATTCTGTTGAATAAACTTTGTCCACCAAGCCTTCTTTACATTATTCTTAAGCTCAACACCAAGATTACCGTAATCCCAAGTGTTCGCAAGTCCACCATAGATTTCAGACCCCGGATATACAAAACCTCTTGCCTTTGCTAAAGCAACAATTTTCTCCATTGTCTTTTCCATCACAATCATCCTCACATTTCATCATTCTATCATTTCTAAAACTTACGAAAGCCACCAAATACAGCTTTTATATGAAGTTTCTACTAATTGTAATATTGTAACCTTAATTTCATATATTTTCAAGCATAATTTTGGTGATTATCCCCGTAAATACTCTAATTCTCTCAACTTTTATGAAAGAGTTCTCTCATAACTTATAGATGAGTACAAATAGATGATACAAAACTTTTATCTTTTACAAATACAATTAAAGAATCGATAATAATTCTAACGACTTCATACGATGCTCAATACGTTCTTCACGATAACAATCAATGCACAGCTTTAGCTCGCGAAATACTTCTTCGGTAACCGTAAAGTTATATAACTTCTCTACATCAGCTGATATTATGTATTGCAAAGTATACAATGTTGACGTTAAAATCCTTTTACCATCTATCGCCTTTTGTCTACACCCTTCACAAATACAACCACCAGCACTGGCACTAAATCTACTTAAATTCTCCTTTGTACCACAATTAAGACACTCAAATACTTGTGGTGCTTCTCCTCCTAGACTTATTATCTTTAATTCAAAGATATATCTTACTAGCTTTGTCCCGATATGAGGATTTAGTAAAGCCCTGAGGGATTGATACAATAGTTTAAGCATTTCCGTTTCGTCATTCCCCTCTCGGGTCATATAATCAGTAAACTCACAGAAGTAAAGTCCATAGTATACGAAACTCATATCTTCTCTTAGCTCACCAAAATAATTCTTGATATTAACGGATTGAATATTATAAGAATTACGGCCTGCATACAGTTGAAATTCGCCAAAAGTAAATGGTTGAGAGCATGCCAATAAGGCGCTATTTGGTCTCCTAGCGCCTTTGGCAAATGCTCCTATTTTTCCACGTTCCTTTGTCAGTATCGTGAGTCTTTTATCATAATCACCGATGGGTATTGTTGCTAACACAATCCCTGTAACTGTAACCGTACCGGTCATCTCTTGTCTCCTTCTTAGTTTCAGGCTCTCTCTCTCTCGTACAAGCTGTGTAATTCAGATAATCTTTAATATCACCTGTCTGTTCAAATACCTTCCAAAACTCTTCGTTTTTCACCATTCATGCCCCCTAAATGATTTTTTATGAGCTCAAAAGATCCATGGATAAAACCTCCATGTTAAGTAACATCATTCCTTTTGTTTTCTTTTGTAGCTTACAATAATATCATCTCCGAAGCTTACGATTCTAAACTGATAATAATAGACTAGGTCATCTAAAATTTTTCCCCTTGACAAGATAAGAGTTCGCTATTCTAATATTCGGAATCCTCTCGATATCCGTAATTTTTAATTAAGAAGTCACTATCTCTCCATTCCTTCTTAACTTTCACCCATAATTGAAGAAATACTTTGGTATCTAGTAAATTTTCAATTTCCATTCTTGCTTTCATACCGATATTTTTTAACATAGCACCTTGTTTTCCAATGATTATTCCTTTGTGGGAATCTCGTTCACAGATAATCGTAGCATCTATGTCAATCATCTTACCGTTCGGACGTTCTTTCATACGATCAATTGTTACAGCAATTCCATGCGGAATCTCATCGCTTAACAAGCGTAATGCTTTCTCACGAATCAATTCAGCAACAATCTGGCGTTCTGGTTGATCTGTTATCGTATCTTCATCATAATACCTTGGACCATCTGGAAGATACTTAAAAATTACATCAATTAATTGTTGTTTGTTTTCTCCCTTTAAAGCGGATACTGGTATAATTTCAGCAAAATTACACTGATCCTTATAAGCATCAATAAATTTAAGAATCTCTGCTTTTTTTACTGTATCTATTTTGTTTATAACCAATATAACTGGTGTCTTACTTTTATTTAACTTTTCAATAATATGCTGTTCTCCAGCTCCGATGAAGGTTGATGGCTCTACCAGCCATAGGATTACATCTACTTCATTGATTGTACGTTCCGCAATATTTACCATGAACTCACCGAGCTTATTTTTTGCCTGATGAATTCCTGGTGTATCTAAGAAGATAATTTGTCCCTGCTCCTCAGTTAATACCGTCTGTATTCTATTTCTTGTGGTCTGTGGCTTATCTGAGGTTATCGCAATTTTCTGACCAATAAGTTGATTCATTAATGTTGACTTCCCTACATTTGGTCTTCCGATTAGGGTTACAAAGCCTGATTTGTATTTCTTTTCTTGGTAATTCATCTTTCGCTCCTGTTCCTTTTAGAGGGTACAGTGACAAAATACTGTCACTGTATCTACCTTAATTATATATTTTAAGACAGTTTACTTCCCTTTTTGTTATAGCTTTCCTTGAAAATGATTATTTCTAATGTTCTTTCTATACCTCTTCGTCAGCAACCTTTCATTCTTTAAAATAATGCTTTAATTTCCTGAAACATCTGCTCATTGTTCTTAATTTTTTCTTCATTACCGATAACACAGAGGTTATCTGCCTGATAAACTGCTTTGACAATCGGTGCCATCTTACGAATTTCATTTTGAGTTGTACTTAAGATTTCGCCACGATCACGATTAATATCCTCCATTGTAATTCCACCCATATAGGCATTTAAAGAGCGGCTCCCTTTCATCAAAGGGGTAAGTGGAGTATCTACCGTACTCATCGTTCCTATGATGTACTTTGTCATATCCCTTTCCTCTGCAGTAAAGTTTTCCGTATACTCATATGCCTTACGATAAGTTTCATCTGTCTCTACAAGGTTTGGATCACGGTAAGATACCATATAAGCCGAGCCATCTAAGCCTGCAAACTGGCACATACAACCATATGCCCCACCTTTTACACGGACATTATTCCATAAATAATCATAGGACATAATTGTTCTTAATACTTTTAATGCACCATTTGTTTTAAACCCTGCGTTCACATAATTGGCACAACGAGCAACGTATTGTACCTGACCAGAATACATAAAACCTTCGTTTAATTTCTCTACAGGGAAGTTATAGTTTGCAGGTTTTAGCGTATCTTTCAGTGTCTTAACCTTATTGGTATCTATCGCTCCAGATAAGGTATTATTAAATTCTGGCAATACCTTGGTTAACTGTTCGTAACCATCCTGTTCTGCTGTAATACTAATAGCCATAGCATCTTTTGTAAAGATAGTTTCACTAAGCTTTCTTAGAGAAGTAACTATTTCTTCTTTTCTTGCTTCAAATTCCTGTTCTAGAGTTGCTAGAAATCTAAAGTAACGTATCCCTTTTGTTTCCTCTGTATAATATCCACTCTGTGTAATATAGGAAAAAGCACGGTCAACTGCGACGGAATGACCCGCAGAATTCATACGCATTTGAATTCTAGACTTAACTTCTCGAATAATTTCATAGAGGCGCTTGGTGTCACCTAATTTAGAATGATGAAGGATTTCATTTATTAATTCAAATAATTTATCCATTTTTTGATACAGCACCTTGCCACTGATAGAAAATACAGGTGTATACGTATCAGGATCCATCTTCTTATTAAAGGTAATCAATTCCGCACTCATACCACCAGTATGGATATTGATTTCATTCGATAACTCTAAGAAACTATAATTATTCGTATCAATATATCCAAGAACGGTTGCTAATAAATTGAGATAAGGAACAAGTTCTTCTGGTACCTTACTTAAATCAAACATACATTTTATATAAGCAATTCCATTCGTAAATACTTCATGGTGAAGAACAGGAATGTTCTGGATGGTGCATTCTTTATTATAAAGTGGCTGTGCCTCTTTTTTAATATCTTCAATCGTAAGAAGTGGAATCTTTTCTAACTCTTCTTTTGTCGAAGGTGCTTCCTGATACTCTTTTAAGTGCTTAGTTGCAGCGACTATCGCTTCCTTCTCTTCTGTCGATAAAGAATTCTTATACTGTTCAAGCTTTTCTTTTAATTTTGTCTCTTTCTCCCCAGTCAATCCCTTTTTCGGTTTTAATACCAAGTAAGTTGCATGAGTATTATTTAGTAAATACTTCTTTATAAGTTCTTCATAATAGCCAGTATTAATTTTGCTCTTTAAGAACTGAAAGATACGATTCCCATGCATATAATCAAATGCTTTCGTATCATCGTATAGCCAGCTTCCAAACATCTGAATACCAAAGAGCAACCCTTTTGGAAATTGTCCAAAGTCAGCTTCGCGATAGCGGAACTCTAAATTGTTAATTGCAGCTAATAATGATTTTTCATTTAATCCCTTTTTAACAATATCCTCTAAAGTTGATGTAATAACAGAAAGAAACTTCTCTAACTGCTCCTCATTCGCATTCTTAGCAATAATTGTAAAGGTCGGTTGTAGGATTTCATTATCATAGCTACTTAAGATATCTTTTCCGATCCCAGCATCTAGTAAGGCTTGCTTTAGAGGTGCTCCAGGAGCTGATAGAAGTGCTGCTTCAAGAACCTGGAATGCCATACACTGTGAAGTATCAATTGAGGTTCCAATCACTGCATTATAACTTAGATAGGTATTATCAACTTCATTTTCACTGTCACTTAGAGGGTATAACGATATTATCTTCTTAGGACCATCAAAGGCCTTTTGCATTGGGATTTCAGAATCCACTTTTAGTGTATCAAATTTATTTAAGTAAGCCTCATCAAGCCAGTTCAGTTTTTCTTCTACATCCATATCTCCATACAGGTAGATATAACTGTTGGATGGATGATAGAACTTTTGATGAAACTCTAAAAATTCCTCATAACTTAACTCTGGTACGTAATCAGGATCACCACCAGATTCTACTCCATATGGAGTCTCTGGAAATAAGCTTGCTTGAATCTCACGGAATAATTGTTGTTCTGGTGAGGAGAAGGCTCCCTTCATTTCACTATAAACAATACCATTATATTTTAACTCTCCATTCACATCTAAAAGTTCGTAATGCCATCCCTCTTGTTCAAATATCTCTCTACGATGATAAATATTAGGATAGAATACCGCATCCATATAGACATGAATCAGATTCTGAAAATCTTTCTCATTGCAACTTGCTACAGGATATATTGTTTTATCCGAGTAAGTCATAGCATTTAAAAAGGTATTTAAAGAGCCCTTTGCAAGTTCAATAAACGGGTCTTTTGCAGGAAACTCTTTCGATCCGCAAAGTACCGTATGCTCAATAATGTGAGCTACTCCCGTACTGTTCTTTGGTGGAGTACGAAAACCAATTGTAAATACTTTATTCTCGTCTTCATTCGATACCACACAAATTCTAGCACCTGATTTTTTATGACGAAATACAATTCCTAAACTATTGCTATCCTTTAACTCCTCTTCGTATTCTAATTGATATGCTGGCATATGAAGGAGTTCTTTACTTTGTTTAATGCATCTAGACATTCTTTTCCCTACTTTCCTATTCATAATCGGAAGTATTTTCGTTTCCTTCCAATGGTAACCATACTGTAACTTAGTGTAACACTGATAATTCATAATTATACGAAATCAATTTATCATATTTACTTCGTTTTTGCTCACTTTCTCTTTCAAAACGAGTCTGGATTCAGTACGTAAATTTATTTTGTTAAGGACACATCTCAATTGGTACTATTAAATTCTTAATAACATATGATTATGTAACATCTATGTATTTTCTAATTATATCATAATTCCCATGGATTGTCATACAAAAAACTAGATTGAAGTATGTCCTTTTTTAAAATTAGCGACAAATATTTTCTTGAAAAAACAAAATTTTCTACATAAATCATAAAGAGAAATTGACAATTTATTAAAATTATGTTAAATTATTCAATAGATTATCCTATCGATAATTGAAGCACTACATATTTTTCAACAGTTTTCAGGAGGCACTTTTATGAAAAAAGGTACAGTTAAGTGGTTTAATGCAAAGAAGGGTTTTGGTTTCATTTCTGATGAAGAAGGAAACGACGTATTTGTTCATTTCTCAGCGCTCAATATGGATGGCTTCAAAGTTCTTGAAGAAGGCGAAGCTGTTGCATTTGATGTTGTAGAAGGTGAAAAAGGACCTCAAGCAGCTAACGTAACAAAGTTATAATCAGACTGAAATCATACTTTTAGTATAAAGTTCGATTTATAAGGTTGTAACAAGCGAAATGGATGAAAAAAGTGGGTAATTCAAAATGAATTACCCACTTTTTTGTACTATCTACTTTTCCTATCACATCTGCTTATCTATGTGATAGGAAGCATGTTAATGCTTAAAATGTCTCATTCCTGTGAATACCATTGTGATTCCATACTCATTACATTTTTTAATCGAATCTTCATCACGGATAGAACCACCTGGCTGTATAATTGCGGTAATTCCTGCCTTATGTGCCTCTTCTACACAATCATCAAATGGAAAGAAGGCATCCGATGCAAGGACAGCGCCCTTTGTCGCATCAGGACTAATTAATTCTTCTGCATGATCAATACTTTGTTTTGTTGACCAGATACGACTTACTTGACCTGGTCCAATACCGATGCTTTGTTTATCTTTTGCTAAAGCAATACCATTTGATTTTACAAACTTCACAACCCGGAAAGCAAATAAAAGATCCTCCATTTCTTTTTCAGAAGGAGCACGGTCAGTAACTACCTTTAGCTCTTCTTCTAATAACAATTTGCTGTCAATGGTCTGTACAATCAAACCACCATTTACTTTCTTGAGATCATAAGCATTCTCCTCCTGTGGAACTTCAATTCCCTTTAATTCTAAGATTCGAATATTCTTCTTGGTCTGAAAGATCTCAAGCGCCTCCTTTTCATAACTTGGAGCAACAACTACCTCAAGGAAAACGCTCTTCATTTTTTCTGCCATCGCTAAGGTGATCTCACGGTTTGCTACTACAATTCCACCATAAATCGATACTCTATCTGCTGCGAATGCCTTATCCCAAGCTTTTTCAATATCGGTATCACTGCCTACTCCACATGGATTTCCGTGCTTGCAAGCGACTACGGTTGGCTCTGTAAATTCTTTTAATAATTCAAGAGCTCCATTGGTATCATTGATATTATTGAAAGATAATTCTTTTCCATTTAACTGAACTGCATCTGTAATAGAGCCTTGTTTCTTCCCTATTTCTCGATAAAAAGCAGCCTTTTGATGAGGATTCTCACCATATCTCATATCCTGTACTTTTTCAAATGTCATCGTTAAAGTTTCTGGAAGTTCATAATCATTTCTTTGTTTTCTTAAATAATCTGCAATCATCGTATCATAACTTGATGTATGCATAAATACTTTCTGCATTAAATAAAACTTAGTATCTAAAGATACTGTCTTTTCTTCTTTTAATTCCTTCAATACAAGACTATAATCTGCTGGGTCTACTACCACAGCAACATCCTGATAATTCTTAGCAGCAGAACGAAGCATGGTTGGTCCGCCGATATCGATATTTTCCACAGCTTCTGCTCTTGTAACACCATCTTTTAAAATAGTAGCTTTGAAAGGATAAAGATTTACTACTACCATATCAATCGTTTCAATATTTAAGTCCTTAAGTTGCTTCATATGGCTCTCATTACTTCTCATCGCCAATAACCCGGCATGCACGATTGGATGTAAGGTCTTCACTCTTCCGTCAAGACACTCTGGAAATCCAGTTAATTCTGAAATCTCAATTGCAGGAACCTTTGCCTCCTTTAGTTTGCTATAAGTACCACCGGTAGAGATAATCTCAATACCAAGAGAAACTAATTCCTTCGCAAATTCTACTATTCCTGTTTTGTCCGATACACTGATTAATGCTCTCATCATCCATTCATCCTTTCTCTTATCGTTACGGAGTTTATAATTTTATGCATAAAAAACCACCTGAGCTACTGCCAACGGATATCTATCATCAGATATTATCGAAGGTGGTGGCCCAGGCGGTCGGCTCTTATTGTTATTATATGTACTCCCTGTGGGTTAAGCCCACCTGTAGTCACCTACAGTTTCCGCCAGTCGTACATCATGGTCTCATATTACTATACTTTTTTAGTAAGTGCAAGAGTTTGTTACTATCTTTCGCAAGAATACTCATAGTCTTTTATATGAAAACAGACAGCATTTTTCATTTCGTATTCTTTATCATCGAAAGAAATTGTGATAAAATTCTAATATCGTACATATGAGAATACTAATAACAACTATAAAATATCTTAAGGAGGTCTCATGGGTTATACTGGCATAATCATTGGTCTCATCTCTTTTTTAGCAATCGCACTATACCATCCTATTGTAATAAAGGCAGAGTATTATTTTACTAAAAAAATATGGCCTGTTTTTGCTTTTGTTGGTATTGTAATGCTGGTTTTATCTTTATTTGTGTCACAAGTTATCGTAAGTGCAGGTTTCGCTGTGCTTGGAATTACAAATCTATGGAGTATAGGGGAATTAATACATCAAGAAGAACGAGTGAAAAAAGGTTGGTTTCCAAAAAATCCAAGAAGAAAATAAGCACTATAGTTTAGAATACCTATACAATATATATTCATTACTGGTTTACAAAATATTACAAAACAGATAGATTATGTACAAGAACTTTAAATATGTTATAATAAAACTATACTTTCTAAAGAAAGGAACGGTTCCATGACTAAGTTAGATGAATTGCTTGAATGCATCGAACATCCTCACGTATACATATTAATGCATAATTATCCCGATCAGGATGCATTAGCTTCTGCGTTAGGATTACAAACCTTATTTGAGGCAAAAGGAAAACATGCAACAATCATCTATCATGGGATTATCGATAAAGTCAATACATTAAAGATGCTAGAACTCCTATCCATCGAAATCTATCCCTTGCAAGATGTTTTCTTGGCACCAGAAGATGAAATCATCATTGTAGATGGTCAGAAAGGCAATATTAATATGGCGGATACCAATGGTCTTGTCATTGCTTGCATCGATCATCATCAATTACAAAATACCGCTTGTTATCGTTTTTACGATATTAGAAGTGATGTTGGTGCATGTTCTTCCATTATAACAAGCTATTTCTTAGAAAATAATATACCGATTACTTCCGATTTAGCAACAGCACTTCTTTATGGAATTAAAATCGATACCGCTAATATGACAAGAGGGGTTAGTCTCTTAGATATCACTGTTTTTAGTCATCTATACCACTGCTCTAACAACAAAAAGTTACGATCGTTAGAGAAAAGCAGTATTCAATTATCCGATTTAATTAGTTACAAAAAAGCAATTGAAAATTTGAAAATTTACGGCTCGCTAGCCATTGCAAACATCGGCAACGATTGTTCCGAAGCTATGATTGCAACTGTAAGTGATTTTTTACTTACAATTTCAGAAATTGAGTTTTCTTTCGTTTACTCCTACCGTGGAAGTGGAATTAAGTTTTCTGTCCGTAGCGCAATGTTATCCGTAGATGCTAGTGATCTTATTAAAACTATTCTTTCAGGGTTTGGTGATGGTGGTGGACATTCGAATATGGCAGCTGGATTTGTCCCTAACATCGCTACAGAGGAAGAAGCCATTCAGCTTGTAGAGTTCATAATCTCAAGAACTATTTCTTATATAAATCAATTCACTCCTTTTCAAATTGAAACATATTAATCTAAGTGGATTGAAACATATGAGATATGGCGTTCTATAGATACGAGCAATCTTCATATCATACTATAGTAAACAAGAAAAAGCATGCTTCGCAATCTTTTCCTTGGCATAAACAAGAAAAAGCACGCTTCGCGAACTTTTCCTTGTCAAAAAAATAGCATAGAGTATTCCTATAAAAGCACCGAACTTTTCTAAGGAATCTCTATGCTATTTTTAATTTCAAACCCATACCATACAGTATCTATTCATTCTTCCATGGACTTCTCAAAATCATCAAAGATATAGGACAATACAGGTGCCATTCCAACAAATTCGCAACCATAACGATAGATACTTTGTCCTGTTTTCTCTTCGCTGTTATATGTTACATAGGAAGTATCCTTAACTTCTTCCACCCGTATGATCTTAACAACACAATAAAGCTTCGCGTCTTCATCCCCCAGTTGGATACATGCATTAAAATAAAATCCAATCGGTAAATTACTCCTTGAAAGAAATCCAATCCCTCCACGTGAAATATTTATTACCGTTATTGGAGCTTCAATGTCATGAACTAATACATTATCTTGTTTAAATAAAGAAGAAATCTTTAAAAAAAGCGTTAATTCGATTCTTTTCTCTCTCCTTTTTTCCTGCACAATTCTCCTCATTTCTACACTGCTTATTGTCTTGCTGGAAGGGCAATGAGTATCCATATGTTTCCATTTCTATTATAGCGATTGAGGTTTAGATTTGCAACAAATATTACTTAAACTTTAGATAACAGCTCACGTAAAATTTCATTTATGACGCTTGGATTTGCTTTTCCCTTCATTACCTTCATCGTTTGCCCAACTAAAAAACCAAACGCTTTTTCTTTTCCATTCTTGTAGTCCGATACAGACTGTTCATTCTCTTTTAAGATGTTCTCTATTGTACTACGAAGTAAACCATCGTCGCTCACCATCCCGAGTCCATGTTCCTCGATATATGTTTTAGGATCAACATCTGACTTAAAAATCTGCTCAAAAACTTCCTTCGCAATAGTACGATTGATTTTTCCTGCATCAATTAGTTCAATTAAGCTTGCGAACTTAGCCGGGGAAAGTTTTAACTCCTCTACTTCTTGTTCTGACTCCTTTAGCAAACGCATTGTCTCAACCATGATCCAATTGCTTACTTCCTTGGGCTTATTACATAAAGCTACCGTAGCTTCGAAAATATCTGCAAGATTTTTAGAACCTGTGATAATCCCTGCATCATATTCTGGAATTTCATACTCTTTGACATAGCGAAGCATCTTGGCATCTCTAAGCTCTGGCTCTCTCCTCTTTATCTCAGTAAGCCATTCCTCACTAATTTCAATCGGAACTAAATCTGGTTCAGGAAAATATCGATAATCCTGAGCATCCTCTTTGCTTCTCATTGCAAAACTTGTGTCTTTGTTATCATCCCAACGTCTTGTTTCCTGAATTACTTTCTTCCCATATTCAAGTACTTCTATCTGACGTTTTCTTTCTCCCTCAATAGCACGGGCTATCGCCTTAAAAGAGTTCATATTCTTCATCTCAGTTCGAGTACCAAACTCCGTTGCCCCGACTTCTCGAATGGATAAGTTAATATCTGCACGAAGGGATCCCTCTTGCATCTTACAATCCGATACACCAAGATATTGTAGAATTAATTTTAGTTTCTCAAGGTAGGCAATGACTTCTTCTGCACTGCGCATATCAGGTTCACTAACAATTTCAATCAGTGGTACCCCACAACGGTTATAATCAACTAAAGTACAGTCCTCCCAAGGGTCATGTACGAGTTTTCCTGCATCCTCTTCCATATGAATTTCGTGTATTCCAATGCTTTTCTTCACACCATCCACTTCTATATCAATACTACCATTTCTACAAATCGGCAGATAAAGCTGAGATACCTGATAGGCCTTTGGTAAATCCGGATAAAAATAATTCTTACGGTCAAACTTGCAGTTTCTAGTTATCTCACAATTCAAAGCAAGACCTGCTGCAATAGCAAATTCTACAACCTTTTTATTTAACACCGGTAGAGTTCCTGGCATTCCCATACATACAGGACAACAATGGGTATTAACTTCTCCTCCAAACTGTGTAGTACAACCACAAAATATCTTAGATTTTGTTGCAAGCTCAACATGAACCTCGAGCCCGATGACTGTTTCATATGCTTTCACGCTAACCTCCTATCCGCGTGCTTTAACACGCTTACAAATCAAGCTGTTGAAAAATTAATCACTATTCTTCAACTTATATACTGCCTAGTACATTAACACGCTTACTATTTATGAAGTCGAACTATTTATCGACTTAATTACTCGTTGGTACTTTCGCAGCCACTAATCATTTAAAGTTGGTCTTAGATAGGAATTGGTCTTCTCCAAAGTATAGGCAGCTCTTATAATATCTCTTTCTCCAAATGGTCTTCCGATTAATTGTAATCCAATCGGCATTCCATATGACTTGCTGGATGGAATGCCATCCGACTTATTGGATGAAACTCCACCCTTACTTAACCCACAGGGTATGCTAATTGCTGGTAAACCTGCCATATTAACAGAAACTGTGTAGATATCACCAAGATACATTTTTACAGGATCCGATAAACTATCTCCAAGCTTTAATGCAGTTGTTGGTGCTGTTGGACCAAGGATAATATCAAAACGTTCAAAAGCACGGTCAAATCCTTGCTTTATCAAGGCTTTTACTTTCAGCGCCTTGTTATAATAAGCATCATAATATCCAGAACTTAATACAAATGCCCCGATCATCATTCTACGTTTTACTTCTTCACCAAAGCCCTCACTTCTTGTCTTTTTATATAATTCTTGCAAACCATCAAAATCTGCTGATCGATATCCATATTTAACACCATCATATCTCGATAGATTAGAACTGGCCTCAGCAGATGCTATGACATAATAAGCCGGTATTGCATAATCTACAGCATCCAAATCAAATTCTTCTACTATAGCTCCCTGTTCCTTAAAAACAGCTACTGCACCTAATACGCCCTTTTTAACCTCTGGATCCAGACCTTCCGAAAAATATCCTCTTGGTATCCCTATTCTTAATCCCTTAACATCTGACTTTAACGCACTCATATAATCATAAGAGGCTGATTTGACACAAGTAGTATCTTTGTCATCTGCACCAGAAATAACTTGAAGTGTCGCAGCACAATCGGATACACTGCGTGCAATTGGACCTATCTGATCAAGGGAGGATGCATATGCAATTAATCCATATCTGGATACAGTTCCATAGGTTGGCTTTATACCTGTCACGCCACAGAAAGCACTTGGTTGTCTAATGGAGCCACCTGTGTCAGAACCCAAGGCAACGAATGCTTCTTCTGCCGCAACTGCCGCCGCTGACCCGCCACTGGAACCTCCTGGAACACAATCGGTGTTCCAAGGATTTTTCGTAGCCCCAAAATAGGAAGTTTCTGTTGTACTTCCCATTGCAAATTCATCCATATTGGTCTTTCCTAAAATGATAGCTCCTGCTTCCTTTAAACGGTCTACCACAGAAGCGTTATAAGGAGGTATAAAATTCTCTAATATCTTAGAGGCACAAGTCGTAGCAACCCCTTTGGTACAGATATTATCCTTAACTGCAATTGGCACTCCTACAAGAGGAGAATCTGCAAAGTTTCCGGCCTCCAATGCAGCTTGTATTTTACGAGCTTGCGCTAGAGCATCCTCTTCCATTACAGAAATATAACTTTGATAATATGGCTCTCTTTTTTTTATCATAGACAGTGAAGCCATCACTGCTTCCTCTACCGAGAGCTCCTTTTGTTTTATTTTGTTTGAAAGCTCAATGGCAGTTAATCTTGTAATCTCCATGATTTACCTCATTTCTGCGCTACTTTTTGCCTTGCTTATAAGACAATGCGTATTATCAAGTCTGTGTTGCAGCGCATACACAAACTCTTCTAGTTAACGTTATCGTTCACACTGCACTAATCTACGGTCTTTGGAACCATAAAACACCCATCCTTTTGCTTTGGCGCATTCTTAAGAAGTTCCTCGCGGTTATCTTCATTCGTAACCACATCGTCACGAAATACATTCTTCATAGAAAATGCATGCGACATAGGTTCTATTCCATCGGTATCTAATTCCTTCATCATATCGATGTAGGTAAGAATATTACCAAGATCTTTTTTGGCTTTTTCCTTTTCTTCGGGTTGTAAACTTAGCTTTGCTAACGCAGAAACATATTCTATGGTTTGATCGGTGATTTCCATGTAATACTCCTTTCTATTCTAAAACTCAGGCTTCGTTGTTCAATGCTTCTTCTCTCTTATGGTTCAAGTCGTGATACGTCTCTTGGGAATAACGTTGTCTCTCTAACATTTGCTTCGTCTAATAAACGCATAGTCAAACGCTCTAACCCAATTCCTAAACCTCCATGTGGTGGCATTCCATGCTTATGAATCATAAGATAATGTTCAAAATCTTCTATATTCATGCCACGATCCTTCATCTTTTCTACTTGTTCTTCATAACTATGGATTCTCTGGCCACCAGTTGTTATCTCCATTCCCTTAAACAGCAGATCAAAACTTAAGGTAAACTTCTTATCACTTGGATCATCCATCGCATAAAATGGTCGCTTTTTCGAAGGATAGTGTGTAACAAATACAAAATCTGAATCATATTCTTCTTTAAAATAACGTCCAATTAAAACTTCTTCTTCTGGTTCTAAGTCATAAGGATTTTTAATCTTGCGGTCATATTTCTCTGAAACCAGCTGCTTTGCTACATCAAAACGTACTGCAGGAATTTTATCCGTTTTCGGTAAGGAAATTCCTAGAATGTCACATTCCTTTTGATATTCCTTAGTAATAAGCTCAAAGATATAGGTTAGCATTGCAGTTTCCATATTCATAATGTCTTCAAAGGATTCAATATATCCCATCTCAAAATCCAAACTTGTATACTCATTTAAGTGTCTTGTTGTATTATGCTTTTCTGCGCGAAATACTGGAGCTGCCTCAAACACTCTGTCATATACTCCAACCATGGTCTGCTTATAAAACTGAGGGCTCTGTGCTAAGAAAGCCTTTTTCCCAAAGTACTCAAGTTTAAAAACATTCGCTCCACCTTCTGCATTTCCTGCAACAATCTTTGGTGTTCTAACTTCGGTAAAGTGCTCAGAGAATAAGAAATCACGAAAACCTCTTACTATTCCCTCTTGAATCTTAAAGATTGCACGTTCTCTAATATTTCGAAGAGCAATCGGTCTAAGGGAAAGCTTTGCCTCCAAAGAAGTATTTAACTTCCATTTCGATATTGGCAGCGGCATGGTACTATCCTTTGCTGGTTCTGATAACACCATTAACTTTGATAAAATAATTTCATAGCCATTTGGAGCTCTAAGTTCCTCATGGGCCTCTCCTTGTATTTCTACGGTCATGCCTTCTTTCAGTAAAGCTACCATATCCTTTGTAACTTCAATCGAAGTAACACATTGAATAATCCCTTCAAAGGTTCGAATTACAAGAAACGAAAATTCACTCATATCCCGCACGGCATGGACGAAACCTCGTATGGTTACTGATTGGTTAACGTAATTACCCGATGTGATCTCACTTAATAAAACTGTTTTTTTCTCTCTTTTTCCTGTTACAAAATCCATACTGTTTTCTCCTTTTCTAGATAATTTTATCTTTGTTCCAGGAAACTTCTTTTACCTAGAAAAGGTATATTATAAGTAATTGCATTCAATTTCTTATAAATAAAAAAGTCCCGGAACAATTGCGTCGTGAAAAATCACGATACAAATATTCCGGGACGAGAATTCTATTAACATAAGGCAAGCATAGTCTCTAATAAAATCACAAGCCAAATTACTGCCCTAAGATTCCCGCGGTACCACCCACGTTGAGAAACGCCCTTGCTTCTCCTCTCTTTACACTTAACGCGTGTGACGCATGAACCTACTACCGACTAAGTCGATTCAATTCACGAGCTCCAGAGTGTTCCGTAATACACATAGAGTCAAAGACACGCTCTCAGTCGGTGACGCGTCATTCCTGTCGTAAAACACATCTGTATACTAAAGTCTCCTTCATTGCCTTTTATCATATAAAATGATTTCTTATATTACCATGAATATCGTAGGGTTGCAAGGGGTAATTTATTTTTTATCATAGGTTTCTAAGCCAAGGTAGCTTAAAATGCTATGATAATAATTATTTTTTATCATACTTCCAGATACATTGAATTTGTTTCGTACAATGTTTACATAGGCTTTTACATAGTTCTCCGGTAGCTCCTCATCATCAAGTTTTACAATCTCACCAGTTTTTGAGTTATACATAATGTGGTCTGTGATAAAACTCTGATTCGACATCATAACGAGAGCTGGCGCATCGGAAAGAATATCTTGCCCCATAAATAATCTAGAATCATAAGGAATTCCAAATAAGTTATATACGGTTGGCATAATATCAAGGCTGGAACAGTATTTATCCACAATAATTGGCTCTTCTATCTGAGAATTCCACAAAACTAAATTATTTTTATACAATTCAAAGTTTTCCTCCACCTTATGTCCTGCCAGTTCGTTAATTTCATCCATGGAAAGTCCATATGGATAATGGTCTGCACTCATAACAATCACTGTTTTATCCAAAACTCCTGCTTCATCTAAACTTTTTATCAGATATTCAAGCGCTAAATCAAGTTCTTTATTGCAGGCAATATAAGCTTTGCAATCATCGGAATATGGCAAGTTTTCCACATAACTTTTGTTCTTTACTGACATTGAATTACCCAAAAACGTATATTCCATATGACCACTCACCGTCATATAGTAGGTGTGAAATTTTTCGTCCTTGATATACTCTGGTAATGTAACCTCCATCATCTCAAGATCAGATTCCGGCCATGTTGGTTTTACTTCTAATCCACCGCCATTCGCTCCTTTGTAATCATAGCCCATATTAGGGTGCGTTAGATTTCTATTATAATATTTGTAACTATGATTATGGTATGCTCTTGTGCTATAGCCAAGTTCTTTAAACTGCCAGCCCAAGGCTAATGGCATATCACCTTTTGCTGATTTCGTAAAACTATTTGTCCCGTTCGGTATTAAACCAGTACAAGCAACAAATTCACCATCACTTGTGCTCGTCCACCAAATTGGAGTATAGAAATTCTCAAATACAAATCCGGAATGGGTAAGTTTATAAAGTGTTGGTGTTACAACTGGGTCAACTGCCCATGGAGAAAAACCTTCCGCAGTGAGAAAAATTAGATTATACCCTTCAAACATTCCCGTATACTCATTTTTATTTGTTGGAGTTACGGTAGAGAAATATTGATGTAGATTTTTAATCGTCTTCTCTTTCTCTCCTTCTGCTAGATTAGCGAAATCTATCGTAAGAACATTCGGTGAAGTATCAATTGGTGTAGGGGTTGGAAGTGGTGACGGGGTCGGTGAGGTACCACTCGATGCTGACTGATCTCCATTATTCGTCGGTACTTCCGTAGGTAATGGTGCTTTCGTAACCTTTGGTAAATCTACTGAGGCTATCACATCTCCCCCCATCTTAAAATCAGGTGCACCAAATACCACATTTCTAATATCAAACCGCGTTGCAGTAAGCAATCCAATTTTTTCAATTCCAAGATCTTGAACAAAATCGGTATGGTATAAATCATAAGGAGTATGTGGCATCTTCCCTGGAAGTAAGAGTAAGAGTAAGAAAATAAAATAACATCCGATTCCCATTAGAACCTGCACTCCTGCATAAAGTGGATGTCTTTTCTCTTTCATAGATACTTTTTTTAAGAGTAGAACTAATACTGGTATTGGCAGTAATAAAAGAAAAATACCTGGCAATTTTGCTAGAATTCCATTCAATGCCTCTCTCCAGAATTCTAACACATCACCACCGTTTTCTCCGACACTATAAAGTGATAAAAAAGTTCTAAAAATATGTTCAAAAACTAATTGAACACAAAACCATATACTAATCATTATAGTTAATATTACTGTAAGTACACGATTGATCCGTTCTTTCCATATACTTGTTACTGCTGTAAGAAAGAACCCCACAACAATACCCATTACTATCGGATATATAATATTACTATCTAACTTTTTAAAAACTAGAAGATGAAAACTTAACTCGATGTATATTAATAGACATGGGAAAAAAAGCATCGAGAGAGTTCCTTTATTTTTAAATTCGCCTCTCATGCTCACTTTAAGTAAATCCCAATAATTATTGTTTTTCTTTTCCTTAGATTCTTCGTTATCTGAGGTATGATTAACTTTATGACTCGGCTTCTGACTTTTTGCTTGATTGATATGATCCATAGTTTTTTTGTATTCATCCTTTGTAGATTTTACATAGGAAAGAGCTGTATTTTTTATTTCCCTACATCTTCGAACTGTTTTTCTAAAAAAGTGACCTATCCTTTTTAGCATTCGTAATACGGAATTATCCTTCTCCCTCTCCTCCTTCATAACAAAGAAGAATCTCCTTTCTAAAGCTTCATACTTTGCACGTAATTCTAAGCTATCGCTACTCAAGTTACTATCTATTGTCGCGCGCCACGCGCATCCTTATCGGACATATGATATCTATCCTACTCGATTATATCACTAAAAATTGGAATATCAAGATATTTCTATCATAGCATATTTATCTTTTCTATTGTTTTATATTCTTTTACATTTTCATTAAAAAAAACTTATTTTAAACTTAAACGCTATAGCATTTTCTCTTAATCTTCTGCTTTTTGATAGATATATCCTGATTTGCCTTTGGAATAGACCTTTCCCTTAGCTCCATTGATGATTGCCATACGAGGTGGTTTATGCCCAAAATCTGCATCGAATATAATCGGAACCTTAAGCTCTTCTAATATGGATAAGATAGCCTCTTCATATGTGGTGTCTGTATGTGTTTCAAAAAAGCAAGGACGACCAAAAACAAATCCCTTGGCATATTGAAACCATCCTGCTTCTCTTAAATTCCATAAGCCTGTAAATAATTCTTCAGAATCTCTACTAAAGCTTTCTAGATACCATACGATTCCATCCTCTTTATATTTCTCTATAAACTGTGTCGTTTTATCATATTTTGTTCCGACAATGTTAAGTAAAACATCAAGGCACCCACCAAGAAATCTTCCCTCTATTAGGATTTCATCTTCTCCACGAGCATTTCTCCAGCAAACTTCTTTGTCAGAATCATACCCTTCATATCCAGTTACCTTACTCTTAAATCCATCCATAAAAAAATCAAAACTTTCTTGTTTCACACCTTCCCCTTGTAAGAGTTTTAGGTTATTCTCTAAGGAGTGATGCCATTCCCCCATACCAAAATCAGAAAAATTGCAACCATAAACTGTTGCAATATCACATCCAACTGTAATGGTATATAAAAGTCCCGTTGGATCAGAATATCCTTGAATCCATTTCGGATTCTCTATAAATTTATCATAATCAAGAAGCGGTAACATCTCTAACAAATAATCCCCACCAGAGACCATTATAATTGCCTTTACTTCGTCATTCTCAAATAATTCCTCCAGCTGCTCCTTACGCTCCATTGCAGAAGAACTACGGTTTTTAAAACTCGTTCTGGTATTTTTAGTCTCAAGAACTTTATAACCTATCTTATCTAGCTGCACTTTAGCATGATCAAGCCTTACTGCATCCAATACATCAGGTTTTCCGTCTGAACAAGCCGTTACACCTATCGTATCACCTTTTTTTAATAATGATGGGTATATCATATCCTTCATCCTTTCTAAACAAACTATATTTAGTTTAAGCAAAATTCAGATATATTACAAGGGAAAACTTGTAGTTCTGTTAAGGAAACATTAAAAAATGATGAAAAGACTTGATTATTCAAAAAAATCTGTTATCATTGGTCTGTAACAAATGGTTTCCATTTGATCATTGTAAATTTAATCTAATATCCAATATAGAGTGAGGGAGTAATTTACGTAAACTTTTGCTTACGCGGCAATTCCAACATCATGGCTTTATGCCTGGTTTGCCTTAGAGAATGAGACTCATGTATAACTTTTTATTATTTAAGTTATGCATGAGTCTTTTTGCTGCGTAGTATAAAAATGCTATCAATAGATAACATATTGTAAGTTTTATGAAAACATATTTTATAATTTCTACTTCAAACTTCAATAAAGCATAGCGTTATGATAATAAACAAAATTACGTATGAATATCTTCACATCGGATTAGTATGGTGTATTTATTTATCAATTAAAAATGCATCAAAAGATTAAATAAAAAAAGAACATACATATGCTTTCAACCAAATGCTATGTAGACAGTTATACTTATAAGAAAGGAAGATTGGAATGAATTATTACTTAAAATCTACTGACGATGTATTAAAAGAGATTGGGAGTCAATCTACTGGTCTTACATCGAAGGAAAGCGAAGACAGGCTTTTAAAAAACGGTAAGAACAAACTGAAAGAAGCAGAAAAAGTATCTCTGATTGCTAGGTTCTTTTCCCAGATGAAGGATCCGATGACAATTATCCTGTTGTGTGCAGCAACCGTATCCGGTATTACTGCTGCTTATGCAAACGAATCCTTCGCCGATGTATTAATTATTCTTGCTGTAGTTATTATCAATGCAATCCTAGGTGTAACTCAAGAAAGTAAAGCAGAAAAAGCAATTGAAGCTCTTCAAGAAATGGCAGCAGCCACAAGTAAAGTTCTTCGTGATGGTGTGATTCAAAGCATTAAAAGTGAAGACTTAGTTGTTGGTGATGTTATTTTACTTGAAGCAGGCGATGCGGTTCCTGCAGATGCGAGATTATTAGAAAGCGCAAGCCTAAAAGTAGAAGAAGCTGCTCTTACTGGAGAAAGTGTTCCGGTAAATAAAAAAGTGGAGAAATTAACTCTTGGTAAAGAAAAAGATATCCCACTTGGTGATAGAAAAAATATGGTCTATATGGGTAGTGTTATCGTATATGGCCGTGGTTCAGCAGTTATCACTGCAACTGGTATGGATACCGAGATGGGTAAGATTGCAGATGCACTTGCAAATGCAAAAGAGGGACGTACTCCATTACAGATTAAGTTAGCTCAGTTAAGTAAAGTCCTAACTGTACTAGTTATTGGTATTTGTGCATTTATCTTTGGTTTTAGTTTGCTGACTGCTGGTGAAATCAACGGAGAAGTTGCTTTAAATACTTTTATGGTTGCCGTAAGTTTGGCCGTTGCTGCAATTCCAGAAGGACTTGCTACTGTAGTTACTATTGTACTTAGTATCGGTGTTACTAACATGAGTAAGAAAAATGCGGTTATCCGTAAGTTAACCGCAGTAGAAACACTTGGTTGTGCACAGATTATCTGTAGTGATAAAACTGGTACTCTTACTCAGAATAAGATGACTGTAGTAGAACACTACGGAGAAAATGAAGACTTATTAGCGACAGCAATGGCACTTTGTTCCGACGCTCAACTTGATGAAACCAATAATGCAGTTGGTGAGCCGACCGAATGTGCACTTGTAAATTATGCTACAAAATTATCTCTCAATAAAAATAAATTAAAGGAACAACAACCACGTGTAGCAGAGGCACCATTTGATTCCGTTCGTAAGATGATGAGTACTATTCATAAGACCGCAGATGGAATTGTTCAATACACCAAAGGTGCTCCGGATGAAGTTTTAAAATGTTGTACTCATGTATTATATCAGGGTAAAGTCGTTCCATTAACAGACGCTATCCGTAAAGAGATTCTTTCAAAAAATAAAGAAATGGCAGATAAAGCGCTTCGTGTGTTAGCTGCTGCATACAGAAATTATGAGAGTGTTCCAACCGATGTTAGCCCTGAGAACTTAGAAAAAGAGTTAATTTTCGTCGGTCTAACTGGTATGATTGATCCTATCCGTCCAGAGGTAATTGGAGCGATTGAAGAATGTAAAAAAGCCGGTATTCGTCCTATTATGATTACTGGTGACCACCGCGATACTGCTGTTGCGATTGCTACACAGCTTGGAATTATCAAAGATGCCAAAGAAGCTATTACTGGTGCTGAATTAAATGAAATCTCTGAGGAGGCATTTAAAACTGAAATCGAACGTTATTCTGTATACGCTCGTGTACAGCCTGAACATAAAGTTCGTATCGTAAATGCTTGGAAAGCAAAGGGCAAGATAACTGCAATGACCGGTGACGGTGTTAACGATGCTCCAAGTATCAAGTCTGCTGATATTGGTGTTGGTATGGGTATTACAGGTACTGACGTTACAAAGAACGTTGCTGACATGGTACTCGCTGATGATAACTTCGCAACCATCGTAAGTGCAGTTGGAGAAGGTCGACGTATTTATGATAACATCCGTAAAGCAATTCAGTTCTTACTTTCCAGTAACTTAAGTGAAGTATTAAGTATATTTGTTGCTACAATTCTTGGATTTACAATTTTAAAACCAGTTCACCTGTTATGGATTAACCTGATTACAGACTGTTTCCCAGCGCTTGCTCTTGGTGTAGAAAAGGCTGAAAAGGATATTATGGAACGTAAGCCAAGAAGCACCAAGGACGGTATTTTTTCCGGTGGTCTAGGTGTAGACGTATTATACCAGGGTGCTATGGTTACCGTTATTACCTTAGCGGCTTATTTTATCGGTCACTATATGGAAGCTGGTGTTTGGGAAATCGCTAACAGTGAAGATGGAATGACAATGGCATTCCTTGCGATGTCCATGGCAGAGATTTTCCATTCCTTTAACTTACGTAGCCAAAGAAAGAGTATTCTTCATATGAAACACCACAATATCTACTTAATTGGTGGTATGGCACTTAGCCTTGTTCTTACCACAGCTGTTATTTACCTCCCAGGTATCTCCACAGCGTTTGGTTTCGAGCATATTTCATTACCTGAATACTTCGTGGCTTTAGGACTTGCTTTCTTAACAATCCCTATTGTCGAAGTGGTAAAATTCTTCCAGCGTAAGTTTGGCAAGCACTAATCATTACTATACATGATTATAGTAGTTTCTATAAAACAAAAGATGGATCATCGGCGATAAGCTGATGGTCCATCTTTTGTTTTCAAGTTATTTTATCCTGCATTATAAATTCTTAATTCTTCTTAAGGCTTCTAGCGTATTTTCATACGTACCGAATGCAGTCAATCGGAAATACCCTTCTCCACTTGGTCCAAAGCCAGAGCCTGGTGTTCCAACCACAGATGCATTTTGAAGGAGATGATCAAAGAATTCCCACGATGTCATTCCATTTGGTGTCTGTAACCAGATATAAGGAGCATTGACACCACCAGATACCTGATATCCTGCTTCTAATAAACCATCGCGAATAACGCGTGCATTATTCATATAATAATCGATCTGCTCTCTTGTTTGTGCAATTCCTTCTGGGGAGTAAACGGCAGCACCTGCGGCCTGAATAATATAGGGAGCACCATTAAATTTAGTACCATGGCGTCTTGCCCATAAATTATTTAAAGGAACTCCGTCACTAATTAATTCCTTTGGTACTACTGTAAAACCAAGCCTAGTACCAGTAAACCCAGCATTTTTACTAAAGCTTCGAAGTTCAATGGCACATTTTTTTGCTCCATCACATTCGTAAATGGTATGAGGACAATCATCCTCGCTAATGTATGCCTCATATGCAGCATCATAAATGATTACTGCTCCTTTTTCATTCGCATAATCTACCCATTTTTGAAGTTCATTCTTCGTAATTGCTGATCCTGTTGGATTGTTAGGAAAACATAGATAGATAATATCTGGAGTTTCCTTTGGTAGCATTGGTACGAAATTATTATCTTTCGAGCAAGGCATATAAATTACATTGCTCCACTTACCAGTAGTAGAATCAAACTCTCCTGTTCTACCAGCCATTACATTCGTATCCACATAGACAGGATACACTGGATCACAAACTGCTATTTTATTGTCTTCTGCAAATATATCACCAATGTTACCAGAATCACTCTTAGCACCATCACTGATGAAGATTTCATCAATTGCAATTTGTACTCCTCTAGCTTCATAATCGTGTTTTGCGATTGCACTGCGTAAAAATTCGTATCCTAAGTCCGGGGAATAGCCTTTGAATGTTTCTTTTGCTGCCATCTCATCGGTCGCTCTGTGAAGCGCACTAATTATACTGGGTGCAAGAGGAAGTGTTACATCACCAATTCCAAGACTTATCACATTCTTATCGGGATTTTCTTCTTTATAGGTACGTACCTTTTTTCCAATCGTTGAAAAAAGATAACTACCTTGTAATTTTAAGTAGTTTTGATTTATTTTAAACATTGTAACCTCCATTCTATTGTGCATTTAACAAGCATCTTTTTTGTACTGAGGTTTACGTAAGCTCTTGTCAATTCTCTGAATTAGCATTTATTGCATAGCAAATCTTAGAGCAGATTAGATACTACCAGAAATAAAAAGCGTATAAAATACTGCTTTATTTTCTCACTACTTCCTATATCTCTATCTCACCATCAAAAACCGTAACAGCAGGTCCCGTCATAAAGAGACGATTCTTCTCTCTATCATAACGAATAACAACATCACCGCCTAACATATGAACTGTCACTTCATCTTCCGTTAAGCCATTTAAGATTGCTGCATACACAGAACTCGTAGCTCCGGTTCCACAAGCATGAGTTTCCGCAGAGCCACGCTCCCAAACTCGCATATTGACGGTCTTACGGTCAAGAATTTGTACAAATTCTGTATTCATCTTTTCAGGGAACAATGGATGTTCTTCAAATAATGGGCCATATGTTTCGATGGGGAAAGATTTTGTATCATCTATAAACGTAACCGCATGAGGGTTTCCTACCGATACACCAGTGATGAAAAATTCACGATTCGCAATCGTTATTGGCATATTTAATACCTGTTCCTTATCGACTGCAATCGGTATTAATTTAGGATCTAATACTGGTTCCCCCATATCAACGGTTACTTCTGTTACTTTTCCGTTATCAACAATTAAGTCTAAGTATTTCACACCACCTAAGGTCTCAATAGCTAGACTTGTTTTTTGTGTCATACCATGGTCATAAACATATTTACCAACGCAACGAATCCCATTTCCGCACATTTTCCCTTGAGAACCATCTGCATTGTACATATGCATTGTAAAGTCTGCAATATTGGAAGGTTTAATTAATATGAGTCCATCGGAACCAATTCCAAAACGTCGATCACTTACCTTTTTTGCTACTTCATTCGGATTATTTAATGCTTCTTCCAAGCAATTTACGTAGACATAATCATTTCCGCAGCCTTGCATCTTTGTAAATTTCATTTTAACCTCCATTCTGGCGCTTTGGCGCCTTATCTTAAAAGGGCAACTTTGTGAGCCTGCACAAATTGCCGTGGCAAAATATCTGATGATTTATTATATACATCAATTATCTTAAATGCAAGATTCTAGCCACTTTCATAGCATAGGAATTTCGAATTCCAATGATGTATAATATGAATAGAACTACATCATACTCAAGATCATTTCTGCTGTTTCTACCATATTGGTGCCACTATCCATACTAGTCTTTTGGATGTAACGATGTGCCTCTTCTTCTGTCATCTTGTTACGTTCCATTAACAGAGTCTTAGCTCTGGTGATAATTTCCCTCTGAGCTGTAGTACGATCTTTAGGTTTATTCTTATCTCTCTTCTTTCGGCGCATGTAATTGTAAGTCATCAACTGAAGAGTGTTTAAAAAATCTTGTAACTTGATTGGCATACTAAGGCTTAGGATATTACCATCTGCATACTCTAATAACTTTTGTGGTGAAGCTAATAAAAGCATCTCAAATCCACGAGGCAGGTAACTATTTAGCTCTCGATATAGCATATCCGCTAGACGAAATCCACAGATAACAATTCCTTCATCAAGTTCATTTGCTATAGTGATTGCTTGCGCACCGGTAGTACAGGTCGCATTCACTTCATATCCGCCACGTACTAAGATATTTCTTATGTTATTCGCGTCCTCAATCTTTGGGAATACTATGATTATACTCAGCAAAATTGACCACCTCCGTTATGATTTATACTCCTAAATACGGTTAAGGTATTGGTCAATTTCCCATTCTGAGACTTGCGTACGATACTGGATCCATTCTGCTCTCTTTGCTTTTATATAAGTATAGAAAGCATGACTTCCTAATACTTCTTTCATGAACTCACTGTTTTCAAATTCTTCTAAGGCCTCTCCTAAACTGCCAGGAAGATTGCGAATTCCCAAATCAAGTCGATCCTGTTCGCTCATAGAGAAGATATTCTTATCAACATGAGCAGGAGGAGTCATCTTCTTTTTAATTCCATCTAGTCCTGCCGCAAGACATACTGCTAGAGCTAGATATGGATTCGTTGCTGGATCTGGGCTTCGTAACTCCACTCTAGTGCTATCTTCTCTTCCATCTGGAATTCTGATCAGTGGGCTACGATTGACAGAAGACCATGCAATATAAACTGGTGCTTCATAACCAGGAACTAATCGCTTATAAGAGTTAACCAATGGATTAGTTATTGCAGTCATACTAGGAACATGATGCATTAATCCTGCTATAAACTGATAGGCAACTTCACTTAATCCTAATTTATCATTTGGATCATAAAAACTATTCTCCCCATCTTTCTCAAGAGACATGTTAATATGCATTCCAGAACCATTGACACCAGACTTTGGTTTAGGCATGAAGGTAGCATGCATGCCATGACGTCTTGCGACGGTGCGAACAGCCATCTTAAAGGTCATAATATTATCTGCGGTAGTTAAACCGTCTTCATAATGGAAATCAATTTCATGTTGAGCTGGTGCAACTTCATGGTGAGATGCTTCCACTTCAAAGCCCATCTCTTCCAAGGTTAGTACCATCTCTCTTCTAGCATTTTCACCAGCATCCATAGGTCCTACATCAAAATAACCGCCTTTTTCCCTCGTTTTTGTAGTTGGTAACCCATTCTCACCTACATCAAAGAGGAAAAACTCGCATTCTGGACCAACATGAAATGTGTATCCAAGGTCTTTCGCTTCTTGTAATACACGTTTTAATATGTATCTTGGATCTCCTTCAAATGGTGTTCCATCGGTACGATATACGTCACAGATAAATCTTGCAACCTTTCCTTGTTGTGGTCTCCATGGAAATATTTCAAAGGTATTTAAGTCAGGGTGCAAATACATATCAGATTCCTCAATGCGTACAAATCCTTCGATGGCAGAACCATCAAACATACATTTGTTATTTAATACTTTTTCCAATTGGCTTGTTGTCACTGCTACATTTTTAAGATTCCCGTACATATCGGTAAACTGAAGGCGGATAAATTCTACATCCTCTTCCTCTACTAATCTTAAAATATCCTTCTTAGTATAATGTTTCATAAGTTACCTCCCAAACAATTAATTATTTTAATCATACTCTCAAAAATTGCAAAAAAAAGACAAAGGCACCTTTTCCAAGACGCCTTTGTCTATAATGTAACATCTTAACAGTGGACAAATTATTTGTCAATGGAAATCGAATGAGAATTATTGAATACTATTTCTGCGCTTTTTTATCATTTGAAGTAGTACTTCCTTGGAATGATTGATTACCAAATCTTCTGGGAACATCGCTTCTTTTACTATCTCTTTTACATATTCATGATTTCCTATATCGTATGCTGTATGCGCATCGCTGCTCATAATAACTGGTACTTCATATTGCTTACAATACAAAAGCATCGTAAGGTCATTTTCTCTGGTATTTGGTCGAAAACTTCCAGGAGCTAAAGAAGAATTATTAAGTTCTAGTATTACTCCAAATTCCTTTGCCTTTTTTACTACAGTCTCATAATCAAGCTCGAATCTACCATCGTCTGGGTGACCTATAATATTAACATAAGGGTTTTGCATCGCGCCAACAATTGCATTCGTATTCTCCTCAATGGTACCTTTTTGATAACAGGGAGGATGGATGCTAGCGATACAAATATCTAGTTTTTTGAGCACTTGATTGGGTAAATCAAGAGTTCCCTTATGGTCTAAAATATTTAACTCACTTCCAAGGAGAAGTTGTACCCCATACATTTCTCTAGGAACAACGTGAAGATTCTGAAAATAAAACTCATGACAAGTTCCAGGCATGGTTGGTGCATGTTCGGTTATTCCAAGTAATTCAATTCCCCTTTCAGATGCCTCCATTGCCATTTCTTTTATCGTATTGTACGCATGACCACTTGCCAGGGTATGGGTGTGAACGTCTAAGATGTCTTTCATGGTAATCCTCCAAAGTCATTTTATCCTGATCGTCAACAATTTATGATAGTTGACAGTAATTACATTTTATCCGTTTCATTCTCTCATATTCTTTCTGGGTTGTAAAGTGGGGAGCTTACGAAATAATAGGGATAAGCATTGCAATTTCTAGATTTTTGGTCTATAACTGATTAAGGACACTACGACAAAAAAGATGTGGAATTTACTATATAGTCGGTGATTAAAATTTCAACATTGTTTCGAGTGAACCGTTTTTGCGAGGAGCAAAAGCGAGTTGTGAGCGAAAAAAGAATGTTAGAAATAAATCACCGACTATATATACTAGATAAAGAAAGGATATACCTATGAGATGGATACAAACACAGATACAATCTAGCGCATTAAAGATGCCAATTGGTTTCGATGTCTTACTTCCAGAATCTAAAGAACCGATGAATTCACTCTATTTATTACATGACTCAAACATGGATCACAGTCAATGGCTTCGACTTGGAATAGAGTCATTCTTTGAGCATAGTAATTGTGCATTAATAATGCCACAGGGGAATAATAGCTTATTTTTAGACACTAAAAATAATTATAATTTTTTTCAATTTCTAACGAAAGAATTGCCTTCTCTATGTTCCACTTGGTTTCCATTAAAGAAGGAGCAAACCTCTCGCTATATTGGAGGAATTGGTACCGGTGGATATACTGCTATATTAGCGGCGATAACTGTTCCATCCTTCTATCAGAAAGTGGTTACCATTGAAGGGCAATTTGATATCAATGATTTCTATAATAAAGAGAATTTAAACGACATCTCCCTTTGGTTAGGTGATCAAGATTCTTTTCAAAATAGTGCTCAAAATCTCTGGAATCCTAATATAATCTCTGTAGATAGTTTTAATACAGATATTACTCTAATCACGAATTCTCTGAGCAATGTGTACAAACAAAATTGTGAATTATGTAACCACCTTTCCCAATACCACAATAAAAAGGTCCATCTTGAACTTCTTCCTGATAAACAGTTTATATTTCAAGCAATGAACAAATTATCGGAAGTTATCACCAATATATCAAAGGAGGTGAGCCCATGGCAGTAATGCAATTACACCTTCCTAGTAAAGTATTAGGGATGATAATGGAAGTACTTGCAATTGTACCAGAACAACTCTATGATGAGAATGGTAATTTACCTAGAATACTCTGGCTCTATCATGGAGGCAGTGGTGATCACATGGCTTGGGCATTAGAGACAAACTTAATAGAATTAGCAAAGAAAGAACATCTCGCAGTATTTTGTCCACATGTCTATAATTCTTGCTTTATCGATATGGCAGAAGGAGAGCGTTATGGAACATACGTAGGAAAAGAACTCCCTGAAATGATACATTCTATGTTTCCTTTACTACCAAAGGATCGCTCAAAAAATATTGTCTCTGGTTTTTCAAATGGTGGATATGGCTGTTTTCAAGCTGGATTAACCTACCCTGAAACCTTCGGATATATTGCTGCTTTTGGCGCTGGTGATAAAGCGGATGCGGATTTTTCCTATCGCCCTATGCAAAAAAGAGTGTTGTTTGGAGAAGGAGACCTTCAGAAAACAAAATATAGTATCAAGCATCTAGCGCAATCTTTGATTAATGATAAGCGCACTTTACCTCAGATTTTCCATTCCTGTGGAGAATCCGATCCTTGGAGATGTGACAATGAAAAGATGAGAGATCTTATTCTTTCTTATGAAAACAATCCTTTTCACTATCAATTCCATCTATTTGATAATATGGGACACAGCTATTCTTGCGCAGAACATGGACTTATAATGTTTTTTGAGAAATATCTAAAGACACGGGAATATTAAGAGTAGCTGCTAGATTAAAATAATTACAAACAAAAAACTATCAAAGTGATACTTGAAGAAAAATACTACCTTGATAGTTTTAAGATTATTTTTTAGATATTTTTAGATCTATTCTTTAGATATATTTTTTAAACCCTTCCGGTAAATACTTAATCGTATTTCGAATCATCGCAGTAAGTAACTCTCTTGCATCTGCCTCTGATAGTTTTCCTTTTACCAAAGGATCTGAGGTAAATGCTTTGAGTGCAAGTTCAAAGTCACAAGTAAGTGCTGCTTCTAGAATCATCTCATGATCCTCAACATGAGGCATAATGAGGTCACGAATTCCTTCTGGTAATCTACCAGAAACAACTGGTTTGATGGAATTTCGCTCAAATACTGCATTCGTTTCAACGACAGCAGTATTTGGAAGGTTTGGTATCTGACCATTGGTATTTGGAATGTTAACATTACTTACTACTCTTCCAAGACCACACAGTGCTTTAATTAACATGATACCTTCTTCACCTGTTGGCTTTAACTCGATATCTTCCTCTCCATTCATTAAGCGAACTGCTCTTTCATTACGTTCTTTTTGTGTTACCTTTCTTTGCTCCACTGTGGTAAGCGCAAACTTCCAGGACTTCACAGTTTCAGGGTCTTTTAGATACCAATCACCTGGTAAGAATTCAGCCAAATGGCGATCTCCCGCCGCAGCAATTAAGCCAAATTTCTGAAAGAGATCAAACTTTACTCTATGTGCACAGTTAAAGGTCCCATTTGCCCAGTTTCTATCTGGGTCATGATACCCTTCTTCAAAGCTTTCTTCGATAAATTTACGATAAATAGGGAATAGGTCTATTCCTTTATAAGAAGCCTGATCAAACCATGTAAAATGGTTAATACCAAGGACATTGACGAATATCTCATTTCGTTCAATTCCTTTTATTCCAGTTGTAAGCTCACAAATATTTCTTAAAATCTTTTGTGTTCCAAACACCTCATGACAGCAACCAAACGCTTTTATTTCTGGAAAGACATGATACAATGTCTTAACACATAAGGTCATAGGATTCGTATAATTGATGACCCAAGCATCTTTAGAATATTTCTTTATAGCATTCGCAATCTCTACATACATAGGAATGGTACGTAGTGCACGAAGCAATCCGCCTGGTCCTGATGTATCACCAACAGATTGATAAATTCCGTAACGTTCTGGGTAATGTACATCGGATTGCATCTCTTCAAATGTACCTGGTAATATAGAAATAAGAACAAAGTCTGCGCCGGTTAATGCCTCCTGTAAAGATCCTACCGTTGTAAAATCCCACTTTCCAACTACGTCGTCACGACGGAATAAACGCTTTGCTATACATTCATTATTCTTTGCTGCTTCCATGTCAATATCGTACAAACGTATTGTTCCACTGATTGCAGACTCCCTTGCTAAGTCTGTCATAAAAGTCCAAGCCCATCCATGGCTACCACCACCGATATAAGCTATTTTTACATCTGTTACTTTGTTATCTGCATAGATCATTTGTGTTCTCCTCTTCTTATTGATGTCTTTCTTGATTCTCTTTTTTAGAAAAGTAAGTGATAGCGTTTCTCTTGTATATTGGGGATATCAAGATATGGGCTATAACTTGCATCACATTTTTTTAACTAAGATACTGCGCATACTATGTATCTTCTACGATACATGATTAACCTGTAGTTCAAGTACTCTCTTATCTGTAAGTTCTCTGCTTCTTTCATCTGGTGCCTGCGTTCCGATATAGAAAGAAAACCTGCTTCCGTCCACTTTTTTGTTTCCCTCTTCATCGACAGTAAAAAATGCACTCTTTGGTATTGTAAGATTGAATTCTTCCTTCTTCCATGCACCAATTGTGATACTTTTAAAAGCGCAAAGGCTAACGTTGCGAACTGCGTGAAGAGAATCATGATTCTTACAGTAAACCTGTATTACATCTCTAGTAGCGATATCACTCTCATTTTGAAGGGTTAAATGTATCTGAAGCTGATCTTCCATCACATTTACTGGATGATCATTTGCTTCAACACCATTGCTTAACATCGTTGCTTCTTTACAAATTACATTGCCATAGCTAAGTCCATAACCAAATGGATAAAGTGGCTTTTCCTCAATGTAACGATAAGTACGATTTTTCATACTATAATCAGTAAATTCCGGTAGTACGTTCTCTGGACCATAAAATGTAATCGGTAATTTCCCGCTCGGTGACTCCTTGCCAAATAATATCTGTGCGAGGGCGCTACCACCTCTGGCACCAGGGTACCAAAGCATTAATATGGCATCGCATCGGTTCTCATATTCACTAAGATCGATTGCACTTCCTGCCATAAGGCATAATATAGTAGGTTTTCCGACCTTTAGTACCTCTTCTATTAAAGTCCGCTGCACCTCTGGTAACAGCAAATCTTCCTTGTCGCCACCAGCAGCTTCACCAGTGCTGATATGATGTGCTTCCCCTTCTATTGTTTCATCAAGGCCAACACACAAAACGACGACATCACTTTGTTTTGCAACAATTACGGCCTCCGAGATACGATCCATAGGAAGGGCTAAGCGCTCCGTACGATCTGACTTAAGTTCACAGCCATTCGAGTATAAGACAGCCACCTGTTCTGATACTTCTCTCGTTATTCCTTCTAGAATAGTAATGTAATTAGCAGAGGTTCCATGATAATTACCATGAAGAGCTACTCTAGAATCCGCATTCGGTCCTATTACACCTATCGTTTTCAATTTACTCTTTTGTAATGGTAACGTTCCATTGTTCTTAAGTAAAACCATGCTTCGCTTTGCCACTTCCTCATTGAATAGCTGATGCTCCTTACAATCGACAACAGAATAAGGAATTTGATCCCATGGTGTTTCATCAAAACAGCCAAGCAGGTATCTTGTCGTGAAGGCTCGTTCACAGGCAGTTGTAATCTCATCTTCTGTAACCAAACCTTCCGTAAGTGCCTTAATTAAATGCAGATACATCGAGCCACAGTTTATATCACAACCAGTATGTAGTGCTAATGCTGCTGATTCGGCTGGTGTTGCGGTTACCATATGATGCTCATGAAAATCTCTTAATGCCCAACAATCCGAGGCAAAGTATCCTTCAAATCCCCACTTACCACGTAACACATCGCGCATTAGAAAATAACTACCACAGCAAGGTTCATCGTTTAAGCGATTATACCCTCCCATAGCACCTTCTACATTTCCTTCCTTGACGCACATCTCAAAGGCAGGTAAATAACTCTCCCATAGGTCTTTCTTTGATACTTTTACATTAATTTCATGACGAAGTACCTCTGGTCCAGAGTGTGCAGCCAGATGCTTTACACAAGCGGCTGACTTTAAATAATTCTCATCTTCTCCTTGCAATCCTTTGATAAATGAGGCACCCAAGGTTCCTGTAAGATAAGGATCTTCCCCATATGTCTCATGCCCACGCCCCCACCTAGGGTCGCGAAATAGATTTATGTTTGGAGACCAGAAGGTTAACCCCTTGTAGATTCCTGTGTCACCTTCCTTTGCATACGCATGATGCTTTGCTCTTCCTTCGGTAGCAATGACATCACCAACCTGTCTCATCATCTCTTCATCAAACATAGCTGCCATCGCTATTGCTACGGGAAATACGGTTGCAGTCCCTGCACGAGCTACCCCGTGCAGAGCTTCATTCCACCAATTATATGCTGGTACCTTTAGCCTAGGGATTGCGGGAGAATCATATCTTAGTTGAGATGCTTTCTCGAAAATATCCATCTGGCTGACTAATTCTTTCGCTTTTCGTTTTGCTTCCTCTCTCTTTTGCATGTATTACTCCATTTCTATGCACATTTTTAGCTACATGCTATACATTTTCAGCTAAATGCTATACCTTTTCTCTGATATTCGTATTCCACTTAGCTATTTCAATTTGAGTATCTATGAAGTATAGGACTCTCTTTATTTTCTAGGGTCTTCCTGAAACGTGATATAGGACTTATCTGGGAAGGAATATTCTCCACGATAATTAGAAGCATTGTAATGAGGATACTTTACAGGTTGATAATCACATTTCATTGGTGCATCCTCCTGAGTATAGATATAGAGCGAATGATAATCCCATACTACTATTTCATCACGGCAATCTTTACATAAATCAATTGCTTCACAGCACATCACTGGATGTCCATCCTCTGGAAATGATACTACCTGTCTGCCATAGCCATCCATCAAACCACCACGATTCACATCCGGATTCAATAAGAATAAATCAGTTCCATCACCCTTCCAGTTTACAGGAGCTAAAATATTACCATTAAGTTCATTTTCATATTCCCACATTGGATTACCATAACAGTCATAAGCGTAAATAATTCCTTGATGTCCCCAGAAATTACTTACAATTAATTCAAATCCTTCTTTATCAGGGCAGTAATTTCCCACACTGACACGTTGTGCGTGACCGATTTTATCTCTCATAATGATATTTCCTTGGAAATCACCAAGGAAGAATCCTTCGGTTCCTGAAACACAGGCAAAGTATCCCTTATCACTACCAGCCATAAACTTACCCGCCACAATTTCATCGGTATGGTCAAGTTCAATCGGATAAGTCCATAGTTCTTTTCCATTGCAATCAAGTAAGGTATAGCCGCATAATAATTCATCATGACCATCCCCATTGATATCAATTGCAAGAGGATAATGACCAGTATTTTTTGGACTCTTATATTTCCACATCAGATTTAAGTCAGAATCTAATGCATAGACACGACAATAACGGTCTTTTATTAGGATATCACTTGGTCTTTCTTTTCCAGAAAAATTAGCGATACGAATTCCGTCGGGATTAATTCGATCAAATGCGTAAATTTGATATGGTGCCCCTATCACAGTGCTATCTTCATCGTCTGCAAGTGGTGTTTTAGCACGTTTTTTCACTTCACCGGTTCTACCATCCAAGATAAGGATTTCAAAATTGTGAGCAGTGATTACTTCATCAACACCATCTCCATCAATGTCATAAACTTGAAGAGGTAAATCAGCGGAAATTTTTCCAAGGACAGGAGTGTCTTTGGATGGTTCACCTCTTTGCCATAAAACATTCCCTTCTAAATCAATTGCAGTGATGCAGCTTACATGTGCATAAGCATCTCGGTTGATACGTTTTTGTGCTTGTGCCAATACGATATACCACTCTTTCGTTCCAGTTAAGTGTCCAAATCGTACTTGCCTACTTGCACCAAAATCTTTTAAATCTATCTTTTTCCACAGCTTCATCTTTGGCTGTTGTTCTTGTAGTTCATACCTTATTACTTCTGCCTGTTTTACTGCATCCTCTATTTGCTGCTTGGTATCTTCACTCACTTTTACTAGTACTTCCGTAAACTGTGTAGGGCAATCTGCAGTAATACCAATTTTTCCACCTTTCACAAGTTCCCCCTCATAACTAAGGAGTAATTTACCATCTATATAACAGTTAACCTTATTTCCTTTGAGTGTTACACCTAAGGTATAATAGGTATCACAATCATGTAAGAAGTCCACTTTTGCTAAGATTTCTACTTCTTCTTTATGGCGATAAACTAAGCTAACCTCATTCTTTTCCAGCTGAAAAACTAATGTATTTAGACTATTTTGCATGCAAAATGCAATACCCGCAATTCCTTTCGTAGAGAGTCTTCGAACGATTGCTTGATAATGATAGTCTCTCCAAAATGGAGTACCTGTTTGAAGTGTTGGAAACATGCGATGCGGTTTATTTTTCTCAATGCGCATCTGCTCCATGTAATGCTTGCCTTCTGACTCTGTAATAATCCAGCTTGGACCAGTTCCGTTATAACTATAATTACATACCTGATCCACCCATTTGCCTGCATACCCTGAATTTATAACATGGTGATATTCTCCGGTTGCAGAATGATCCTTATCATATGGAAATTCACCGATTGGGAACTCCTTAAAATTGTCATAAAATAATGTTACTAGCTGCTCCATCCTTATGCCTGCCTTTCCATCTTCCTTGTAGTAACAAAACGATTTTTGTATTCTTGCGGAGTTAATCCGGTTACACTTTTAAACATGGTAGAAAAATATTGAACACTGTTATAACTAAGTGTATTCGATATCTCATATATTTTCATGTTAGAGGTATCAAGTAGTTCCTTTGCTCGTTCAATCTTTAAGTTTTTCACATAATCAATAAAGGAAATACCCATATCCTCTTTAAAATACCTGCTAAAATAGGAGGGATTCATGTGCATATACTCTGCTACCTCTGTCATCATGATACCTTCATCAATATGTTCTTTCATATATTCGATTGCACGTTCGATTGCACTTTGTGGAATATTCTCTTTTTTCTCTTCTGTCTCTTTATTCTCCTGAAGCGCTTTTAGAGCTTTTCTCCCTAGTCTTCGCTCCTTTAGTTTCTCTTTTGCTTGTGTAATCTGTTCTATGACTTCCATCTTAAGAACCGGTTTAGTAATAAATCCAGTAACCCCAAGTTCGATTGCCTTCTTTGCATATTCAAATTCCTGAAATGCGGTAATCACAACAAATTCAGCATCCGGTAATTGCTCTTGAAGCTCTTCAATTGCCTCTAATCCATCCATCTCTGGCATACGAATATCAGTTAAAATGATATCTGCCTCTTCTTTTACAGCCGTACGGACTAAATCTAATCCATTCGTTGCTTTTCCTACCACGATTATGCCATTTTCTTTCCATGCAATCGTGTCCGCAATACCGTCAAGAACATTTTTCTCATCATCTGCAATTACTAGTTTATACATAACGGTTCCTCCTCTGACACCCTTAACACCACTAAGGTCCATTCACCATAAGAGCTATCGATCGTAATTTTTCCCTTACCTGGATAATACATTCGTAGCCGCTCTGCAATATTGGTTAATGCAAAAAACTCAGTTCCTTGATACCCCTCTTGATTAATTGCTTTTCTAATTTGTGTAAGGCGCTCTTTATCGATTCCCGACCCATTATCATAGAACTCAAAGTATATTTTACCTTCTTTTCGGTATCCTTTGATTCTGATCTCTGTTTTTCCTTCTTTTCTTGTAGCGCCATAGTTAATAGCATTCTCTAAGATAGGCTGTAACAAAAGATTAGGTATCCCTACAGACAAAATATCTTCATCAAAGTTTATCTCGCAATCAAACTGATTCGGAAAACGAATCTCTTGAATCTTAGAATAATACTGTAACTGTTTCAAATTATCTGCAAGACATATGAGGCTTTGTCCAAAATTTAAACTTGACTTATAATACCCTGCTGTTGCATAGATCATTTGTTCTAATCCCTCATAGTTTTTCTGCTCTGACATCCAAATCATATTATTAAAGATATTGTATAAAAAATGTGGTTTGATTTGAGATTGTAACATCTTTAATTTACTATCTTTCATTCGTAGTCGCTCCATAATGAGTTCTTCAATTAACTCTTTACTACGTGCTGACATGTGATCAAAGCAGATGAAGATTTCACCAAAGACATCGTTTCGTACTTCCTTTATCTGAATACCAAATTCTCCTTCCTCAATCCGTTTCATTGCTTGTTGCAAGGTCTCTACAGGCTCGATAATTTTCTTTTTCGAAATGCGGATAATCATCGCATAAGCAGCAATTAAACTAAGAAGAAATAGAACACAACATAAAAGAAATGGTAATTGATCTAGTGGTAAATACACATGCGGATAATAAGTTAAGAATGTCCATCCAGAGCGCGCAGAGTTTTCATAAACACAACGATAGCGTTGCCCTTCATAATAAAAATCAACACTTCCCTCCTTTTTTTGGGCAACCTCTTGAATGATTCCTTCTTCCTTGCTCCAGTCATTAATAATATTCTTATTATGAGTTTTATGGGTAAGAATCTTCGCATCTTTAATAATAGCAAAGCCCTCTTCTCCACTGTCCTTTTGATTGATTAATTCATTAAAAGTTTTCAATGGAATCTCTATACTAACTAAACCTATTTTTTTCCCTGTCGCAGTAGAATAGATTGGACGTATATGAGAGATCATCTGCCTCTTTATGATTACATCATCCGTTAGCCTATCTGCGAAATCAAGTGCCCAGGTGGATTCCTCAAGAGAATCCATCCATCCCCTATAGTAATCAATGGTATCTTCACTTAACTTATAAAAGACACCATTTCTTGAGGTGACTAACGTATTGGTATCCGCATAGAACAGGCGAATTCTATAGATAGAGCTCACACTAAGCTCCATATTTGTTAAGTAATTCATACAGTCTAAAAAAGATAGGTAATCTATTTTTTGTAGATTTGCTGCCTTTAGTCCTTGAACCTGTGAACTTGTCCAGATTGCCTCCCCTATCGATTCCACTTCTTCCATAATACGATCAGCATAGGTTATCGTCTGATACAGCATCCATCTTCTGCCAGAAGCTACTACTTCTTGCTCTCGGTATGTAAAAAAACACAGCAAAACTAAATTAATAAATATCCCAGTTAGCAATAAGACTTTTAAAAAATATACATATAGCTGTTTCTTAAGGGTATCCCCTTTCTTCTTTCGAAATCTGGTCATCTGGTGTACCTCCTAACTTCTTTCCATACTTATGATACCAGATTTATTTCTGAAGAACTATACAATTTAAATAATGAAGGTACTAATAAGATCTACAAGATAAACTGATCTTTTCTTTGCATCCGATATGGATACGTATTAGTAAAAAAACAGACTGTAATAACATACTGTTTGTTGGAACAATACAGATATCTTATCACAGTCTGTTGACATTATTATATCTTCAATTTTTATCTCTCGGAAGAACCTTCCGATGCTTTCTATTATCCTAGGTATATTTCTACTTATCGTTTAATTCCTTTAAGATAGTGTCTCCATTAACACTCTTCCAGAAATCTTTGTAATTTTCCATACCTTCTTCAGCAGAAACTGTTCCAAGTACAACCTGAGAAACGATTTCTTTCCATGTACTAGTAATGGAAGCAGCAACTTCATCATAGGTATCAGAAACACCAGAAGGTATCGCATACTTAGGTCCTTTTTGTAACTGTGCCTCATCCATAATCATATTCTGTGAAGATAAAGATTCTTGAATTTCAGGACTTGGTTTAAAGTTTACCTTGAACTCATCTAAGAAAGTTTCATAAAGGAATGTAAAGGTTGGTTTGTATCCAGAGTTCGCTGCTTTTTCTGTTGGAGCTAAAAAACCATTTTCGTCAACAGTATAGTGTTCACCTTCTACACCAACGTTAAAGAAGGTTGGGTACATCTCTTCATCAAATATTAATGTTTCTAGTACTTCAATTGCTTTCTCTGGATTTTTACAATCTGCTGAGATAGCAAAAGCAGTTTGTACGGATTCGTTTAATCCGCCACCTTTCCCATTTGGTCCAAGGATTGCATAAATAGGATATACATCCGTCTCTGCTCCAGCTGCTTTGGACTGGGATACATAATTGGTGTAATTTGTTGTATAATCAAGAGCACTTGCTGCTTTACCAGTATATACATACTCTCTCATGGTAGCATTTTCTGTTGTGATAAATTCCTGATCAATAATACCGTTTGTATATAACTCGCGAAGATAGTTTAAAGCATCCATCATCTGTGGCTCTTGGAAACCATCCACATATTCTCCATTTACATTTTGATAAATTCCGGCATAGGCATCAAAGGAATTCATAAAATATTGGAAGTTGTCAATCCACTTTGGAAAACTAAAAGGAATAATTCCAGTACCTTTTAATTTACTCATTTCTGTAATAAACTCATCTGTCGTAGGTGTATTAGACAAGTTGATACCATATTGCTCCATAATATCCTTACGTAAGTAAATAATCTTAACCTTTGGATATTGATATGGAATGTGATAGATTCCACCATCTACACTAATTGCATCATAAAGCTCTTGTGGAATGGAAGAAAGCTTTTCAGACTTTGCTATGTAGTCATTTAATTTTAAAACTTTACCTCTAGCAATGTAATTTGGAAGCTTTGTCATTGCCTGAGAAACACAGAAAATATCTGGAACGTCTCCACCAGCAATCATTGTTTCAACTTTTTCGTTGTAACTAGAAACAGGTGGAATAATTGTCTTTAAACTAGTACCAGTTTTCTCTTCTAACATTTTTGTTACTGCTTTTTGTAAATCAGCATCGGTACAATAACCGAAGGTGTTGTCTGCAGAACTTAATGAAAGTTCCACTTTTTTTGTTCCATCTGCGGATGTGTTACCACCCTTGTCTTTGCCACAAGCGGATAGCATAGAAACTACCATAGCTAAGATCAATACCATAGTTGTAACTTTTTTCATAATCTTCTCTCCTTAATGCTTTTGTTTATAATTTTTTACGAAGGGGGAATCCCCCTCGCTAAAAATTCATTGGTTATTCCTTTACGCCGCCTAACAATAAGCCACTGACGAAGTAACGCTGAACGAAAGGATAGATAATTAATACTGGCAGCATACCAAGAACCATAACTGCCATCTTCATATTGTCATAAACAATATTATTGTCTCCCAAGGACCCGTCGCTTTGGAATACTAAAGCACGAAGCATAACCTGAAGTGTATATTTGGAATTACTGTTAATAAACATTACTACTTCGGTATATCGATTCCAGAATGACACAAAATAAAATAGTGTTACTGCTGCTAAAATAGGTACGGATAAAGGTAATACAATTCTTATTAATGCAGTGAAATCATTACATCCATCTAGTTTAGCGGATTCAATTAAACTCTTTGGAATCGAAGTCATAAAGTTTTTGATAATAATAAGGTTAAATGTAGATACTGCAAAAGGAAGGATAAGGGATAAATAACTATCAATCATTCCAAGATTTTTAATTAATACATAGAATGGAATTAATCCAGCATCAAATACCATGGTAATCGTAACAAGCTTCATCAAAACATTACGACCAACCAAATGCTTTTGAGCAAGAACAAATCCCATTGGTACAGTTACCACCATAGCAAGTATCGTACCTGATACCGCTACAAATAGTGAATTTAAGAAACCATCCATATATCCACTTTGTAATACTTTTGCATAATTCTTTAGAGTGAAAGATTTTGGTATCATTAAGTAGACACCACCCATTACATCTTTATCTTCCGCAAATGATGTGATCACAACATTCCAAATTGGTATGATAACTATTAAACATATGGAAGCTAATAATATCGTATTAATAATTCGAAACACAATTCTTGATTTTGATTCTTTTATATGATTATTTATAACTTTAGTCTGGCTCATCTTTATTGATCTCCTCTCTTACAACAAGCTTATTTTAAAGTACCGAGTCATCCAAGAACTTCTTACTAGCAAAATTGGTACCTAATACCAAGCATAAGCTGACTACTCCGACAAACAAGCTGACCGCTGTGGAATAAGCTATATTTCCAGAAAGGATACCTTCTCGATAAGCATAAGTTTGTAATACATCGCTTACGGAATATACCGAAGAGTTATACATTACAAGTACTTGTTCGAAGATCAATAAAACATGAGATAGATTTAAAAGTAACATCGTAACAATTGTAGACTTAATACTTGGTAATGTTACATATAACATTTTACGGAATCGTCCACACCCATCGATAGAAGCTGCTTCATAAAGTTGTGGGTCAACCGTAGCAAGTGTTGCAACATAGATTACCGCACCATAACCCATCTGCCTCCATATGTAGGAAACAATCAGTGTTGGTCGAAACCAGTTCGTATCTGCTAAGAAATAGATAGAATCAAAACCAAAACTATTTAAAATCTTATTCACGACACCAGAGGAAGGGGATAGTAAAGTTACAAAGATACATCCTACCACAACCCATGAGAAAAAGTAAGGAATATAAATCATAAACTGTACCGCACGTTTTGCAAACAAGGACTTCAGTTCATTAATCATTAGCGCAACAATCAAAGGAAACGGAAAATAAAAGATAATGTTGCATAAACTAATAATGATTGTATTACGAAATGCATTCCAGAAAACCGAAGATTGGAACAAACGTGAGAAGTTCCTTAACCCTACAAAGGATACTTCATCTCGAAAACCATAGTTGGTAAAAGCGAAGGTTAATCCAGCATACGTACAATATTTAAAAACGATAAACCATATGAGTCCTGGTAGTATCATAAACCATAGGTACCGTTGATTATAGATGGTAGACCAAATTGATCGTTTTTTTGGTGCAATCGAATTTTTCTCGTTTTTTGCACCTTTAAAAGACGTTTTCTTTCGTTGCATTATAATTCCTCCATGTTTTTAGATAACTTTAATTTGCTATATCAATTGATTAAATTATATCATTGTTTTTTTACTATAAAAACATAAGACTTTTTACATTCTGTTCGTTTTTTTTACTTTTTTCATAAAAATTTTATGGATCGCATCTAAATATTGTATAAGCTGCTTAGCTTTCTTAATAAAAAAAACGTTGTTTTTGGTTAAGTTTTAGAAAATGGCACAAAAAAAGGACATATCGTATCATAGACATAAGGTCTAAAATACAACACATCCTTCTTGATATTACAGTTTTTATCACTTTTCTTTGTCATGAATAAAAGCGCTGGAGTCAATTTAGCACAAGCACTTTTATTATCTTTATTGAACTTGAACTCCGTTGTAATAAACCTTTACTACAAAATTGGATATTGTTCCAAACGCTGACCAATCTATCTTAGCAAACCGCAAATCGATTACAAGTTTTCCTGTTCCTTCGGATAGCATCGTACTCTTACTGATACTAACCACCAGCTTTTGATTAGTTAACTGACCAGATACATTTCCATTTAGTGGTGTATACCACGGCTCAACCGTTAATTGTAGCGCTGCGTTATCTACCCAAACATTATGCGCCTGATTGTTAATACCATCTGCTGTAAACTCTATGGATACTTTCGATAAGTCAATCGTACCAACAGCAGAAATTGTATATTGTTGACTTATTGTGTTTCCATTATTCTTGGTAGTTACCGCAACTATCGGTTTTGATCCCTCCACTGGTATTGTGGTAGGGGTCGGGGTTACCGTTGGTGTTACCGTCGGGGTTATGGACGGCGTTACCGTTGGTGTTACCGTCGGGGTTACTGTCGGGGTTATGGACGGCGTTACCGTTGGCGTTACTGTTGGCGTTACTGTTGGCGTCACAGTCGGGGTTATCGGCGTCACCGTTGGTGTTACGGTTGGCGTTACTGTCGGAGTAATTCCCTCTATGATAGAATAATATGCCGGCTTCGCTTGATAATTTCCATCAAATAATAATGGATATCCACCCAACCAGCTCGTCTTATCTGTAACACCCCAGAAGATAACTCCTGTGATATTCATTCCTTCTTTCTTTAAACTAATTACTTTGTTCATTAGTAGTTTATATCTGTTTGCTTGAGCTGCCAATGCTGTAGTACTATTGTCTGGCTGCTTCATATCTAACTCTGTTAGTTGTATTTCCAGTCCTAAGGTATTGTACTTACGAACAGCTGTCTCAAACATGCTGATACTTGGATACTCCATAACCCAATGAGACTGCATACCCATGCCATCTATTAATCCCTTTTCCTTCAATCCTTTCAAGATATTAAATATAAAGGCACTCTTTTTATCCTCATATTCGTTATAGTCATTATAAAATAACTTACAACCAGCTGGTGCATATTTTCTGGCATATTCAAAAGCTTTTTGAATATATTCTTCTCCTATCGTTTGCATCCAAGGAGAATTACCAGCAGTTACGCTATTTGATCCAGGATTTCTCATACCAGTTGCTGTATTTGGATCTACCGCTTCATTCACTACATCCCATGCATAGAACTTTACTGTTGGATAGGTTGATGCTATTAATCCCATCACATTTTTGATGTAGTTTTCTAATCTTTGAAGCATTACTTCCTTAGAAACCCAAGCTGCATTTGCATCCGTCGAATAATTCACTTTAAAGAACCAATCTGGCGTTTGACTATGCCATACTAAGGTATGTCCTCGAACTGGGATGTTATTAGCTTTGGCATATTCTAGTAAAGTTTTTGCAGCCCTTAGATTCACTTGAGGATTCACTTGATTTCCACCATTTGCTTCCATATAGGCAATTGTTGCTGCATAATCCAATACAGAATCTGGCTTTAACTCATTCCCAGGAGTTAAGCTATTATAATGTTTTGCTACTAATTCTTTGGCTGGAGCTGGTGCAATCTCACTTGCAGTTGCTGCTCCACCTACAAAAAAGTAACTAGAAAAAACATCCTTTAAGCTAGGGATATCTTTTTGGATTTGTGGTAGAGTTGCTGGTGTTGCAGTAAAGTCATCAATATAAAAGTCTAAAAAATCCTGAGTTGTAGGTGAGGACTTCCATTCTGTTTCGACATAAACTTTTACATTAACAGCATCCGTAGGAATTGTATATTCGCCTTGAAGTAATGTCCATTGGTCTTTTGTAACTGCTAAAGTCTTGATTGTTTTGTACTGATCATTTACTCCATCATTGTACTGTAGCTGTAAACTAAACTTTTGTGTACTAGAATAAGAACTACCTATGTATTTTAAATAAATTCCAAATACATAGGTTTCACCTAACGTAAGTTCTGTTGTCATATCACAGGTTGCTCCATGCCATGTCTTTGAGCGATTGCTGATTTTTAAGCTGTTTAGCCCTGAATATGCTTCTTCGGTACTTTGTGCCACAACCTCTGCATTGTCACCTCTTGGCCCCCATCCATAGGTGCTAGCTTCATAGTCGTGATAAATAAGATTTCCATAGGTTACTGCTTCTTTCGTAGTTTCCGCCTCAACCTTTTGTATGTTATTAACGTTCATTGGAATAACAATGGCAACTGCCATTGCGAGTGCAACTAGTTTCTTGAAAAACATAAACACACCTCCTGATTGTTAATGAACAGTGACTTATTACCCCTTATTAAGCTTTTCGCTTGTCCGTCTGGTAATACCATTATTTTACTATAAATTGATAGATTTTTATAGTGCTATTTTACAATTTTTACTGTTTTTTAACCGCATAATTCGAGTTGTCAAACTGTGGTATACTATTTGAATGATAAAAGTAACAATTTAATCTATTTTCTAGAGACAGATCTCTTAATCCATCATAAACTTGTCATTCAATGTATTGGTGATTAAACGATAAGAAATCTACATAAATTTTTAGTGGTTAAAAAGGTTGCTCTAAGGTTTTAGTGGTGTATCCACTTTTCTATTAGACTCATATTAAATAAAAAGGTGACTTGTGATACTAATGCTATATTTCTTCGTTAAATGTCGTTTAGTGACTTTATAGTTATTTCACAGTTCTAATATCTATTTTGTTATGTGTAATAGATTAATAAAAATCATGTATTTATAAGCTTATTCACTTGGATTATTACTTATCATAATTTTCATACAAAAAAAGGAAAGCTGGAATCATGTTTTTTTCTTAGTCATAGAATATAAAAAAGGAACGTATCATCTAAATTGAATACATTCCTTTTTATCATGTTATATGGTACTAATTAGCACGTTATACAAAACTAAATCGTACTTTTAATAATTTCAATAATCTTCCTTTTCGTTCCCCTTGGAGCATAAGTAACTTCTGTGATAGGATGACCTGTAAAAAATCGATACCATATCAAGGCCGCAGCATAACGCCCATAATCGAAGGAAAGATGATAGCCGTCTCTGCATAGAGATCGACCACCTCTTAAATAATCAAATTCCTCTACCTCTGTACGAAGCTTTTGGATGGCATCACCGGCTGGTACAATTGGTAAGCTATATTTTTTCGCGTAATGCTCGATTACCTCACCTATCTTTTCATACATGATTTTTTGATTATTATCATACCGACCAAAATCCTGATGCGTCGATTCATGTTCATAAGCCCAGGTTTTATGTAAGATTATCTTTGCAAATGGATTGCTCTTCTTTATATGCGATATCAGCTGTCCTAGGTATGGTTCGTAGGAATCTTCAATACCAGATAAACCACTCACTTGTTGTACCGTTATGTAATCCCAATCTTTGTAGGAAAGTGCCTCCCTAATCGATATCTTTCTTAACGCCTTACCATCTTTTTGAAAATCATATTCTTTCAAATCGCCGATTAGACACTCTATATGCTTCTCAAGACTACAGCCACCAATGTATAGATTTCTTACATAAAGTTCACCTTGTGAAATTCTTTGTAAATAGCAGGTTGCATCTTCAGAAAAACTATTTCCAATCGCTAATATTTTCATTATAGTTATCCCCCATTCTAACCTTGTCGTTCCATTATACATTCACAATTTCCCGTATCCTTATACCATTAATCCAGCCATCCTTAGAATATGTTTCGCATTTGTTGTCCTACATCTTCCAGGCTTTATTTTATAATCAAAATGTAGTTCATTATTTCTATAGAATTCTTCAAAGTGATAATTACTACCTAAAATCTCAGCTTTCTCAACTAAACTACATAATTCAAAATCATGAGTGGAAACTAAACATATGATATGCTCTTTATTTAGCGCTTTAATAATCTCGGTTGCACCAACAATTCGATCCGCAGAATTCGTACCTTTAAAGATCTCATCGATTAAAACTAACATTGGTTCGTTTTTATAAGAATATTCTATGATCTGCTTTATTCTTAATACCTCAGCGTAAAAGGTCGAAATTCCTTTTGAGACATCATCTTGAACTCTCATCGAAGTAAATATCTTCATATTCGATACTATCATTTTATTCGCACAGACCGGAGCACCTGCATAAGCCAAGATGCAATTCACACCAATTGTTCTCATGAATGTAGTTTTTCCAGACATATTAGATCCCGTTATGATGCCAGTTGCTTTATGAATTTTAATAGAATTCGATACAACTGCATCTAATGGAATTAATGGGTGAGAAATATTATCCGCCTCAAATATAACGGAACTTTCTTCATCAAACGTTGGGAAACAAATGTCTCTGTTATAAGCAATTGCTGTTAAGCTAGTCAGTGCTTCTACTTCACCAATGATAGAAAAGAGGTCTTTTATACTATCCTTATAATTCTTTTTCCATTTCTCAAGAGCGAAAATACAATGAATATCATACATAAGAAAAAGTTGAAGAACGATATGTATATAAGGATTGCTACGTACCAAAAAAGCTTCCTTTAAGAAATTTAATTTCTTAATTCCTTTGGTAGCTTCTTTGCTGCTTTTTATAGGAGCGCAAAGTTTGTTGATATAAGTAGATTCAAATTTAACCGTTTGAATATACTCTACTATATTATAATACTCTTCCATGTTATTGCAAAAACGAAATACATCGTTAATAACTTTATTATTTTTATAGCTACTGTAGTAACCTAGCGCTAACTGGATGAAAAAAAGCATAAGTGCATAGCTGACAGAAAAATATCCTTTTAAACTAAGTACAAACATAAGTAATGTAAACAAAGAAAATAGAATGGAACCTCTATATAGTCTTTTAGAAATTAAGCTATCCTCCCGCTTTAAATAACTGACAAAAGCTTCATACCATTCCTTTGTATTCTTCTTACAATTGATTCCAATTACTCTGCTCAATGTTTCAATCTCAGTAGTAATATCATTTTTATCAATTAACTCTTTGACAGCTTCCTGTCGTAAACTGATATTTTCTTTATCAAACTCTTGATTTTTAAGGTAGTCCGCTAAGATTTTTCTTCCTTCCTGCGTATGAGCAGTACAAATATATTGATATAGTGAATTTAAACCATAAATATCCAAATCACTTTCCACTACCATTTCTTCCTCTAAAAAATCATTCCCGTTCTCATCAAATTCGCGCCAAGTATTCTGAATACGCGCATTCCTTTTTTGAAATACCCATAACTTCGCTTCCAAATATATCTTTTTCTTTTTAATTGCTTCATGTATAATAATTAAAGTAATAAAAACGAGGCACGAAAATACAAAAAAAATAAAAGAAATTCTATTCTTTTCTAGAATACTTATAATAAAACATAGGATTCCTATAAAGGTTATTAATAGCCTAGTATTCGCAATTCGATTACTTAATCTGCAAATTTTGTAATAGTTTTTATCAATATCTTTTATGATTTCGTTATTATCTAACATTGCATCTCCTATCATGTCTAAAACGTGTACTACAAAATAACACGTTTACATTTATTAACATACTATCACATAATACAAATTTCCGCACTATAAATACACATGTTACATTGCAAAGTGATACACATAAGGCATGATTTCATACTCTTTTGCTTCCTTATAAAATTCTTCTAGCTCCTAATAACCAACCTGTACCTAACTCATTTATTTTTTTTTGTAATTCTTCCATTGAATGATAATGAAATATCCTATATTCTTATTCATTGGCGATATTACTAATAGCATCTACAAAAGAACTTACTGATTTATCTATATCGTCTTTCGTTGTTACCCAAGAACAGACACTTAATCGAATGGCATATGTCTCATGCCACTTTGTTTCTCCACACCAACATATTCTAGAATCTTGTACCTGCTTGAGTATATTTTTAGTCGTTTGCTCGTCCTTATAGTTCACTAATACCTGATTAAAAACCACATCATTTAGCACTTGGAAACCTACTTTTCTTAACTGTTTGGCGAAATAAACTGCATTTTCATGCAAATTATTCACTAAGCATTGGATTCCTTCTCGCCCTAGATATTTTATTGCAGCCCAAAGCTCTACCGCACGCGCTCTTCGAGACATATCTGATGTATATAACATTCCGTCTCTCTTAGATCCATACAGAATATATTCACCTCTGGCCTGCATAGCTGCAATAATCTTATCTCTATGTTTACATAAAACAATTCCACAATCATATGGTACATTCAACGTCTTATGTGCATCGACAGACCAGGAATCTGCTTTGCTTATCCCTTTGGTTAGATGCTTTGTATTATCTGAAGCAGCTGCCCACAATCCAAAAGCTCCATCAATATGTATCCAAGCTCCTTCTTTTTGAGCAATGTCACATAAGGTATCAAAGTCATCATAGGCTCCTGTATTCACATTCCCTGCTTGAAGTATCAATATTGTCTTTTCATCTAACGATGGAAGCTTATCTATCATCAACCTTCCTTGACTATCTGATTCAACTTTTACTATTTGATTGTATCCAATCCCCAACAGGGAAAGAGCTTTTATAATGGTTGCATGCGCGTCCTGTGAAAGTACAACTTTTATTTCAGGAGCACCAAATAAACCTTGTTTACTTATATCCCATCCTGCTCTATTAAGTAATGTATTTCTTGCTGCCGCTAAGGCACATAATGCAGCATTGGAAGATCCACTTACAAATCCTGCTGCTGTACCTTCTGGAAGTCCCAATAATTCAACAATCCATTTTTCACAGATTTCTTCTAATTTTGAGGTAATGGGGGACGCTATGTGAAGTACTGCATTCTGGTCCCATACATCCGTTAACCATCTAGTTGCCAATGAAATCGGTAATGCACCGCCATTTACGAATCCAAAATATCGCCCACCTGTCTGAGCAACCGTATTACTCGATCCATAGTCGTGAAGCATCTTTAGTATTTCAGTATCCTTACATCCCTCAGTTGGCAAAGCTTCTTCGAATCGTTTTAACAATTCTAAATCATCTTTCTTAGGATAGACTTCTCTTTCCCCCACATTATCCATATAGGAAAATGCACACTCTTTTGCATATTCATATATATCTTTTTCTTCCATTTGTTTTTTCATATCTCTGATGATATTGTTACCCATTTTGGCCTCCTTATTTTTGTAGTACAAAGTTACTCCCCTTAGTACCTTTGTGACAAAGTACAGAGGCGAACAGGCGATTAACCCTGCAAATGATTTCCACGACTAAAAGAGCAAAAAACCTTTTTCAAATATTTTTTCTCCGATAATATAGATTTTCATTTAATAAAAATCCTTTATGCTCCCAGAAATTATTTCCCTCATGATTATTAATAACGGACAATAAATCTATTTCTTTTACCTCTTTAGATTTAAATTCATCTAATACCTTATCAATTAACTTATTCCCAATACCTTTACTTCTGTAATCACTTCTGACAATGGTATGGTATATATGCCCCCTTCTTCCATCATATCCAGCTAACACAGATCCTATTATTTCAGAATTTTCTATAGAAACAATACATAAATGGGGATTATAATCAATGAATTTAGATATTTTTTCATATGTATCATCTTGAATATTAATTCTTATTTCTCTTGACGAACTCCATAACTCATAAATTTCATAATAATCTTCCTTTTTCATATATCTTATAATCATTTTTTTTCTTTCTATGGCTTAACAATTTATCATTATGATAGACGTTATTCCACTTAGCATAATCTTCTCAAAGAGAACCTCCTAATATGGCAGCGCATATTGCAAATCCAAGTGCTGCACCATTTGCTTCTTCACTTTCATATATATCACCCCATACGCATCGCTGTTTTTTCATAAGTAAAGTCATTATAACCACTAATTATTATCGGGACAAAAACATAGGATTCTTCTTGTAGTTTTTGAATCAAATCCAATCCATCCATTACTGGCATTCGAATATCTGTCAGTAATATATCAGCTGGATTCTGTATAAATTCTTCATAAGCTTGGTAACCATTACCACAAACTGACACGATTTCTAACTCTGGATGTTTTCTATGTACATAATTACTAACGAAGTCTGTGCCAATAATCTTATACATCCTTCCCCTCCAATCCTTTTCCACTTTTTATTATCATTTTATCATCTATTAGACTTTCTTGAAAGACTACGTATAAATTGGTGTATCATAGTTTGATTTATGGTATGGTTACAACGGATTCGCTATAGCGTATATGAGTGGTGATTAAGGAAAAATCAGATACCAGAATAAGACATAATTAGAATATAACTAATATCTACAGTATAATTAGCGATTACAATTAAGTATTAAAAATAATCCTAGTACAATTGCAGTTCTCATTCGTCTGTAAGACTAAACCATCGATGCTAACAATAGGGTGCTCAATATCATTTGGCATGATAATATCAATCGTACCAATTGTTCCGTTTGACATCAGTACATTTCTATTCCTTAAATTGACACACATATTATTAACAAAAACATCGCTAAGCGAGTTATCAAGACCGGAATACTCTTGATAATTAACTCCTGGAAAGTTTTCGTATGTACACAAATATTTCTATAATCGTGATTGAATTTCTTTAACTTCCATATTTTATATTCATCTAGCACTTCTCCCTTTGGCAATAGCATTGTTCTTCCATTATAATTATATATAGATTCTGTAAGCACCAATCCCTCATATAGATACTCAATAGCCAAAGGATGTAAATTCTTATGAAACCTCTTCATTAGCATATACCTTTTTTCTTTCTGTTTTAATAAATTTGCATCCAAAATAAGAATATTTAGTATCTATCTTTGAATTCCATACTAATAAGCATGTTACAGTTAAGTCTTGCTTTAGAAAAATTAGATCAAAAGGTATATCTTGATAGAACGTATTGCTTAAGGCTTTTATCATGACTCCTGTTTTACTTATGTTTTCAATATCCACTTCAATATATTGATTTAGCTTAACTTTTTGTCCACGGATATACAGTTTATCCACTAGACCCTTCGCTTTTATTGAATATCTTTGTGCACGTCGATGCTCTACATGTCTTCCTTTGTATAGTCCTATTTCAATATGATCAGAAAATGAACGTTTTACTTTGCCATGGTATTCAAAGACTTGATTTTTACATAAAATAAGCAAATTCAATTCTTTATAGGTAGTAACATCGAATTTGTTAGGAATTTGAATTGATAAAAGTTCATTATCAAAATCAGTAATTTTAGTATCAGTTAGTACTATGTTATAATTAGCATCTTTTATGATAACCCTACAATTATTATAATTATGATATCCAATCAAATTAGTCACCTCAACTTTGTAACTTCATAAGTCACTTATTTGCTGTTTTATATTTCCAGACTATTCTGGTGTAAAGTCATAAATCAGTAAAAAATAAATTACTGTTAGGAATAAAACTGTTCCTTCGTATTCTAAAGAGATAAATCTCATCATTGTTGCAATTGCTTTTCCTTCTTACAAATCACGCAATAGAAACTTTCCTATAAAATCACTACAATGACTCCTAATAAATATCACTGTGCTTAGATTTATACATCCGTTTATTATCATACATACGTTGATCCGCAAGCTCTATTGCTCTAACTAAATCCCCCTTTGCTTCATTCATGGTTGCATACCCCATGGCATAACTTATTTTCACTTTTAAGTTTCTTTTTTTGTTCTCCTTTAACGTAAAATCTTTCATTTTCTTCATATAGTTTTTAATCTGGTTTACGTTTAATATATTACAAAATACCCAAAACTCATCGCCTCCCACTCGGTAACATTTCCCTTTAGATTCAAAGGTATCTCGAAGTATGGCTCCAAAAATTTGCAGTAATAAATCCCCTTCTGAATGTCCATAGGAATCGTTTGTTTGCTTTAAATTATTTAGATCGAATACTAAAATTGTCATTTCCTCTAGTTGAGATAAATTTTTCTTATCTATTTCATATGCCACTCGTGAATAGCATAAAGTTAACGAATCTTTTAGCGCTAGCATTTTATAATATTCTTCTCTTGCCTTTTCGGTACTTTGAACTACAACGGTTCGTATGAATTGCAATATTTGAAAAAACATACAGAATAAAATTGCTATTTTAACAAAAAAAATATTATCTTTATTTTTTTCGAAAGCAAATAAAACAAGGTCAACAAAACCTCCCAATGATATAATTCCCATACTATAAAGAAACGGAGTATAATTTTTTTCTTTTATATTGTATATGATACATAATATTACTAATAGAATCCCTACTAATTGTATGATATGTGTAACTCTAAGCATTATCCTTAACTCAATGTTAAAACATAAGCATAAAATAATTTGCATTATACTATTGACCAATCCAAGATATGCTAAAGTCTTGCACAGCTTGGACTGAAATGCATTTAAATCCCAACTAATTAGCATGAGCAAAATAGGCATTATCATAGAAAAGCAAATCATATCTAAGATATAGATAATTCTAGATGCAGGAATTAAATATACAATCGTATAGGTTTCGCACATAAAATAAATTGCGCAAGTTAAAGCCCAAAGACCTCTTAATAACATTTTCGGGCAATTTTCATGACTGCGTTCCATAAAAGCAAAAATAAACATAAAGAAACTAGAAAATAAAATTAGTAAATTAACAAGTAAGGATGGCAAATCTGAAGCTATCACTGATTCTAAATGTTCGGATTGTGGTAAAATTATAATTTGGGGAACTTGAATTCTAGATAATCCATGTTTCACTACCTTTATATGAATTTCTAAAACTTCGCCATTCGCTCGTGAAGGTAAAGGAATTTTTGCAAAATAATTGCCCAAAGAATATGGTTCATTTTTTACTGAGTATAATTCTTTGTCATCGAAATAGAACGTCATAAAGGTATGATTCGCCTGCAAAATTAAAGATGGATTCCTTTAGTTATCAAACTGATATGTTAAAGATGCCCGAAGAATTATCTCCCCTTCTACCTCTAAATATGCTGGAAGATAAACATTTTGAATGCCATTTATAGATTCTACTTCTACTTGATTAATTACAATTTTTTTAGAACTAGTAGGATTTTTTATTTGATAAGATTGATACTTTATCATACTATATCCAAATAATATCAAGAGTAATGATATGGTCAAAGAAATAAAAAAAAAGTGTTTTTTTCTCAATTGTGTGTTCTCCTAATGATAGAAATCTTTTTTTCTTAAAATCATAGTCTTTCATAATATATAGTAGCACGTGTAATATGCTGCTAAGATAACAATACGGTTTATATCAAACCGATGCTTAAGTTCTATAAAGACATTATCGTTTAAAACTTTCTTTTTCCTGCATACTCTTCCAAATAATCTTTCTGATGAAAACCTAGTATTCTTCCAATTATAGAGACTGGGAATATTCTGATTTCACGATTTAACTTGGTTACACTGTGGTTATAAACTAATCGGCTGGTGCGTATCATATTCTCAAAGGTTTCCACTGCATTCATTGCCTTTTTGTAGTTTAAATCTGCTATTAATTCGGGATACTGATCACTCATCATGACAATTCCACTAAGAGTCTCAGAAATAATCCCCTCCTGCCAATACACATCATCGGGGGTGGATTTTACTGTTATGGCACTTCTACTAGATTTAATGGTTCCAATCAGCATTTCACTTTCCTGCTTGGCATAGCCTTTCGTCAAATCCAAAAGTGTAGTTAGGGCATCAAAACGACCGGAAAGTTGCACACTAATTTGATTCATGGTATTGTTAATATCTTCAACTAATGCGACAATCTTTCGTTTGGTGGATCTTACCCAGAGGAAAGCTGTCACAACGATTATAAATATCACTATTATTGTTGACAACATGAAATCTCCTTCCCATAAATAAGAGTATCATTAAAATCTTATAGCAAAAGTATAACAAAAAAACTTATTCATAACCGTTTGCAGTATGAAACACCTTGTTTTCGACACGAATCATGTATATAATGATTTCGAAGCTTAATATTTCATAATAAAATTTGATAATAAAATTAGGTATAAAGGAGGTTTTTATGTTACATATTGCCTTATGTGATGATAATATAGATGAACTTTCTACTATGGTTACCTTGCTTGGTGAGTATAAAGAATCTAAACCAATCCAGTTTGAATACGCTGTTTATCATAACGGTTTAGAGCTCATACCTATTCTAGAAAAAGGAAAAAAATACGATATCTACTGCCTTGATATCATCATGCCTAGCTTTACAGGTATTGATTTAGCAAAGGAAATCCGTAGATTTGATAAAAATGCACAGATTATTTTCTTTACTTCTTCTACCGAATTTGCTTTAGAAAGTTATTCAGTTAGAGCGCTTAACTATGTGTTAAAACCTGTTACTAGGGAAAAGTTGTTCTATACGCTAAACGATGTACTAGATCAAATAGTAAAAGTTCAAGAAACTGCAATCGTTGTAAAAAGTAAGAAGGGAATACAAAAAATATTACTATCTAATTTGATATATGCAGAAGCAATGGGTAAAAAGGTTCTTTATCATCTCATATCTGGTAGCGTAGTGGAATGTATTGAGCAGTTTTCCACCGTTTGTGATAATCTTCTGAAAGAAAGCAACTTTATAAAGCCACATCGCTCCTTTCTTATTAATATGAGTTACATAGATACCATTAAAAATACAGAAATCATGTTGCAGAATCTTACTAGTGTCCCAATTGCCCAAGGGAAAGTAAAGAAAATAAAAGAATGCTTTTTGGCGTTTCAGATGGAGGAAGAATAGATGGATACTTTCGTAATAATTAATTTTGGATGTGTTCTTCTATTTGGTATTACATTATCCCTATCCTTTGGAGGGATTTCTTTTCAACAAAACATCAGACAATATCTAGGAACATTTTGTGCCTTTGGTCTGACTCAACTCATAGCATTTTATTCCTTAGGAAGCGAATTTCTATTTAAATCTTATCCTCTTCTAACCCACATACCTTTGTTCTTCCTGCTAAAGTGTTATTTCAAAAAAAGTAGTTATATTGCTGGGATTGCAGTACTCTCTGCATACTTATTTTGCACCCCAAGAAAATGGATAGGAACATTAGTCTCCAGCTTTTGGAGTTATGATATGCGTATTTCTTATCTTGTTCAAATCTTGATAACTATACCGCTTTTAATCGTGATTGTAAGATATATATCCCCCTATGTGGCTCGACTTAAGTTTGAAAGCAACAAAATATTGCGACTGTTTATTATCGTGCCTCTAATCTACTATGGAATAGAATATTTCATAACGGTTTATACCGACTTACTCTATAACGGTGGTGCCGCTACAGTTGAATTTATGGATGCTTCCATCGTGACTGTTTATTTTATATTTTCGATTATTTATCTAAAAACACTTTATGAAAAAAAGGAAATTGAAGTTGAGTATGCCGTTTTAACAATTATGACAAAGAATTTTGATAAAGAAATTGCACAATTAAAAACATCGCAAACACAGCTTGCTATCTGCCGCCATGATTTAAGACACCATCTAAACTACTTAAATGCTTGTATTTCTGAAAACAAATTACAGGAGGCCGCTTCGTACATAGAACAAACTTGTGAGGATATCAACAACACTAAAGTGGTGCAATATTCTCAGAATGAACCACTTAATCTCATCTTATCTTCCTATGTGAATAAGGCATTGGAAAAAGAAATTACTATCGAGGTTCTTGTATCAGCTACAAATTTTATAAGATTTCAAATTACCGACTTGTGTAGCCTTTTAGCAAATGCCATAGAGAATGCAATTCATGGCTGTGAACAACTAACAGACAGCAATTGTCGTTATATTAAACTGCATATGTACGAAAAAAGTAATAAGCTATGCCTTAATATCCACAATAGTTATGCGGTCTTACCTACCTTTGTGCAAGGACTACCAGTATCGTCAAAAGAAGGGCATGGAATCGGCGTAAAAAGCATGATTTATGTAGTTGAAAAATATCATGGTGTATATGGTTTTCATGCAAAGGATGGGCGTTTCACTTTTCAGATGTCTATGTGATTTTAAACAACTCAAAAGATAAAATGCCGTTTATGTATAAGATTAAATTAATCGCCCTTTGTGCTTACCAATATCTTACATAACAAGGACGAAACCTACTATTTAATGCAAGTTTCGTCCTTGTTTTACTTAATCACTAATTTACTTTAACACTATAGCTAATCTCCAACAAACCATATTTTATTGTGATCTTTGCTTTCCCTTTACCAATAGCTTTTATTACACCTTTACTTGATATTGTAACAACCTTCTTATTAGAACTCGAAAAGGTCACTTTACCACTCTTTACTTCTAAGGTTCCCGTCTTTAAGGTATCCGCATCCTTGAGATAAATTTTAGTAATATTCAAAGAAGTACCTCGCTTTAGCTGAAGCAATTTTGAATAATCTTGTTTTGATAGAGTAATACTATCTACTTTTTTGTAATCATTGACTACTTCTGATTCATTTAATGCATAGTTATAAAATCTTAGTTCATCTAAACTACCTTCAAAATAATTCATGCCATCGTATCCAATTAACAATTTGCCTGAAGCATTGCATATTTCAGTACCGAGTTCCTTATATCCATCTACAGTTACCGTTTTTACACCATTGACATAAATAGTAACTCTATTCTCTTTTATAATATACGTATAATGTAACCATGTTGCCTTTACATATTTATCATAAAAATTATAAAAATTTAAATCTGCTATTGTCTGATATTTTGGTTCACTATTTTTCTCTGTATAACTATACCATTCAAAACTAGTATTATATAACTCAAGACTATCGTCACCATTTTGTGCAGAAAGGCTAATCACAAAAGAAGGCATAGTTTCATTTTCTAACATAGCATGATTTTCACGATATAATACTGGCATAGTCTCAGGTTTTGTAGGGCAAGCCCAGAAGGAGACTGTCATTTCCTCTTCCACATTAAAATCATCACTATAAGGAATCTCCATATAATTTCCTTTGCTGATGGTTATTCCTTTGCTATTCTTAGATGATGTATAAGTAGCTTTACCACCATTCATAACCCCAATCCCATCATGATTGTTTCCTGAAGAATCTTTCATATTTCCTTCAAATTCATAATGAGCAATTAGTTTTTTTGATGGATTCACTGCTTCATTATTGGATTTAACTGCTAAATCATATAATTCATTCACTTCCTGATAACTTAAAGATCTGTTATAAAGTCTTAATTCATCCATCATACCTGTAAAAAAGGTTTTTGAATTTTCATAATCATATCCGATGTAAAGCTCACCACTTGATCCGATTAACTTACCACTCATATTCTTTTTTTGTATCAGTTGGTTATTGCGATAGATACGTAATTCTTTACCATCGTACGTTGCAGTTAATAATGTCCATTCTTTTGCATCGATATATACTGCATCATTATAATTATTTTCATTTTCAAAATTCAAATTGCAAATTAATCTTGAATTAAATTCTGAACGAAAGGTATAAGGGTGAGGATAATATGCGACCTCATCCTCATCTGTCGAGGTTTTACATAAATATGCTCCATTTGAGTCATTTCCTGTATCTTCGTTATATACCCAAACAGAAAATGTAAAACTATTTGTAAAGTCAAATAAATCACTATCGTTTACAGAAAGATAGCTTTGACCATCAAAAACGGCTGCTTTTCCATGTATCCCTTTTACATAATTTATTTCTTTTGCTGCTGCTATTGCATTAAAGTCGTTACCTGAATAATCACACAAATCGCCGTCAAACTTGTAATAAGCAACTAAACCTGTTGAATCATTAGCATATACTGAATGTTCCATTGGTAAACCAAATAATGTCACAGCAATCGCAATTACAGTAATTAGAAACGTTTGTTTTTTCATCATAAATCTTCTCCTTTAAATTTATTTGCGACGATATTGCTTGTTAATGTTCCAACGAATATCCCTCCAATTCACATATGTTGTTGGTATTTTCGTCATGCGTTTTAGTGCATCTTGTTCAAGCTTATAACTCTTCATCTTGTTTTCAATAATTTGAAACATATCATAACATTTCTTTTTTGTAATTCCATCCCATTCGTAGGTAAACTGATATTTTATTGGAGCTTTATCAAAATCTATGGATAAGTAAAACCATCCTTTCTTTACCACTTTATTCTCTATTGCAAAAAGTTTCTATTTCTTTTTTGCTCGTTTTTATTCATATATTGCCCCTTTTCTAGTATTGATCTTACATTTCTTGTAAGCTGTCACGAGATATGCTAATATAGGAATAGTTAAGAATATATATTGAGGGATGATTTATTTGAAAGGGCTGACAAAATGTATAGAAAAAATCAAGTTAAGTTAATGGGCGAAGGTCCTTACCCATATCCGATGGATAAATTAGATTCTTATCTTGAGATACTTGGAGAAGAGCACTTTTCAATCTATGTCGTAAAACAAGCATTCCAATTTGAAACAAACTCTCATCACCATGATAGTTATGAATTTTTAATACCCTATACCGCAATGCCTTTTGTTTCTGTAGATGGCATAACTTATTATGTAGACAGTCAGATGATTTTTCCTATTGATTGTAATCAAATACATGGACCAAGCAATTCAATGACTAACATCTTTTTTTCCTGTATTATGATTGAACATTCGTATTTTGAAACTATAGCACATAAAATAGATCCCAAAAATAGTATCCAATTTAAAAATAAAATGATTCCTTTATACCCTGAATTAAAAGAGTTAATCTCAAAATATATAAAAGAAGCAACTAATAAAACAATTGGTTACCGCATTGCATTAGATGCCTTAAGCAATTTAATTACCGTCAGCATTATAAGAAAATATCAGGAAGTCTTGGGTTATTCTAATAGATCGAATTCTATTGAAGAGAGAAAATCTAGCTTTGAAAAATCAATAGATTTTCTTAAAAATTATTACTATACCAATGATTTTACAATCTCTCATGTCTCAAAAATTGCTAATATGAGTGTTTATTATTATACACGCTTATTTAAAAAAAATATGCAACGTTCCCCTTATGATTACCTTATTGACTTAAGAATTCAAAAAGCATGTGAACTTTTAGTAAAATCCCAGTTAAGTATTACTGATATCTGTTTTCAATGTGGATTTTCAAATCATAGTCATTTTTCATCAACGTTCAGAAAACGTATGAATTTGACGCCCTCAAATTATCGCAAAAAATTTACAGCAAAACTTACATAACATTCAATAATATAAAGAATTACAAAAAACATACTTTCAGTATTCCCCAAAGCGTATTGAAAAATTTACATATTTGCAGTATACTTTTATGTTAATACAATGTTGAAAAGGAAGTTAATCATGAAGAACGCAAAGAGTTATCTCCTATTATTTAGTATGGCTTTATCTATGCTAGCAGGATGCCAAAAAAACACCTTAGAAGATGGGAGCAATACCTACGAAGCTAAAAGACCTATACAAATTGATCAACAAGTGACAAACTCCCCTGTTACCGAAGAAAATACAACTTCATGGATAGAGCTGCAGAATCCGATTATAAAACAATTGCCTGAAGAAAAATTGCCAACAGAACAGCCAAAATCAACTATCATAGAATCACCAACTAAAGAAAAAATTGATGTAACTTCTGTTGATGTAACTTCTAATAAAGAAAATGATGAAATAGCTGACTCCACTGAAGAAACTCCAATAACACCTATTGACTACCAAAAAAAACTTAAAAAGGGGATGGATGTGGATTGGTCCAAAACATCGAAAGGAAGAGAAGCTTATAACGAGCAAGCTGTTATAGATTTCAAGTCTAATGGAATCTCACATGTTCGTATTAGAATAAAAGATGAAGCGAACGACGAGTTGTTCCAGTATTTAGATAAGCAAATTGATGATTGCTTAAAAAACGGATTAATACCCGTCATTGCCTACCAAGCAGATGAATTAAAAAATGCTCCTACACAAAAGAATATTGATAAGGTGGTTAAATGGTGGAGAACAATAGCCAAAAGATATAAAAACAAATCCCCTCTCTTATCCTTTGATTTATTGATTGAAGTTTCTGACGCACTCAACAAAGAGCCTGAAATATTAAATGAAATTTATGAGCAATTAGTTACTGATATCAGAAAAACAAACCCTACCAGAATCCTTATTATGTCGCCAAGACTTCGCTCCGATGCTTCTTATCTTTCCGAGCTAAAAGTTCCAACAGAACATAATAACTACATGATGGCTGAATGGCATTTCTACGCATCTGGCCCCTCCAAAACAAATGAGCGTAAGCTCTGGACCACCGGAACAAAAGAAGAACAAGACAAAATTACTGAGAAAATAGACTTAGCGTTGCAGTGGCAAAAAGACACAGGCATACCTACCTGGGTTGGCGCATGGATGGCAGGAAACTATAACGATGCCAATGATTACACCGTTGAGGAGCAAGTAGTTTTTGCCAAGTTTATGACACAAGCTCTCTCAAATGCCAATATACCATTTGCAGTTAATTCTGATACTAAATTTTATGATCGGGAAACGAATCAATGGATTGAAGAAATGCAGCCAGTGTTTAAAAATGCCTTCACTGTAGATACCATTTATAATCAAAAATAAATAATAACAGTTAAGAAAATATGAGATTCAACATTAATACAGGAATAGTAAAATGGTTTAACGCAGAAAAAGGGAACAGAGGCGAACAGGCAATTAACGTAACTAAAATATAATTATCTTTAACAACATAGGAAACCCTAGGAGAGATTCTGAACTAAGCTTAAGGGATGTATGTTGAGATTTTGATTCATCATTATTTGACAAAAAGAAGGCCCTAACCTACAGTTTTATGTAAGTTTGGACCTTCTTTTATATTTAGAAAAGACTCTATTCTAAAATGGACAGGTGCTTTTGGTTATGTGTTAAGAAGAAATGATTTCTATGACTAAAAGTTTGAAACCTTTATCAAATATTTTTTCTCCGATAATTTAGATTTTCATTTAATAAAAATCCTTTATGTTCCCAGAAAGTATTTCCCTCATGATTATTAATAATCGACAATAAATCTATTTCATTAACCTCTTTAGATTTAAATTCTTCTAATACCTTATCAATTAACTTATTCCCAATGCCTTTACTTCTGTAATCACTTCTGACAATGGTATGGTATATATGCCCCCTTCTTCCATCATATCCAGCCAACACTGATCCTATTATTTCAGAATTTTCAATAGCAACAATACATAAATTGGAATTATAATCAATGAATTTAGATATTTTTTCATATGTATCATCCTGAATATTAATTCTTATTTCTTTTGATGAATTCCATAACTCATAAATTTCATAATAATCTTCCTTTTTCATATATCTTATAATCATTTTAATCCTTTCTATGACTTAACAATTTACCATATAAATACATATGCTTGAAAAGTAATTTATTAAATGTGTTACTCAAATTCCATTTTAAATGTCTTTGTTAAAATAAAAAATAAAATACATATTATCCCGCAAATTAAATATATTTTTGAAACGCAAATGAATGTAACAGTTATACCTATTATCCAAGACATGATAGGCGTTATTCCGCTTCCTCCAGCGTTAAATAATGCTCCTGCCCTTGATAAATAATTTTTATCCACACAACTCATAAACTGTACTCTTAAAATAGTATTTATTACACTAATACCTACTCCAAATAGAAAAGATTCAAGCATACAAATTATAACCAGTAAAATACTATTATGATTAAATATATGTGTTAGCGATAAACATATATAACTAACACCAATAAGTTCACCAAACAGAACTATAGACTTATTTGCAAATAGATTTTTAGTTATAAATGGCATTATTTATTAAGTAAATAATACACCCTTAGATGAGAAAATTATGATTTGTACACAGTCATACGTAGCGCCCTTAGTTATTATTATTTTTATATAATATGCTCTTTGGTAAAATGTTAATTAACTCTTCTAGCATATGTTTTGATACAATAATACTATACTTGTTTTTGCTAGTTGAAATAAGCATGCTATATCTGCCATGATTTTTCTCAACTAATGAGATTTCTTCTATATCATTTTTATTAAGAGTAAAATTGATCGTCTTTATTTCATCGTCATTATGAGTTATCTTATTAGCGCTAATATTCATTAATATAAATGCATATAAAATTGTTAACGGTAATACTAAAAGAAGTAGTGTTATATTTCCAAATATAAGTAAAATATTTTTGACAAGGTAAAATACAAAAAATAAACCAATGGCAATTATACTAAATAACCGACTCCATGAATATGCATATATACTTTGTGTTTGGCTTTTTATTCTGAACTTATTTTCTTGCATCAGTAAAAAAATAAGAACACATAATGCAATATTCAAAAAGATTTCTAATAACACTATCAAAACAATATTAAGATTAAATATAGTATTAGCTTTTATTAATGGATAAAAAAACACTACCGAAATAAGACTTAATAAAGTAAATATTGAAATTTTATTATACATCTTAAACAATCTCCAATCTACCGCTGACGGCACATATAATAATTAAAATGGTATGCGTCCTCCACCACTTTGTTAATAAGTTTCCTACAGTCCATAAGTAAGTACTTTAAAAGCTGTAACAGGATACCCCGCTCTTTTTGCTCCTTCTATGTTAATACTTTATCTTTTCTATATCTACTTGATTAATTATACCTCGAAATGACATTAAATTCTCTAATATTAATACTTGCCCTTCTAATATTCCCATCTTTTTCTCCTTAACTTATAGAAATCTTTTAATTCGATGCCTATATCCATAATATTACATTTTGTATATAATTGTAAGTTGGCAAAATAGACAATAAAACATAAAAGGGAAAATTATTATAATATCCATTTTTTCCGAAGCAATTTTTCACATTTATCAATTTTTTACTTCTATTTATGCTATTTTTATTTCTTATTAGTGTAGATATATATGAACTTTTAAGACTATTATCTCTTTTTATGGATTTATAGATTTTACAATTTTGTACAAAATCACTAAAATGATTTCTCTTCAAACCATCTAACGGCAATCAGGATATACCACAGAATAAGAGGTAGAGATTTTTCCCTACCTCTCATTCTGTGATTAATGCAATTTTTCTTATTTCTGTACCTGTCCTCCTTCATAATCATCAAATCACTAGATGACTAAACTGATAAAATACGACTTCGCACCTTTATTCATAAGCTATTTTCGATTGAAGGATGATTTTATGTAACCTGCTAATTCATAACTTTGTCGTTGCTAAACTAATAATTACTATCCTAACCCTGCTCTTAGAAAAACTTTTGCTTCCTTGCTTAACATTTTAAAAATGAACTTTTAATAGTTTCTATGTTTAAAAGGAATGTATGATTGTTTAAGTGTCCCTTTTCTCAATTCAACTGTGATATTCACATTAATTTACTTTATTTTCTTGTTTTATCATTTTTACCCCATTCGTCAATATGCAAAAGTAAAATGAAAAAGTAAAAAATAAATAATAAATAATAATTAATAGTAATAAATAGTATCCCTAGAACTATAAATCTAATTTAAAGCAGACTAGAGAAAAAATATCACTTACTACCTATTCAGCTGATAAGATACCTCTAGTCATAGAGTAAGAGCCAGAGCATCTGCCCTACCTTATCTTGTATAATTAATGCAATTCACTTATTTCTTTATTTGTCTCCCTTCATGATCCATCTCATAATTCTCTGTATAGATCAACTCAGAAATCGGCACAATCTCATACCCTTTATCTTTTAACCCAACAATTAATTCTTCCAACGCATCTGCTGTAAATTTAGCACCATTATGGCAAAGTATGATAGAGCCGTTTCCTAAGTGTTTGTTATCCACAACCTGTTTTACAATATTATCTTTACCGTAATCTTTCCAATCAAGGGAATCCACATCCCACTGAATACAATAATAACCACATTCTTTTGTCGCTTCAATCAAAGTATTATTATAATCACCATAAGGTGGTCGAAAGAGTTTCATATCTTTTCCAGTAAGTGCTTTTACCTTATCATGTGGTGTCATGATTTCCTTTACCGACTGCTCTTTCGTAAGCTTAGACATCTGCTTATGGTTTTCACTATGGTTGCCCAAATCATGACCTGCTGCCGCGATTGCTTTTACATCGTCTGGATATTTTTCAACCCATCCACCAGTCATAAAGAAGGTAACCTTAACATTTTGTTTCTTTAATATTTCTAATATTTTAGCAGTATCTTCATTCCCCCAAGCTGCATCAAAAGATAGAGCCACTTGCTTTTTCTCTGTTTTTACACAATAAATCGGTAACTCTCGTTTCTCTCCTGCTGCCCTCGCTATCATCTTTGGGACAAAATAAATTCCTGCTACTATAACTAACATGATGGATAGTACTACAATTCCGGTTTTGCACCATTTCCCCAGTTTTTCTTTATCAATCTCAAATTGCATGGTAATACCTCAATATAATATGTATTAGTATATTTATATTGAGAAAACAAGTGGTTATGCCTTCCTATATACATTATTTTAATGTCCCCCTGCATAATTTCGCCGGCTTTATGGTGACAAGGATAAAATATGAATTGTATTACCTCAATCTTTAAGTATCCTTGTTAAAGAAGCTATAAAAAGCATCTTGTATGGACTTGTCCACTGCAAGATGCTTTTTATATACACTTCTAATTTTCTTCGAGCCACAATCCTATATAAATTATTCCCATAAAAACAAGATACGTTAGAATAACAAAATTCTCTACTCATCAACTCTCATAATGCGTAACGCTATAAATTCTTTACCTGGCAGAGATACTGTTGGATTATAGTTCTCCGTTTTTACCAACTCCGTTAATTACCCACCATCTATCTACTGGCTCAAGCTCACTCTGTCCACTCTCTTCGACTATTTTTCTCAAAAATGCAATTCTTTTTGGACTTTTTCCTCGTAGCGTACCACCCTTTGCCCACCAAATAATATCCTCTGGATGTGTAAAGGTTTCTCCATGGGTCATGTAAGTTCCCGATGTTATTGCTTGCCAGAACTTATCTACTAATTCTTCTGCAGATAATCTTCCCCAGCGCTGGCTGGGATTCCCTTCATATCCAACTTCATCATAAATAACGGGGTTCTGATAAGCGTCCTGGCATAAAACGAATCCTATAAACTCCATTCCCATCATAGAATCCTTCCACCTCTATATGTTTTTCATTGCTTTGAAAAACAGTATATGGGAAAAACAGCAGTTTCACGCCTAATACAACTGATGAATGAGCCAACCTCCCCTAAAGTTAAAATAGAAATGACAACACAATTAAACATAAGAAAAAGTGTTATCTAATTTGCAGCTACTATTTTAATAGATAGTGAACCTTATGAATTAAAACTCTCAGTTACGACGAATACCTGCAATCAGAACCAGCTATTCATCGTAACTGAGAGTTTTTTTGTTTTACTATAAATGATATTTTCTTTTGGAAGACTGTGTAAGCTTAGCATAAAAATCTTCCAGTATAAATCTGGCGTCAGCATTTTAGTAAACCTTAATTGGCTGATACCTGCCACTATGGCTCTACCTTCACTGTTTTATGCCTCTTATAATCAAAATAACTACCTTCTAGCATTGGTAATAATGTATTCGTTACTCTTATCTCTACCTCATTCTCATGCCGTAACAAAGCAAAAGGGCAAAGCCACTCGTAAGGAGCAAAGGCTTTGACTCCAAGAGAAGTACCATTTACCAGCAATTCAATACAATCAACTGCCTCCTTCGCAAAATCTGGTATCAATTTTATATTCCCGTGATTGAAAAGCTGATCTAATTTAAAATTAGTATAAAAGGAAAATGTTCCACTATACCAAGGAAATCCTTCTATATAAGTATCTCGGTAGGAAGCTTTTTCTGGCATAGCGCAAATCCTTCCTTGTGAAACTCCAAATTCACCTAAGATATACATTGGATCGCGTATTCCGTCCCAATCTTTTGCTATCGTAACTTGGACTTCCATCATATTTTTCCCTCTCTGGATGAAATGTGTAATATCACAAATGCAATTACACCGATCATTTATAAAGGTTGGATAAAACTTCGTATTCTCAATTAACTTGCCATTGATATGAATCTCATACTCTGAACCAATGGTTCTTTCATCCTTCATTAAATATAGCTTACTACTTATATCATCGACCCAAAAATCTGTTTTGTAGTACAATTGGAATGGATATTTTACTTGCAAACGCTTTGGTGTACCAAATCTACCGGTAAATGAGAGTGTATTTCCAGATAACCATTTAAATTCATCACATAACTCGATAAACGTTTTTGGTTCACAGCATCTCCAATTCACCTGATCTATTGATACCAAAAACTGCTCCAAACGATATACATTTTTTCCAACTATCGATATCCTCATCGGATTTGAGGTTTTAAGTAAAACAGTCGTAAGGATTTCAGGTGATTCTACTATTCTACCCGCCATTCTGTCGCTAACCTGCGAATTTGAGCGACAGCACGAATTCAAGTGTGAAAAATCTTGATTTTTCACACTACCTTCTCTTAAATCAAATGTGAGAATCTTAGATTCATACGCTTTTAGAGTAATACGGAATATCTTCTGTTCTTTTCCTTCATATAACCTTATTATGTTCCCTGTTTCAGCATCCATTTGAAAAACCGTCGAAAATGGTACTTTTAACTGAATCTCAACCATACATTTTTTTCGTCCATGATTTCCTATCATGATATAACGGTTTTTCTTATAATCTACTCTTACGGAAGTATAGAGTTCTTTGTCATCCCCTTCTAACACACAAAATTCTGCTTCATTTACAGATGATTGTCTTAACAAATCCAGAAATTGATTATAAAATGCTTCTTGACTGAGGGAACCGTCAGTTGCGAGAAACGATACCTTGCCATTTTTTATTACGTTCCATCTTCCCGAAGAAAATCCCTGCCAATATTCCGTTCGATTTGAATTCTTTGCTCCAAATATTTTGCAATAGGTACTTTCTACTTCTAAATCCTCATCGATTACCTCATAAGGTAGCATACCTGTCGCTATTACGTTACCCCCTTGTGCTATAAACTGCTGTATCTTTGCAGTCGCAAAGCTTTCAATCGATGTGAGTGGTGGTAAAATTAATACTGAGTACTTTGCCCGTCCTATTAAAATTTGACCATCTTCAATTTGAGCTTCCTTCAAAATTTCAGAATCTAAAAAATCAAAACCAACATGAGCAAAAAGCATGGTTTTTGCTAAGTACATCCAGTCATCCAAGAGACTTTTTAGTTCTTTTTGCTCCTCTTTATCAGTTCCGGCGTAAGTAAACCCTTTTCTTGGATTTCCAAGATGCGTCCATAACGAAGTTACAGGATCAAGCAATGCCACATTGCAGACTGCTTCCGTATTACTAACAAAGGCACTTAACCTAGCTGAATAATCAGCTAAAATATGATAATATGGCCAATATGGATTCTGAATAAATTGTGAGGGAGGAGCATCGTGTTTTGTGATACTATCAATGGTATAATAAAACGCATGTGCAGTGAAAAAATTGATTCCCATAGCTGCCATCCAATCAATCATCCACTTCGCATCCTGTATGGTCATAGACCAACCTATGCTATGAAAACTCTCTACCATAGCATAGGTTCGGTTTTTCTGTCTGGCTAAGGAAGCAATTCCAGGTACACAACTTCGATAATTTTTTAAATAGCGATTATATACTTCTTCTAAGGAAATCCCTAATTTTTCATGGCAGGCATCCCCCCCTGGTACATCACTATAGATCTGTGTACTTCTTCTTATGGATGGAAGCTCTGTTACAAACATCCATCCATGTTCCCCACACCAATCTGAAACCTGCTTGTGGTAAGATTCTTGTAATAATTCATGAGCCGATTGATATAACTGATATCTGATTTTTGCAGCATTTGGATAGCTTTTATCATGAAGTGCCGGAAGAACTTCTAAAATATTGTAATTATAATGATTCCTTATATAATCAACTAAGTGTCTTGACCATGGAATTTCTCCTAAAAAGCTTACTTCATCAGAAAAAATCCCCTTGATTCTTGTACCTAATTCTTTCCCTAAGAATTGAAAATAACGCTCATGTGTGGTACGAAGGAAAGTTTTCACTGCCTGCTTATCACATGGATCAAAAAAATTACCATAATATTTATAGTCATCTAAGGTTTCCTGTAGGTAAATCTCTAACCGCCACGTCCCTTCTGGAAGACAGAAATTTATAATCTTTTGGGGCCCATAAGAAAAAAAACGCTTATTTCCATACGCTGTTAACCCTGTTCGCTGATAAATCTCTTGTTCTTGTCTAATACCAATTGAATCAAGAAGATTTATTGTATGACCTCTCATTGGTTGATTCTTTTCATCTAATCTGACTGCTGCAGCATATAGAACTTTTGACCAGCCTAACGTAATTTCCTGTTCCTTTTCTCCTGCAATCATAAAACATTGATATTTTATCTGCGTATGCACAGCATCTGGCTTCTCCAAAAGAACCTCTCCACCGCTCATACCACTTGGATAAGGATATTCATCATAAAGCCATAACTCTAACTCATATTCTTCTGCTTTATTACAAGCATAGCAGATTCTTTCAAACCACCTCTGACCTAAGTATGGTATTTTCTGACCTTGCCGCGGACAAATAAAAGCACCCGCTAAACCTTGTTCCTTCATTTGCCGTAATTGATCCTCGATTTCCTCGCAAGTCAGCTCACCATTCCAGAACCAAAAAGGTTTCATTCTATATTGGTTTGATGGGCGAACCCATTCAGATATAAAATCCATATACCCTCCCTCCTTATACACTTTTTACATTTCCGAATAATTAATTTCACCCTTAGCTAATTCCGCAGCACAAAAAACTACTTTTTTATCCAACGTAACTTTGTAATATTCCGATTTCTGATATTCAACGCATAACTCATGTCCGTTTAACTGAACCTGACTAAGAGAAAAGAATTGCAATCCGATATCGATAGGATCTATCTTTATCCCATTCTCTGTTGGTTCGATTCCTGCCACATGTCTGATAATTAAATCAATATAGTAAGAATGCAAATAGTCGACTTCATCACTAAGCATCTCCCCTGTCACACTGTCATAGTGCTCTACAAGATATGGTTCTTCCAAGTTGTGATTCCGATAGTGTTCCAAGGAGTATTCCTTAAGATATTTTGCAAACTCCTTATCATATTTATGATCTTGCAATTTACTCTGTTTTGCAATCGCATCTAATGCGATGCACGTTGTATACGGCCAGGATGGTCCATCCCACATACATCCATTTCTGCCTTTAAAAAAGTCACCTTTCCAACTTCCCTGCGGCATAAATACGGGACAGTCTTTCGAGACAGATGCAAAAGCAGATCCTACAGCAAAACTATCCTCTGAGAAATAATAATCCAAAAGTTTTAGATGCGAATCATTCGTTATTTCTGCCCACATCGGATAAATCCCTACTACATTTTTTACAAGTGCCATTTCTTCCGTTTCATAATGAAGGTCATAAAAGAAATTACTTTCTTTATCCCACATTTTACTTAACACTTCTCTTTTTATGTTCTCTTCAAGCTGATAAAACTCCGCCGCATCCGAATCTTTTATTTCGTCACATAACTTTGCAGTTCCGAGTGCATTTAAATACAGATAGATTGCTAAATCAACCCGTTTTAAATAAGTATAACTTCCTTCCTCTTTGGCATTATCCGGATAGTCATTAAAATACCAATAAGAAGGTTGATATTCCTTTCCTGTTCTTCGATGATTATAGCAAATCGGAAGGTTATCCATGTTATTTTTAGACTTCTCCCACACGCTGCGTACATTTTTCTTAAAACCAGGGAGAATTTTTTTCATAAAATCAATGTCCTGATGAATTAAATAATATTGATAGATCGCCCATTCTGAATAATTACCATAAGCAACTCCAAAACGATCCAACATCATTGTACAAAATATCCCATCTTTATCTGCACAATCTAGCAAAGAAAGAATGGCTTCTTCGCATTCTTTTTTATGATTTCTCCATTTACAATCCGTAATATGTAACGGAGTCGACAATGGGATTAATTGCGTAAATTCATGACCTTTTGACTGATATAATTCTTTTGATGTTTTATGAGAACGTCCCTCATAAAAAGTTCCGTGCTTAAAATTTCCACAAGAAGGTTCCGCATAATTATGCCGCAACAAGAACCAACGATACCACCATGTTTTATTCAATAGGGCATCGTCAGAAGAAAATACTGGTACCTCGGAAAACCATGAATCATATTCGGACTTTTGCTTTTCTACATAGGAATTTTCATCCCGATTATCCCTAATATAGTTCTTTACTTCCAGGTTTTTGTCTTTGAAACAATCAGTTTCACTTTCTCCGATTGCAGCTATTATCGTGAACTCTATGCTGGAATTTGCAGGTAAATTTACATAACCATCCCTATGAATCCCATTGTCAGAGCATACGGTACCGATTAACTTTAACTTATGGTTCTCACAGTCTCTGTAAATATTGATGCAGCCATCTTCTCTTTCCCAGCTCCAAGCCTCTGAGATCGAAAACTTAATTTTTTTCTCGAAGGATGTCTTATTCGTCCATCTCTGACAAGACACTGCATAATCCTTCCAAGTAATAAATTTTTGTTCTTCAAACTCTATCCTTGAACTCTCATATTTTATAAACAAATGACTGGGATACCAGACTGCCTCAAGAGGTTCCAATACATTCGATATTCCTTCACATTCCGTTGTAAAGATGCCAGGCAAGTTCATCTTGTGAATAAAATCAATCCTTCCAGAAAATCCAGGCACCGGGTCAAGGTAGTCAGCAAATAACCTGGCTCCCGTAGCTCCTAATAAAAGTTTTCCGGGAAGGGTTCTTAGGGTACGATTTTTATGTTGTAAATATTGATCTATATGTTCACGCTTCATATCGATTGCATCTCCTATTCAAGACAGATAATAATCACTTATTTTGATAATAATAGTACGATAAGGGGCTGTGATAGCAGCCCCTTATGAATCATAGCAATCCTTTACTTATTTTGTGTCCCACTGTACCATTCATTCGCTTCTTTGGTTAATTGTGTACCACCATTCTTGTACCACTTCTCAATGGTAGCATCCCAAGTCGAATCAATATCAACATCACCACGAATTGCTTTTACAATATATTCAAGTGGATAAGCATAGATTAAATCCGGATTCTCAGTTGCTGCTTTTAAGGATACCTTTACCGCATCCGTAACCGTATTTAACTTAGAGAAAGTTGGAAGGTCGATTTCATAACGTTGATCCATTCTCGCTCCACCGATAATTGAAAGGAAGTCTGCATTTGCGTTATACATTGCCCATAAGCATTGTCCATTACCGATTGCCTGTCCCTGTGCATTATAGTTTTCTTTTTCACTATAATTATCAATCCACTGTCTTCGTGTTTTATCCTCATTCCATTCCCATATATAGCCTTCTGGTCCATAATGGTTGACAACGATATCCGAATTGGTTGATTGCTGCTCTAAGATGTTCATAATCTTGTACATTTTTTCACGATCTTCTTCTAACTGAAGACCAAAACATACATAACCGGAAATATTGCTGCCTGCATAATATCCTGAATTCTCACCCGCAGGTCCTACAATCTGATCAATCAGAATGTAATATGGGTCAATCATATCGCTACTAAAATCTGTAACATTCTTCTTACCATAAAGTGCTTCCTCATTTCCCTCATTGGAAGCAAAGAAATTCTGCCAGCTTTCATTCGAAGCTACCCATTTTGCATTTACATGTGCATCATTATCCCACTGATAATCATCATAGGCAAAACCATCTACAAAACCAGTGATACCATTCGCAAATTTATATGCAATGTCTGTTCCTGAAGTACGGCTCTCATCTGTTACAAATTCTGGATCGATTAAGCCCTTTTCATACCAACTGTTTAAAAGTTTTAAAGCGTCTTTACATTCCTCTGTTACAAAACCAAACACTGCCTCATTGTCTTGTACCGTCCAGCAAAAAGGATTGATGCCATAGGCCCCAAAAATGGAGGAAAAGTATCTCTTTCCATTCTCTTTGTCTGATCCTGAGGTAAGTGCATAAGTATCATTGATTCCATTTCCATCTGGATCATTATAGGTAAATGCTGTGAATACTTCTTCCAGTTCTTCTAATGTGGATGGTACTTTATCAAATCCACAAGCTTTCAACCAATCAGCTCTAATTACTGCTGCCTGAGCAATACCACTTGCTGCTTTTATTTTTGTTATTCCATAATTTTTTCCATCAATCATGGAATAGGTGAAGAAGTTTTCATCTTGTTCTTTACACATTTCATAATAGGATGGCATATTCTCTTTAATTTCATCTTCTGTAAGACTAGCCAAGATGCCAAGATTTTGATAAGTTCCAACTTCTTCAATTGTACTTAAAAACATGACATCCGGAATCTGTCCTCCTGCCAGTAAGGTACTTAATTCATCTGCATTTTCAGCACGTACAATTTCTACATCCACTCCAAATAATTCTTCAAAAGCCTTTTCTCCCCAGGAATCATCTTCATAAGGTGGATACTGATTATACCACACTATCGTCATGGGTTCTTCCACGGATGGAGTTGTCCCATCGGAAGAATTATCCGTACCATTCTTCTTGGAGCATGCTGAGAAAGTCAATACAAGCAATACACTACATAGTAACAATGCAACCCATTTTCTTTCATTTGTTTTTTTCATAAACTACCTCCTATGCATTAATATATACTGATTAAAGTACAAGTACTTTGAATCCATCCTGAAACTTTAATTTTCGAATACTACAAAGTAATGTTAATCAAATTATTCTTTTACCGCACCAAGTGTCATCCCTTCCACAAAGAATCTCTTAACAAATGGATAAATAATCAATACTGGAAGCACCGTTACCATAATACCTGCTGCTTGAATTGAGTTTTCTGTTGGAAGATTTGCTTTACCGGTTGTCATCCCTGTTAGCAATAAGTTGCTCTGCTCAATAACAAGACGACGAATCTGTACTAATACAACTTGCTTTTTCATGGTAGTAAAATATAATTGAGAATCAAACCACGAGTTCCAGTGAGTAAAGAATACCCAGGTTCCTACGGCGATTAAAGAAGGAATGCTTAGAGGTACGATTACTTTTCCAAAAATCTGAACCTCACTTGCACCATCTATCCTAGCCGCCTCTTCTAAGCTTTTTGGTATCGTCGAAAAGAAACTCCTTAATATAATCATATAATACGTATTAAACAATGGTAGTAAAACTAAAAGCCAAATATTATCAAGTAACCCCAATTCTTTAATCATAAGGTAGGTAGGAATCAATCCACCCTGAATAAACATATTAACCATAAAAAACATCGTAAAACCTTTACGTCCTGGCAAGTTAGACTTTGATAAAGCGTACGCAGCCAGCGCCATAAAAAAGATAGATGCACTGGTTCCTACTACTGTTCGAAATATTGTGATTAAGTAACCAGATTGAATATATGGTGATGAAAATATATTTTTGTAGGCAGTTAGCGTAAAGCCTGCCGGCGTTAACATAAATGGATTGTCACTCGAAGATATTCCCCCATAAGTGGACAATGACAGCATGAACAAATACCAAACTGGATAAATAATGGAAATTGCAAAGCATAGTAGTAAAAAGCCTATCACATAATCTGCAAATGTGTATTTTTTCTTTTTCTTCTTTGATTTTCTCTGCATTACACTACCCCCTCCTGACCGGCACGCTTCACTATTTTATTCACTGTAAATACCAGTAACAAGCCAATCACATTCTGAAATAGATTCACTGCGGATGAGTAACTATACTGCATACTATTAATACCAAGTCGATACACATAGGTATCTAATATATCTGCGACATCCATAACTGCTGAATTATATAAGTTAAAAATCTGATTAAAGTTACCACTTAACAATCCACCTAGTTTTAATATTAATACGGTACAAATAGTTCCAGACAAGCACGGTATGGTAATACGAAATAGTTTCGACCATCTTCCCGCCCCATCAATTGATGCAGCTTCATATAATTCTGGAGAAATACCTGATATTGCAGCAATAAAAATCAAAGCATTCCAACCAGCAGATTCCCAAATGTCGGATAAAACAACCCAAACGATAAACCATTTTTCTTCTGCTAAAAAGTAGATTGGTTCTCCTCCGAGCATAACAATAATTTGATTTACAACACCTGTATTCGGTGAAAGCATTACTGTCATGATTGATGCAATGATAACCCAGGAAAAGAAATGAGTTAACATAGAAAAACTTTGAACTGCGCCCTTAAACAACTTATTCTTTACTTCCGAAAGTAACAACGCCAGTATTAAACCACTTGGTGTTACAAATATTAATTTTAGAGCACTGATAAAGATTGTATTTTTAAAGGCTCTAGCAAAATTAGCATCACTAAATATCTTACGGAAATTATCAAGACCAACCCATGCGCTGCCCCATACACCTTCTACAATGTTATAATCTTTGAATGCAATACTAATTCCGTAAATAGGGAGATAGGCAAACAAAATATACCAAATTACTGCTGGTAGCAAAAACAAATACATCCATCGATAATGATATAATTGCTTCCCTATCAATTGAAATTTGCTCTTTTTTTGTACAAGATTCATCTGATTTGGATCTTTTTTCAATTTAGTCCTCACGCTACTCACATTCCCTTCTCATATTTTTCTCTCGAATGTTTTTATTTCATGGCAATTCAGTCATCAATAAATCTTCTAAATAAATTGGAGGCTGCTTAAAAAAATAACTATTTTAAAATTGATATTTCATGCCTTCATCTAAAGCCTTCTCTCCTCTGATCCAAGCTTCATCAATGCGTATGTACTTCATGCATTTACGATTCCCCCACGTATAAGCTACGTGAATTTTTCCATCCCCACTTTGCATCATCACTGGATATTCATACCTTTGATTATTCACACTATTTAATCGTCCACAAAATCCTTCTGCACTTTCTATTATTCTGCGATAGTCCCAAGACTCACCATTGTTATCAGAAATTGCAACCGTAATTGGGGACCTCTGTCTTGGCCATTTTGTTACATCACGATTTTCACTAAAACTGCAAGCATTATAGACTATTGCTACTGCTCCACTTTGTAAAGCAATTGCAGAGATACTTGCATTATTATTGGGAAGTTCCGTCTTCACTGGTATCGTCCAATGCTCGCCATAATCATTGGAGGTGGACTTATAAATAAAATCTGCACCACGGCTTCGAAATAAGGCAAGTAACTCCCCGTTTTCTCTCTCAATAATATTGCAATGCACTAAGCTTCTACTTTCAGGTACTTCTACACTTTTCCAGGTCTTACCTTGATCATCCGAAATCTGGATAACCGTGATATCGCTTCCATTCTTAGTATCATCATCAAAACAAATCCAGGTCCCAAACACCAGACGTCCATTCGATAGAATCTGAATTTTCTGTCTGCAAAAAGATCCTGCATCCGAAAACATTGTTACTGTATTTCCCCATGTATATCCATTGTCTACTGACTTTCTGCATCGAATCTCTGAGGTATATTGCAAATTACAATGTGCAGGTAACTCCTTCGTTTTTGAAAGCATTGCAGTATACATAACCCATAGTTCTCCATTGGGGTGCAAGAATAGAGAAGGATTTTGTTCTGCTCTAGCTGCATCATCCGATATAAGTATTGGCTGTGTCCATTGACTTTCTCCGGCAGGTAACCTTGACAGGTAGATACTGACATCTGCATATCCTTCTCCTTTTGAACCAGCAAACCAGCAGCACAGTAAATCCTTATTTGGCAATTCTAAAAGATCTGCAGCATGACAAGTCTGATATGGATTAGGTAGTAAGGATTCTACTGTATCAAGTCTATTGTTATGGTATAAGTAACCATCTACCTCCATCCTATTAAGTTCTATATACTCTCTCGCCATATCCTTTTCTCCTTTCCTTAGATCGTTTTTGTTCTCTGTTATTAGCAAAACAGATAGCATAATCGATTGCATTTTGTAAACTCAATTCATTGGCTGTTCCACGACCAGCCTGATCAAATGCTGTTCCATGGTCTACAGAAGTTCGAATTATTGGTAATCCTAACGTTATATTCACACCTGCAACCGCATCCCACTGTTGTTTTTTAGAATCATATACAAAGCCAACAACTTTTAAAGGAATGTGCCCTTGATCATGATACATAGCAACTACAATATCATACATTCCACCTCTTGCTTTAGAAAATACAGTATCGGGCGGTATCGGTCCTTCTGCAAAAATACCCGCTTTTACAGCTGCATCAATGGCAGGTGAAATTTCTTCTACTTCTTCATTCCCAAAGAGACCACTTTCGCCAGAATGTGGATTTAAACCAGCTACAGCAATTCTTGGTTCCTCTATTCCTAGATTGATACATGCATCATGAGCAATTTGAATCACTTCTAATATTCGGTCTTTTTTTACCAGATCACACGCCTCTCTTAAAGAAACGTGGGTAGAAACATGTACTACTCTTAAATTTTCATGAACCAACATCATCGTATATTTTTTTGTATTCGTATAGTTTGCATAAATTTCGGTATGACCAGAAAAATGGTGACCAGCTAGATTTATAGCTGCTTTATTGATAGGATTTGTAACGGTTGCATCGATTTCATTCCTCATGGCCAGTTCAATTGTCTTTTTCACATATTGGAATGCAGCTTCACCTGCTTCCTTTGAAACTTCACCAAGCTTTAATTCCTCAGCCTTTATTAGCCCCATATCTAAAACATCAATTGTTCCATAAGTAAATGTTGCTTGTTTGACACTTTTGATTGCATGTATCTTTAGCTCTGATTTATTAAGAAAACTCAAGACATTTTTCAAAACAGATGCATCTCCGATTATAATTGGCTTACATCGTTTATAAATCAGTTGACTACATAGTGCTTTTACTGAAATTTCTGGGCCAATCCCAGCTGGATCTCCCAATGTAATCCCTATAATTGGTCTATTGTCACTCATTTGTTATCTCCTATATTATTTCATTCCAAGTTTTTCATTTGCAGTTAAAACACATTTTATTGCTTCTATTCCTTCTTCTGAAATATGATAAAAAGGACTCCTGCAATTTCCTACTGGATAGCCTAACATAGCAACTGCTGTTTTTACAATTGTGTTTGGATTTCCAAATCGAAAACAATTACGGAAACTACGAATTCTATCCTGTGCCGCTCTAGCCTGTTCTAAATCGCCTTTCCTAAAAGCTTCATAGATATTAACCATATTCTCTGGATAAACATTCGCACAGCCTGCAATTCCTCCACTACCACCAGCAAGTAAATTCCAAAGAATTAGAGAATCGTTTCCAGATAGTACTGTAAAATTCATATCCTTTGTTGCCTCTATATACTGTAACATCTGATCAAAATTCCCACTGCTGTCTTTTACTCCAACGATATTATGGATAGCAGCAAGACGTTCAACCGTTGATGTCGCCAATGCATTTCCAGTTCTAGCGGGAATGTTATACAACACGATCGGAAGCTGAACCGCTTCTGCGATAGCTTTGTAATGTTCATATAATTCTTCCTGGGAAGCCTGTGCAAAGGATGGAGTAATAACTGAAAGTACATCACATCCCATCTTTTCCGCTTTGCGTGCTAAACGGATGGTATCCCTTGTTGTAATGCATCCAACTCCGGCATACACAGGCACTCTTTTTGCGGTTTCTTCTACAACCGTTTCTAGCACCTTTTCCTTCTCATCCTCATTTAATGCATACCCCTCACCATTGGTTCCTATTGCAAAGATTCCATGAACCCCAGCATTTATCAAACGATTTACCTGATTTCTGAGTTCATTTAAGTTAATACTTTCGTCCGTATTCATTGGTGTTACTATTGGTGGGATGATTCCTTTTATCTCGAACATAACTACATTCCTCCTAAATTACTTGTAAATACAACTCTCTTGCAGCTTCCCTTGTAACTTCTCTTTTATTATTCATCAACAACCTTTCTACCTCCATTCCTGCTTGTACTAAGGTATCTAAATCACTTTCTTTAATACCATAAGAACGAAGTGAGGTTTCAATTGATAATTTATGAAGGATTTCCTCCAACCGTTTTAATAGCTTCTCTGCTTTTTCATCCTTTGATAATAGCTGAACTTCCGGTGAATGAACAAAATCATACACTGTCGCAAACTCCTCTAGGCAATAAGGCTTATTATATTTTAATACTGGTAACAGCATAATTGCATTCGCAATTCCATGAGGAATATGATACTTTCCTCCCAACGGATACGAAAGAGCATGTACCGCTGTGGTACCAGAAGCAGATATTGCTACTCCGGCATAAAAAGATGCCAATAACATGTTACCTTTTTCTTTTATTGCATTAACGTCCTCACATGCCTTTTCAATATTAGAAAATATTAGTTTAAGAGCCTCTAAAGCAAATAGGTCACTAAATGAATTTGCTTTATTCGAAGTATAACATTCAATTGCGTGTGCGAGAGCATCAACTCCAGTGGATGCTGCAATTTTTTTTGGTAGATTTCGTATCATACGACCATCCAATAGAACAAAATCTGCAATCATATCGGTATGAACAATTCCTACCTTCAATTCTTTTTCTGGTATGGCTACAATACAATTTGGAGTTGCCTCTGAACCTGTTCCTGCTGTCGTTGGTATCATGATAGTTTTTATTGTCTTTTTACACAAATGCGGACTTTTTAGAAGATCTCTTACTTTTAGTGCCCCATTTCCAGTAACAGAAGCCAGTTTTGCAATATCCATTACACTGCCACCACCGATAGCAATAATAATATCCGCTTTCATAGTAATAAATCTATCTATGATTTTCTGCGCTTGATCGCAAGTTGGTTCGGATGGCAATTCATTTAATATCTCTAAACTTACACCGCCCTGTGTCAAATAACGGATTGGTTCTTCTAAGATACCTGCCTTTTCAATGCCTTTATCCGTAAATATAACTGCCCGATTGTATTTCCCCTGGACTATACTTACCAAAGATTCTAATGCATTCTCACCATGATAGACTACACCAGGCATTCTTAGTTCATAATTTGAATTCATTCTTTTCCTCCTGTTATGTCAAAAATTATACATCAAATTTATGATTTTGTTCCTCCTTATGGAAGATAAAATTATCTGTTGCGAATCATTTCTCCCTGGAAGGTAAAATTAACTACTTCGAATCATTTCTCCCATCTTAATTTCTTGAAGTAACGTGGTTAAAAGTTCTACACTGCCAAAACCACCTGACTTTGAAATAAGCCAAAGCTTCTTATTACCAATCTGTATAGTGGAGAGCACCATTCCTTCATTTAATTCGCAAACTATATTGATATCATTGCAATTTGTATACTCTATAAAACTTAACAGCGTATCTCCTCCTATTATCATCAGCGTATTGTCAACTTCTAGTTCCAGCAGCTTGCCAACTATTTTTCCTAATGAAGTTGCTATGTTAAGCCCTAGCTCTCTTCTATCTGATAGTTCCTCAGTGAAAGATTCATTTAGATTAACGGTTTCTGTATCAATGATACAATGTTCTCCATTCAAACATTGTTGCTTTAATTTTTCTACCCACCGCTTCCCCTCTTCTGTGCATAGAAAGTCTTGTCTTAACTGCTGATCTACAGAAAGAGTAATTCGGTGAAACCCATGTAATTGTGCAAATTCTACCTGAGCTTTCGAAATTGGGTTTACACTACCACAGATAACTAATAAAGGCTTGTCCAAAACCGGCATGTTTTTTCGCTTCCGTTGAAATCCAATAACTTCTGCCAATGCTGCTGCAAACCCTGCGCACCCTGCCATAACGGATAGCATATTTTCTTTCTTTAAATGTCTAGCGATACGTTGTAAATCTTCCTCTGTATCTGCATCAAAGATTCCTATTGTCTTCTTCTTTACTTTTGTGTAATAACTTTCTGATTTATGATAAACACAAACATCGTCATCTGTGTTTTGAAACAAATCTGGTATGTATGAATACTTTACTGGTTCAAAAGGATCTTTTCCAAAGACACTCTCTTTTAGCGGTACACCATCAATATAATGTGAGCCACCCACTGTCACGCGGTTCATTTTCGGGAGAGCAGGTAAAAATGCAAGAAAATCTTTTCCACTTGCATGGAGTAGAGCGCTTAATTCGCTACAAATATTACCTCTCAAACCAGAATCTGTTTTTTTATATAAGTATTGAACTCCTACTTTTACCGCCGCTTTTACTATTTGATATACAATTTTGTATGCTTCCTCTTCACTTACGTGCCTCGTCTCTGCATCTACTACTAGCACTTCGATGAAATTATCTTTATATTTTGTAAAATCCACCTGCCTATGTACTAAAACAGTAGGCATGATACCATAATTCACAAATTGTACTCCGGTATCTAACGCTCCTGTAACGTCATCTGAAATAATCAAAAGCTTAATCAATTAATTCCCCTGCTTTCTTAGTGTTTATTTTTGAAACACTTTTATGCTGTTATTTCATTTTTACTTCTTTTTCTTTTTTCCGTTTCATTATAGTCTATATTACACTCGCTTTTTCATGTGGTCAATATAAAATAGTTTAATATATAAGTTTATAGTGTTTATATTTGAAACATTTATATTTTCTCTTGATTATTTTACATTTTATGATATTATTGTATTAAATTTAAACACTAAGGGAGAGTATTGAGAATGGCTGAAAAAATTAAAATTCTTGTAATTGCTCCATACAAAAGCCTTCAGGCTACTATGGAGAAACTTGCAAACAATCGCACTGATATAGAATTAACTATTTTTGTTGGAGATTTGCTAGAAGGTGTCAAGATTGCTAAAAAGTTCAACTCCTCCAGTTACGATATTATAATATCAAGAGGCGGGACAGCAGAGCTTCTTCAAGAGTCGGTATCCATACCAGTTATTGAAATACCTCTTACTATTTATGACATACTCCGTACCATTAAGCTTTCTGAAAATTATAATAGTAAGCACGCTATTGTAGGGTTTCCGAGTATTACAAAAAGTGCACGTTTTTTATGCGATTTACTTCAATATGATATTGGCATCTATACAGTTCATAATTCTTCTGAAATTACAGAAACCTTAGAACTTTTACGCAATAAAGGTTATCGTATGATACTTGGTGATATGATTACAACCTCCATGGCGAAGGACTTTAATCTAGATTCTATATTAATTACTTCTGGCACAGAAAGCATTGAAGCCGCTTTCGATCAGGCTGTTAAGACATATCATGACATCGCACGATTGGAAGAAAAAAAAGAGTTCTATAACTCCATACTAAAAAATTTATCTTGTAAAGTGGTCGTATATGATGATCAAAAAGAGCTTGTCTACACTAATCAGGATGGTCTCACACCCGACATGCTATCTGTATTAAAAAACAACATTGATAAAGTTATTGTAGAAAAACAACGAACCTTTTTTAAAGAATTTGACAAGCAACTCATGCATACGATTGCTACTTGCATGAGCTATCAAAGCCAAAACTATGTCGTTTATAGTATAAAGCTGCAAAATATGTCCTTTATTCCGTCACGCAATGGTTTACGATACCTCAGCAAAGAATCAGCCTCCAACAAATTTTACGAAAGCTTCTATGGTATCTCAAATACAACAAGCCCACTTCGTACATCGATTGATCAGTTCAATCAAACCGATTATCCTATTATGGTGATTGGTGAAGAGGGTACTGGAAAAGAGCAGATGGTCTACCTCGTCTATTCCCAGAGTAAACTACAAGACAATCCACTTGTTATCATCGATTGCCCAAAGTTAAATGATAAGTCCTGGAGTTTTCTTATTGATAATTACAAGTCTCCTTTTAATGAAACAAATATAACAATACACATTAGAGGCATAGATATATTACCAGAACGTCAATACCAAGAACTTTTTACAATCATCAATAGTACAAATCTATTAAGTAGAAACCACCTGATTTTCACTTACAGTTGCAATGAAAATAAAGATATGGCGGAACGATGTAAGCAAATTGTGAATGAGTTTTCCTGCCTCACTTTACACATTCCTCCATTGCGTTCTAATTTGAACAATATTCCAAACCTAGCAAGTCTTTATATTGGTTATCTGAACCTGGAGCTCGGAAAAGAGATATCAGGATTTGAACCTGGCGCACTAGATTTATTAAAATCCTTCTCATGGCCTCATAATTATAACCAATTTAAGCGAATACTGAATGAACTTGCCGTTATTACAACTACACTTTATATAAAAACTGAAGATGTTGATAAAATACTTAAAAGAGAAAAAAGACAATTTGAACTAGAGAATTTAGATACGAATAATTTAGATATTTCCAGAACACTAGAGGAAATCAATATTGATATTGTCGAACAAGTATTACATGAAGAAAAAGGGAATCAAAGCAATGCTGCAAAAAGACTAGGTATCAGCCGTACTACCTTGTGGAGAATGATACAAAAGCTTTAAGATCTTCCTTCCGCTATTCTTACAGTGAATCTAGTGGTTGAGGATAGAAAAAGTAATAGGAAAAAGTTTGAAAGGAGATGGCCTTGCCATCTCCTTTCACTTTGCATATCTAGCAATTCTGGCTTGCCTAAGTTTACCAGCTTTCTCCTATCAGACTGTACCAGCTGCAAAGGTTGTAAACTGAGTATTTTGCTGTCCTGAAACCATATTACCTATATGTGTATATAACTTCGCAATGTTTAACGATATCTTTTTCTAGTGTTAATAAGTCTGAAGCAATGGATCAACAGCAAGAGAATTTGCTATCTCAGTAAAGATTACACCTAATGCATAGGCGCCTGCATCTGGATATCCAATACTTCTATCACCTACCGTACCAGCCCTTCCCATACGTGCAGCAATTTCCTCTGTTTTCTTTGCACCTTCTACAGCCTTAATAGCTCCAAGCGTAAATGCTTCCACAAAATCTATAGTGCTCTTATCAAAGGATGACCAAGCATCTGCGCAAGGAACAAGTGCATCAATCAGCGTTTTATCTCCCACTACAGCACCACGTCCAAAAGAACGTTCTCCAGTAGCTTGGATTCCTGCTACCGTTGCTTGTAACATGGATGCAAAATCTTCCATTGTTAATTCATTTTTATCTAATACATTTCGACTAGCTGCTCGAAAAGCTGAACCCCAAATTGGACCTGATGCTCCACCACAATGTTCCATAATAATTAGGGAGCAAGCATCTAAGAAGGAACTAATGGTTAGATCTTTAGTTGCAAGAATGGATTTCCACTCCTTCTTTAACTGCCGAAATCCTTTTGCAACACTCATACCAAAATCTCCATCCCCTGCATGAGAATCAAGTTCGCAGAATGGGATTTCATTCTTTATGATAACATGACTCATCGTATCTACAATATATAGCATATTTTGAAGATTGATGTTTCCGTTAATTTCGCTATACGCACTAGGAGTTTCCATCTCATAAGATAATACTTCTTCCGTTTTATTACGTTCAAATGGTTCATAGTATGGTGCAGCAGAAGTATTACTATCTAATTTAAGTGCAGGAGTATTACAGGAAGCCTTATATAAGGTTTCTAATTCATCATCTAGTTTTAAAATCGAGATAGAAGCTCCTTCCATATCGATACTAGTCATATAATTACCTACTAAAGTATGAGCAACCGTGATTCCTTTCTTATGCAGTATTCGATTTACAGAAGCATTCAGTAAATATAACTCCATCAGTGGCGTTGCTCCAAATCCATTGACTAATAATGAGATTCGATCTGGTTCTTTTGTAGTCCCTAGATTTAATTCCTTACATAAGGATTCTACCATTTTACTTGCTAATTCGTCAGCACTCATTACATTGCAACGCTTAATTCCTGGTTCTCCATGGATACCAACACCGTATTCCATTTCACTTTCTTGTAATGTAAACGTTGGTGTACCCTTTGCTGGTACGGTACAAGAGCTAAAAGCAAATCCAATGCTTTTTACATTAGCTATGGCTTTATTCGCTACTCGTTTTACCTCTTCTAGTGAACTACCTCGTTCCGCCATTGCGCCTGCAATTTTATGAACAAATACAGTTCCTGCAACACCTCGACGTCCAACGGTATACAAACTGTCTTTCACTGCTATATCATCGTCTACTTTAACATAATCAACTAAAATACCATCTTCCGATGCTAAATGTGCTGCATTCTTAAAATTCATCATATCGCCGCTATAGTTTTTAACAATAAGCAAAACACCTTGTTTTGTTTCCATTTCACGAATGGCTTGATATACCTGAATTTGGGATGGAGATGCAAATACATCACCACAAACCGCAGCATCTAACATGCCTTCTCCGACAAAACCAGCGTGGGCCGGTTCATGGCCGCTTCCTCCACCACTGATCAGACTTACTTTATTCCTATTTTTATTTTTTCTATATAATACTTTATACTTAGGCAGCATTTCTAATTCTGGGTGAGCTAGTACAATACCATGACACATTTCTTTCACTACATTTTCTGGATAATTAATTATTTTCTTCATAAGCTTACTCCATTTTTTTCTTGAAGGCTTTACCAATGCTATCTGCTGTTAAGATTGCTGCTAGAACTTGCTCCTCAGTAATCGGAAATGGCATAGAATGTATGGATTCTTCTGGTATACATGCTTTTTTTGCAACTTGTCTTAACTCTTCTTCCGTATAAGAATCAATCCCTACATCACTTAGGCAAATTGGAAGTCCAACAGAGAAACAAAACCTTAGAACTTCCTCTAATTCCTCTTTTGGTGCATTTTCTAATACTAATTGCACAATGGTTCCAAAGGCAACTTTTTCACCATGATAGTATTTGTGAGTACCTTCTAATATTGTCATACCATCGTGTATGGCATGAGCACCCGCAAGTCCGCCACTTTCGAATCCTAATCCAGATAAAAGTATGTTAGCTTCTATGATATTTTCTAATGCAGGTGTTACTTGATTGTTATCACAGGCATATTTTGCATGTAATCCATCTTCTAATAGGGTTTTATAACATAATTTAGCTAACTCAAGAGCTGCTTTTGTTGCTTTTGCGGGACCACACAGATTTTCTCTAAATCCACATGGTAATCCTGCATTCACATTAGAATAAGAATTACTTGTTGCACGTGCTTCAAAATAAGTGGAAAGAGCATCTCCCATACCGGAAACAAGAAAACGTGTTGGTGCTTTCGCTATAATCGTTGTATCGATTAAAACAACATGGGGATTTTGTTTAAAATATGCATAATCATCAAATGCTCCCTCTTCTGTATATAAAACTGCAGAATGACTTGTCGGTGCATCTGTAGCAGCAATGGTTGGAACTATAATTAATGGACCACCTTGTGCAACACATTTCGAGGTATCGATGGCTTTACCACCACCTAGTCCAATAATACAATCGCAGTTGTACTCTGCGGATACTTCTCTAAGACGAGCAACCTCCACACGAGAACATTCACCACCAAAATTACTTTCGATGAAAACAACTCCATATTCTTTACTTGTCTTATCTAACTGATTTTTCACACGCGCAATATCATCCTTATGTGCTATTAACAATGCTTTTTTACCATAGGTGGATACAAAATATCCTAAGTTTAATAATTCGTTCTCCCCTTGTACATATTTACTAGGGCATATAAACGCTTTTCTCATCTTAAAAACCTCCCTGTCCTTAGTTTATCTGATCTAAGGCTATATCTCCTTGAACCATTACCATTTGAACATTAATATTGTCATCAAATACTATAATATCTGCATCTTTACCAGGAGTAATGCTACCCTTTTTATGATCAATTTGCATTACTTTTGCAGGGGTAAGACTAATCATCTTAATTGCATCTACTAAAGGAACCTCTGCTAATTGTATCATCGTTCGCACAAGACGATCTGCGGTGGCAACACTTCCTGCAAATGCACTTCGATCTAATAGTTTAGCAACTCCTTCTTCTACAATAACCTTCTGACCTGATGTCAAATTGCCAAGGATGGATTCCCCTTCTGGGCATCCTGCTGCCCGCATGGAATCCGTTACAAGGCAAATCTTATCAGCACCTTTCGTTTTATAGATTAGTTTTAATAGGCTTTCTGGCAAATGTTTTCCATCTGCTATAATTTCCAGGTACATATCATCAATTAAATAACCACTTTCTACGACTCCAGCATATCGATAAGAATTAACTCTCTTTACCATGGACATCCCAGAATAAAAATGTGTCATCAAGTTATATCCATTTTCAAAGGCAGTTACTACCTCTTCGTATATAGCATTGCTATGACCTATGGAGCATACAATCCCTCTTTTTCTTAATTCTCTACCCATCTTAAGTGCTCCTGGTAACTCTGGTGCAATGGTCCATCTTACAATGTCATCACTATAATTGATAATTTTGGTATATGCTTCTTCCTCTGGGTCCTTAATGTGTTTTGGATCTTGTGCGCCCTTTTGTTGCATGGAAAAATAAGGGCCTTCTAGATGAATGCCAAGAATATTAGGGATACCTTTGGTACCTTTACTTTCCTTAATAAAATCTAACGTACGAAATAAATCCTCCATATTACTGGTTAATGAGGTTGGTAGAATGGATGTGGTACCAAAACGCATATGTGCTTTCGCACCTTCTAGAATGGCTTCGAGCGTTCCATCCATAAAATCATGCCCGCCACCACCATGGGTATGTAGATCAATAAATCCTGGTGATATATACTGTCCTTTTACATCAATTACTCGTTCAAAGCTATGTTCATCACCATATTCTCCAACAAGTATTTCTTCAATCATGCCATCTTTAACAATAACACTAGCATTCTCAATTACTCTCAGTGGAGTAATTACTTTTCCATTGGTTAAGACTATTCTCATCTCTTCCTCCCTTAACGTTAGCCCTGAAATAGTATGAACTGTATCAGCATAGATAAATTTCATAAGCTTCTAATTACTTACTATCCACTAATTCGTAGTTACTAAAGTGGGAAGGAGTTGGTATCTACATAGAACTTACATTTTTTATGAGTTCTAAGTATAGATGCTGGACAATCCGTTGTAATATGTCCTCTTAAGGCATTCTTTACTGCTTCTCTTTTGTTTATCCCAGGAACCATACAGAATAGATTATCTCCAGATAGCATTGTTGGAATGGTCAAAGTAACTGCATGAGTTGGTACATCATCGATTGTTTTAAAACAACCATCATTCACTTGTTGTTGTCTACACATCTGATCCAATTCCACAATCTTTACCTTTTGGGGATCCTTAAAATCTGCTACCGGTGGATCATTAAATGCGATATGACCATTTTCTCCAATACCAAGACATATAATATCGATTGTACCTTCTTCTAACAACTGTGTATATCTCTCACATTCTACTTTCGGCTCTTTGATGTTTGGAGTAAGTAAATTTACTTTTCTTGGTTTTACTATGTCAAATAAATTTACCTTTAGGAAATTACTAAATCTTTGGGATGCATTGTTTTCAAGCCCAATATATTCATCCATGTGGAAAGCATCCACTCTATCCCATGGAATATCTTTTATCCTAGTTAAGGTAGATAAGAATTCACTTTGAGAAGGCGCTGCTGCAAAAACCATTCGTATGATGTCTTTCTTCTCTAATAAAGCCTTCATACAATCAGCAACTTGATTCGCTGCACTTCTTCCCATATCATCTCTTGTTGTATATACAAACAATTGTAGTTCATCTATTTTATCAGTAAAAATTGGGTTACACATAATAGTCTCCATTCTGTCACAATCCTGCGAATTTGGGCAACAGCACAAATCCCTGTGTGAAAATCTTGATTTTTCACACTAACCTTCTGCTCTAAATAGGATTTACTATGATAAATTATAGAAATTTTCATTAAAATGAATCATTATTGATTTTTGAATTTTTTATTTTACGTAAGATTTACTTACTTTATATTCACGCGCCGTAACACCTGTATGCTTTTTAAATGCTTTCGAGAAACTTCTTGGATCCGTATAACCTACACGAATACATATTTCAGAGATTAACTGTTCTGTTGTAGCTAACATGACTTTAGCTTTTTCCATGCGAACTTGAGTTAAATAATCTGAAAAATTCATATTGGTTTTCATTTTAAATAAACGACTAATATAATATAAATTTAAGTGAAATAATTCGGATATAGTCTCTAAGCTTACATCTTCATAATTCTCGTCAATATATTTCTTAATACGTTCTATTATGTTTAAATCCTCTTCGCATTCCTCTATATTCTCCATATCGCATTCCATATGAACTTCAGAAAACACTTGATTTAGTTCTTCATACTTGGTCGGCTTAAGAACATAATATCTTACTCCATATCGCATACTAGCTCTTGCATAATCAAACTCACTATGGGCACTAATCATTACCACCTTTATTTTAAGCTTTTTCTCATAAATGTACTTGGCTAACTCAATACCTGTTACATTAGGCATCATAATATCACTAAGTAATACATCTACTTGATTATTCTCAATAAAATCAATGGCTTCTTTGCCATCGGCACAGATTCCAACAACTTCAAATCCTATTTGTTCCCAAGGAAAATAATTAGCTAAACTTGTACGAATCGTAACTTCATCATCAACAATGAGTAATTTATACATAGCAATCTCCTATATCTCTTATTAAAACTAACTCATCCTACCCTTTTTTATTATCTCTTCTTTAAAAGAATCCATATCTACAATAACACCTTCTTGTCTAGATACTTCTGCAGCAAATGCCATAATATGGCTATCTACCGATTTACTAGCATTTGTTCTTGCACTATCCCAATTACCACTACGTGCAATTTCAACTACATCTTTCATAAGCATGGCATCTCCACCGCTATGTGCTCCTGCATGTACTTTGGGACGTATGGTAGTTTCTTTTTGGCTTCCAAAGTGGCGTATCGTGATATAATTTTTTTCCATATTAGCACGAATATCACCTTTTGTACCAAGGATACGAATTTCACGAGTTTCTGTGGTGTTAAAACCATTTAAGTTAAATGATACAGTAATATCATCCTCATAAAGTATATTTACAATCTGATGATCTACCACAGCATTATCACAATGGAATACGCAACGGCCATAATCTCCTTCTCTAACGGCTTTGGTACGTGCTTCTAGGGAAGTATCCACACTAATCATACTGGTTGGCCAACCTGTTTCCTCTGTTAGATATTGCTTTAATGCAGAGAATGGACAATCTTTTTCTATGGAACATTCCATACAACGTGTTGCAGAACCAATTGGAGCATTTTCTTTCTTAAAATATGTTAATTCACCAAAGGAACTGATTTTCTTGCATTTCTTACCTGTTAACCAATTTAGAATATCTAAATCATGACAAGATTTTGCAAGAATAATTGGACTTAACTTTCTAAAATTACCACGTACATAACTATGAGCGATGTGAGTATAGGACACATTCTCTGCGTGATGTATGGATATTATCTTTCCCACTTCTTCTCTATCAACAAGTTCTTTTAGCGTACTAAAGATAGGTGTATAACGTAGTACATGACATACCAATAACTTGCAGTTGTTTTCCTCTGCTATTCTTACTAGTTCTAAGCATTCCCAGGGATCCGGCGACATTGGTTTTTCAAGCAAGCAATGAAATCCTCTCTCTAATGCCATCTTTGCCATCTCAAAATGATCCGCATCTAGATTGGCTACAATAACAATATCAATGTCTTTTACTTGTTCTAACATGGTTTTTGCATCCACGTATCTGTTTTCTTTTGGGACATGATATTTATCCCCAAATTGTTCTAACCTACCTGGAAGTATATCACAAGCACATGTTACTACTGCTTCTTCTGGATGGGAAAGAGTATAATCTGAATAAGCTGTCCCTCTAAACCCACATCCTATAATACCGAATCTTACTATATTATCCTTTTTCATATCAATCTCCATTCCGCCGCCTTAACTTCAATTTATGGCAGTCCTCTACTTTCCTTCACACTAACATATCTACTAACCTTTTAATCCAGTTGTAGCGATACCTTCAACGAAATAAGGTTGTGCTATGAAGAATATCAAGATACTTGGTATTAAACTCACTAGGGTATTGGCAAGAAGTGGTCCCCAAGATACACTGGATGTACTATCAATTAAACTTCTTAGGAATAGTGAAACTGTAAATTTGTTAACTGAGCTTATGTAGATTAACTGATTGATATAATCATCCCATGTCCATATAAAGGTAAAGATTGCAACAGAGAATAATACCGGTTTACATAGTGGCATAATGATAATTCTATAGATGCCAAAGATATTACATCCATCAATATAAGCTGCTTCATCAAGGTCTTTTGGTATACCTCGAATAAACTGAACAATTAGGAATACGTGAAATCCATTAATTGCACAAAATGCTGGTACGATAAATGGTAAATAACTATCCACCCAACCAATTTTACCAAACATAAGATATTTAGGAATTAATGTTACCTGAGCTGGAAGCATCATAGTAGCTAACATAAACATAAATAAGATTCCTTTAAATTTAAAATTAAGTCTCCCGAATGCAAACGCTGCTAATGAACTAGAAAGCACTGTCCCTAGGATAACTAGTCCCACCAATAAAAATGTATTTCCTAAAAAATATCCAAAACTATAGGAAGGATTAATATTCCATCCGTCAATAAAATTCTGAAATGTAAAGTTATTACTTATTAGTTTAAAATCACTGGAAAAGATCTCCGAACCAGGTTTAAACGCACTACTAAAGAGCCAAATCATAGGAAAAAGCATTACAAAGCTTCCTAGAATTAATATAATATGGCTTATTATACTTTTTCTTGATTCTTTCATTGAAAAGTACCTTCCTTTTCATTAATTTTCATAATATACCCACTTCTTAGAGGACCAAAATATAATTACAGTAAATGCAAATATAATTAAAGTTAATATCCAAGCTAATGCAGAAGAATATCCCATTCTATGTGATTCAAATGCAGTTCGATATAGATGAAGCATGTACACATAGGTGGAGTCTGCTGGACCTCCATTGGTAATAACAGAAACCTGTGTAAACACTTGGAATGCATTGATAATTCCCATGATTAAATTAAACAGAATATTGGATGAAATCATTGGAAGTGTAATCTTAAAAAACTTTCTTATCTTACCTGCACCATCGATATCACCAGCTTCATATAATTCATTCGGTACTTGTTTTAATGCTGATAAAAATACAACCATGGCTGAACCAAACTGCCAAGCACCCATGATAGCTAATGTTCCTAATGCCATTTTAGGACTTGTTAAAAAATCAAATGGGCCTATCCCAAAAATACTTAATATATCATTCACGAAACCATCCCTTGATAGTACTATTTTCCAAGTAACTGCCATAGCGATACCAGCACCGATAATGGAAGGTATATAATAGATCGTACGATAAATTGCCATACCTCTAATTTTTTTATTTAATAAAATAGCTACAAATAATGCTGCAACCATCTTTACAGGTACAAACATAATTACATACTTCAATGTGATAATTAAGCTGTTTTTAAACATTCTATCGTCAAAAAACATTTCTTTGTAATTATCAAGCCCGATAAACTTTGCACTACCGTAGATGGAATAATCGGTGAATGAAAGCCATAATGATTGAATCATTGGCCATATAGTAAATAATAAAACACCAATAATCCAAGGTAATAGAAATAAAAACGCTGCTTTATTATTATACTTTGATGTATCTAGTTGTTTTGATTTTATTCCGAACACAGGATGCTCCTTTCGTCCTACTATATAAGGACTAAAATAGGCAGCAAGAGGAAGAAGGTATTTTCCCTCTTGCCGTTTTATTAAATTTTATACTCTAATCAACTATTCATAGAATTTGCTTAATATCTTATTGCATTCTTTTTCAACCACATCTAAAAATTCTTGAGGATTATATTTTCCATACATCATATTTTCAAATTCACGTTTTAACAAGGAATGAATTTCCATATAACCTGCAGGGAATGGTTCATTCACAATATCGTCGGATGTAGATTTTTCAATGCAATCGAACATTAATTTTTCAGCGTCGCTTAGAGATTCTGCAATACGTTTACGAGTAACACTGTTACTTGGTACACCACGTTCTAGTGCAAGAATATCACCAGCTTGTTCATTATTTATTAAGAAATCAATTAACTTTCCTGCCTCTTTCGCATTGACACAATCCTTTGTAACACTGTAAACCATAGATGGATTAATCCAAAATGCATCTTTTTCTAAGCCCTTTGGAGTACGCTCAATACCAAAATTAATATCTGAAGACATATAGGTTTGTGTCATCGGTGAGAAGTTAATAATCATTGCTACTTTTTTCGTCTGGAAATCATCCACATTCTGTGGGTTAGATGCAGTGATTTCAAGTGGAGGCATAATGCCTTCCTCTAATGGCTTCTTGATAAATTCGACTGCTGCAAGGCCTTCTGGAGTATTAAATGCGATTGATTTTAAATCCTCGGACCATAATTTCCCACCACGTTCATATAGGTATTTTTTAAACCCAAGATCTGCTCCTACTGGATCTTCTACATAGGATGTACCCCATACATCAATTTTTCCGTCACCATCGGTATCCATAGTAAGTTTTCTAGCTGCTTCCATGTAATCATCCCAAGTCCAGTTCTCTGTTGGATAATCGATACCGGCTAAATCAAAATACTCTTTGTTATAAAAAAGTAAAGAAGTACTTACACCAGCAGGTATTGCATATAATTTTCCATCGATACGATACATATCTAGAGTTGCTTCTGACAAATTACTAATATCGATGATTCCTTTTTCAATTAAATCATCTAAGGGCATTAGCTGCTCTCTTGCAACATATTCAGCAACATTGGTATAGGACATTTGAACAACATCTGGCCCTGTATTCGCTGCTAATTGAGTCGTCAATTTGTCAAAATAACCGTCCCAACCGGAATATTCCGTCTCTACTACAACGTTAGGATTGATACTTTTGTAAATTTCCACTGCTCCAACGGTAGCCTTATGACGAGTTTCTCCACCCCACCACATGAAACGAATCTCTGAACTCTTATTCGTTTCTGTCTTATTCGCTCCTTCATTCGCTTCATTTGTCGTATTAGCCTTAGAACATCCTACAAGCGCACTAATTAATAATAGAGCAATACATAGTAAGGCAACTCCTCTTTTTTTCATAAAAAATCTCCCTTCCATAAGTAACTTTCATTAATTATTACAAATTTATTGTATCATAAAGGCATTTTTTTAGTGAGTTTGCACTTTATCCTATATTGACATCTAATTTGACTTAATTTTTAAGTTATGTGTTCTGAATTTGACATTAGTGCAAAAACAGCACTCATTGGATTTTATATTTCATCCATAGGATCCGTAATAAAATTGACAATCTCCTCTTTATTATCATAGGGCAAATGAATTTTAATTTGAGTTCCCCATCCTTCTTTACTTTGTATATTCATAATGCAACGTTCCTCATAAACGAGTCGAAGCCTTTTATATACATTTTTAACTCCAATATGTATACTAGGAGTTTTATTGGATTCCTGATCTAAAGTACGCTTCATTTGTTCCAACTTCTCTTTTGGAATCCCCTTGCCTGTGTCAATGATTTCAAGACATATATGATCACCATCACTTTTAAGAACTACCTTTATTTTACTCTTACCATCTTTCTCTTTAATTCCATGATAAATGGAATTTTCTATGAGAGGTTGTATAATGAGTTTAATAATATAATAATCCTCTAAGCTCTCATCAATATCCCATATCATCTCGAATTTATCTTGGTAACGCTCTTGTTGAATTGCCACATAGCTTTTTGCATAAGCTAGCTCATCTTTAAATGTCACCTTCTCATTCGGATTGCTTAAGGAGTACTTTAATACATCTGAAAGATTCCCTAACATCTTACTGACATGATTGGTAATTCCTAGATGTTTTACAATTCCCCAGTTTATGGTTTCCAGAGTATTAAATAAAAAATGGGGGTTGATTTGTGATTGAAGTGCCAAAAGTTCCATTGACTCATACTTACTTTTCTTTTCATTTAATTGCGCTTTTACATAACGACTTTCAATAAAAACTCGAATCATGTTTTGAATAATATAGCCATATTCATCCTTTACTTTAGAAGGTAACTCTGGTAGTGGGGCTGATGCATCTGCTGCTTCAATAATTCTGTATATTCCTAGTATTCGATCATAATTACGCTTTGATCTTATGTACGAAGCAATAAGTATTATAAAAATACTTATTATGAATATGATACCTATGGTAAAGCTTATACGATAAGAAAACTCATATAGCTGACTCGTGGGTACACGAGAAACATAAGAGTATCCCCTATCCTTAGATTCCACTGTGATTCGTTCGTTACTACCATTATCAATTACGTCACCATACAAAAAGTAATAGAATTCATCCCCTTCTTCTGCTGATATACTTACTTCTTGTCCAGATAATAAATTTAACTTACTTAATCTCTCATCCAAATAAGATGTCTTAATATTAAGAACTACAGTACCCACTTGTTTTAAACCTATATAAAGCTTTCGATAGGCGGTAATAACATTCGTAGGAGTTTCAAAGGAATACCTTTGTATGCTTCTTGCTTTCATCATAAGCATATCTTTACTGTCTTCTAACTCTTTGGCATCTAATAACCAATCATTGTCTAAAAATTGATTCGGTGTAACCTTTCCCTCATTACTTACAATAAAGCTGTCTTCCGTATTGTTGATATATACATAGATAGAGTGGATATACAATCTAGAATTAGTCAATGTATTAATAAAATTAAGCATTTCTTTCTCCACCATTCGCTTCTCTGATGTCTGAATATTTGCGTCCACATAATCGGTATACTGTGATGCTTTTGTATAATATTCAAAATTCAAACTAAGTGAATTTACTTCCGTTAATATGGTCTCTACATTGCTCCGGATCTGTATTAATAAATTTTCATTATTTTTATTTAATTCGCGCAAAATAATATCATGAACATAATAAATGGTAAATATCCCTATAAATAGTAAGACTGTAAATATTGGTAATGCAAATGAGATAAAACTTTTAATAAACCATTTCTTTTTCATAACGAATCATCCTTTCACTGATTTACTACCATCATTTTGTCTATAAATAAAAGTTGACACCTCTAATTTTTCGACATTTTTCGTCATATATTCCTTCATTATATTTTATAGTCACAACATTATCAACAAGTTAAAAGTACTAAAGCATATAATATTCATTATTTTATACAAAATAATAGCATTTCTAACTTATTCGTACCAAAGGTATGTTTCGAAGAAATTAATTCTATTGGAAAAATCATTCTTTTTAAACGTGGTAAAGTTTTTTCATTTCTAGCATCTAACATAGAGAAAATTAATGTATTTATTTCATCATTGGATATTCTAGTATCTTTATTTACGGTAAACTTGAAACCATTTTAAAATTAATGGAAGACAATAGAATGAGCAAACCTTAATATAGAAAAAAGTGGATTAGAAAATCTTAGTAACATGATTTTCTAATCCACTTTTTTATTATTGAATATGTCAACCTGAAAAAGATAGTCTTTCAGCGCTCTTACCTTCTGCAAGCGTTTTTAGTTAACGCAATCTTTATTGTAATTAATTTTATTCACTCACTAAAAGGTGTTCAAAAAAGCTTTGGTTCCATTCACGATCCATCACTGCTTTCTCTTCTGACATAGCAAATCTTGAATAACCTAACTCGGGAGTGATGCCACGGTCATAGGTCGTATCAAAATAAAGATACTTCCCCTCGTATTTGATAACGTTCCACATATGATACTCACCATGTGATTTTCCATTCACATTATAACACTCAATCCCAAGCTTATCCAAAAGTAAGCGAACGGCCCATGAGTATCCACCACAAATTGCTAGATTATCTTTTAGCGCACCATATGCCGTCATCGATTCATAAGGCATTTCATCTCGGTTCGAATAATATCTGTGGTCATATGCTGTATTTGCTGCCACATAGGAATAAACAGCATATATCTTTTCCTCATCGGTCATAGAATCGGTAACAATGTCTTTCAAAATCTCATCTGCAAGTAAATTAGTTTCTTCGATATAGGATAACGACTCTTCTCTAGTCTTGTAATTAGCCGGTGACATGGTTATTTGAGTGGCATCTTGATTCAAACTACACAATATATAACCATAACCAGCCTGTTGTAACGCATTTTGCATATCATCAACATTTAGCTCTTTGTTCATAATCATAATATCAACCGAAGTTTCTGTAAGATTATCTTGAGCAATCGAAATCAGCTCTTTCAGCGTATATACTTTTCGTGCATCTTTTTGTAACTCGTTCTCCTCAAAACCTAACTTATATGGCATATACTTTATGGAACATGTTACAATTTGGGTATCTTCATCATACTTTGTCTGTATCTCATATGCATATTTTAATTCTGATTTTTCTGATAGTACGTTATGATATGCATTTAATACGTAATGCTCAGGAAGCTGGTTATTAAGTTCTGCTTTTTCTATATCAAACGAGAGTTTCTCACAAAATAAAGGTATCGCTTCTAATAAAATAGCTTTCACATCTTGCTGCGATTCTACCGTATTCAGTGTAGTTTCAAGCTCTATTTTCTTTTGCTCAGAAAAATCCACGCTTTTGGTAGGTTCTGGAGTGATTGTAGCCTGCGGTGTAGATGTTATCGTTTGCTCGCTTACTACAGTGGGCGTGGGTGATAGTTGATGATTTGAATCAGTTTCCGTAATATTACAAGCTGTAAGTAGAATACAACATAACATCACAATTACCATACAATATCTCTTCATCGTTTTAGCTCCTCTCGCTTCCTTATCTTTATTGTTTTCAGTTTTGTTTTCACCATTATACCTTCTTTAGGTTGAATTAACCAGCCCATTCAAAAGCTTTTAAAAGGAAAGCATTTAAAACAATATATGTGCAATCAGTGTAATAATAGGTAACGTAACCAAGGTACGTTCGACAAAGATAAGGAATAACTCACCAAATTTTATAGGAATCTTAGAAGCAATCAGTAACGCTCCTACTTCAGATAAATAAATTAGCTGAGTGACGGATACCGCAGCTACAATAAAACGTGTCATATCATTTTCTACAGCAGAAATCATAACAGATGGTAAAAGCATATCTGCAAACCCTGCAAATATTGTTTCTGAAACAGCTGCCGCTTCCGGTATTCCAAGCATATTTAAGAATGGTAATAATGGCTTCCCAAGTATTTCAAAAACTGGTGTGTATTTCGCAATCACAAGTGCTGTGGTCCCCATCGCCATAACAATCGGAATAACAACAAGCCACATATTTAAAACATTGCTTACACCATCCGTCATCACACTTTTTATTACCTTTTTGCCTTCTACTGTTTCTAGAGCCTTATGATAGGCAACAGAAAGACTTTTCTGACTCTTGGCATCTCCAAATGGAATTTTATTATCCATTGTAAAATCATCTTCTGCTCTATCCCCTCCATTTACCCCATCCACATAGCAATCTTTTTTCCTAGAAAGAGGTGGAAGTTTAGGAATCACAATAGCTGCTACTAGACAGGCAAAGGTTACTGTTAGATAAAAAGGTATAAACATATGTGACAATCCAACGGTATTAATTACAACTAAGCAAAAAGTTATGGATACCAACGAAAAGCTAGTCCCAATAACACAAGCTTCTCTCTCTGTATAAAATCCCTCTTCATATTGCTTGCTTGTTAGTAATACTCCTATCGTACCATCACCTAGCCAAGAAGCAATTGCATCAATAGCAGCTCTTCCAGGCAGGTTAAACAATGGCCTCATTACCTTAATTAATAAGGTTCCTGCAAATTCTAATAATCCAAAATTCAATAACAGTGGTAATAAAAAACCTGCTAAGAAAAATATCGTAAATAGGATTGGTAATAATTCATAAAACACAAGGCCACCAGTATTTTCAGAATAGATTAGCTCTGTTCCAATATGAAAATAAGTAAAAACGCATAACAGAAAGGAAAACCCTCTTACAGCAATCGATATGAATGAAATCTGAAACAGTGAACAAAATACGGAATTCTTCTTTAACATAGCAATCACACTACTCTTACTATAACGAAACATAAAAAAAGTAATAACACTTCCAAAGAAGGAAACTCCCACTAGCCCTAAGACAATCAAAGGCAAAGAAGAAAAATATCTATCTTGTATAAAATCGGACAACAAAGCAATTGGTATCGTAATCTTATTCCCGATTTTTATTGGAAACATAAATAATATTACACCAAGTAAGGATGGTAATATAAATTTAAAACTGGTTTTGTAACTATATTTCTTTTTTACATAATTATTCATTTCTACCTCTCTTTATCAGTAGCACAAAACTAAATTTACTGGTATTTGGAGATTTTATTATAAATAAAAAAGAATAAAAATGCAAGCATATATGCATATTTTCACATTTTACCATATTCGAGTGTTGATCATGTAGAAAGGGGCTGTGAAAAAAGCACCTAACTAGAAAAGAGGATTTTTAATTCACGTTAGTGAGTTAAAAATCCTCTTTTTGTGGTAAAATTTATCTGCAATGAAAAATCAAACCACAACTTATTCTAAATCAAAACAAGGCATTTTGCCAATGTTTATTTCAGATTTTCTTGATATTTGTGATCCGGTTTTGACATTTGACGAATTCATGGAGGGAATTGACTTAGCTAAGTATCTGAGAAACATACCAGAACATGAAACTGGGCGCATCAGATATAATCCCGTCAACATGCTGAAAACGGTGCTTTTTGGATTTATGACCCAGGGCTACATGTCACTAAGAGAACTGGAAGATAACTGCAGAGTAAATATCAGATTCATGTATTTAATTGATAACGAAAGACCTTCCTACAGGACTTTTTCCTATTTCATCAATGATGTTTTAGGTGACTCCATTGAAGATATTTTCAACGATATCAATAAAAAGATTTTTGAACAGGAAAATGTAGACCTCAACCACCTTTACATAGACGGTTCAAAATTTGAAGCAAATGCGAATAAGTACAGCTGGGTATGGAAAAAAGCTACTGAGAAATCCAGATACCGACTGTTTGAAAAGATAACTGCCCTTTTTCATGAAATCAATACAGACCTTGAATGGTCAGGGCTTAAAATAGAAGCAAACGTAGAGTATGCACCTGAACAGCTACGTGAAATAGCTGATCAGTATGCCAAGGTTTGGAACGTTGATAGATCCGATTTTGTTTATGGAAAGGGACATCGAAAAACCTGTCAGCAGAGGCAGTATGAGAAGCTTTTAGAGTATGCCTCAAAGCTGGAGGAATACATAGAAAAGGTGAATATCTGTGGCCCTGCACGTAACAGTTATTCCAAAACAGATCATTCCGCCACATTTATGAGGATAAAAACGGATTACATGGGAAATGATCAGTTACTTCCGGCATACAATGTACAGGTTGGGGTAGCTGATGAATATATAGCAGTTGTTGACGTTAACCAGTATCGTTCAGACATGGACTGTTTTGTACCACTCATGGAGCAATTCAAAAAGACATATGGATTTTACCCGAAATATCCAACTGCGGATGCCGGATATGGTTCATATAATAACTATATTTACTGTGAACAGCATGATATGGAAAAAATACATGAAATTCACTATGTTCAAGAAGGAAACCGAAGATAAAAAATACCATAATGATCCGTTCAGAGCTGTCAATTTCAGATTTAATTCGGAAGGATACATGATATGTCCAAATGAAAAGAGATTTATTTTTTCTCACCGAAGAGCAGTACGTGGAAATGAATACGGACGTCAGGAAGAAATCTATGTCTGCGAAGACTGCAGCAACTGTCCATATACAGCTCAATGCAAGAAAACAGAGAATAATCGTACTATAAGAATCAATCAAGAACTGACAGCGATGCATCAGGAAGTGATTGAAAATCTTGAAAGTATACATGGTGCACTTTTAAGAATGAATCGATCCATTCAGCAGAAGGAACATTTGGAATCATGAAAAATGATCGAAACTATAAAAGAATTGTCAGAAAGAGGAATCAATTCTGTACGATTAGAGATTTTTTTTAGTTTCTATCGGACAAAATCTATATAAATATCATAATAAAAAGATGCGACTTCAAAAATCAGCATAAAATCCAAAATGCTGATTCTATGGGGTAGGGGGATTTATGCTCTTTTTTAGAGTGTTGATTTAGATTAAAAACAACTAGAGACGTCGGTTAAACCGACGTCTCTGTGTTAGGGGCTTTTTTCACAGCCCCAATAAGTTTGTACTGCGATTAAATTAAACCATGCGCTCTCTCTCTTTTCTTTGTAACTACGAATACTACTCCTGCAATAGTTACGATACCAAGTAATACAATAACTGGCATCCTATTCTCTCCAGTCTTTGGTACATCCTCTGTAGCAGTGCTCGTAGTTGCATCGGTAGCAACCGATGTTTCTTCAACTGCAGGTGTACCTAAACTTGAAGCCTGATCATCGGATAAAAACATGTCTTTAATGGAATAAACACTACTTCCGCCGTCAAGCCCTGTAAAATTAACCCATGAAATTACTGCAACGCCATTTTCATCGACAGGAAGAACTACATCCTGATATTCCTCTGTTAACATGATACCTAGATCTTTTAGATGAAAGGTTGCAGCATCTGAAACCACGATTTGTGCAGCAGCAGTGTCTCCTGTTGCCTTCATTACAATATGTAAGTACTTTGCATTTACTTCGTAATCACCTAAGTTAAGCTGTGTCCAGTTACCAGGTCCTTGTATTGTTCCATCTACTTCTTCCCCTGCATTGACAAATCCGCCACTTAAGATCTTACCATCCTTCATTAAATCCGTAGCTGCCAATGCATTCACAGTAAACAAAGTCATGATAGCAAGTGCCGCAAACATAGTTGCAATAGATTTTCTTAATTTTCTCATTGTAAATACCTCCTCATGTTATTTAGTTTGACGTAAAACCAAAAATCTTTTAAGATATTTATTGTATATATTGTATAGTTTAACGTTTAACTAAATAGTACCATTACTTCCTTATTATGTCAATATGTATTTTAGATTCTTATAAAAACTTTCGGAAATGATGATTGGGATCCGATGGGTGTGAAAGACCTTATCCGAGCTGCAAGCAAAGAAGATGGAAAGGACTATTTTCCATTCCAACCTTATTATCAATTGAA
>NZ_JPOF01000007.1 GCF_000733755.1 Lachnoclostridium phytofermentans | reverse complement strand
CTATTATTACCATCCAATAAGTCGTTTTGAGTGCTCATTTTAAACAGCCCTTTCTTCTTATTGAATAATAATTATTATTAGCTTATTTGCTTATGCAAATTCTTGTATCGCTTCCTTGCATCTGATATTGAAAAATCTGCAAGTCCTTTCAGTACAAAAGTGATTTTGTATGGATCTGATTTCCCATCTTCACCCACCTCACCAATAATAACTTTTTTTACGATACTTTCAAATACAGCACGATCAAATCTATCCATTACCTTAACTTCGGAAATTCGTGCTCTTATTTCCTTCATTCTCTTACCAACATCTTTCTTAGCCGCTTCATTTTCAATCAAAATCTGCTGCTCCTGCTTAGTTTGACTGATTTTCCGTGTAAATTCATCAAATCTTTCATCATAAGCCTCTTTTGAAATTTTATCATCAAGCAACATGTCAGTCAATTTCTTTCGCTTGGCTTCCACTGTTGCCAGGCTCTTATCAACACGTTTTAATCTATCGCTATTATCTGTACTGGATAACTCAATCTCAATAGATTCTAATACTGACTCTAAGATATCATCAAAATTATCCGCCAATAACTGAAAGGATTCTACGAAAGCATTTTCAAGAATAGATTCATCAATAGCTTTACTATCAGGACAACTAGCCTTTCCCTTATTAGCAGCCGTTCTACATACCCAAACCGGCTTTTTATGTTGTGTATCCTGATGATGTGATCTTCTTGAGAATTTTGTTCCGCAATACGCACATTCACACATGCTGCTAAATGCAAATTTACGCGACTGCTTTTCCCTTGTTCCTTCTATAATACTTGTGTTCTTGCCATATCTGCTCTTACGAATTTCCTGAGCCATATTCCACTCTTCCTCAGATACGATGGCTTCATGATGATTTTTAATATAAAACTGATCTTCTTCACCCATATTATCAAGCCTGCGTTTCGTAAGTGGATCTACTGTAAAAGTCTTGCCTAGAAGTAAATCTCCTTTGTATTTCTCGTTCGAAATAATTCCTCTTATGCCACTGTCAGTCCATTTAACGATACCTTTCTTGTTTTTCTTACCTAATCTGATCAAATCTTTCGCTATAGTGTAGGCACCATATCCTTGATTATAACGATTGAAAATCCACCGAACAATATCAGCCTCTTCTTCGTTCATGCTAAGTGACTTATCTTCCTGATGATAATCATATCCCAGACAACCATTAAAACCTAATAATTCACCTCGTTTCATTTTCATCTTAAGTCCCATTTTTGTATTGGCTGATAAAGATTCAACTTCATTCTGTGCCAGTGTGCTTAATAATGCCAATGCCATTTCGCTTTCCATCGAAAGAGTATTAATGTTCTCTTTCTCAAAAATAATCGCAACATTCTTCTCTTTTAGCATACGCACATACTGTAACGTATCAACAAGATTACGTGAAAATCTAGAAATAGATTTTGTTAGAACAACATCTACTAAGCCGTTCATACAGTCATTAATCATATTTAAGAAACCATCTCTTTTTGATGTCTTCGTTCCAGTTATTGCTTCATCTGAATAAATACCAACAAATGCCCAATCCTTATTCTTGGATATTTTATCTGTATAGTATTCCATCTGAGACTGAAAACTCTGTAACTGTTCCTCTCCATCGGTACTTACTCTCACATAGGCTGCCACTCTCTGTCTTTCTAGCCTCAATCCTTTTCCAATAGTATCTCTACGCCTGCTTACAGTACCATCACTTGCTTTTATTACTTCAACTTCTGCCATATTGACCTCCTCCTCTCTTGAAGTATGGTAAAATCAGAAACCTTTCATGTTTGTTTCTGACTTTACTATAATCCAAAAGTTAAATATGAACGAACATGTGAAAATGCCGATGAAATTTTTTCACCGGCATTCTAATATGTTATGTATTCATAAAACTAACCACGTTATATTCTCTCATAATTCTCTTTTTCACTGCTGTGTACTCGTCTTCACTGAGTAATGCCATACAATAAAGCTTTCCAAGAACAGCTAATTTCTTTGCTAATTCCAATTCTTTTGCCATTTACTCACTCCTCATCCAGCAGTTCAAGCTGATAGATAAGTGCTATATTAAGTTTTTCTATCAATCTTTTGTCCGTAATAGCTGCAATTTTCTTAATAACCTGCGTACGATCCGCACTGCACAATTGTTCGCACATTGCCATTCCTGATTCTCTCAAATTTTCACAGTCATTCTTATCTATAAAAATATGCTCTGGTCTGTCAATTTGTCTAAATGATTGTGTCATCGGAATCACAAGAATCACAGGACAGTCTGGAATGAAACGGCCACATACAATAGCAGGGCGAGAACCAACCATTTTACAATGTTCTGTATCATCTCCCATATTAATTAGTACGATATCACCTTTTTTAACAGGTTCCATTGCTAATGCTCTTTCAATTGTATTTGGCACTTTATTGTAATTGTTTCCGTTCCCATCACCGTTACGGAAGACATTGTTATTTCTTGTCGGTTTAGTTGTTTCAGGATAGTCTTCAACAAATTCTCTAATCTTCATTTTTCCTCCAATCTGGTCAGCTAGTTTTCACCAGCTGACCAACTAATGCATATTTCTTTATAGTAGTGTAATTGTACAACGATTTTCGAAGATATCCTCATCGCTATCGTCTAAAGCTGATACATCAATACCCTTAGCTTTTCCTTCCAATGCAAATCTTACAAAACCGCCATAGCAGCCAATCATAGTAACAAAATCTTCTATGATTTCTGCTTCATCTGAAATCATTGCTTCTGATAATGCAACGATGCCTTCAGCCTCACAATCATCTATCATATCTAAGCATGTGGTATAACCTTTCTTAGCAATTCCCGTGCCTCCAGTATATTCTGATATAATAGCAACAATTTCATACCCCTGTAGCTTTGACCACTTTATCAAATCATTCTGTAGCTTGCTGTCTAAATCACTATCTTCACTTTCACACAAATAAATAATTATTCGAATCTTATCCATTTCGTTATTTCCTTCTTCTATTTCATTGATATACTCAACTGCCTCTTTTTCTGTCGGACAGCTAATCACTTTGTTTCCATAAGCGTCAAAAATGACTGTTTCACTACCCATAATCACAATTGAATAGTTAGCAGCCATATTAATACCATTTACTCGCTAATTCCTGAATAACACAGCAATAATTTTCTTTATCCTGGTATAACACCAAATCATCATTCTTTCTGACAAAGATACATGCTCCAAGATTCATCAATTGCAATGCAAATTTTCTTGCTTCATCTGTATTATTGAAGAAGCTTTCAAGTTTGTCTACAATAATAATATTGCTTTTTCCTGATTTTACTGCCTCCAAAATATTTTTGAGATAATCGCCTTCTGCATTACCCCTAAACTCAACAACAAGATCTCCTTCTACTTCCTTAATTCCTGTTCCAACTGTCATTTCTACCAGTTGTGTCAATATAGACTTTCCAGATGCTTCTGTTCCTTTGCTTCTAATATATATTGATGCTCTATTCATCGTTTTTTACCTCCATCGTTTATGTAGAGAAATTTGCCGGCGTTGCTTTCTCAAATAAGATCCTTGCTACCAAGACTCTTATTTCAAAAAGCAAAATGACATGTACCGAAGCAGCTTTTACCACTTCCCTCCTCGCCCACATGTCTGGGAACACAGTAAGTATCTTTGATTAAAAGACATTGTACACGCTGATTACTCAGCTTGCCGGTTATAAGCCTTTGCCCGTAGGAACTGTTTGCCAGCAGCACCCGTACATATCAGTCTTGACCTTGGTTTTATAATGGAAATCACTCCATTTGTCTTGTGAATGGCTCGCTCGTTCCTTACTACATTACGTATGCCTTTCGGCAGGAACATATTGGCTTAACTCCTTGCTGGATAGCTTTAGCATTCGACCACAATTTTGTAAATTCAAATTGTGTCCTTAGTCTCTTCCGTGGATAATATCCACACCTCCCTCAGCTCCCTTCGTTTTTTTCCCGTTTGCTTAATGAGGTTCCTGTGTTGAATATTCAGTTTTCAAAGTACAGCGGTTTGTATTTCTTAACCTGTACTTATGATAGAATATTCAACTACCAAATCCCACAAAACGTATTTGGATATTACGCACGTCTCACCCAATGCATTGGGAATTTGTAAAATTAAGCTGTTTCCGGGAAAAATATATTCATAAATTCAATCATTTTTTTCTTATCTGCCTGCAATAATTTATTATAACGATTAAGAAAATCATCATCCGAAGGAGCTTGTCCAACACCTTTTACGAGATAATCCAGTGACACTTTAAAAAAATCAGCTACTTTTTCAATATTTTCAAGTTTTACATTGTTGTTGCCCGTTTCCATATTAGATATGGTATTGTCTGATACTCCGATTGCTTCTGCCAATTCCGACTGGGACATACTTTTTAGTTTTCTGCATTCACGTATTCTCTCTCCCATTTGAAAGTTTTTATTTGTAGCCACTGGATCACCTCCTTCCTTTCTGGCATGGCTTTATTTACTTAGATTTCAAAATGATTTTAAATATAATATGACAGATTATTTATGAATCAAATTTTCATATATAAAGAAAAACAAAAAAAGCCAGAATAAGAGTTAGTTACTTAACTAACTTCTTACTCTGGCAATTTGCTATCTAACAGTTATAGGATGCGGTTTTAAAACTTGCCCTATAACAGATCTGATTATTCAGATCTCTATGCTGATGCGTGGCTCAGTAGTCACTGTATATAATTTGTAGCTGCTTTCTTGTATGCTACAATTCTTCTGCTTCTATGTTTCTCCGTTACATATTGCAAATTAATTACAGATACTGCTCTGCAACAAGGGCATTTAATCTTTATAATGCCTTCTGCCGATGCCCCACAATCAAATAACCTTTTATTTGAACAGAACGGACAATGTACATGTATTTCCTCCTCTGCTAACTCCACTTTTAACACCTCCACTAAAATATTCGGGGGCTGTTTAACAATTATATGTAACCTTTCCATCGGTTCCTGGTAGCGATAAAAATATTATAAATCGAACACTTGTTCGTGTCAATATTTATTTACCAGTGCCTGTCCTTTATTTCGTACTTGTTACTTGTTTTATCCCAGAGTAAATTTATTTTACTAATTTACTGATTTAACAAAACCATCATCATCCCCTTAATCTCATTAATACTATAATGAGAGATATTCCACGATATCTTCGAGTACTTTGCAAAAGAACCTCACTTCAGTTTCCAGCTGCTCAGCTTTCTGCTTTGGACGCCACACCCTGTCTATGGCTTTCTGGTCAAGACTTCGTAGTTTTCACCCTCTATATTTCTTCCTATATTGCTCGTTGGTAATTAATGTGTAGCTGTAACCTTAATCTGATCTGTTATTTCTAACCAGACCAAAGCATTTACATATCAAAATCCCCTATGGTTAGATGATATTCTCTTAAATCTACTATTCTATTTTCAAGGATCACTATGCTTGCCTTAAGCACAATATAATAATAAAACATTTCAAGATGGTTTTCTCGACCTCGTAAGTCTATCTTCCACTGATTCGTAGACTTTGTTGGTCTATTTTATTCAAATGCGGCTTTTAGAATATTCTTAGCTCTGTTAAAATCTCTTGGATTTAATTCATCCAGAATATTGGTAACCGCCTCCCTCTCATTCTGTTTTTTTCTACCATAAAGGAGGAAGTCAGCAGATACATCCAGATATTGTGTCAAAACAAAGATATATTCTAATTTGCACTGTACTTTTCCATTCTCAATCCTAGACATCTGGTCTTTTCCTGATACATATCTGCTCCTCCTTCCTTTGTAAATTTCTTTGATGCTTGTTATTCTTCTTCGTCCATATAAGAATACTCAGCACCACAATTAGGACATTCAACATCAAAATCGCCATTTAGCCACATGCCGATATGACCACATTCTTTGCATTCCAGTTCGTCTTCATCAATTAATGAACTCATCTTGTTCACCTCCTTGCTATATGTTACATACCTAAAATATCATTTTTGACATGCTATCTTGGTAGAGAATTCTATCTTTTTTTATTTCTATAAAAATAATCTTCACAAAAAAAGAGCAAATCTATGAAACAGAATACGATTCATATGATTTCATATGAACAGTAACTGTATTTCATAGATTTGCTCCGGTTATATTCGGTGGCTCATACTATCTATTTTAACCTATACTGTTTCTCAACAATATGGTACGGTGGCCCCTGTACTCGGTAGCTTTGAAATATGATATATCAAAGTTTTCTAAGCTTAAGCAAATTCATCTTCAACAATCAAATAGGTTTCCATTGTTTTTAAATCAATTAACACCTTTCCTTTACATCGATAACATTTCTGATTTATATGCCCTTCCTGTGTATCTGAATATACATATGTAAGGCTATTCCCACAGCACGGACATTTTGGTTTTCCTTTCAGTTTCATTGAATCAACATAGCTCTGCAACATAACTCTACGCTTATTATTTATTCTCATAAATGCTCCTCCTTTTTATATTTCTCGCCCCATAATGTGTAATAATTTAATATGGCATTGTCTAGTTCTTTTTCAGAACTGTGATACATATTTATAAATTCCTTTTGTTTTTCAAGAATATCAACCGTATTCTCACGCTGCATCATTAATTCATTTATATCCCGCAAATATACTGCTGGTGTCAAGTTCATATTTTCACCATCTAAATCTGATAATGAAATTATTTTACTTATTCCATCAATTTCTTGTTTATTTAGTACTATTGATGCCAACTTTTTGTAATCAATATATCCCGTTAATGTATTCTTGTCCTCGCACCGAATATATCTACTCCCTTTTTGCCCGCTCAAATCAACAATCTGTATTTTCTGATTTACATTGCTAATATCTGTACCTTTTCGCAATACAATAATACATAGTCTTACTGCAACTGTTGCAATTCCATTAGGAAGCTGAATAATTGCTTCAATACTGCCTCTTTCAGCTATTCGAACTCTATCCTCTTTTGTAGCTCCTTCTCTTGAAAGTATTGAAATCGGGACTATAAGTATACCTTTTCCATCTTGTTTTAATTTCTTTATAATATGACGTGCATAAATCCACATTCCACTATCCGCCAAAGAATCTCCGTATAAAAATTCCTGTGCACAATCGCTGCTGTTTATTTTCTGCGAACTAACCTCTTTATCCACTAATTGTGGTGCCGATATTATTCTATCAAATAACTTTTCAGGAAATCTTAATGTCATTGGGGTTTGCAGTACATCTCCAACTACAATATCCAAATCATTTACTCCCGTAATTTTTAAAATAACATATGCAACTACTGCTTTTTCAAAATCTGGTTCTTCTGCATAGATTTTTGAACCAGTTGTCGCACTTATCGCAAGTAATGCGCCTGCACCACAAGAAAAATCGTAATACTCCAGGTTATCATCTGGCTCAAGTATTTCAACAGCACCAGTTATCAAATTAATGTCATTTTCATATACTCCGCCTTTAAAAGTATGCATCCCATATAGTGAAGAAACTATCATTAACAATGCATAAGTTATATTTTTTCTGTTTTCAGAAATTGAAAAATCAAGCATATCAATTAAATAAAGTACCTCCTCAAAATCTTTAGGTAATTTTGAAAAATCAATTCTCTGCGTGTATTGCCAAAAAATATTCATATTCTCAGATTCGACTATTACTCTCTTCTGAATATAGTTTGTCAATACTGAATTATCAATTTCTTTATTGTCCCTTAGTGTTTCATGAATATATGAAAACAAATTGTTCTCCGTATCAGTATTATCATTATCTATAAGATATTTTAAATATATAATGTAAATCGCATTAACAATGCTTTTTCCTTTAAAAGCATCATAATACTTCCATAATGACAATTCTTTTTCTATCCGTCTTACTACCTTGATAACTTCATGTGAATCCATCTCTTTATTCATTACCAAACACCTCTCTTGCGGTTTCCATAATAATATTTTCAGCCATCTTCATTTCGTGGTTTATCATCTTTTTCATTAGAACTTGTCTTTCACAACAAACCCTAAATACTTCACCAATAGCTCTTTGCTCTTTGATATTTGGCAATGGAATTGGTAGTTTTTTTATATCCTTAATTTTAAGCAATGATGACGCAGATGCTCCATTGGCTGTTATCAGATATTCCTTGGTAAAAGGAGTATTTAGGTATCCTACTAAATAATACGGATCTACTTCTTTTAAATTTAAACCGCTTATTTTGCAGCAAAATGATGGAATTAGATAGTTTTCATATTCTCTTTCTATATATACAGAGTCAAATGGTTTATTCAATTTTAGTACTATATCTCCATATGTTGTTAATTTATCAGAAGAAACCGTTTTAGATAAATTGATTTTTTGAACTTCTTCACCATCAATCATTCCGCATGTAATTGATCTCAATGTTAATACGTTTCTCGTTCCCTCAATCCTTTTATAAGTGTCTTCTTTATGTTCAATTCTTGATATAACTATTCCACTTACTATTTCATTTACAATTGAATCCAATTCTCTTGTTACCATCCCATTCTCCTTTGTCAAGTATTATACGTGTTTTCTTTTCTTCTGTAAGTATAACAAGCCACTTTTGCATTGTCAAGTTTTATACGTGTTTTAATAAATAGAAAACGGAGTAGAAATTAATGGAGTGTATTTCCACTAATATCTACCCCGGTTTCTTTACACAAACAGCACAAACAGGCAAATAAATTTACTTTTTATTAATTTGCTAACCGCCAAATCCAAACAATCCTAAGTTGTTGTTTCACTTTCATGATTTTCTATACACAATATAACTGACCCTGCTCTTCAGGAGTATACTCTTTTACATCATCTTCACCCATCCATACCATTTTTTCAAATCCTAGACTGCGTAACTTTTCACACTCTTCATCTGGTGAAATATCATGATAATCCAATAGTTGCAATACTTTTCTATCCTGATTTACTCTTACTTTAAAAATTCCACCTAATTTTATTCCCGAAGGATATTTAATTAATTCGATTATTTTATGATATTCCACTTCAACGATTCCTGCTTCAATTTTTCTAATATCGTCAACAAATCCTTCGATAAATGGATTGAAATCATAGTTTTCTGTCATCATTTTAAATAACTTGAGTGGATTCCTATGAAGAATTTCCGTTTTATAACCAGTTAGTGCAGCTATTCCATCAGCTACATGTTTAATATTTTTTAATGCTAATTCATCTAAAACAAACGATCTCATAACTATATCAAAAATATGGTCATTGCAAAATTCAAAATCATCAAGATTATGGTAATTCATCAGAAAAGACATAATTGTATCCAATGCCTTTTCAATTCTAATATTGTATTCTGCTTCTTGTCCCATCCCACATAAGCATGAATGTATAAAGTGTACTTTCTTCGCCCACAAACGATGATATACTTCTTCTGACTTCTTACCCCTACTTAACTTATCTACTAATCTCATATTTCCTGTTTGCAATGCCCTGTAGTATGAATATTCCATTGCTTCATCATTCTTACTTGCATCTCTTATAGCCAATAATATTGATATTAGCAGTAATACTGGAACTCTATTTGAGAAATCTATGTCATATGATTGTTCAAACCATTCTACCAATATAATAGTATTTCTTGCATTTTCATCAATAAAGAGCACCGCCTTATGTTCAGAAAAGTCTGGCTCAACCAAATATTTAGCAAGAACCTCCTTACGTGACTTAATATATGATTTAAGTAAGTTTCTCTTAACCTCTTCACTTGAATTCCCACTTATCATATTTCTCTTCTGCTTTACATACTGCAGCGTTTCATTATTTATTCTTACGAAATCAGTTTTTATCGATATATACTCAAGTTGTAATACTTTGAAATAAATAATATCAAATAATGGTTCTCTACATTTTCGAACAATCATTTTCGAATCTTCCGGAAGTAAATTAACCACCTTTTTTTCTAGAAACTCCGCTAATCGCCATAAGTTCTCTGTGTTGTGCTCATATGCATATCTTGCTGAAACGCCTAATAATCGCTCCCAATTATTTGTCATCTCAATCAGTTTTAAATTTAGACTTCTCACTTTCTCAAGTGGTACTTCTTTAATTAACTCATTTTTTAATATTGCAATATTTTTTCCATTGCGATTTGCCTCTGCATATACAGTCTTATCAACATTTTCAAATGTTGGTTTCTGAAACATAAGGTAAAAATTCACACTTTCTCCATACATCTTTGTTTTACTAAGAACATACATAAGTTTCATAAACTTAAATTTACTATATTTATCATCAAAATCCTCTAGCTTAAATCCGAATATTTCCTCAAGCTGATCTATAATACCACCCTTTTTAATTCCACCATAAAATTTATTTCGAATGCCTTTGATTTTGTCAGTATCACTTTCAGGATCTGTATCATCTCCTACAATTTCATCATATATTTCGTAGTACAACTCTTTTTCTGAAATCTTTTCTAAAGGAATTATCTTTTGAGTTCCCACGTTAAATTTCCCTTTTTTTATAGTATTAAGTTTACTCTGTCCAATTATTATCTTCTCAATATAATAATCATATGACAAAAAGCGAAATCCATCTATATCCAAATATTTTGTCAGAAATATATTGTAATTTTTATTTTGAAAATACACCCCATTTGAATCAATATTTATTCCATACTTTAAAAGTTCCTGCTTTATATCAGCAGAAAGTTTGTCATCCTTAAGTAATTCAATCTCAGTCTTCTCCAATAAATCTCCTCCACATTTTTGCTCCTTGATTATTAACATTGCTGCCCTAGTACTTTCTTTATTTCTTACTAACAATTCAGATCATTCGTTCTTTACAGTCAATACAAACGATTATTTTAAAATCTGCCTTTTATCACCTTTTTTTCATCTCATATTATTCGCTATATTCTTTTCAAGTTTTTTCACTTTTCTAAACAGTATAAATATCATAGTCATCATCAAGGCACCCACTATAATTATACAAATCATCATCGCCTGACTTATGGTAATTTTCGCAATAACATTACTTAGTGCTCCAAATAAATCAGAGTACTTGTATATCAAGATAAGAAATTAATCTACCATAATTATTTTTACTTTAGGGCAGATAACATCTAGTTTCAATTAGGTCACCAAAAAGATTCTTTATATTTTTCAACATATTATCACTTAGATTTTTGTCGTTATTATCAGTAATATAATTAATGACCAATGAACTTTTTGCTCTAGTACAAGCAACATAAAACAATTTGTGCGCATTATACACAGCTGAACTTCCGTCTATTCCATGCAAAAATAAATCATCAAAATTATATGTATTCCAAGGTTGATTAGCAAACATATTTACAATAACATGAGAGTATTCTGCACCTTTAACACCATGCAATGTTTGCAGTTGAGTCTTTCCATTAATTTGTTTAAATAAGTTAATATATTGATTTATCTCTATACAAAATAAATCATTTATAAACTTCTCCTTATCTCGTTCTTTATAATTACTTATTATTTCTTCAATTTTCTTCTGGTTAATTTGAATATGGCTTTCTACTAATGCATTTATTACCCGTTCTAAAGTAGCATTACATTTAAGCAATTCGTCTATGTTAGAAAATAATACTCCAAATTGCAACTGGTCAAATGAATTCAGTCCAATTTTCTTTATAATTAACTCAAAATTATTTGATTGATATTCATACAGTAGCTTTACGATATTGGTCAAAATAGCCGAAATAAAACTATCCTCCATTTTTAGTAATTTATCATTACTATATCTTCCATATTCCATTGAAAAAATGCTAGAAATACCATCAAATCCAATTTCAGCTGCAATTTGTCTATGACTCAAAAACAAACGTTTATACTCTGAAATGTCAATTTGATCGTAATTTTTTAAATAGGTATCAGAACTTAAATTATAAACAAACTGAAGTTTATTAAATTTAACCTCTGGATTTTTATGTTTTTGTTCAAGTCCATCACCGCGCAAAACGTTGTTTGCAATAATTATTTTTTCACATGTTCTATAATTTTCTAATTTAGGTATTGAAAGGAAGTTGTTTTTATTATAGTCAATTGTTAAAGGGGAATTTGAATATATGCGTTGCATCTCATCACCAAAAAGACCAATAACGAGATAATTATCCTCTTTTTCTTTCTTCGATTTGACAATATCTAGTAGCTTGGTTAGAATATTTCCATCTGTATCTTGAAATTCATCTATCAAAATATGAGTGAATGTATTTGTAAATATATTTGCGAAAACAGAATTTTCTAAGCATTTTATTGCAAGTGCTAAAAGATCATCATGACTAATAACACCTTTATATAATGCTCGGTAGCTCTCATAGGAAATTTTAGTTATAGATACATTTTCATATTTTTTAAGACGCTCAGTGTTTTTTATTATTATTGCTTTCTTATCTTCAATATTCGTATTCTTTCTAGGCTTATCAATTAATTTTTGAGCTTTATCAATATCTGTATTTAATTGAAGTTTATCTGCCTCAATCATCTCCAATACAAAATTAATTAACTCATTTTGAAATTGATTCATAAAATCCCATAAAAATTCATGCATTGTATTAACGCATATATTTTTATGAGTTAATATGCGAGAATTAATTTCATCTTTTGCAACATTAGTATATGTTATACATAATATATTGGGTTGAATTGCTGTGACTTTATAAAAATTGTGTTGAAGATATTCAATAGACTCCATTAATGCATGTGTTTTTCCAGCTCCGGCTCCAGCTTCAAGCACAAAATTTTGGTTATCATTAAAACATTTAAAAATTGTTTGTATTACTTCTTGATCCATGCCAGTCCCTCCTTTATGTATTGAGGCATATCCCAGCCATCCAACATCAATAAATCAAAAGCAAAATCAGTTTTATTTAATTTTGAAACTATCTCAAAAATATTTTCATTTAATAAATCTGATGTTAGATTTTCTAGATTATCAGTTATATTCGCTTGCTTTATAGCATCTTCAAGTGAACAAATACATAATGGTTCAACTGTTTCTATTTTTGGCGATATTGTTGTCTCTTCTGCTTCAACTTCTGCCACTGCTACCTCTGCTACTATTCGTTGCTTTTTTGCATGTTCTACAATAATGTTCGTTAAGTATTGTCTATTTTCTTTAATTAATTGCTCCTCAAATGTTCTACCCCAATATAATTCATCATCAATTGGTAATTGAAACGCAAGACGAACCCATGCGTACCCATCTACTTTTTTTACTAAACAAGTTTCTCTTCCTGACAGTGTATTCAAAAAATGACTATCAATTAAATCCTTTAAAAATAATTTTTCACCCACAACTTCAAACCAATTCTTAATAATCTGATTTGAAGTTTTTATCTTATAGTCACTTTTATTATTGCCCTCGTTTTGCAAATCACATTTGCATGTAGAGTTATATGTTCCCGATACTGAATCTATATCAGTTATTATCAACGTTTTAATCCCTAAAAAATTAAGTAATTCATAAAACTTATGTGCATAAGCTCCACCGACTTCAAGTGTCGTAATATGCTGTTTCATAATTTGATTTTCTTTTTCACTATCAGCTTTATCTATCATAGATTTGAAAATCGGCATTAGTATTCTTTCTGCGCTTCCTTCAATCAATATAGCTTTATCAGTAAAAAACAAATCACATGTATTTATTCTAAAATACTTTTTCAAAAACGGTTTTAAATTGCTGTACTGTGGAAGTAAGAAAAATTCTTTTAGTGACTTAATTATTACGAATTTTCCATCTGCTAAAAAATATATTATATTATCTAAATAGCTACTCTGCAAAATGTAGGAAGAATGAGTTGTTATTACCGTACTAATATAACGCCCACATTGCAAGATATCTTCTACTCTATTTAAAAAAGTAGCCTGCATTTGAGGATGTAGATGTGACTCTGGTTCTTCAATAAACAACAAATTGAAAATTTTATTTTCCATTTCAATTTTATATTTATAAGTAATTATTTTTATGAATATATACATTAAATTACTATACCCTAGTCCATTGTAAGATTCCGGTAAAACCAACTCATCTATATTATACTTAAGTTTTGAATTCTTCTTTAATATTTCTTCAATATTAAATTCTGATGTAATTCCTATTTTTTGACTATCATCTGTTAATAATATATTTCTATTCACTTGCTCGATTAAATCTTTGAAGATCAAATTATAATTCTCATTTAAGCTTTCTTGTATTTCATTAATTGAGTTTTTATATTCATCCTCATGATCAAGTTGCACTGATTCCTTCGTGATTTTTTGATAGTAATTCCAAATTGCCCCACTAATTGTTTGCATGCTTTGATCTGAAGTATCATCTACTTCTCGTTGTGCTGCAATAATTCCGATATTAAAAAGACTTTTAACATATGTTATAGATACTGGCATTTCATATGTACTATGAGGCTTAGATGCATAAGCATTAAGAACAAAATATTGCTCAAAATTTCGTTTAATATAATTATAAAAATCTAAAATCTCTATTTTTTTACCTTCCGGTCTCGTATTGTTTTTTTCAATAATTGAAGAAATATATGTCTTATAATTTAAAATACAATTTTTTAAGTTTACAAATTCAAACTTTAATCGAATTAATATTTTGCTATTATTTTTAAACTCAAACAGTAACTCCTTAATTTGAGCCAAATTATCCACATCTTGAATAGATATTAAAACATCCATAGAAATTGAAGGTATTCTACTTTCAAATATATGTATTTGCTCTTTTGACAGAGGTTTTCCCGCATTAAAAGTTAGTTGCTTCTCATAATCCGAATAAACATTATTTAACAATTGAGAAGTTAGTGCTCCACTACTAAAATCTTCAAAATTAAACTTCCCCCCCGAAGTCAGACTTTTTGTAATAATTTCTGAAACAGAAGTTTTTCCAGTATTATTTTTACCAACAATCAGCGTTTGTTTGTCAAAATGAATGATTGCATTTTTAGCAAGTTTTCTAAAATTTGTTATCTTAATACTTTCAATATGCATATAATTAATCCTTTCATGCTCTATATTAGATAATCAGTATTACTAACTATAGATCTAAAACTTTATATTTTCATATTACGATTGATTATGACAAATACTGTTTTGTTGCATGTTTATAATTCAAACAATTTTTTTCTTTTGATATATTGCAAGAAATCCTTAGGTGTTGTTTTATGTAAATTCATTATATTATTGGCATTATTTCTCCATTCCATATCACCTGACTCTATGAATGTTCTTCGCATTTCCCTAATTGCAGATAATGCATCTAATGCCCACTTCACAAAATCTTTTCTATTAACATACCAGATATCTTTTGCAAAAGTTCTTGCACCATCTTCAATTATCTCTGTATTGGTGAGCATAATTGTAATAACTTCACATTGTTTACCTATTCTTTTTTCATTCGTTATTATCCACGATTTGTGTCCCATAGCTTCTTTAACGTGCTTTACTGGTATTTCACTTTCCTCAGTTGCATAAATTTTATCTTCTGAAACAATGCAAAGATTTTGATTAACTATCCAATAAGGATCCGGAGCAGCCGTAGAGTTAACATTTACAGAAATATATCCCAACATTTCTCCTAAATCTCTATGACCACGTTCAAAAGTGTTACCATCCATCGAAGATAAATCACTAACTATCACTTTTATCTTACTTTCAAATTTCGAATCTAAATTGTATTGAGTCAAATTATCTTCTATATTACTTATTAAATCACCAACGAAATTATCTTCTATAAATGCTTCGCTTTTATTTGTTACTTGATAAATAAGTTTTTCTAACCATTTTATACTAATATTATCTTTTAATGCACTTTCATAATGTTTTACACATATGTTTTGATAGCCTGTTTCACCTAGTTTAAAACAAATATAAGCTAGGCTACCAGCTATATATTGCCAGTAACTTCTGTATCCACTTAAGCTTGGTGCATTTAAAATACTTATAATATTCATCGTTTCTTCATAAGCCGCCTTATAATTCTTTTTCCATAATGAATATTGATATTTCAGCTCGTGTTGCGCTGCTTCCTTTAATTTTACAAAAACCATATTAGCTGATTCATTTTTTTCAGTACAATATTCATCACGTAAATCAACAATGTATCTCTCTGCGTCTTGCCAATTTTCATTTCTACTTAAAAAATCATTAACCTGCTCCAATATTTCAGAAACATCCTTATACTGCTTTGACATATCAATTCCAAATTGTAATTCTGCTCTTAACTCAGGTGGATACATTTTAAGTTTTTCATGTTTTATTAAATCATTCTGAATTGTATTTCCCAAAATACAAACAACAGAATAATCACTTGGATTTCTAGAACATCTTCCAACTGCTTGAATAATTCTAGTTCTTATTCTCTCTGCAAACAGTATAGAAGCTCCCATTCTGGTTACAAGAAATCTTTCTTGTATATTAGTTACCTTCGGCAGATCAATGATAAATAGCATTCTGCTTTCATCATCTGCAAAATCAATTCCATCAAACCTATTTGCTAAAATAGTTATTGCATTATTATCCTCAATAAAATTTTCTTTTGATTGTTCAATATCTTTAGCATAATAAACATTTGCTTCTGGACAATTTTCATCCACAAATTTATCTAAACTTTTGGCATATTGATCATCCGGAACAAGTACAACAGTTTTTTGATTAGTTGACTTATGCAGGTTAAGAAAAATTTCTGCTTCATGTTCGTCGCTTAACGATAACTCAGGAATTATAAAAAATCGTCTTCCTAATCCTTTTTTATCCCAATCACTTACAATAGGAAGGGTTGTTATATTTTCAGTTCCCGTGATTCTTTCTAATTCACCACTTTTCCCCAAGGTAGCTGACATAAGTATTCTCTGTTTTGCTTTTTTATAAGGTGAATATGTCATAGTGGGTGCGATCCAAGGTCTTATCAAAATCTCTCTGTTATTCAAATAAATATTGCACTCTGAAAAATTTTCCTTTATTCTTTTCCATGCATAGAAATTTGATGTTCCATCATCTAGTCCTAAACTAAGCTGTTGTTCAAGTGTAAGTATTACATCGGAAAGTAATGTCATTGGTACTAAATTACACCATCCCTCAATATCTCTACTATCGTCGTCAGTAATTAATCTTTCATAATCGCTCTCACCAATGATATTTTTTAATATATTTGCAAAAACCATAAATAAACTATTTGATTTATCAATTTTTATTGTCCAGTTAGAAATAATATATTCTTCGCACGAATGTACATCGTCCATAATAATTACATCAACATCACCAAACATAGTTTCTTGAGTAAAAAAGGCACTATAAGTTGTAACGCCAATGGCTTCGGCCATATTAAAGCTTGTTTTATCACAAGGCAAATAATCACGCTGTTTTCCACAAAAAGCCAATGCATTAATTCCGTATTTATTCGTAGCTTGGCTCACTGCCTGATTAACTAATTGCTTTGTTGGGCATAAAAAAACAATCTTTTCCTTGTTCTTTTTACGCCTATATTCCCCAATCAATAAACCAACTAATGTTTTCCCACTTCCTGTAGGAAGTTCAAGTGCTATATTCTTTTTATCAGAATTAGACATATATTGATCAATCATAGTTCCTTGATAATCCAACAATCCTCTGATTTTTTTTATTTTATTGTCTTGATACATTTCTTGAGGAGAATTATACTTAAATCCCTCACGTTTTTTTATATTAAACGACACCTCGACACCTCCATAAATTAATAATTATTAATAGTAATTTTTGATTATTTTAAGGATAAATATAATTAGTGATTCCATCTAAGGTTTAATTATTTTTAAAAAATCCATACCTACCAATACTACGTCCTTTAGTAAAAGTGACATCATGGTATTTCCCTAACAAGTTTTTTGGTGGTTGCTTATTATCAATGATAATAGCCTGCTTATCATTAAAACTATCTGAAAAAAAGGTGAATAATCCATCTTGCAAAGAATTATCAACAAAATCATCAGCACTTGCTTCTGCAATTTCTGTTTCTTTAAGCGTTGTAAGTGGTGAGTCTAAAATTAAAACATGCATAAAAGAATGTTTTAGTTTTTGTAAATATATCATCAGCGCAGCACTAAAGATTGCATAGAAAAATGCCCTATATCCCTTACCGTTGGATAAACGGTGAACTCCATCAATCTCTATGTCTTGTGTTTTAACATCAAACGTTACTTTTTCAACATCTAGGTATCCACAGGAAATTAAAGCGTTTTTTATTTCCTCACATAACTCATTATAAATTTGGTGATTAATCACCAAACCTTCAGTTACTGAATCTTCTTTTACCTTTTTGCTTTCTTCAAAAGTAATGATTTCACCACTCTTACGTTCAATAGTGCTTCCTATATCAGATATTTTACTATCAATCTTTGCTTGTTCAATTAATGCTTTGATTACAACTCTAACAGGCTTTAAATCTTCGGATGAAATTTGAGCTATTTCTTCATTATATTCTTTTGTTTTTTCTTCTCCTAATGACAGCATCTCTTCAATTTGATGAAGCTCTTCAGCTAAATCATCGATTGAAACTTCCAATTCTTTTAGGTTAAACTGTATTTTAGCCTTTTCATAATTACAACAATTAACAATATCATCGTGGTTTACGTTTTCAACATCTTTCTGCACTTCGCTATCACAAAGAGGACAATGGTGTATGGCAACCTGTGATAATAAACTGTCTCCGACAGTTGAAAAATCCAGCCTGTCCATATCGCTTAAATACTGTCTTTTTAAAAGTTGAAACTTATCAAGCATCATCTGTGTTTTATTTTTTTGTAAGTTCAATTTATTATTTGTTGTATTAATGTTATGAAGTTCTTGTCTCTTTAACTTAACAACTTTTTCTATCTCATTTATTTTATCTTTATAGTAATCCAGATTATATATACCATCGATGTCGAAGGTATCTTTATCTTCAATTAGTTTTTCTTTTTCTTGAGTTAAAGAAAGAATTTCTTCTTTAATATAGTCAATTTTTGCCTCATTTTTAGCCTTTCTAATTTCGGCTTTTTCTATCTCTGCGCAGGCTATATCATCTTGTTCTGTTAATAGATATCTAAACACAGATTTACTATATGTTTGTTGTGTACTTTGAGTTTCTACAACAGGGGACTTAACCTCTGATATTATATCCGTCTCAGAAATTAATGATAAATGCGTTATAGCTCTAAAACCCAATGTGACTTTTTTCCCGTCTTTATTCCTTACTAAATATTTGTTTTCGTTTATTCCTATCTGTTTCAACAAAAATTTAGAAATATTATCATCACTATCCGGATCATGCTTACTCTTTAATTTTTCAAAATGATGATTATTATCCACTTCTTCAATGCTGCAGCAGTAATAAAATATATCGGTACTATTTAAAAACCGTAAAATAGTTATGGGTTCATTATTATCAAGATTACGTATTTCTACATATATTTTTGAATAGCCTATACTCTCTGGAATTTTTTTTATTTTAGTTGCACCAAAAGCATAATCAATACATTGAAATATATAAGATTTTCCAGTATTAGAAGGCCCATGAATTACGTTAAGACCTCTTTCGAATACAATTTCACTATCCTCTTTTCCATCGCCAACTACTTTTAATTTTTTTATGTAAAATCCAGGCATAACTACACCTCCTCGTTATAGGGATAAAAGTTAATAAACTCATTTTTTTCATCTGTTTTACGAGAAAATATGATGTTCTTTAACTCCTCATCCGTTTTAAGCTCTGTTTCTTGTACAATTAATTGAATGTTTTTCATTAAATGCTCAGCGTAGTTGTCTTGGATGCCATCTATTAACCATAGCGTATTTCCATTACCCCTGTAACATAAGCCCTCATTAGTTTCCACATCAATTAATCCTTTTAAAGCTAACTCTAATACGGATTTTTTCAACACTTGTCTTTTCTCCAAAACTTCAATAGATTGAAATGGATACTTAGGATGTAAATTAGTAGTTTCATCTTTATAGTCTTCAATATAAAGGCTTAAATAATCCAAATACAGCAATCTATCCAGACTACAAAAGTTAGGATATAATTCTTTAAGAATAAATAAGCAACGTAATCCTAATTCTACTTTTGTATTATAAAGTCTATCATTCATTTGTAGTCCTCCAATCAACTAAATCGTCATTGGCTAAATGATGACATATACCTTTCTTATCATCATTGGTGACAAAATGCAGATCATTATCCACTCTACTTATTGACAAATTGACTTTCGTCGATTCGTGCATGGTCTTTTTTAATTTATCAAATCCATCTTTGAATTCAGTTTGTACAAAATCTATTATCCCTGAGTACATTTCATTTTTTAGGATCTCAAATTCGCTTTCACTTGAAAAAATATCTCGAATACACCTTTTAAGTGATTCAGCGGAGTAGTATTCTTGTCTTCTACTACTGAAATCTTTTAGTAAATCAACATATTGGTTAAGTTTATTAACATCAATATGTTCTTTTTTGTTTTCTGAATATGCTACCAAAATTTTGCTTAAATATTTACGCTCTATATTTTCTATATCTGTTGGTGGTTCAATTTTAATGTTTCTTTTGGGTTTAATGTTTCCACCAAACCGAAAATAAAAGTATTGCGTATGCCTGTGCTCTTCTATAATAGTGTTTATAGAATATGTATCCACTATATTAAAATCAAACTTCTGAATGAATTTCAAAAGATTGCCGCTTAATGCTATCGTCTTTTTATCAATAAGATTTTTACTGCATTTATCATTCCACTCTTTTATAAGACCTGTACGAATATTTTCTTTGTTTTCCAATATTGTTCTCATCTTTTTGCTTAAATCATGAGACGCTATTATATAATACTTTTCAGGCATGGGAATATCTTTATTATAAACAAAATAACAAAGCTTCCCAAACTCAATCCAATATTGACTCGGTTGCAATTGAGCAGAATATTTTTTACACTGATAATAATCAAATGTTCCATTTTCATACTCTGCAATTACATCTCTGCCTTTATCGCCTGCACCACCAATTCGATACACATCTTTATATTTAGTTTTTGCACAAGCTACAGCCCATTCTGCTATAAACTCCTCAAATCCTTCATCAGAAAATTCTTTAACTCTTTGCAGTGGAGGAATAACTGTTTCAAAAACTGATTGATCATCTAACGGTTCAATTTTATCCATCTTCATCAAATTAAAAGTTGAAGTTATCATCAGAAATCCTCCTTTTGTCTATCGCTTATTCTATATTTTTGCTGTCCCGAGGAGGTTTTTTCAATTACTTTTGCTCTACTATTTTCATTTCTCATAAAATTGAGGAATAATGTTCCTAGCAAAAGCCTATCACTTCTTGAAATCCTGTTCCATTCATATCCCTTAAACAAATCTCTTACTAAAAAAACTTCACCCAGATTCAAGTAATTTATTTCAGCTTTTGCAATCTCTAACAACTCATTGACATTCGGCATATGTGTACCTCCAACACGGAATAACATTGTAAACAACATTGTAATTATAATTGTATTACTTTTCCTGTTTCATTTCAACATCAAAACGTTATTTCAGACATATATTTACAGAATATTTCGATTTCAACTAGAAAATTTGCCGACAATAAAACTCTCAGTTCACTGACAATTTTAGTCTTAACAACTTTGAATAAGCAGGAACAGAGATCACACCCTATTCCTGCTCAATCTTTACTCATAATATTCCACCCTTTGTTCCATTACCTTTCCAGATGAATAATGGATAAAGCTCTGTTTTCAAATACGACTTACTAATTTAGTGATGACCAAATAAATTATTCCATCGTTCAATCGTCTATCATGGCATTGAAGTCATCACGTTCTTAGGTGTTCGTTACCGATTTTTCATCATAAACTTAGATTCCTGCTAGCTTCCAGTAAATCCAATCCGTTTGTAAAGGTATACCTAAATAAACCTATTTATTCTTTGCTTTTTGGGGTCAATATTGGATGATGTATAACCGTCCATATGTTCAGTTATTAGGACGTTCGTCTATTATCCGTGTCTACGCACAATGTCGTAACATTTCAACTAAACCATCCTAAATCATCTGATTAATCTCTATACCCGCTTTCATCTGATTAACATTGTAATCGACCTGCTCAATGCTACATGACACTGTTTCTTTTTCTATCTCAACAATCACATAGTTGCCTCTACTGTCTCCGTTCTTTGGTTTATCAACTGAACCAGCATTAATAATATTTTTTCCTCTAATGCTCCTGAAATATGTTATATGTTGTATGTCCGCAGATCATGATATACCCAGATATTTATTCGTCACTTAAGCAAGATAATCTTCTTTTTCATAGATATATTCAACAGTTCTCATTGGACTTCCATAAACAATAATAACCTTATTAGCTTCTTATTCTTAAACTAATTTAGAGCTTAGATTCTTAAAACCCTTCTATATATACCAAGGTTAGGTTCATAGTGCCATTTTGTCTACAATCTTAAAGAAGCAGCCACTTGGCTGCTTCTTTATTTTTTGTTTACAAGTTTTTTACTTTCAATACTCTGAAAGCATTTAATACAGCGATGATAGTAACACCTACATCAGCAAATACTGCTTCCCACATGGTCGTTATACCAAAGACACTTAATATTAGAAATAAAATCTTGACACCAATAGCAAATACCATGTTTTGCTGTGCGATTTTAAGTGTCTTTTGAGATATTTTTATGGCTGTAGCTATTTTTGAAGGCTCATCCGTCATAATAACGATATCAGCAGCTTCAATGGCTGCATCAGAACCTAATCCACCCATTGCTATTCCAATGTCAGCACGTGCTAATACTGGAGCATCATTAATTCCGTCACCTACGAAAGCAAGTTTACCTTTCGCGGATTTTTGTGAAAACAGTTCTTCTAGTTTATCAACTTTATCACCTGGTAATAATTCAGCATATACCTTATCAAGACCTAAGCTTGCTGCTACTTTTGATGCAACATTTTTTGCATCACCTGTGAGCATAACTGTTTGTTTTATATTAGCTGCTTTAAGATCTTTTATTGCCTTCGCTGAATCTGCTTTAACCTCATCAGCAATAATGATATAGCCTGCATATTGATTATCAACTGCAACATGTACTACAGTACCAATCAATTCTCCATCGAAGTAAGGTATATTCATTTTTTTCATTAGTTTGATATTACCGGCCATAACCTTTTTTCCATCTACTAAAGCAATTACACCATGACCGGAAATCTCTTCAACATCTGATATACGTCCATTATCAATATCTTTACCAAAAGCACGTTTCAGTGATAGAGAAATTGGATGATTGGAATAGCTTTCAACATATGCAGTTAATTCTAGTAATTCTTCTTTTGAAATCTCTATCGGATAGATTTCCTGAACATTAAATACACCTTTGGTTAACGTTCCAGTTTTATCAAACACAACAATTTCAGTTTTCGCTAAAGCCTCTAAGTAGTTGCTGCCTTTTACTAAGATGCCTTTTCTTGATGCACCACCAATCCCTCCAAAGAAACTTAATGGTATGGAAATAACAAGGGCACAAGGGCAAGAAACCACAAGGAATGATAAAGCTCTATAAATCCAATCACTAAAGGTAGCACCCTCAAATAAAAGCGGTGGAATAATTGCAATAATAACAGCGATAATTACAACAATTGGGGTATAATATCTTGCAAACCTAGTTATAAATTGCTCTGAATTTGATTTTTTACTGCTTGCATTCTCAACCAGGTCAAGTATCTTGCTAACAGTTGATTCACCATATTCTTTTGTTACTTCTACCGTAATAACTCCATTGATATTAATGCAACCACTTAAAATGTCATTTCCAGCTTCTACCTCACGAGGAACCGATTCACCGGTAAGAGCAGATGTATCAATCATAGAACTACCTTCAATAACCTTACCGTCAAGAGGAACTTTCTCTCCTGCCTTAATTACAATAATATCTCCGATTTGAACTTCATCTGGATCAACTTTAACAAGTTCATCACCTTTTTTAACATTAGCATAGTCAGGACGAATGTCCATTAGACTTGCAATTGACTTTCTTGACTTATTAACTGCATAGCTTTGAAATAATTCACCAACCTGGTAAAAAAGCATTACTGCGACACCTTCTGGAAAGTCACCTACAAAGAATGCTCCAATTGTAGCAATACTCATAAGGAAGTTTTCATCAAAAACTTTACCTCTAATAATATTCCTAAGAGCCCTTAAAACCACATCGCCACCAACTATAGTGTAACTGACCAAAAATAAGACAGGTCTTATCCAATTAATATCTATATTTATTATTAAAGCCACAATAAAGAAAATTGCACCGATAATAATGCGCCAAAGACGTTTTTTCATTTAGTTACACTCCTTTATGCCTTCTTCATGACTGTATCAGGCTCTATTTTTTTAACTACTTTTTCAGCTTCTGAAATAATTGTAGGCATCTTATCGTCATCACCCTCAATAACCAATTTTGTGGTCATGAAATTAACGGTAGCTTCCTTTACTCCATCTAACTCATTAATTGCTCTTTCCATTTTTGCTGCACAATTTGCACAGTCCAATCCTTCAAGTCTAAATGTCTTTTTCATACTATTATCCTCCATTAAATATATTATTTGTTCTTATACTTAAAAATATTAATAATTACTTTTCTCTGATATGCTCTAATCCCTTTTCAAAGATTTCCTTAACATGATCATCTGTTAAGGAATAGAACACTACTTTGCCTTCTTTTCTGTACTTTACTAAATTTGCTGCTTTTAATGCCTTAAGTTGATGGGAAATAGCTGATTTGGTCATGTTTAACAGCACTGCTATATCACACACACACATCTCACTTTCATCTAATGCCCATATAATCTTTGCTCGTGTGCTATCTCCTAATACTTTAAAGAAATCTGATAAATCATAAAGTTCATCTTCCTCCGGCATAACCAGTCTGACCTTATCTACAATATCAGCATGAATCACATCACAATCACAATTAATATTAATATCTAAATCTTTCATGTTTTCACCTTCTTTATATTGTTATAGTTGAACAACTATTCAACTTATATGTATATAATAGTTGAATACACACTCAATTGTCAAGTGTTTTTTTTTAATATACATCATGAAATTTTATACTGCATGGTTTTTCTTAGTGATGTAAAAATTGCAACACTTATCACCATTGCCCAATGTAATTGGTCTTTCTAGTCTACAATTAGCGAAGCTCATTGTAATATAATCAGTAGCACATAAAGATGGTGTAAGCTCTGGTACATTTTCTCTTTTGCATAATGCGCATAATCCACATCTGGTAAAAACTATATGGGTTAAGTTAACATTTTCTTTATCTTCCACTGATACAAGCCAATTTGTCGGATATTTATCTTTATTTGTTTCACACCAGCGGCCAGCTTTCTCAATCTTTTCTTTATACTGTATTGATAGCAGATCAACTTTACTCATTTGCTTCTTCATGAATTCAAAATTATTAAGTCCAGTGGCCAGTATTTCATCAAATTCATTCAAGCTAATGGTATCTTTCGTATTTTTATACAATGAAACGAGATATGCCCCCATCAAATAGCTGTTGAGAAATATGTTTTTATTTCCTCCAATATTCGGAGAATTCTTTACAATCTTTTTATATTCTCTTGTCGTCTTTGTAATAATATTTTTGAGCTTTGCCTTATCATAATACTTTTTTAATTGTTTTTTAATGATACCTTTCATTATGAAAGGGTATGCATAAGCCATAGCGGTTAATTTCATCTCTATTTCCCCCCGAAATGATTGTTTTTCATTCATACTACTCAAGAGTTACCTTTTTTAGATTTATTACTTTGGTATAATCGCAATGTTTTATTTCTAATATCTGCAATCCATACTTTTCAAAATATCCCTTAGTATCAATCTTTAAAAACTGTTCAAACCCCTTAGGTTCTAATTTCCTTATTAGGTAAAATAGTATTCTCTTCAATAAATTTTGTGGTTCTTCCCATTCTATGACCAATAACCTTCCTTTTGGTTTTAAAACCCGCTTCGCCTCTAACAGTATTTTTTCAGCCAATTCCTCAGGTATTTCATGTAAAACTAAAGAGATTAGTACTGTATCAAATGTTTTGCTTTTAAATTTTGTTTCTGTTGCATCCATTTGATAAAGCTTTATATTCTCATTAAAAAATGATAGATTATTGCTCTAAATAGTTATCCATTAATTGATTCAAAAATATATCCTTAAATGTATCCCCCTATTTATAAACGTTCAGTTATTCATTTTCCAACATTTCTAGACACCAAAAGAGACACCCATTTCGAGTGTCCCTAAAAGTATACTTTTTCCTATTTATTTCCCTTCTAAATACATTCCCCATCAAATATATTTCCCACGTTTTATTCCCTCCTTGTATTCTCTTCATACATGGAATTTCTTTCATTCATCTCATGCTTTTTGTAATATGGTATTAAAACAAAACTTACTTTCATCAAAAAGCAAGATAACTAAATCATATCTGTCCCTTCCTAAAACAAAAATCACACTTTACTCCTGTTGTTGCTAATGTTCCTTTTCTCTCAAATATAACCGACGGAGCAAGTGGATCATATGCAGCGTGGTCGGTTTGACAAAAAGCATGGCAAAGGGCAAGAGCATTTCGTTTTTTCAACTCTTCGCAGTAAAGACATGAGGTAATATTAAAATAAACCTTGTTTTTGCTATTTTCAATTGTTTGTGATGTCCAGCCTTTTTTGGGGTAACCAAATTTCATGCCAAGGGTTAATGCAAGCTTGAATACTGAAAACGCATAAGTCTTTGTGCTCAAATAACGGCATAACTTTGCCAATCTCTCAACAGCCTTGCACATTTCTAACTCAACAAAATCAATAGCCTGCTCCTGCGGAATACCCACATTTACAAGTGCTTTATAACAAGCATATCCGGGCAGAACATTTTGTCTCAGATGACTGCCCACAACTATGTTTTCTCTGTCATTCATACATTTGATTTCATTTTCCAAGATGGCACAAGCATCTCGATATATTGATACTATATCTTTATCCGGAAAACTATCCTTCATCGCTTGTGCAATATACGGAATACGAGTTTTTGAAAAAACATCTTTCATAGTTAAGCTACCTCTACTTTCTGTCAGTAAAGCCCTTTTCGGGTGACCAATTACACTTGCCAATTAAATCATAATGGCAGTTACAGCAATCATCACCATCTCCAAGTGTTTTTGTACGAACAAATCCGGTACCCATAAGATTGGCTAAAAGGTAATCCATGCGGCAGATGCCTGGAAGCAACCCATCAGCTTTAAATTGATGTGCCAGCTTTTTCAGTCCACACTCGGTAATATCCAGTTCAAAGCTATTCTGATTAATTTCACGATAAGTAATAGCCCAGTCGAATGGATGTAAATTGCCCTTTACTTGCCGTGTCACATGAGTGGCAGCCTTCTTACGAAAGCCATTCAAATATATTTTGCCGGTTGCCTTCAAAAATGGTCGAGGTATAGTCGTCACCATCATTTCGTTCATTGTCCAGATATTTTGAATGATTTCATCTTGAGTTGACCCGAGTTCTAAAAAGCTTTTATACCACGCAATATAGCTTGGGCCAAACTCGTAGCTGAAGGAAAAAATACTGTCGCCTATATCCGGCACCTGTGGCAAAATTTCAGCAAAGGTCTTATCCGAATTTGCCTTGAATTTCTTCCAAAAAACTTTTCCGTATTTTTGGATTAAATAACATTTGCTGCGGTGTAGTGTTAAATGATAAATAAGTTTAATCATAATTTCCTCCATTTCTTTCGCTTCGCTCAAGACACAAACAAGTAATGAAAAACTGTTGTGCCCCTCAAATCTCTGTTTTATAATTCTTATAAGGAATAGCAATACACTACAGAGCACGGGGAGGCGAGTGGTGAATTTTATTTGACCCCGCATAATTATATGTGCCGTCATCCTTTCAAGCACAAACAAGTGGGACATTGAGCCCGGACCCTTATCATTGGTATAAACCATGTTTATTAGTCGCAGGATGACAGTCAATGTTGTTATTCCCATTTTTTAGTTAAGGTGGTGATTTCTATGATGAGGCTCATTTACCCCATCTGTTGTGGTCTTGATGTCCACAAAAATGTTATCGTTGCAACCATCGTTACTACGAATGGTTCTGGAATCTCTGAATATAATCAGAAATCTTTTTCAACCATCAATTCTGATATTCAGAAGTTTCACGACTGGCTAATTGAAAACAACTGAAAACACGTCTGTATGGAATCCACTGGTAAGTATTGGATTCCTATTTTTAACTACCTTGAACAGGACATGGATATCTGTCTTACTCATCCTAAATACGTCAAATCTATTAAAGGTAAAAAAACAGACAAAAAGGATTCTAAATGGATTGCTGACTTATACAAATTTGATTTGGTCAGATGTTCCTTTATCCCTCCAAAAGATTTTCGGGGGTTACGTGAGCTTGCCCGCTATCGTTTCAAACTGGTTTGCATGAAATCTTCTGAGAAAAATCGAATCCAAAACTGCATGACGATTTCAAATATTGGTATCGCCAGTATTCTTTCTGATCCCTTTTGTAAAACTGCCACCGAAATCATGACATATCTGCTTTCAAATACCTCTGAAACGATTGATGATAAAGCAGTTCGAAAGTTAATCAAGAAAAAAGCGAATGCCAAATCCGACGAAATCATCGAAGCAATTAAAGGTTACAACATTGAAACAGATCAAGCTAAAAAACTCGAACTGGCAAGAGCACACTTGGATTATCTTGATGATATGATTACTCAAACCGAAGTTGAACTCTATGTTCATATCAAGCCTTACTATGAATATGTTGAACTAATTTCTGCACTTCCTGGCATTACTGAATTAAGTGCCACCATAGTTCTTGCTGAAATAGGTGTGCGTATGGATATCTTTGATAATGCCAAACATCTCTGTTCCTGGTGTGGTCTTTCTCCTGCCAACAATGAATCTGCTGGTAAGAAAAAATCCGTCCGGATTGCCAAAGCAGGAGCGTACCTAAAACCGCTGATGGTTCAGTGTGCACTTGCTGCAATCAAAAGTAAGAAACAACCTTATTTCGCAATAAAATATGGGCGAATCAGAAAACGTCGTGGTCATAAAAAGGCAATTATTGCAATTGCTAGAATGATGATGGTCTGTATCTACCATATGGTTTCTGAAAAACAACCGTTTAATCCAACTGATTATGAGGAATTGATGGATCCTCTTTACAACCAACCCAAAGTAACATTAAACGATACAACTGTTTTTGCGTACTTAAAATCTCAAGGCTATGACACTTCTTTATTGTTTAAATGCAACGATAACTAATCTTGAAATAATAACTTTTCAAAAATGGGGTTTAGAGACCCTTAGTTAAATTCGGCTCAAAATCCACTACTTTTTTCACCCTTTTTCTCCTGTGAGTTTTTTTTTGCAATGCCCTCATAAACATATCCTGTCAGAAATCTTGGGTAAATCGGTGCATGATTAATTTTTAAATATACAATATCTAAACCGCTTTTTCTAATGTTATCTTGATAAGAGCGTATGATATTGCAACCATAAGCGTATTTGTTGTAAAGCGGGTTGAACAGATGCTGTATTTTTTTGAAAAGTTTAGAATTAGCACTTCCATGCTCTAAAAACAAGAAAATACCACCAGGCTTCAGCACTCTGTAAACTTCTGCGCAAACCTGCTCTAAATTATCAACACTGCATAAGGAAAAGGTTGAAACAACAGTGTCAAAGATGTTGTCATCAAAGTGCAGTGCACCAGCACTTTCTGCGAACAAGGTAACATCAACAACACTGTTTTGCAACTTTCGTGGATAAGCCTCCACAGCAGTAATGTGAGTGATTTCTGTGGGATAAAGGGAAAGATTTGTGCCTTCCCCAATCCCTATTTCAAGTATATTTCCGTATGCATGTTTCAACAATGCTGCACGTTTTTTCAAAATGGATTTTTTGCCTATATTCCAATGCATTAACTTTGGGAAAATGATATCTTGATACCAACCCATAGGCCTACCCTCTACGAAACTTTTTGACAAGTTTTACAAGTTCATACCAGAATACAGCTACCACTGCAAAACCTACAGCTTTCAAAAGCAGCGTTACAGACAGCGGTGCCAGTTTCAACAATGCATTCATTGGGGAATAAAGAATGATACCCAGCATTGCAAGTGTGCCAAAGTTAACAGCCCACATTACCTTGTCTTTAGCAAGTCGTGCAACCGATTTAAATGCGAAATCATTATCTGAACTATTAACCTGAACAAGGAATAGATTTGAAATGATAATAATTGATAGTCCCATTGCACGAGCTGATGGAGCATTGTCAAAATTACCGTTAAGTGTAGTATAATAAGTTCCAAAGGAAGCAGCAAAGATAATTAGTCCCTGAATAATGCTCTTTGTAAATATTTTTGCATTTAAAAGCTTTTCTTTTGGATTGCGTGGCTTACGATCCATAATATCAGTTTCGGCAGGCTGACGTTCCAAAACGATCGAGCATGTTGGGTCTATAATTAGTTCCAGTAATACAACATGAAGTGGTAATAGTAAAATGGCTGTAGGTGTTATGCCAAGAAATGGTGCTAACAAAGATGCAAACGCAATCGGAATATGAATGGTGAAAACGTATCCAACTGCCTTACGAATATTATCGTAAATTCTTCTACCATCTTTCACTGTATCTACAATAGTTGTGAAGTTATCATCCATTAGAATTAAATCAGCAGCTTCTCTTGACACCTCGCTACCACGTTTGCCCATTGCAATGCCTATGTCCGCATATTTTAGTGCTGGAGCATCATTTACGCCGTCACCTGTCATTGCAACGATTTCTCCATTCTCTTTAAATGCTTTCACAATACGCATTTTATGTTCAGGAACAACACGAGAGAATATACTTACATCCTTAACTTTTTCTCGAAGCTCCTCGTCACTCATTTCATTTATCATATCGCCAGTTATTATATGATCACTGTTTGGCATACCAATTTTTTTTGCAATGGATGATGCGGTTATTCCATTGTCACCTGTAATCATTACTACACGAATACCCGCTTTTTTACAAACAGCAATATCATTTTTTACGCTCTCCCTCGGAGGATCGGCAAGACCAATCAATCCAAGAAGCGTCAGCGAACAATCTGTGATTTTTTCTGGAATGTTTGTTTCGGTCGCTGGCTTCATGGTAGCTACTGCGATAACACGTAGTCCTTCCTTAGACATTTCAGTAATTTTCTGCTCAGTAAACTCCCGGTCCTTACCTGACATATTGCAGACATTCAAAATTCGCTCTGGTGATCCCTTTGCTGCAATGATGATTTCACCATTTCTGCGCCATACATGCCCCATCATTTTCAGTTCATTCGTAAAGGCATACTCTGTAATAAGTTCTCCGCCAAATAAATGCTCCTTAGATATACCATGTTCATCACAATACATAAGCATTGCTTTTTCCATGGGATCATAAGCATCCGTTTCGCAACCAAGTCCCATAGTTTCTATAAGGGTATGAGTATCATCGTTCAGTGCCCACGCATTCTGCACCGTCATCTGATTCATGGTAATTGTCCCTGTCTTATCAACGCACAATACCGACACTGCACCTAATGTCTCAACCGATGGAAGTTTGCGAACAAGTGAATGTTTTTTTGCCAAACGCCAAGCTCCCATTGACAGGAACACAGTTAAAATAACAGGAAACTCTTCGGGTATCATCGCCATCGCAAGAGTAATGCCCGATAGAATACTTTCAATCATTCTATCCCCAAAACTGTGATCAGGAATATTAAAATAGGTAACCACACCAACAAGTGCAAACAGTACAGCAGCTATTCCTGCACAAACCTTTACCAGACTGCCTGTTTGCTTCTGGAGAGGGGTATCTTCATTTGGTGCTGTGGCTACATTAGCACCGATTTTACCGTATTCAGTCGTTGCACCGATTTTTTCAACTAATACAGTTGCTGTTCCTTGTGTTACCAACGTTCCCGCATAACAATAATCTTTACGCCAATAATCATTTGTGGGTTCTGCGTTTTCTGTGTTTATCTTCCAGACTCCCTCTGCCTCACCTGTAAGTGAAGACTCATCGACACAAAGGTCATTGCATTTTACTACAATACCATCAGCTGGGATTTTCACCCCCTCATAAATCATCATCAAATCGCTAGGTACAAGGTCAGAACTTGCGATAACAGTTTCTTTTCCATCACGGATAACCGTGACATGTGGAGCGGATAAATCTTTTAACGCATTTAAAGTTTTATCTGTTTTCCATTCTTGAATCACATCAATACTGATAATACCTATAACAAAAATTAGCATGATAGCACCATCCCTTGGCTCACCAAGGATAAAATAAATAACTGCAGCAACAATCAACAGTAAAAACATAGGCTCACAAATGATGTGAAAGACCTTCTTAATGAAGCTTTCTTTCTCTTGTGGTGCCAATTCGTTTTTACCATATCTGTCCTGCAGTTTCTTAGCTTCGGCGGAGCTTAGTCCCGCCATGTTTTGTTTGTAGTCTGTCATAAAAGTTACCTCCGTTTAGCCTATTTGGCATTCGATTGATAGCTCTATGGCACTCCATTCAAGTTCATATTGTTCCTTTGGGTATAAAAAAAACACCTATGGAACATACTACTGTCCCACAGATGTGTATATAATCACAATCTGCTGCCACACTTGGTGGCCCAGCCCCATGACCTTAAAATGTAAGGTTCATCGCCTGCTCAGTTTGTACTGTTGATCTCGCATTTCATATCAGAAATGTAATGCAGCGCAAAGAGTTAGTAATACGATAACACAACATCCATTAATTGTCAAGTGGATATATTTTTTAGTTTACTATGAATGTGGATATATTTTTTAATTTACATATGGATGGCTTGATTTTTTAGTTTAGTAAATACAAGTAAATATAATCGAAAATAACCATGTAAGAGTTGAATTCTCCTGCGCGGTTGTTTTCAATTGCTTTCTATTTTGAAAAATACAAATGTAACCATGCCATAAGCCCCTACGCCCATTCACTTCTCTACACCTTTAGTCTTGACTAAAGGCTGTGGCCTTTCACGCATATTTTCTCGAATTCAAAGTCCCTATTAACCCCCTCTAAGGCACGTTAAGAATATTTTCCTAAAACTGGAACAAAAGAAATCCACTCTGTTCTATGATAGTTCAAATAAAATTTTAAAAATAGAGTAGAGAAATAATAGCTTGCCCCTTCAAGGTACTCCAAATAAATGCGCTTTACAACTTCTGCTTCAACCGGATCAATTACAAGTCGCTTATTTCCATCCTTGGTATACTCTAAGAAACGATTGTGATTGATCTGTATTTCACCCTGTTTATACCGGTATTGTACACCCAGCTTCACATTCTGACTTAGTGACTGACTCTCCTGTTGAGCAAGGAATTCCATGATGATAAGCATAACCTCTCCCTTGGAGTCCATGCTATTGATATTTTCCTTTTCAAAAAATACGGGAATATTCTTATCTTTCAACTGTCGTATGTATTTAAGGCAATCCAACGTGTTCCTAGCAAAACGACTTACACCCCAAGTCGTAACATTTCGACTAAACCATCTGATATCATCTGATTATTCTCTATATCCTTTATCATCTGATTAATATTGTATTCAACTTTTTCAATGCTACAAGACACCGCTTCCTTTTCTATCGTGACAATCACATAGGTGCATCTACTATCTCCGTGCTTCGGTTTACCAGCTGAACCAGCATTAATAAAATATTCCCCATTAATATTTCTGAAATATGGTATATGTGTATGTCCGCAGATTATGATATCCTCTGATATTTTTTCAGACAATTGGGCAAGATAGTCTTCATTTTCATAGAGATATGGCAATAGTCTTATCAATTTCAATACCTGCTTCTCTTACATTCATGCGGAGCTTTTCAAGTTTTTCTTTAACTCCTAAAAACTCAGAAACACGATTTAAGGCTTCATTTCCCTTTGCCTTGACTTCTGTAACAATAGATGTAGCTTTTTTCTTAAATTCCTTCTTTACTTCGAACAACTGCTCTTTCATGCTATTGCATAAAGCTTCCATACGTTTTGATGCTTTTGCTAATTGTGCCTTGATAGATTTCATCATCTGTTGTTCCTGCAAATCAGCAAGTTGCTTTTTCACATCATTTAATTCTGCTACAACCTGATTCAGCTTTTTCTCAAGTCCATCAACATATGTTGCCGATTCAAAGATATAATTTGCTTTATGCATCATCTGATTTTCTTTCAAAAGCCTAATTAGCTCCATTACAATCTCATCTTGCGTCAATGCAGTATTCATTTTTTCCATATAACTTTCCTCCATTCTATATAAGGCGATGCTTTCGCACCGCCTAAATCATAAGTATCTATTAGCGAAATGGTGTCTCTCTATCCGGTTGTCCAACACTCACTACCACCTTGTCTTGTGCCTGTATCTGCGTCACAGATTCCATCTTTTCCTTCGCCTCCTGATATGAAGATATTAATTCACCATATAATTTCTCACGAAATTCCTTTGTTACTGGATAACAAACATCCTGATATACCGCCTTCTGATTTTCGTCCACCTGTTTTGTACGATAGGATGGCATTGCAACAAATAAACTCTCTTCTTTTCCTTGAAGAATGGACACATTGTTTACAATAAAGCAATTCTCAAAAGTGCTAGTCCTCCAATATTACTTCCTTCTCTTTCAAAGGGAGTTACTGAAACGGAAAAACTAGGCATCTCTGTTCCCTCCTGACTTTTTACCTCTTCAATTTTATCTGCACACTTTGCCTTCTCGAAAGCCTCTAAGATATTGTCATAAAGTTCCTCACAAAATTCTTTTGTAATTGGATTACATACATCCTTATATACATTCGCACCCTTTTCATCTTTATCACTGGATTTGTAGCGTGGCATTGACACAAAAAGCTTACCCTCATTACTTTCCAAAATTGCAATATTGGTTATTTTAAAGTCATTTCCAAAGGTTAATGTTGCAAAACCTCTTAGGTGAGATGCATTCTCACCTTGTTGCCTTTCATTTCCCTTAATTTCATTTGTTCTGATTGAATACTTCATAAAATCCTCTCTTTCTGTATGCTTCTGGCATACATAAAAATATATTTTTATTAAAAAGGGACTGCCAAAATGACAATCCCAACTACAATAAACATTCCTGCTATAATCATTTATTTGCCTAATATAATCACTAAAACATGATAGAGCATGACTACCTCCTCATATTATCCAGTCCGTTTAAGTAGTCATTTCCTCGCTCTGCCACATTACTGTCTGGAACATCATTATCCTTAACTTCTACGCCATTCAAATCAACGTCTTCTACCTTGCTGTTTTCAAGATCCAGCTCTGCATTTAACGCAAACTGCCTTGCCAGTTTCTCTTTAAGCTCTGTTTCGTACGAAAATGGCTTTTCATACTCCTGCTTTGACTGTTCCATGTCCCGTTGGTACTGATCTATCTTCTTAATCAGAAATTCTTCATTTTCAGATAACCCATTAAATGTGTTTTCAAGCTTGACCATATTACCAACAGGGCTCGTACTAAGTTCTGCTTTGTACTCAGTCTTACCACGAAGAACCATATAATTTACTCCCATATAATTCTTCTCTACAAGCAAATCAAACCCTTTGAATCTGCCAATTGGATAAATATCACCTGTCTTGAATTTACTGATAGCTTCCAGCATAACCGTTCCTCCATCCACTCGTTCTGTAAATTGTGATTTACCAATGGTTATACTAAACTCTGGACTTGCAATTAACTGTTTGTCTCTAGTCATAATTCGTACAACAATTCCGAATCCGAATCGTTTGTAAAGGTATACTAATTCTTCCCCCAGATTACATAAAGTAATTATTCCATTTCCAATCAAGAGCCACTGAGCTGCAATCCAACATCCTTGTACCCAATTAAATCTCTTTTCAAATTTTCGTGAAAGAGTCTTGCTCATAGGCATTACACTTCTTTAGCACAAACAATCTATTTTTATCGGTTATTTCCCCAATAGATAAGTGCCATCATTCCAGGACCTGTATGTGCACCAATAACCGGGCCTATATCAACCATATAGATTTCCGCCTCAGGATAATGCTCTGTAATTTGTTCACATAATAGTTTCCCATTCTCAGGACAATCTCCATGTCCAACAATAACCAGTTTTCCTAGCTCTGGCATCCATCCCTTCTCCATATGTTTCAGTTTTACTTTCATCGCCTGCTTGTTCCCACGAGGTTTTTCCATTACTTGCAATTTACCCTCATCATCAACATGCAATAATGGCTTTATCTTTAAAACCGTTCCTGCAATCGCTTCTGCCGCAGATACTCTTCCACCATGAAGTATATGCTGAAATGTATCCACCGTAAACCAATGGCACACATCTAAACAATGTTCGGTTACCCATTGTGCTAGATCTTCCAGCTTCATTCCTTCTGCCTGCTTCTTGGTAGCTTCTCTAACAAGAAAACCTTCACCCACTGATGCACATCGAGTATCAATGCAAAGTATTTTTCTCGTAGGATATGCTTCTTCCAATTCCCTGGCACACAAACTCGCTGAACTGACTGTGCCTGACATGCCTGATGAAAAACCTAAATACAAAATGTTCTTCCCCTTTTGCAAATATGGTTCGAAAGCTTCCTTATATTTATCTGGTCGAATTTGTGTTGTGCTTGCAAACATCCCTTCTCTCTGCATCGCATAAAACTGTTCTACTGTAAGATTTCCTGTTGTTCCATAAACATAAGTTTTATTGCCAATATTAATTTCCATTGGAACAATCTCAATATGTTGCAGTCCTACAAGCATCTCTTCACTAATATCTGCCGTAGCATCTGTGAATATTTGATAATCCATATCAATTCCTTTCCTACTAATTAGCTTTCACAGGAATGGCTGTCTTCCCACAGTCTATCCGCTGTTGGTTTCCAGTTTTCTGCATAAGCATTACATTTATCACATAAATGATCTACACTTTCCGGCTCCTGATAGTCAGTATTTACTGCTCCGGTATCCTTTACTAGTTTTCTTAAGACTTCCGGATTTTCCAGCATCGGGCAGGGACGTAACTGATTGTCATTAAATGGCTGGTTATCATGATATGCCTGAAAAATAGGACTCTTTAAAATATTAATTATTGATGTGTCATGAACATTTGCATTAGAATAGTGGATAAATACACATGGCTCAGCATCTCCTTTTGCATTTATGTGGAAGTAACTGCGTCCTCCTGCGATGCAACCTCCTACAAACTCAGCATCATTCTGGAAGTCCATTCCGAAAATCGGTTTTATTTCTCTAAAATGACGAATTCTATGATACATTTCCTCTCTCTGCTCTGGTGTCGGCATAAGCTCAGTAACTGCTGAATTCCCAACAGGCATATAATGGAAGAACCATGCAAATAATGCTCCGTTTTCTATCATCAGATTATAAAATGCTTCACTGCTTACATCTTCAAAGTTTTTGCTAGTATAGCAGGTTGAAATACCGAAAGGTAGCTTATTTTCCTTTAACAATCTCATGGCATTTATAACTTTCTGATATACACCATCACCTCTTCGCCCATCATTGGCATCTTCAAAGCCTTCTAGACTGATAGCCGGAACAAAATTTTTTACTCTAAGCATTTCCTGACAAAATTCTTCATCAATCAATGTTCCGTTCGTAAATGATAAAAACTCACAATCGGTATGTTTCTCACACAATCTGATTAAGTCCTTTTTGCGTACTAATGGTTCACCACCCGTATATATGTACATATATGTGCCTAACTCCTTACCTTGCTTAACAATAGAATCAAGTGTATCAAAATCAAGCTCTAACTGATGTCCATATTCTGCTGCCCAACAGCCCGTACAGTGAAGATTACAAGCAGAGGTCGGGTCCATTAAAATAGCCCAAGGTACATTGCAATTGTTCTTCTCAGCAATTTCCTTCTGAATCGCACTGCCTTTCAGTGCCGAGTTGAAAATAAAATTCTCAAAAAAAACTTTTCTAACTCCAGGATCCAAATCATAAATACGCAATACAAGCTCATACCAATTTCCCTTTTCTTCTAAAATCCTGCGTATCGTTTTTCTTGCACCTCCGTACCAATCATCTGGGCAGACCTTATCCACCATATCCATAAGCTTAGGTGCATTCTTTTCTGGGTCCTTCTCCAGATAACCAAGTGCCTTTTTAATTGCAAACTCCTGCATAATTTCTTTAGTTTTCTTCTCAGCCATACCTTTTCTTCTCCTTATGAAATTTTTATTAGCATTTACAATATGCTTATGCACTAATTATAGAAATTCATTTACGAAATACAACGGACACAACACAGAAAATGTCTTAAATCTTGACACTCAAAAAAATTGTCACATTTTTGGACAGAATCAACTTTTTGTCCATTGTACAAATATCTAAGTCTAACTATGATTAAACCGTGTAAGATATGTTTTCTGCTTACTTGAAATTTCAGTAAATACGTAAAGGAAGGTAGCTTATGGAAAATAACCTTAACCGTAGGTTAATAGAAACAACTATTAGAAAAACTTTAAAACAGATACAAGATGATCCTGAAAGAAGTACTCGCAATTTAGTGGACATGGCACTTAATTTTTCAGAAGGAAAATTTCAACAACAATTTTTTGAAACCACACAGGAAATGCTAAAAAACGAACATAGTTCCTACTATAAACTAGTTCCTGATATTGTATCTACAATTGATACGGAACGACTTGTTACCTTCGGAATGAACCTTGGCTACAACAGTTGTACGAAAGGAGCCAAAAGAATTCGGGCAATCGAAGAAAAAGAACAATTCAATATTCCATGGTCAATCTCTCTAGAAATCAGTGGTCTGGCTTATTTGGAAAGAAATAAAGCGTATCACTCCCTTATTGAGCAGGGACAAGAACTTGGAATTTACACCTGGATGATTTATTCTCTTGATGGGACACCACATATTTTAGAACTTGCAGAGAAATTTTCTGAATGTGCCTTTATCATCTTCTGCTCTCCCAAAGAAATTACAAATATTCTATTAGATGAAGCCAGTAAAGTGAACAATCTGATGCTTGCAGTGGAATATACGGATGGAATTGAAGATGCTTGTATCTTATTACGTACAAGAAAATTTTTATACTCAATTTTCTATCCTTATCAAGAATGTGATGTGAATAAAATATTTAATGGTGATTTTTTAACTGATGCTGAAATTCTGCACCCTGTGTTTACTGCTTTGTTTGCATTTCCATCTTGTCCGCCGGAAATACAAGTAAGTGTTTATCAATATATACTGCAAACACGAGCTCAACAGATTTATCGAACAATTCCGTTTGATATTATTTATGATAGTTATTTTATTGATGGTATCATATCCGAGGAGGCATGTTCGATTGGCTTTAGCAAAGAAGGAAAACTCAGTCAAATTTATGACTCAAATAAGTATGAAAATTTCAATTGCTTTAAGCATCCGCTCATTGAAATACTAAAACAAGTTTCTCTAAAACCCAAAGCCTAAGTTTCTAATATAAGTATTTAATGAATGATAACAAAAAGTGAAGGAATCGACTATTCTGTTCCTTCACTTTATTAATATGTATTATTCTATAACAAATCCAAAAAGTAAATTAAGGCTCCAATTCACTATATCTGACTGCCAGATATTGAATACAAATCTTAATCTGTGCTAAAAATTCTGAAGGCAACATAGAAGTGTACTCTAAAATCCACCTTTGAAAAGCCATAACAAATGCATCCGTAAAAAAATTAATTTGAAACTCTTGTGTTATCTCAATATTTAAAATATCGTGAAGGCGACTGCCAATTACGGAAAGTAACAATTCCCTAAAATGGTCGGAGAATGAATTTTGTCCTTTTATGCACAACACTTTGCGATAAAAATCTCGATTATCATAAAAAAGCCGACTTATATCTGCAAGTAAATCCCAGCCGGTTTCATATCTTTTTTTATTTGTAGCTGCAATAAACTCTGTATCAAAAATCCAATTCACTAAATCATACTTATCTTTGAAATGATAGTAAAAACTCTTGCGATTCATTTCACACTTTTCGCAAATATCTCCAACACTTATTTTTTCAAATGCTTTTTCTCCAATCAACTCCTTTAACGCTGCAGCAAGCGCTCTTTTCGTTATGTTCGAATCTGCCACATTCGTTTCCTCCTTCGCAAAATATCCTTACCAAAAATATAAATAAGACAAAACTTAACCATTTATACGAATAAATTTCGCCTCTTAAGATGGATACAGGAATTATCTCATCACGCTGACTTCAACCGCACATTATATCTGTAAATTTTAACATAAATAAACAGCTTCTTCAAGAATTCCAGCGACCTCTTTTGGGACACTTTCGACTGTTTGTCCAAAAAAGTAACACTTTTGTAAAAAAGTAAAAATTTGCGACAAACTATAAACTTGGTCTAATGAAATGTCTAAATATATCTTATATAATCATAATTACAGTAATTGAATTTAAAATGGTGGTTAGCTAAAAGACCACGGCTTTGATTAAGGAAAAATAATGAATTCAAAAAAAACCGGCAAATATTTATCCTTTATTAAATTTCTTCCCATAGTGCTATGTATCATTTTTATAATTTGTTACATTTTCTTTGGGAAAACACTTACTGTGGAATCAATATTAAAATACACTCCACAGAACCCTTATTTTGCTGCGTGTATTTTACTTCTTTTGTATGCGATAAAAAGTTTGTCAATTTTTTTTCCGCTTATTATCTTAAAAATTGCTGGCGGACATCTTTTCCCAACCGGAATAGCTCTTCTTGTTAATATTGCAGGAATGCTTATTTGTTACACTGTTTCTTTTTGGATCGGATATTTTTCCGGCACTATTACTGTTGATAAACTAACAAAAAAATATCCTAAACTTTCTCATATTATAGAACTGCAACATAATAATTCATTTTTTGTATGTTTCTTCCTAAGAATCATCAGCTTCCTTCCAATGGATGTGGTCAGTTTGTATCTTGGTGCAACAAAGATACCTTTTTCACGTTATATATTCGCCAGCATTCTTGGATCACTTCCAAACACCATACTTTCCACACTGCTCGGGGCAAGTATAACAAAGCCTGATTCTCCTATGTTTTGGGTCTCAATTTTGTTGATGATTCTTTATGCAGGCTTTTCTTTACTTGCGAATTACTTATATAAACACAAATCTGAAAAAGGAAGCAAATAATATTTAAAAATGATTTTAGCCAAAAAAGATTGCATCACTTATGCAAGACATTAATGTCTAAAATGGAGTTATCAAGGCTAATAGAAAGCAGGAAAAAACGTAGTTTTGTATCCAAATGGATCATAGGAATTTTTACCATTTATATATTAATTTATTTAGCTTTGGGACATATGAACATTATTGCAAATGCAATCTCTTCTTGGTTAGTAGATTTTATATTTCCTTTATTATAAGGAGTAGTATTATCTCTCATTTTTAATGTTCCCATGCGTCCTATAGAGAAACATTTATTTACCAAAAATTCTAATAAATATTTTAAAAAACTACGTCATCCTATTGCTATTGTTCTATCACCCCTATGATTGGTTCTTTGGTTGGTGTAACAGCTCTACTTCCCATTGTAGGTGCATATATTTGTGCTATTGTTTTTGCCTTTATGATACTTACAGTTAATCCCTTCAAAGCCTTTGTTTTTATCATATTTCTACTAATATTGCAACAAGTAGAAGGGAATATGATTTATTCCAGAGTCGTTGGTTCTAAAATTAATCTTCCTGCCATATGGGTACTTGCATCAATTACTATTGGTGGTAATCTTGCTAGTCCCATAGGAATGTTATTAGCTGCTTCTGCTTATGCTTTATTACATGAGGCTACAAATAATAAACCCAGTTTACAAAATCATAATTATCTTTAAAGCGGTAGTAAAAGCTCTGCTGATTCATATTGCAACGTTCAACATTATTGACAATCTTGATTTTTTCCATCGGGTACTTAGCCATAAGTTCCTTCATAGATGCAAATAATGCGTTTTTGGTTAGCTGTGAATCTTGCATATAGGCTCCTCCTTCTGTATTCCTAATTGGACTACTTTCATCTTCATACTCACTTAAAGGTATATATCCAGCTTAACTCCAAGTCAGTTTCTCCAGTGCAAGATGGCTGCGATACCAGTCATCCTTTTGCAACAGCATTTCCGGAGAACCTGTATTTTTTACTCTGCCATTTTCTAAAATAACAACCATATCGCTGGCAATCATAGAGGATAAACGGTGAGAAATCGACAGTATTGTGTGTGCTCGGCTTGCCTTTTGCAGTACTGTAACTATCTTTTCCTCAGTGATTGAATCTAGATTTGCCGTAATTTCATCCAATAGTAAAATTGGAGGATCTGTCACAATTGCTCTTGCAATCGCAAGAAGTTGCATTTGTCCTTGTGAAAAAAGAGTGTCATTGATTACTTGTGTATCAAAGCCCTTCTCTAAAGATGCTATATAATCCGTCATTCCCACAAATTCCAGTGCATGTTCAATTTGCTCTCTTGTGATACTCTCGTCTTGTAGACTGATTTGCTCCGCAACTGTGCCTTTTATCAAATGAAAGCTCTGATCTACATAACCAAATATCTTACGTTTTTCATTATTCGGTATGTTGTAAACATCAATTCCATTGATTGTAATATTGCCTTCAGAAGGTTTCAGTAATCCCATGATAAGTTTAAATAATGTGGATTTTCCAACGCCTGTTCTACCGACAAATGTAACCTTTTCCTGTGGTTTTATTATAAGGTTGATATTTTGCAAAACATCTGTTCCTTCCTCATAATGAAATGTTAAGTCGTGAAATGAAAGTCTTACTTCTTCACGGATTGGTATAATATTTTCTGCTTGTAATTCCTTAATCGTATTAGTGTCTTCTGTCTCACTGTAAAAGTTGTTCACTCGATGAATACCGGATATTGCCTGCTGAATGTTTTGAAGCTCCATTCCCAGATTTTCAATTGGTGCAAACAAGTTTGAAATCAGATCAATGGATGCTGCAACCATACCCAGGGATATCCCCAAATAATTAAGTTGCTTCGATGATAGAATAACAATTATGGCAATTACAACAGCACGGGTAATTTGTATCATAGGAGGAAATACGGAATCATAGAAATTTACTTTTTCAACAGTTTTATAGTTATCCAGTAAATGCTCCGTATATTTCCTTTCCATGTAGTTTTCTTTGCTGAAAACCTTAATCATCTGTGCATTTTTCAAGCTTTCGGAAATATGATTGTTTACCTTGCCCACTAAAATTCGATTTTCTATCTGTGCCTTTAACATTCTTTTTTGAAAAAGCCTTGTGATCGCATAAATAATGGGAAGTAATATTATAGTGATGATTCCAAGCGTTTCACTGAACAGCCAAATAGAAAATATAATTCCTATAACCTTTAAACAGTCGATCATCATTCCCACAATACCACTCGTAAACAAAGAGTTAATCGCATCCACATCGTTAGTAAATCTTGAAACAACTACACCAGACCCATTGCTAGAGAAAAACAAGGCATATATTTTTTCAAGCTTTACCATCATTTCAACCCGGATTTCCTTTGTGATTTTTTGCCCTAAAACTGTAAGGACAGCCTCCTTCATAAAATCAAAGACGCCAATAAACAATATAACACCCATATAAGCTATTGCTAACATGAGCAGCCCGTCACTGCTTCTTGGCACAAGGTTTTGATCAAAGATTTGTTTCAAAATCTGTGGAGGAACTAAACTTGTGATGACAGTGCCGCAAACAGCAAAGATCAGTAATATACATCGACCCATATTTTTTCTAATTACTTTTATAATAGACTTTTTTACCAAACTATTTTCCATTGTCATCACCACTCTCTGTACATTGTAAATTAAATATAGTTGCATAAAGATCCGAGGTTTTCATCAGCTCATTATGCGCACCATATTCTGTCATTTTATCATTGTTCAAGAATACAACCTGGCTAATCTTGCTAAAAATAGTCAAACGATGGGAAATAAGTATAATTAAACTGTGTTTATAATTATTTTTAAGATTTTCGATAATTGTTTCTTCCGTCTTCATATCAACTGCTGAAAATGGGTCATCGATAATAATAATTTTGTTTTTGTTAAGCAAAGCTCTTGCAAGTGATATCCTCGCCTGTTGACCACCACTTAGGCGAATTCCGCTATTTCCGACTAAAGTATTTTGCCCATCCGGCATCGCTGCTAAATCAGTATCAAAGCAAACATCCTTTAGAACTGAAGTAATATCCTTCTCATTTCCCAGAGTAATATTGTTATAAATAGTGTCCGAAAACAGCTCAGACTTATGACCCAAGTAAGAAATCATCTGACTTCTTTCATATTCCGAGTAACTTGTAAGTTCTTTCCCGTCTATTTTTATACTACCTAGATACGGATATAACCCTGTCAAAGATATCCCAAGTGTAGATTTACCGGAAGCAATGGGTCCCGTTACGCCTATAATATCTCCTTGCTTTCCTTCAAAACTTATATTTTCAATGATGTTTTCCTTACTTACTGCATAACGCAAACCTAGATTTTCTACTGAAAGTTTTGTGCTATCCTTATTGATATTAGCGGCAGTATCTTTATTTTCGTATTCCTTAAGATAGGGTTTAATACGTTTCCATGATACCTGTGATTTTTGCACAGAATTAAATAATTTGGCTGCTTTACTTGCCTTATTTGCCATGGCAATAAACATGGTGATATATGTAGAAAAAATCCCTATAGTCCAACCACCATGAATAACCTTTGCTCCGCCAAAGTAGATTACCATGATGATTCCAATCATAGCTATAACATTGTAAATTGGCTGCATGGAATTCTCTAATATATTGGCTTTTATTGCTTTGTTCTGCAAATCTTCTAATTCGGCATTATACTTCGCTCTGTTTTGAGCTTCCATACCGTTTACACGGTAGAGCATGGCATTTTCAATAGAATCAAAGGTAATGCTAGCAACCTCACTGCTTTTTTTGCGAAAGTCAATGGAGTATTTGTAAATGATACTTTTCAGTTTTTCCGCAAGCATCATGGCAATCGGAATATAAAGAATAGAAAGTATCGTTATTTTTACATCATAAACTAGCAGCGAGATGATATAGGCAGTCATAAGCACACCAGTATCAAACAGCTCCGTAGTGAATTTTCGCATACCTTCCACGCACAGATCAACATCAGAAATAGCTCTGGTCATCAAGTTGCCAGTATTTTCGTTATCCAACTCAGAAATGCTTTTATGCATAATATTATTGTAAATCATAAGTCGCATCGTAGCACTGGTGCTGTTTGCAAAACGCCTTATATAAAAGCGTTTAAAGTAACGCAAAAGTTGAATAGTTCCAATAAGAACTACATAAGTACCTGTAAGTGTTACAATAGAGGACAGACTTCCTCCTCCAACGATAGAATCAATAAGCTTGCCTTGGTAAATGGGACCTAAAATAATTGAGATATTGAAAGTCAGACCAAAAATTAAAATGCATGCCACAACGAATTTTTCTTTTTTCCAATAATTAATAATTTTATCGGGGTTTTTCATAGGTTCAATCTTTAATTTTGCCACAATAAACCACCTTTCTTTATTATATTTATTTGAGGAATAATTATTGTAAGAACAATAACCCCGGATGCATTATTTCCAATGCAGCCTGGAAGGTTTCTTAGGGCGATTATAGTTTATAACTACCCATTTTCCTCCTCAAAACTGCTTTTTAAAATGCTTAAGTACTTCCATCCAAAAGGTAGCCAAAACAGCCACTAAAGCAAGGCATATTACTGGCAAAATTCCAACAGGCGTAAGCTTTAAATAATCACTGAGTACAGGTACATTAAGTGCTATCAAGAGAAATACAACTACTCCGCTCATCCAAATATTGAAGGATCGGCTTGAAAACACTCTCACCTTTGTTAAAGGTACATGATTTGTTCTCATATTAAGGGCCAGACATACATGACCAAAGAGCCATATTATAAATGCAAATGTCTGCGCGGTTGCAAGATCCTTTGTCGTAAACCAGCTAAAGAAGTACACAGCGAGTACTGCCGCCGAAAGTGTGATACCTCCGCTGAAAATACCTGTCATCATGTTTTTATTCATGAAACTTTCTTTTGGATCTCTCGGTTTTCTCTTGAGCAAATCCGACTCTGCAGGTTCAGCTACAAAGGATGTTGACGCCGCCAAATCCATAAATAACTCCAGTATTATTATTTGTATTGGTGAAAACGGAAGAGGCATGTTAAACAGTACAGGCACTAAAAATGATATGATTAGTCCTACTTTACAGGACAGATAATATTTTACACATTTAGACAAATTATCATAAAGTCTTCTGCCCTCCTGTATGGCATCTACGATCGACGTGAAACTGTCGTTCGTTAATATCATATCCGCAGCCTCCTTGGCCACGTCAGTACCCGATATACCCATCGAGATCCCAATGTCAGCTGCTTTTAAAGCAGGAGCATCATTGATGCCGTCGCCTGTTACGGCTATTACCTCTCCATTCTCACGAAGTGCTTTTACTATATTGAGCTTCTGCTCTGGCGAAATTCTTGCGAATATATTATATTTCTTGACAGCAGCAGAAAGACTTTCGGGAGACATTCTATTGATTTCATCCCCGGTAAGCACACCTGTCACCTTTATTCCTGCGTTTACAGCCACTCTTTTGGCAGTGCTCGCGTGGTCTCCCGTAATCATAATAACTCTAACGCCTGCACCGTTACTGTTAGCAATTGCTTCTTTAACACCTTCCCGGATGGGATCGTCAAAGCAGATGAGTCCGATTATTGTAAAAAATTTCTCAGAATCCACTTTATATGCTACTGCTATGGTTCTGTAGCCTATGGACATTGATTCCTTAAGTTTGTTCTCCATTTCATCGTCCTGCCTGGACATGGAGAATATGCTTTCGGACGCACCTTTCAAAACAGTGATTGTTTTTCCTTCATTTTGATAGAGTGATTGAAAAACCTTTCTGTTTTCATCAAAACCCAAATCTTGTATCAGCTTATAACGATTTAGGATTTCTTTTCTCTCGAGGCCCATTTCTTGTGCCTTATCAATAACCGCTTTATCCATCGGATCGCCCAAAAATCCGCCTTCGCTATCATATGCAACGTCCGCCATCAACGCTCCGATAGTAAACAACAGCTGCTCGTCTTTTGCCGCCCACTTTTCAATGCTCATTTTGTTTTCGGTAAGGGTTCCTGTTTTATCTGTAGCAATGACCGTAACGCTCCCTAAGGTTTCCGCTGCCTGGGTTCTTCTTATCAACACATTCTTCTTGGAAAGGTTAACTGATCCAAGCCCCAGTAGCATGGTCACGATGATCGGCATTTCTTCAGGAATTGTTGCAAATGAAAGAGACAAACCGGTCAATATCATATCCTTAAGCGGCAATCCTCTAAACACACCTAATACAGGGATGAGCACGCTAAATACTACTGCAATCCAAATAAGGTTTTTGGACAACTGCTTCATAGATTTTTGCAAAGGTGTTTTAGGCTCTCTGGCTTCCTGTGTGAGCCCTGCTATTTTCCCCAGCTCCGTATCCATTCCGGTATTGACCACCATCGCCGTTCCTTTGCCCTTGAGTATGATGCTGCCCATGTGAACCATATTCGTTCGGTCATGTAATCCTGTAGCCGCGGGCATCAGATCTGCGATTTTAGCAATACCCATAGATTCGCCTGTCAACTGTGATTCGTCTGCCTCTAGTCCGCTTGCATCGATAACACGGGCATCAGCGCTTATTTTAACGCCATTTTTCAATATGAGTATATCACCCGGAACTATGAGGCTTGTTTCTATTTCAACAGCTTTCCCGTCCCGCATAACCCATGTTGTCGGCAAAGCAAGCTTTCTCAATGATTCAATACTTTTCTTAGCTTTATACTCCGTGTAAACCTCTACCAATGTTACGGTAAGTATTACAAAAATAATCGTTATCGTATCGCCAATCTTGCCCCAAACACTGTATATTACCCCTATGGTAAGCAGTAAAAGAATTAAAGGCTCTTTTATCTCTTCAAATAAAATGTCCCAGAACGTTATAGTTTTAGACTGTGTGATTTTATTTAAGCCGCTTTCTTTCAGTCGTTTCTCAGCTTCAGCTGAACTCAGACCTTTTGATATATCAGAATTCAATGCGCTTTGAACGGCTTTTTTATCCATTGACCAAATTGCATCCAATTTTCTCATTAAAATTCCTCCCTAAATTAATTTTCATTGTTTAGCTCATAGACTTGATTGCTGAAATCATCTAATATTTGCTTGCATTTTTCTAACTCCTGCGCTGATACCGTTTTTAGCGAGGCATTGAAAAAGTCTCTTTTAGCAATTTTTTTGTGCCATTCAATAAGTTTGTTGTATTCATCTTCATTTTCCTCAACTTCTACAAATGAAAAATTCTCTTTTTCGGTTTCCTTTTCTATCTCACGGAAAAAATCCTCGCATTTATCTAATAGCTCTTTGTATTCTTCATCCCTTGCTTTGTTAAATAACTCGACAATATTATCTGAACCATTATCACTAACTAAAACACCTTTCAGTATATAAGCATCACCGTTGTTTTGTAAAATTTCATTTGATATTTCAGTAAAAATATCAATATGCTCATTGGATAAGGGCAGCATCCACATTGATTGTCCAATAATTACTGAACCACACTTTTTTAATTTTCTCCACACACTTACTCGAATCCGGGAAGGTTCTTTAGGTATTGTATAATTTAATATTAACCATTCCTTTTCTTCCAATTTATTACCCTCCTATTTTAAAATTAATGTAACCAGTATTACATGTAATACTGGTTACATTTTACTTTATTGAAATTTGATTGTCAATAGAGCTTTTGAAAAATTTTATTAATAACTGTTCTTATGTGTAGTTGCTTGGCATAGTAATGCCTCCAGAATGGCAGGTTTAGGTGAACTAACGTAAGTGGGTTTCATACACAAACTCTCACCGTTCCATACCTCTATGGAAGGATTTTTTTTGTTTCAGAATAATAGCGCAACAATCTTATACAAACACCATATTCCAGGATGTTGCTCCCTATCAGTTTAATTAATAACGCTATTGATTATAAAATCGAAATTTCTAAAGAGGGTAAATCAATCATGTACCTTGAGTAGACAAAAATGATGTCATTAGTAAAAAATCAAAGCCATGCAAAATGTAGTATAACTCTATATGGTGGTTAATGACTTCAATGATTATATTCGCATTTATTTTAATATTAAATAAATCAATCTAACTTTTCAATATTGATTATTCTGGAACTATCATAACGATACATTATGCATTTTTCACAAAAATAAAAATATTATATATCATATCTAACATTACCATAAAATAATTTCTATTGAGAATAAATTTTCTTAAATGATTACCTAAAGTTTAATCAAAATAATTCGCATATCCACTAAAGATTGAAAAGAAATATTTCTGTACTTACCCTCATAGTCTATCATCTCATGCTATCTTGCTTAATAATTGTCTCTACTATCTGATCACCGACCTCCTTACTTCTCTCCTGTTTCTGAAATGTTTCAAATGCTTCACTTCCATACTGACATTCCATATTTTCAGCTATCATTGAAATTGCTCCAGGTGAAATCACATCTCTATCCACTTTGTCAAAATCATGCTTCTCCATCTTGTTAAGTTCTATATCTTTCGCAAGATTATCAATTTTATCAATCACAGCATCTAATCGTAGTTCCATTCCCACAAATAGCTTCCTTTTCCATTCCCAAGGTTTCTTTGTTATCTCAGTTTTAGAAAAAGATTTTTCTACCATTGAATAATCTACCATTTCTTTATCAGCAAAAGTACGAAAAGCATTAGAAACAGATCTCCCTGCTTCCCTAATATCTGCCCCAAAACGATCAATCTTGACTATTGTCTTATCCGTTTCAATACCTGCTTCTCTTACATTCATGCGGAGCTTTTTAAGTTTTTCTTTAACTCCAAAAAACTCTGATATACGATTTAATCCTTCTTTTCCCTTTGCCTTGACTTCTGTAACAATAGATGTAGCTTTTTCTTTAAATTCCGTCTTAACTTCGAACAACTGCTCTTTCATGCTATTGCATAAAGCTTCCATGCGTTCTGATGCGTTCGCTAATTGTGCCTTGATAGATTTCATCATCTGTTGTTCCTGCAAATCATCAAGTTGCTTTTTTACTGCATTTAATTCTGTAGCAACCTGATCTAACTTTTTCTCAAGTCCATCTACATAAATTGCCGATTCAAAAATATCATTTGCTTTATCCTTCATCTGATTTTCTTTCAAAAGCCTAATTAGCTCCATTACCATTTCATCCTGTGTCAATGTAATATTCATTTTCTCCATATAACTTTCCTCCATTCTATATGAGGCGATGCTTTCGCACCGCCAAAATCATAAATATCTTTTAGCGAAATGGTGTCTCTCTCTCCTGTTGTCCAACACTCACTGCCACACTTCCTTGTACCTGTACCTGTGTCGCAGTTTCCAGTTTATCCTTCGCCTCCTGATATGACGATATTAATTCCCCATACAATTTCTCACGAAATTCCTTTGTTACTGGATAACAAACATCCTGATAGACCGCCTTCTGATTCTCATCCACCTGTTTTGTACGATAAGATGGCATTGCAACAAATAAACTCTCTTCTTTTCCTTGAAGAATGGATACATTATTTACAATAAAGCAATCTTCGAAATAAATGCGTGCTAGTCCTTGAATATTACTTCCTTCTCTTTCAAATGGAGTTACTGAAACTGAAAAACCAGGCATCTCTGTTCCCTCCTGGCTCTTCACTTCTTCAGTTTTATCTGCATACTTTGCCTTCTCAAAAGCCTCTAATATATTGTCATAAAGTTCCTCACGAAATTCTTTTGTAATTGGATTGCATACATCCTTATATACATTCGCACCCTTTTCATCTTTATCACTGGATTTGTAGCGTGGCATTGACACAAAAAGCTTACCCTCATTACTTTCCAAAATTGCAATATTGGATATTTTAAAGTCATTTCCAATGATTAATGTTGCAAAACCTCTTAGGTGAGATGCATTCTCACCTTGTTGCCTTTCATTTCCCTTAATTTCATTTGCTCTGATTGAATACTTCATAAAATCCTCTCTCTGTATGCTTCTGGCATACGTAAAAATATATTTTTATTAAAAAGGGACTGCCAAAATGACAATCCCAACTACAATAAATATTCCTGCTATAATCATTTATTTACCTAATATAATCACTAAAACATGATAGAGCATGACTACCTCCTCATATTATCCTGTCCGTTTAAGTAGTCATTTCCTCGCTCTGCCACATTACTGTCTGGAACGTCATTATCCTTACCTTCTACGCCATTCAAATCAACATCTTCCACCTTGCTGTTTTCAAGATCCAGCTCTGCATTTAACGCAAACTGCCTTGCCAGTTTCTCTTTAAGCTCTGTTTCGTACGAAAATGGCTTTTCATACTCCTGCTTTGACTGTTCCATGTCCCGTTGGTACTGATCTATCTTCTTAATCAGAAATTCTTCATTTTCAGATAACCCATTAAATGTGTTTTCAAGCTTGACCATATTACCAACAGGGCTCGTACTAAGTTCTGCTTTATACTCAGTCTTGCCACGAAGGACCATATAATTTACTCCCATATAATTCTTCTCTACAAGCAAATCAAACCCTTTGAATCTGCCAATTGGATAAATATCACCTGTCTTGCATTTACTGATAGCTTCAAGCATTACCGTCCCACCATCCACTCGTTCAGCAAATTGTGATTTACCAATGGTTATACAAAACTCTGGACTTGCGATTAACTGTTTGTCTCTCGTCATAATATCCTCACGGACACAGGCAAGTTTCTCTTCTGCTGCTTTAATAAGCTTCGGAAAACGTAGCATGAAATTATCCTGCAAACTATATCGCTGACTGTCATAAGATGCTTTTAAGAGTTTTAAACGTTGTACATCATTATCTAACTCCATCTTCTCACGGATAAGTGGATTACCTGTTGCAACAGCTTTAATCTCCGCGTAGGAAAGTGTAGCTTCATCAATATCCTCACAGGTTCTGGATACCGATTTACTTGTCATTACCTGACTGATAAATCGCTGCTTATTTTCCACTAATGACCAGGAATATGCATCAAAGGTTCCCTTCGTAACATATCTATACACTGCTATTTCAGAATTCTCATTTCCCTGCCTAATCCCCCTGCCTTCTCTTTGTTCAATACTAGAAGGTTTCCAAGGACAATCAATATGATGCATAGCTACTAAATGAGTCTGGACATTGACTCCCGTCCCACACTTATCCGTAGAACCAATCAATATTTTCTTCTTTCCTGTCCTCATATCCTTAAATAGTGCATCTCTTTGTGGATCGCTTTTCGCATCATGAATAAATGCTATTTCATTCGCTGGAATACCTCTCCTGACCAATTCTGACTTTACATAGTTGTAAATATCAAATTCTTCTGGCTGTTCCTCTGGTGACCAAGAAGATTTGGGTGTTCCAATATCGGAAAATACCAACTGACATCCTATTTTGTCTTCTCTGATAGCCTTCCTATACTCAAAAGCAATATTATCAACTACCTTATTCAGCTTTCCATCCGGATTATTTGGTGCATCTGAATCTAATAATCTTGCGTCGGTTCCTAACAGTCTAGCTTCATGTGTAATCTTCAAAAAATTATCTTCACTTGGATCCACTCCACCATTACGGATACGCTCTGCTCTTACCACGAAATTTTCCATCACCTGCTTTACGTAACAATCCGGTTCACTCTCAACAATGGTATACTTTTCATCTCGAAGTTTTGGTACCTCTAAATCAAGCATATCTGCGGTCTGCACATCTGCTACTTCTCTAAAAATATTCATAAGCTCTGGTAAATTCGTGAACTTATTAAAACGACTTTTAAACCGGAACCCGCTTCCTTCAACAGTAAGCTCCAACGCAGTTGTTACCTCTCCAAAGTTTGATGCCCAGGAATCAAAATGATAAATACCCATTCTCTCTAAAGCATTCTTTTGCAAATATGATTGCATAACATACATTTCGCACATTGTATTACTAATTGGAGTTCCTGTTGCAAACACGACGCCCCTGCCATCACTGATTTCACTAATGTACTGACATTTAAGCTGCATGTCCGTAGATTTCTTAGCGCCAGAACTTGAAATGCCAGATACATTGTTCATCTTAGAAAAAATAGCAAGGTTCTTATACCCATGTGCCTCATCCACCATGATGGAATCGATTCCTAACTCTTCAAATGTAATCAAGTCATCTTTTCTGCTTTCATCAGTAAGAGTTCGTAGCTGCTCTTCTAATTTCTTCTTCATGGATTCCATCTGTTTCACAGTCCATCTCTCACTATTTGCTCGCTTTGCATCCTCAATTGCATACGACATCTCTTCTATCTGCTCATTTATCATACGCTCTTTCCGTTCCGCTGAAATTGGCACCTTCTCAAACTGAGAATGAGACATAATAATACAATCATAATCTCCTGTTGCTATTCTTGAGATAAACTGCTTTCTCTTACTCTTCTCAAAGTCCCGTTCTGTTGCTACCAAAATATTAGCAGACGGATAAAGTCTTAAAAACTCTCCGGCTGTTTGTCCTATTAGAGATTTTGGAACCACCATTACTGTCTTATTGGCAAGTCCAAGTCGTTTTTGTTCCATACATGCTGCCATCATTTCAAAGGACTTCCCAGCACCAACACAATGCGCAAGTAAGGTATTTCCACCCATTAAAATTCTTGCTACTGCATTTCTCTGATGTGGTTTTAGTACAATCTCTGGATTCATACCAGGAAACTGCAAATGAGAACCATCATATTCACGAAGTCTGCTGTTATTAAATGTTTCATTATAATATTCCACATACTTCGCTCGGCGTTCAGGATCCTTAAAAATCCAATCCTTAAATGCTTCTTTGATCTGATTCTGTTTTTCCCTTGCAAGCATTGTCTCATTCTTATTCACAACATAATGATATTTTCCATCCCCATCCTCTACACGATCCTTAACTGTTACCGTCTTAAGATTCAATGTCTGTTCAAAAATAGAATAAGCATCCATGCGTCCAGTACCATAAGTCTTGGTAGCTGCCACAGAATGCTTATCCATTGATTTATTCTCAACAAACCATTCCATTGTATATTTGTTCAAATGAAGCTGAATTCCAGAATTATAATACTGGCTTCTGACCGCCCTCGCTCTCCTTGGAGTGTTTAGCAGTTCATAAATAAATTGTTCGTAATCCTCTGATTCAATCCAGGTACTTCCTATTCTTACATCAATCTCAGAAGCATCCAAATTAACTGGTTGTACCTGTTCTAATGCTTTTGCATTTACTCCAAACAATTCCGGATCATTTTCTGCAAATGCTTTTGCTATTCGAAATTTATCCCTTACATTACCTGATAAATATTCATCAGCACTCTCCCACCCTACATTCAAGTTATTCTCATTGTAAGCCATAGGATTTAGATAGATAATGCCTTTTAATTCTTCAATCATAATGTCTCGTTCAAGCTCTGCTCTTGCGTGCTCTGATAAGCTGCTTCCTTCTGGAAGTTCAGCCATCGCTTTTGAAACATCTGGATGATAGATACTAAGCATAAAAGGAATATTTACACTTCCATATTCATTCATAGAAACATTTAATGCTTCCACCGCTGTCTCTACTCTTTCAATCTGCACCTTCGGCTTAATCGTCTGTTTGTAAAACATATCTGCTTTCTTTGCAATTCCGTCTTCATCAACTACCTCCAAGGAACAAAGTAGCGGATAATCCGCATCATTACGAAAGGCTCTACTATTTTCTCTTTCCGCAATAGAACCGTATTTCTTAGCGAATACATCATACCTTTCATTCAAGACCTTCTGCTTTTCAGCTAATTCCTGCTCACTGCACCCCTGCGTCTGTATCTCTATTAATTCTCTGGTTACTGCTCGAATATTATCCATAGCCTTAATACGTTCTTCCATGTTTACACTCACCTCCTTACGGTACATCTGGGAATTTTCTCTGAAATAAAGTTTCCCATCCATAAAGGTATAAGTGAAATTTCTAACTTCGGGATTTGCCGGAATAATATCTTTCTGTTGATTATCCATATTTTCTAATAGTTCTAACTCTGGAATCGTGGCAGTAAGTTTTTTCACAGCACGCTGTAACGCCTCATATAGATTAAAGTTATCGTCATGGTTAACACAGGCTGTATACTTACTTCCCTCGCCAAACATGCGGTTATCGTATTCCATTGCTCCAAGCATCATATCGGGATGCTCTACGAAATAAGAATTTATTGCAATCCCATTCTCCGTATAACCTAAATGCACCCAATCCGGTTCTACAGACATTGTTCTTTCTCTCTTTTGAAGGAAAAGAATATCTGCTGTAACATCAGTACCTGCATTACCATGAAATGCTGTATTAGGAAGTCGAATAGCACCGATGAGTTCCGCTCTTTCTGCAAGATATTTTCTAACAGTAGGATTACTTTTATCAAGTGTTCCTTTCGTCGTAATGAATGCAACAATACCGCCGGGTCTTACCTGATCGATTGCTTTTGAGAGAAAATAATCATGAATACGAAAATTATGCTTATTATACTTTGGATCATATAGTTTATAGTCACCAAAAGGTACATTACCAATTGCCACATCAAAGAAGTTGTCAGGATAGGTAGTCTTTTCAAAGCCGTTAATGCTAATATTAGCATTTTGATATAACTGCTTTGCAATTCTACCTGAAATACTATCTACCTCGACTCCATATAAATTACATCCCTGCAATGGTGTGGGTAGACTTCCAAAGAAATTGCCGATTCCCATAGAGGGTTCTAAAACATTTCCATTTCGGAATCCAAAATTAATTAAAGCTTGATTCATACAGCTTGCAATCGCAGGTGTTGTATAAAAAGCATTATTAACCGTTGCTCTAGCAGCTATATATTCATCTTCTGAAAGCAGGTTACTAAGTTCTATAAATTCATGACTCCACACATCGTCTTCTTTGTTAAATACCTGAGCCAAACCGCCCCACCCAACAAACTTAGCCATTACCTGTTGTTCTTTTGGTGTTGCAAGTCTTCCTTCCTCCTCAACTACACGTAACGTATGAATTGCATCAATATTCCATTTGTATCTAGTCTTTGCCCCACCAGTTTCAACTTCCCATAAATTAAAATGGAAATTACGTTTCTGTGGCTTTGGTGCATTATATGAAGCTGATCTGCGTTCAAAATCCTGATATATAGGATTTTTCTTATCAAATGGTGTATCACTCCATAACTGATTGAATCTATCATCCTGTTCTTTCTCCACAAAACTACCAGCTTTAATTAGATATGCGCAAACCTCATAAATCTGTTCAAAAGTCACATCTGATTTATGCCGTTCTCCATCCCTTCCCTTATAATTAACCATAACACCCATCTGGCTCTGATTGTATTCAATCAATCCATAGGCATTATTAGAATACGCTTGGGAGTATTCTTTTCCACTGTGGTTGATTATTCTGGTAACAAAACTAATCTTGTCAGGTGGCAACAAGTTACTTTCATATATTACTTTAAGAAAAGGCTGATATGGTTTTATAGAAGAACATTCCGTAACATAAATCTCAATAGCTTGTCGAAGTTCTCCATCCATTAATTCTACTTGTCTTAATGACTCCGGAAATTCAGATCTAGAATTAATAACACTTCCATCTACATCTATCACTTCTCCATGCAGTAAATCATCATATGCTTCATTTTCCGCTTCTATTTCCGCTCTATATTCAGCTTCTGTAACTAACCGATCTTCCTCTGCAAGTTCTTCATCAGACATCCCTTGCATTTCATCAAGCTCATCTGGTATTGAAAAATCATCAAGCACTTGTTCCGCATCTGACATTTCAATGGCGTCCTCAGTAATATTGAGATCTTCTCTATCTCCATCCATGGATATTTCATCAATACTTGTTCGTGTTTGTATATACTCTCCAGTTAGAATTAATACACCGATTTCACTCTCTATTGACGACCAACTAACATAGCCTTCTTTCTCACCTTCCGTATCTTTCCATTGAAAGCGAAGTCCATTGGCTTTGAAAGAATCATAACCATGAAGACCATAACCCTCAATTGGCCATCCGGCACCGCCAAGACCATATTCCTTCTTTATTAGTTTGGTTCGTTCCGATGCTTCCATCACATTCTCATAAATATCACAAACACGTTTCTTGCCGCCTTCAAAACCAGTGCCACGTTTTACAACATCAACAATATATTCATGTGGTACTACAAGTTCTTTCTTTGGATGTATATATGTGAACTTAGAAGCTGATGTTTTTTCCATTGAAACGTCAAAAAAGGAAGCCTGATGATACTCGGCTTCCCTTGATTGTCCTAATGAATTTATTTCATCTAATTCTTTATTCAGTTCATTATCTTGTGCTTCTTCTAGTGGAACTTCAGATGTATTTTCTAATGAAAACGCATTACTATCTGACTTAGTACGATTTCCTCTGCCTGCATCTTCGCCTGTTCCCTTATCTTCCACATCTCCATGGTTGAATTGGGATCCACTGGTTTGTTCTTCTTTAGGTAACTCTCCATCAGTGTATCTAACAACTGGTTCGCTTCCTCGTCCACTTCGTGCATCTTCTGTGCTAGTTTCCCGAAGCGGTAAAGTGTCTTGTATCTGCTTACTTCGTTCTCCTTCAGATAATTCAGTGCCATCATTCCATATTTGCCTAGATTCAGAAGGTTTTTCTCTTCCTCCTGTGGTAATACTAGATTCGGGTACAATAGTCCGTCCACTTCCGTGTACGTTAATGTCACTTCTGCCATATGCTATTCTCCTTTCCGCAGAAATATCCTTCTGCCGTTCAATTGTTTTTAGATTTTTGCTAAACTCTCTAAGAACACTACAGGAGACATCGCATACAAGAGAACCAAGGCGGTAAACCACTTCTTCATCAGAAAAGTTTACAATCTGACTAAAATCCTGTTCTTCGCCGGATAAGTCAAACCCACATCTTGTTCCTACTGCATACATGATGCTTTTATACACCATCTGTTCTACAGTAAGCTCTTGCGTTTCATCATTAAAATCCTTAATCACACTACCTGTTAGTTGCATAATTTCTGTCATTCGTTCATCGAATTCCTCTTTTATTATACTCCGAACGTCAGTTTGTGTAAAGAGTTTTAGCTGTTCTTTCAAATATTCCTGTTCTGTGCCTTCAAGCTGAGTGATACGTCCTTCTGATGCCAGATAATTCATGTAATCCAACAAATTATTCTCATCTAAATTCCATGTTAATTGCCTATTCCTTCCACCCGTATCTGATATATCAAATACATGTCTCATATATGGCTTCAAGGCTCTTGATGGAAATATTGCTATTCCTTTACTTCCTTGTTTCACGAAACGGTCAACCTTTTTCCAAGTATCAAAATCAGCCACTAAGGTTGCTTGGGGACGTTGTGCATACACCATAAGAATATTATCAAACTCATAACGATATAACTGCCCAATCATATGACATACATCTCGCCATTTTCCTTCATTGGTAGTGACATCTTTTATCATCACATCATAAAGCTGTTGCACTTGATTATCTACTCTCATATACTGCTCCTTCCTAATTGTTTTTCAAATCACTACACAAGCTTAGGGCTAAACATACTCTTAAAAAGTTTATATTCTTCCTTATCAAGAGGTACAGAAAACTCCATATCAAGACCTTTGTCATTTGTCTTATCTTCCTTTGCTTTAATCTTCTTAACCAATCTGAGTAATACATAATTTTCTCTAGAAAGACCAATGCTTTGCTTAAAAGACAGTTCATTTTTTTCAAGCAGTTCCTGCTTTTCCATAATCTTGGCTGCTAAAGCCTGATTAACTTCTATTGCTTCTTCAATTCCAATGATTACAGTAGCCTTTGTTGCTCCACTTCTATCCCATTCCTTGTGAAGTTCATTTATTAAAAATTCCATATCCTTCATTAAATCATTACCTGCTAATTTACTCATATTAAAATCCTCCATCTTCTTATTGTTAGTTTGTCTATCTTGCCATGTCCCTACTGGTTTCTGGTATTCCAAGGAATTTACGGTCATACATACCAGCATTCAGATTTTTCTGAAAGACTTCCTCCCGACCAGTTTGAAACACTTCATAAATACTGTTTTGCGCTGTTTCCTTTACAGCTGTTTCAAGCAAAGAGCTATCTATGATCTTTCGATAAAAGTGAAATTTATCCGCCAGTTCATTTCTAAAATCCTGTAAAGAAATCACTTCTTTTACTTCTCCATACTTATCTCTAATCTCTCTAAAATCTATTGTTGATGGTGTTTGACTATAATAAATGCCGTGATTCCATTCAATTCCATACACCATGTTATTGGTACTTGGCATATCGCCTTTAGGATGTCGAACATAAAAATCCACACCAATTGCAACCATAAATTCACCATTACGCTCATTCATCAACATCAGATTTCTTGCGGCCAGTTTCTCAAGCACTCTATAATCTGAACCATTAAAATTATGAAGAATTTCGCCCTGTTCAAATGTTTTTATTACCGCTTCATAGGTGTATTGAATTCCTGAACCTTTTCCATCCGTTGTTATTCCTATCCCTTTGAGAATCTCTAGACTAGCTGCACTGCATCTTTTATCATCGAATTCCCAGGTATTGTCTGGATCATTAAAGTATCCATATAGAAATTTACGAAGTTGTTCTTCTCCATTACAGTAGCGAGCAGATATTGATTTATTTGAAGTGAAATATAATTCTGCCCAGTGCTCGGGTTCTTTCCAACTTTCACATAAATCTATCATTGCATCCACTGTCTCTGATGGTGAAGCATATAACGTTGACACTACGGATTCTTTGTAATCCTCAATTGTTAGAAGAAAATTAGTTTCTCTTCCCTTCCAGTTCTCTGTAACTAATATCATATTGTTTAGTTCCATATATAGCCTCCAATCTAATAGAGGGCAAAACCTATTGGCTCTGCCCTGTTATTCATACATATTTTATTTACTTGCACATTCGTAATTTGGTTATGACACTATGGTCTTCCAATCATGACAATACTACCTGTGCTAACATCACGGTAAATAACGCCTACCGTTTCATTTAATGCTTCTACTGCTTTACCATTTCCTACATAAATAGCTACATGACTGATATTCTTATACCGCCCATTACTGCAATAACTGTAAAATATCAAATCACCTGGCTGAATCTCTTCATAGCTAACTTCCTTTCCAGCCTCATCCAGCCCTTGACCTTCCGCTGCTGCTGTTGTTGCTCCACCATAGCTAATATCTATACCTGCTGCCTTCCATGAATAATATGCCAGCGAAGAACAATCATAATAGTTTCCACTGTCACGATAATCCTGACTATACGGATATCCAACCTTGTTAAGTGCATAAGTACATGTCTGCTTTGCTTTTGCATCTGTAATTCCACTGACTATTGCAGTAATCTCCGCCTGTGAAAGTTCTGAAACAGCATTGCCACCTCCACTTCCACCACCAGTACCACCTGTATATCCAATCAACACAAGATTTTCCGGATCCATTGTAATTTCAAGTAACTCAACTTCATCCGAATTAAAGTTATAAATAGAAATCATATCTCTATAGGATTTCAAGGTTACATTCACATGCAATACCGTTGTTGAACTTGTCGTTCCATCCTCATTTTCTACTGTTTCAGTTTCAGATGTTGTAGTATAACTGCACATATCATCAAAAACTGATTTAAGCTTTGCTTTGGATGTAGTATTCATAATTGTTGCAGTATCACCCACCCCATATTTCACCATGTATACCGCCATGATGTCATAATAGTTTGATGGGCTTGCCGACATACCTTCATAATCCACATATACGACAATTCCATCATCGTATCCAGTATGATTACTTGCTAACGTATTTACGTCACGATTGAATTCTGCTTCATACTGGCTTGTAACAGACATAACCGTGTCTCCGCTTTCCAGTGGCGGGAAAAATATAGCAAGGGGTGAATTATAGATAATTGCAATTATTAGAATTACGGGAAGCACAGCAACTGCAATTAGCAGAAACAATATAAGCAACGCAATTCCAACATATTTGATAATGTATTTAATTGCTACAGATGCTTGTTTAAAAATCAAATCTTTTACAAGTTTCGCAAAACTATCTGTCTGATTGTCCTCCGATTTCATCTTATCGAAAAAGAATTTTAACTTTCTATTGCGATTTGTTCGTTTCACATCATTTCTGTCTAGCTTAAATCCAACTGCTTCGCCCACTTCCAATCCAATTAATGGTCCTGCCGGACCTGTTGCCGCAGTCCCTGCTGCGGTTCCTGCCACCTTTGCTCCAACTTTAGCAAATTCTTTAGCCGCAAATTTAGCAGAATCTTTGGATGCCTTCTTTGCAGAATCCTTAGCAAACTTTCGTGCTGAACCAGTAGCTGTATCTCGAATCTTCTTCCTGCCAAGTTTCTTTCCATCTTCCACCTTCTTAATCTTAGCTTTGCGCTCTTCTAAAACCTTCTTGCGAAAAAGTGCTGCTCCTTTTGAAGCCGAACCAGTTACTGGTCTTGCTATAGTGGAAGCAATCATTGCACTATTTCGTATTTCTTCTCCACCTTCTAGCTGATTCACCGTTGTACTAGCACTAATTAATCCTGCGTTCTTAATAGTAGAATTCTTAATTTTTACAGAACGATTAGAATCTTTCCGCTTCTGTCGGTATTGATAAATTGGATTTAGGTTACGTAATCTATTTTGATGAATGGTACTCTTGCGATATGACTCCTTACCTTGATTCACTGACTCGGTCTGCTTTGTTGTGCTGCCCTTACTCATTGGCGAATGATCCACCGTATATACGTTATGACCTTTAATCTTTGCATCTTGATTTTCATGCATATGAATTTTGGTCTTTTCCTTGGTATGGATGATCATTGGTTTATCATCAACTTTCTTAATCTTCAAATTTTTCACCTTCTTTCATAAAAAAATGCCACTATAGAGTTAATAACTCCATAATGGCATTTTAATTACTATTTAGTTTGCGTTACATCTGTTCAAAATCACAGTTTTTTATATGGCAAGCATAAAGATAAGTCATTAAACATTTGCATCTGTTGCAAAAGCATCCGAACCCATTGGTGAAATTGTGACGTAAAGTCGTAAGACATCTTCACCGGTGTTTATAACCTGCAAGCTTTCCTGTCCATCAACCTGCATTAACTCGCCCACCTGTAACGAAGTTTCATTGCCATCAGTGACAACCTTAGCATTACCCTCCATGACTTGCAGAAAAAGGGTTGATTCTAGATGTGTATGTCCCGGTAGTATTTCCCCTTTTGCAATGTTTAGAATGAAGGCAATTACATTATCGCTTTTGAAAAGCATACGCTTTGCGATTTTTCCCTGTGGCTCATGAAAATAATCATTGAAAATAAACTTGTTCATAGATTAATCCTCCTTTAATTTAAGCTTTAACTATAATATACCCCCATTTGGGCATATTATAGTTAATTTCTTTTCTACGATTTGATATCTAAACCAATTTTACCATAACAAGCACTAGTAAACAATTCTATTCTACCATCATCTTTTTCGCTTTCTCCTCAGCAATCTTCTCATGAATATTGGTATTATAAAGCTTATAAATTTCTGTATCCTTACTTATTGTGTTGTCAAAAGGAATGACCACACTACCACATTTAATTAACCCCATGCCAGCTGAAGTATTTGTTACAAAACGAAGCTGTGCTTCTGAGATTCCAATCACTTCTGCTAACTTAGAGCTATCTGTATTAGCCTGTTTTAGCAATGCAACAAATTCTGAGTTAGCAAGCATTGTAGTTGCCACATAATTCTGTAACAAATCCACTACGTTCTGGGTAATTCCAGTACATAATCCGCCCTGTTTTCTTACCTTCTTCCACAACCCTTGAAGATATTTAGCAGAATATTCACGATTTAATAAAACATGAAATTCATCCAGATACAGCCAGGTCGCTTTCCCATTCTTTGCATTTTCAATGATACGATTTTGAATATTTTCCATCATAACCAACATGGTAATTGGAGAAAGTTCTGCTCCCAAATCACGAATACCATATACAATAAAACGATTTTCAATATCTACATTGGTCTGGTGATTAAAGATATTCAAGGAACCATTTACAAATAATTCAAGAGATAATGCAATATCCTTTGCTTCATCCTCTGGCTGTTCAAGCAACACCTGATAGAAATCAGACATAATAGGAATATACTTTTCTTTCGCTTTGGCAATATCGATATATAGTTTTCTTACACATCGATCAATAATTGATTTCTGTCTGGAATTTAAAGTATCTCCCATACACTGTTCACAAAGCCCCAGCATAAATTCACCTTTATCTCGAATCCAACCTTTCGTATCATTCAAATCCAAATTCCATACATCCATATCAAGCGGATTTACGTAGTTATCCGTGTAAGTTGACATATTAACTACAACTCCTTTGAATGTATGAGCAATATCAAAATACTCATTCATAGGATCCACGATAATAATGTCATCATCTGTATTGAGTAATACATTTCCCATCTCCTGCTTTGCAAAGAAGGACTTACCCGAACCAGGTACTCCGAATATAAAACCATTACCATTAATTAATTTCTTACGATTACCAACATTAATATTCTTAGAAACCTGATTGATTCCATAGTAATTACCGCCGACATCATTCAGTTCCTGAACATTAAAAGGCATTAAAACCGCAAGGCTCTGGGTAAGCATGGTTCTCATCGTTTCCACCTGTCTTACTCCAATTGGCAATGCAGTATTTAGTGCCTCTCTCTGTTTTAAATAATGTACATCTATGGTACATGAATTACGCTTTCCAATGGTTTGTACTGTTTCGCAAATACTATCAAGTTCCTTCTTTGAATCTGCCATTAGAACAATCGTAACCGCTACGTAAAACAGGCACTGGTCATTCTCTCTAACATCATCCATGATTTCTTCAATTTCCTTCTTCTCAGTTCTCTTTGCATAAGAGATTTCTGTTGCAAAATCATTATTCTTATTTCGTACCCTTTGCTGCTTAATAATATCACTTTCTATTCCAAGATATTTCTTCTGCAAAGTCTTTGTTGTCAAATCCTTTGGTATTGGCACTACATCAATACTAGTAATAGAATGTACTGGAAGACTCGTGATTTCATTTAAAAAGCGATCCGATAAACTGCTTGGATATTTCTTTATAAATAGTGCCTTACAAAATTTTCTCTCATCCTCAAAGTGCTCCGGAAAATATTTCACCATTCCATTGCAAAGGTCATTTGTAAAATCAGTTCCCACTATCTTTGAATCTTTCAGATCAAATTCAAACTGTTCTTCATTCCCTAAGTGATAATAATCGTAGAGTACCTTTAATCTTTCATTCCCTGTAAGGGGAACGATATCGGCTCCAAGTTCAATAAACGCCTTATGGACTGTTGCTTCCAAAGTTGCAAACTGCGCTTTTGCTTCTTCAAAATTCTTACGTTCAATTGTAAGCGTTAAATATCTCTGCTGCTCTATTCCCTGTCTCCCCTCTCTGATTTTGTCTTCAATAATGTCATTGTAGGTTTTACGGAAATGATCAAATCCATCTTTCTTATACTGTAGAAGCACAATTTTTCTTAAATCTACCATGTTCTTATTCTTGTTGTTGATTGTAATCTTAAAATTACAATCAAGCGAATTGAGGAATTTACAGTATCTTTCAAATACATCTATCTGCTCTTCCTCCTTTGTGGTGGTATAATTAATATCCTGAAAGCGGTAACTCTTTGAATAACGGTTCTTTGCCACCTCAAAGATTCCATTTTCCGCCACCGCCATAATTTCAATGGTTTCCTGAATGGACTTTGGCGTTTTGTAAATCGGTTCGCTTGCTTTCTTAAGCTCCTTAAATCCGTCTGAAAATAAACTCATCTGTTTGCCTCTCTTTCTATGCATTTTGCATTAAAATGCACTAGCCGGAACTTCCCGGCTAATGCCTGGATTGTCCGACCTCTTGATAGAGGTATAACAATATTTACATGTTACTAATGAAAAATTTTATATGCTACTGTTCCTGCTACTGCAAGCCCAACTGCTGCAATACAGCCAATCATTATACTCTTCATTTTCTTCTTCATAGCTTCAAATTCCTCCTGTTTTTTATTTTGATTCCGCTCTACTTGCCTTACTGATTTCTTGCCTTTTCCTACCTCTACTAGCTGATACGCTTTAATTGTTGCTTCGCTCTCAGTGGATACGTAGACCAATGCTTTGTTTCCAAACATCATATGCAGCTTTCTTTGCATCACATTATAAAAGCTCATTCCGTTATAGGAATAAAATCCTCCAAGTGCAATTGGTGCTACCACTGGTATTGCCACATACGCACTTCCTGTAATTCCGATATAGGGATACAGTAATAAGACAATCCCTGATCCACTAATCAAACTTGCTGCTGAAAATATAAGCTGTTTTGCTGATAATCCAAGTGCCACTGACTCCTGATATCTATCAACATCCTTGTTGACTTCAATTACCATAACCTCACCTCCGTTTATCTTGCCTTTTCCTTCATTTCTGGTGCTTTCGTAGCTCCAATACTTCGTTCATAAGCTTCCATCCCATCTGGACATAACTCACGAAGTTTCTCTGGATTAAATAAATAAAGGGGATATTCACAAAAGCCGCTACGTTTCGTAAGCCCTGTAAACTCCCCAATATCATTGTCCTCTATGAACTTCGCTAACTCTGGCATATTATTGGTGTCAATATAGCCGCAATAATCTGGTGCTTTGCTATCTAGATTGACTGTCATATCTCCATATGGTTCTGGATAATCTGAACTTGTCATAATCCCTATATACATACCGTTATTATCCAGGTAATTGTTAATTTCAAGTTGTACCTGTTCCGTACTTCCCCATTGTGTCTTTAATTCCAACGTCTCCATAATTGCTCCTTCCTATAATCCTAATGCCCTACTGGTTAAGTTTTGTGCACCTTTCACACTTCCGACTGTCATTGCAATTGTAAATGTCATCTCACATAAATAAATAAGCGTCTGTGCCCAATCTGCATAATTTTCTGTAAATGTCGGTAGTCCTGCACTAATGAATGCATTACAAACAAGAATTGATAATGCCATTGTTACTGCTTCCAATACCACCGACAAAAAGTACTTTGCATACGTTACAGCAGTATGATTTATATTTCTGTTTCCACCTACTGTTGAAAATGCTATAGCTCCTAAAGGCACGATTACTAATATCTTCAAGAATCTAAAGTAAACAGTGTATATCAGGAAAAACCCACAGATAATAATGATTATGGATAACAGTGCCGCTAGTATTAGCATAATCAAACTGGCTCCAAAACCGAGATTTGATATCACATCTGCCTGTGCACTATCAATAGAAAGTGTCGGAATATTTCCTTGCGTCATTAATCCAACCAAATTACCTATCGATGTAAAAAATGCCTTCATAATAGTTACGTTATTTACTACCAGCCATTCAGAAATTCCAACACGAATCATCATTTTTAAAATGACTTCAAATCGCATTTCTTCCCGAATGTCTACGCTTTCCGAACAAAATCCAATGACAAAAAACAGTACTACCAGAGATGAACCTACTCCAACGAAGATAGGTTCTATTCCTTCAATGACTGCCCACGGACCGCCGCCCTTAAAATCCACGGGCGACTGACCGAGCAATGAAAATACAAGTGCTATCTGATTGTTCCAAAAACCAAATACCATCTCCAGAAGGTCAAGGATCTGTTCTCCAAGATTGAAAATATCCATACTTGTGTCTCACCTCTTTCTGTTGATTTGGGAATCTAACCCATTATTGTTCCTAGAATCCTAAGATAGTTAAAACGGATGAAATACCCGCCATCATGACACCTGCCACAATACCCTTAAGTGCAGAGTTCATGGTAGAAGAATCCTGCTGCTGATACGCTTGTGCAAATTCCATAACATTCTTTGCAAGGATAATGACACCAACTGCGCCAATAATTGCAATAACCAATGTCTTTAAGTTATCAAGTGGCTGGGTTACTGAACTTGTGTCAGTAGCTGCCATTACTTGTGTGGAAAATAAACTGCAAGCCATAATGGCTCCTGAAAATGCAGGAATTACTTTCTTCTTCATTCCTACAAAAAAGCCGTCCTTCTTTGTTCCCTTATTTGTTATATTAATCGCTTTCTTATTCATAAATAATTTCTCCTTCTATAATTTTTTTGGACAAAAAAGCCGGATGGAAATGAATCAGCTTCATTTCTTCCGGCTTCGTTTATCTTCTATTATTAGTTGCATCTATAAAAACAGGATTGCTCCTGGGACCAATTTGAATCGGGCTTTCCCCGATATGTTACTGCGGTAATCACCTCCTTAAATTGGGCACAAAAATAGCCGGGGATTTTACCTCGGCTACGTCGTACTATATATGATTTTTTATTTATATGTTAATTATAAAGCTCTTGAGTATCCGGAAAGTTAGATACTGATCTTTTGTCGCCTCCTTGTATGCATTTACAAATTAAAATCTGAAGGCTTTATGATATGCTCAAAGCGAAATGCAGCGAATGCTTATTCTCCCCTATTTGCATTTTTAATTTCTGCTAACAACTGATTAGGATTATTTAAAAGAGCACCATGTCCATAAGCATCAAATATTTTAATTATTGCATTTTTATTAACCTTCTTAATTTTATTTGATAGCTTTTGTGGATACCGCTCTTTACTCCCATACCAGATTTTTAATGACAATATTTCATGTATATTCGCCGGTAAATTAAAAATGTAGCTTTCATAAAAGCAATTATAGATAGTATTTTTTGAAGCTCCAGTATACATTTTGTTTCTTAAATCATCAGTATTTTCAATCCCCATCATCTTCATCAAAAGAGTAGAGTTACCACTCATTGTTTTTACAGTCAATGACGTCATAAGCTTGGTTATTGCTTTTGAAAATATACCATAATTAGATGCATATAAACCATCAATTATCGCACTTTTAATTCTAATGCTAGTGTTTGAAAGAAGACTCAGCAAAACTGCTCCACCCATTGACGAACCGTATATTGTGTCAAAGTTCCCATTGTAGTTTTTTATAAGATAATCTGCAATTTTTTTGGATTCAACAGCAATTGACTCGAATTCGGAAGTCTCATTAGGATTATATCCATCTAACGAAACCGCAATAATATGATACTCTTTTTGAGCAACTGCAATAAAAGAAGAAAAACTCATTTCCCATGTTGTTCCCATCCCATGTATAAGCATTACATTTTCAGTGTTTTCTTTTCCAAACTCATAAAACTGCATTAAATATTCCCCCTTTGCACATTGTATAAATCATCACAGTTTAAATTACAATTTCCATTTGGCTTGATTATAACAATTTAACGCCAATTATGCCATCGTTATTTATACAAATTCCTTATTCGAACTGCAACTTATAGTATTAGAAATTAGCTTGACCTAATGCCTGGAATGTATCAATTATCTCTTTCATCTGCTTAACATCTGTCTCTGGATAAAAGAATTCTAGAACATTAACTTCCGACATCTTCATTGCTATCGCTCGCTTGAGTTCAGCAATTTGCTCCTTTGAATACTTCCAATGTAGCATACGATTTGTGATAGTATCTTCCCCATCCAAAGCTTTTCTCTCCTGATGTTGCTGCGCTGCCTTAGTTTCAGATCTTACTTTTCTCGTTACCGACTCTTCGGAATATTCCAATTCGTTATTCTGTGATGATTGCAGCTTCTCTTTCTGCACCTTCTCATCCATACTAATAAATCGTTTACCAAGTTCGGTATCTCCAAAAAGCATAAATTCATCATAGGTAAGGTCATCAATATAAATGTTCCCACCCTTTTTCTTCAAAGCCTCATAATACTCAACAGAGCGTTTTGTTAATATTTCAAATGTTGCTCCTATTACCGTAGATTCAGCTTCTATAACATGCACATACGGCGTACCTTTCCCATCAGCTGTCAAATCAAAAGCTGGATGTCCAAAAGGAATATATTTATTGTCCATAATAGGATCAAATCCACGTATAAAGACAAGACATTTCCTATTATCCAACTTTCTTACTTCATCCGGTGTAAATAATTCTCTTCCAAGCACATCATAATTCCTGCTTGAACTTCCCTGCCTTCCTTTTGTTTCGCCACTGGACTTCTTATCTATGGTACCTTTGCCAAGTAGTTCTGACACATATTTATGCGTACTTTGCTCGTTTCCTCCTAAATAGATAAACGTGTCACAGTTTCCGGGAATCGTCTCCCAAGTATCTTTAAAAAGTGCCTTGAGCTGCGCAAAGTTCTGGATAATAATAATACTACTAATTTCACGGCTACGCATTGTTGATAGCAAGGAACAATAATCATCTGGCAACGCAACGTTAGCAAACTCATCAAGCATAAATGTGACATGTATCGGTAATCTGCCTCCACAATTAAAATCAGCTTGATAGTATAACTCCTGAAAAATTTGCGTGTAGAGCATCCCAATAATAAAGTTATAGGATTTATCTGTATCAGGAATAACACAAAATAATGCCGTTTTTGTCTCTCCATCCCCATTTACCCCAATGCCTAGTTCTGCAAGGTTTAGTTCATCTTTCGACAGCATCCGTAAAACCTGTTTATTTTCAAGGAATGCCAATCTTGAATTGGCACTGATAATAATGGATCGAACCGTATCTCCTGCACCACGCATACATTTGTTATATTGCTTTACTGCCGGATGATTCACTCCAAGTGTAGAACTTTCTTCTAAAAATTTCATACGCACATCAAGTTTTGAAGGCTTTCCCTGCTCTGCTACTTCAGCTTCTCCCATGAGTTTAAGAACTGTTTCAAAGTTTCGCTTTGAAGGTCTTTCTTCTAACCATACATAGTAGAAAATTGCCTGTAGAAATAAGCCTTCAGCCTTCTCCCAGAATGGATCTGAGGGTGTCGACCCCTTTGGTGTTGTATTAGAAATGAGGTTTGTAATCAGTTTTACAACATCCGTTTCTTCCCTTATATAAGAGAATGGATTATAACAATCAGACTTATTCATCTCCAACAAATTAATAACTTTTACGTTGTATCCATTATCTTTTAACATTTTACCACAGCTTCTGAGGATTTCCCCTTTTGGATCCGTACAGATAAAAGAACAATGATGTGGCATTTGCATCAAATTTGGCTTTACCTCATAAAAAGTTTTACCAGCACCGGAACCTCCACAAATCAAGATATTTCCGTTTAGTTTAAGTTTGCGAAAGTTAAGTGACATCCGAACATTCTGACTGAGAATTCGATTAAATCCCACGTCTTTGTCTTCCAGTATCTTATTCACATGCTTTGGTTCCTCAAACTTAGCTGTACCGAATTCTTTGCCCGGCATATAATTCCTTTGACTAGTATAGTACATAATAATAGCGATGGTATAGACAAACATCGCTATTACCACCGCTTTTACGGTTGAATCATTATAATAATTTGCTAATGGCTTATTACACACCTCGGAAAATGCTGCTATGAAATCATTGATATTCATATCTGTTTTCCATGCACCATTTACTAGATATCCAAGGTATGCTGCAGCAATTGCTCCTAAAAGAATAAAAACAGGTGATACCTTCTTCTTACTTGTCTGCATTGGCATCACCTCTTTACTGTATCTTTCTTGACAGGTCTAGCTGTTTTAGTCTGACTCTGGGATTTTTCATATCTTTCCCTTATCGCTGCTTCTACCTTGTCATAATTGTTGGAATGAAGTTTCTCACCCCTTACTGTTTCAAGAACACGGTTCTCTTCATCATAAATCTTATAGTCCTTATTTCTATCAAGGAATGTGAGCATTGTTTTGCCATTGTGAATTTCCATAATATTTTCTTTGTTAATCCACATATATTTGCCCCATGCTCCAGGAACTCTCGTCTTAACTGCATGATCATTTTCATCAACAATCAGTTTCTTACTAATTGTAATATCAGAAAGACTGGTATCCTTAGTAGCCGATATTGCACGCATTCTATCTGCCAACTCTTGATATCCTTTTACTCGGTTTTGAAACGCTTCTCTATCCATGATAACCTTATGCTCACCATTTAAGTCGCTCTTTTCAAGAACTCCGATTTTCTCAAGCTGACTAATAATATTTTCCGCCTGTTCATTTCCAATACTAAAATTCTCCTTTACAGCATCCACACTGATGCTCTGTTTCTCCATTGCAAACAGACCAACCTTTTCAATCAGACCTTCTATTAGAACTCCTGCTCTAACAGTTTCCTCAGTGTGGATTTTCTCGTTTCCCAATTTCTGTCCCTTTAAGAATTCCATGAGTTTACTTAAATCTTTCTCATTTCCATTTTTCAAATAATCATCAAAGGTTGCAATTCTTCCAAACTTCAACTTTTGAATCATCATATTTGCTCTAGGAACAGCCTCCGAATGAAATATAACCTCCGACAGTCCATCCTTCTTATTGATATCCGGTAAAACCGAATAAAGAATTCCGTACTTCTTAGCCATTTTTTCAACCTTCTTCATATCTTCTGTGTTAAACTGTAATACCTGCAAATCGCCGCCCTTCATCAAGAGCTTTTTCATTGAAGTCTTACCAAGGGACTTTTCATAGTCGAGCATTCCCTTTAGAACATCAATTGCTTTTTGCATAGCTCCAATTCCTCCATTTCCTACTTTCATGGCAATTTCAATGCCATCATAGGCTACACGAATAATTTGCACTGCCTCTTGAATTTCTTCTGCCATACTCTGCACCTCCTAAAGTGTTATTTCTCTCTTTACACGCTCTTTTAAATCATTCGTACCAACCGTGCGGATTTCATCAGCTGTCACATCAATGCCATATGCATTTAAAATATCTGCCAAACGATTTATCGCTTTTTCTTCCTCGATACGATACATTTCAAGCGCAATTAACAGATTCTCAATCTGACCGATCCATACTGGCTTTTCATCAAGCATCGCTTCGTATTTTGCAATAATATTATCCGAATCTTTATTGGGTACTGCCAGTTCATCAATCAGTTTATTTGTCAGTTCCTTATCGCTTGTCTTAAATGCAAATTCAACAACAAATAATTGTTCCTCCTTACTGATTAATGGTTTCTGTGCTACTGTTTCTGCCATTTCACTTATTACCTGTATACTCATATTTTTTGTTTCCTCCTAATCTACAAGACTATTAATGCTAATTGCTATTTCGATAACGCCCTGCATTTGTTCCGCTGATGCTTTACTGTGAATTAGTTCTAATAGTTGATCCTCGCTTAATCCCTTCTCAATGGCATTTCTAATCTGAACAAGCTGAGATGGTTCTAATTCTCCACTTGCAACCAGTTTTACAATATCCTGTCTTGATTTCTTCTTAAAAAGAAGCTTTGATATAGCTGCAAATGCACCATTATTCTTCTTTACAGTTTTATCAATCACTACATTCTGAATAAAATTTCCATTAGCGTCATGAACTGGTGCATAATAAACAGGCGTTCCATAAATAAACTGCACCGGCGAAGTCTGATTTTTTACTGGTTGATTAACAGTCGCCATTTCCACTGGTTTAGCTGCACTATCCTCTACCACAACCGCATTACTCTTGCTAGCTGCATTTACATTTGAAGACGCGCTAGTTGATATTTCTTCCTCAAGTTCTTTTACCCTACTCTCCATCTTTCTCTTCTCCTCTCTTATTGCATCAATATCATTTCGTAATTTTGCAATGGTTGAATTTGCAAGGTTAATTTTATCTTGCTGTTCCGATAGCATCTGATCCTTCTCTCCTAAAGAATTTAGCAAGCCGTCTTTGACTTCTTCATCCTTTTTGGTACTTTCAAAAATCTTTAATTTCTCATTTAGAGCATCATAACGCTTATCCTGCACATCAATCTTTGAAACGATTCCTTTGATTTCTTCCATTAGTTGCTTTACATATGCTGGCTCGTCTTTCACACTGTCTTGAGCCTTTTTCATTTCATCTAATATCTTTTGAAATGCCTGTTGCATGGCTGCTGCCTGCAAACCTGTGTCTGCAATCTGTCTAATAGTATCTAACGGCACACCCTTTTGAAAAAACTCCAACGCTATCTGCATTTGATACCCATTTAGTCTGTCACACATAATTACTGCAATAACATCATCCGAATATCCGTTGCGAATACATTGTGACTGTACCCTCATCTGGCGGATATCCAGTTTCTTTAACAGATATAGCTGCGTTTGCTCTTGGGAAAGACCAAAATCTAAATCTTCTTTTACAAGATCAACTACCTCTTGGGTATAACCTTTTCTTGTAAGTTCATTTAAAATACCGTTCTTGTCACTTACACTGAGTTGCTTTCTCTCTTCCATATATTCCTCCTAAAAAAATAACAGCCTAATGTATTGGCTGCTGTTGTTTGCTCTTACTATTCTGTGTTTGAGTTTTCTTGATTTCTTCCTCTTTCTTACGCTCCTCTGAATCATGAAGTATTTCATTCATAATAGACTTTGCAAGATTGAGTTCCTTAAATGCTGCTTTCTCCTTATCTCTCACCAGTGCTATTTCATTCCTATAATGCTCCTTTAGAACTTCCACCTCATCTACTTTGTATCCTTCCTTCAAAAGTTTATTAAATAAATTGCTCCACTGTTGATGCTCTTCTTCAAAGAAGTTGTCTCCAGACTGATAACTATTCTCACACTCCTTTAATTCCTGCATTTCATCAAGTGTCTGAAATAGGGAGTTACATTTAGCTCTGGCTTTAAATACCCGGCTTTTCTCCTTTGACACCTCTGCCTTCTTCGCTGTCAGGCTTTCAGTCGTCATCGCAAGATCAACAATATTTCGGATATCATGCCTTGATAGAAATAAATATTGTTCCTGTAACTTATGCATCTTCCGAATATCATCCTTGTACTTCCATGCCTGACTATATGGTTTCTTCTTAAACTGACCTATGCGATAGAGCTTTGCAAAATATCGTTTCTGCAACCCAGACATTTTAGCTCGTTTGAATCGTTTGATCTTGTACGTAACAATTCTAGGCTGCTCACCCTTTCGTAACGGTCTATAATCAGATAAAGATTCACTAAAGACTCTTTCTCTTATCCGTTCTTCCGTATAATCTTCTCCTAATGACTTGCATCTTTTAAATCGATACATACCGAGTGGTCTGATTGCAAAATATTTTCCTTGCTTAATCTCATACCCTTTGTCTGCCAATAATTCTAAAAAGCTATCAAAAGTGGGAGCCTGCATAATACAAGTATCCAGGTCACGCTTAATCATATTGCCCCAAACAAACTTGCCATCTCTAAAATCATTCCATTCCTTATAATGATCATTTGACTTTGCCTTATCCTCTGACAATTCAATCGTTGATAATCCATACGCTTCACATAATCGGTTTGTAATAGGTTGAATATCTCTGGCCCAATCGCCTTTTTCATAGCGATATTTCTTACCCGTCTTGAAGCTAACACTATTGAAACAAATATGACCATGTATATGTTCTGTGTTATCATGAACCGCATATACTGCCTCATACTCTTCGCCAAGATACTCTTTTGCAATCTTGCCTATGATTTCAAATGCGGTATCAGCATCCACTTCTCCTTCCTCAAAGGAAATAATCAAATGATATCCTTGTCTCTTATCAGTTTTGCCAAATTTTATTTTCGTCTGCTTCATCTGTTCATAAGCAGCATCTGGCTGACAGTTAAGTCCTGCAACAAACTTTCCATTCTGCGTTTTGTCGGGCACTGAAATATATTCAATTGCTACCTTCAAATGCTTTCCTGGAAAGTTTCTGCCACAGTCCTTCATATAAAGGATTTTACTAATAGCCAATCTGTACCACCGCCTCTTTGACAGTTACATTCAGTTTTTTCATGTATGCAAAAAGGCGTTCTCTATCCTGTTCGCTATATAATCCGGAATTATGATTAAATACCAATTGGTTAATATTAATACCTATTCTATTAACCTCATTAATCAAATCTTTTAATAATCTGCGTACTTCCGGATAATCATTTGGCTTCTGACTAATTAATAATCTTAGATAATCAGCTTCACACATTCCTGCACTTGCTGATTTTTCAGCTAACATCTTTGCTTCATCAGGCATGAGTCGTAAGGTCTTCTTGATACAATGAACTGAATCTGCCATTATCTCACCTTACCCTTCTTATCTGTACTGTATTGCTGAATTTCTTCTGTAACTGCAATTACTACTGAATCCGTTTTCCTACTTGCTTTAATATTTCTAGCGGCTTCTTGTGCAAGTCTTTCAGCAAGTTCATTAATTTCCTTGCCATATCGAGTTTTATAAAACATCTTATCCAGAGTTTTTTCATCTTCTCTCAAAGTTTCATATTTACCCTGACTAGAACAAAAATCCAGAAAGTTTTCAGGCGAATCTCTTCTTTCCTTGGCTTCCTGAATAATCTCATAGTTCCACTCGCAAACAACATCAATAGCATCATCAATGGAATACTCCATAACTTCGCCATGTTCCTCACCGATATCGACTCTGACAAGCTTTCCATCTAATTCACCAAGACTATATCCATGACCTTCCATATAATTAAGCAGGATTTCTGAATCTTTACTGCTAAGATCTATCAATAAATCGTTTTCATCCAGATACTCTATAAGTTCCTCTGGTTTTGTAAATAAAACAGCTTCTTTATCCATTGCGGTTAGCACACCTCCTTATCCGTGTTTAGTAAATCTCTAGTTCTTTCCCATGACAATAGCATAGCTACCGACATGGCTAGATACGCATTAGAGACGTCTCCGTCTCTAATGCATCTAGTTAGGGGAGCTAATCCCCTAAAACCCCTGATATTTTATATTCCCCATGGAAATTCCCCATGTTTTGGCACTTATCATTTGGAAATTCCCCATGAAAAGTCCATTTTGGTATGGTATTTCCCCATGTATAAAATGAAATATTTTTTCATCAAGAAAACCACCAATTTATTCCCTACGACATTTCCCCATGTTTTGGCATCTGTCATTTGGAAATTCCCCATGAAAAGTCCATTTTGGTATGGTATTTCCCCATCAACGCATCATTGATCTCTCTGTCCTTACAGGCAGAAGCTTAACAGCAACAAGCCATTCGTTGTAATCCTTGTAGTTCTTTGGTGGTGGACAGTCCTCTACATCATAACCTAAGCTATAATACTTCTCTGTAAGTTCTTCCGTTGCCTTTCTTCCGGGCACATCATTATCCAAACAAAATCTTATGGAGGTAATCTGAGGGTGTTCCTCTAAAAAGGTCTCCATTGGTGCATCAGATAACATTCCAAGGGCAAGCTTATTTGTTTCAAAATCCATATGAATGTCCATATAGCTCATAAGATCAATGGCTGCTTCAAATACAATTAATTCACAGCTATTGTCTGTGAAAATGTTAAAACCATAATTCTTATCATTTCCTGCTACATCACACTTAAAGCTACTACCACCCCTGTCAAACACACCTCGCATACTGGCAAATCTGGTAACACCTTCCTTATCATTTCCTTTAAACACCACGTTGTGATAATCTCTGGATTCATAAATAAGTCCATGGTTTATAAAGTATTCGATGACCACCTTGCTGATTGCTCTTTCCTGATTCAAATACGAATAAATATATGCATTGCTCGCAGCTGGTTGGGGTAATACGAATAGTTTACTTTCCACCTGTTTCACTTCTACTTGATGCTTAAATGGTTTTGATGTTTTAGCTTCTGATATTCCTCTGTAGCCCGCAAAATCAAGTAGCCAAAATACTGCTTCCTTTATATCCATTCCTGCAAATACCCGTAGAAAATCTATCTGTGAACCACCATTTTCGCCTTTCTCATACTGTCTGCTCCAACGAAACCAATGAGTTTTATTGTAGATTCGAATGGAATCCATTTCTTTCAAAGTGTAATAATTTCCAACACGCCTTACTGTATATCCAAGTTTTGTCGCAACTGCGGTTAAGTCAATGCTCTTTGCAGCTGCGAGTTCTGCTTCTGTAAATCTATCCATTTTATCACCTACCCTTTCCCTTCTCCGCTACCATTGAAGTAGGCGGAAAATTCAATGTTTCATAATTCGTATTTAACACAATAGAAGGATTTTTCATTAATCCCTTAGCCTTAAAACTGAAATATTCACGGTTATCTCCACCCACAATAATATGGTCAAGAAGGGGAATACCAATTAGTTCTGATAGCTTGAGCATACGATCTGTTAGCATCGTATCCTCTTTGGATGGATGTAAATTTCCCGAGGGGTGGCAATGAAGAAGAATCATATTAGCAGCATTTGAAAGAATGCTTGATTTAAACAATTCTCTTGGATGTGCCATAGCCTGATTCACTGCTCCCATACTCGCAATATGAAAGTTAATTGGTGTATTGTCTCCTTTCAAATTCACAATGCAGACTACCTCTCTATCCATTTCACATAGAAATTTTCCAACCACATCTACTGCATCCTCTGGAGTCACAATTCTGTGTTCCGATAAAACCGGAGCGTCTTTCACAAGCCTTACTGATACCACATCCAATTTAAATTCATTCTTCCTTGGCATCGGTATCAGCCTCCTCTCCAATTGAAATGTGAATGATAAAATCCCCTTCTTGGTCTTTTACAAGCTTCACAATTTCTTGCATTGTTACTTCTCGTTCCATAATCCACTCCTATCTGGACTGATCCTTAACTTCATAGATAAGTTTTGGTTCTGCCACAATTCCATCAAGACGTTTATTTGGAGTATCCGTTGCTAATGAAAGCTTTCTAAGGTCTTTGTCATAGTGATATACCTGATTTGATAATCTCTCATCTAATGAAACCTGGTCCATATTGATTTCATTTACCATCTGAGCCAATTCATTTGGATCTCCCATATTTACTGATACTGCAATAACTTCGTGTAGCGACGAGGGCATAATATACAGATCTGTTTCTAACTTTTCAGCCAACTTGTGAAGATTATCCTCATAAAGCATGGAAGCTGCACCATTTACACCTCTGTCATTAGAAATCACATACATCATGTTTTCCTCTGGAACTTCCCCAATCATCATATCTGCAATTTCACCCGGCATTCCATCTGCCATCATCATATCTCTGATAACATCATTCATGGATTTCACGGTTGGTGGAAATAAACGTACTGTATTTTCTACCGCAGCTTTATAAAGCTGTTCTTCATTCATACCTAATTTTTCTGCAAGACCATTATTTACAATCGTACTAGAAATTCCATCTCTGTCCTTATCCACAACCCAGCGATAGATAATGGATAAATCCTGAAACTGTCTGCTAGGCACATTCTCAAGCATTCCTTTGTTCTGCTCCGTATTCACTAGCACCATAATGATATTATCTTTGGCTGTATCAAAATCAACCTTTGGACTAACATTTGGTGCTTCCACAAATGCTTTAACCATAGACTCTGCTGCACTCTGTAACATTTCCTGCAAATCTTCGCATTTTTTATAATGCTCGTACATGTTGTTGATATAGATAGTTGGTGAAGTTGATAATCTGTCATCACCTGTTGGAACCAGATTAATTCCGTCCATTGTCTGGTTCACCTTTGTTATTGAATGTACATCGACCTTGTAATCTTTGTACTCCTCTGGCATAAATTCTTTAAATTTCTCTGCCACTACTTCCTTGAATAATTCGTAATTCATCATTTAAATTTCCTCCTAAATAATCAGCACCACCAGTGTGAACTGGTGGTTTGCTCTGCCCCTGTAAGGGGCTATTGCCGGCATGGACCTCAAAGGTCCTTCGAAAGTAAAGGCCCCAACCGCACCACTTTCTCTGGCTAACCCTTACAAGGGTTTATTATTTGCCTTTTATTACTGGCTCACCCGTGAACGGGTCAATAAATTCTTTCAAACTTAGTTGATCTTCTGCTTGGTCATCCATCAACTGGCTTCTGATGTATTCTTCTATTTTCTTTGCATTTTTTCCAACTGTATCTACAAAGTATCCTCTACACCAGAATTTTCTATTTCCATATTTGTATTTTAAATTTGAATGTCTATCAAATATCATCAATGAACTTTTTCCCTTCAAATACCCCATGAATTCCGAAACGCTTATATTCGGTGGTATTCTAACTAGCATATGCACGTGATCTTTGCAGCATTCAGCCTCTATAATTTCTACACCTTTCCTTTTACACAATGTACTTAGTATATTTGCAACATCTGCCTTTATACTTCCATAAATTATCTGCCTTCTAAATTTCGGTGCAAAAACAATATGATATTTACATTCCCATGTTGTATGTGATAATGTATTCTTATCCAATTGGATACCTCCTTTGTTATATTTAGTGCGGTTTGAGACCCACACTTATTATAACAAAGGAGTTTTATTATGAAAATGCTAGAAGCCATTGTGATCCACCGGCCTAGCCGGTGGTTTATTAAAGATAGCCCTACAAAAATAGGGAGATACAAAAAGCTTGTATCTCCCAGTGTGATTGGTTGGTGTTGGTATTCAGTTTTGAAAAAACTATGCTATGGTGGAACTTTTTGGCGTTTATATTTAACCATATCTAACTCGCCCCTTTCAATAATGGACACAAAAATAGCCAGTGGTTAGCTGGCTGTTTTGTGGTAATCTTACTCATAAAATTCTTAATCACTTTTATGAGCAAATTGTTTTAGTTTATATTATTCTTATAAATTGTAAATTTATCTGCTTCGAGTTATACTCATAATCCTACTCGTGCTAATATTTGATTGCACAAGTATGTTAGATAGGGTGATGGTTTTTTCTTTTGTCCAAAATCCCATCCTTTGAATTTCTGGAAAATAGCTTCTGGTGTAAATAAACCATTTTCATCTTGTTTGTTTTTTATAATTGTAACCATCTCAATAAAACGTTTGTCTAATTTAACACATTCAAAATGGCTTAGTACCTCTACAACGCTTACTATGTCATACCAAATGGACGGAGCTTTAAGTTTTCTGAAGTCAGTTCCCATGTAAAACATATATGGGTGAATTGATAAGCTGTTTTCCCATAGTAATAGTATTCCCATTGCCGCTTCCTCTGTAATTTTACTCTCACTATACTCTGGAATAGCTGAAAGCAATCTTAACATTATCAATGTAGCATAGGGGCAACAATCATCCTTTCTCCCTGGACCTCTGAATTTACCAAGCTCCTGTGAAACGGTACATGGAAAACCTGGTGCTCTATAAAAATTCACAAGATAGTCTACCCCTTGCTTTATATGTTTATCATAGTCAACTCCTGCTCTAAGCAAAGCAAATAATAATAGTGGAGCGTCACAAAGGCACCAACTAAACACATCCTCACCACTTCCTCCAAAGTGTTTTGGAATATTGGTTAGAGACTGATATACTCCATTGCTATCTTTATGTGACATGACTTCGTCAACAGCTAATTGTATTTCCGGAACATCAGTATCAAATCCAAGTTCCAAAAGAAACAGTAACTTGTGTATGGGCAATTCAGGATTCTTGTGATTGCTCACAAGGATACTATGGAAATCTGTTATATCTTTTAAATACGATTTAATTTTAGCATCAACTAATGCCTGCTTCCTTAGCTCTACCAAGCTCTCCTTACTTTCATTTAGGAGATTAATTCTTATGGCGTATTGCAGCCATTTTTCACCATCTTCCATTATAAAATCTAAAGCGTTCATCCTGCACCTCCAAAACTCAAATTATATAAGTAATCTATTTGTATATCACCTTAACAACTTCCTGTTTATATTCTTATAGCATTATACCATCTCCATTATCAAATGTCATTTTCAACAAGCATTCTCATTTTCTTATCTGGAATGTTAACTGACTTAATGATATTTTGCTTTACCAGTTTACAAAATAATAATAGAATAGCTTTTTTATTATCTGCATCTCTCAAATAAATATATAAATTGCGCTAAGACATTTCCATTCTTGGTATTTCCCATCCCATTATTCGAAACATACTGCTTAACCTGATCTATATCCTCCTTCGTAAATTCCCAAGTCTGCAATGTATGCGACCAGTTATCATCTTCACCTTTCGCATTGTTCATAGCAACTGACAAGGTATCTTTGTAAGTTGTTTCACTTTTCCACTTAGAAGTCGATTCTAATCCACCATTTTCATAAGACTTCAAATAATAGCTCGAATCAATAAACCTTGCATATTGTTTCTTCCCATCAAAGTCCAGCGGACCTTCTACGGTTACATCTGTATCAACTATTGTAACTTTAACCTGCTTCTCTGTCGTATTATTTCTGCTATCAGTCGTGGTATAGGTAATTACCAAGTCTCCTGAACTTGTGAAGCTTGTGAACATAGTCAATGAATAGTTCTTGACCCTGATCTGCGTTGTCCCATCTTCCCTGTCCGTCGATTTTACTGTTCTAAGTAGCTCATCCTCAGTAATAATACCGGTTTTTGCTTCGTATAAGGTAAAATAACGGTCACTGCATGTCAAATCCGGTGCATAATCCCAGATAGCATAAAAATGAAATGTGTATCCATCTACACTTGTCAGTTTTCGAATCTGCTGTCTTTCAGAATAACTTGCAAAATAAGCATTGGCATCCGTATTCCATCCAAGGTAAGTACACGGATGTGCCGGTGGCGTAAAGCTCATTGCCGGTAAAGTATACGTTTGGTCATACTTGCAAGTCATTGTTGTCATTGTACCACTTCCCCCGTTTGGATAAAATACAATGTAATACGTATTTGCTTCTGCATTTGCAGTTAACGCTATATTTCCTACCACAGTAAAGGAATACCTTTTACTAATGGAAGTATAAGTCCCACTCCAGTTTTTCCACGTATAACCTGTTTTCACAGCTGCATCCACTGTAGAAGTTGCTCCATAATAATAACTGCCCCCACCAGACACGCTTTCAATTCCAGTACCAGCACTTACACTGACTGTATACTTCTTTCTCGAAATATAGATATAGTGGTTCTTTGCTTCTGTCACGGTATACTTACTGATGGAACTTGCATTGTAACAATCATTTCCCCCATATGACCATTCAAAACTAGAACCATAATACAAGTTCTGACTTTTTGCCAGTCCCCAATCACTACTATAATTTCCATTCGCATCCTGATATTTCACATACACATTCTGTACATATTGCTTTCTTGTGACAGAAACATAGGACGTTTTATCCTGCTTTGCCGTATAGGAAATACTGGCAGCATTATAGCAGGCATCTGCATTTCTTGACCATGAAACGGTCTCTCCATATACATAATCTTTGTTGATTACTACACTATATCCTCCATAATCTCCATCAGTATTCTGATATCTTACATATACAACCTGCCTGGATTTTAATTCTGTCACATAATTAATAGTCTTGTTAAAATAACTGTGCAGGGAGCTTGGATTGCTCCACGGTGCAGCGTTCGCTATACCGTTATAATCTGTATAGACACTTCCCCAGAAGTTTCCGTAATCATCCATAGAACCACTGTTTGTACGATTTCCGTACTTGTCAATTTTGACAGTAATCATGCAACTGTCTACAATTAAATACCCTCCATTTATAATGAATTCGTTATACGCAGTCCGATTTGTCTGCGCCAATTTTGATTTCACATAACTAAGATTAATCCTACATAAATCATAAATGTATCCGTCTGAATACACTTCATTTACTGTTTCTACCGTGTACCCAGACAAATTAAAGTAAATATATGTGGATTGCGAACTTGTATTTACCCTCATACGATAACCAATAGTACTCCAATGCGTTGTACTAACATTGGCTGTTGCTGCTTTTCCCCTTGTCGCGTAATAAAAGTACCCATCCTTAAACACAATGCCTGATCCATAATTATTATAAAAATCAACAGCATTATCAAAGTTTCCTGCCCTAACTTCTTGAGGTGGGACTACTATGGCAACTCCTATTATTGACAAAAAGAAAAACAGACTGAGTAAGCCTGTTTTCCATGATTTCTTCATTTATTCAATTCCTCCTAAAATACAAATGCAGACCAATTGTAACACACCGTCTTATTGGTTCCATCCGGATTCTGCTTTCCCGTGCTGTAAGTTCCTACAAAAGAATACAAATTGCCACCATCTCTTAAATCAACTTCCGGTAATGCATCATACAGTGCATATCCTTTACTGGTAACGCTAACTTCCATACACTCAATACCTTGCTCCTCCAAATATGATACGATTTTTTCTTTCAGTTCTGTATCAGACATGGTCCGACTCTTCCAGCTTTCAATCATACTATCTATATCTGCCTTTTGAGCAGATGTTATGTCTCCCTTTGCTGTCTCAGAAGCTTTCCATCCCTCTGAAATTGGAACGTACTTATTTTCTTGTACGGGATTTACTGTTGGCATTGTAGTTGACGTAGCTTCTGGTTCTTCTGACTGCTTCTCTGTTGTTCCTTTCTCATTAGAATCTTCATTGTTGGGTTTTGTATTATTCTTATCTTCGACTTCCGGTTTCACTGTCGGCTTGCTTTCTATGACAGAAGCAGCTTCTGTTACTTCCTTTGTAGCATTCTCTGTAACTGTCGACTTTTCTACTACAGCACTTGTTATCTCTTCTGTTATCTGAGGTTCCTCTGATATGTTAGCACCTATCATACCTGTATCTGCTACTACTTCAACTGGATTGTTTTTTGAATCCCAATTGTTATAAACAACAATACCAACAACTAATATTGTCAAAACAATCACTGCAATCACTGGTTTCCAGTGGTTCTTCCAAAACTTCTTTAACGGCTCTTTCATCCAAATCCTCCTTCTAATTTCATCTTGCCCCACCAATTGGCACAGTATATTGCTCCATAATTACCGTTCGCTTTACGGAAACTTTCCCTTCTGTTCCAATGGGATGTATATATTTTTCAATCACTTCAACGGATAATAGACCCTTTTGATAATCTACATCCAGTACATTTACTACCACGGAACAATCCGAATTAATTTGCACTAACAAATCTTCCATAAAATCAGTCACAAACTCATCATTGCTATTTACAGAATAGGTTGTGTCATCAAACTGATTCTCCACCGTATCCTTTATTGCACTATCAACTGCCCTATTCAACTCATTCTGCCTTATATTAGTACCACAAAGAGTCATGACGATAACAATAGATATAATAGAACAAATCGTGATTCCAAATCCTAAAAACACACTCTTCATCGGCTAATTTCTCCTCTCATCCACAGCAATCGGTATCTTCCAGACACTGGTCAGATTTTCTCTGTCTCTGATCTGGAAATAGACCTCATAGACTCCTGCACTGGGAAAGCGGATACTTCCATTAGCCTCTGAATAAGCACTCATAACACTTGTTCCATCTGCTTTTCTGATGTCTAATATTTTACCAAACATATTATTTGTAAACAACTTTGCAATGATTACTTCATCCATTGGATAAATACTGCCTTCCATATCCTTTGCATAATATCGTTCTAAAAAATTTGCATTTTCGATTGCAAAGAATCTTCCGAAAGTTGCTGTATATCCTGCAACCGGTTTGGTTCTATTATGCCATATGACTACTGAATCAAAGTCACTATAAGAAATATAATTAATCTCTTCTTTGTTTGTTGCTGCACCTGCAATTTCTAGAATTCCATGCCTACCTGATACCGAAATTCCAAATAAAATTCCAATGATAAGAGCGGCTGTTATAATTGCAATAATGGCTGTTCCAAACTCCTGAAATATCACTTTCATTTTACATACCGCCTCCTAACACACTCGTGATAAATTTCTGTATCATTGTGATCATTGGCGTTCCTAAAAGGAAAAGAGCAAGTATTCCAAGTAAAAGCACACCACTGATTACTTCAATTATAAACTCTCCATATTCTTCAAATATTTCTTGCATCCTTTCCTCCTAACTACTGATTACTTTTAAAAAACCAATCAGAATTGCTGCCATTCCACTTCCTGCAATCGCATAAATAATGCTACTTCCAAACTGCTCCATAATTAACTTCATCGTCTCCCCCTCCTCTACCTTGCAAATCCTCGAATCTGCTGAGAACTTATCACTCCAAAGAAATCAATATGATATTCATATTTTAAGATTACTTCCATCAGAGTCGGTTTCCCATCTTCATCTTTGACTACACTGTTACTGTCAATTAACAATTCATATCCTGCATTTTCTGCTTGCTCTTCACATGAACTGATTACACTTGGTGCAAAATTGGAATCTTCTATCTCTGCCATTACAGAAGCATGAAAGTCCCTTGCATTATTTGCATCAATACAGGCTGACATCACTCCAGCCATAGAAAATACGGATACCAGGAGTATGAAAATGCCCACATACGTCTTTATCGTTGTACTCATAATCTCTTCCTCCTACATTCCAAAGGTCAGATTTTGAAGGAACACTACTAATAGCAGTGCCATATCCACCATCAACTTAAAAGAAGCTAATAAGGATGGTAGTAAGATATATACCTTCATTCCGGCAATCTTATCCTCCTGCTCTAATTTTTCTGCCTTATCCATCATTGCATTGTTACGGTCAATCAATTCCTCTACCTGTTTTGTAACATCTCCTGCATTCCCACTAGAAAGTGCATATAACATTTTCATGGCTGACTGCACGTCAGGGTTACGATATTCTTTCAAAAATCTGTGATACGGTTCAATAGCATTAGGATCTTCCTCTAACTGATCAATCAAATCTTCCAATGCATACACTAGTACCTCTGGAGCACTATCCATAGATTTACGGATTGCCATCTGAACATTGTCTGTCTGTAACAATAACGCCACTTCCATCAGCCAGTTTGGAAACTGCTTTTCAATCTCCCTTGCTACCTTTTTCATAGCAAGATTATGACCGATTTTATGTTGATTTAAGAAGAATAACACCACAACAACTCCAACTACCAAGATTGCGCTATTTTTAAAATAAATAAAAGCACCGATAAAAAGAATGACTGGAATAATTGCCATCCTCTGGCTACTCTTCGCCTCCTTTGCTTCATCGTAATCTCTGACCTGAAGATATTTTTTACCCATTCCGGTACTGTCCACTTCTTTCTCAATCCAGCTTCTGCAAAGTTTCTTATCTGCTTTCACATAAATCAGCATACAGATTCCAATTAGTACTACCGCAGATATCTGGCAAAGTGGAATTGAACTAATATCCAAATTCCCACCAAGTAGATAAAGTGGAAGTATACATATGAGCATTGTAGCAACCAGCGCAATCATAATATTTCGCTTTACAATCTGAAATTCTTTCTGAAGATTCATTACTCTTTCCGCCCACATTGCTCTATTCTTCGCAAGCAATAAAATGCTTCCTCCTGCATCTCCACCTCGTCTCTGGGCACCGATAACAAAGGAGTGTATTGCATCGATTCTCTCACAGTGAAAAAATTCTCCTACTATATCTAAGGCTTCTCTCTCGGGATCTTCACTATCCGTTGTATACTGAATATGCTCTATGGCTCTCTCTAAAGCTTCATGAAATATTCCTTCATCAAAAATTGTTGCTGTCTCTAATAAAGCATTTAAAACAGTTCCATTCCTCTTAAAAGAATACAAAAACTGCTCCATATAGTTATTCGCCAAGGAAAACATGGTGGTGTGGTATCTTCCCTTCATCGTCTGTAAGATAACCATTGGAGAAAAGACCAAACCGATAATTCCAATTGCAGCTATATATGGCAGCTCCAGTTTATATAACAGTCCAAAAATAGCTGCCACTAGAACAATCATTCCATATGCAAACAGGGCTTTTTTCGGTGTATACTCATACCCGTACTTTGCTAACTCCTGAGTCAGATTTCGGTATCTGAGATACTTAATTCCACTCTTTTTCTTCATAATCAGTTCCCTCCTTTACAGGTAAATGGTAAGATTTCCACACGTTCAAATTTCTCAAGTACCGGATTTGGAAGATTTTTTTCTACAAGCTTACCATTCAAAACCGCTGGAAAAGTTATATTTTTACCATCTTCTCTGTAAAAAAAGCAAACTTGATCAATATATCTGTGTACCTTTCCATCCTCCATTTGCTTCTTGCGGATTAGGATTCCTACATCAATAAACATATAAATATCATTTTCCATTCGGTCAGCATCCATCCTACTCTCAAGCATGTTTAAGATTCGATCTGGTATCTTTCTTACATCATCCGTATGAATGGTGGTAAATCCTCTAATTCCTGTTGATAGGCTCTCCAGCAAATATTTCACTTCCACAGATCTGGCTTCCGATAACATCAGCCACTTTGGATTCTGACGTAGACTTGTCTTAATTGCCTTTGTGTAACCAAATCCTTCTGATACCATTAGCTCCACACAGTCTTTATCTGGGTTAATCTCACGATAATGAAGTTCCGGTGTATCCTCTATGGTAATCACTCTTTCACTTTCTGAAATATACTGAGAAAAGAATTTTATCCCTTCTGTCTTTCCAACTCCCGGTTCTCCACAGAACACAAAATTCATACGAGCTTTCACACAGTTTGTAAGAAGCTCCAATATTTCCTCGCTACAATATCCGTCGGTAATCATGCTCTCCCTGGTCATTCGGACAATCGGAAGTGTTTTTCTGATACAAACTGATCTTCCTGAAATCGCAGAGGATTCATGGACAATGCTGATTCTAAGAGTATCCGTATCTGCTTCTAACAGATTTTCCACTTTGTTAAATGCCTTACTTACGTTGTTGGCAATATAATGGCTGAACTTCTCAATAAACTCTCTTGTAACACCGTGATCCTCCACTTTAATTCTTTCATTTGCAGTATTGGTAATCCAAAGGTCTCTGCCATTAAAATCAATATCTGTGATTTCATCATCTTCCACATAGGACCAAAGCGGTCCAAAATGTGCGGGTACCAATTCCCATTTTGTAGTACGTTCCATAAAACTCCTTTCCAAGAGGGGAACTTATCCCCTCTCTGTGTGATTTTTTCGATAAACTATCTGATCTGCTAAATTAACCTGTAATCGTACTAGCTGCTCTGTTAAAGAAGCTGTCGATCAGATTCTTAAAGGAGTTTGCTACTACTCCATCTGTTGCTAAAAGCATCACGATGATGGCGACTAATGCACTGATTGCTACTGCTGCTATAATTACTGATCCATACTGTTCAAAAATCTCTTTCATTCTCTATTCCTCATTCTTTCTAATTTGTTGTTATTGGTTTACTGAGTTACTGTAATTAGCCTGTAATCGTGCTTGCTGCTCTGTTAAAGAAGCTGTCGATCAAGTTCTTAAAGGAGTTTGCTACTACTCCATCTGTTGCTAAAAGCATTACGATGATGGCTACTAACGCGCTAATTGCTACTGCTGCAATAATTACTGATCCATACTGTTCAAAAATCTCTTTCATTTTCTAATCCTCATTCTTTCTAATTTGTTATAATTATGCGTAATAAAAAAACAGCTATATTTCAAGCTGTTTACGACGCCTATCCACTCCTTCTATAAGGGATAGGCTTGGTTGTTTTCCGTTTCAAACCTATCCACTATACAGATGGAAGTCCTTAGACTTTCTATTCGGTTACACGGAGACAACCTATGGTTTGTCCCGTATAAAATGCATCTTCATCCTCCTAACGAATCATCTGTTTTTGCAGTTTATAGAAATACTGCACAAACCTGCGGTTCTTTAAATATTCCTTGAATCCAGCTACTAGCATAAGCTTCACCTCCTTACGCTGTTCCTACCCTTACAAATGCAAGAAATACTCTCATGACAAGACCAAATAACAAAAGTGTAACTTTGAGGAATTCCAGTGCAAGCTTAAGTACTGCAAGCGCACTCCATACAATTCCCTTTAATATCATTAATAAAACACATCCAATTTTGATTATTATGTTCTTTGCCATAATGTACCTCCATTTATTCAACCCAATTTGTTGCTAAGCCGACAACAGCATCATTTACTTCACCAAAGTTATCTTCTTTAACCTTAATTGTTTCTTCTGTTACATTTACTGACTGTTTTGCAGCTAAAGCAGTTCCTAACATAGATATTACTTCCTGTTGCACTTCTTTAACAACTCTACTGCAAATATCTTTTTTAATTTCATCTAAATCTTTCCTCCTAACATAGCCTTCTTTTCTAGCCCGCTCAATTGTTGCATTTACTGTAAGATCATCTTGATTTAACATTCTGCAATATGCCTCAACTGCATCAATAATAAATTGATTCTTAGATTTATAGATATCCATATTTAAATCGCTCAATATCTTATTCACATACACATGCTGCGGATTATTCCTGCTACACCTTACATTGTGATAATCTCCTTCGTCCTTACGATTTGCCATTTAATCCGCCTCCTCGTTTCGAACTTAAAAATACTTTAGCGAGAAATTCATAGCCTTTTGCATTCGCCTTAATATCTTCCAGGTAATTAATATTACTCTGCTTCCTACTTCCAAAAAGCTTCATGACTGTTGCTCCACCACCAACAAAAGTAATCGGTGTTGTATTCAGATTGTAACCATGAGCAATCAATTTCTTATAGATACCTTCAGCAAATTCTTCAATTTCTTTCGTAACAATTTTCTGATATGCCATATCTAAATCACTCTTTCCATCCATCATAATCTGGATAATATCACTTTCATCAATCTTGCCACTTAACTGTCTGACACACTGATTATTAATGTTACCTATGCAGGTAATTAGACCTTCATCTATCGTGTCGCACAACGATTCATCTGGTAAGCAATTTTTAATTGGCATAATATCGATTGTCCAACTTCCAATATCTACAACAATCTGCTTACGGTTTGTTTTTGGCATTTTATCTGCCATAGCTGCATAGCACTGAGGGAATACTGCTACCTTAACAATCGTAATACGGTAGGTTTCCTTCTCAAACCGAAAAGTAGCTTGCTTATTCTTAAACAGATAATTAATAAAATCTGGTTTCTCCTTACCAAATTTAGTAAGCGGAAGTCCTGCGGCCAAAAATATATTGGCATTTCTCATTCCCCTTCGATTTAGTTCTTTTGCAATAGCTGCTAGTGTTAGCAGATAATAATTTTCATCTGTAACTTTTGTTTCCTTAACTTCTAATCTCTCACCGCCGATTTTATAATACTTATCTTCATATTCCAAGACATTATCATACAATGCCGGCTCTGTTGAAATCTCTTTCACGCCCGAAATAAAGACACTTCCAATCGTTTTGCAATTGGCCCAACCATGATCTACTCCTATTACTTCAATATGATTATCTTCCATAATACGCTTCCTCCTTCTAAATATCATTGAACTACCTCTTCTGTATACGTAGGTCATGCCAACTCTTCACTAGTTTTTCGATTAATTCAACCTTTTGCCTGTCTGTATAATTACTTGGGAAATATTGATCCAACCGCTCAGCTTGTATCTTGATTTGTACCTTCTGGTTTGGTTTTTCCTCTCCTAGAACATCATACATGGCATCCATATCTAAATTGCCTGCTTGGCTCATTCGCTTTAAACGATTTGCCTGTGATAAGGATGGCGTGCATTGTTCTATTTCCATTACTGCATGAAGTTCGTACTGCTCTTCTTCTTTTAAATAAGAAAGTTCCACAGCAATAGTAAATGCTATCTTTCCTTCATCTACCATATCAAGAATTTTAGGGATTAGATTAGTCAGTCGGATATAACGTGCTATCTGATTTCTACTTTCACCAACTTGCTTTGCTAAAAGATCATCCGTTCTTATATTTGATTTCTTATCATCATCTACCTGACTATTAATATTCCATTTTCCCTCATCATCATATGAAGTTTCCAATTTGTTTACCTCTACCGTGGGATTCTCTAACTTTGTCCCAACTTGGGACGAAGTTAAATCCGTCCTCAGCCCCTGCCTTTTCATCGCCTCTAATCTCATCTTATAGGCATACGCTTTCTCACTTGGTTTGATATTCTCTCTTTGAAGATTGCTATCAATCATTGCAATAACTGCCTGCTCATCATCAAGATTACGAATAACAACAGGTACATCTGTTATACCAGCCCATTCACATGCAGCCTTTCTTCTATGACCCGCTACAATTTCATAACCTTCTCCATCAGGATTCGGTCTTGCCAGCAACGGAGCTAATACTCCTTCGTTCTCAATGCTCTGCATCAGTTCAAACAATTCCGTATTTAGTTCCACTTTGAAAGGATGATTTTTAAAATCTTTTAGCTGATTTAGTGGAATAACAGCTATTTTCTCATGTTTATTATCCTTATCACTCTCTATTCCCTGGTCTCCTTGCCAATTGGAACATATTGAATTTTTTTCTTCCATTTAAGTCACCACCTCTCCTAATTACTAAATTTCAGTTTCTTTTGTTTCCAAACAAAAAGAGACCACTCATTCTCAAAAGCTTGAAAATAAGCGGTCTCTTCGACATTTTAATATTTAATTGAATGATAAAAATAACAACGTTTAGTCCAAATTATGAACTGTAGATTTATGTGTTCCCCAACACCATGTCCAGAACCACCGACACGTTCACACCATCAGAAATTGCTTTTTTCTTCTCTTTTCGGTCTCCCTGAGAAAACATGAAATGTCTCTCAAAGTGCCTAAAATCAAGGATTTTTACGTATCTTTCCGATGTAGTGCAACTATTGTCTCGACGTGCACCGTCCCAGGAAACATATCCACACACCTTACCTTCTCCACCTGGTATCCTCTCTCCTGAAGAACCACAAGGTCTCTCGCCAAACTACTAGGCTTACACGAAATGTACACCAAACGATCCACTCCGTAATCAATAATCTTATCAAGTGCCTTTGGATGAATCCCATCTCTTGGAGGATCAAGTACAATTAAATCAGGCTTTTCTTCAATGGTGTCGATTACCTTTAAGACATCACCTGCAATAAATTCACAGTTTTCTAATTTGTTTAAAGATGCATTCTCCTTCGCTGCAACCACTGCCTCTTCCACAATCTCTACACCGATAACTTTCTTAGCAACTGGAGCTAATAGCTGTGCAATCGTTCCTGTTCCGCTATATAAGTCAAAGATAAGCTTATCTTTGGTGTCACCTACAAAATCACGGGCACAACTATAAAGCACTTCCGCTCCAAGTGAATTTGTTTGAAAGAAAGAGAAGGTTGAGATTTTAAATTTAAGTCCAAGTACTTCTTCGAAGATGTAGTCCTGTCCATCAAGAATATCCGTATGATCACTTTGTACGACATCTGCTAAACTATCATTTACAGTATGAAGTATTCCGACAATACTACCTTCTAATGTAAGGTTCTTAAGAGTATCACGAAGTTTATTTAAGAAATCTTCTTCACCATTTACTAATACATTGGTTTGTGAAGTTGTAATTAAATTCACAAGGATTTCCCCAGTTCTTGCTGCACGGCGAATTAGAAGATGACGTAGATATCCTTCATGGCTCATTTTATGGTAATACGTTAGATGATATTCTTTTGCTAAAGTCAATACACAGGATAAGATTTTATTATAATCTTCATGCACTAATTTACAATCCGATGTTGTTACAATATCATAGAAGCTTCCTTTTTTATGAAGTCCAAGTGCTAGTGGTCCATCTTTATACTCATCACCAAAGGAGAACTCCATCTTATTTCGGTAAGAAAATTCTAATGGACTACCCTCAATCCCTTGAAATTCATACTCCTTATTCTCTGGAGTAATCACTTCATCAATTAACTTCTTTACTTGCTCTGCCTTTAAATTAGTCTGTGTTTCATAGGAAATGGTCTGATAAGTACAGCCACCACAAGCTCCAAAATGAGAACATACAGCTTCTTTTGTTTCCAGTGGCGATTTTTCCACTACCTCAAGCAATCTGCCTTCACTTTTTCCTTTTCTGACTTTATTTATCACAAAACGAACTTTCTGACCAGTGATGGTATTTTTTACGATAATCTTTTCATCGTCTACCATTACAATTCCTTTGTTCGGAAACTCAATTCGTTCAACTACTCCAATACATTCTGTTCCTTTTTTCATCGTATATTCCTCTCTATTTCACATTTAAGCCAAGTATTTGGCTGATTGTTATCCTTTTATTTACTCCTGATAAACACTTTACCCATTATATCGAATCTTTTCTTTATTGTCTAGGTAACCAAGCGTATTCTAATTAAGAAAACTTTCATAAAAACATAAGAAAATACTCTTTACTTTAGTAATGTATAGTGATAAAATGTGAATGTACCAGAGTTATATGAGGTAGAACACATAGTTATAATTGATACGATTCTAATTATAACATTTAGAATTGTATATTTTACGAATGTAGCTCACTATCAAAATTGGTAGCTAGTTTGCCTACAAAGGATAAGGGAATCCTGTATTGTACTTACTATGATTGCAAAGCTTATAAAGGAGTAAATAAAATGAGTAAAAACATTAAGAATGCTTCAGTGGATTATTTATTTGAAGCGATTTTAAGTCTAAAGAACAAGGACGAATGTTACGTTTTCTTTGAAGATATCTGTACTGTGAATGAATTGCTTTCTCTTTCTCAGCGTTTTGAGGTAGCTGCAATGCTTCGTGCAAAGAAGACATATCTTGAAATAGCAGAAAAAACAGGTGCTTCGACTGCTACTATAAGTCGTGTGAACCGTTCTTTAAATTACGGTAATGATGGATATGATTTAGTATTTAGTAGAATTCCTGAAATTCCACAAATGGATGATGAACAAGAACAATAATCATTAGAAAAAGGTATTCGCAACTATTGCGAATACCTTTTTGAATTAAGTTTTTATTTATTTAGTTGACTTATCCTTCTCTTTCGAGTGCTCTTTCGATTTCTCTTTCGCTTCTTTTTCTTTCTCTGGTTTTTCTGTAAAATGATCATCGATTATCTTCTCAATCATTTGCTTTTTCATATATACATCAAAACATAGCATACAAACAAAGGAAAACATCTGTAAGAAATCGTGATCCTTCTGGCCATCCATCTCAGGAAAAGCATCTTTTGACTTTTGATACTTACGAACCACATCCTTACTCACAGTCATGGAGATTTCATTTCCCTGTCGAAAGATCTCTTCGTATATCTCTTCTAAGCTAAGCTTACTATCCCCTTCAAAGAATTTCTCCGTTAGTGGAGTTAAAATACTTTGTATATCACTAATAGATAATATATTCTTCATATAATAAATAAAAATAAGAAGATACATATGATCCTTGGAATATTTCTTTTTTTCCGGTGACGGAAGTAAATTGTTCTTCGTATAATTATTAATCATCGTTTTGGTCAACAATTTATCTTCTGAATAACGCTTTGAGGACTCTAAATGCTTGTCCATAAACGTGGTCACCTGGTCCATATATAAATCAATGTTTGGAACGTCTCCAGGCTTAACATAGTTGATTTTTTTTAAGCCTTCAATGAGTTCCATTATCTCTTTTTCCCGTTGTTTGTCCAAAATATCACCTCTATGTCACATTATATAGTAATGAATACCACATGTCAACATGAATAAAGTAGATGAATTTATCCAGTATACTATCTGCCAGGATTTAGCATTTTCTTAATTTAGTAGATGATTTCTTTCTCTATTTCTCCTTCATCTTACCAAACAACGGAATTGTAGCACACCAAAAAAGTCTAATAAAGTCCACCAACTACCGAATCATCAAGACTTGTTTTATCCGTATCAATCATAATTACATCCCCAAAATCAAACGAAAACCCCCTTCCAAAGTAGTCCTTTTTCTTAGTATTCATTCCCTCCATCTGAAACATATTACAATGTCCATAATTCTCTACATTTTTTACATTATCATAGGTAAGATAAAGATTATTCTTATCATCGTACACCTTAATATCAAAATGAATGATGATAAACCCGTTTGATAACCACAAGCTATCCGTCTTTGATACCCCATATTTCTTTGCATAGGCTTGTACATCCGTGCCTTTTTTAACTGCTTTTACATCCGATGGTAAGGAGTAATTAAAATAATACGATTGTTTGTACTTTGTTAACCTAAGCTTTGAATATCCAAGCGTTAACAATTCTTGTGATAGTGTTCCCTGATGTAGTATGGACGCATAACTTTGATTTGAAAATGTTTTAAATGCAAGGTTCGTTGCTATCTTTCCATAGCTATACATTTCTTTTTTCTGTGCAGCCCATGCTTTATATGAGACGTTTCGAATAGCTGCGGTATCTTTTAACTCCACATCTGGAATACCAAGATATACATCTCCAGTTTGTGCTAGTTTCTTACTTTCTAAGTCTATCTTACTGCCTACCTTGATAAAATGATTTCTCTTTCCGTTTATGATATCTGAATAGTACAAATCCACTTCTTGACGATATAATCCCTCCTTATCAACGTAAAAAAAGGTTGGGGTTATTATAATTTTTGATTCATCCATCGCTGTGACATTTCCTACCGTATCAAGGGTAAATCTCCAAGTATATCCTGCCTTTAACGCACCTTTGTTAAGATACTTTGGGTGAGAACCATCCACAAGTGGTAGAGTAAATCGTTCATTTCTCCCTGTTGGTATACCAAACTGATTCTTGGTACCGACCGTATAATAGTATAGTTTCTCTTTCTGATATTCCTCTCCTAGCTTTGTTCCATCGATTCTTTGGAAGGTTTTCTTTACTCCCTCGATGATCTTTACCATAATGGTATCTAGTATCTTTAATCGCAATGAATTCTCCGGGCGAAACACCTCTTTCCATAGGTTATTCTCTTGGATATCATATAAGGTTAACCCATAGATTTTTCCGGATACCTCGACTTGTTTCGTATCCGTGGCAACATAATTACTTCTTATATAATTCGCACTGGACTGTACACTAGAGAGCATCCCCTCTCCATTTACTGCAATGGTTCGAAATTCAACAGTATAAATTCCACACTCGATATACATTGGCAAATAAAATCGTTGAGTGGAGTATAATCCAACTGAATACCAAGTATTGTTCTGTAATAAGATATCATTTGATTTATCACGGTCGTTCTTAACATCTATTAGAACATCGAAAGGAAAACAGACTTCATTTCGAAGAATTTCCTTAGAATCACGTGCTATGTAGTAAGCATTCCCTAACGTGTTGCTAACATAATCTCTTATATAATACCCTGGATAAGAGTTATGTGACCCAAGATTACGGATTGCGACTGTAAAATCCGAGCTATCTCCCTCCTCATCTAAGACAAGAGGAATACAGTTTCTATTTGGAGATGCAAGTTGAACATAACTAGCATTGTCTTGTTCCAACGTCCCTTGACAATACACAGGAGTGTGAACGGTGACACTATTGATATTTGATATCGGATAAGTTTCCATAGACGGTTTTATCGATTGAAAAGATGCAACCTTTTCATATAGAATGCTTCCACTGGAGGGATAGTTAGCATTTGCCAAGGTGGCTGGAATTGTTAGATTCGTTTGATATAGAGTGTTATACGGAGTTAATTCTGGTCTTAGAATAGCAGAATAGACAGCTTCTTCCGTTTCCTTTAATTTGTACTGATCATTTATAACGGTTCGGTTATCGAATTGAAACACATCATTTCGAACCTGCACTTCAGGAATCAAGGTATTCACTTCGGAGGTAAAGTCTGACATTGGAATAGAGGGTTTCACTCCGCCTAAATCGATTGTTTCTGTTGGTAAATCTACTCCTGACTTTACTTTTGCTGGAACAAGGATATGTTGATCGAGATCTCCAAAGGATTGATAGGATAAGGAGGGAACCGAATAACTAGAGGGAAGAAGTGTAATATCTCCTCGTGGTAAGGCTCCATTCTCTAGATTCGCCCGAGTTATCCTAAAATAATCAAAGCTTACTAGCTCTGTATACTTTACCTGTCTCGTGATAGTCACCACTTGCTTTACCTCTTTTGTTTCTGTATGATTCTTTTTTATAATCTCTGTTTTCCCTGCCATGTCTCCTTTGATTGGTACCTCTTCTTCGGTATACCATTTTAATATGTATTTCTTTCGTGCCTCCACTGGAAACTCTTTGTAGGTAGCGTTTCTTTGAAAGGACGCTTTGATTAAGTATTCTGGTGCTATTACTGAGGTATATAGATTTTCTGTAGTTGGTATCCCTTGATCTACAGAAAATTTCTCAGCTCCATAGTAATCCGCTCTAATTTTACCATTGATAGTTGAAGTATCAAAATAATCTATGGTGGTACCTATGGTCTCCTCTGGTATCGTGGATGGTAGGATAATGTCTTTTCCTTTATAATAGAGAGAGATTACAACCTCACTCCCTTTCATAAGGCTTGGTATCGTAAGCTTTGTTTCACCGCTCTTGCCATTTTTAGTCGCCATCGCTCCATCTTCCCCGTAATAGGTGTAAGTCCATTTATCTTTATAGGTGTAAGTATTTCCTTCATATGGGTAACTAGATTTCGCATACTTTAGGAAGGAAAATGAAGTGTTTGGTTTGATCGTTCCAGCTCTATCCGTCCCCATCAGAGTCTTTACTCCACTATCACTTTCATGATAATAGTTTACCTTTACGCTACACTCTTCCCCTGCTTTGATATACCCAAGCATTAATACGCCCTTACCAGTCCCACTGTTTTTGTGCGAGATTTGATTCTCCGTAATTTTTGCTACGTCTGACTTATCAGGAGTATCCTCATAGCTATAAAATGCCTTCCCAAAAAACTTATACTGCTGCCCAGAACGATCTGCTATCAGGGAAGGAGTATCATAAATAAGTGTTTCTTCATCACGAATTGGCTGATTTTGCGTGCTTTCTGGTAACGGATAGTCGATGGAATATTCTCCAGATAGAACATCACTTAGGGTGAATTTTTTGGTTTGGTTTTCGGTCATATCAACTAGCTGTATGGAATAGGAACCAGAGGGGATCATTTTTCTTGTTATTTTTAAAGGGATGTCGTAGTAGGCGGGGAGATATGTTTTTCTTGTTTCATATGACCAGTCAGCTGCATTGATAATATCTTCAAGGTTTGCATAAGGTCCTTTCATCATTGTTTCACCATTATATACTGCAAAAACATGATTAATGTAAATAATGAGACCGTCGGAATTTAACTTATCAGTTATTATCTTTTCCGCTTGATCCTGTGTTTTTCCCTTTCTCATCTCTTCTGCAACATGCATTCGTAAAGCTGCTTTGGTTACCTTCCAAAAAGGGAGTATATAAGTGGTTATAACTTCATCATCCTCGTGCTTATCTACTACACTATCTGGATAAACAAATATTCTTTCTTCTACACCATTGGCAGTACTATACTGTGTGACGTTCCCATCTGTTACTTTTAAGGTAAAGTTATAGCCTTCTGTTTGATAGCGAATAGAGGATTCACTTTTCTTATGTTTACCTACCATTTTCATAATTCCTTCAGAATAGGCATTTTCTAAATTTATTTCATATAGTTCCTTTTCTATAGCATCATTCTTTATAACTTGCACCAAGTAATCATTTCTGTATTCCGCATATGACTTATTCAGGATATCAGCTCTTATTATCAATGGTAAAAGTGATTCTATGGAAAGAATAAAAACAACTAAAAACACCAAAATTTTTCTAATTTTATTCAAAGCTTACCACTCCAATACATTTACATTTCTAAAGTAATCACTAAATACAGCATTGCTTATTGTACCATTCATTAAAATTTCTACATCAAAATATCCATTTCTCCACTCTCCAATCTTTATATTAGAGTAATTTGGTGAACTTTTAAATGTAAATGCCAACGGAGATAGATATTGTTTATTATTGTCTAGAGAAGAATTAATACGATAATGAACATAAACTCTTATAAAAGTTCCTGTTGTATCTTTATAAATTCCTGACTTATCTACTGCAATATTGTCACACTCAATGATAGTTTTATTTTTCTTCGCAAGCTTTATATACTCTTGAACATAATTTTCTAAATATACATTATTTGTTGCATAATTTGAGCTCGTTTTTGTTACAGCATTATACCAGTCCTTATTTTTTTCCAACGTACGATAATCTACGTTAAATACGTTCCAAAGATAATCTTTAACATTACTTTCCCAAGTATCCCAGTTGTAATCGACTGCATCACCATAACTGGATTTTGTTCCATCTGGTAAAATAAAATTAAAAATCTTATTTTTATAGTCTTTTACGGTTGCAGGATAAGCATAATCAATTCCATCTTTATACTCTCCTGTTTCGTAAAAGTATTCATAATATGGTTTGTCATCTTTGTATCTTGTTCGGCAACTCTTCATAAACTGAAACTCCCAATCATAAAACTCATTCGGAAAACTTGCCAATACATAAGAATAGAACTTAGCGAACTTCGGTAGGTTTGTTGTTCTAATTAACTGCCCATCTTCTGTAATTTTACTTCTTTTACTCTCATCCTTCAGCATTTCAATAAAGCTTAAAGCAGTAGCTTTGGATATCTTCTGCGTTGGCTTAAATGTCCGACTTGTAGTATAACTACCATCAGAGGTACCCTTTATATATCCATACGCATACGCCTTTGCAATATAAATTCGTCGATATTCTGGTAATTTATCAACATCGGTAATACGCTTTTCAAGTATCGTATGAATTAATTTCTCACTTATCGTATTTCCATATAAGTACTCGTGAGCATTCACTAAAATAACAGCTGCATCAGCCTTTGATACATTTCTTTGATAATCCGAAAATGTGTTTTTGGTAATAATACCATGCTCGAACGCGGCATTAATATATGCTTGATTTGTTGTACCCTTCGCGGTGATACCAATTTCTTGGCAAACTAATTTTACAAAATACCCTCTTGTTATATAACTATAACTTGCTTGCGCTGCATTCGGATTAACTACAGACAGTGATAACATTATTATCACACATAATATGATGGCTATATTTTTCTTCGTTCTTAAATTCATTTCTACTTATCCCTTTCTTTTATACTCCCCTAATGAAGATTTTAATATTAAGTTATACCCCTCATTCGTCGCCCGATAATATAAGTACAACCTTTATCATTTATACTTTTCTCATTCTGTATCATTTGTAAAATTATTACATAATTTGATTATTTCGTCAACACTATTGATATTAGAGAACCTTTTAATACTTTTATTTTCTCGTGACCCTTTTTACCCCAACGAAAGCTTTAATATCAAAATAATTGAATTGTAAAAATGAATAAATTAAATAAAAATAATTCTATTGTAAATTAGGATTTAAAATGAATATAGATTTTTGTAGACTTTTTTTGAGTGTTATTTAGAAATGTGGTTAAATGATTCTAATAAAATATAAAAAAAGACAATTAAATAAATTTAAAAAGAGCATATCACAAAATCTTACTCCAATCAAGAAATATTTTACATATTTTTCTATTTGTTCTTGTAACGATTATACTATTATTCTATCCCATGATCTTCACCATCTTCTTCACCGTCTTTTTCACCATCTTCTCCACTGGTTCCTCCATGGGATTTCCTATTGTAACTCATACCCCTGCATGCTATAATAAACATATGTTTGCTCTTTACTATTAACAAACATCATTTTTTTGAGCTCGTTTTGCTAAGTAAGGAACAAATATCCAAAATAGAAATTAAAAGAAAGGTTTGATACCTCATGAGTATATACGATTCCCTAAATCCAGAACAACGAAGAGCCGTGGAGCATGATCGTGGACCGATGTTAATTTTAGCTGGTGCTGGTTCTGGTAAGACAAGAGTGTTAACCCATAGAATTGCTTATCTGATTGATGAGAGAAATGTTAATCCATATCAGATTATGGCACTGACCTTTACAAATAAAGCCGCCAAAGAAATGAGAGAACGTGTTGACAAGATTGTTGGTTATGGTGCCGAAAATATTTGGGTTAGTACTTTCCACTCTACCTGTGTCCGTATCCTTCGACGTTTTATTGAAACACTTGGATATGATCGTAATTTTACAATCTATGATTCTGATGATCAAAAGACCTTAATGCGTGAAGTCTTAAAATTCTTACAAATCGATACCAAACAGACGAAAGAAAGGGTCTTTCTTTCTGCCATATCAAGTGCTAAGGATGAAGGAATTACACCAGAAGAATTTGAGTTATCTGCATTGGGTGATTACAATAAAATGAAAATTTCCAATGTATATAAAGAATATCAAAGGCGACTTAAGACAAACAATGCCCTTGATTTTGATGACTTAATTATGAAAACTGTGGAACTGTTTCAGTCTAATACAGAGGCATTAAATTACTATCGCAATCGTTTCCGCTACATTATGGTGGATGAGTATCAGGATACCAATACCATTCAGTTCAAATTAATACGTTTACTCGCACATAGCATCAATGAGCATAATGAAGTGGAACATAATCTTTGCGTTGTAGGTGATGACGATCAATCCATCTATAAATTCCGTGGTGCTAATATTCGAAATATTCTTGATTTTGAAAAAGAATATCTTAATGCAGTTGTTATTAAACTGGAACAAAATTATCGTTCCACAAAAAGCATTCTAAATGCAGCGAACGAGGTTATTCATAACAATCTTGGCCGTAAAGACAAGTCCCTGTGGACCGATAATGAGGATGGTGAACAAGTTACCTTTTGCCAGTATGATACTGATTTTGAAGAAGCAAGTCAGGTAGTCGATAGTATTAAAACATTAAATAGTGAGGAAGGTATTTCTTATAATAACTTTGCTGTCCTTTACCGTACCAATGCACAGTCCCGTGTATTGGAAGAGAAAATGATTCAACGAAGTGTTCCATATAAGATTATTGGTAGTATCAACTTCTATCAAAGAAAAGAAATCAAAGATCTTCTAGCTTACTTAAAGACTATTGATAACGGGCTTGACGGTATTGCTGTAAAGCGTATTATCAATGTTCCCAAACGTGGAATTGGTTTAACCACCCTTGACCGTGTGGAAGATTACTCTATTAAAAATAATATGAGTTTTTATGATGCCCTACGCCATGCAGAAAGTATCCCAGGACTTGGTCGCTCTACTTCAAAAATCACCTCTTTCGTTAGCTTTATAGAAACAGTGAAAAGTAAACTTAACTCTGATACCTTTACTTTAAAGGATTTGATAGAAGAAATCCTAGAGGGTACTGGTTACTTAAAAGAATTAGAAGAAGGCGATGACGAATCCGCGGAAGATCGTATTGGAAATATTAATGAATTAATTAATAAAATCGTGACCTATGAAGTGGAATCAAATGAACCTCCAACCCTAAGTGGATTCTTAGAGGAAGTAGCTTTGGTTGCTGATATCGACTCTCTAGAGGAAGATAGCAATCACGTCGTATTAATGACTTTACACAGTGCAAAAGGTCTAGAGTTTCCTTATGTTTATCTATGTGGTATGGAAGAAGGTATTTTCCCAAGCTATATGTCGATCAATGCAGAAAATCCCGAACTTGAAATAGAAGAAGAACGCCGTCTTTGCTATGTTGGAATTACAAGAGCTATGAAACAGCTCCATCTAAGTGCCGCCAGACAGCGAATGATTCGTGGTGAAACTCAGTTTAATCGACCATCTCGCTTTATTAATGAGATTCCACGCTATCTTATAACAATACAATCGGCGCAGAACAAAGGATACCTTGCAAAGGATTCTTATGGTACAAGTCCGATCCGTAATGCATCACCAAACTTTTCAACGCAAACTCGTAGTCTGTTTGGTTCTGATAATCCATATGCAAAAGCGCCAAATAGCTTCAATGACACAATGTTTGATAAGCAAACACCTTCCATGCGTGGTGCATCTATGGATTCCGGAATTAACTCTATGCCATCCTTTTCTGGACAATCAAAAACAATGCGAGGTTTTCAACCCTCTGTAGGCACTACCTTACCAACCAAAAATTTTGGTAACAGCAATCTTGCAACTCTTCCCTATGGTGTTGGAGATACTGTAAATCATATTAAGTTTGGACAAGGCGTCGTAACCAACCTAACAAAAGGTGGTAGAGATTACGAAGTTACCGTAGATTTTGGCGAGCAAGGTATTAAAAAAATGTTATCCTCCTTCGCTAAGTTAGAAAAAATTGAAGAATAATAACAAACTAGTTTAATAAGTATTGTCTTAGTTACTCTATTTTTCATAGTTTGGCTTAATTTTCTTATTTTTATATAGTAAAAAATGCAAGTGGGTGGTATAATATACTCGAACGGAATTGTTTCAATAAGATTATGTTGATTACATGATTTTGTTTCGCGAGTGTACATGCAAGCTTTGCGAAGAGCTAATAACCGAAATCAATACAAATGATGATAATCCATTCGTTTGTAATGAATCATCAGAGAATAGGAAAGGAAGTGCTGTTATGAATAATAAACTCGACAAGATAAGTGAGATGCTTGCCGCTACTAAGCTAAGCGAGTTAATTCACAAAAAAGAAGATCCGATTGAGAAGAAGAAGCATACTTTAATCTTCATTCTTGCTATTGTCGGAGCAATCGCAGCTATTGCAGGCATTGCTTATGCTGTATACAAATTTATGACTCCTGATTATCTGGAAGATTTCGAAGATGATTTTGATGATGAATTTGACGATGATTTTGAATGTGACTGCTGTGATACTGCAGGCGATGCAGAAACAACAGAAGAATAGTTAACATCGCAAGTAAAAGTATTTACTTGCCTTCTATGACAAAACTATTTTGTTATATTGTTACCCCATGAAATTAGGTAGGCAAATAATAGCTGTTCAATTTTATGGGGTCTTTTTTTGTCTTGGAAATAGGATACTATTCCGTCCTTTGAGTTAGCGTTATCAATATACCTGGAACCTAACTATACATAATTTTATACAAACACTATATCCCTAAAATCAAATCATTTTAAAATAATATTACTATTTTGAAAGGACAAGCTCCATGTTATCTTTACTAAAAAAATGGTACCATCCACAACCATCCAATAAAAATGATTCAAGCCGTGACCCCTACATCGACAATTTCCGATTTTTATTAATTATTTTAGTCGTTCTGGGGCATTTTTTAAGCCAACTAACGAGGATAAAAGAGCTTAAATATCTATATTATATTATTCATATTTTTCATATGCCATGTTTTGTGTTTGTATCTGGCTATGTTTCAAAGAATGTACATAAAAATGGAATATATAATACCCGTAAAATTATATCTCTCTTTTGGATGTTTTTATTATTCAAGATTGGCAACTATGTTTGTACTGGAATGCATGGTAAACTAAACCTATTCCTTGTGAAAGATGCTCCTTGGTACCTATTGGCGCTTGTATTTTGGACGATGGTGATTCCTTTCTTTGAAAAATGCAATAAAAAACTCGTTCTTGTCACTAGCATTCTACTCGCACTATTATGTGGATATGATTCTTCCATTGGCTCATTTTTGGTTTTATCAAGAACAATAGTTTTTCTACCATTTTTTATCTTAGGTTTTTATACTACGAAAGAACACTTGGATAAGTTACTCAATCTTAGATTAAGAATACCTGCGATTCTCATTTTTATTAGTAGCTTTTTCGTACTTGCAGCGATTTATCCTTATGTAAGGCCATTTGTGAAAATAGTCTTTGGTGGTTCCTCTTATGACGCCATATTTAAAAGATATTGGCATTATGGGGCTTTCATCCGATTAATTTGGTATGTTCTTGCATTTGTATTTAGCATAAGCTTTCTATTGTTAATACCTAGAATTAAATTATCCTTTACAGTACTTGGAGAACGTACTCTACCAGTTTATATATTACACATCTTTATACGTAATCGATTAGCTGCACATGGCTTCTTTGCATGGTTACTTGGTATGCCAAAACTCATTATCTTAATGATAATACCATTTTGTATTTTACTCTCAGTCGTATTGGCAAACCCGTATTTTCATCGTATTACTCAATACATAATGAAGCATCCGTTTTTACTTGGTTTCTCTATAAAACGTACTGGGACAATTGGTGTTCCATCGGCAAGAAAATCATAAGTAGTATGTAGTAATACAGCCAAAGATGATGGTGATGCATTCTTTATTTCATTATTGTAAAGATGATGAAGAAAATATTTTACTATATCTATTACATTACAGTCAGCGCATAAGTATAATATGTAATTACGTTAAGGAATAATCTTCATATAATGTAGTATAAGGGAACTTGTAATAAGTTCCCTTATACTACATTATATTATCAATACTATTACATAATAACGCTCATTCTGTCTTTATTTGCTTGCGTCTTCATTTGCTTAACTCTAATTAATATGGCTCTTCATTTACCTAATTTTATATGCCTTTATTCTTTAAGTCTTTCCAATATAGGTTATAACATCATGAAACTATATCTTATAACATTGCTCAACAGGTAATACGAATATTGTAACGCCACCTTCTTGCACATCAATTGGATAAGGTGTGCTTACCCCTGGATACATAGAATCTGTACCTGCATACGAAGACAAACATTGTACTTCATTACGTACGCCTGCCATTTTCTTTAATATTTCACACACTTCATCTACTTTATTATCATCTACACCAATAAGCAAAGATGTGTTCCCTTGTTTAAGAAAACCACCGGTAGTGGATAACTTTGTAACAAAATAATGTTTTTTATTTAGCTCTGCAATTGTTGCTTGTTCATCATCATTTTTTAAAATCGCTAAGATCATCTTCATACGATCCACCTCCAAATTTTCTAAATATTTCTGTATGATATTTATTATTTTACCATTTTTTCGGCAATCTTGCAATGTTTATGATAATAGTTCTCAAATTTTATTATCATCTTCACTTTTTTATTATATGGCAGATTTCAAACCTCAAATTTCGCTGCAAACAAGAAAAAGTACGCTTCACAAAATAGTTCTTGGTATGAACTAAAAAGCACGGGTATTATCCTAATGTCTTAATATTAATGACAATGGCATTTCCCCGCGCTTCTTTTCTATATTAATTCATTACTTTGCAGCTTTTGCAGCATACTTATTATCAACCAAATCAGTATATGGCACACGTTTTGATAACATATCAGAGCTAGCTAATATATCCTGTAGAAGATTAAAGCTTTCTTCCTTAAAAACCAAATCTTCTTTCCAAGTCTGTTGATCTTTATATCTAGTCACAATTTTGGTTACGGTATCAATATCTGTTTCTTTAAACTGTGGCTTAATAACCTTAGCAATTTCTTCTACTGTATGAGTATTAACATAATCCATACCCTTTTGAAGAGCATTTACGAATTTTTGAATCGTCTCAGGATTTTCTTTGATATAGCTAAGCTTTGCAGAATAAGCAGTGTAAGGAACCATACCACTCTCTACACCAAGAGATGCAACAACTTTACCTGCGTTTTGAGTCTCAAGGCCTGTTGCAGCTGGTTCGAATTCGATGGTATAATCTCCAGTACCAGCTTGAAAACTTTGAGCTGTAATACCAAAGTCAATATTTTGGATTATTGTTAAATCTTTCTTTGGATCAATATTATTTTTCTTAAGGATGTATTCGAAAATCATCTCTGGCATACCACCAATACGTCCACCGATTACTGTCTTCCCTTTCAAATTCTCCCAAGCAAACGTCTCATTCACATCGCGAGATACTAAGAAGTTTCCTGCACGCTGTGTTAATTGTGCAAAGTTAATAACATAATCTTTCTCGCCTTCATTATATACATAAACAGAAGCTTCCGATCCCATAAAACCTATATCAGCATTGCCTGAAAGGACAGCAGTCATCGTCTTATCGGCACCAAGTCCATTGGTTAGATTCACCTTTAATCCTTCTTCTTCAAAATACCCTAATTCTATTGCTACATACTGCGGTGCATAAAATATGGAGTGAGCTACTTCCGTTAAATTCACTTCTGTATATTTTGTATCCTTCTTACATCCAACAAGTGATACTATCATAAGTGATACAATGAACAAAGCAACAACGCGTTTCTTCATTGAAATCCCCCTTCAATTCACATTCACACTACATAGTATATCGAATCGAAGGGGGATTTGTGCTAGTCTATTTTATTATTTTGTAGAATCTGTTTTAAAACCTAAGGTTACCGGAATCTCTTTTTCTACATACTCTCCGTTTTCAAGTACATTTACTGTTAGAGTAGCTTCCGTACCACCCTTTGTATATCTAAGAATACTCATTAACTCATTCATGTCAGAAACTGTTCTTCCATTAAATGCTGTAATAATATCTCCTTGATGTAGACCTGCCTTCTCAGCAGCGCTTCCTTCAGCAACTGTATAAACATAAACACCTACCGGCATATTGAATGCCTCTGCATAAGACTTTTCTACATTTTTACCGGAAATTCCAAGGTAAGCCATCTGATCTTCCTCAAGCTCTTCACGGTTCATCAAGTCATTAATGATTGGTATTGCATGTGAGATAGGGATTGCATAACCAATACCTTCTACGTTGGTATCCGCATACTTGACAGAGTTAATACCAATAACTTCACCTTTTGCATTAATTAATGCTCCTCCACTATTACCAGGGTTAATTGCTGCATCAGTCTGGATTAAGTTTAGAGTAACATTGTCAACAGAAACCTCACGATTTAATGCGCTGATATAACCAACGGTTACGGATTGTCCGTAGCCAAGTGCATTACCAATAGCAATTGCCATCTCACCAGTTTTAATGTTTTCAGAATTTCCTAAGGTTGCTACTTTAATATGTTTCTTAGTTTCTTCTGTTAAATCATCAATATTAACTGCTACTACAGCTAAATCAGAAGAAGGCTCTGTTCCCTTAATGGTTGCTGTCGCCTTGGAATCATCATTAAATACGATTTCAATTGCAGTTGCACCTGTTACCACATGGTTATTTGTTGCGATTAAAATTTCTTTATTGTTTTGACCAATAATGAATCCAGAACCACTACCGGATATCTCACGGTTGTATTCTCTGCCAAAGAAATCATACTGTGTTTGAGTTGCAGAACAGTTAATTGCAACGATAGCTGGCATTACATTTTCAACAACACCGGACACATCAGTTGCAGTAACCTCTGTTAATCCAGTTTGTACAATATTACCATTGCTTGTTTCATCTGAATCTTTATTAGCCTCGGTATCTGTAACTCCATTAATCTCATCGATTGGCTTTATACCAAACGCACTTTCATTCTTATTACCAATTGAAACACCGTTGAATACAACTCCTGCTACAACACCAAACACAACTGCTGCTGCTACAAGTGCTGCTGATTTCTTTAAAAATTTCTTGCCTTTTCCTGTTTTTTGCTTTTTCTTTTTATTATCCTCTTCATCAGAAACCGTAGCATTTAAGTTAGATTTAGTATAGAATTGATTCTCAGTTTCCCCTTGATTCACATTCTGTGCATCTAAGTGATTTTCTTGCTCGTTTGTATGCTCTATCACTTTTGATGGGATAACCTTTTCTTCACTTTTCTCACTATCCACCATTACAAAATTAGGGGCCTCATAAGAAGTTTCCACTGTTTCATTTAAACTGTTAAGTTCTTGATTGTTATCCTGGCTTAATAAGCCATCCTCGTTCTTTCTATTATCCATATCGTTCATATGCCATGCTCCTTTCTTCTCTATCTGATCTTCAAATCAATGAATTGTTTTTGTTTACCTTATGGCATTAGTTTAACAATAGATTGTGTACGATTTGTGTTCAGATTTTGAAAAAATGATGAAAACATGATTTAATTACAAATCTACTCCAATATAATTTCCAAGTATTTTGATATCTAAAGCTTCCGCTTCAATTCCTCGAAGTGTGTTAATTACAGCGGGTTCTTCGATACACCCATCAAAATCAACAAAGAAACGATATTCAAACTTCTTGCCTGGGATTGGACGGGATTCAATCTTTGACATATTTAAATTATTATATATGATATGTGATAACATACTATAAAGAGTACCGCTTTCATGAGGAAGAGTAAAACAAATACTCATCTTATCAGAACCTTCACAAAATTGACACTGCTTCGTTATTATAATGAAACGTGTCGAATTTACTTCTTCATAATTTATATTGCTTGCTAACACCTCTAGCCCGTATGTGCTTGCTGCACGGATACTTGCAATTGCCGCCTGATTTTTATCCCCATCTTCCAATACTTTCTTAGCGCATCCCGCTGTGCTTCCATATTCCACGGCTTTCATATTAGAATACTGCTCTAAGAATTTTCTACTTTGTAGAATCCCCTGTGGATGAGAATATACCGTTCGTATATCTGAAAGTTTGGCACCTGGTAAGGATAATAAAGCTTGATCAATTTTTAGCACATGTTCTGCTACAATATAGTTATCAAATTCTACAAGCAAATCATAAATATCCGTAATTCCACCAGTCGTTGTATTCTCTATTGGTAATACTCCGTAATCTGCCTCACCACTAGAAACTTTTGACATCACCTCATAAAAAGTTGGTGCACCAGAACTAGTTATCTTTGTCCCGAAGTATTCTTCCATTGCTTGTTCTGAATAGGATCCTTTCGTTCCAAAGTACACAATCCTCGTATCTTTACTTTTCGGTATCTCCTTTATCTTATGAAACTCCCTCGCTTGGTTATATGTCATCATAGTGTATTGAAGTTTACGACTCATCGACATAATCTGTGAAAAAAGTTCTCTCACCGCTTGACCGTTATACTTAGTACTTGCAAGTTCTTCTACACTATCAAGTTTTTGTTGCTCTCTTGTTTTATCTAAAACCGGCTTACCAGTATTTATCTTATATTCTGCCACATTCTGAGATATTTTCATTCGCTGTTCAAACAGTTCCACTATCTGTGAATCAATCTTATCTATTTCTTCTCTGCATTTCTGTAAGTCTATCACGTCACCGCCTCCATTCTTAACGCTTATTATATCCATACTTTCCTTAATTTTCAACAAAATCTTTATTTCCTATCAATAAAATAACAAATATTTTTACAAGTTAAAAATTAAACATCGTTTTCTCTTTACATCTTACTAAATTTTGCTACAATAAAACTATAATCATTTCTAAGAATTGCCTATGATATCTTAAAGCGTAAGAAATCATAAGATAAGATAGGTGACCTTACCCATAAAGTGATAAATTATTTATGTCGATAATATTAAGACAATGTATGATTAACAGCCTCAAACATTAAGACATTATAGTAATAAAATTCAGATACAAAAATTTTAGTACACTGGAATGGAGGTATTATATGAAAAAAGGAATCATAGCACTTAGTATATTAATGACTGGATTGTTCTGTGGAACCATTCTATTTATCCTAACTTTCTATAGAGAAATCGGTACTTATATTAATAGTAATGCCGACAAGTAAGAGGGAAATATTATATCTATCATTTTATCAATGAGAAATCGTAAGTCACAATGATAACATGATACCTAGAACACACAACTTAAATATTTCTATTAATAAAAAAGTACTTAAAAACTTTTGTTATAAATAAGGACGGTGTACAAAAAGATGAGTAAAAAAATAAGACGAATACTACTTATTATATTTCTTCCCGCTATATTAATTATCTTCATTTTAATTAACCAAAATAAAGAGAAAGTGAGCTATAATAAGGAAGATTATATAGGAAATACTCCTGGTAATCTTTATAATGGTGGAACCTTTTGCGAACAAGATGGTAGGGTGTATTTTAGCAATTTCAATGATGATGGTACTTTGTACAGCATGGATTTGGAATGTAATAATGTAATGAAAATAAACGATGATAAAGCACGCTATATCAATGTAGATGACAATTACATCTATTACTCCAGAGAAAATAATACAAAAGTGAAACCAACGAAAAATGTTTTTCTCTTCTACTGTTCCGGTATCTATCGAATCAACAAAGACGATGGAAATAATAACGTACAGTTATATGAAAACCCAAGCGGTTTACTTACGCTTTATGGCAATACGATTTATTATCAGCATTATACTAAAGAGACTGGAATCCAGTTTTATAGTGTAGATATTGATGGAAAGAATGAGAAAAAATTATCTACTTCACCAATCCTTCCTGCCTCCTTCCATAAGGGTTCTTTGTATTTTGCAGGAGCAGATGTGGATCATAGTATCTATGCCATGGATACTACAGACAATACTGTGGATATTGTACTAAATAGTAATTGTTATATGCCAATTGCAAGACCAGAAGGTATTTACTACATATCCTTAGAAGATAATTATGCTCTCTGCCGTATTGACTATCAAGGAGAGAATAAGACTATCCTTATTGATGAATTTTGCTCTACCTATAATATTAGTATAGATGGAAACTATATTTTCTACCAAGTGGATGGCGGTGATAATAATCATCTTGGACAATTAGATCTTACTACCATGGAAAAGAAGGTTATTCTTGAGGGAGACTATAAACAAATTAGTTGTACTAGTAATTTCACTTTTTTCCGTGATTATAATGAAGCCAATGTATATGCTTATAAACCTCATAACGGTGAGCTTAGAACTTTTCATCCACCGGTTATCGAATGATAGATAAAAGATTAGACAAGAAAAAGCACGCTTCTCACACCTTTCCTTGTCATGAATTGAAAGAGGCTGTACTCCCAACAGAATCATGTTAGGGAGCATAGCCTCTTTTTTCTATATAAAAATACTTAAAACCTATCTACTACTTTTCATCACATACTTGAAAGATATAAAATTTCAAATAATAAGATTCGTCTGCTGCCCATAGGATTGGATGATCTGGTGACTGAGTCCTATATTCTACTTGACGTAAACGCTTATGGACATTTCTTGCAGCCTGTCCAATTGTCTCAGTAAATAACTCAGGTGTCATAAAGTGTGAACATGAACATGTTGCAAGGTAACCGCCATCCTTGATTAATTTCATAGCACGTAAATTGATTTCACGATATCCCTTAATGGCATTCTTTACTGAATTCCTTGACTTTGTGAATGCTGGTGGATCAAGAATAATAACATCAAACTTCTCACCAGCCTCCTCTAGGCGAGGTAGCAACTCAAAGACATCTTCGCATTGAAAACGTACTATCTTTTCTAAACCATTTAACTCAGCATTCTTTTGAGCCTGAGATACACCCAATTCGGAAGCATCAATACCAAGCACTTCTTTTGCTCCACCAATTCCGGCATTTAAAGCAAAGGAGCCAGTATGAGTGAAACAATCTAACACTTTGGCATCCTTACAGAGGTGTTGGATTGCCAAGCGATTATATTTTTGATCCAAGAAAAATCCTGTTTTTTGACCGTCCTCAACATCAACGTAATATTTAACACCATTTTCTGTAATCAATACCTTAGTATCAAAAGGCTCCGATAGAAAACCTTTGATACGCTCCATGCCTTCTTGAATCCTGACTTTCGCGTCACTTCGTTCATATACGCCACGAATTATTATTCCATCTTCCTGCAAAATCTCTTTTAATAATCGTACGATTACATCTTTCATACGATCAATACCAAGTGCTAAAGATTGAACCACCAAAACGTCAGAGAATTTATCAATCACTAAACCAGGTAGAAAATCTGCTTCCCCAAATATGATACGACAACTACTGGTATCTACGGTTTTCTTACGATATTCCCATGCTGCAAGTAATCGGTTCTTTAGAAATTCTTCCGTAATTTCTTGACCTTTCACCCTACTCATCATGCGGACTCTGATCTTAGATACCTCATTAATAAAACCAGTTCCCATGCAGTAACCATCAAAATCTTGTACTGTGACTAAATCTCCATTCTTATATTCACCACTAACTTGACTGATTTCATTATCAAATATCCACAGACCACCTGATTTTAAAAATCTACCTTCCCCTTTTTTTAACGTTACGATAGCTTTTTCCATTGTTGTACCCTTTCCATGGACTTGATATCTTATTTCTCATCCTTGTCCTTATTAAAAATATATAACTTACTAAAAATATAATTTACTATAATAACAATCACTGCTAAACCAAGCTTTACAGCCATGTTATTAAAATGTAACCAGGTAACAAAGCAAAGAATACCTGCTTCTTCAATACCAAGAGTTACCAATCTTGCACCAAAAAACTTTACTATTTTTTCAATTTCTTTGCTCTCTTTTCCTATCCCACTATGGAATACCCAAAAGTTATTCACTACATAGGCAAAACTAACAGCTAATATCCAAGCGATTATATTCGCTAATAGGTCATTAACTTGCATTTTATTAGCAATTAAATCAAAGGTTATTAAATTAACTACGGTTGTTAATACCCCTGCAATAGCATAGGTTATCGTTTCCCGATTTACAAATTTTCTCCACAGCTTTTCAAAAAAACTAGTCTCGATTAGCTCATTCTCCTTCTTTGTTTCCATCGCCTCTATCCTTTCGTCATACCTAACTTTAGATAGGTTTCCCATTGTTTTATCGTATATCTGTATTAAATTTTACCACGATTTCCATTATATCAAACTCTAAAATAAAAAACAACGCACATCTCTTTACAAATATTTAACCTAGTGGTAAATTATTGGTAGGACATAATTAACAAAGTGCTCACAAAATACAGTTATTACATACTACAAGAGAAGGCATTCTGTGTAAATGATATTACAGCCAACGAATATATTTAGGGGGATTTTTAAATGAATAAGATATTACATAATTTAATGGAGGATGTTGTGATCAAACAACTAGATCATATACTCGATTCCTTCCACTGTTGTAAATGTGAGCAATGCCGCTTAGATATTGCCTCATACGCACTAAATCGTCTGCCTGCAAAATATGTAGTAACTACACAAGGAGAGTTAATCACTAGGCTTGATTCCTTGGATCTTCAATTTGAAACTAATGTTATCACAGCGATAACGCAGGGAATTATCTTGGTCGGGAATAATCCAAGACATGAAATCTAATAGTGAGACGTTCTTTCTATTTCTATAAACAAAGATAAGGGATACAATAGCTACACTACTGTATCCCTTTTACTGTACTTCCTTATCAAAGTTCTTAGTTCTTCTCTTTCGATCCACTTCTTTTCAATTAACGAACTGCTTTTCACACCAAGTCTCTCAATTGGTATAAATGTGATTTAAACTTGTTTTTTGATATTTCTAATCGCCGTAACCATTGATTTTACTAAGGTTGTTATTAAAAGTATTTCTTGTTGCCCCAAAGATTACTCTTCTTTAAGTCCACATATTCATTATATGCCCGTTCTAAAATTTGCTTTTCATTAGAGAATTTTAACATATGATATGCTTCGTGAAACTTATAATACCCTGAGTCCATAAAATACTCTTCCCTTTGTGGTTTGCTGTAATAGCTATCAGACATCATAAGGTACCAATGAACATCCTTCAGTACAGTATTCTGCGGAGTATTAAAGGTGTATTGGCTCTTACCAATATACTTAATGATAGATGCCACTGCACCTGTCTCCTCCTTCACCTCGCGAATCGCAGTTTCTTTGTACTCCTCGCCCTCTTCTACGGTTCCCTTTGGTAATACCCAGCCTTCATACTTGTTCTTATAATTCTTATACAATAATAAGATTTTTCCTCTGAAAATAACTACACCACCACAGCTAGTTGCTTCAATCATCGCAATGCCTCCTGTTTTCTGGTGTAACTCTACCTAATACTGTTGTCCACATCTCTAGGATGCCAAAAGAGCATGAATTTAACATGGACGATTTATTCATAGTATACAACATTTATGCAATGATTTCAATACTAATTCTCAACTAGGGCAAATATGAAAAGTTTTTTTTATCCCTTTACCAACAACAAATTAGATAACAAAATTAAATTAACCATTCGATAGAAAAATATACTCCTCCCTAAAACAAGAAAAGCACGCTTCACGAAATTTTCCTTGTCATGAATAAAAGAAAATGGACCTAATAAAGTGATTTTAGGTCACTTTATTGGGTCCATTTTTATATTTTCTGCTAATGGAAAGAGGAGCAAACCACCCAACTTATTATTTAAAATATGCCTCAATTATCTTTTTTGCAACTGGCACAGCGTACCTACTACCTGTTCCAGAACTTTCTACTATAACACTAATTGCAATCTGCGGATTCTCGACGGGAGCAAATCCAATAAACCAAGCATGAGATGGCTTCCCTATTTCATAATCAGCAGTACCGGTTTTTCCAGCTACGCTGACTTTCATACCAGATAATTTTGATCCAGTACCATTTTCCACAACTTCCTTCATATAATCCGATAGTATAGCAGCCTCTTTTTTCGAAATAACTTGACCATAACTATCAGGGTAATATCTCTTTACAAGACTTCCTTCAAAGGTTTCTATTCGATCTACATAGTATGGTTTCATCATTAACCCACCGTTTGCTACTGTTGCAGCAATCATTGCATTATGAAGTGGGGAAATCTGCGTTTTACCAAGGCCAATCACTGTCTGAGGATAATCATTCGGATCACTCTGACTATTTAATACAAAACTGCTTTGTGCAGTCTTAAAAGAAGTCGGAAGTGTCTTGTTAAATAACATTGATTCACATAGATTACGGAACGAATCCATATTTAAACTACTACCAAGGGTGGCAAATGACGTATTACATGAGTTAGCAAAAGACTCTTTCAGATTTTCTTTTCCATGTCTAGTACCATTTGCGCAATGGATGGTAACATGGTTAATTCGATCCTCACTCTTGCATTGATACTCATAGTCTTCATAATTCGGATTCTCTCTTATATATTCAAGCGTTGTTAATAACTTGAAAGTGGAACCAGGAGGATATAATCCTTGTGTTGCTCGGTTTAATAGCGGAGAAGCTTGATCTTCATTTAAGCTCTCCCACTTCTCAGTAATCGTATTCGGATTATAGTCGGGCTTTGATACCATCGCTAAGATTTTTCCAGTAGATGGCTCTAATACGACGACTGCACCCCGATAATCTCCAAGCGCATCATATGCCACTTGCTGTAGCTTTGCATTTAATGTAGAAACTACATTATCTCCAGCAGTCTTTACACCATTTAACGTATTTGTTAACTTGCCAAATCCACTGACACTCGAGTTTAGCATCGTAAAACTCTCGGATTGCTCAATTCCTGTTCTTCCATGCAAAACACGGCCTACGGCATGAGAAAATACACTGCCATAAGGATAAACGCGGACTTCTTCACCATCCTCATTGGTTATCGTCTGAGCAAGAACAGCACCATCTGATGATAAAATCTTCCCACGTTCAATGTATTGAGCTAGTAAATCTTGACGTTTGTTATAAGTATTATTAACAAAGGTTTTTCCTTGCGCTACTAAGAAGTAGCTATAATACCCAATCACTAAAAACAAAAGAAAAGAAAAGATATAAGTTAGACTGTATATTGATCGGTTATAAGCCTTTTTATCTCGATTTACAACTTCCTTTTCTGGAATTACTCCTGTACGATCTTCCTTCCTACTAGCAGGACTTTTTCTAACCTTAGCTGTATTTTTTACGGAACTTTCACCAGAGGAGGCTTTTTTACTACTCTTGTTATTTTGCTTCTCCTCTTCCCGTTTTCTCTCTGCTGCAAGTTTTCTCTTCGCAAGTCGCCTCGCCATCATAGCTTGAGCTCTCTGAAGTTCTTCCTCACTTCTCATATGAAGTACATACATACCTTGAATAATACTAAACACAATAATACTGCTTATGACAGAAGATCCACCATAGCTTAGCAATGGTAACGTTACACCAGTAGATGGAATAAATTTGATTGCACCACCGATATTTAAGAAAACTTGCGAGATGTACATTGTACTTAACCCCAGCGCAGTTAACTTATAAAATGGATTTTCAAATTTCACACTGATATTAACAAACATAATAAAGCAACTTAGGCAGATTAAAATTAAGCAAATACCAATAATAGCACCAAACTCCTCTGATAATGCAGAGAAGATAAAGTCACTTTCTGCTACTGGAATACTGGTTGGTAACCCTTGATTTAACCCCATTCCTGTGAAACCACCGGTTCCAATTGCAAACAATGACTGTGCCACCTGATACCCTTCTTTTTCTATCACTGCGAAAGGATCTAGAAAGGCTGTCACACGAACCCGTACATGGCTAAACATCTGAAAAGCAACAATGGATGCCAAGGCTCCAAAGGATACACCAGAGATCAGATAAAACAGCTTTCCAGTTGCACAAAAAAGCATGATTACATAAGTAAAGAAAAATAATAGCGCACCACCCAAATCCTTTTCTAATACTAGGACAAGAACATGGGCCGCTGCCAGAATGGTAACAAATACAACTCGTTTAAAATCATGTCGTTTACTTAATACGGATGCAACAAAGAAAATAAATAATATCTTTACAAACTCTGAGGGTTGAAAGCGAAAATTACCGATCACAATCCAGTTCTTCGCACCATAAACAACCTCGCCAAAGAAGTAGACAAATAATAGTATCGCTAAACCGACAAATCCATAAAGAAATGATAATTTTCCCCATAACTGAACCCGGTCAATTAACATAGGAACTACCAAACAAATTGCTAATGCAATACTAGCAATAAAAAATTGCCTTACACCCTTTTGAAATGATAGTCTGGCAATCATCACAAAACCAAACATTAATAATGTCATCATATTTCGATAAACCAACTGAGACATTCGTTTGTAGCTTACCTTATATAATAAACCTGTAATAATAAATACAATTAATTGCGCCAGATAGAGAAAAATAACTTCGATATTGTTACTGGTAATATACAGTGAAATAAAGCTGACTCCATGCATCAGGTACATTAACAGACTCATAATTACATAGCGATTTTCTCTTGCCTTCGTATTCTTCATGACTAGTACACGAAAACTAAGAAATGTGTAAAAGGTCATTAATAGAATAAGCGAATATTTCGTTATCTCAACTATTATATTGGTCATAGTTAGCCTCCTTGCTGCGACTGTTTTTAGGAGCAGCTAATGGCTCAAGTTTGTCGCAGCACAAACTTGTTGAGTGAAAGATATAATCTTTCACTCTAACCTCGCCCTTTTGTTTTCTTATAGGATACCCCTTTTAAAATGTCCTTTGGAATACTCATCCCCTGGTAAACTACCTGCTTCTCCATAACAATAAACACGTACGAATTGTTTTAATACTTCACCAACTTCATTCTCATCCTCAAATGTAAAATCAAGTCTAAGATTCTTGGGCTTTAGAGCTAACACTTCAGAGTAGTTCGAAAGCAACGATAAACATTTTGAATTGTAAATGGTATTATAACAATAATTACAATTGGTTTTCACACGAAATTTCATGTTCATACGATCTTCCAATATTGCAGGCTGATTTAAATTTCCCGGTTTACACTCAGTAGTATTCTTTCTAACACATTGAGCAGAAACCATGAGAGGTAAATATCCATACACTAAAAGATCAAAATTCTTGCAACCTAATTTCATTAACTCTGTCTGATTAAACTCAATCGATGCAGTAAAATCAGAGATTCCAAGCTCTTGATAAAACTGCTCAGCTTCGTGATTTAAAACATACAAGTTATAATCCAGTCGAATTTCTTTCGTCGTTTTTAGTTCTGTTTTAAGAAGATAGAGTTCCTCAAAGTTTTTAATCACATACCCATCTATAGTATCGACCATCCACAGCTCTTTATTCTTTAAATATTCGTCATATGTGGTAGCCCTCATAATATGTGGTAGTAAAAAATAAATTTTCTTCCCTTTTTCTTTACATCTGATAACCAAACTAGGTAACTCTTCTCTCGAAAGCTCTGCTACATCAAGATACACGGTCTGGATCTCTGGGCAATCTAATACTGGAGATAATTGATTTTTGTTACGAATGGTTACAATTATTCCAAATGCATTCTTATTTTCTATCCCAAGGTTCTTTGACTTGTTAAGATTGCTTGAAAGTTGCGGTACTTCACGTCTAAAAGCATCTTTCATAGCTTCTTCTAACTGAAGAAGTGCTGTTCTTCGAAGTTCATTAAGCTTACTAACAGGTAAAAAAACATTCCCCTCCAAGTAAATAGTAAGATTATCAAACTCAAACGGTGTGTCCTTGGTTTTCCTTAATTTTTCTTTAATATTTTCCTCGGACATCGGCTGATTCTTTGCTTCCATAACAGTATCGCCATATTCAGTTATGGTAATCGTCTCTGTCTTATTTGTTATACTATCTCTTTTGATATCTGCCCAGACAGTAAGACTCATAGGTTCTCCCACCTTTGCATAAAAACTGCCATATGCTAGAACCTTTTGATCTACATCATAATATTTCCCAGATAACTCAGATAACAATGCTTCATTCTTGGTACGATAAACCTCATCACCAATCTCTATTTTACTTCCAGGTTTCACATTCGTCGTAAGACGATTCCCTTTTTCTATCCCGCTTTTTACAGTAAAGTCATAGGTTTTTTCTCCTAAATTGCGAAATTCCAGGATATCTTGTGCATTTACATCTTCTATCAATAAAATCTCTGCTTGAATTCCCTTCTTCGCTTTCACAGTGCCAACGAAGACACCACTGTGATTTGGGCGATGCATTGACATCATCTCTTTCCCGTTATGAGAATTATAGTATCCTTTACTAAATCCACCACGATTATATAGATCCTGTAATCGAAGCATCTCTTCTTTTAATACCTTAGGATTGTTTTTATGAAATTCTCTGTACTTAGTAGAGCCAAGTTCTTGGTATCGATCGATTTCTCTTCGATATGCCTCCACCACGCCTGCGCTATATTCGTATCGTTTCATACGCCCTTCAATCTTAAAGGAATCTATACCTGATTCTATTAAATCAGCTACATTTGAGAGAGTACACATATCCTTTGGGCTTAAGACATAACTTTCTTCCGGACTAGAGACACGCTTTCCTTGTTCAGATACTCGATATTCCATTCGGCAAGGTTGTGCGCAACGCCCTCTATTACCACTACGCCCTCCAATCATACTACTCATAAAACATTGTCCAGAATAACAATAGCAAAGTGCACCGTGAACAAAGGATTCTATCTCTAGCGTTGTAGATTCTCTAATTCGTTTTATTTCCTTAATATCAAGCTCCCTTGACGTCACCATACGAGTTACACCATAATCTTTTAGTACTTCTGCTCCTTCTGCCATGGTAAGTGTCATCTGGGTACTTGCGTGGATTGGAAGCCCTGGAAAATTACGGTGAATAAACCTCATAACCCCGACATCCTGAACAATTACTGCATCTAGCCCATGTTCATAATACTTACGAATATATTCATATAAGGAATCTTCTAATTCCTCTTGTTTTAGTAGTGTATTAACAGTTAGATAAAGTTGCTTCCCTCTAACATGTGCATAATCAATCGCATGAAGCAGCATTTCTTCTGTTAGATTGTTGGCATAAGCTCGCGCGCCAAATTTCAAACCACCTATATAAACAGCATCACAGCCAGCATTTATCGCCGCCTTCATGCTTTCTATGGATCCCGCAGGTGCTAATAATTCAATTTTTCTCATAATAACTCCCATCTGTGTGCTTCAGCACGCAAGCCAATCAAGAAGTTGAAAAATAATATTTTATCTTTCTACCTACCTTAATTCACACATGCGCATCATTTCTGGCACATAAGTTTCTGTTACATTACATTGAAAAGCAAGAAAGGCCGTCAATTGATATGACAGCCTAAGTAACATACAAAAGAAACTCCTCTTGTATCTCATATTATCAAAACGAAAAAATTAGCTTTACAGTTTCTGATAAATTTTATTATGTTATCTATTTTTTCTGCTCTCATTTAATTCTGTTTCTAGACGAATCACCTTTTTTTGCTCTTCTAAGTGCTCTGATTTTGTTGCTGCCAATTCATTCTGTGCACTCTCAAGTTTCGTCTGTAACAAAATGATTTCATGCTTTAAGTCAAAGATTTCTTCGCTTTTTTTATCCGATTCCGCATCTACTTGTTGCAGTTGCTTTTTCAGTTTAAAATAATCATCTGCAATGTTTATATTCATCAGCACATTTCTCATCTCAGCATCCAGCGAACGGTAAAAATCTTGTTTCTTAAATTCCGCATATTTATTATTAATATAAGTTGCTACTTTTTGTAAATATTCTTCACTCTCATATCCCCCGAGAGTGTATCGTTTGTTATTAATAATTACTTCAATATCCGTCCTCTTGTTCATACCGTCCTCTTTTCTAGAATCATAAATAATTCATATACGTCTGGCAAACTCAGAATAATTATCTTTGGTAGCTGATGTCATAAACAAATGTATGGCAATGGAATAATTATCATTGGAATGATTTCTAATAACCTAATTATACGCATAAGTCCATAGCTTGACAATAGCTTTCTTTTATTTTAACATATCGCTTGGCTCATTATATTAAGTTACAATTCCTTATTCTCATATGGTAAACCACAATGTAAATAGGCCGCCTCTGTAACAACTCTTCCACGTGGTGTACGAAGGATTAACCCATTCTGTACTAAGTATGGTTCGTATACTTCTTCCACTGTCCCAGAATCTTCTCCTATTGTCGTTGCAATTGCATCAATTCCAACTGGCCCACCAGAGAATTTTTCAATCATTGTAACTAGAATCTGACGATCAATATGATCTAACCCTAGCTTGTCTACTTCTAATATATCGAGTGCAAAACGAGCTACTTCTTCGGTAATACGACCGTCATATTTCACCTGCGCAAAATCTCTGACTCTTTTAAGTAGTCGATTTGCTAATCTTGGAGTTCCACGAGAACGCCTTGCAAGTTCAGTAGCTCCAAGATCATCGATATCTACTTGTAATACCTTGGCAGAGCGTGTAATAATTTGCTTTAATTCTTCCGTTGTATAAAACTCCAAACGATTTACTACTCCAAAACGATCACGAAGAGGAGCGGTTAACATACCTGCTCTTGTGGTTGCACCGACTAATGTAAATCTAGGCAAATCCAAGCGGATTGACTTTGCAGTGGCACCTTTTCCTATCACGATATCAATTACATAATCTTCCATCGCAGGATATAATAATTCCTCCACCACTCGATTCAACCGGTGAATTTCATCTATAAATAACACATCTCCCTCTTGAAGATTGTTTAATATTGCTGCCATATCTCCTGGCTTTTCAATTGCTGGTCCAGCTGTGGTCTTTAAATTAACTCCCATTTCATTGGCTATGATCCCAGCTAAAGTAGTTTTTCCAAGTCCAGGTGGTCCAAAGAATAATACATGATCTAAAGACTCCTTCCTTTGCTTCGCAGCCTCAATATAGACCTTTAGATTCTCCTTTGCCTTTTTTTGTCCGATATAATCCTTAAGCAACTGGGGGCGGAGATTACTTTCTAACTTAACATCCTCCTCCATCAGCTCAGTTGTTATCATTCTCTTTGCCATAGTGTACCTCTATCCGTCTTTTAAAAATTACGCAAACTTAACTTAAGCACATCCTCTGACGTCATATTTGATGTGATTTCTACTGCTTTAACAGCTTTAAGAGCATCCGTTGCAGAATATCCAAGGGCTACCAATGCCTGAACGGCTTCCTCTCGAATTCCCTCATTATTTCCTTGCCCTCCAGCAGATGCCATCTGCTTCGACTGGAAACTTGCTTCGAAAGCATCGTCTAATTTAAACTTATCCTTCAATTCTAAAATCAATTTGCTTGCTGTCTTTGTACCAATCCCTGGTGCCTTTGATATTGCTTTCACATCTTCCGCTAATACAGCAAACCGTAAATCATCGGTTGAAATTGCCGATAATATTCCAATTGCTCCTTTAGGACCGATACCATTCACTGTAATCAACAACTTAAACATAAATAAATCTTCACGATTTAAGAAGCCAAACAGTGCCATACCATCTTCCTTTACTTGTAGATACGTATGGAATTTAACTTTATCTCCAATCGCAGGCAAATAGGAATGGACCGTATGTGGAATAAATATCTCATACCCCATTCCATGATTATCTACGACAACATAATTTTCTTTTACCTCAGCCAATTCGCCTTGTACAAATGCTAACATTTCATTCCTCTCATTCTAACATCTATTCTGGTACCCTATTGCCTAGTAAGATCTGCTCCCTACTCCGGCACCAATTGTAGATGTAAAACAATGTTTTTCCTCTTAATCTTCTAGCCGTTCAAATGTTCCTTCTACCATGGTTAACCTACCTTCATCAATAAAGGATATCACCTCTAACGGCTGTATTTTCAGTGCGTCTGCAATTTGGATTGCATTACTGTTTGGATACTCTAATAGATATTGTTCGATTCGTGCGAATAACTCGTCATCCAACGCTTTACACTCCTCGCAAACGCTTTTTATCATTCGATGCCTAAAAACCTTATGGCAGTGTCGGCACATACATAAATGCATTAGTTCTTATCTCCTTCTACATTATGGTAGCAAATAAATTAAGTATCTGTTGCACTAATTTCGTATGCCAAGGGCGATTCTTCCATTCTTCATAGGTTACCTCACGACACTCTTCCATAGTTTTAAGCAAGTCCTCTTTGATGGTAGCAATTACATCACTATTACACATAAAAACACCACATTCATAATGTAAATAAAAACTACGATAATCCATATTTATGGTTCCAACAATACCGCAGTCTTCATTTATAATAGTCTTCGCATGAATAAACCCTGGAAGATACTCATAAATTCTTATTCCGGCTTCTAATAGTTTTCCATAATTATAATTAGTAACTATCTTTACACTCTTTTTATCTGGAATGTGTGGAGTTATAATACGAACATCAATTCCACTTTTTGCTGCTGCTACCAAAGCCTCCTGCATATCAGGCTCTAATACCAGATAAGGAGTAGTTACATACAGATACTTTTTTGAATAATGAATCATCTGCTTATAAATCGATTCGATTGGATTCTGCGGATTATTTGCAGGACCATCGGACATAACCTGACAAAAGACCTGATTCTTTGGGAATTTTTTGGTTGGGCGATATGGTGTATAATCCAGGAGTGTACAATCCGCGCATACTTCCCACATCTGTAAAAAGGTTACCGTGAGCCCCCATACTGCATCTCCTTCGATACGAATTGCATTGTCCTTCCATGTCCCAAATCGGTCTACAAGGTTCACGTACTCGTCAGCTAGATTCATACCTCCAGTATAGCCTATATTTCCATCAACCACAATGATTTTTTGGTGACTTCGATAATTCATATATAATTTCTCTGTGTATTTGTGTATTGGGTTAAAAACCTGAACCTTAAATCCTTCAGATTCGAGAATACGCCTAAAATTCTTTGGGGTTCTAAGCATCGCACCGAAGTCATCATACATAAACATCACTTCAACGCCCTCTGAAATCTTTCTTACCAAAAGATCATGGATTTGATTCCAAAGAAGTCCCTCACCAACAATAAAGAAGTTAACCATGATAAACTTCTTTGCTTCCCCTATGTCTTTTATAATCGCTTTAAATGTATCTTCACCCATTGGATAATATTCTACTTCATTATTCTGAAACAATGGAAAAGAATGTGCTTCTAGATATTTTACCATTCGAGTTTTGGTAGGATATCTGCTCTGAAACTCTCTCATTGTATCTTCACTATACTCATAAAATGTTGCACCATGACGAAGTTTCCCTAACACCTTCTTCTCAATTTTCTTCTTTGAACCAGATTTTCCCCATAAGGCATACATAATGTGACCAGTTAAAGGTAGTACTAAAATAATACAAATCCATGCAATCTTATAAGAAGGACTCCTGTTATCGTTAATTAAACTTAAGATAATAACGATACTTAAGATTTCAATTACGGTATAAATATAAAAAGAATATCCTCTAAGCCATATGGATAATAACACAATCCCAGCGAATTGTATCATAACTAATGATGCAACAACCGCTGCTCGAAGAAATCCGCTAAGATAGCTCTTTACAAACCCCTTTTTATCTTTAAAATCGTTCCCCATTCCTACTCTCCATTTCTATGTAGCAAGTGGATAATCCCCTATCCTTACTTACTATTGTTTAAGATCACGTTTGGTTTAACCCATCAAACTTGCATATGGTACATGACAAGAAAAAGTTCGTGACGCATACTTTTACATATACCCTATTATACCACAGATTAGTAGTTATTACATTATAAGTAAATTAAAAACCTCTCTTATCGTATTCTTCCTTCTATTGAATCTAATCCTCGAATTTGCTACAATACTCTATGTGAAAGGAGCCATATTATGCAAATCATTGAAACCCCAATAGCAACATCTTTCGACTTTGACATTACGTTACTAACCTCTAATATCGTTTCAAAACAAGAAATCTTATTCTTTGATATTGAAACTACAGGCTTTTCCGCAGCAATTTCTTATGTTTACCTTATCGGATGCGCCTATCTAAACCAATCTACCTTAATACTTCGTCAATGGTTTATGGAGGATATAAGAGAAGAGAAGGAACTTTTGACCAATTTTTTTGAATTTTTAAAATCCTATCGGTTGTTAGTTCACTATAACGGCTCGGGGTTTGATATACCGTATTTGTTGCAGAAATGTTCCACCTATCAGCTACCTTATAATTTTGATCATTTCATTAGTTTTGATATCTATAAGAAATTAATTCCCTATAAAAAAAAGTTACCGATGGCGAATTTAAAACTAAAGACTGTGGAAGATTTTTTACAGATAAAGCGTAAAGATCAATATTCTGGAGGTGAATTAATCTCCGTTTATACCAAATTCCTTGCACTTTATTCTTATGAAAAAAAGCACTCATCTGGTGCTTCTCATTATCAAGTATCTCCAGTTTCTGGACTTCCTAGCATAGAAAAAAGTGATTCAGGTACGCTAAGACAATTACTACTTCTCCATAACTCTGAAGATATAAAGAATCTACCACTCATCTTACCAATATTATCCTATGTAAAGCTATTTGAGGGCAATATTGTTATAGACAAATGGGAGGTTACTGAGAAGGCAGTAAACTTTTACTTTAAAATTAATAACCAACTCCCTTCCTCACTTACGTTAGAATCAAACTATGAGGTAATGGATAGTAATTATCCTCTTACTCTAACTACCCGTGAGAACGAAGGATGTATCTCCATTACTTTCTATCATGGCTCCTTAAAATTCTTCTTTGATAACTACAAAGACTATTATTACCTTCCATTAGAAGACACAGCTGTCCATAAAAGTGTCGGAGAATATGTAGAAAAAGAATATCGACAGAATGCAAAACCTGACACTTGCTATATAAAAAAAACTGGGTACTTTTTACCTCAGTCCTATGCAATGTTTACACCTAGTTTTCGCGTAGAAAGAAAGCAAAAACAACAGTTTTTTGAGGTTACAAAAGAACTACTAAGCCAAGAGAGTGATAAGATTGCTAGCGATTTCCTTCGCTCGTATTTCTAAAGTATCGTTTGGTTTTTTTCCTATGAAATTAGCACTTATTTAAAAGTATCACTTGGATTTTTTCCTAAGATTTTACTCACATTTTAAATAGTCTTATTTAAATATAGAAAACACATATATATTTGCCATATTTTATCAATTAGTATATAATAAAGAAAAATATGGGAGGGAAGTATATGTTTAATAATATTCAAAATACATTAAAATCTTTTGCGAAATTCATATTTTGGTTATCTGTTGTACTTACTGTAATATGGTCTGTAATCATTATTGATTCTAACGCTAAACTTAATGTTCATTATTATAAGTATAATATCAACATACTAATTCGTTTTATACAGCCTATTGTATTGTTTCTTGGAGGTACTATCTCCTCGTTCCTTATATATGGTTTAGGAGAAATAATTGAAGTTCTGAAAAATATAGATAGAAAATTAAACAGTAACAATGACAACTCAAATGAGCAATACTAAAATTAATTAATATTAAAAAGACACTTTATTTGTTAGCCCCCCTTTTTGTTAGACAAAACAAATGTCCAATAAATGGGGGGATAAGTTTGACATGGCGATTGGGTTAACATATTGATTAAATCATCTGTCAACAAATTATTCCCCAAAAATAAAATAAGCAACTAATTATAGGATAGATTTTTCTATTCTTTTTTTATTTATAGAGGTATTGAATGGCATCTGAACCAAAAAGAAATATAATAATAACAAACTATAAAACATTAGTTAACTAAAATCTATATAATCAGTCTTTACGTAATTATTGTTATAAGAAGTATGCCTATCACAAACTGGATTTGATTTGGGGATTTTAAATACTATTGGAATATTTCAATATAGATAGGTGATTCGTATGGGAACAATATATATTAAGAAAACAGATTCTATTAATAAAATTAAATCCGCTCTTATGAACACAGGGAATGTTGTTATATTTGAAAAAGCCGTATATAAAGTAACCGAAACATTGTACTTTAATAGTAATAATATTTTTAAATTTAATGGGGCAACACTTCAAATGTCTGCCCCAATTCACAATATATTGATGTCATATACTACTCCAAATACGATTGGATATAATGGGATTAGGAACGTTCAAATTTATGATTTAAAAATAGAACAAATGTATAGTAAATATGGAGCGTGTAAATGTAATGGACTTACTTTATGGCACTGTAACAACATTTTAATATCAAATTGTAGTATTGAAGACACAATATATTTTCATGGATTAGAGATTAACGGATCATGCAATGTAACAATTGAAAGTTCACAATTACTAGGCTATGTTGCTGATAGGAATGCTAACTATAGAGAGTTTAGTCAAATTGACTTTTCATCTGAGTCTGCTATTTTTTTTCATAAGAGTGGGTCAAAGTGCTATGATAATACAGTGTGCAAGAGTATTAAATATACTAATTGTGAATTTGGAAAATCTAAATCAAGACCAAGTGCGCCTTATTGTATAGGAAATCACTGTCAGCCTGTAAACAGATTCCATGAGAATATCACAATAAAAGAATGCAGATTTATTGGTGATAGAACAAATGAAACAGGGTGTGCAATTCATCTTACAGCTATGAATAATGTGATCATCGAGGATTGCTATTCTGAAGGATTTGCTAGATTTGTATTGATTAATAACAGCACTTATGGCTATGATAAACTTGGCAAGAAAAAAGATTCAATAAATACAAAAGATGGAATATGTAAGAATATAATAGTACGATATAATATTATAAAACCACTTAACACTTTTAAAGCGAACAACGTTTATTATCACACTAGAACAGGGGTAAATCATATTGGAATAAATGAATATAACAACATGATAATTAAATAAAATAAGTTAAGGCAGTTGAGATTAAATTTTTGAAAAGTCAATTGGGTTAAAAACATAAAAAAATCAAGAGCCTGATATCTCAAACCCTTGATTTATCTACATCAGCATTACTCAGCTGTAGCAATGATCTCTTTCTTGTTGTAAGATCCACAAGCTTTACAAACTCTATGAGGCATCATAAGTGCACCACACTTGCTGCATTTCACTAAGTTTGGAGCAGTCATCTTCCAGTTTGCACGACGACTATCTCTTCTAGCTTTGGAATGTTTATTCTTTGGACAAATAGCTCCCATTGATTACACCTCCTTAAACTTGTTAAAAATATCTCGGATAGCAGACATTCTTGGGTCTAGCTCTGTACGGTCACATCCGCACTCCCCTTTATTAAGGTTAGCACCGCAGACCTTGCAGATTCCTTTACAGTCTTCTTTGCACAGAACCTTCATTGGGAAACCAATCAAGACTTCTTCATAGATAAGTTTATCTACGTCTAAATCATATCCGGTAACAAAATTTGTTTCATCTAAATCCTCGGTACGCTGTTCCTCCGTCTTAGAGAAATCAATCTCTGTAGCCACATCGATGTCATAAGGAATGGTTACTTCCTTTAAACAACGATCACAAGGAACGGCTAACGCTAATTTCGTTTTTGCTTCCACCAGAATCTTTCGGTCACCTAGATTCGTTAATCTAAGCTTGACCGGTTCTTTATGAGTGATAGAATAGAATTCACCATGTAATTCGAACACATCAAATTCAATCGGTAGATTGTATTCTTTGACACCATTAGGAACATTCATGACTTCAGACATTTGTATCAGCATAAGTAACTCCTGTCTAAAAAAACGCATAATGTAAGCGCCCAAAAATTCACACTGTTAGTATTATAAACGCTTGAAAAAGGTTTGTCAACTCCTAACTGCATAAAATGTCAGAATTGTGTAACCACATTTACTTCCATTATCGTTCTTTCCTATGATAGACAATCCCGGTTTCCAAAGCTTAGAAGCTACTAGCATTAGGAAAGCTATAGACAAATAAGGAAGATGTAACGAAACATGCACTTTCTTATTTGTCTATAACAAAATAAATACTTCTCTTATGAGTTACTATGAACAATTATTCCATAGTAACATGATGATTCATTCAGACAAGGGTTACCAGGATCTACAATATATTACACTAATTCAACAACTTCTCTACAGATTGCTAGTTCTTCGTTTGTTGGGATAACCATAATCTTAACCTTAGAATCAGGATTAGAGATAATTAACTCTTTTCCTCTCTGGCTATTCTTCTCTGTATCTAATGATACACCAAGGAATTCAAGGTGTGAGCATACAGCTGCTCTTACATTCTTATCATTTTCACCAAGACCTGCTGTAAATACAACAGCATCTACACCATTCATTGCTGTAATATACGAACCAACATACTTAGCAACACGATAAGCAAATACAGCTAAAGCTTCTTTTGCATGCTCATTTCCTTCATTCGCTGCTGCTTCGATATCTCTAAAGTCAGAAGATACGCCAGACATACCTAATACACCAGATTTTTTATTTAAGACATTCATAACTTCATCTAAAGATAAGTTTTCTTTCTTTGCGATGAAATCAATGATTGCAGGATCAAGATCACCACTTCTTGTTCCCATAATTAAACCTTCCAGCGGTGTAAGACCCATACTAGTATCTACGGACTCACCATTTTTAACTGCAGAGATAGATGCTCCATTACCAAGATGACAAACGATAACTTTTGAGTTCTTTGGATCTAAACCAGCAAGCTTAATAGCACGTTTGGAAACATAGCTATGACTTGTTCCGTGGAAACCATATCTTCTCACCTTGTATTTATCATAGTACTCATGTGGAATACCATATAGATAAGCTTCTTTTGGCATTGTCTGATGGAATGCAGTATCAAAAACAGCTACCATAGGTACATTTGGCATAATTGATTTACATGCATTGATACCAATAAGGTTTGCTGGGTTGTGTAATGGTGCAAGATCATTACATTCTTCAATTGCCTTTAATACCTCATCATTGATTACTACAGAATGAGCAAATTTCTCACCACCATGTACTACTCTGTGACCTACTGCATTGATTTCATCTAGGGACTTAATCACACCATAATTTTCATTGGTAAGAGCAGCGATTACATTTTTAATAGCAACCTCATGGTTTGGAAGGGCATCCTCAAGAACAACCTTCTCTCCACCTTCTGCCTTATGAGTAAGACGTCCATCAATACCGATTCTTTCGCAAAGGCCAACTGCTAAAGCTTGTTCTGTCTCAGAATCGATCAACTGATATTTAAGGGAAGAACTTCCGCAATTAATAACTAAAACTTTCATTGTATTTCTCCTTATTATGTGGTTAATTCATTTATCACGGGGCAACATAGATTTACGTAGAAAACGTTTCTTCTATATCGTTCCCCCAGTATAATGATTCTTATACTATCTATTCTATCAACTTAGCTAATGAAATTTCCAATTAAGAAATTGAAAATACGTTTTCCTAACTACTTATTTGTTTTGAGCCTGAACTGCAGTGATTGCAATAACACCAACGATATCATCAGAAGAACATCCTCTGGATAAATCGTTTACTGGTGCTGCAATACCCTGAGTTAATGGTCCATAAGCTTCTGCTTTAGCAAGACGCTGTGTTAACTTATAACCGATGTTACCAGCATCAAGATCAGGGAAGATTAATACGTTAGCTTTACCAGCAATATCACTGTTAGGAGCCTTAGAAGCACCTACACTAGGTACGATTGCTGCATCTAACTGGAACTCACCATCAATCTTATATTCTGGATATAATTCCTGTGCAAGTTTCGTTGCTTCCACAACCTTATCAACATCTGCATGCTTTGCACTTCCCTTTGTGGAATGAGAAAGCATAGCTACAACAGGTTCGGAACCAACTAATTGTTCGAAACTCTTCGCTGTGGAGCCTGCAATTGCTGCTAACTCTTCTGCATTTGGATTCTGATTTAATCCAGCATCGGAGAAAAGGAAAGTTCCATTTGCGCCCATATCACAATTAGGTACTACCATTACGAAGAAAGCAGAAACTAACTTAGTATTTGGAGCAGTTTTTAAAATCTGAAGACATGGTCTTAATGTATCAGCTGTAGAGTGACAAGCACCAGATACTAAACCATCTGCATCACCCATCTTAACCATCATTACACCATATGTGATATAGTCAGTTGTTAAAAGCTCTTTTGCTTTCTCAGGGGTCATGCCTTTTGCTTGTCTTAGTTCTACAAGCTTATCAATATAAGCTGGAAGCTTGTCCGATGTCTTAGGGTCTACTATTGTAGCTCCCGTGATGTCAAGACCTTCTGAATTCTTCTTAACTTCTTCCTCACTACCGATAATAATTACGTTTGCATTACCCTCTTCTAAAGTCTTTGCAGCTGCTTCAAATGTTCTTCTGTCCATACTTTCAGGTAAAACAATAGTCTTAATACTCTGTTTCGCTCTCGCCTTGATGTCATCAATAAATCCCATAATAAACTCCTTTCAGTCTATATGTATAGCACCTAATATTATTATCCTTCGTTTTGCGATTAGAACTGTCATAATCTGCCTCTGTAATTACTGAAAAAGACCTTGATTATTTTCTATAAGAACTATTCTTCACAAAACAACCATTTTTTATTATAATACTATCTATCAAGAGATACAAGAGCAAATTATGTAAACGCTTACATTTTGTCTACTTTTAAGAGAAAGTTCATAAAAACCTAAGAAATTATGTGGAATAAAGCACATAGAGAAGTTAAAAACTAGTAGCGATAGGAAACAGAGGAGCTAAAAAAGAGTTTCACATTTCATGAAGATGAACAAAATTGACTTTTTCAAATTTGCAGGGCGCGATAGAATGGAGATTAAAAATGAAAACAGTTGGAATCATAGCGGAATATAATCCTTTTCACCAAGGACATCTATATCAATTGGAACAGGCTAAGCTACTTACAGGTGCGACCAAAGTGGTTGTAGTTATGAGTGGTAATTTTGTACAACGTGGTATTCCTGCGATTATAGATAAATATGCCAGAACTAGAATGGCTCTTACTCATGGTGCCGATCTTGTCATCGAACTTCCAGTTTCTTATGCTACTGCGAGTGCTGAGGCTTTTGCTTATGCAGGGATTTCAATCCTTGATCGGTTAGGTTTTGTAGACTATGTCTGCTTTGGTAGCGAATGTGGAGATATCAAGATGCTTACACAGCTAGCAGATATTTTATTAGAAGAACCACCCTCTTATCAGCAAGAATTGAAAAAGGAATTAAAATCAGGTCTTTCCTTCCCAAAAGCAAGAACGAAAGCACTCCTAAATTATATGAGATTAAAGGATATCAATGGGTATAATCCTGCCTCATTCGAACTTCTTTTGAGTTCTCCGAATAATATTTTGGGCATTGAGTATATGAAAGCAATTCGGAAAAGAAAGAGTAGAATTAACGCAATCACCATCAAGCGACAAGGTGCTAATTATCATGATAGTGACATTTCACTTCCGAATGCATCTGCAACAGCAATTCGCAGTGTTTTAACAAACGATGACTTATTTTCATTACCAGATAATCTGCCGCTAGAAACGAAAGCTATATTAAGCCAGGAATATCAAAAAACCTATCCTATCTTTCGTAATGATTTTACTTCTCTTTTATATTATAAATTGAGCATGACTCAGGAAGAAGCTCTTACTTCCTTTGCAGATGTAACACCAGAACTAGCAAATAGGATTACGAAAAATCTAACCTATGCAAAGACATACGATGACTTCTGTCTGTCGCTAAAAACAAAAGAATTGACCTTAACAAGAATCAATCGCGGATTACTTCATATCCTGCTTTCCATACCAAAGACACAAAATATTGAAAATTGTTATGGTCGCATTCTTGGTTTTCGGACAGGTGCAACCTCACTTCTTCGAACTGCTACCAAGGAAAATAAGATTCCTCTTATTGTGAAGGTGGCCAATGCGAAACAACTTTTAAATCAAGAAGAATATGAATTATTCGAACAAGACGTTCGTGCAACTCATTTGTATCATCAAATGATAGTTCAAAAATTTCATACAGTACCTTCGAATGAATATACCCATGGTCCTGTAATTCTAAAGGAATAGTTTGTTAATTTCCACATAGATTTTATAAATAGTATGTGACATGGTGTTGTATGAAGCAAAATCAAGAAATAAAATATAACAAGGAAAGCATCCTTTCTAATTTTTTTGGAAAAAGCCGGCTACTAAAGGGTAGTTTATTACTTTTATTAGTGTTGATGCTTACTTTTCCGATGGCTTCCCTTGAGGGTGCAAAATCCGGGCTAATGCTATGGTTTGAAACTGTATTACCAGCACTCCTGCCATTTATGATATTATCTGGCCTGTTAATACGACTTCGTGTTACAAAAGCAGTGTCGGTATTCTTATATCCGGTATTAAAGTATCTATTTCCCATCAGTAAAGAGGGATGTTATCCGATTTTTATCGGATTTCTCTCTGGTATCCCTGTAGGTGCTAAGACGACAGCCGATATGCTTGATCAAGAGTTAATCTCAAAAAAAGAAGCTCAATTTTTATGTGCACTATGCAACAATGCAAGCCCTATGTTTATTATGAGCTATATTGCTGCATCAAAGTTAAAACGGCCTGACCTCGGTATCATATTATTAATCGTGCTCTTTACTTCTTCTGCTGTTAGTTCACTTATCGTTTACTACATAAAAGAATCTCTATCCAATAAAAGGTTCATGAAAAAAACATATCAAAATCAATCTCTTATACAAGCTTTTCAGCTAGCAGAAGAGACCAACCCTATTAACGATCAGAAAATTAATCAACAAAATTCCTCGAAAATAAAACAAAGACACAGCTTTGAATTCCAAATGCTCGATGATGCTATCTTAAGTGGGTTTGAGGTTGTTACCAAAGTAGGAGGTTATATTATCTTATTTTCAGTCTTAGCAAGCCTTCTACTTCATCTAAAGTTACTACCTACCATAGCGGCAGCCTTCATCTCAGCAATTTTGGAGATTACAACAGGAATTGATCAATTAACACGCATCCACCTTTCTGAGCCAATAAAAATAATCCTGATTACCACAATCACAGCTTTTGGTGGGCTATCAGGTTTCGCTCAGACCAAAAGTGTCATTAACACATCAGGATTATCGTTATTCCAATATTTTATTACTAAAACATTAAGTATGGTTTGTGCCTTTGCACTTAGTATCCTATATGTAGTACTATTACTATAGTCAATAGAACCTCAATAGTAGCGTAGCTAGCTAAGTTATCTATGCGATAGTTGTACGCTAACTCACTATTGAATGTATCAACTGCTTAAGCAGATTAACTATATAGGTTTTTAATAATAGGATTACTATTTAATCAATATCTTCTAAAAAAGTATTCTCATCGAAGTCAAAGTCGCCGTCGTCATATTCATCTTGCGATTGTTGTTGTTCTTCCTTTCGGTATTCTTGCGTTGGAGCTGCGAAATCCTGCTGTGGAGTGAGTGATTCAACAATTTCACGCTTGTTATTAATAACGATATCAAGACTTGTCTTTAACGAGCTTACTAAGGTCTCAGATTTTTGTCGAGTGCTTTCATACGCATTCGATAATATTTTCTCAACGTCTGAAAGAATCTCATTCGTATATGCGAGTGCTCCTTCACGAATTTGCTCTGCATCATCATTTGCACTTTTTAAGACAGCTTCTGCTTGAGCACTTGCATTACTTACCATCTCATTTGCCTGATAATAAGCTTGCTGCATAATCTCATTCTCATTAATTAGATTTTTCGCCTTTTCCTTCGCTTCAGCTTGAATCGATAGTGCCTTTTGCTCTGCATCCGCTATGATAGCATCACGGTTTGCAATAATCTTTTGATAGCGCTTGATTTCATCCGGCGTGCGAAGTCTCAGCTCATCTAGCAAATCATATAACTGATCTTTCGGTACGATTACCTTCGTCTGTGAAAGTGGTTGCATCTTGCAACTCTCTACAAACTCATATATATCCTCAATCAATTGTTCGATTCTGCTGATACCCATCTTATTCACTCCTCTTTCTATTGTATTTGTCATAAATCACTTGAATAATACTTTTTGGGACAAATTTCGATATGTCACCGCCATAACTAGCTATCTCCTTTACAATACTGGAGCTTAAATAAGAATATTCTACACTCGTTGTAAAGAATACCGTATCAATTTCCTCATCTAATTTGTGATTTGTTTGAGCAATTTGTAATTCGTATTCAAAATCAGTAATAGCACGCAAGCCACGAATTAAAAATTTAGCACCTAACTTTTTCGCAAAATCTACCGTTAAACCATCAAAGGCCATTACCTTTACATTCGGTATGTCTTTTACCACACATTCAATTAACTTTACTCTATCTTCCACTGTAAATAACGGTGTTTTGGAACTATTCGCTAATACTCCAATCACTAATTCATCCATAATTTTCGCAGACCTTTTTATTACATCCAGATGTCCTAATGTAACTGGGTCAAAGCTGCCCGGATATATCCCTATTTTCATCAAATTCCTCCAAACTATGGGATCGACGGTTCCTTAGCCTATCACTTCTATAAAAACATGTTTATTTGTTTTATATTCTTTTTCTCTGTATACGCGAAACCTACTTGTCTTTAAGTAATCAAATTTCGTTGCCAAAGAGGCCTCTACCACTATTATCGTATCCTCATCAATAATGCTAGATTTCTCTAACATTTGTAAAATTATTTTTTCATGACCACAATCATAAGGTGGATCCATAAAGATAATCTGAAATACCTTGCCAGCTGTTTCCATTTCCTTAATAGTTGCAATTGCATCTTTTTGCAATACCAAAGCCTGTCCCTCCATGTGGGTTGCTTTGATATTTGCCCGAATGCAATCAACAGCTTCTTTACTTGTATCAGAAAATACTGCAAAATCTGCGCCTCTACTAAGAGCTTCTATTCCGATAGCACCACTGCCGCTAAACAAATCTAAAAAAGAACTGTCTGCCAAATCACCTTGAAGAATATTAAATAATGTTTCCTTTGTGCGATCTGTAGTTGGTCTAGTATCTAATCCCTTAGGGGCTATTAACAATGTTCTCCTAGCTTTTCCAGCGATAACTCTCATATATTATACTCCAATTTCGGTTTCTTGCAATTACTTTTTTTTACATTCAGTGTGTAACCTTTTCAATGATAGAATTTAATTCTAAACAATTCGTTTGGCATTCTACTCAATGTACGATGATTCCTATACAGAAATCAGTGAATTTTCATCGATGCAACATCGAAAAACTTAATTCACTTACTTTATTTTGCATATAATCATATTGTAGTATATTCTTGCTAAATGTCAATCAATTTTTCAACGTTTAGTGCAAACATACCATGTATTTAGCCATTATTTCATAAAATTAGAACGATTAAGGAAGATCAACGGAAACAGCAACCGACATCTGCCGGTTGCTGTTTATTATGAGATTACTGCGGTTAGCAGAATGACTCAATATTTATCCATAGATTACTTCTGTACTCTACTTAGGCTATTTGCCTGCCATCTGTTCTTCCTGTGCCTTAATCATCTTACGAACCATCTGTCCACCTACGCTACCATTTTGGTAAGATGTTAAGTTACCGTTATATCCATTAGTTAAAGGTACACCAAGTTCAGATGCACATTCCATCTTAAAACGATTTAATGCTTCCTTTGCCTCAGGAACTTCTACACGGTTTCTGCTAGAACTCATAATAAACTCCTCCATTTCATGGTCTGACTCTCTAAGCTGTCTACCAAACGGTATTACTAAGCTGTTTTTTCGTCAGAAAATGTTGTTGTTTGTTACGCTCTTAGTATATGCAGTGATTTTTATAATACACTGGTATGTTTTAGTTATAATGACAGCTTTTGATGTAACTCTTGCTGTTATATTTTCATATAAAATTTTTAAATATAGATACAGATAACATATAAATAGGAAATTATCGATGTTACTCCTTTATTACTTTCAAATCTTAATTCATATAAGGATTATCAAATTCTTTCGTTTTATTTTTTATCTTTAAAATAATAAACCTTGTCGTATGAAATCTACCTTCATCCCTAAAAAGTTTCATCATTTTTCATCTTGAGTTAACTATGTTCAACTATATTTCCAATAAGATACCATTTTCTTTTAACCAGCGCTTCGCCTTAGCATAGTTAGGAAATATGCCTTCCACCTCAGCCCAAAACTCTTTGGAGTGATTCATATGGCGTAGATGACACAGTTCATGAACAACAATATAATCTAATACTTCGGAAGGTGCAAGGATACATTTCCAATTAAAGTTGAGATTACGCTTCGAGGAACAGCTACCGTAACAACTTTTTTGATCTTTGATTCGAACAGTACCAACCGTTTCCTGCATGAGAGCCTTGTAAAAGTCGACACGTTGAAGAAACTCCTCGGTAGCTGCCTTTTTATACCAGACAAGAAAAGCCTGTCTTATACTATCCTTATCTTCTTTTCCAATGCGGACTGTAAAACTATTACCATCAAAGGATACAATAGGCTTTTTCAAGCCTTGATGAAATGACCGATGGATTGGATATCGTTCTCCACGAAATGGCATAAGGCTTCCTTCTTCATATTCTGTGTTCAAAACACGATTTGCCTTCTCGGATTTTCTTTGGAACATCCTTCTTTTTTGCTCTATCCAGTCAAGTTTTGACATCAGAATCTGTTCAATATCCTTTTCGGGCATCCGTAAAGGCGCGCGAACTGTAACCGTTCCATCTGGACTTATCTCAATCCCAACGGTTCTTCGCTTACTATACACAATATGATATTGCAGATTGGTCGATAACATGCTTTCTACCCTTTCTACTCTATGTAACAGAATCATAGAACACTAATCTCTTAATCTTTATGGTAACACATATTTTTTACAAGTGCAAAAGAAAGTATCTTACTCTCTAAAAAACTGCTATAATGATTACATAATATAGCTTATCAGAAGATGCGAAGCAGATTCTGATAAAAGGTGCGACTTTTGCACCGTCAATCCGATAATTGAAACACGCTTTTAGTTTCAATTATATAGCTTATGAGAAATTGCGAAGCTATTTCTCATAAAAGGTGCGCTATTCGCACCATATATTCGATTATAGGAACATGCTTTTTTGTTCCTATAATATATCACCACTTGCAATTGTTATGCAAGCGATTTTGAAAATAATGAGACATCATTTTTTTTAGTTGAAAGGAGTTTTCATATGAATATATTAGTGAGTGCTTGCTTACTCGGAGTAAATTGTAGGTACAATGGGGAAGGAAAATTACAAGAAGATTTATTAACGTTACAAGAGCATCATCATCTAATTCCAATTTGTCCAGAACAGTTAGGTGGACTTCCCACCCCACGACCAGCCTCTGAAATACAAAATCAAACTGTTTTTAGTAAAACTGGTATCGATGTTACAGCACAATTTAAAGCAGGGGCTATAGAATCATTAAAACTTGCAAAACTTTATCACTGTTCCTATGCTATCCTAAAAGAACGAAGTCCTTCCTGCGGTTTTGGTCAAATATACGATGGAAGCTTTACTGGCTCGTTAATAACTGGAAACGGTATCACCGCAAACTTATTAGCAGAGCACGGAATCACTGTGATAGGGGAATCAAAACTATCTGAGTTTATCAAAAAACTTCAAAAGTAGTAGAGAAATACTACGATTTTTCTTAAGAATATTACTTATCCTTATTCACTTAATTAGTATTAGCACAATTGATAGAAAACCATTTAAGGAAAATACGTATTCTGACATGTTATATCCAATATACATATAACAATAAGAGTTTGAAGGGTGTTTTACCGATGCAAGCTTTCATTATTGCAATGTTTGGTATCTTTCTCATGATTTTTATACTCATGCCTTGTTATCTATCCTTAAAAAGAAGAGGAAGAAATAAAAAGCTTAGTTTGTTCGTCAAAGGAGCTACTACTTTTGTTGCCGTAATTCTATCTTATTGGGGCTATTGGAAAGCAATGACTTCACAAATTACTTATCATCTACCTTCTTCTTTTTTTAGTCGTTCTGTACTGATTGGGCTTACTATATGCTTGTTTGCTGATGTACTATTGGGTATCCAGGTTTACATTGGAGGAATTCTCTTCTTCCTTGGTCATATTGCCTATATTGTCTATTTTATTGAGCTTGGTGGTTTTCCGATTATTTGCATTCCTATGATTTCGATTTTTACCGGAATAGCTCTTTGTTATTTCTATCGCTTTAGTGTACGACTCGGAAAAGAAAAGTACTTTTATTTTCTCTACGGACTCACAATTTTTACTACTCTATCCCTAGGTTTAACGCTTCCAGTCACAATTGGCATATGGGGATTTCCTATTGCCTTAGCATCTGTGCTAATTGTCGTTAGCGACGTCTTGCTTGCAAGAAACACTTTGTATAAAGAAACTAGCCTTTCTGATACAGTGGCTTTACTCTATTATTTTTCTGGTCAGTTGCTTCTTGCACTTACTATTTATCTTTCTTCTCACTATGCATTTTAAAAGGCATGGAACTTTTATGTTCCATGCCTTTTCTATCTATTCTCCCACAACCTTCTTCTGATAGATACAATTTTCTCGATGATTACAAGTTTGACAGCCTCTTTGGTTACAACTTTTATTTTCTTGCTCTTTTTTAGATAAACCAATGAATCCTGTTACTGACTTTAATGGTACTAACAAACAGCGATCATTACAAGTTAAACCTATCTTTTCTTCTGCTTCGATACGTTTTAAAAACAAAGGTTGCAATGAAAGTGGTAAATCTCCATACCCAATTCCATATTGCCAATTACAAAAATAGTCTGGAAATCTATTAGCAATAGATCGCTCGGCATTCGCACGAACCTCTTCTATTACCGCATTTGCAATCGCATCATAAATAAATGCCATTAACATGTCTTCTTTCTGTGCTTGATCAATTAATTCATCAACGCCCAGAGATAAGGTTGCACAGCTGAATGCCACTTTCTCACACCCCTCCAGATGCTTCTTAATATCCTCGCCAAGAAATTCAAAACTATCATCAGCAAGAATTAATCGCTCACCTTCTCTTTTAAGATCAAATACCTCATAATGAAAGTTAGGTTTCATAACTTTATAAAACTCATCTTCACAAATCTTGATTTCTTCCAACATGATCTCATCTGGTTCTTGATTCTGGTAGCCAAGATACCGTATAATCTCTTCTCGATTTAACAATGTTCTATCTTTCTTCATCTATCTTTTCCTAAAGACTACCACCAAGTGGTTAAATCTAACCTTTCCTATCATGATTTATTCAAATGAATTATTTATATGTCATTATTGATAAGTTAGTATGAATTTACGCTAATGTCAATCATTATTTCACTCTGATTTAATTAGGAAGATATATAAAATGCTGCAAACGGACATTTACTAAAAATGCCGTTTGCAGCAGTCAACATTACTACATATAAACTAACGCACTGTCATAGTTTTCGTAAAAGTGTTATTACTTGTGTTAGACTCTGGATAACGATTTATATCATTAACCCAAGCCGTTATACTAAAAGTTCCAGCTGTTGCAGTATAAGTTTCACTACCAGATGGACCACCAGTTGCGGTGACGGTTACTGACTGACCTGGCTGAATTTGAGTCGTATTATTATCAGACCATGCTACACTGGAACCATTCACTTGAAATTGTACTCCATTGATTAATCCTGCCTGAGCTACACCGGTTCCTTGATTCTTAACAACAGCACTAAAGGTAATCCGATTTCCACTTACAGGACTTGCTGGAGACCAGGTAATATCCGTAACAATCATATCCGGATTGCCATATGGTTGTGTTGGCGTTGGGGTAGCAGTAGGTTGTACCGTTCCTTGTGTCACAGTGAGTGATTTTGTAAACATATTGTTATTCGTATTAGACTCTGGATAACGATTTACATCATTAACCCAAGCAGTAATCGTGTAAGTTCCGGTATTTGCTGTCCAGGTTGGTGTTCCAGAAGGGCCACTTACTGCTGTTATTGTTTGAGACTGCCCTGGCATAATCTGAGTTTTATCAGTATCCGACCAGGATACACAAGTACCGTTTACTTGGAATTGGACACCATTAATTGATCCTGCAGGAGCAACTCCAGTTCCTTGATTCTTAACAACTGCACTAAAGGTCACTTGACTACCATTGGTTGGATTTGCTGGTAACCAAGTAATATCGGTTACAATCATATCCGGATTACCATATGGAACAGAAGGAGTTGGTGTTACTGTAGGAATTGGTGTTACTGTAGGAATTGGTGTTACCGTTGGTGTCGGTGTTACGATTGGACTTACTGTAGGAACTGGTGTTGCTGTAGGAATCGGTGTTGCAGTCGGTATAATGGTTGGCACCTGACTATGGTTACCATGATCCGTTTGTAATGATCCTACTTCACGATATCCTGGTATGGTATAGGCTGCATTTCCTTCATTAGTCACATTGTTACGAACGATGTTTGCCTGATTGAGATAATAAACATCTTTATAGGCAATATTTCTTAAATATAATCCATTCATAGTAGCAGAAGGATTTCCACCAAAGGACATGATGGCTGCTCCTAAATGTGGCAATGAGGAGTAGGAAGGGGTATTGCCGTCCACACCAGTACCATAAATATATAGTTTATTAAATATAACATTGTTAACACTATCTCCTAAACGTACTCCGTCATGTTGCGCATCGTAAATATAGGTATTATCAAACGTTACATTTTTCACAGCACCAGTTAAATCAACTGCGCCATACTCACTTCTCCAAGTATCATAGCTACAACCGCTACGGATGATCATATTGTTAGCAAACTGGATGCTTTGTGTATTATCAAACTTATATCCTGGGAAAGTAGTATTTAAATGAATACCAGATGCCATAAAGCAATCTCTTATGTAATTGTTATAAATCTTATGATTATTACCACCATAAACTGCAATGCCACCAGCACGCCAGTTTAAGTCAATTGTATTGTAACAGAATACATTGTTGCTTAAGTCCTTTGCAGACATGAAATTATTATTCCACATTGCAAGTCCATCATCTCCATTGTTACGCAGTGAACAATTATACACAGTTGCATTACTTGTTCCCTGACAGAAGTTTACACCATCTGCAAGATTGTTTCTAATACGACAATTTACAATCTTAAGGCCATCTGAATAATCTAAGGAACCATTATAATCTGCAATCCAGAATCCACATTCAAAATGCTCTACCCAAACATCATGGAATAAAGATTTACCATCAAATACATCCATAAATCCCTTGTAGATCGCATTTTCTCCATAACGGGAACGAAGATTGGAATTGATGTACATGTTACAAAATTCGATATTTTTTGTTTTACCATCACCATTTCCAGAAATACCACCGGATTGCTGTGCTGAATTTGTAAATTGTATATTGGTATACCACATACCAGCACCAGTAATCATCATGTCAGTTGCAGATAAACGCCAGATTTGGTTAATATGATAGGTTCCTGCTGGAAAATATACATCCTTTCCTTTGGAATCCGCTGCAGCAACACAAGCAGAAATTGCTGCATAATCATCAATACCATCGTCAGGTACAGCACCAAAATCAGCTACAGAATAAGAACCAGCTGGTTGAGGAATTGCAGCTCCTGTTTCCTCTATTTCAAGGAAGTCAACTCCATAAGTAAGTCCACTCGCACCTGAACTTTGAATCCTTATCGTGTCCCCTGGCACTAAGGATCTATCTAAACGAAAATGTACTTCATCAAAGGCAAAACATGCTGTTCCATTCCCTGGGGTATCACCAGCACCACCATTTAAATATTGCCACATAAAATATGAGGTTAAGTCAACTGTTTTCACTTTGGATCCATTCACATATACATCGAGCGATCCCCTTTGCCCCATACCATCTGCGGTATCTGGTAGAGTAAATCTCATAACTACACCATTACCAGAGGAGTTTAGGCGCCATTCTGCATAAGAACCACCCGATGGAAGAACAACATAGGATTGATTCGATGCTTGGCTCGCAACATTAGTTAATGCCCAATCCGTTGAAGTTGCTAGTCTAGCTCCACCGCCTAATACTGCATACTCAGAATCATAACGCACGTATGGCATTGTAGCACCAATGCTTGAAATATCACTGTTTGCTCCAGGGACTACGATTGTATCAGCTGCAACTTTATTCGTTAATTTACCTGAAACACCGTCCTCTGGAATATGTGCAGATGAGCTATAATCCTCAAAAACCCAGCGTTGCGCTGTAGTTCCGTAGAACACATCAGCGCTACCACTATTGGTATAAAGGTATCCACCTGTTCCACTATTTCTTGTGCTCTTCCACATATTATCTATCGTGGAAGAATCATTATTACCTTCGATGTACCATTTACTACTCATCCATACTTCATAGATCGTACTCTCTAAAAGTGCTTTTCCACTTGCGTGCTCTAAGCATAGATAAGAGTTCGTCCCCATATTCTGGATCCAAAATGAACCATCTGTCTTCTTCGTGATACTCCATATGTAATATGGATTTTTCTCTTGAAAACTACCCGCTTTCACACTAGAACCAGAAGCATAAAGATAAGAACCAGTGGAAGCATTTTTAATATAAACTGTCGCATTGGATGTTATTTCTTTTGCCAATACAAAGGTAGTAGCTGTTTGAACTACTAACATAATTGCAAGAAGCAATCCAAGAATTTTACTTATTTTTTTCTTCATTGTTTATCTCCCTTTCTTTTTAAATCCTTAGTTGATCAATCACTCTTTCAACTAAAACTCTCCTAATCTTAGTACTAAAAATTCATCATCTTCGTTTGATCTTTCATGCGTAAGAATCTAATGTTTTACGTTCTTAATTTATTTTTCTATGTTCTCTTGTTATAATTCATATGTTCTCTTATTTTTTCTTATTTTTTTATGTTCACTTTGAGATACTATTCTTTGTATTTTCTTGATCACTCCTCCTTTTCTTATGTCATCTTCTTGTAACTTCTCTTTCTTTTTTTGTTCTCGTACTCTTTTGTAACTCTAATTTCTTATACTCTTTTGTAACTCTTGATTCTGACTACTTGTAAATTTGCATACAACACCTTATTATTACTCTCATTCTCCTTTCTTATTTAATCTATATTTTTAGTAAAGTAAACTAGCCGATCTCTATAGTTTGATTACAAAATATAGTTTAACGTTAAACTGTATATATCTCTATATATTAATTCACTTAGCATACTTTTTATGAAATATAAATTATTATGTAAGTAATATAAGTTTAACGTTAAACTGTATATAGGTTTGTCTTTGTCTTTGTGATTATGCACTATAATATAGTATATATTACCATTGATTTGTACATTATAACATATGTTTTAGGAGAAATCTAGTAGTTATTTCATACTATTATCTAAATATACTAGAATTACCGTATTTTATTTGTAATGTTTCCACATTGAATGCATGAATTCACAATATTTCAATGATGGTTACATCGCATCATATCAACGCTACTAAGATAATAAAAGAATAGCTTATACATTTAAAATAGCTAAATTTATTAATACTTAAAAGCATCACCAATGTTAAGTATATTAAATCTAACATTGGTGATGCTTTAAATAACAACATTTTCAAGAAACCTATCATAAAATTATTTAATTACTTCCCTAACAAATCTCTGACAACTGTGGATGCAATGATTAAACCTGCTGCTGAAGGTACAAATGCGATGCTTCCTGGAATCGAACGTCTTTGTGTTGGTTCTGAAGGCTGCATTATCGGAGTAATAGGTAATTCTTTTGAATATACCACCTTTAATTTCTTAATTCCTCTCTTCTTACATTCGTAACGCATCACTTTGGCAAGAGGACAGATAGAGGTTTTATAGATATCCGCAACCTCAAATTTCGTTGGATCTAACTTGTTTCCCGCGCCCATACTGCACATGATCGGTGTTCCCACTGCCTGTGCTTTTTCTACAAGAGAAAGCTTTCCAGCAACAGTATCAATTGCATCTACAACATAATCATAGGAGGTAAAATCAAATTGATCTGCTGTTTCAGGGAGAAAAAAGCACCGATAGGAATGTACCTTTGCATTCGGATTTATGGAATTAATACGCTTTTCCATTACATCTACTTTATATAACCCCACAGTATCATGGGTTGCTATTATCTGACGATTAATATTGGATATGCTAACTGTATCATTATCTACAATCGTAATCTCTCCAATTCCACTACGAGCAAGTGCCTCAACCACATATCCACCAACACCTCCCACACCAAATACAGCAACATGAGAGTGTTGAAGCTTTTCCACACCGTCTTCTCCTATGATAAATGCACTTCTTTCAAATTGGTTTTCCATATTAGTCCTCATTTCTGCACTGCCTTTTGTATCTCTAAAGTTTGTGGTAGCAGCGCAAACACAAACTTACTTTATTCTATCATGCATACTTTATTCTTTCATACATTCTCATTCTATAATGTTATCGTAATACTTTTTTATAAAACCTCTAACAACACGTTTGTAATGTTCATAGTCTACTACCACTGAGTTTGCATGAATCGCACCTTTCGCTAAATATAACTTCTTTGGTGCCTTACACTCCTCATACATTTGGATTGACATCTGATAAGGAACGTAAGTATCATGATCTCCATGAATAAACAATATTGGAGTTTTGCTTTTTCTTACGCCTTCCATTGGTGAAACTTCTTTCATATAAAAACCAGCACGAAGCTTCAAGCAAAAATTAGCGAGTGGCATAAATATAATAGGTGGAATATGAAATACTGTTTTCATCTGATGACGTATCAAAGTTTTTAAATCCGAATATCCACAATCTGCAATTATTAATGAAACATTGTCCTTAATATTCAGATAATCAAGTACCGTGGCTGCTCCCATGGACTCTCCATGAGATACGATTCGAATGTCTCTTCCGAAATTTACATAACACCAATCAATCACAGTTTCTAAATCGTATTTTTCATAGTATCCCATGGTTGTGTGTTTTTTACCACTTTCCCCGTGATTTCTATGATCATAAATTATTGAAGTAAACCCAAGCTCCATAAGTATCTGTGCATATACGATAGCTCCTAATTTCCCATAAGTATAGCCATGGCATAATACTGCTACCTTGCCCTTATTCTCCACTCTTTTTGTAATATCATTTTCCAAAATTACAGCGGATAAAGTGTATCCATAACGACTTGGAATCTGTATCTTGGTTTTCTCCATACTTTCATAAATTTCTGGCACTATTCTACCGAACTCCACTTCCCGCCTAAAGATGTCTTCTGGAGTTTTCACCCTCGGTTTTAATATCACATTCGATAAGATATAGGTTGCTATGAATAAAAGGAGAATGATGATACTTATAGCAATTACCATATGCCTTTCCTCCTACTTAAAATAGTACGTATCGTAAGGCCCTATATAATCATAACCTAATCGCATTGCAAGTCGCACTGAGGTTTCATTTGCTGCATCCCAATGAGGTAACTTTCCTTCTTTTATGCAAGTTAGTATTAATTTAGCAGCGCAAGAGGTTGCTAGTCCAAGATTTCTATACTCCTTTTTCGTTACGATTTCTATCTCAATTCCTTTACGATATGCAGTATAAGAGGATGCTCCACAACAAATTTCATCTCCTCTCATTACAAGGACACCAATTCCATGTTGTAAAAAATCATCCACAGATGCAAAATTACTACAAAAATCCCTTGACCAGTCTTCTGATAAAACTTTCTCGTATAACGTTTCCTCTATTCTGTGAAAAGAATATTCTCTTGATAATTTGCTACAATACTCCTCTAATCTAACCTGGTCAAACATTTCAAAAGAAGGACTTTTTAAACGGTATCGTTGAAAAGAGGAAAACACCTCGCTCTTTTTTAAGAACGTTTCCCAATCCTTGGTTTGCGGAATAATTAACAGGTTATTATTATCCCTGTAGGATAGGATATCATTTAGCATACTTATCGCAGTAGCTTCTTGAAATTCTCCCGAATTGGAAGGAAATGCAAAATCCCCCTGAAGAATAACTGTATGACTTATCTGGTTCTTATCATCCACAAAGACCTTTCCCATATACCCGTCTAAACAGGCGAAGATTGTGGAATCCGTTGCCTTTTCATAAAATGGAGAAATTAAATTAAGTTCTTGTTGTTCTAGCTGTTGCATCTCATAAAAAAGGAGCCAACTTAGATAAAAATATCTAAAGCTCCCTTTCTCCTTTCTTATATCATTAACAAGTTATAAAGCAATTCGTTCTTTCTTATCATGATAACATTCGTGTTTTACATTTTTGTAATTTACATTCTTTGTGCTTTTCATTCTTTAATAATATTTATTTTGTACTTTACTTATTCTGTACTTTACTTATTTTTTAATTTACTTATTTTTCATTTTCTTATTTTTCATTTTCTTTCTTTTGCAATTCATATTCTTTACCACTTGTTATGTACCTTTTCAGCAAATCCAAGAAAATCAGAAACTATAATCTCTGTTCCATCCTCTAAGATAGCTTTTCCACTAAATTTACCGAACACCTGATGCTGATCACTTAATAATACAGCAAAACTGGTACGCGATTTTCGGTCTAAGATTGGGGTAAAATCCATGTCAAATCTATGATCAGACGATATGAACTTCCAAGGTTTAAGATACTCTTCCTTCCCTAATTCATCCTTTGGTATAACAAACTCAATATCGTCAAATTTGTGTGCTTTGCCCTCATAGAAAATCATATTCTCAGTGGCATTTTTGGTATCACCGAAACCATAACCTATATTAAAACCGAATGATTTTCCATCAATCTGTCCTTGACCAGCACCCCAATACCATACATTATCATATGTCCAGACTCCACGTCCCCAATCTAATAATCCTTGGCTGCTTTTTCCAAAGGAATATGTTTTTTCCCCAATGATAACACATCCACTCACCTGCATACCAATTATTTTTTGATTGTAATAAAATGCTTTTTTCTTCTTAAGAAACGGCGTTGCGATTACCATAGAATCCATCTCAGGTTTTTCTACCATAGTGATATCCGCAAAAAAATCTTTCTCCTTATGAAAATGCTTCATTTTTAGATAAAGATGTCTTTCTTTCCCATCATTTTTAAAAGAAACCTCAACTCGTTTGTTTCGGTAACTAACATCTCCACTCTCTGAGGTTTCAGGCATCTTCAAGCGTCCCATAGGAAATGGAATTAAAAGATTTGTTGTTCTTTCCGTGGTATTTTTAAAATCTAAAAATGATGCCCCAACAAGTCCCATATATCCATTATCCGCTAACGTTAGTGCAATTCCAAAGTCCTCATTATAAATCAAATAATAGTCCCACTCTTTGATTCTCATAGAACTTGCTTTAATATCTTTTCGTCGATAGTCTTTCACCAACGATGTCGCATAACCCGCTTGTGTAAGGCAACCCTTTTCATCCAATAAATTACCCCGCTGTAATAATTGGCTTCTCATACCTTATCTCCCTTCGCACAGTAAAGTTTTCTGCAAGATACTTCTTATGAAACCGTAGTAAAAATCATACTGTTTTCTTTCCCTACTACGGTTTCTACATACAATCCTTTGTTTCTTCCAGTATCTGTATTCGATAAAGCAAGGATCTGCTCTATTGATAAGACACAGTTTCTTATTTAATCTCACAAAACGAAATGATCACAACTTCTATCGATCGTTTTGTATCTTTTCTAATAGTTGTGGCTCAAATATACCATTTCTTAACATTGCAATTTCATATCGGTATGGTGGTAAGGATTTCTGCTTTTCATCTGGCATACTAACATAAGGACTTTCAAGAATCTTTGGAACTTGTTCAAACTCTTTATGATGCACAATATAATGAATTGCATCAAACCCTAGGGTTCCAAATCCAATATTTTCATGACGGTCTTTTGACGCACCTCTATCATTTTTACTATCATTAATATGGAACACTGCAATTTGCTCTTTTCCAATTAGTTTATCAAATTGTTCTATCACTCCATCAAAATCATGTACAACATCATATCCTGCATCATTGGTGTGACAGGTATCAAAACAGACACGTAGACGATCATTATACTTAACACCGTCATATATCCTCGCTAATTCTTCAAAACTTCTGCCTATTTCACTGCCTTTTCCCGCCATAGTCTCAAGAGCAATATAGATGTCTGTATCACTCGTTAAAACTTCATTCAATCCTTTAATAATCTGCTTAATACCTGCATCTACACCAGCCCCAACATGTGCTCCTGGGTGAAGTACTAAATACTTACTCTGAAATGCTTTTGTTCTCTCCATTTCTTTTGCTAGAAATTCGACTGCTAAGCCATAAGTATCTAAGTTCACTGAATTACCCAGATTAATAATATATGGTGCATGAATCACAATATCAGATATTCCATGCTGCTTCATATACTCGAACCCTTCCTCTAAGCGAAGGTCCGATATTTCTTTTCTTCTAGTATTCTGTGGTGCTCCGGTATAAACCATAAATGTATTCGCATCATAGGAATGGGCTTCTTTGGCTGAACCCAAAAACATCTCTTTTCCACTCATTCCAACGTGGGAACCTATCTTTAACATAAAAACCTCTACTTTCTTTTTTCACTATTTGATAACACGTATTACATAAACATAAGTTTTCTCCATCATAGAAATCTCAAACTCTTTCTCTATGTGATAAGGCTTCATATTTGCAAATTTTCTGACATACTCACGATTATGTGAGTATAACACAATAATGCCCTGATCCTTTAATAGTTCGTAAGCTCTCTTAAAAAACTTCTGATAAAGGCTAAATAGCTCTCCTTCATCCATGCTTCGCGAAACGGTTGGCATGTTGGTAATGATTTCATCAAACAAATAATTATGCTTAAAATCAAAAAAATCACGGTTAATATAATTAATTACAAGATGACCCCCATCTTCCTTTTTAAGCCCACATCGATTCACTGCTTCCGTATTAATGCGTGCCTTTTCTATAGCCTCTCCATAGATATCAAGACCATACATCGTTTTCGCCCGTACACATAAATCCCGCTCAATTAGCATCGTTCCAACACCGCAAAATGGGTCAAGTACTTGGGCATCTTCTATTAGAAATGGCTTTACAAGTTGCGCTGTTAATGCTGCATTCGCAGGATGAATACTAGAGGCAATTACTTCTTTTCGATATAGGAAGCGCTCCTCTGGCAACGTATAAAGACGCAATAATACGTTAAATTTACCTTCTTTATTCTCAATTAGACGAATCTCTACCTCATAATGATTTACTGAATTAAGAAGCTTGCGCTCACTTAGATGCTCTATTTCCACACTAAGTTTTTTAACAAATGCAATGCGCTTCTCGTCATCCATCTTTCCTTTTATCTCAAGGCGAAAATAGTAGGGCTCGTCTCCTTTATGGCGTTCTTTTAAAAATTGATATAATTTACCATCGGTTAATAACTCCGCTGCTTTCGTAACATCATTTGGTACTGTCCTTACTCCATCGACTGCAAATAGCAGTTCCCGATACGTACGGATTTTAAGCACCTCTTTTAATTCTTTTGTCTTTACCATAACTCCAGCGGTAAATTCTTTCTTAGGTATCTTTTCAAGTTGTTCCATAGTCACATGAATATGATTTCGGTTGCAAAGTAAAACCATCTCATTTACCATTTCATAACCAACAAAGGTGTGTTTTTTCTCTCCGCCTGAAAGAATCAAGAGCTCTTCTAGTAATCGAAGTTCCTCTCCAAGATGTTTTTTATTCTCATCCGTGATAGGAGTACTTTTTACAATCTCATAGCTTGTCCGAAGCTTTGGAAGAAGTTCGCTATAATTCATATTCTTTAAAGCAGATAAATAAGAGCTTTTCACAAAACGCTGTGTCTCTTCGTCATATGCATCGAAAAGAATCTCAGCAAATTCTGAAACTCCCAATTCCCCCATGATTAATGCTGCATTTTTTCTAACTTTAGCATCCTCATCCTGTAACAAGTTACGGAAAACCTCATATCTTCCAGCTATTACATAAAGCAAAGCTTCTTTATTATGACTTCCTTTTTTTATATCTTCACGAAGCATCTCCTTTAAAAAAATCAGATTTTTTCTAACATCTCTGTTCTCCACTATATTTTGAAAGGTTGCTCTAAGCATTCTCTTACCTACCTTGTTTCATATTCTGTTATTATTATAGCTTTTTTCTTCACAAAAGTAAACGTGAACTTCCTTCGCTGTGACTTCACAGAAACAAAATTTGTCAATAGTAACCACTTGCACCATATGTTATAATATTCCTAACTAAGTATATGCCCAAAGTTACGTTATCTAATCAATATGTGAATATGGATTTCTAGATAGGGGGAATATAGAGTTCCTTACCAGTGGTAATACTATAGTAAGCTATCTTCATTCTTTAATGACAACTTATACTATACTACATAAAGGAGAAAAACGAATGAGTAGAACGATTTACGTATCCAAACATAACACTTCAGAACATGAATTTTCTACAATTACCGATGCCCTCTTAAGTATTCCAAAAGGAACTACAGAACCGGTAACAATCTATATTAAAAAGGGAACTTATAAAGAAAAACTTGTGATTAAGCAACCGAACCTAACCTTAATTGGAGAATCCAAAGAAGAGACTATTCTTACCTTTGACGACTATGCTAACATGATTATGGAAGACGGTAGTAAAAGAGGAACTTTTCGCACCCCATCTGTATTCATCGATGCCAATGATTTTACTGCAAAGAATCTCACCTTCCAAAATAGTTCTGGGTTCGGTCATCAAGTAGGACAGGCACTCGCTCTATATGTGGATGGCGATCGCATGATATTTGATAATTGCATCCTACTTGGTAGCCAAGACACCCTATTTACAGCACCCCTTCCTCCAACCGCAAACCAACCTGGTGGTTTTACAGGACCAAAGGAGTTTGAACCACGAATAAATGGTCGTCATTATTATCGTAACTGCTATATTCGAGGCGATGTTGACTTTATTTTTGGTAGTGCAACTGCTTTTTTTGATCACTGTGAAATTTTCTCTCAAAAAACAGATGATCTTCCTGCTGCAAAAGAAGGAGAGGAACAAAAGAATTATGGCTATGTTACAGCTGCTAGTACAGCAGAAGGTCAGAAATATGGATATGTCTTTTCTCATTGCCGTCTTACCAGCGATTGTCCAAAGCATAGCGTATATCTAGGTAGACCATGGAGAAACTTTGCCAAAACTGTATTTCTTCATTGTGAGATTGGCAAGCATATTCGTGAGGAAGGTTGGCATGACTGGAATAAACCAGAGGCTCATGAAACTATGCTTTATGCAGAATATCAAAGTACTGGTGAAGGTGCAAAAGCAATAAAAGAAGGGAAAAGAGCTTCTTTTTCCAAGCAACTTAGCAATAGCGAAGCACTTAACTATACAGTAGAAAAAGTCTTAGCAGGTGATGATAATTGGGGAGCTAACCTTAGTTTGACTGATTAAGAAAAAAAATCCTCCGTAAGTTTCTTGCTTACAGAGGATTTTTCTCATTCTGTTCTACACTAGTCATCCTATTCACTCAGTTATATATCCCATTTTAAATCCGTCGATATCCCGTAATTATCCATACTTTACACGTAACTTTATTCCCTATGAAAATCGATTCATATTCTTTTACGTATATTTCTTGCAATAAATATTAATTTTTTCCGCATTTAGCAGCATCTATCGCGAGTACGATCATTAAAGCAACCAGCGCATTTTCTGGCTGTATCACATCTATTTCATACGTATCAGTAAAATTCCAAAGCTTTTTTGATGCCGTCATAATTGGCTGTGAACCATCCATGACGGAATAATCCCATTCAAAATAATCACCTTCAACGCTCCACCCATTACAGTCAAGATAAAATTTAGGCCGAAAAAAAGTAAATTCTTTATTTATAGTGCCAATTTCATTTCCAAACAAAAACATACGAAATTTTGGTAAAAACGTTAAAACCTCTTCTTTTAACATTCCTACCTCTCGCTCTGCTGAATCATAAATTTTAAGACAGTGTCCCCAAGAAAGAACACCTTTCACCGTATAAACGGTTTCACCTAGTTCATTATAAATGTCATAGCTGTCAAACCATGAAAAAAATCTTTGTTTAAATAAAAGTTTCATTTCTATTCCTTCCACTTTTGTTATTTTAGTTTAAACTACCTTGATCTAATCCTATTTTCTTGTATATCTAGTTTTTAAATGATGAATAGAACATACCCATTTCTGTCGGAGATTTCTGTTATGATACGATTTACCTTCAGTTTTATTTTCATACTCTACCTAATCATTCATATATCTTTTGTTTTATTTCTTTTGTTTTATTTCTTTTGTTTTATTTCTTTTGTTTTATTTCTTTCGTCTTACTTCTATTGCTTTATCGTTTTATTTCATTCATTTTATTTCATTCATTTTATTATATCGTATTAAAATTGTGGTGTCAAAAAAATACACCTACAAACATAAGAATTGATATCAAATATTTGAGGTGCATTTCATACTTAATTATTTAATTACTCTATGGAAACTGTGTCTTAATCAATCTTAATTATTTAATTACTCTCTGATATCTGATTTTTAGTCTACCTTAATTAATTGCTCTCTGATATCTATTTCTTCGTCCACCTTATTTTTTCATTCCTTGATCTATTAATAGATAGGATTCTTTCTGCTCTACTCCACCTTCTGATAAATTCCTTGTGTACGTTTACTCTTTCTAATACCTAGTAGTACTAAAATACCTGCGATTGCAGCAAGAAAGAGAAAGGACTGAATAAGAGGTGCATAATTGTAACTACCTCCATCCCAAATTCCAACAAAATCCTTACTGATATAAGACATAGGCAATAACAGTGCTACATTCTTTAAAGCCTTTGGCAATTGCTCTACTGTAATTCCCATCATACCGCATAAAATCATAAAAGAAAAATAGAGTAACATGGTAACAGCAAATGTAATTCCGAATTTTTTTACTATGGTTGTGATGCCATGTGCAATCATAAAGAATATAATCGCTAACAAATACAAGCAGGATATCCAGAGAACGATCATCTTGGTATTAGGCATCTTAATATCAAGTACAATCCAATCTACAAAGAAATAAAGAATAAAAGCGATTGTTATAAAAATCAAATGTGCAATCAATTTAGCAACAAACAATTTTTTCGGCTGAATTCCAAATAAATCCAGGCGAAGCGGAACATCATTTTCTACTTCCTGCGCATAATTTGCAGCATAGCCAAGTAACATAACAGCCATCGGTATTACCATACTCATTGTAACAAAAACGGTGATGATTGCTTCCGATTGCGCATTTTCTGGAAGATCTCTCGTAATAATACTTGGCATTAAGATAGAAAATGCAATTGGGAATGCAATACCAAAGAACAACGTAAAGAAATTTCCCAATAAATTGCGTAACTCATAGAAAATCATTCTCTTATTAGGCAACAAAGTTTTCAACGAAACTCCCCCCTTCCACTTTGGCTAATTCCTGCGCCTTCGCATTGATTGATAATATCTCAATATCACTGTTACTTCGTTTATAATCAATATTGGCGTGGATTAAAAGCTCGGTTAAGTTTCGTTCCTCTTCTTCCGTATCACAGGTGAGAGCAATTAAATGCTCCGGTGCTAAGATTGACTTAAACTGCTTTTTAAACTCCTTATTTTTATCGTTATTATCAAGAATATAAAGAGTTTTTCCACAATATTTATAAAATAACTCCTCCCTAGTGCCATAAGCAATTACATGCCCTTTTTCTAAAATTAATAGCTTATTGACGAGTTGTTCCAATTCTTCATAATAATGTGATACCATGCATAACGTTGTATTTTTCCCATCATACCACTTGATAAGTCCTTGCATTAGTTTTTGTCTGGTTTCAAAATCAAGTCCCGAAGTTACTTCATCAAAAAATACAAGTGGTGTATCCTTTCGAAGCACTAATATAATGGTTAGCCTTTGTTTCTCTCCCCCTGAAAGATGAGCATATTTTTTATTAAGGCAGCCTTCAAAGTTAAAATAAGAGATTAATTCTTGAAGTTTGTTATCTTTCTTGATATTCACAGATAGCACCATCTCAATGATATATTTTACCGGCATCGTATTCACATAATTATTCTGTTGTAAATGTACAGATATCTCCTCTTGTCGTAAGTTAGTAAGGATGGTTCCTTCATACTTAGTAATTCCTAAGATTGACTTAACAAGCGTTGATTTACCAGCTCCATTGCTACCTATAATTCCAACACGATCACCCGCTTCTATTACAATTGGTTCCTCAATCGATAAAGCAATCTGTTCCCCGTAGGTAACCCGTAAGTCCTTAATCGTTAACATGACTTCCTCCTTTTACGATTCTTTGATATCTTTACTATATCAAAAGGATATGAATTTGGTATGAAGATGCGATGATGTTTTCATGTAACATTTCGTAATCAGTGCCTTAGCATATATTAATAACTTTTGCTTGAACTTCTTATGTTTTAAACTTCTTTTACTTTTAAACTCTTTTGCTTTGAAATTCTTTTACTTGTAACTATTTTCGTACCAAATTGGTACCTTACTATCCTTCTTAATTCTTACCAATACGCCATCTTTTGAATTTTCAATCGATACATTTAGACCAAGTAATTTTGAATAATAAGATACAATATATAACCCCAGGCCATGCCCTCTTTCCTTACGATTACTTGTCACGAATGGTTCAAAAATATGTGGTAATAGCTCCGGCTCTATCGTAGTTCCTTCATTCAAAATATCTACCTCATTCTTGGTTACACGAATATGAATTCTTCGATTATTCGGGGTATAATGAATTGCATTTGCTATAATATTATCTAATATCTTCTCTAACATCTCCTTGTTTGATATTATTGAAGCCTCTTCATATGTTGTAATAATCGTTAATGCTCTTTCACTGATTTGATAATTATAACGATTAAGAATGCTTTGAAGTAAACTGGATAACTCAATCGGTTCCATAGAAATATCATTTGCGTTGTGGTGTAGAGATAGGATTTCTTCTACAATATGCTGCATATTTAAGATTTGTCCTTTTAGCTGCGGAAGATACTCCTTCGTGTTTTTGTATTTACCGACCTCATTTATCATTCCGTCAGTAAGAAGTAGTGCAGCTTGAATTGGTGTCTTTAACTGATGTGAGGTGGCTCTTAAAAATACTACCTGCCTTTCGTTTTCTTCTGATAACTTAGAATTTTTTATCTCAAGCTCTTGGTAATTATCTTCTAGTCTTTGATAGACTTCTTTCATTGTTTCACCAAGATATGCAATCTCATCCTTTTTACCTAAAGCAATTGGTTTCATTTGTAGCTTCTTTGTGTTAATAATATATTCTGCCATATCTGCGACCTTACGAATCGGCTGTACAATGTATTTTGCGAATGTACTCGATAACAACATACAGAGTAATACTACGATTGCAAGTATCATTGGTAAACTTCTAAAAATGACAGGTTTAATATCATCCATACTTGGTGTTGTTACGTTCGAAAAGGTTATTACTATCGTATCAGATAATCTTGTGATAGCCATATAAGAAGTATAATAAGTCTGCCCATCACCAACATTCGATTCAAAAACAAAGGACTTATCTGATATTAGATGGGTCTTATTCGATAATAACTTCAATTCTTGATATTCCGTAGTTGATTTAACATGAAATGAAATTGGATAACCATCATTCATTATTTTTGAAGAAAATAATTTATCAAAAATAATATCTTGATAACTTTCTAATTCACCTTCTGATAGCTGAAAATCTTCATTCGAAAAATCATCCGATAGTCTTCTTAATCTCTCAAGCATTGAAAGTAATTCCGAATCCTTTATTATAACTTCTACTTCCATAAAATTATTCTTAAGAAACAATGTATTACCTACCAAGGGGAATTCTACTGTAATAGTGCCAGTTGGGTTTAATACCTTTAAATGTGAATAAGAACGTTCCTTGCAATAATCTTGCTGCAATTCTTTGATTGATTCTAAATTTTTATTTTGCTTGTAATCCACATAAAGCGATGGCAATAAAGCAATAAAATACCCAATAAATAAAGCAACCATCAAAAGAGAAACCGCCAGACTATAAAGCAGTGTTTTTTTCGATAACTTCAACTCTTCACCCCATTTCTGCAGTTATTTCTTTCCACTCTTTATCTTAGTTCTCTTTCCTCGTTGCTTTTTCTAACTGAGCTATATCAAATTGATAACCTACTCCAATTACGGTACGTATATATGAAAATGGTAACTTCTTTCTTAAGTTTTTCACATGGGCATCAATAATTCGATCATTACCAATATAATCTTCATTAAAGATATGAAGGATAATTTGTTCTCTTGTAAATACTCTATTTGGTTCTTTCCATAACATCTGTAAAATTAAAAATTCACTTAATGTGAGATGAAGTGACTCTCCTTGATAAAACGCCTGATAAGACTCTTCCTGTAAATAAAAATCATAGTTACCTATCGTCTTGTTTTTATGATTTGTTGCTCTTCGTAAAATGGTTTCCATTCTCTTTAATAAAATAATTGGTGAAACAGGCTTAATCACATAATCATCAGCATATAAATTAAATGCTTTTAACTGCGTCTGCTCATCGTCTAACGCAGTTAGCATAATACAAGGGAGATCGATTTCATGTTCCTTTAAATACTCAAGCACAAAAAGACCATTCTTCTTCGGAACCATGATATCTAAGACAGCAATATCAAATGCTTCTCTCGTAAGAGTAGCGATGGCTTCCTCACCATCGCTCACTGTTACTACATCATAATTTTTCATCCTCATATATTCCGCTAACACATCCTGAATCACCGGTTCATCTTCTAAAAATAATACTTTCATATTAGCCCCCTGCATTTCGCAGGTTAGGATCTGCGAAACGGCGATATTCACTCTTACTTTGATTTGGATTTTCATCCCTCCTAGGAAAAGAACCCTGACTCTTAAGTAATCAAACTTTTTTACATGAAATTATATTTCAACTTCCTTCGTGTAATCTATCGTATCATAATGGAATCCAAACATATGGTAAAACTCTTCCCAATATCCTTTTAGATCTGCATATTCGGAAAGATTTTCTGTAGTTACAAGTTCCCACGCCTTTGTAACCTTCTCTTGAACTTCCGGTAGCATCTCATAATCATCCATTCTGATTCGCTGTTGATCATCTAATCCCTTTGACAGATGATCAAACTTTTCATAGAATAAACGATCCATTTGCTCAATACAACCCTCATGAAGATTTTGTTCCTTCATAATCTTATAAAGTATACTGATGTATAGTGGTACTACTGGAATTGCAGCACTAGCTTGAGTTACAAGTGCTTTATTTACAGAGATATAAGCACTTCCTTTTAAATCTTTTAACGTTTCATTCAGCAATACAGAAGTCTGGTATAAATCTTCCTTCGCTTTACCAATCGTTCCTTCAAAGTAGATTGGATAAGTAATCTCTGGTCCGATATAGGAGTAAGCAATGGTAATCACACCTTCGCTTAACACACCAGCATCTTTTAGAGCATTTATCCATAATGCCCAATCTTCACCACCCATTACCTTCACAGTGGCAATTTCCTCTTCTTTCGTGGCGGCTGGCACTGTAACTTCGGATATCTGATTATTCCTTAAATCTAGTGTTTTATTCGTATAAGGAATGCTGGTTGTCTTAAGTACTGAGGAGTGGGTAACTCCATCTTCATCTGTTCTGCGTGGAGCTGCAAGGCTGTAAATAACCATATCGACTTGACCAAGATTTTCCTTAATCTTTGCAATGGTCATATCTTTTACTTCCCTGGAAAATGCATCCCCATTGATGGATTCACCATAATACCCATCTTGATGTAAAAACTCTTCCAACGCTACCGTATTATAGTAACCCGGAGTAGCCGTTCTGTTTTCTTTCGCGGGTTTTTCAAACATAACACCAAGAGTAGCGGCTCCGTATGTGTAGGCAAGTGAAATACGAGATGCAAGACCATACCCAGTGGAGGCACCGATAATTAATGCTTTCTTTGGTCCTTCTTTTTGCTCATGCCTTTTTACATAATCAATTTGTCTTTTTACGCTCTCCTTACATCCTTCTGGATGAGCTGTTGTACATATAAAGCCTCTTACTTTTGGTTCCACTATCATAATTCTTTCTTCCTTTCCGTCTTCTTATGAAGTTTAGATGTTAGATTCTCTTCTTCTGATGTCAGTACTTTTCTGATATTTACTCTTATTCTGAAGACGTTACTTTTTCTGATATTTACTCTTCTTCTGATGACGTTACTTCTTCTGATATTTACTCTTCTTCTGATGACGTTACTTCTTCTGATATTTACTCTTCTTCTGATGACGTTACTTCTTCTGATTTTTCTTCATTTGATGAATCTTCTTTATTTGCTGCCTCTATATCAGCATCAGAACCTTTTTTCTCTGAATCATTCACATCATTTTCTATATCATCGATTTTTCCTAGTTTTACCGCAATACCGCTCATAATACCATCAACTTCAACAAAAATAGTTGGTAATGTTTCATCAAAGTATTTTGGTACAGAATTTGCACATGCACCAAGTACAGTTTTGCAATTCAACTTCACATTAATATCTTCTGGAACACGTATGCAGACACCAGACATAATTGCCTTACCTGAAATAAACATATCTTCTTTTATCTTAAGTTTACTAAGATCTAAATCGATTCCTGACATCACTGCTTGGATTTCGATTGAACGTAATTCTTCCTCTTCCAGACGTTCCTGCTTCCCATTCATCCAAACATTGTATTTCTTTGTCCCTTCTATATCGGATTGCTTTTCATTTTTTTTATTTTGGTACATGGAAACCACTTTTAAGATTCCCTGAATCGCTGCAATCGCAACAATTACTTTTACAACTGTTTTTCCTTTTGACTTCTTCTTTGGAATTACTGGAACAATTTCATTCTTCTTACTCATACTTAGTCTCCTTTCACTAATACCCTTAATATTCTATTATCTTGCAATACAATCCGTTTAACGAATAGACTGTATAAACAAATTCACACAGGGTTAAAATCCCCTCACTTACTTAGGCACTAGGTGTTGCCCCCACAATAGTCCCTACTTTTGCAGTATCATGTACTCGTAATGTTCCAGTACAATCCACCTTCTCAACTTCACAATACGGTCCAATTACGATATCATGACCGTTTACTTCCTTTGCATAAACACCTGTTATTATTATTCTGGTTGCCTCGATTAACTCAATGTTACTAGCCCTACCATGCTCGGATAAATTAATCTTATGAAGAAACTTCTTAATCGTAGAATAGCCTTCTTCTTTGCTTTCAATTTCTATCTGATCTCCGTAGATACCTTTTGCATTCACACAGCCATGAAGCTTTATCCGATCTGCATTAATATCTGCTTTTGAGTTAATACATCCTTCACCCACAATATCATCCGCTTCTAATTTACTATCTCCTTTAAGATTTAACACACCTTCCATAACAAGTTTTTTACATCGAAGATTTCCAAAAAAATCAGCAACCCCTTCACATTCTATAACTTGCGCATTTACATTCCCAGTACTTTTAAATACTCCCTCAATGGACAAAAATTCAGCCATAATATTACCATGGTTATTTCCCATACCCTCCACTGTTAATCTGCTAAATTCTCCTCCTGAGATACTTCCCAATCCTTGAATAGAATAATCTCTCATATTCTATAACCTCCCTATATTTTAGTGATGATAATAAAAAGTACTTATAATACATTGCTCCTTGCTTTGACTTATTAAGAATAAAACTTCGTTTGGTATTTTAGTTTCAATTGATTTGAGATATTATTTAAACTAATCTTTGAAATAACTTCCAGGCGCTCATCTAAGCTATATGGCATTTGCTCCTTTACCATCAGGATAAAAAACTCCGACCGATGTGATAGCAACAGTAAAGCAACACCATTCATAGAAAAGTAAGTATCTCGATTTAATAAATTACTTAAGAGGAAATCTCTTTGTTCCAACGAAATCTGATAGTCCTTTTCAAAGATCGTGTATGCCACCAATAAGATAATATCTGCATATTCATAATGATCTTTGTGATAGTTCTCCCGTATCCAATCAATGATCTCTTCTTTTATCTCAGTAATTTCCTTTACCTCAGCTTCACTATAACCTGAAACCGCTACTTCAGGAGATAACATTTTTGCAAGCTCTTCTAGAGTATAATGATCCTTTAAATCTAAGATAGAGCGTATCCTACTTAATATCTGTTCTCTTGGGAAAAATGTTTCCTGTCCGGTATAAGAGGACTGTTTCATGAACCACTCTTCAGGTATCAGTCGTTCTCTTTTCCATCGATACAATTGTCCGTATGAGATACCCGTGACCGCTAATAAATCTTTTTTTGAAATTAGCATCCGGACTACTCCTTTCTTCATCACAATATCATAGATGCACAATAGGAATAATCCATAGTGTCCAGTATATCGTATGCATGAGTAAAACATTGTTTTATTACGTTGAATTTATCATAACATATCAAATTTTGGGCTTCAATGATAAATTTGGAAAAAATCGATTAGAATTTCATGAGAAAATATGGTATGATTTTACTATCAACTATTAATTTACAACATCAGCTAATAAGATTGAAATTCGGAAGGATTTTTCAAATGAAAAAATATTACTTTTAATTATCTTGAATATACTTTTAATTTTAACTTCTTGTAATAACGTAGAAAATGCAAAAAAATTACAAGATCTTGAATTAAGAATGGATTTTGATAAAAATGAATATAACCAAGATGATGAGATAAGTGTATTGGTATCTATACAATATACCGGAAGTGATCAATGTAAAACTATATATCTTGAAGAAAACTCCTTTGATACGGTCTTTATCCATGAGAATGGTAAAAAATTAAAAATAGAAAAACCATTTACATCCATGATTGGAAGGAAGAATATAACAAAAGAGACGCCTATCATTTTTGATTATTCTATGTATAGTGACTATGACCGTTTATTCATAACTGGACTATTCAATAGATACGATAATTACAAACTAAAAACCTTGAAGCCGCAAATTACTATACGGCTTCAAGGTATTATCTAAATCTGTATGATATCTGTAGCAATTTCATTCACAAATGTCTTATCATGCTCTACTAATAACATAGTAGGCTCATATTGTTTAATTAATTTCTCAATCTGCATTCTAGAAAAGATGTCAATATAATTGAGTGGCTCATCCCAGATATAAAGATGCGCTTGCTCACACAAACTTTTTGCAATTAAAACTTTTTTCTTTTGTCCACCACTAAAATCTTCTATATTCTTCTCAAACTGTAATCTTGTAAAGTCAAGTTTTCGAAGCAACGCTTTAAAAAGACTTTCCTCCAAGTGATGTTCTTTGGCAAAATCAGATAGATTTCCACTTAAATTAGAGGTATCTTGTGATACATAGGATATCACTAATCCACTGGCAATCTCTACTTTTCCGTTACAAGGGATATCCTCTCCTAGTATGATCTTTAAGATGCTTGATTTTCCGCAACCATTTTTCCCTTGCAAAACAATTCTTTTTCCATTACTGATGGAAAAATTAATGTGATCAAATATAGTTCTATCCCCATACGTAACGGACAAATTCTCTACATTAACTAAAGTAGATTTATGATGCTTTAATGGGATGATCTTTAATTCATCGGTATCTTCTATATTTTTTAATAATTTTGATTTTTCATCCAGCGCTGTTAATGAGCGATTCTCAATTGCTTTTGCTCTCTTCATCATTTTTGCAGACTTATGGCCAATAAAGCCACGGTCTGGGGAATGACTTCCAATCTTACTCTTTTCAATTTGATCCGACCAGTTTTCTGTACGTTTTGCTGCTTCCGATAAACGTTTGATGTCTTTTTTTAACTTCTCATTCTCTGCAAGTTCATACTCATCTTGATTCTTCTTATTCTCCCACCATGTAGAAAAATTACCTTGCATCACTTCAATGTTTGCTTTATTGATTGCTAATACATGATCAATACAACCATCTAAGAAAAAACGGTCATGGGACACTAAAATAAATCCCTTTTTCCCTTTCAAATAATTCATTACTACGATACGTGTATTCATATCCAAGTGATTGGTAGGTTCATCAATTAATAAAAAATTATTTTCCTTTGAAAATAACACAGCCAATAATACTTTTGTTTGCTCACCATTGCTAAGTGTTTCAAATGGTCGATATAAAACTTCACAATCAACTTCTAATAACGTTAATTCCTTACATACCTTCCAAAGTTCATAATCTGGATAAATCATTTCAACAATATCAATCGTATTCTGTGATTTATCAGTAACTGGAAAAGGAAAATAATCAAAACTCACAGGGGAAGATATCGTTCCCTTATACTCATACTTTTTCATTAATAAATTTAAAAATGTTGTTTTACCTCTACCGTTTCGACCAACAAATCCTAATTTCCAATCACTGTCTATTTGAAATGAAACATTGTCGAATATCGTATCATAACTACCATCATAATAAAATGTTAAATCGGTAACATTAAGTTGTGCCATAATCATACCTCCTATCTGTTAAGTACTTCAAGTAATTACCTGCTAAGAAAAATATACTTTTCATAAATAATAATTTTCTTCACATCATATACACAGCAAACATGTTGCTTTTCTATACTTTTAATAAAAAAATAAGACGCAAGAATATATCTTTCTGCGTCTTAAGAATTCAAACGAGGTATCCCATAATAATTTATTAATTTCTCTCATTTTGCAAGTTTAAACAAGAAAAAGCAGGCTTCGCGAACTTTTCTTGTAATGAATAAAATAAATATATCAGTATGAGTAACCTGCATACCTGAATATATTTTTCTACCATCGAATTTTTAACAAATATGAAAAAGAATCAATAATAATTGATCATGTGAACTATCTAGTTTATAAAACATTGGGTAAGAAAGTATTCTTGCAACGTGCAATTTAAAAATCAGCAAAATAAGCGCATAAAGAAAAGCGCTATTACACTTCTCTAAATCCAGCACGTCATTCTTATTGAATTATTATTTGCAAGAATAAATACTCATCTTCCCAACTCCAATCTTAATCAAGTATTTTAATTTTAGCAGTCTTGTAAGGACATGTCAAGGTATCTATATTACTATGGAATATTGTACTTCTTAAATCCGATGAATGAACAATCCACTCCTTAATTTTGGTTCAAACCAAGTTGATTTCGGTGGCATTAATTGATTGGCATCTGCTACCGCAAACAATTCTTGTATCGAGGTTGGAAACATGGAAAATGCAACGGTCATATCTTCATTTACACGTTTTTCTAGCTCACCAAGTCCACGTATCCCACCAATAAAATCAATTCTATGATCTGTTCTAGGATCTTTAATTCCTAATATCAGATCTAATACGTAATCTTGTAATAAAGAAACATCAAGTGCCTTAACAGGATCTTCTATCTGTAATAATGACTCTTTTGCAGTTATCTCATACCAAGTATGATTCAGATACATTCCAAATATCCCTTTTTTCTCTGGTGCAACTCTTATCGCTCCATTATTCTTAACATAAAAATTCTCAGAAAGAGTACTTAAAAACTTCTCTTCACTAAGTCCATTCAAATCAGCAACTACCCTGTTATATGGCATAATCATAAGCTGGTCCTCCGGAAATAGTACGGAGAGAAATGTATTAAACTCCTCGCTTCCATCGTATTCTTTCGCTTCTTTTCTTCTTTTTAGACCAACCTTAACTGCAGATGCTGCACGATGATGGCCATCTGCAATATAAATTCTATTGATTCCGCCAAATGCTTCTTCGATGGTTGCTATCGATTGGTCATCTTCCACTTTCCATACGTTATGAGTAATCCCATCCTCAGAAGTAAAGGAATATAGCGCTTCCCCTTCTTTAACTCGTTCCACAATATTATGAATGATATCATTGGAACGATATGCTAAGAAAATTGGACCAGTTTGAGCACTACAGGTATCTACATGACGAATTCGATCCTGTTCCTTCTCTTCTCTCGTATTTTCATGCTTCATTATGATATTGTTTTGGTAATCATCAATTGAAGCACAGGCAACGATACCGGTTTGTGGACGTCCCTCCATAATCAGTTCATATATGTAATAGCACCTTTTTTCATCCTCAAGATAAATTCCATCTTCCAATCGTTTCAACAACAAATCTTTTGCTCGTTGATATACCCTCTCATCATACATATCCACTGAAAGCTCAAATCCAGTCTCTGGACGATCAATATTTAAAAAAGATAACTCATCTTGTAGGGCGGCTTCTTTTGCTTCTACTCTGTTATAAACATCATATGGCAAAGCTGCCACTCGACTTGCATATTCTTTCTCTGGTCTAACACAATAAAAAGGTTTAATAATCGCCATTTTGATACCCTCCTCATCTTTCTATCGTTATTTTACTATGATAGTACCCAAAATACAACGTTGTTTCTTAGAAACTTATCTTCCTGTATGTTTTCAAACCATTTTGCCTGTGGTATACTTATATTAAAAAGGTGCCTTTGCACCAGAATAGAGGTAATAATGATCATAAAAAAACAAAAAGATAAAAACGTGAATAAGAAGCCAAATAAAAAACCAATCGCTACAGAGAAGAGTTCCTCTATCACTGGCGACTGGTTTTATATGAATCATAAAGAGACTTCCATTCGTACACTATATGAAGCAATCATAAAATATACAGATAATGTAGAGCTGTGGGAAGCCGCTGGTGTTATGGAAATCAGCCTTTCACCAAAAAGTTCATTGGACTTTGAGGAAATGAAACCTTATTTTCGTGATTGTGATGGTGCAGAATTTCTTTCCAAACACCAGATACAAAGTATGTATATGGTAACCTTCCCTAGTGATCAATTTGATAACATCACTCCTATTTTTGATTCCATTCTATCAGAATGTGATGGTTTCTTCTGTGCGGATACCTCCGATTTTTATCCAAAATATCCAAAATAGTTAATTATTTATACGCTCACCTTTTTATCCAACATCCATGCTGTCGCTAGGTAAAAGGCTGCTATGACAAATGCCATAAAGATAGCATCAATCATAAATAGATCGAATAATGGCATACTTTCTAGCATAAATAATTTGCCAATTCTTCCAACCATATAATTCAAGGTAAAGAAAATAATTAAACTGACAATACCTTTTCCCTTTGTGTTGGATAAAAAAGTAGCACTCAACGTAATTGCAAGAATACCCATAATAACTTTTGATATCCATTCCAGTAAAAATGAAATCAGACCTATCAATATAAGACCATAATCCACATCTAATCCCATAACATTTTTCATTGTAATCTGAATTGTCTTAATCATTTCTTCTATGTTTTGGTATCGTAACACAACGATAGTCATGTTAATAAAGATAATAGAGGCCATAAAAACTGCAGTAAACCCAATCTGTGCAACAGAGGTTATTACTTTGGCACCCACTATCTTGTAGGTTGAATTTGGTGTCAGAAATAGCATATAACTTTGTTTCGTTTTTAAGTCTTTCGAATAAGTCATAATACACTCAAAGGAAACAAACATAATTGCAGTAAATGCAACAAGTACCATAATTCCCATGGAAATTCCTAAGGCTTCTGTATCCTCTCTAAGCAATCCAAATAAAAAAGTAAGTTCTAATATTCCCATTACAATCAATATAAAGAGTTTAGAGAACCATTGTTTTCTTAACTCATATTTTATTAATTTCAACATATTTTCCTTATACCTCTCCTTTCTTTTCCACTAACTTTATCACTTTAATTACGACATCTTTTATATATCAACCATGTGCATAGATTTCCTTATATAGGTCTACGATAGATTTTTGATGTTCTTTTCTAATGGTTTCTGCATCACCATTTAAAACCAGAGTGCCATTTTTCATAAAGATAGCATTGTCGATAATTTTTTCTAATTCATCTACTAAATGACTCGATATAACTATAGTTGTTTTTTCATTTGCAACCTCTAGAATAGCATTCATAATGTGGTCTCTTGCTATAATATCAATTCCATTTAAAGGTTCATCAAGTAAATAAACTTCCGCTTTTCTTGCTAGTGTCGCAGCTATTTTCAACTTTGCAGCAAGTCCAGAAGAAAGATTTTTCGCCTTATCCTTCAAACTTAAATCCATCTTGGCGAGTAGCTGTTGATACTTCTCTATATCAAAATCTTCAAAAAAATCCTCATAATAGCGTCCAACATCATATACTGTCATGTAATCATAAAAAAAAGGTTCCGTGGACATATAAGCAATCCTCTTCTTGCTTTCGACACCAATTGACTTTCCATTATATGTAATAGTTCCTATGGTAGGCTTAATCAATCCAGCTACCATCTTCATCCAAGTTGTTTTCCCGCTTCCATTTGGACCGAGTAATGCATAGATTTTTCCTTCCTCCATTTGCATGGAAATTCCCGATACTGCCACTTTTGACATGTACCGCTTTACAACGTCCTTACTAATTAACATCTTTTCCTCCATTTCTAATCACGTTCTCACGAAATAAAATTTGTATCTAGATTTCTTAGATTTCAATTCCAGTTGAATAATTTGCTCCTTCAACCTTGCTCCTTCTATTTATTAAACTCCTTTTGAATGAGTGAAATCACTTCCTCTTCTTGAAGACCCAAATCCCTCATACCAATAAGAAAGGTTGTCATATATTCCTTTGCCATCTCTTCTCTTACTCGCATAAGTTTTTGTTCATCCTCTGTTACAAAGGTTCCTATCCCTCGTTTTGTAAAGCAAAGTTCTTGAAGTTCCATCTCTCGGTAAACACGATTTGCAGTATTGGGATTAATCTGATATCGAATTGCCAAATCTCTAGCAGAAGGCAACTTACAACCAAGTGACAAATTACCACGAATTAACTCTTTCTTTATTTCCTGAATTACTTGCATATAAATAGGCATATTATTATTAAACTCCATTCAGAACCTCCCTTCCAAAGAATTTTTCTCTTGTATGTGATAAATAGTGTACTAGTTACATAGTACACCGTAGCATTTAAGGTGTCAATACAAATTTTTACTTTTTTCGTATTATCTTATTTTCTATTCTTTAAAATAGGCACGGAGAATTCTAAAATTCCTGAAACATAAGGCCCAAGCTCGTAAGGATTAAAATAAAACACGATATTATCCCCCATTAAATAATAACGGTATTCAAACTTAAGGTTGGCAAGATCCTTTATCGCATCCGGAAAAAACTTACTTGGATCCTCTTCAAATTGTTTCATAAATCCATTCGCTATTTGCCTCTTAACCTCCTCTTCTGTTTCTCCTAACACTTCCGGAGCTGTAATTCTTTTTCCTGTTTCTACATTATAGGTCATAGAAAACTGTTCCGTCATAGGATGTGCACCACCATACCAGCGAAATTCTAAAAACACAATGGATAAAACTCCATATTGATTCCAAGGTATCCGATAAGTAACACTTGCTGTTAAAGGAAACCACGAAGGACCTATTAAATCATCTGGCTTACTAAATAAATCCACGATATATAAGGCATTCACGAGCGCCTCTTCACAATTACTCTGGTATCGCTGCTCCATCTCTTTCATAATATCTTGATTCACCATAGCCTGTGGACTATCTTCTTTTTTAGTTAATATTTGAGGATATTCATATGAGCATTCTAAAAGATCTAGTGAACTGCTCTCATTGGTAACAGATTTCTTCCTTGTATGCTTTAATAGAGTGACCCCTTTTCCTTCCTGCATATAACTTACCTCTCCTAAATTTAGCTTCTGTTATATTTTATGCACATGCGGGGTTACGGTTCTCTAACAAATTTCTTAATTTGATGATAGCTCTTGTATGTAGCAATCGCTCTTAAGAAACTCATTTGTTCTAGAAATGGATTTCTTTAAAAATCGTTTCTAATATGATATACTTAGCTAATAAAATGATATCAACTATTTTGGGAGGCATCAATGAATGTTATTATGTATGGAATGAATCTATGTCCGGACTGTATCGAGGCAATCAATATGTTACGTGACTATGCAAATATCAACATAGACTATCACGAATTTACACAAGCAACTGCTTATCTAAAAGAGTTTCTAAAATACCGTGATTCAAATCCGATATTTTATAAGGTAAAGAATGCTGGAAATATAGGAATTCCATTCTTTGTTACGGAGGATAATTTCTCAACATTTGATGTGAAAGAACTCGTGCATTATGTTCAGAGTAAAGTTGATTGAAAATTTAAAGATTTCTTATAAAGGAAGGAATAGATTTATATCCTGCCCTACCATTGTAGAAATTCTAATGCTAAAGATAAGCATAATAATTAACTATTCTTTCCTTCATAAAAGGGCTTATAGAAAACTTGTTATTTAGATGAATACAAGATTTCTAAAGCCCTTTAAATATTTTTATAATAATTAGTTTGCTTTCAATAAATTAGTCCATTAGTTTATTTTACATAACTTTGTTTCAATAAGAGTTCTGACTTTACAAGCTTCTTCCTCTGTTAATTGCTTACGATGCTCATTTTGCTTGGCTCCCTTACCAGTAGATTGATACTCAAAAAAGCGCTCTGTTTCTGGCCAAACCTGTCCCATGTAAGTCCAACCCTCTTCTTTGATATGTTTTCCAAGCTCGCAATTCATTAATATGGTTGCAGAGCATACTGGTTCTGTAGCTGCACTTGGATGCCATGGCCTACCTAGATACACTGTATTAGGGGCAACCTCCGATGGTGCAGTAAAATTACACTGATAAAATATAAAACCATACTCATCCTTTGCCTTTGTACTCGCAGCTGTCGCATAACCATTCAGTTCCTTAGAGCCACAATTTCTAGAATGAATTTCACAACGAGCAAATACAGCCTCAGCTGCTCCAAAGATAAAATCAATATCTCCCTCTATATAGCAATCTTGAAATAAACAGCTTCCTTCCCGTACATAAAGAGTATCCTGGCGTCCATAAAATGCACAGTTCGTAAAGATTAATCCGTTCCCCGTTGAATTTACTGCAACAGCTTGACGACCTGAAGTATCAAAACCTTCTTGTATATAGCTGTTTTCAAAGGCGATTCCGTCAAATGTGGCATTATCTACATCAATAAAAACACTTGCACTACGATTGGTACCAAGTTTTTCACCTGATTTTGTTATAATACCTGCATAATTTCCATATGTTATTTTGGTTTTGTCGCTTCCTTCACCCTTTAACCTCAGATTTTTGATTCCTTTCGGGATAGTAACAAGTTCCTCATAACATCCTTCTTTCACAGATATCGTGGCGTTCTCCACACCATCATTTATGATAGCATTGATTGCTTCCTGTACACTTTTAAATTGTCCGTCATCCTGTTTTGATACGATATATTCTGTCATTATAACCTCTATTCTGGTGCTTTAACACCTTTTCCTTGGGATAATCTTTTTTGTAAAATCATATAACTTAATAAGATAAAAAGTGCCATATGGTAGTTATATATACCATATAGCACTTATGTTTCACTTGTATTTAAGCAAATGCTTATCTTCTACATTTTTGTGCTTATTTTTTGTGCTTTTTATGCCATTGTTCTTAGCTTTTATGATTACCTTCTACGCTCATTCGTAATCTGTAATAACTTTTTATTAACCAATTGCTCTTTATTAAGGAATCGAACATCTCCTCCAAAACGAACTTCAATCAGCTTGACATCTGAGTTATCGAAGACTTCTCCTTTTCCAAAATACTTATGAATTACTATATCATGCTCACGAAGTGCTTGAATCGCTTTTCTCAAATCAGTCTTTTCCACACTTTCTTTTCCTAAGTTCTCTTTTCCTAGGTTCTCTTTTTCTAAGCTGTTTTTTTCTAATCTATCCTTATTCTTAGAAATATCCTCGATAACTTGCTCTGAAGTAGCAGCAAATTCATCTGTAACAATACTTGATTCATTGAGTTTAGAATTCTTAACATACACCTCAGAAGTATGTTGAACTGCAACTGGCTGGCGTGTTGGTTTTCCTTCCTTTGTAAATTTTCCCTGTGCTTTGCGTTTTAATTTTTCATCTGGTGATTCCTTCTCATCGATATCTTTCGTAATCACCATATTCTTAAGTTTTTCAACTTTTTTAGATACTTCATTTGCTTCTGCATACTCTTCTTTACGTTTCTTTTTAACGGATAGCGCTAAAACGATACCAAGCGCTACCATAGCAATTCCACCAAATATCCAAAGAATCATACTACCTTTGCTATTATCGGTTTCCTTCTGATTCTGCGTAGGTGATGTAGTTGGTTCTACCGTTGGTATTGCAGTTGGTTCAGTCGTTGGGGTTATAGTTGGGGTTGGAGATAGTGTCGGTATTGGTGTCGGAGTAACTGTCTTACTTGTTTTCTCAATGTATGTACTCGTTGCATAGCCAACTACTTCATTTTTCTCAAATTCAAACCGAATTTCATACCAAGGCTTTTTACCAACCATCACTTCGGATAGTATTGTTACCTCAGTACCTTTTTTTAGCTTTACACTCTGATTACCAACAACTAGCTGATTTTTATCAGAACCTGCGCCCACTCTGACATTGACACCACCTGTCACTTTGCCTATATAATAAACTTCGTCCTTATCCTTTGTCTGAGTAGAAACTAATGCATTTATCTTCAGTTCATGCCCATAGGTAACTGAAGTTTCAAAAAGTGCTACTGTCATCGCAAAACAAGCTCCAAACATTGCACCTTTTAAGATTCGTTTCCCATTTTTACTAATCTTTGTCTCCATGGTTAACCTCACTTTCAATACAATACGTTTCTTTGCTAACACAACTCGACCTGCCAAAGTAGTAAACACTACCTTTTTATTTGCAATAAGGAATGACCTGTTTTCCTTATTAATCGTCTAGCCCTATTTTACCAGTGACGTATCACAATGTCAAAATATTTATTGTAGATTTTAGCAAATATAGCACATTTTTGTATTAATTATAATTATTTCTACTATTTACGACAAAAATCATTTCTTATCGACGGAAGGGTTTAGTTTATGTCCATAAAATTTATGTATACTTAAATTGCTAAATACCAGAAAGATGTCTAGTGTTGTGATGTCATGTATTATTGTCTTGTATTATGACTTGTATTATGACTTGTATTATGACTTGTATTATGACTTGTATTAAACAAGAAGGTACATTAACATGTACCTTCTTGACTTAACATATAAACTATAAACTGAGAGGCAGTTCTACCAGATAAACCACCACCCTTAAGTTCCCACATATTCGCTTTTTGCAACAGCTCCTCTTTTGATAATCCGAAATTATCGTATTTTTTAGCTAACTCTTCTACAATTGTAAAATATTCCTTTTGTGATGGCGCAGAGTAATTGATGCTAATACCAAATCTTGCAACCAAAGAGAGTTTTTCTTGCATTGTATCAGAACGATGCAACTCATCTTTTGACATGTCGGAACGATCACTCCAGGTTTCTCTAATTAGATGCCTGCGATTTGATGTTGCATAGATTAATACATTGTCAGGTTTTGTTTCAAGACCACCTTCAATCACCGCTTTTAGATACTTATATTCAATTTCGAATTCCTCAAATGATAAATCATCCATGTAGATAATAAACTTATAATTTCGATTCTTTATCTTTGAGATGACCCCAGATAAATCTTCAAACTGGTGCTTAAAAATTTCAATCATACGAAGTCCTTCTGGGTAGTATTCGTTAAGGATAGCTTTAACACTCGTTGATTTTCCGGTTCCACTATCTCCAAATAATAAGACGTTGTTTGCTTTTTTTCCTTCGATGAAAGCCTTCGTATTATCCACTAATTTTTTCTTCTGAATTTCATATCCGATCAAATCAGAGAGTACGACCTCTTCGGTATTCGTAATCGGTGATAATTTCAATTCATCGCCATCTTTTCCTACGCGGAAAGCTTTGTTTAGACCAAGCATCCCAACACCGTAATCTTTGTAAAAATTAGTTACAATTTGAAAGATTTCATTTTCATCAGAAGCTTTAGCAATCTTTCTACTTAGATCCTGCACCTTTTCACTGACACTTCGATTGTAACTTTTCCCGTTTTTCTCAATTGCATTATAGTTTGTAATCACTTTAAAACAATCAATGCCAAGCTCATTCTCTAGTGGACTAAAATCATAGTGAAATAAATCCTTAAATATTGCAAAATCACCTCTCGCAAACTCATTTACAGAGCCTTCTCTTGCTCCTATTTTTTCACAGGTCATACTAAATGGATTCTCAATAGTAGCCAATAAATAGCTTAAATAATTCTGCCACAAATTATGATTAAACCCATATTCGGTTGCAATATCTAATAAATTGTGAATTTGCGTATAGATTGCTACAATCGTATCTTCTCTATTTGCATTACCTCGCTGATATTGTTCTATGATATCTGCCAATCGAACTAAAATACTGTCTTTTTCTATGTTACGATAGATAACCAACTTTGATAATAATTTATACATGTTCATGTCCTTTCTAAATAGGTTTTCGATATGCACTTATGTAATCAAATCTTTCTTATTGAAAAAAGACTGGAAAGCTCGTTACTTTCCAGTCCACCTTCGCGCTTTTTATCAATGCTACATCTTTTCTGGTGCGCTAAAACCTAATAAATCAATACAAGTAGTTAATATTCTTAAAACAAGTTCAATGAGAGCAATCCATTCTTGCTGTTTTTCTTTGTTTTCTTCCGCAATAATTTTATTCTCATGATAGAACGTACTAAATGCATTTGCAAGATCATAAACATAAGCGCATAACTTATGTGGAGCATTTTCATATGCAGCATGTTCTATCACATCATTGAACTTTGCACATTCTAACATTAGATTTACTTCACTAATACCGTAATCTCTAACATTACCAGACTTGATACAAAGCTTGCTTACATCCACTGCTTTATTTTCTTCCTGATACTTTGCAAGTATTGACTTGATGCGAACAATAGTATAAAGAATATAAGGCCCTGTATTTCCTTCAAAGGAAGTAAAGCGATCAATATCAAAAATATAATCTTTTGATGCCTGATTTGATAAATCACCGTATTTTAATGCTGCCAAACCAACAATTCTGGCAACCTCACGCGCTTCCTCTTCTTTCATTTCACGATTGGACATAATCTTCTTATAAACTTCTTCGTTAATGCTATCCATTAAATACTCAAGGCGCATTACACCGCCATCTCTTGTTTTAAATGGCTTTCCGTCTTTACCGTTCATCGTACCAAAACCTAAGAAGGTTAGTTTCACATCTTCTGGTACTAACTTTGTTTTCTTAACACAACGGAACACTAATTCAAAGTGAAGTTCCTGACGCTTATCTACAACATAGATAACAGATGCTGGTTTAAATAATTCCATACGCTCTACTAAGGTAGCTAAATCAGTAGTAGCATATAAACTTGCACCGTCAGATTTTAAAATCATACAGGGAGGAATCTCTTTGGTATCAGTCTCTTCTTTTACATCAACAACTAAAGCACCTTCACTTAATTTTGCATATCCATTCTCTTTTAAGTAAGTTACCATGTTTGGAATATAAGGCTGCGCATCGCTTTCTTTTTTCCATACATCAAAATGAACATTTAAATTATCATAATTTTTCTTTAAGTCGTTAACTGAGACAGTCATTATGTGATTCCATAGTGCAGTGTATCCACGATGACCATTTTGTAATTCAAATACAATTTCCTTTGCTTCCTCACGAAATTCTGGATGTTCTTTTGAATATTCGCTTGCAGTTGGATAAATTTCCTCTAATTCAGAAATGGTAAATGGTGCTTCGCTTGGATATTCACCAGTAAAACTTTCATCAAAATAAGGAAGATTTGGCTGACGTTTTCTTACTTCTGCAATAATAAGTCCCATCTGAGTTCCCCAGTCACCAAGATGTGCATCACCTATTACATTGTGACCTAAGAAACGTACCATACGCTTAATGCTTTCACCAATAATTGCAGGACGAAGATGTCCAACGTGTAGAGGCTTTGCAACATTAGGACCGCCGTAATCTACAACTACAGTATCTGGATTCTTAGTTTCTTCACAGCCGAGGCGTTCATCCACTGACATGCTTTGAAGATAATCTACTAAAAATTCTTCCTTAATAGAAAAATTAATGAATCCTGGCATAATAGCAGTAATTTCTTTTAAAACCGGATTATCTTTACATAGTTCTACAATTTCATTTGCTATCATAATTGGCGCTTTTTTGTACTGTTTTGCAGCTGCTAAAGCACCATTACATTGATACTGACACAGATCCGGACGATTCGATATCGTTACCACTCCGTACTTTTCTTCGTAACCACACTTTACAAATGCAGCAGTAAAGATATTGGATAATTGATCAATAACTTTTATCATAAATGCCTCCATTAATATTACATTTCATTTTCACCATTATGTCACACGATAGTATAGAGTATACGTAATATCGTACATTATAATATCGTATACTTTAACACAATTTATTTCTCTTGTAAAGTAATGCGACCAGCAAATAAGTTAAAATAAACCAGGTAATTTCATAGTTATTTCAATATCAAAGTATAAAAAGTAACGATAAAAAAACTCATATGTCATTCTCTTAGGTAAAAAACTATTAGATTATACGGATATCATTCTTAAACACCTTAGTCTATCGCTTATATTATGGTATCAAACGCAGAAAAAAGGACTAAATCTAGGCTAATTTCGCACTAATTTAGTCCCTTCTATGTTATCTCAAATAAATATTACCTAATATAATATATTACTTAGTCTGGCATTACGAATGCACAAGCAATATATGCAAGGATACCAACACCGCAGAATGCAAAGATAATCCATAAAATTCGAACCACCGTAGGGTCTAAATTAATATATTCTGCAATTCCTCCACATACTCCACATATTTTTCTGTCTGTACGAGATTTCACTAATTTTTTCTGCATAATTTAGCCTTCCTTTCTACTCTTCTTAAACACACCAATTAACGAATTCTAAGACTAATGGAACCAACACCACAATCCAGTTCAAATGTCCCTTTTGCATTATCATTATATATACTTTGATGTGTCGTAAAGTCCCATTCCTTATTATTTATTTTAACACTTCCAATACCACAGTCAACAATATAATTAAAATCCTCTTCCTCTCCGTCTAGATCAAGGTTGATTTCGCCAACACCGCAGTTTATATAGCTATTTCCAAGGATTTCACCTGAAACGTTGATTTCACCTGCACCACAGTCCATCGTAACATCTTTCGCAGTAAGTCGATTAATCTTTATAGAACCTGCACCTACTGAAAATTCAGAATGATCTTTAACGGATAGATTCTTTAATGTCATCTCACCAGCTCCCATTGAAAAATCCACAGAGTTTGCATTAATATATTCCGCTACTAACTCTCCTGCTCCAAATTCCATATCAAATTCATCCGCAACAAAGCCTTCTGGTAGAGTTACTATAATGGTAGGATACCACTCATCTTCCCTATGAAACCCGACATTAATGTTGATTGGTAGTCTAAGCCCAAATAGATTAATAGAATAACGGTCATCAAAATTATCCTCTAGATACCATACTCCATTTTTAACTTCACTATGAAATCCATCTTCCGTAGTATTTTTAACCTCGACATGGAAGGTATCCCCTTCTACGATGTGTACTTTTGCAAAGTCGATATCAAGATCAATGGAAGTAACATCCTTTACTTCATCTTGGTAGGAAAATGTATTATACCGATTCCGATCTCTACCACCACTAAACAAAGTACCAAAAAGTAGTATTGCAATGCCAATTCCTATCGATGCACAAGCAATTCCTAAAACGATTCTCCCTGCTGATTTCATGCTGCTACACTCCTTCCCCCAAATGGTGCTTTTAACAGACTAACGAGACCACGAATTAATGCTGGGAACATCTTAGCACAAGCGCAAGCTACTAGAAATAGCAATAAACCGATGCCAAAACATATCATTCCTCCCCCAACGGATAAAGCACCAAACAGTGGAAGTACAAATACTTTCGTTACACCCATAACAAATACCGAAAATCCTAATACAATACATCCGATACCAGCTCCACCAAATCCTACCACTAAAGCAAATACGGTTGCAAAGCAGGCAATCATCAAAGGGATTAAAATTGGAAACCCAAAGATGCATAATAGAATTAAGGCAAATACATTAATACCAGTCTTTTTGACAACAGGTCTTTGATTTTGATAGGTAGTATTTTGATAATGCATGTTCTGGTTTTGATAATTTTCCTTTTGATTCTGATCCGCTGTATTAGATTTCTGAGAACTAGTTTCTTGGTTTTTATTGTTTGCACTCTGAGTTTGATCTGCCGTACTCTGACTCTGATAACTAGAATTTTGTTTAATAGCGGTATCACTCTGTAACTCATTCTCATTCGCTTCTTTAGAGTCAGAGGTAGTAACTTCGTTCAATTTCATAATACTGTCTTTACTTTGATTACTACTCTGGTAACCTCTTTCGGTATACTCACCAAGCTCCTCTTCTTTTATTGCTCCAAGATCTTTTTTAATACTTTCTGCAACTTTTGCAGGCGAACCTAATTCTCTTAAAATAACTGGTTCATTCAGTTCTCCTGCTTCCTCAAAATAGCTATCATAGAACGCGAGTGCTTCCATTTTTTCCTCAGTTTCTAAATCCTGTAGCAACTCTTCTAACTCATTTAAAAACTCAACACGGTTCAACTACGCCACCCCCTCAAAAATTTTACTTATCTTTGCGGAATAGTTTTTCCACTCCGAACAATACAGCTGAAGCTGAATTCTCCCTTGTGATGTTACTTTATAATACCTTCGGTTTCGTCCCGCAATTTCCATATCATACACTTCCAAACAATCATCTTTTTGTAATCTACGAAGAACTGGGTAAAGCGTAGATTCCGAAATGTCAATTGCCTCTCTTACATCTTGCGTTATTTTATAGCCATAAGTTCCTTCCGGTTCCTTAGAAACCGCAGCCAGTACGATTGCGTCCAAGAGTGCGGATCCTGTATTAAAAACCATGTAATCAACTCCTTTTACTATTATCATATTATCCCATATCATTCCCTTATTTTTAGTATAATATTATTTCGTTATCAATACTATACAACGTATAATATTGTACTGTCAATATGGTTAATCAATTTCTAATTATTCTTTAAGGTTGTTGTATTACTACAAAATAGTTTTTGAAAATGATATTAAAGTTTTTGAAAAGAAGAAAATGGGGATTGGGCGTTACAAAATAGTTTTTGAAAATATATACTTCATCTATATATAACGAATAAATTTATAAGATAACTTCAAAACTTATTGACCAATTAATGAATGAATATTCTTGCTGTCTGAAATCGGAATTCCGGCAAAATGGAAATCAATCTTCCGCATGACGGAAATCACCTTAATTCTGCTTAATTACTACTAAGCTTAGAATAGAGAAAGTGTCAAGGCCTTACCGCTTCAGCGGTGCGAAGCAGCATTGATGATTTTTCTATTCCATGATACCTTATACAAAGCAGAAAAAGAGATGAAACTTCTTGATTTCCAACGACCGGACAGGCGATGGATTGACCTCCGGAATACTCATAATGAAAGAAATTAGTAATACTATAAAGAAAGACCTTAATAGCCTTCAAATAGCTACTAAAGCCTTTATTTATTATATAGGAACTTTTCGGTACACATTCTCATATACGTGCACTCTTTATATGTAAAAACACTTTATTTGTAATAGTAATACCAATTACTGCTAAAGTTGTTGTCGAAATTTTCTTTACTATCGATATTTAAATGGAAGCTGTCTTTTTTTATATAGTTAAATTCATCATATGGTTTAATTAAGTTATAGTAAGCTTCTTCAAATATTTTCATCGATTCATTATTACTGTATTCTTTAACCTGCTCATCCGTATAAAAGAAAAAGGTAGTGGATGAAAAGGACCTTGCAATCTTCCACAAATCATTATTATTCAACTTATTTTTTAATTCCTGTACCTTTTCTTCTGGAATACGATTATTTGCTTCTTCCTTAGCGATTGGTTCAAATGCGCTAAAAGCTATGAAAATATTTTTAATATTGTATTTCGACGGTACATCTTTTTTAAAACATTTAAATATATTCTTAGGTTCTTTCTCTTTTAAAGATACTAATTCGCTGAATTTTTCTGCAATAGCTTTTTGCTTATTATGGTCATAGTTATAATCGCTATCATAAAATTTTCTTTCATCAGTACGAAATTCAAATATTATCCCGAGCCTCGGTCTGTTGTTTTGAATATAGTCATAATGAATATTAATCACGTTTACACAGTATTCTTTGTTTATCCATTCAGCTAATTCTATTAGCGGGTAGTTTAATACTTTTTTACCCTGCTTTATCAATTTGGTTTCTATATAATCTAAATCTCTAGAAGTTATCATGACTTCTGTCCCCCCTTGTTATTTAAACATCATTACCATTGATTTACAGCATAAAGGACAGCTAACCTTAGCTGTTTGAGTAATTCTGTAGACAATTCATTGTACTTTGTATCAAGACCTTTTTCATGAGCCATATACGGAGGAGAATCATTCCATGAACCCATTGCCCCAAAAACATCTGCCAAACTTGCTGCCATAAACAAATTATAGTTTTTAGATGGTAATGAAATACCACTTTCAGTTAAGTTTTTCGCGCCATCTATCAATATTACCTTAGCATTATGAAATATATCAGCAAATCCATCACATTCAATTTTGCGAGCTAGTATTTCAATTTCTGTTAGGATTTCAATGAACTTTTCTGTATTATCTTCAAACTGTGGCTTACCTTGTGGTGGATTACCCCAAGAGTGTTCCGTATATGATACATTCCATTGTTTTAAGTTGTTGTCATATTCCCAGTGTGCAGTAAAATAAGTCACTTTTCCGTTTTTATAAAAACATACTAAAGAATTTTTTGAGGTGTTTGAGAAACCAAGTAATCCTCTGTCTTCTACTGATATAGGCATTAAAAATCTAATATCCATTAAACCTAGGGATAAACATTTTTCATACCATTCTTTAATATTAGATGCCTTATATGTTTTCATAGTAATCAAAGTTCGACGTGGTAAAAATTCAAAAGTAACACTATTTTCATATTTTGATAGCTCATTATGTATTAATTCATTTTCTTTTATTGCTAGCTTTGCTGCAGCAACTATTTTACAAGATAACAATATCTCCCCATTCATACTAATTCTCCCGTTACTTAGATAATCTATAATCAGTTATTTAATAAAAGACACAAAATTATACTCTAACCTAGAACAAATATTCCAAACCATTCCAAAATTGAAATGGCTTGTCGCCAATACATTCCCATTAATAAGAAATCTATTTCAACATTTCTCTTTTACTTAATCCACTTCAGAATAACTATACCCATGACTTCATCTATCAGTGGCTGTGTAATGTCAGCATCTTGCATTGCTGCTCGAATCATATCTGTGTACCTATCATCAGAAAAGATAAGCCCTTGTCTTTCAATACTTGTTATATCAGGTAATCTCGTATTATGATAAGCAATTATTTCATGAGGCTCTAAGACAATTATAAGTTCATTATGTAATTTTCCAAATGGTGCTTTTGTATTCCACATTTAAAGATTTTATCAGGCTTCCAAAATAAATACCAACAAAAATCTTTCATTTAGTGTATGCTCATTCTATTACAATACTATTGTTCTTAACTTTATTTAAATACATCATCATATTTTCATCATCATTCCTGTTATAACGAAATCCAAAATGTTCGGCTACTATATCTGCCATGGTACGAAACAGCTCACAGGCTGAAAATATCGAACTCCAAAAGTTTTCGTAATTACTATCGGAATATGTATTTGCATACATTTCATAAAGTTTCTGAGGTAAATATCTTTTAAAATACTTCCCCATTTTACCCGATGAAACAGTAAAATCAATGTCAACACCAATAAACCACTCTGTCATTTGATTGAGCATATCTCTTACATAATGATCGAACATATTCTTAGCATAAGGTAGTTCATCTCTTGCAATTCCCTTTGCTACATTATTTAAGCACCACCAAAATTCATTGCAGGTATCTGCAAAAATATTCTCACTTGGTGGTTTAATGCACCAATACATTTTATTTGGTACGATATCTGGTAAGAACTTGTCTTTGTCGAGAAGAACAACAACTGGCTCACCATCATCAATATAAGGAGTAAACTCAATGCTTAGATCAATCCTATTACCGTCTTTGAATATCATAAGATAAGCAAAATGACCGTCGCCATCCGGCGGTAGTAAAGGATGTGACATCAATTCCGGTAATTGCATAATAGCAGGCTTTCCAAATTTCTCTTCAATCCAATCACAATTATTATAAAATGGCTTGGCATCTGTGACAAAATAAGTTATATCATAATCCTGAAAGATATCTTTTGGTATATCAGAATTCGCACGAGAGCCAGATAAAAGAACTGCTCTGATTCGTTCATCTTCTTTCGCTATATGTAAAATCAATTCAAACATTTCTTTTTCTGAACGCATATTAACACCTCGAAATAATAAATTTACTATATACCATCTATTTTAATACTTATTTTCGATAATATATTATTTTCTGCTAAATATATACAAAATACATTGCATCATATCTTTTCATCCAATCATCTGATGTATATCCGCTTATGTCTTGTGAATTTCATTTCTCTTCTTTTTCAAATATCAAATCCATTTCTTCAATGTGACCAGTTCCACGTTGCACTGAAGGAATAAAACCAATGTAACGCCACCCATCCTCTGCTCTTTGGGAGATTATTTTTTTATAATCATCATTGTGATATTTAGTTCCTGATAACATACCAAATCCTGAAATATTATTGTATATGCGCTCAAACTCATATTTAAACATAGGAATTCCTCCTTCCTATATTGATTTACATTAATCATTTCGTGTTTGTGATTAACCCTCTTTTTTTATAATGATTTATTTGCAAATTTGTTTATTTTATTCTCCTAATCATTCCAGTTTATACGCAATTGAATATGAACGAAGTAAAAGAAATAGAGCAATATGAAAAGATGTAAGAATAAGATATTAGTCAAAAAACTTCGGAAGAATACCATTATCTATTATTCCAAAAAGTATTTTATTCTCATTATCTAAAAATGCTGTAAAATCTTTATCCGATTTTCTAAGTATAAGAAGATACTTACTTCCATCTTTGTTAGTTAAGTCATATGCTTCCCATGCTTTATCCATGCCATCAACTATATCATTATTTGATATGTTAACAACAGTATCTGAATTATAATTAATATCTAAATGTTCAAGGATATTTTCGATAGATTTACTCTGTTTAGACGTGGAATTTATTTCTTTTTGTAATTCTGTTTTTGTACTATATGAGGAAGACATAAAAACAATCAGTGTCATCAGTGTTATTGTTCCAATAAACTTTAACATATCATTCTCCTTAATTTTCATCTGTCCAAGAATAAGAGCAAATGTAATTTTTCCAAGTAAACAAATAATCCTTCCATTCATCTTCTCTTCTTTTATTATATGGATTTATGAATTATGTTGCCAAACTAGACTCTACTTTCCTTTATTGCTATATATTCCATATTATACCACTTATTTTCATAATTCAACCTAATTTAATCAAGTTTGAATGAGTAACAGAATAAACACGATATTTTATTAAATCGCTGTTAGAGGATAGCCCGTAAAAAATGTTAAAAAGGTACCTTGCTCTGGCCTGTTAACGCCATTTCAGGTACCTTTTCTGTTAGAAATGCTATTTGATGATACAATATACTAATGAGAAATCGTTTTACAACAACCTCTTTCTAATCCTATATGTATTTATCACTTTACCTTTAGTCCAAAGTCCCAGTAACCTCCTCCCAATCAACAAATAAATTATAACGCTCTGTTTTCAAACGCAAAACGCAGTAATTAGGGTCCTCTGGTCCACTGAAATGATTGATAAGCCCCCCATACCACATCTCTTTTTTGATTTCTAAATCCGTTAGGATTTCAATTGTACCAACCAAAGTGATGCTATAATCATCGGAGTTAAAGCAAACACTTGCCAGGTTGCAATTGTTGATTCTTTTTGATTTTCTAGAATTTAACCCAGTGCAAAACGTAATCCAGTTGATTCCGTCTGATTGGGATGCCGTTATGGTGGACATCGTTGGATATCCGTTATGATCCATTAACCCTAAAACACAATAAGTACCCTCTCCTGAATTTTGTTTAATTAATTTGCATGACTTTTCGATAATTTCTTCTATCATTTCATCCTCTCCTAATTCTGTTTCGCAATCTTGAATCTTATTCTTTCTAAATAGTAACATTGCGAACATGACAACAGTATGTCGTGTTCGTAATATAAATTTTATTTCTTTCAATTACTAAAAGAATTAATTCTATTCTATGTTTATATACCTAAATTTTATTGCTTTTATGCTTACTTTATTGCTTCTATGCTTACTTTAACCTTTTCACAGTATCTAATAAAAGAGGATAATCAATATAATCATCTGGTACGTTTATCTTCTTAGACTTAGTCTTATTCGTCATTACTACAGTTACAACTACTTTTGCTTTAAATCCATGTTTATGTACTTTAAGCTCCTTAATCCTATCAATACGCCATGTATTCGGATCATTGCTCATCTCGGTCATTGTTTTCTCGATATCAGCACCGGCATTAGAAGCTTCATTGATTGCTTTGTTTACTCCAGACATTGCAAAAGCAGCACCAATTGTTTGGATTGGCAAGACATCCGATAATATCGTTGGAGATTGTTTCGTATATATTAAGCGATACAGATGACCATCATAAAATATATAATTAATAAAATTACTCATATTTTTCTTAATAAATACGAAGAATACAGGCATCGATAAAATTACAGATAATGCCAACAACAAACCACCATATTCCTCCGACATTGCCATAAACACAAACATAAGAATACATATTGCAATTACATAGAGAAAGGAAAATAATAATACCTTAACGATATATGGCATCTTACCTTTTCTATCTTTTGTCCATGCCTTGTTTAATTCCGTTTGCTCCATCCTAAAATACTCTCCGCTGTTTTTCTTAGCCTCAGCAATCTTTTTGTACTCCTCGACATTCATTTCTTACTCCCCCTATTTTGAATTTTCATCTGTTAAGTTTGCTCTATATCCGCATTTTAAGACTTTCGCTCTTTTTTCACAGTAAGAGGTACGATACTTAATTGCATGGAAACAAACTCGCATTACTATACCACTTACTATAACGACATTTATATATAATTTAATACATATTTTGCCACAAATCAATCAAAAAAACAAATATGTCCAAATTATGTTGATCCTCACAAAATTATATTATTTTGTACTAATTATACTTTCTTGGCTATTTGCGCAACTTCGCTTATCGTGTAGAAATATGTTATATTTTGGTATATAATAAGATTAAGATTTTCTTGACAGGAGGGGTAATGTGAAGAAGAAAAAAGCAAAGCAAAAACACAAGGGATTTCACGGAATTGGAACAAAGATGGTTCTTGCTTTTATGGTACCAATTGCAATGATTATACTGCTTGGTACTGTGTGTTTTATCACAGCAAAACAAGCAATAATAAAACAAGCAAAAGACTCAATTACTGATACCATTAATGCAAAAGCCAGCTATTTATCCTTAGGATTTGAAAACATTAACGGTCGTTCTACTGAGCTATTAAGCATGACAGAAATGCAATTGTATTATCAAAATCCCAAATTAAATCCGGATAACCTGACCGAAGACCAATCAAAAGCAAAACAAGCCATCCAAAAGCGAATGCAGAATATGCCAAAAATATCAGATTTCATTTATCATATCTACATTTTTGGTAATATTGGTAGAGGGGTTACTACAACACAAGCGCAAATGAATCTTGACACCTTTGACCGTTTTAATGAAACCGAAGAAGGTAAACAAATTTTAAATTCTCCTGATACCTTTGGTGTGATCGGCACCCATCCTTATCTTGAAGAAATAAATATTACCGATAATAAACAATATGATTGTTCTGATTATGCTCTAAGTCTCTGGCGAAAATACAATTTTAATACAAATGTCTATGTAATAATAGATATCAAGCAAAGTACCATTGATAGTGCATTAAGGGATATAAATTTTGGAAAAAACAGTTATACTGCCTTCCTTGTTCCTGGTGGGAAAGAATCTGTTGTCGCAGGATTTGGTGATAACGAAGAGGATACGGTAAAGAAAGAAGAACTACCTGGCATCTCTTCACTAACATCCGTTCAAGATGCATATACAAGTGAAGCACAAAATAGTACAGCTACTATAACTATGAATGGAGACCGATATATTTTTGTATCTGCTAAAGTAGGTTCTACTGGAACTTTATTGTGTGGAATCGTTCCAGAGAGTTCACTTTTAACGGAAACTAATTATATAAAATATGTTACTCTTATCTTAGTAAGTTCCTCCATTATAATTGCAGGAATTATCTGTGTATTATTTTCTCGTTCCTTACGAAAGGGAGTGAAAGATATCATAAAACCATTAACTTTTGCTGCTAAAGGAGATTTTTCTGTTTCTTTTACAAGTAAACGAAAAGATGAATTCCGTATCATCTCAGATAGTATTACCGATATGATAACCGGAGTTAGAGATCTCTTACGTAACATGGAAGAGGTAAGTGACAAGGTTGCTATCTCCACTGAAGAAGTACATAACAATACCATACATATTCTATCCGCAAGTGAAGGAATCGCTACGGCAATTACAGAAATCGAGCATGGAGTTGCTAATCAGGCAAATGATTCGGAGCAATGTGCTGTTCAAATGTCCGACCTAGCCGAACAAATTAAGACGGTGTATCACTATACAGATAACTTTAACAAGATTACTCTTTCTACCAAACAACAAGTAACCGATGGAATCTATTTAATGGATGACCTTAATTCGAAATCGAAGGCCACGGCAGACATCACAAGTACAATATCTTCTGATATTAAGGAATTAGAAAAATTATCTGGAACTATTGGTAGTATTATCGGTGTTATTAATGAGATTGCAGCTCAGACTAATCTGCTCTCACTCAATGCCTCCATCGAAGCCGCCAGAGCTGGTGAAGCAGGTCTTGGTTTTGCTGTTGTAGCAACTGAAATTCGTAAACTTGCAGATGAATCCGTACATGCTTCCGAGCGAATTTCCGAAATCATACATAAGATTCAAGAAAAGACAAATCGTACTATACAAAATGTTATGAAAGCAGACAATATCGTAGCGAACCAAACAGATTCACTCTCCCATACGATTGCATCCTTTGAGGTAATAAACAACTCTGTCGATCAATTAGTAAATAATATGCAGATGGTTTTAAATGGTATGAAAGATATTGAAGCAGCTAAGGAAACTACAGTTGAAGCAATTGAAAGTATCTCCGCCATCTCAGAGGAAACAGCGTCCGTTTCTGCTGAAGTAGAAGAGAATGCGAATCGTCAGAAGGATTTAATTCAATCCCTTGGTGAAACTGTCAACACATTAAGTAAAAACGCTACAAATATGCAAGAGAAAATCAGTCACTTTAAACTATAAATATGTTATTGAGTGTTTACCAGACCAAAATATAAGTTACTATACCAACTAAGAGTAGATATATATTTTCACAATAAGATTTGTGTTATAGAGTATTTTACACAATAAGATATATGTTACTGAGTATTTTACACAATAAATTTTTTTTTATTTACTCTTAAATTAAAATGCTCGACGCAAATTCATGCTATGTTCGTAATTTGGATCGTTAACTTATTTAAAACAAGAAAAACCACGCTTCGCGTACTTTTTCTTGTCATGAATAAAAGGTATCTTAATCAGGCTATTTACTTGGTCAAGATACCTCTTTGTTAATTTTATGAATATTTTACAATCCCTTTATATCATTCTATTATATTTTAAGATAATAATCTAGAACAAATCATCTGAACTACTAATAGCACCGCAAGAAATCCAAAATTAAGTAAAGAAAACCAGAGAAGATACTGTTTTGTTTTCTCACTATAGTTCTTCCTAAACTCACTATACGTAATTAAGCTTGCTAAAGAAGCAATAAGGGTTCCACAACCTCCTATGTTCACCGCTACTAATAGATTGGCATAATCCTCTGTGAATTGCGATAATAATACTGCACTAGGCACATTACTAATCACTTGACAGGATAATGTACCAATTAGGAGAGGGCTAATCGGTAGTATCTGATGAAAAAAATCACTTACAATCGGTATTCTAGCCATATTTCCTGCAAATACAAAGAATGCACAAAATGTGAATAAAAGAGGATAGCTTACTTCTCTAAGCGCTTTTCTATCAAGTAGAAAGATAGCAAGAGTGATTAATATTGTCCCTATCAGATAAGGTACAATACGAAATACAATTAAGATAGAGCAAATAAAAAGAAAACTATAGATTACCGTTCTTCCTATTTTAATCTCATACTTCGTATCATCCTTTAATAGGAGTGGCTCCTTTTTCACGCACAAACAGCAGGCTACAATTAATAGGGTTGCAACTGCGAATGGAATCGCCATTATTTGAAAGAAGGTTCCGGTTGGTATATTGTAATAAGAATACAAATACAAATTTTGTGGATTGCCAAATGGAGTTATCATTCCCCCAAGATTTGCAGCAATGTTTTGCATGATAAAGGTAAAAGCCATATATTTTCTTTTATTGGTACTCTCTAATACGAAGAATCCCAATGGCAAAAAGGTCAATAACGCCATATCATTCGCTAGTAGCATCGATGCAAAGTAAGTAATAAATACAATTCCTAAAATTGCATTACGTGAATTATGTAGTTGCAGTACAATAAATCGTGCTACTATTTCAAATATATGAATGTTTTTATAAGCACCAACTACTGCCAACGTACAAAATAAACAAGCTAAGGTTCGTACATCGAAGTAACTTAAGTATTCACGATCGATTGGCACGAAAAAACAGGTTATGATAGCTGCTATGACTGCTATTGTTAACACTGCTTGTGATTTGATTGCTTTTATAAACCGACTGCCTAACCTAGATTTATTATTATCCCAAGTATTTCCAGACTCTCCTAAACCGTCCCTTGACTGTAAAACTTGCTCCGTACTCATGATATCCTCCAGTGTAAATTCTGCAAACCTTACTAATTGTATCATTTTCACTGCAAAAAGCAATGAATTTTTTATCCATCTTTTTTTGCTTTGATACAAAGGAAAATTTATGATAAGTTACCTATGAATAGATACGAAAGTCTTGGTAATCCTGTAACTATATGGTTGAGGAATAGCCCCAGGTATGATATAATAGCGAAGAACTTTGATAAGAAATGATAAAGGAGAATATTATGGCAGAAAAAAATCCTATTGTTACATTTGAAATGGAAAATGGTGATGTGATTAAGGCTGAGCTTTATCCTGAAATCGCACCAGTATCCGTAAACAATTTTATATCTTTGATTAAGAAGGGTTATTATGATGGACTTATCTTCCATCGTGTTATTAAAGGCTTTATGATTCAGGGTGGTTGTCCAGAAGGAAGTGGTATGGGTGGCCCTGGTTATTCTATCCGTGGTGAGTTTGCTCAAAACGGATTTATCAATGACCTAAAACATACCGAAGGCGTTTTATCCATGGCACGTTCCATGCGTCCAAACTCCGCAGGTTCACAGTTCTTTATTATGCATAAAAATTCCCCACACCTTGATGGTGCTTATGCTGCTTTTGGTAAAGTGACAGAAGGAATGGATGTGGTAAATAAGATTGCTGAAACGAAGACTGATTACAATGATCGTCCTCTAGAAGAGCAAAAGTTAAAGAAAGTTACTGTTGAGACTTTTGGTGTTGAATACGAAGAGCCAGAGAAGCTTTAATTTAATATTTCTTGCATTTGGGTTATAAAGCAAGGGTCTGTTGCATAAAACCTCACTAAAAATAGTATACAAAAAAGTACCTTGAATGGGTTAGTTAAAACTATTTCAAGGTACTTTTCTATGTCAAAAATACTATTGTATAATGTGGTAAATCCATTTTATTCCGTCTGCTACAGGCTGTCATGCACAAAATTAGCATAATGTAATTGCTTTCTATTCACCTCACGATTACTACCATCCCATAACCTTTTTGATTTCCTCAGTCAACTGCTTCGCTGCCTTCCGATGTGTCACGATACTTGGATGCCAATCTGCTCCATAACCATCTTCCCTATCTTGTTCTGTTAACTGAAAGGTAACTACATTCTCATCCTTCGTTTCCTTTTGATAGAAAGCTACTGCCTGTTCTACCATTGGATATAAAGTAGCACCCATCAGCCCTAACACACATAGTATAGTAGCATCCTTATTCTTTTCTCTTATTACTTTTAAAAACTTCACGTATTCCTCCAGGTACTCTTCGTGACGTTCTTTGATATCTTTACAGTATGTAGTGTCATTCGTACCGAGGTTTAGGATAATAAGTTCAGGGATATACTTAGAAAAATCCCACGGAATATTCTCTAATAATGGCAAGTCTTTGTATGTACCAAAACATCTGGCTACACTCTGATAGTATTTTGGTACAATCTGAACAGAGTCCTTTTTATCATTCTCTGTATATCCACTTACAATTCCATAACCACTATAAGATACCATACTATAATCACTATGCAATGCTTTCGCTGTAAGATAAGCATATGCTTTCGTTACATCCTCCGTAGCAGTTGTAAAATGGACTAATTCATTCTCTGCATCAACACCATATCCACAAGTTATAGAGTCCCCTATAAATTCAATCTTATGAGATAAGTCTTCGGTCTTCTTCGGTGATAAATCACTATGTAAAATAATTTTTTCTATTCCAATCATGGACTGAGGTGCTTCCGAAATTTTTAAAATACGAACTTTAATCTCTTGCTTATTCACATTCTCAAAGATTTTAACTGTTTTTTGTTCTTCCTTTAATGTATCACAAAATACCAGTTCATCATTTATGTACATTGCATATCTTGCATAATTTTCCTCATTCTGCTCGCAAACGGAACTATCGGAAACAAAAGCGATTTCAACAAAATCTGTCTCACAGTAAAACTCAATACCACTCCCTGATAAAGCAAGCCATCGTATCCCATCTTTGGAATAGGTTCTTCCAATCTGCTTTACATCACTATAATCTCCACTCCATTCCTTCCTCGGTAACATAACATTTCCTCCTCTTCATAGCAAGGATTTGCTATGGTAAACATCATATATTTGCATGCACCCTCTTCTCACTATATAAGATGCCTATCCAGTAAAAGTCAAGCCGATATTCGCAATCCGCTTTGCTACTTGATGCGGTTAAATAATATATGATAGCAAATCCTTGATTCTGTCCTTCTTATAAGAAATCTTTCAAAAATATAATATCAAAGAGAATTATAAAAGTAAATGTAGGAACTACCTTTTTACAGAGAATATCATACGAAATCTCGTAAATTGTTTTTCCTTTTGCTCATATCCAACGGTAGTTGTAATGGAGGATTCTACTGCCGTACTTGCCGCTAAGATTGCCAAATTGTCATTAGGTATGGAAGACATTCGTAAATTATTCGCGCCAATTCGAAAACTAAATCCCTGACTACATTCCTTAACTGCATTTTGTAAAATCTCATTCACGATTTTTGTGTAAGGAGCCTTTTTCTCATCTACTACTAAATCATCTGATTCTTTGGTAAGAACATTCAAATCTTCTAGCATTGGTTCTGTTAGACTGTATGCCTTCAGCTTCTGATCTTTATCAACAACCACTACTCCGATTGCATTCAGATACTGATCCGAACTTACCAGTAAGGTCCCTTTTCTAGGATTTACACTTTCACATTCGAAAAGAGTACTATGACTGTGCCCATCAATAAATAAGTCGATACCTTCCACCTTCGATAACACATCAATACTGTTGAGGGGACTCTTATCGTTAATACCAAGATGAGAAAGAGCTATAATCACATCTGCTCCTGCACTTTTTAAGACCCCAACTTCCATTCGTGCAGCATCAACAGGACTCATAATTGTGATACGTTCTACATTCTTTGGATCATTAATTGTCATGGTTGCTTGTGTACTTAGTCCGAATATTCCATAAGTAACACCATTTTTCTCAATCAAAACATGCTCTTTGAATAATAAATGATTGGTGGTTAGGTCAATCACGTTCGAACCTAGAACAGGGAATTTTAATTTGTTTGCTAATTCTACAAGATGATTTGCTCCATATTCATAGTCATGATTTCCAGTCACCATGGCATCATAGCCAAGAGCATTCATTAACTTTCCAATCGTCACGCCCTCATTATAAGTAGCAAGAGTTGTTCCACGAAAGGTATCCCCTGCATCAAACAATAACACTTCTGCCCCCGCAGCAATACAAGCATCCTTTAATGCAGCTAGCGTTGTTAACCCAACACTATTATCCTTTCCCAACTGTATTCTACCATGAGTATCATTCGTATGCAAAATTACCGTTTTTCCATATAAATCCTCCAAATGAAAGGAATCCTCACCTGCGTATGCTTTCGTATGAGAACCTAAAAATACCAAAAAAGTTACGATTAATAATATTATGGCTCTTTTTTTCACTCCGATAACACTCCTAACATCACATATTTCCATGGTATTATGTGATAAAATTAGGTTGCTTATCCTACTTTTATGGAATCCTTCGAAAGTAATTTTTGAACATTAAATCTTTCACCATCTAATTGAAACATTAAGGTTCGACGTTTCTATATCCTATTTCTTGCATCATTCGTATTCTTTATTGATATAGAACGATATCATAACTCTCAATTAGCCATCTTTTTCTTCAATATTTATATACAATCCATATATATTATATCATCCACTGGGATATCAAAACTACCAACGGTAAGGTAATAATACTAAATAAGGTGGAGATTGCAAATACATTGGAAGCTCGTTCCACATCGCCTTTATATCCACTTGCAATTAATATAGCGGTTGCACCAGTTGGGCAGGAAGCAGTAATTAAAATCGTTGTGCGGAGCATATTATCAAGTGGTAGGAAGTAAAATACGCCAATTATAATGAAAGGTAGAAAAACCCCTTTTAATGCTACGATTAGATATACTCGCCACTTCTTTAGCGCGCTTAAAAAATCACTTTGAGCGATATAAACCCCGCAAACAATCATTGCAAGCGGTGTATTCATATCTGCAATAAATTTTGTTGCCTCTCTAATAGGCGCTGGAAATTTAATCTGAAAGAAATAGAGAAACAACCCTATAACAATACTGAACATAGTAGGTGTTAAAAACGGCTTTACCCTATGAGAAAAAGACTTCCGTTCTCTACCTTGATTTTTTTGCATGATCCCTATCCCATAGGTCCACAACACTAGATTAAATACTGTGATGTAAGTATTACAGTAAAATATTCCGATTTCACCAAACAAAGCGTTTAAGAGTGGAATTGCCATAAACCCACAGTTTGAAAATATCACACAAAAGCGTTCTGTTGAAATACTCTCTTTTTTTCCTTTCACTCTTAACACCTGTGAGAGGAGGATAGCTAAGAAGATACTCACAAAAGATAATAAAAACCCAAGCAGCATATTTTTTGCATCTTTAGGATTAAAATCCATCTGATACGTATTTAAAATTAATGCTGGAGAAACAACATATAATACAATAGATGCCAACTGCTTATTCGTCTGATCTGAGATTAATTTCAATTGATATAAGACAAACCCTACTGCTATCAAGAGAAACATAATAAATACTTGATTCACCACTATACGAGATAGCTCCATAAACCTCCTACTTAGAAACTGCACGCTCCATCCGTGCATGCTTTTTCCATCCACCACTTACTAAACGACTAATAAATAAGATTGCACGGAATAACCAGTCGATTGTCATTGCTACCCAAACACCGAATACACCAAGTCCGAAATTCTGAGCTAATACAAAACTTAAACCAACACGGAAAATCCACATCGAAGCAATAGAAGTAAACATCGTGTATTTCACATCATTTGCAGCTCTTAATGCATTAGGTAATGTAAATGCAAATGGCCAGATGATGATACAGCAAATACAATGATAAATCAGTAACTTCGTTGCAAGTTCTTTTGTTTCTGCCTGAGCTTCGAACAAATTAACGATTGGATTGATACTTAATAATACGATTATATTAAGTACTAACATAGAAATACTTGCATATTTTAATAGTTTCCATGTGTACTTCTTAGCTTCATCAAGCTTTCCTGCACCTACACATTGACCAACTACGGTAATCATTGCTAACCCAATTGCACTACCAGGGATACAGTTAAACGATGCCACTGAGTTACCAATTGCATTCGCTGTCATTCCGACTTCACCATAGCTGGCAATCAGACTGCCTACCAAAAGCTTTCCAAATTGAAAAATACTATTTTCTAAACCATTTGGAATACCAATGTTTAAAATACGTCGAATCATCTTTGGCTCATAGCCTAGACGAAAGTTATATTCAATACAGATAGCATTCTCTTGGTTTCTTAAGCGTAACATAACAATAGTTGCTGCAATCATACGAGCTAATAAAGTAGAGATACCTGCTCCTGCAACTCCCATGTCAAATCCAAAGATAAGAATTGCATTTCCAGTAATATTAATGATATTCATCCAAAACGATGTCATCATTGAAATCTTAGAATTACCCATAGCTCGAAACAGAGCAGCTCCTGCATTATAAATTGCAATAAACGGGAACGATACTGCTACGATATAAAAATAAATCTTCGCATTTTCCATCGTTTGAGGACTTAACTTGCCATAAATCAAATGCAAAATTGCTTCATTTCCAATCAAAGCAATAATCATTAATATCACTGATAAAACTGCTACGGATAAAACTAACTGATTGGCAGCCACTCTAGCTTTTTCTCTGTTTTTTTGTCCAAGATACTGGGCTGCTACAACAGCACCCCCTGTTGCCAGAGCTGAGAAAAGCCCGATTAATAGTACACAGATAGCATCAACTGCTGAGATACCTGAAACAGCTTCCTCTCCTCTTTTTGCAATCATAATGGTATCTGCCATACCAACTGTAACTGCAAGCAACTGTTCAATAACAAGTGGAACCAATAACTTGATAAGATTCTTTCTAGTAAACATAGCTAATCCTCTCCGCTTTCTCTTTCGAAAATCACAAATACTGAATTATTATGAAGTATCTATTACAAATATACAATAGTAGAAACACTGAATTTCCTTGTATGTTTGTATTAACTTTTGTATATATCTAAAAAATTCTGAGTCCATTAAACTTTTAAAGAGATCCTTCATATCTATAATCTATGAGTTCTTAATTCTTTATTTACACTTATCTCTTTTTGCTTATTTCTTTTTGACTTATTTCATTTAGGTTATCTTTATTTCTAGTATTTCTTTTCTACTATATCTTTTCTATTTATATCTTTTCTATTTATATCTTTTCTGTTTATATCTTTTCTGTTTGTATCTTTTCTGTTTATATCTTTTCTGTTTATATCTTTTGTATTTATATCTTTTCTGTTTATATCCTGATTATATTTTATCTGATTATACTTTCCTGCTATTCCTTTTTCTGCTTATCCCTTTTACACATTTACATACTAAGTTAATCTCTACACATCCGCTTTTCTCTTCTTTCCAAATTTCATTCTTTTATCCACATTTGCTAATATCTATCCCCGATTCCTATGTAATTCAAACATTCTATTAGTCAATGTTCCAAAAATATTTTCAGACTTCTCACCTTGTTTCTATGATAGCAACCTGTTATAATAGGGAAAATATTTCACCGGAGGATCTATGATAAAAATAATTGCAAGTGATATGGATGGTACACTACTTCTAAACGGATGCCAGCAAGTAAGTGACCGTGCTATATCAATAATAAAACAACTACATGATAAAGGTATTCTTTTTGTGGCAGCCAGTGGTCGCCAATATCCGAATCTCTACCGTAATTTTAAAGATGTTGCTAAATATATGGCTTTTATTTGTGAAAATGGCTCCCTTGTCATGTATCAAGATAAGGTTTTATATAAAAGTGTAATGGCTCCTGAGATAGCAAAAAAACTATGTCAAACTATTTATGAACGAGAAGGATGTGAAGTTCTGATCTCAGGTCAAAATACTTCTTACCTGCTACCAAAAACTGATAGTTATGTTCATCGTATGAAAAATATCGTAAAAAACAACGTAGTTGTAGTAGACAGTTTTCAAGAAATTCCAGAAGATATCATTAAAATCTCAGTATATGAAAAAGAAGGTATTTCTCACTCTGCTTCCTATTTTACCTCACTTTTCGGTGACAAGTTAAAAGCAACCATATCAGGAGAGAGTTGGTTAGATTTTGTTAACCCTCTCGTAAATAAAGGAGCTGCTCTAAGTCATTTACTAGGTTATCTATCCCTTAGTCCATGTGAAGCAATGGCCTTCGGTGATAACTATAATGACCTAGAGATGCTCTCTCTTGTCTCTTATGGTTATGTAATGGAAAACGCAGTGCCTGATATCAAGAATCGATATTCTCTCAAAACATCCTTAGTAGAAGACACACTAGAGTCACTATTATAATCTACCAATTTCTGCGTAAGAGATTATTATTTACCTCAAGATGAGAAAAATCATTAAAGCGTTCCAAATAAAACCGTTGATAATCCCGATTAAACTGAAGCTGCGTAATACTGGTATTCTCAAGCGATACCGCAAAAAGCAGCTTCTTTGATTGAGGCATGCCTAGAATATCTGTAACAATGGATCGAATTACTCCACCATGGGTAACTACTGCTATTCTCTGTTTCCCAGAATGTATCATCTCCTCAAGTACATCTCTAACTCGATTGACCACATCCTGTCCACATTCTCCACCAGGGAATGGCAAATCTTCCGATAATTCCATCCTTTTCTTCTTAAAATCAGCAAACGCCATATTATTATATTCATCGCTATTTCCAGTCATACGCCCAAAATCAATCTCTCGCAGTTCTGTTCTAATTCGATAATCTACATTTCCTAAATATATCTTCACTATTTCAGCGGTTTCTCTTGCCCGAAGTAAGTCACTAGAGTATAGACAGTCGATTCCATACTCACTCAGCCTTTTACCAAGTAATTTTGCTTGTTCTCTTCCTTCTACTGCTAAATTAACATCCACGTTACATAGCTGACTGTTTTGTCTGCCATGTCTTATCAAAAATATGTTCATCGTAACCTCCATTCTTGCACAATCTTTTGCGCATCTGAACTCTGCTCCTTAATGGTACTAGCACAATACTTCATTTTGTAAAACTTATAGCGAATCACACAAACTTTCATCCTTATTACTTTATGTTGGGATGTTACAACTTTCATAAAATCCCAACTCCTGCATCCGCTAATAACCATATTCCTGAATGTAAGCTACTAAGTCTTTTTATCTGTAATAACTCAAACATCACAATGCATATAATTATTACCGGAATATGAAAGATGGTGGTGTTACCCTGTATCGTTACTAAAATAATTTTAATGAATTATAGACTGCAATTGCAAGTAAGCCTGTAACTGCTGGGCGTATCCTATAAAAGATACTAGAAACTATAAAACTCTTCCTGTAATTCGTTATGAACTTGGATATCACTATGATAATGACTACGCTAGGTAATATCAAAGATAATGTAGCAAGTATTGCACCTGTTACTCCTGCTGCATGATACCCGTACTACCTTATGGTATGCCAAATCTTCTTAGCTTTATGTTACCTAATCCTAGCGTATTTGTCTACAGAAGAAAACTGCTTTTATGAAAGAGGAACCGATTGAATGACCAATCATATATTATAGAAGAAGGAGGTAGCTCTATGTCACAGCTAAGTAAAATTGTCTTTCTAGGCGGAGATTTAAGACAGTATTATATGATAAAACAACTTATGGAAGCCGGTTTTCCTGTGGCGGTCTATGGTCTGGACCGTGGAGAATTAGGCGACACCATATATGAAGCGACCACATTAAAAGAAGCACTATCTTTTGGCAATATCGTGATATGTCCTATACCTGTCTCCAAAAATCAGGTTACTATCTTCTCAGTACATGAGATTCCTGATTTGACCCTTAATAACCTTAAGGAAAATTTGACGGAGGGGCATACTCTCTTCGGTGGTTGTTTCCCTAACTTCATGTCTGAGTTTTGCATGAAAAAAAATATTCGCCACTATGACTTTATGGAAATAGAATCTGTAAGCATCGCAAACGCTATTGCAACTGCGGAAGGGACTTTAGCAGAAGCCATCGTACGCAGTCCTATCAACCTACACAAAAATGAGTGCCTTGTCTTAGGCTTTGGTCGTTGCGCTAAAATTCTAGCAGACAAATTAAAAGGTATTGGTGCGAAAGTTAGCATTGGTGCACGCAATGAAGAAGCGTTATCTTATGCGGATGCCTATGGTTATGAGAATATTCCACTTTCCGAGCTTAGCAAACATCTGCATCGTTTTCCATTTATCTTTAATACCATACCAGCAATGGTGCTAGATTCTGCACTGATAAGCTATGTACGGAAAGATGCGGTGATCATCGATATATCCTCAAAACCAGGCGGTGTAAATTTTGATTATTGCGACCAATTGGGAATCAACGCCTCACTATGCCTTGGACTCCCTGGAATCTATTCTCCAAAAACATCGGCTTCGATCTTAGTGACAGCTTTACTAGATTGTATTAGCAGAAGTGCCTCCTCGTAAGATTTAGAAGGAATGTGAAACAATGAAATTATCAGGTAAGAATGTTGGTGTAGCACTAACCGGCTCATTTTGTACCTTCGAAAAAGTAATACAACAAATTCAAAACTTAGTAAACGAACAAGCAAATGTTATACCTATCTTTTCCTTTCATGCTCAAACCATCGACAGCCGTTTTGGAAAAGCAGCTGATTTTATAGAGCAGATTACAACTATCACTGGAAATAAACCAGTATTAACCATCAATGAAGCAGAACCTTTGGGTCCAAAGGGGATGGTCGACATTATAATCATTGCCCCATGTACGGGAAATACTTTAGCAAAATTATGCAATGGAATCACCGACACGCCTGTCCTAATGGCTGCGAAAGGTCATTTGCGGAATCAGAAACCACTCGCTATCTCCTTAGCTACCAATGATGCACTCGGTATTAATTTTAAAAATGTTGGCTCTATGTTAAATTGTAAAAATGTATACTTTGTGCCATTTGGTCAAGATGACTTTAATAAAAAACCAAACTCCATGATTTCCAATACCTCATATATTATTCCAACCCTTGAATTAGCACTGGATGGGAAGCAAATGCAGCCTATTATTGAGAATCCTGCTTAATTTAGATGGTTAAAAAGGAAAATAAATGTTGTATCCTACGTAATAAACCTAGCGCATTCAGCTTTATATTTAAAATAGTAACTTCCATAAATATAGAGAACACATGAAACCTTAAAGGAAGCATCAATGTTTCTAGGTTTTAAGTGTTCTCTTATTTTTTGTAATTTCTGTTTCAATGACTGGTTTTTTTTAATTCTTATTTACATATACATTATCGTCCAATGTGGCTACTGAAATCTATACTAGTTGTATCTCTTAGAAGGATAGTATATTGTATTTCACTCATATTTTATGTATAATATTTCCATGCGAGTAATATTTTAGTGTGTTTCATTTTTCAGTGTGTTTCGTATATCAGTGTGTTAATATTTCAATTTGTTTAATATGCAAGAAAATAAATAATATATCTACTAAAATAATATCTAATAGAGGTATTTTATGGAGAAAATACTAGGAAAACAAGTAGGAAGTGGTGGTACATCCAATGTATACGAATGGGGAGATACCGAGGTCATTAAAATATATAAGCCACATATCGAAGATAATGTAATCGATAATGAGATGCATATTGGACAGTTATTAAACAGATTTTTACTCAATATACCAAAATATATGGGTTCCATTGATTATTATGGTAAAAGGGCACTAATATATGAACGTATCTGTGGAAAGATTATGGCAGAACCACTTCTAGCAGGAATTTATGAAACAGAATTAGCATATAAATTTGCACAAATGCATTATGATATACACAACAAATCATTGGATGAACTACCATCGCAATATGATTTCCTAAAAAGACGAATCCTAGAATTAAAAAGTATATTAGGCAATAAGGCTGCCCCTTTAATTAACCTGTTGGATAATATTCCTAGTGATAATAAACTATGCCACGGTGATTATCAACCACTAAATATCATTGGAGAAGATAACAAATATATTGTTATTGATTGGAATGGAGCCTGTTCAGGAAATCCGATATTAGATGTTGCTTGGAGCTACATGACTTTAAACTCACCTATTATTAAGCTTTTACTAGGAGCATTCGTATCCGAAATCTTTGCTAATTTTGCAAAGGACTATTTATCGTACTATTGTAATTTGTCTGGTATTACGCAAGAACATATCTTAATGTGTCTACCAATTGTTGCATCCAGAAGATTATATGATAATATAATGTGTGATAATGACAATTCAAGACAAGAGAGAGAATGGCTTTTTAGACTGATAGAAAAGACATAATAGATCTGAATCAAAGCGGATATTCACAATCGCTTACGATACTTATTCATAACCTATACATGGCATACCAGATTCCATAAGAAACGGACAGACTATCGTCTGTCCGAATGTAACTGTCATTCAACAATAATAATAGAATACTTTTATTTGTTTTACTACTTTATATTGGTTTTACTACTTAATATAGCTTCCTTCCATTGTTTTATGAATCAGTATCTTCTTATCAATTCTCTCTTTTAGTTCTGTTACGTGCGAGATGATACCCACCAAACGGTTACCAGAAGTTAAGGAAATTAAAGTTTCAATCGCTTGTTCTAGAGATTCAGAATCCAAGGAGCCAAATCCTTCATCAATAAACATCGAATCAAGTTCAATACCACCCGCAAAACTTTGAATTACATCAGATAGCCCAAGAGCAAGTGCCAACGCTGCTTTAAAGGACTCTCCTCCAGAAAGAGACTTTACGGACCTCTTCTTTCCAGTATAATGATCCATAACAAAGATTTCTAGCCCACCTTGACTTCTTAAATTCACACTATCTACACGGTGCAAGGTATACTGGCTAAATGTCATCTTACGAAGACGCTTATTTGCTTCTTCAATGACAGAGTCAAAATAGAAAGCTTGTACATACTGTTCAAACGCTATTTTAACTTTTCCTGCTAGCTCACCGTTTGCTGTTTTTGATAGTTCATTGATACTAAGATATTTTCTCTGTATCTCTCCCTTAGCTTCCAGTTGCTTTTTGGCATCTTGATAAATCTGTTCGTTATTACGAACTCTTCGATTCACTTCTTCTTTCTGCCGTTCACATTCGGACTTCTGAGAGATAATCATGTTACGATTTTCATGAAGAGTTGGTAAATCCACGGAATCAATATCCTTGATTTCTATAACCAACTTTTCAATCATTAATTGTTGTTCTGATACCTGTTTCTCGTAATCTTCTATATTTTTTTGTGTCTGCTCGATTTTATCTTCTGGCCAAAGGCAGGATAGATAACTTTCTTCAGATCCAGAGAAATTTTCTATTAACTTGTTTTGGTAAGCCTTTTCTTCTTCCTCTAACGAAGTCTTTCGTTTCGCTTCTTTTATTTCGTTTTCCTCAATAACAGCCTTTAATGCTGACCACAGGGAACGTAGTTCTCGGAATTCTCTCTCTAGTCGTTCCAGATAACTACGAATTTGTTTACTCTCTTCAAGAAGTGAGTTATGCTTGTTTTCACATTCCTCCTTCGTAGCATACTTTCTTCGCGCAAGAATCTGTTCTTTACTTCCTTCCATCTGACCAAGAACAGTTGCAATTGCTATCTTATCTTTATTAAGTGACTGAATTCTCTGTGCTATCTCTTCTAGTGAATCCGTGATTTCTGTCACACGTTTATTACAGCAGTCTCTTCTTTCTTGATTTTTCTTAAGCACTTTATATTCCTCATTTTTTTGAAGGAATACTTCCTCACTACGAGCTAGCTCTTCTGTAATACGATCTTTAATTTTTTCTGATGCAATCGATTCTTCAAAGATTTCTTCACATACCAAACTTAAATTGTCCCACATCATGGAAATCTTTGTTTTTTGATTACTTACAGAAAGGCTCTGCTGGTTAAGAGCTGCTGTTTCACGCTCAAATTTTGCCTTTGCTTGATTTAACATGGCTTCGGTAGGTGCTTCTTTACTACATTCTGCTTTCTTTGGATGATTCGTCGAGCCACAAACAGGACAAGGTTCTTCTTCCTTTAAATTCATCGCAAGCAAACCTGCCTGCTCACGAAAATATGCTAATTCTAAGACTTGGTACTCTTTATTCGCAGTTTGATACGAGTTCTCTTTCTTAAAATATTCCTTTTGTAAGGCTTCAAGATTACCAGACTCTACTTCAATTCGATTCATTTCTTCGAAAAGACTCTTAAGCTTTGTGATTCTTACCTTTAACTCTTTCCCAAGTTGAATACATTCAGAAATCTCTTGATCGATAGGAAGATATCCTTGTAGCTCTTTGGTAAGTTCACTAATCTCGGTCTTTAGAATCTTACTCTTTTCAGTTAGACCATTCTCATTCACAACAATTTCTTCTTGCTTCTTAAGATTACTTTGAATCTTTATCTCTAGCTGCCTTAGATTCTCATACTGAACAAGTTCTTCCTTACACTGATTAATAGCAACTGCTAGTTCTTCTAGATATGCTTTGTCTTTCTCATGTTCTTGATATTCTTCCTGCTTTTTCTTTACATCTACCTCAAGAATGGCAAAGCGTTTTTTCTGCTCTAATATCTCTTTTGATAAATTTTCTATTTCTGTTTTGCTTCTATGATAAACATCTGCAACAGGTTTTACTTGATATAAAGCTTTCTTTGCATTTTGTAACTCTATCTGCTTTGACTTTATCTCGTCCGACTGTTTGCTTAATTGCTCTAAGATTAGCCTTCTTTGCTCTAATTCCTGTTTCTTCTTCTCTTGTTCTTCTACTAAAGTAATCTTTGTAGTCAGCTCAACGAGGCTCTTTTCTAACTTCTTATTCTCTTCTTCCAGTGTTTCATATGTCGCTTTATCTTCTTCTAATCCTAGCTTTAATAGCTCTAATAAAGCATCTATTTTATGAATATCTGGTTTACGCTTCCACTCTTCTAACACTTCATTTTCCTTCGGAAGAATAATTCCTGAAAGATACTGTACCATACTTCGCTCTAGCTGATCACATTCTCCCTTTAACTCAGAAGCCATGGATTTTAACTTTTTTTGCATTGCTTCATAATGGCCTGTTTGGAATACTTTACGAAAGATAACTCCTCGTTCCTCACTGCTTGCAGTAAGAAGTTTCATAAACTCGCCTTGTGCAATCATAGCAATCTGCTTAAACTGTTTATAATCAACGGTCAAAATCTCTATAATCTCATTCGTTACCGGTTGGTATCCTGCGATTACGGTACCATCCCATTTGGTAAGTGTTGCATTTGGCTTTTCTTCCGTAAATCCATCTCCACGCTTTTTGGCTCTTTGGTATAATGGATTTCTCTCTACCTCATATTGTCTACCTTTATGTGAAAATACAAGCTTTACATAGGTTCTATCATCGCTTGTTGCATAATCACTACGCATCGAATCAGTGGTTCGATTTTCTCCACTCGCACTGCCATATAACGCAAATGCAATTGCATCAAAAATTGTTGTTTTACCAGCTCCAGTATCACCGCTAATTAAAAATATCCCTGACTCCCCGATTTTATCGAATGGTACTGTAACTTCACCTTTAAATGGTCCAAAACCACTAATTACTAGCTTAAGCGGTTTCATAAGTTCCCCCTCCTTTCCTAAACTCTACTCTTACGTTTAGCACTTCTTATTTACATGATATCTATGCTCAAACACACATTGTCATAATAATTACTCCTGCTCCATAAGTAGTTTTTTCATAATCTCATGTTGCTCATCGGACATAGGAACATTATTCTGGTTCTTAAAAAACTCTTCAAATAGCCACAAGGGGTCTTTTCTTATGATATCTTCAGCCGCTAGTTTCGCTGTTTCATTTGGCTTCGTCTTACTGTTATCAAAATCAATGCGCATTACATTTGGGTAAATGCTTCGAATCCGTCCGATAGCATCATAGATTTCCTCTTCATCCGTTAAAGTAGCATGAATATAGTCCATCGTATTTCCATTTTTATAATTCTTAGGATTCAATAACTCATCAATTGGTCCTTTTAACTGACGCATATCTCTTAAAGGAATTAATGGGATATACTCCTGTATAATCTCCTCCTTGTTATTAATCGTTACCATCGTTACGGACTTTTTCTGATTTGTCTCAGAAAAAGAGTATTTTAGTGGGGAACCCGCATATCGAACCGTATCTCTACCAATTCGCTGTGGACCATGAAGATGTCCCAGTGCGACATAATCAAAATCATCGAAAACACTGACATCTACATTATCAAGCCCACCAACTGATATATTTTCAGAATCACAACATTCTGGCGAAATATCTCCAGCAGTCACAAATTGATGCGCCACTAGAATATTTCTTTCTGCTTTATTTACATTCGCTGCTGACAGAATCGCTTTCACTGCATCATGATAGGATTCAACTCCCTCGTGATACACCGAAGCAATGGCAGGTTTAACAAAGGGTAACAGATAAATATTTACCGGACCCTGTCCATCTTTTAATGTAAATCTTGCTATCTCCCCCTGATAAGTTCCTGCTATATAAACATCATTATTTCTTAATATCCGACTTGCGAAATTAAGTCGATCCGCAGAATCATGATTTCCACTAATCATAAACACTGGAATCTTTCGCTCATGTAAGCCCGATAAAAAATCATCCAATAGATTAACGCCATCAATCGTCGGCAGATTCTTATCGTACACATCACCAGCAATCAAGATTGCATCTGGTTTTTCTTTATCTGCAAGCTCTAAAATCTTTTGTAAGATATATATCTGGTCTTCTATCATGGAAAACTCATTTACTCTTTTTCCAATATGCAGGTCTGATAAATGCATAAATTTCATACCGACACCTCCTCTTAGTTTCTATTGTATCATAACATAAAGAAACAGAAAATGATAAGAACAAATATTCTGGAAAGGGACAAGCATGGAACAAGGATGAATAAAGGCACCAGGTAGGGCTCACTCTCTATCTACTTGATAGAAGGAAGTTTCTACATAGTGCCTTTTATTTCTTTCCAATATTTACTCCATTTTTGCTACTATGGGTTCTATAATCGTAGTCGTCCATCGGTCTAATGAATTTTGAGATTTTTCATCTCCAACAAAGTTTTCATGGTGGTACGCAATATATAAAACTATAGAAAAAGCAAAATATACATCTACATAAAATTCATTCAGAGAATACTCACTAACGTGGCGATAACCGTCTAACAAAGACGATGTTAGTGTTTTATCATTTAAGCTACAGCTCATCTCTGCTAAATCCATTTCTGGAAGAGCATAACCAGATAAAGAAAAATCAATCGGTATAATCTCATTCCCATTGTTTATAAGATTTGATTTGCTTAAATCCGCATGAACTAGAATAAAATTCTTCTTTTCTTTACGGATTAGTTTAGAAAAACCTAGTAGAAAATTCCGAATACATTCATAATGTTTTTCTTCTATATGTTGAAGCTCAAAGGCTTTTTTTATTTCATTTAGTACTCGACCAATCATATCTTCATCATAGCTATATCGATGAAAATATGGCAACCTAGACATCAGATTATGAAGACTGCCAATTAACTTACCAATATTATGAACAATTTCACTGGTTATTGTTGCATTCCTCAAATCTTCACCATCAAACCAGGAAAGTGCTGTAACATAATGTCCTGAACGAAGTTTCGTGACATACTCACCTAATTTATTTGTTATCGGTTGCTGAACTCTAATATTAGTATCAGAGAGCATCTTCATTAAAAGCTCGATTTCACTATGAATAAAAACTTCTCTTGGTGTTTCACCGCACTGAAAGGAAAAATTCAAGCCTGCCGCTGCTTTATGTATTCTTAATAAAAACTTATTATTACCATCTATCACTTGATAGGTCATATTTTCATTATGTCTTATAAACGTGTATTTCGGATTGAGAAAATTATAGTATAGTAAAGCTTCGTCAATCATATGTGATAGCTCCTTTAAGAGAATACAAAATTGTAATATTCGGTTATCTAAACTGCTCCTTTTTATGTAAAAGACTATAATATTATCGAAAACATAAGTACTCATGAAAGGCTACACCTATAATCTATTTGTCACTTAATTTATGATCGATTTTCTCTAGTAGATTTATGATTTTGCTAAATCCTAACAACACTACACCAATTACTATGGAGTAAGCCCACCATATAAATGCTACTTTCATATAAAATTCATTATTCGATCTGTATTCAGCTCCTTGATACCCCATAACAAAACCAGCAATGATACCTCCCACAATTATGATAACTGCGATCACATTTAATACAGTGACTATATTGCTAGCCTCATATTCTACAGTATGCTTATTATTTGTATCATGCTTACAAATCTCTTCATATTCATCATCAGTAACATCAAGTGCAATTAATTTATAATGTTTCTTTTCCTTATTATCATATCTTGGAAATTCATCGTTATATCCAGCTTCGTCTGTATATATCCTTGTAGTAAGCCCTAAGCTTTTAAGATGAGCACTTCTTTTTTCCCTTTTCTCCTCTTCTATCTCTTTTTTTTCTTTTGGTTAAATAAGATTCTACCTGCTCATTCATATAAATCTCCATTCTGCCAAAGCACCTTAGATATAGGCGTTTGGACTAATTATAGTGGGATAAAACTTTATTTTTCTCACTATTTCCTATTACTAGTTTTTCCCGTTACATCACCTAATTTATAATGGACATAAAATAAGATCACTACGTGTTTTTTGTCTTTTAATCTTACTGCATCTGCTTATAATAAAAAATAGCTGCCTGTGTCCGATCTCTAACATCAAGCTTTAGTAATAAATTACTAAGATAATTTCTAACCGTACCTTCACTTAAGAACATAGCATCCGCAATTTCTTTATTGCTAAGACCTTCTGCGACCATTCTAAGTAGTTCATATTCCTTCTTCGTCAGTTGGTACTCCTCATAAGGAAATTCTTTTTTCTTTTGCATTAAGTCCGGTAATTTCGTAACGACATCAGAGCCGAAGACGCTTTGACCGATGGAAACTGCCTTTAGCGCAGGAAGGATGCTATCATAGTCTTGTTTTAGCAGATAGCCTTTGGCACCAATCTTTAATGCTTTTACTATGTACTCATCATCAGAAAATGTTGTTAAAAATAATATCTTAGCATTTTTATGCTTCGCTAAAATCTGTTCTGCCGCCTCTATTCCGCTCATTGTCGCCATACGAATATCCATTAAAAGTACATCTGGAGTATACATCTCATATAGTTTGATAGCTTCACTACCATCGTTTCCGATGGCATCCACTTTAATCTCAGAATCCATTTCTAAGATAACCTTTAATGACGAACATACCAAACGGTCATCATCCACAATTACAATTCTCAACTTTCTCCCTCCTGTTTTCTTGGTATCATAACAAATATCCGAAATCCCTTTTCTGAAGTAATCGTAATATTTCCACCTAATGCATTCACTCTGTCCTGCATGTTCGTTAATCCTATGCCTTCTCCTTGTGTCTTTTTTTCTCCAGTTCCATTGTCCTTTATGAGTAACTGATACATCCCTGGATGTTCTCGTAACACCACTTCCACTATCGTGGCATTGCTATGTCTTATAATGTTAGAAAATGCTTCTTTTAATATCGATACGAAACAATACTTAATATTTCGATTTACCACATCTCCCATATCATAATCTAACTCTACCTTACAAAAAGATACCTCGTTTACCAACTGTTCGACGCTGGTTTTTAAATCAAACGCACCATCATGCAAATCATGAACACTGAGTCTTATGGAATTCATAGCTTGCGATAACGTATCTTTTAAACCACACAGTAATTCATCACTTTCTTTATTCTTATTTACAGCAATGGCTGCACCAACCATAAGGATAGAGCGAGATAACAAATGACCGACGTTATCATGAATTTCTCTGGCAATTCGGTTTCTCTCTTTTAATGTAGCTAAATAGATCTCGGTATCCTGCTGTCTTATAAGTTCCTGATTTCTTGCTTCTAACTCCATCTTCGATTCTTTGGTAGTGTCTTGTATCTTAATAAGCTGCGACTTTAAACAATTTAGTTCCATCGTTCGTATCGCAAATATAACGGAGATAATGTGTAACATGATAAAAAATAAGCACGTAAAAACCGAATCAAATTGCGAAAGTTGATATCCTGCAGTAAATACGACTGCAATACCTAATACCATCTTATGAAACCAAACAGAATCATACAAAAGTAGTGGTAGAAAAGCAAAAAATTGCGGCATGAATAAGCATAAAAGAAAATAGCAGATATAACTTACATAAAAAAATAGATTTTTTTCGATAACAAAGTTAAATTCACTGATAGCCATGGCAAGCAGTAGGGCTATCACTGCATACTTTATGTTAGTATTTAAATCTAGAAAAAAGCTGCAACATAGTAATATAAGTAGCCGATCATAGATGGAATTCAAACAAGTTTTCTCCTTTCAGGAAACATTAATCTTTTCGTTTGTAGATTTCTATTTTTGTTGTTTTCCTTTGTCGTACTTTGGTTTCCATTACTATTAGTTTACCATAACCATATACTCTTGTTAAACATATTTCTTAATTTTTCCACCAAACAATTTATTCCTGTTAACGGACGTATCATCTGTTGTATTAAAAATTGTTGTGGTTTGAGCTTTTTATGAATCTAAGTTTCAGAACAACTTGACAAGCTTGGCGTTTGAATTTAGAGTATAAGAAAAGAATGTTAGTTTTTGGTAAAATTCTAACGAGAGATTATTTATATCTTTTAAGATTTATTGTTCAATACACATTTTAAGTGGAGGTATGAGGATGTCTAAGCAAAAATTAATCATTATAAGTGGTTCTCCCTGTGTCGGCAAAACTACAGTTGCAACCAGCTTGTTTGAATCCTATGAAAACAGTGCATATTGTGACGGCGACTGGATGTGGTGTGTCAATCCATTTTCTCTCAGTGATAAAAGACTACGAAACGGTGACAAAAATATGTCCTATGTTTTATCTAACTACTTAAACTCAAGGTTCGATTATGTTATTTTTTCTTCTGTCGTGGTGATGTACGAATCAATCCGAGAGCCTATATTGAGGGATATTATAGCAAAAGATTACATAACAATTGGATTTACATTGACTTGCTCTGAAAAGACTTTAATAGAACGACACAAAAAACGCGGTGATGACAATGAGATATCCTTTGAATGGTTAAAGTTAGAACCCTATCCCAACGATTATGTGATCAACACTGACGATAAAACAGTAAGTCAAATTGTTAGTGAAATAAAAGATATAATCGAAGAATGCTCCTAAAATCAATCAAAACAATAGTTGCGCTAACTGTTTGTAATCACACCGAACTAAGAATACGATAGAAAAAAGGTCGCTTGCACTATAAGCAAGCGACAAATCATTCTCTTATCTAATTCTGATTCATTATTTTAGCACGGTACCGCCTGGATTCGAACCAGGATTAAAAGTTTATGAAACCCCTGCCTTCCGATTGGCCACGACACCTTATGATTATATCAAACAATACCTTAGTGTAACATTACCTCGACCACTATAATATCGTAGCATGTTAATAGTTTCTACTGCTATTACTAGCCTTCTTTCGTAAATTGGACAAACGATTTAAAGCTCCTATTAATGTCTCGTCCTTCTTTGCAAAGTGAAATCTTATGAGATGATGCACCTCTTCTTTAAAAAAGCTGGAACCTGGTACCGCACCTACACCGACTTCCCTAGCTAGCCATTCACAAAATTTCACATCATCTTTTACCTTAAACTCAGATACATCCACCAAAACATAATATGCTCCCTGTGGATCTGTAAAACTAAGTTTTAAATCCGCCAGTCCACCTACAAACAGCTCTTTTTTTTGGGTATAATGTTGTTGCAACTCTTTGTAATAATCCACTCCAAAATTTAGCCCTACAACCGCTGCTTCCATTAAAGGTGCGGCAGCCCCTACCGTTAAAAAGTCATGTACTTTTTTTACTCTTTCTATTACAAACGGACTTGCTATTACATATCCTAATCGCCATCCAGTAATTGAATATGTTTTAGAAAGCGAACTGCATATAATCGTTCTCTCCCTCATTCCAGGTAAGGTCGCCATATAACTATGTTTGTTTGGCTCATATACAATATGCTCGTATACTTCATCCGTAATAACATAAGTATCATATTTGATAGAAAGATCTGCGATAATTTTTAATTCTTCATAAGTAAACACTTTACCACAAGGGTTCGATGGATTACATAAAATCAATGCCTTTACACCTTTCTTAAAGGCTTCCTCCAACTCATTTGCATCAAACGAAAAAGCAGGTGGCTTTAGAGGAACATAGATTGGTTCGGCACCGGAAAGTATCGTATCAGCGCCATAATTTTCATAAAATGGAGAAAATATAATTACTTTATCCCCGGGATTTGTTACCGTCATCATTGCAGCCATCATTGCTTCCGTACTTCCGCAGGTAACAACAATCTCAGTGTCTGGATTAATCTCCATACCGGAAAACATCTCTTGTTTCTTAGCAAGAGCATACCTAAAATTCTCTGCTCCCCAGGTTAGCGCATACTGATGCGGACCTTCTCCTGCTAAGTTAGCAAGTCTATCTGTTATCTCTATTGGCGGATTAAAATCCGGGAAGCCTTGAGATAAATTTATGGCGTCGTATTGATTCGATACTCTAGTCATTCTACGGATAACGGAATCCGTAAAATTTGCAGTTCGTTCGCTTAATGGTTTCATATTAACCTCCATTTTTTCGGATTTCTGCGAATTTGGGTAACAACACAAATTCGTGTTTGAAAAATCTTTATTTTCACTCTATTCTCCTCGTTATGCTAAATATGATTTATGTCGATTTAAGATCTCCCTCTCATCAAATGCTCTTTTCATCTGTCGCATAAGTTCTATGTTCTCTTTCGCGGTTTCCTTCAGATAAAAAGTTCTTTTACTTAGATTTTACTCCTCCCATGCAGCTAAATAAGATCCCTTAAAGGTATCTGCATAAACTTCCTTTACTGCATCGGATTGATACGCTTTTACAACCTTCTTAAATACTTCATTTTCTAAATCTTCAGTTCTTGCAGCAATCAGGTTCACATAGTTTTTTCCTTCATAGATACTTACACTGTCTTGGAATAATGCATCTTTTCCTGGGTTTAAACCATTATCTAAAGCATAATTACAATTAATAACTGCAATCGTTACGTCTGGCAGTAAAGCATATACGTTTGCTGCATCTACTTCGACTAATTCAAGATTGAATGGATTTGCAGTAATATCCTTTACTTCTGGGCTATCACCTGCATCTGGGTTTAACTCTATAAGAGCTGCTGCTTCAAGAACCTTTAGTGCCCTTCCTTCGTTTGTTGCATCATTAGGAACTGCTACCTTATCCCCTTCTTTGATTTCACTTAATTTCGTTATCTTCTTGGAATAGATGTTCATAGCAGAAATAAAGGTATCACCGATGGAATCAATCTTATATCCATAGTTTTCTTTCTCTTTATTCAGATAAGCATAATGCTGGAACGCATTTAAATCCACCTCACCACCATCAAGAGCAGCATTTGGAGTATTATAATCAGTAAAGGTCACTAACTGAACCTCTATCCCTTCTTTTTTAAGTTCTTCAATGACTGGATCCCACATTTCATTCGATTCTCCGACTACACCAACTTTAACTACTGAGTTCTCTTTTTTTTCATCCTTTTTTGCACATCCTGCTACTGCAAAAGCCAAAGTGAATCCTAACGCCAATACACCTAATTTCTTTAATTTTCTCATAATATCCTCCGTTCCGGGTAACAGTACAATCATTGCTTAGATCATTGTCTCTTTGCTCCCTTTACTTTCCTTTTAATATTCATTATTGATAGACATTTTCTAATAAAATTTCTTCATCCATTCGGATAACATTCCCCGATCTCATCTTGGAAAGCAGGATCCTTGAATAGGTATTTCTTCTTAAACATATCTTTATAATAGTGTCAAAGCATACTCAAAATTTTCTTTCATTGTCCTACAAGAAGCATCAAATTTCTCCTTCTCCTCAAGTGTCAGATTAAGTTCAATAATTTCTTCTACTCCATGAATTCCAAGTACCGTAGGTACCGAAGCATATACCTCCTTTTGACCATACTCCCCTTTTAAAAGTGTAGATACCGGAAGTACCTTCTTCTCATCTGAGAAAATTGCTCTGGTAACCTCAGCCAGTGCTGCGCCAATTCCAAATTCCGTCGAGCCTTTCCCGTTTAAAATATGCCATCCGCCCAATCTGGCTTCTTCTGCAAGTTTTGTTAGATCAAGCCGCCCATATTTTTCAGGCTTTTCTTTGATTAGGTTAAGAATTGGTTTACCGGCAATCGAGACTGTTGACCACGCTACCATCTGGCTTTCTCCATGTTCGCCAAGCACATATCCGTAGATTGATTTTTGGTCAATACCAACAGCATCCGCAATTGCTCTCCTAAGTCTTGCAGAATCTAATACCGTACTTGTTGAGATAATCTTATCTGATGGGTAGTTAAGTAAGTGCTGCAAATAATGTGCAATGACATCAGCTGGATTTGAAATACTAACAATGATACCGTCAAAACCAGAATTTTTAATATGCCTAGCCACCTCTTTGACAATCATTGCTGTTTTTGTAAGGGTACTCATTCTTGTTTCACCCTTATTCTTATCCGGATTGGTTCCTACAGAAAGGACAAGAAGGTCTGCATCTGCTGCATCACTATAATCACCTGCTCTTACCTTAACTCTTTGTGGTAGATATACCGTTGCATCATAGATATCAAGTGCTTGCGCTCTTGCTTTCTCTTCATCAATATCAATAAAAATGATTTCTTCCACTAATCCTTGTTCTGCTAGTGCATACCCGGCATGAGAGCCTACATGCCCTGCTCCGATAATAATGACTTTTCTTGGCTTTATCATAACTTTCCTCTCCTAATGTGTACTCTTTCTTGATATTGCATTACCAACAATCTGGATAAGACTTACCAGTAACACCAAGACAATCACCGATGCATAGGTTACATCCGTTTGATTACGCTGATAACCAAAACGGATTGCAAAATCACCAAGCCCCCCTGCACCAATAGCACCAGCCATCGCTGTTAAACTGATTAAGTTAATCGCAGTTATCGTGGTTGCTCTCACTAATCCTGGAATACATTCCTTTATCAAAACTCTAAAAATGATTTCAATTGGACCACTTCCCATCGCCTGTGCAGCTTCTACCAGTCCTGCATTCATTTCTGCAAGAGCTGTTTCCACTTGTCTCGAGAAGAAGGGTGCTGTACCAAAAATCAATGGAACGATTGCCCCTTTCACTCCGATTGCTGTCCCTGATATTAGTCTTGTTAGAGGAATCAAACCAGCAAGTAAGATAATAAATGGAATGGAGCGAAAGAAATTCACCAACTTATCAAGAATCTGATAAACCACCAGATTCTGAAGTATTCCATCCTTTTTTGTTACAGTTAGGACAATTCCTAAGAATAATCCAATGATAAAGATTATGAGCCCTGCTTTGGAAAACATCTGTAAGGTTTCCAGAATGCTTTCATAAAAGTCAGGTAGCTTTGACATGACATTGGGTAAATATTCTTTAAGAAGCTCTTGCATCAAGTATCACCTCCACTCCAACATTTTTTTCTTGTAAATACTTTATTGCACCATCAATATCTTCTTTCCTACCACTTACGATAGAAACCAATCCTCCAATTGGATTTTCACCAATAAGCTCAATATTTCCAAAAATGATATTAATGTTCAATGCAAATTCTCTTGATAGCTGTGATACCAGAGCTTCTGAGGTGCTTCTCTCCAGGTACTTAAATCGCAAAATACACTCTCCTTCTTTCAGTTCTGTTATCTTTGCCCTCTCCTCTATGTAATGATAGATTTTTGAAAGATTTGAAGTACTGTCAACAAAATCCTTGGTTATCTTCTGCTGCGGGTTGGCAAATATTCCAAATACATCCCCTTCTTCTACTACTTCGCCATTTTCCATTACTGCAACCCTATCACAAATCTCTTTTACCACCTGCATCTCATGGGTGATAATAACGATTGTGATTCCAAGCTTTTGATTTACTTCCTTCAACAGTTTTAGTATTGAAACTGTAGTTTGTGGATCCAATGCACTAGTAGACTCATCACTCAGTAAAATATCAGGATCATTCGCCAGTGCTCTTGCAATTGCTACCCTTTGTTTTTGCCCCCCGGAAAGTTTTGACGGATATTCCTTGGCTTTTTCTTCAAGGCCTACTAGCTTTAGCAGCTCATTGACTTTCTCCTCGATTTGTTCTCTTGATAATCCTTGGTACTTTAGCGAATAAGCTACATTCTGGAATACTGTTCTGGACGCAAACAAATTAAAGTGCTGAAAAATCATTCCTATCTTTCTTCGCTGCTTTCTAAGTTCCTTACCTTTTAATGCGGTGAGTTCCACATCACCGATGAAAACTTTACCTTCTGTTGGTCTTTCTAATAAATTTATACACCTTACTAGGGTTGACTTTCCTGCCCCAGAAAAACCAATGATGCCATAAACCTTACCTTTCTCAATGGTCAGATTCACCTTCTTTACAGCATCCACAGTCCTATCACCGGAAGCAAACGTCTTACTAAGATTTTCAAATCGAATCATATACTACCTCATTTCTATGCTACTTTTCTGTGCCACCTTATTTTTCATAACTTTTCTAAAAAAACAGGGTGCATTAAACTCATGCACCCTGTTTCCCTTGTTCTTTTCTCAGATTAAAGTCACAATAATCTTACAAAAAACCGGATTTTGAGCGCACTGTATTAGGCATGCTATTACACATACATCCATTATTGCAGCACATCTTCATATTCATAGTATTGATTAAATTAACAGTACGCATTGTATTTCTCCTTTTCATTATTTTGTATCTCTAGCTTAGGTTACTTTAAAATTCATATTATTTATTGAGTAGCAGTTTTTTTCCTCTACTCTTCTATTCCAATTCTTTATAACTTGTTTTTTCAACCTTAATAACTCTTCTTTTTCATCTTTAATAACTCTTCTTTTTCATCCTTGATAATTCTTCTTTTTTCATCCTTAATCATACTTCTTTACTATTCTTAATCATTTACTTTAGGCAGATTTAAATAGAATAATCTTGTTTCTCCTATGTGATTCTTGCCTCGTGTATTTCTTATGTTTGTTATTATAACAGCCCAAAGAAGAATGTGTTAATACTCAAATCCAATAGTCTGTTATAGGTTAAACCTATAGCACCTTGTCTCGATAATTAATCAATTCCTGGATATATAATTCGCCATTGCTACTGATAATGGAACCTTTCCGTTTAATATATCCTATTCTCATTGTTTCACTCTCCAGCAGCGGCACCGCCTTATAGTCATCTCCATTTAGTTCCTCGCAAATAATTCCAGAACATAGGGTATATCCATGTAAGCCTATCATTAAATTTAATATCGTGGCTCTATCATTTGCTTTAATAATTCGTTTATAATCAAACGTACTCTTAACCTCTTCGGCAAGATAGAACGAATTGTTTTTTCCTTGATCAAATGCCAGACATGGATACTCTTCTAATTCTTTCATTGAAATCATCTTTTTGCTCGCTAATGGATGCCCTGACCATAAGTATACATAGGTATCACATTGAAATAACTCTATAAACTCTAAGCTATTCTCTCTCAGAACCTTTGTCATTACCTGCTCATTAAAATCATTGAGATAGAGAACTCCTAGCTCACTTTTAAAATTTTTAACATTTTCAATCACCTCAGAGGTCTTAGTTTCATGAACCGCAAATTCATACTGCTCCATTCCTACCTTCTTTACCATCTCTACAAAAGCTTTCACTGCAAAGGTATAGTGCTGCATGGATACACTGAATTTTTTCTTTGATTTTTTTTCGATGTACTTATCTTCCAATAACCGATACTGCTCTGATACTTGTTTTGCGTAAGAAAGAAACTCCTCTCCTTCTGGAGTTATTACAATTCCTCGATTCGAACGAAGAAAGATATCAAAACCTATTTCTAATTCCAGTTCCTTAATCGTTCCTGAAAGGCTAGGTTGAGAGATAAAAAGTTGCTTTGCTGCTTCATTCATAGAACCGCAATCTGCTATCATGATTACGTATCTTAACTGCTGTAGTGTCATGTTTCCTCCTAATAAGTTCTTACTATAATTATAATAGGTTACTAGTCAAAGCGGATATTCGCAATCCACTTCGCTACTTTCTCATAACCTCATAACTGTTCTCGCAGTTTGTTAGGTAGGACTTTAACCCCACCTGACACAAGCAAGTCCCCACCCCCCCTCTTAATACTCTCCACATTTGAAGAGGAAGACTTACTTGATTCGGTTAAATAATTGTCTCGTCCCGTTTTCTTTTTCCATTAAAATAACTTATTGTACTCCTTGTATCTAGTTTTTTCAACTGAGTTTCCATAATCAATTTCTTTCAATGTCTTTTTGTATGATCAATACCATTTTAATAAATGACTGTAAAGTTTGTACTTACAACTTTACTTTCTTTCTATCATATGCATATTGGAAAACAACAATTAAATTAAGCTAGCTTATCCATATGAAAAATGTGATAAATGTCATATGAATACTTGACATAAAACACTACCAAATCGCTTTCGGGATTTTTATAATTATATTATGAATTTAAATGCTAAATTCATGATCATGATCTACAAAAGCTTTCGGCTTGGCAGTTTTATTATATCAAAACTTAAAAATATGGAGGGTGTTCTATGATCGTTAAAGTTGAAAATCTCGTAAAAAGATATAAAGATCTCCTAGCTCTTGACCACTTGAACCTAAGTATAGAAAAAGGTGAAATCTTTGGATTATTAGGTCCAAATGGTTCTGGAAAATCAACCGCTATCGGGTGCATCTTAGCTTTACTTAACTTTGATAAAGGAAATATCGAGGTTTTTGGTAAGCCTATGAGACCAGATAGCTATGATCTGAAGCGTAAAATTGGAGTTGTACTTCAAAATGTGGCGGTTTTTAACGAATTAACTGTTTACGATAATATCGATTATTTCTGTGGTTTATATGTAAAGGATAAAGAGGAAAGAAAAAAGCTTGTTATGGAAGCCATTGAGTTTGTTGGATTAGAGGATTTTAAAAAATTTTATCCAAAGAAATTATCCGGCGGTTTGTTACGTCGATTAAATATAGCTTGCGGCATAGCCCATAAACCGGAGTTGATTATCTTGGATGAACCAACGGTAGCAGTTGATCCACAGAGTAGGAATCGTATATTAGAAGGAATTGTAGACTTAAATAAGAAGGGTGCAACCATAATTTACACTTCTCATTATATGGAGGAAGTGGAACAAATCTGCAGTCGTGTCGCTATTATCGATAAAGGAAAAACAATTGCGATAGGAACAAAAGAACAACTCAAAGCAATGATAAAGACTAGTGAGACCATCTGTATCGAAGTATTAGAGCTAGAAGAAAAACATCTTGAGAATATCAAAGAACTTCCTCATGTTTATAAAGTTGATTATGATAATCAGCGTCTCCTCATTAGCTGCACTGGAGGAAAGCATAACCTGATTCGAGTACTGAACTACCTTCAGTCAAAAGAAGTAGCCTTTGGTCGTGTCTATACAGAACTTCCGACCTTAAATGATGTTTTCCTTGAAATAACAGGGAAAGAACTTAGAGATTAGAGCAGCAGTGTTAAAAGTCAAAAGATTTTTCACACGGTAAACTTTAGCTGTCTCTCAAATTCACAGGGTGGCGGCAGATTGGAGATTATTATGTTTTTTCATCAGTATAAATATCGCTTTAAATACTTTTTAAAGACCCCTACCATTCTTTTCTGGGCATTTTTCTTTCCTCTCATTCTAGGCTCACTGTTTCGTGCGGCCTTTGGAGATGCCATGTTTAATCTTGGAGTGATGAATAGTATTCCGGTAGCTATCGTAATGGAGAAAGAATCTACAGAAAATCAAACTCTACAAACTACTATTTCCTCCATTACTTATAATGATAAGACCCCGATGTTTAAAATAACGAAGACAACTAGGGAAGAAGCAGATCAGATGCTTAGCGATGAAACTGTAAATGGAATTATAGCATTATCAGACTCGGTAGAACTCTATGTTTCAGACAGTGGCTTACAAACAAATATATTAAAACAATTTTTAGATCAATATACCCGAATGAGTAAAGCAATCGAAGATATTGCAAGAAACAATCCGGAGGATCTCCCGAAAGCTATCTTACTGCTGCAATCGGAAGCTCAAAATATTGTAAAAGTTTCACTGAATGGAAAGAACACCAATGGTTTTATCCAATATTTCTACTCCTTAATTGCAATGGCTTGTATGTTCGGAAGTTATTTGGGACTTAGCAATAGTATGGATATTCAGGGCAATCAAACTACGGTAGCTGCACGAAGATGCATTACACCGACCAATAAGTTAATCTTGATCCTTGCTGACTCCTCCGCTGCAATAACCATTCATTTTCTTGAACTCACCGTTGTATGGCTCTACCTGAGATTTGTTCTCGGCATACCGATTGGAGATCAACCGATTCTCTTTTTACTTACTGTATTCTTAGGTAGCGTAATAGGAATTGCTTATGGCCAATTTATTGGATCAATCAGCAAAGGTCATGAGGCACTTCGTATCTCTATTGTTACCGGCGTCAGCTTAATATTTAGTTTCCTAAGCGGCTTAATGATTGATAAAATTAAATACATCGTAGAAGCAAATGTTCCAATCTTAAACCGAATCAATCCTGCTGCATTGATAACAGATGCCTTCTATAGCCTCACTGTATTTAGTGATTATTCCAGATTTACTAGTGATATCATATCACTACTTGTCATAGCGGTAATCTTTATTTTCGTAAGCTTTTTGATACTCAGGAGGGAACGATATGATAGTATTTAGTACATTTTTTAAACTATTAGAGAAAAATAAATGGAGTATTGTCATTAATCTGGTTGTCTTTTTGGGTATTGCCTCTATTGCAGTGCGAAGTGGTTCTCCGGAAGATCAGATTAACTTTAAAGACATAAAACTAAAACTTGCAGTAATTGACCGTGACCATTCGGCCACCAGCATGGAACTGAAAAATTATATAGGTGAACTTCATCAATTAACAGAACTTGAAGATGACCCTGTGGTTTTTCAAGATGAACTCTACTTTAATAATGTGTATGAAATTCTTATTATTCCAGCTGGTTTTGAAGAAGGCTTACTTGCTGGAAAAGAAATTCCGTTAGAAACTTTAGAGGCACCAGATGCTGGGGTTACAACATTATCAAGTATACAAGTCGATCAAATCATGCGTTTTTTTAAAACTTATCTTGCTCTTGGGCTTAACCCATCGGAAGCGATGACAAAAACCAAAGAGATTATGCAGTCTAACGCATCTGTTAACATTCAACTAGATAATCATAGCTTAGAGGAAGCACCAAATTATAATTATTATTTTCAATACTTACCTTACCCTATGATAGCAATATTGGTATCCTGCATTAGTTTGATACTCATCATCTACAATGAAAAGGATTTAAAAAACAGAACTGTTTGTGCATCCTTCTCCTTAAAAAAGCGTAATTTTGAATTGTCTCTTGCTAATATCACGGTAGCAGTCATTATTTGGATTATACTTATGATCTTTCCGTTTATTATTTATGGAACTGACATGTTACGCTCCGGAGTATATGGATATTATCTGTTGAACAGTTTTTCCTTCCTTATCGTTAGTTTTAGTATCTCCTATCTCATAGGTATTTTTAGTAATTCCGAGGAAGCAATCTCAGTTTTTAGTACCTCTGTATCACTTGGACTCTGCTTTTTAGGGGGCGTATTTGTACCTCTTTCGGTTATGAGTAAACAAGTCCTTTACTTTTCAAAATTTTTACCTTCCTACTGGTATGTTATGACGAATGAGATAATAGGGAAGAATACAGAGCTTGTAGGTAGTGATTTAAAGGATGTTATTTATGGTATACTTATCCAACTATGTTTTGCTATTGCAATCTTTGGTATCTCGCTGGTAATTACAAAGAGAAAAACTCAAGCATTTTAAAATAAGAGTAACTGTATAGCGAAAAAATTACACTCTTCGTAAACTTGTCCTTATAAGAATAAAAAAGCGAGATGATTTCATATTGCCTAACAAGCATAATGCTAGCCCTTTATTATGAAATCGTTCTCGCTTTATATTTTCCCTTCATCTGAGCAATCCTCTGCGCATATCAATTTAGTATAACATCACAGACATAAATTACTGAGTAAAAAATTATATTCTTTTGCACTGCCTTCTTAATCACTACTTATGATTTATTTTTCTTACCATAAAAGAACATTCCAATTGCTGTAGCACATACAATAAAATATCCTAGTATACTAAATACATCTGGTATCTGCCCAAAAAAGAAAAAGCCTAAGATTGCTGAGAAGACTACCTGAGAATAATCAAAAACAGAAATCTCCTTCGCAGGTGCATAGGAATAAGCGGCAGTGATAGCAAACTGTCCTCCTGCTGCTGCAAGACCTGCCAATAATAACGTACCGATTTGCCACAATTCCATAGGTGCATATTGAAAAATTAAAAATGGTAAGGTAACCAGACAAGAAAAGGCAGAAAAGAAAAACACGATGAAGGAACCTTTTTCGCCTCGTTGTCCTAGAAAACGTACCGCTGTATAAGCAGCTCCAGCCCCAAACCCACCGAGCAACCCAATGAGGGAAGGGATTAATTCCATATTGGAAAACGTAGGTTTTATAATAAATAAACTTCCTACAAAAGCTATTACTACGGCAAGCCCTTGAACTAGATTAACTTTTTCTTTTAGAAACATCAAACTTAGTATTATTGCAAAAAAGGGTGACATCTTATTTAGCATGGATGCATCCGATAGTACCAAGTGATCTACTGCATAAAAATTGCATAACACTCCTATGGTGCCAAAAAATGAGCGTATGATCAGATATTTAAAATTTCCTGGTTGACATTTCAAACTTTCTTTATTCTTTTTAATAACAATATAGGCAAAGACCAGAGCCACGACATTTCGAAAAAAACTTTTTTGAATGGAAGGTAAATCTCCAGATAGTCTTACCATTGTATTCATAATTGCAAAGCAAAATGCAGAACATAGAATACACAGTATTCCTTTGTATCTTGTTTTCATAACTTTCCTCATTTCTGCGCTGCTTTTAAAACCCTGTTTTTAATTATGTCATTCAGTTTGTGTTAGCAGCCTAGACACAAACCAAAAATTCCCCGTCCTCCATCGAATAAAATTAGTCATCTCTGAAAGAAGAAGTACACTTTGTGAGCTTTTCCTATTCAAGATAAAAGAAGTATACAGATGCTATTTTTTGTCATTCTTTTGGTAAGCACCTGTACACCTTCTTCTTACCATAGATATTAAGATAACAGTTTTAACTCATCAATCTCTTTTAATAATTCTTGTTTGGTTTCAGAAAATAATAAGCTTTGATTATGCTTTACATAATGCTCGCTTCCATGTTCTCCAATAAAATGCATGCTATAAAAGTTACCTGTAAGCTCAGTTAAAAATACGACTAGTTCCTGACTTTCACCAAAGGTATCCTCAAGGAAAACAAAGGAATTCTCAAGAGAGCTTGAGGTTTCTATAATTTTATTTTGATAATCTTGTACCATCGCATCAAATTCCATCTTGATGTAGGAGAATGCACTGTCATTTTCTTTTAATCGATTCAAAAGTATTTGTTCTTTAAAATAATATAATTTTAAAATTATTTGATTCCATATCTTATTTTGCAAGCGATCGAGTAACCCAGCTGATTTCTTATCCTCGAATTCCTTCTCTTTTTGAGTAATCATATCAGCCATAATAACATCTGGCTCCATATAGGTATTCGTAAAATATTCCTTTACTTCCTTTAGGATAGTATGAAGTCTCTTTAGATATTCACCCGTCTGATAGGTTTCATAAAAATCACTAGAAAGTCGGTCAAGTAGTAACGAAAGTACACTTAATCTTTCATCAAAGCCAGCAGTGCGTAATTGCCTCTTTAAATGCTCCTCTGCTTTACCATCTAAGATATCCTGTACTTGATAATCCTTTTGGTACTTTAGGAACAATTCATAATAATTTGCAAAATCTTTTGCAATCTTTGGATGTTGAAGATATCCTCTTACCACTTCTTCTGTCACAGGTAAGTGAAGTTCTTCATAGGCATATAGGATTTGTGATAAATCCTCCCAACCTCTTGCTGTCACAAACTGTTTTCCATCTACTGACATCTCAATCACATAGAAATTATTTTTCTTAATCTCTAAATAAGATAAGATGGAGCCATGAAGTTTTTGTATATACGCATACTCTTTCCATACACCATAATCTTCTCTTAGTTCAATTCTCTTAACTCGATCCAGTGTAACAATATCAAATTCACGAACTGACCTGTTATACTCCGGTGGATTACCTGCTCCAACAACAATCCAACCTTCTGGAATGCTATGATTTCCAAACGTCTTATTCTGAAGGAACTGTAACATCGTTGGTGCCAACGTTTCTGACACACAATTAATCTCATCTAGGAATAAAATTCCTTCCTTAAGACCAGTATTTTTCATCTTCTCAAACACAGAAGCAATAATTTCACTCATCGTATATTCTGTGACTGAATACTCAATTCCTTGAAAGCTTCTTTTTTCAATTTTGGGTAGTCCAATCGCACTTTGTCTCGTATGGTGAGTAATGGTATAGGATACCAACCCAATTTCACATTCTCTTGCAATCTGTTCCATAATTGCTGTTTTACCAATTCCCGGAGGTCCCATAAGTAAGATGGGACGTTGATGCTTTACTGGAATTCTATATGCTCCGAACTCGTCTTTATTTAAATATGCTTGTATCGTATTCTTTATTTCAATTTTACATTCTTTTATATTCATTGTAGCTCCTATTCACCCATCTTTTCAATTTGTTCTTCTTCTAATACAACTTTCATCGCCCATGCAGGAACTCTGTCTTCTTCATATTGATTCCGAACAAATAGAAAGGCAGTCTCGTATTCTGGTTGCTTACTAGGAAAAGTGCCATATCCATCTGTAAAATATAGCAATCCTTTTAATCGTTTCAATTGCCCTATTTGCTGTAATTCCTTGATATATTCAAACACAGGCCTAAAATCTGTATTACCAAATCCCTTCACCTGAAAATGTTCCATGTAATGATTTAATTCCATAAGATTTGTAAGAATCTTATGTTCTTTAATTTCTTCATCGCACTGAATCACATGAATTCTAAATTTATCATGAAATGTCTCTGTGCTTTTTAAAATTCTTATTGTTTCTTTTAGAAAACGATAGATTAAACTACTTGCACATGAGCCAGAGGTATCAATTGCTATCACAATCTCCTCAACTCGTTTTTCATCCTTATATTCTAATGGCTCAAGGAAAGGAATATTCCCATAATGTTCTATGCCAAAGGTATAGAAACCATAGTCAAAAGAATCTTCATCTACTTGAAGACGCTCCTTATATACTGCAAATTTTCGAAGGAAGGTCTGATAATCGTAGATTTCACGATTCGCTGCACCTATTCCTTTCAATAAGCTTTCTGTAGCTTTTGGACTATTTGCTTGATAAGTCTCAAGATTAGTCTTTAGCTTTTCACTGATATCTTTCCAACGATTTTCCTGTGCTTTTCTATAATTATCATCCCGTATAGGAAGTTCTTCTACTGCTCTATCATCATAGGATTGATATTCTTCTCTTGCGTTGTCTACTTTGTTTCTATTCTGATTACTTCTATCTTGATTGTTTCTATTCTGATTACTTCTATCTTGATTGTTTCTACCCTGATTGATTTTATCTTTCTTTGATTTGTCTACTTCTGATTTTTCTTCTTTATTATTTTCTTGACCCCTATCCTTTGTCTCGTTATCTCCTTTATATCCTTGATCTTTGCTTCCTAGATCTTTATCTTGTTGCTCTTTATCTTTATTATTTAGCTCATTATCTTCTTGATCTTTATTTTCTTGCTCTTTATTTTCTTGATCTTTATTTTCTTGATCTTTATTTTCTTGCTCTTTATTTTCTTGCTCTTTATCTTCTTTATCTTTGTCTTCTTGCTCTTTTTCGTCTTGTCCCTCAGTTTGATTCTCTCTTAATTGTTCTTTGGAATTTTTACTGTTTGTTTGCTCATTCCTTTGGGAAGGATCAGTTTCCTCCTTTTGATTTGAGTCCTCACTATCTTTCCCTTTATTCGATGAGATTCCAAAATTCCAGAACTGATGGTCACATACTAAGTACTCAGCGCTATATTGAACAATCTCTCTCTCAGTAAACCAATTGATTTGGAGCAGATGATAAATCCCCTCCGCCGTAAATACCTTAAGTTCTTTGGATAAACGTTCATAGAGTTCTTCTCGACGGGATGAGACAAGTCGTTTCGTCGCCTTATTATCCAGCTCATCTATAATATATTCTACCGCAATATCACATGCTAAGTTCCATTTTTCTTCGTCGCGTTCCTCTCTCAGATACATATGACGAAAAATACTATGGAGTAACATGTGTAGATAAGAACGGTTTACATAGACACTGTCATACGTGTACTTTTCTATTAAAAATCTTGGATTATAATAGATTGTACTCCCATCCGTTCCCATATAAAAAGAGGACATCCGCAGCTCATAACTTAATTCACTGAGTGGAACATCTAAAAATCGCATTGACAGATACAACTCATTGGAACTATTTTTTAAGATTCGTTCCCCAAGCTGTCTCAGTTTCTGCCTAACTTCATGCTCCATCCTAACCTCCATTTCTTGTTGTAATAAAACTTTTAGTTTCGTTTTATAAATCAAATGTGATACTTTTTTTAAGATAATTTCGTTGTTTATAACTTAAAAAATAGCTTACAAGTTCTAATTTCTGCTGCCTTCTAGCATACTCCATTAATCTGTTAAGGTGCTCTAAGGATATGATGTTTTCCTTTAATAAACTAAGGATTTCATCCCTCAGCTCCTCTTCCACTAATAATTTCATTAATACTTCCCAATGTTCCAGGATAAAGTCTTTATAGTTTTCTTTCGCTGAATCTATCAATTGATATGGGTACATGATTCGATACAATGCGATGAAAAGGGTTGTTTCTAGCATATCAACAGCCATGCCGACATGAAAAATCGAATCATACTTTTTATAATCAATATCATTACCTGTCATACACTCACGGTAATGAACTCCTGAACCATAGGTTTCCTGGCGAATAATCCTTGCAGAGTTATTCTCCACGTAGTCATATAAAAACCTAGGAAAAATTATCTTTGCTGTTTTTCCTATTTCATAAGCATTGCGTCCATAGTGAAGTGTAACAGTAAGCTCTGCACTAAATTCAGACAAGATATTTCTTAATACCGATATCCTGCCATTTCTATGAAATAGTTCAATCGAGTTTAGTAGGTAACAGTTCTTAAACGCACCGTCACCAATGCTTCTTATTGCATCAGAAATAACCATGCTTTCTAAGCTCCTGCAATCATAGAAAGCGTGGTTTCCTATTGTAATGATACTATCTGGAAGAATTACCTTTTTTACACTTCTACAATTATGAAAGGCATAATCCGCAATTCCTGTGACAGGATATCCATCCACAACACTAGGGATTTCAATCTGGCTTGATGTTCCATTATATTTTTGAACGATCATCTCATTATTTTCTACTTTATATTCCATATCCTGTTTCATAATTACCCTTATTTCTACGCTGCTATTTGTTTTGTGAAAATTATTTAATTTCACTCTTATTCAATCAAAGCGCTGTGATTTACATCAATGAAACCTGTGCGCATAATATCTACAAAAAACTAATGCGATTTCTTACTTTTATCCTTACAAAACAAGCTTTTTATTCCATCTAGATACTGGGTTGGTACCAGTTCTATAAAACAGCTGTTCTGTTACTTACGATTATAAAGAAATAAGTCAGATATTTCAACTCTAACCTATGGAAAGATCTACATACTTTGAAAACTTAACTACTAAAAAAAGAGCAATCACACAATTCCTATGTGATCGCTCTTTATTATAATCTTATCTATGCAATAATTTTAGATTAATATTAACTCTTCTTATCGAAATAAAATATTATTTACGATAGACTCAAGAACTTCCTGACGACCACTCTGCATAACAGGCTCATTATGTGTTAAAACATACTGCTCTAATTCTTCAAGAGAAGTAGTTCCATCCACAATTGCTTTACCAATTCCTGTCTTATAGCTTGCATAACGATCTTCAACAAATTTCGCAATTCTACCATCTTCGATAATCTCAGCTGCCTTGATTAAGCCAAGAGCAAATGTATCCATACCTGCGATATAACCATATGCAATATCGTCAAATTCGAAGGAACCACGTCTTACCTTCGCATCAAAGTTAAGTCCGCCATTAGTGAATCCACCAGCCTTTAATACTTCAAGCATTGCAAGGGTTGCACTGTGAACATCTGTAGGGAACTGGTCGGTATCCCATCCAAGATTTGGATCGCCCTGATTTGCATCTACGGAACCAAATACACCATTCACTCTTGCTAAAGCGAGCTCATGCTCAAAGGTATGGCCAGCAAGTGTAGCATGGTTTGCTTCGATGTTCATCTTGAAATCTTTTTCTAAACCATACTTACGTAGGAAACCAAGTACGGTTGCTGTATCAAAATCATATTGATGTTTGGTTGGTTCCTTTGGCTTTGGCTCGATGTAGAAATCACCATCAAAACCATTTGCACGGCCATATTCTACAGCCATCTTCATAAGTCTAGCCATATTATCAAGTTCAAGCCCTAAATCTGTATTAAGAAGTGTTTCATAACCTTCACGACCACCCCAGAATACATAACCTTTACCACCTAATTTAATCGTAGCATCTAATGCATTCTTGATTTTAGCTGCAGCATATGCAAATACATCCGCGTTGCAGGAGGTAGAAGCACCATGCATAAATCTTGGGTGACCAAAGTTATTTGCAGTACCCCATAATAACTTAATACCAGTCTGATCCATCTTTTCTTTTATGTAATCTACGATTACAAAAAGATTTTTCTTGGATTCTTCAAAATTCTCACCTTCTGGAGCAATATCTGCATCATGGAAACAGAAGTATTCGATTCCTAATTTAGTCATTAATTCAAAACCAGCATCCACTTTTGCTTTCGCAAACTCCATTGGATCTGTAATATTTCCGTAGCTTCTATCCATAGTTGTTACACCAAATGGATCAGCTCCACCTGCACAAAGCGTATGCCACCAGGATAGTGCAAAACGGCAGTGCTCTTTCATTGTTTTACCCGCAACAATTCTCTCTGCGTCATAATATTTAAAAGCGAATGGGTTTGTTGAATTTGGTCCTTCGTATTTTACTTCTGGAACATTTGGAAAGTAATTTTTCATAGGATTACCCCTTTCTAAACTATTTGTTTATTCACTGAACTAACTACAATAATATGATAACATTAGTTAAGAAAATAGTCAATAAGCTTTCCAAGGATTATCAAAATTTTACCTACTTATATCGAATCTCCATTCCCTCCTGATGACCTTTTTCCATCTTGTGTCTAGCCTTTCGGTTTGCTACGGTATCAAATACAATTGAAAAATCATAATCCGCTGGATACATCTGTGTAGCTGCAACATGAAGCTTAATTCGTTTATAATTAACGAGCTTTTTCTTTTTCGCTATCTGAATCCCGATTTCTCCTTTTTCATTGCATGCCTGATACACGATACCTACCTTTTTCTCTGGATATACAATGACACAGTCTCCGAGTTGAAAACTTGCTGCCTTTGCTGGAAGCTCTTTTCTCCTGCTCTCAACCTTCTTTTCTATCCGAGGCCTATTGGATGAATTCTCTAAGTTATCCTCCCAAACGCTTCTTTGATCATTTTCAGAAAAAAGCTCCATCTGATTAAGCTCCTTATGATTCTCCTTTTCCTGAACTCCGTAGGCATTTTGATATGCTAGCATGAGCATGTGCTTTGGTAATCCTAATCTTTTTGCTATATATAAAGCACAGCTTTCTCCAGCTTCACCAACTTCTAAACGGTAGAGTGGTCTTAAGCTTTCTCTATCAAATGCCATTTTTGCATTCATAATCCCCTCTGACTGAGCAGCATAATCTTTTACTTGTGGATAGTGAGTGGTAGCAAGAAATAAACACTGCTTCTTTTTTAGTTCTTCAAGAATCGAGATCGCAATCCCCATCCCTTCTGCTGGATCTGTTCCGGAACCTAACTCATCCAAAAGTACCAAACTATCCTTCGTTATTTCCTGTAATATCGCTATGATGTTTGTTATATGAGCCGAGAATGTTGACAAGTTCTCAGTGATACTCTGCCCATCTCCAATATCACAAAGAATTGCATCGTTCATACATAAAACTGCTTCTTCACATGGTACATGAAGACCACTTTGTGCCATCATGGATAATAGTCCAACCGTTTTTAATGCTACTGTTTTACCTCCTGTATTTGGTCCTGTAATGATTACACCTCGTATCCCCTTGGCAAACTCAAAATTAAGCGGTACGCATTCCTCTCTTTTTAAAAGTGGATGTCTACCATTGATAATCTTTATCTTTCGTTCTGTATTTAAACTTGCAGGAACTGCCTTCATGAAAGCAGAAAGTTTCGCTTTTGCGAATATCTCATCAAGAATCCCCATAGTTTCATAATTTCTCATGAGCTCAAATTCATTCTCTATAACAAGGGAAGTTAATGTGTATAAGATTACTGCTTCTTCCTTTGCTTCCGCTGCTTTTAACACTGATAGTTCTTCACTATAACGAACTGCAATTACAGGTTCTATAAAATAGGTTGCACCACTAGAAGATACGTCATGAACAGTTCCAGATATTTGATGCTTATACTCCTTTTTCACAGGAAGCACAAAATGCCCATTTCTTAACGATACAAATCCTTCACTAAAACACTCTTTTTTACTTCTTAAAAGAGCCTCCAATTTTGACTTCATTACTCCACTTACTGATTCCATCTTCCGCCTTATGTCTTTTAATTCTTTGGAAGCTGAACTATCAATCTGATGATTTCTAATTGCTCCATCAATGATTCCTTGCAGATCTTCTAATGACGTAAATGAGTCTGCATAGAATGCTAAATCCACCTTAAGACACTGTGCTTTGGTTAGATAGCTTTTTAATCTTCTGCCCGCAGCGATAAACTGCGATACCAAGGTTAACTGTTCCGGTGATAACATTCCACCCTTTTTCGCAAGCGATACTATCATGTCTATTTCTTTCCTCTCTGACATCGGAGGATTTCCTTGTACATCATATATCACCCTTGCTTCTGTCGTTTCTTTTGTTCGGTTTAATACCTCAGTTTCACAAAGGCTTGGTTCCATCTTAAGTAGATTCCTCTTTGCTTCTTCTGATACTGCATATTCACTTAACATTTCTAATATTTTCTGAAATTCTAAAGTCTGTCTTGTATTCATTATTTTCCTCTTTCTTACTCACATTTTCTGTACGAAACAATAGAAAGAATGATTCGTTCCTTTATCCTTTCTACACTTCTAGTCATTTTATTACATATCCAAGTTTGTTTTAATCTAAAAAACTTTGGTACCGAAATCCTATAACACTCTACCAGATAAACAATCCAAACAAAAAATGGTTTGCTTATACATTCCCATATACTAGATAATCCTATTACCTAACCTGAAAATTATCCCTATTACCACGTCACTTTCATGTGCTATAAAAAAACACAAAAAAAAGCCGTGGTACCTGTTTTAAGATACTCACGACTATAATCAAGCTTCTTTATAGAAATGCTTTGTAACAAACACGATACTAATTCTATATAAAATCAAAAGTATCGTATGTTAAATAAGCTTCTATAAAGAAACTGCTAGTTCAAACAATTTAGAATTAGTATAAGAATAAAAGATGCTTCTTACGGTATACCAAGACTAAATGGCGTTTAAGTAAAAACAGGTTTTGGGTACAAAAAAGAAAGCTGACAATACATTACTTCAGCAGATTACCTTTTTTGCATCTTAAATTTTCGTGCTAGTTAGCACAAACCTCACTTTTACTTAATACACGTAACAAAAAACATCTTCCTTTCTCGTTTTATTTATATACTTTTTTAAAATAACATAAACCATGTGTTCTGTCAATATTCGCTATGGACTTTCTTGGTGAAACGTGAAATGGTTACCCTAGGTAACTCATTCTCTTCCCCCATTAATGAAATCTGATATACACTATCTCCAACTGTATAATTAGCCTCTATAAATACTTTATGTGCCATGATATCTTGAAAGATTTGCTCTTTATTCTTCGCATCAAATACTGTCACCCCATAATTTTCATAAGAAACAACGTAAAAATCAGCAATTTTTTTAGAGGAAGTTGCAGTCTGTAAATATTGATTCAATTCATTCATCGTTGTCATATAGTACTCTTTAGAAAGCTCAATATTTGAAATCGTAGTGCTAATATAAAGCTTTTTGTTATTCTCCTGGAATGAGTAGATTGTACTTAACTTAATACCGCTATCTAAATTACGTTTATAATACATCGTGTAGTCACCATTCATGGCATTTGATACTTGATATGGTTCCGATGTTTCAAAAGCAATGATCTGCTTTTCTGTTTTTAGCTTACTTAACTTCGCATTATTTCCAATGTTGTAATTCTTTAAGGTTTTAACCAGCTCTGCTCTATTTTCTTTCGTCATCTTTGTACCGCTAAGTTTCGGTGCTTCGGTAGGCGTTGGGGTTGGGGTTACTTCTTTTGCATTTACCTGAATAATAAAATCAGTGAGTGGTTTTTCACTGCCTTTAATATAAGTTCTCTCACTAGCAATCGTCCCATTTGCAGTTAGGAATCCGCTTTCAACCAAAGGTGTCTTATTAAACCCTGAAATGTAGTAACGAATTGTATATTCATATTCTGTCGAAGGAATTGTACAATCAAAATCAAAGGTAGCTTCCTTCTCTCCTGCCTTTAGGATGCCATCGAAACTTTCTCCTCCATCGTTTCGAAGGCCATTGGCTCCTTCTACTTTATAATAGGTTGTAAGTTCAACGGTATATTTATAATCCTTGGTTAGAGTAACAGAAGATGGTATGATTAACTTACCATTGATTAAATTAATATCTTTTTTTACTAAAACCCCTTGAACGTTGGTAGCACTTGTATCTAACAAATACACCTCTTTTTCATAACCTCTTGTATTCGTAATAATTCTAAAACTATTTTGAAATCTCTGTTTATCAATCGTCTTCGAGGCTACAATCGTAAAATCTACATATGATTTTCCCTCCTTGATCAGATAGGCACGATCTATATTTAAATTAAGTCCCATTCCCACTCTAACACTTACTTCTACTCCACCTTTTGGAGCAACTTCACCGTTTGGTAAAGAAATTCGTCCATAAATCACAGGGTATCCTTTGGAATCTAAGGTATTTGCTAAGGTTGTGCTTGTAAAACTCTTAGGTGCTTCTTGATAGAAGGTCTTTCTCCAAATATGATCGTCTGAAATCTCAGTATCAGACAATAAAAAATATTGATACGCATTTTGAAATGATTCCTCTCCATTTACCGTTCCATCACTAAAGGTTATATCAAGGTGATACCAGTTTCCATCAATCTCGACTAAGTTCCATTCATGCAGATTCCCCATATACCCAAGGGCATCTAAAATATCATTCGTTAATTCTTTACTACCTATCCCTGCATATCCTTGAATTCTAGTACAATTCACTCCTGCCATATTAAGCAGTAACTCTGCCGAGAAAGCATATCCTTGACAAACTCCTGTTCCATCTAAAATCGGACCATAGATCGAGTAATCTCCACTTGTATATGTTGTATTTTGTATTAAGTAGTCGTTAACAGCTATGACCTTTTCTAAATCTGTCATATCAGGCGTAATAATTTTAGCAAGAATCTCTTGCGCTGCTTTCTTCGCTTTCTCACCTTTCGCTTGCTTTTTTAGTGTTTCTTGCCATGTAGTATCATCTGGAACACAATAACCAATTGGTTCATTGTTATCGGTATAAAAATCGGTAGCACCTTTTTTACTTATGATTAAGGCTCTCTCCTCATATACAATCGCATTATGTGTTTTCAAATTATCAACAAAGATACTAGCGGGTATCATCAGATTACCGCCTTTTTCTAATGCTTTATTTTTCATTGTAATATTTTTACCGTTTATTGTTACTATCTTAGAATTTGCTTTCACAATAAAAGTACTACCCGCAAGCTTAATTGTAGTTTTCTTAGTTTTTTTAGTATAAGAGTATGTACCGTTCATAAATTTCGCAACATATTTTGCGGGTACATACAAAATTTCGCTCTCTATGTATGGTATTACATTTTGATCATAGGCTTCACTAATTTTTATTGTGCTATTGTCCACCTGAGCTGTTGCGGTATTTCTAGTCATATAGAACAATTTTGGTACACTTTTCTTTTCTTCTGTTGCAGCATCAACATTTGATACTGATTGCAAGATAAATCCTATAAATAGAAATACAACGATCCACTGTACATACTTTTTCATTATCTTCTCCCCGTAATAAAATATTATTTTCTCTGTAATATTGTTTTCATATTTTTGATTTGTTTATTTAAATCAGAAAATTATGATACATTGCATGTTACCAATTTTATCCTATTTAACATATATATTCAAGTTAATTGTATCTATATTAGCTAAATCCATAGACTAGAGCTTAAGACCAAATTGCTGAGCTTGATAGTTAATACAGTCGCCATTTTGTTCGGAATAGGAAGGAGTTCCAGCGAAAATTATGATTAGCAGGGCTAAAGAACCTCATATCGTGTATACTCTGACCCATTATTCTAAAAGCATAATTCTTACCCATCATTCTAAAAGCATATTGACTCTATTATAATTTAGGCTTATAATTGTGTATTTAAAAAAATCGAGTTATAATAGCCTTGGCACAAATATCGTGTCAATAGGAGGTCTGTAATGAAACGAAAAAACTATTGGTATCCGGTAGACAATGCTGGTAAGATTTTTCCTGCTGTTTCTAAGGATAGTAGAAGCAGTGTTTTTCGTCTATCCTTTTTTCTTATACAAGACATTCAGCCAGAACTTTTAGAGCAGGCTGTAAACGAAGTATTGCCTCGTTTCGAAACGTTTGCCGTAGAGTTAAAAAGCGGTCTTTTTTGGAATTATTTATCCCCAAACAAACATCACTTCCGTGTGAAACCAGAGTCCTCTATTGTTTGTAAGTATGTACCTGCATCCAGAAATAATGGCTATCTGTTTAATGTATATTATTATCATAATAAAATTACATTGGAAACTTTTCATAGCCTAAGTGATGGAACCGGAGCAATGGAATTTCTAAAATCCATTACTTACCGTTACTGCTGTCTATGTGGCTATCAGCTAGAACACGAAGGTATTATACGCAGCAATACCCCCTTTTCTTCCAATGAGACTCAAGATATGTTTTGCAATGAGTATGACAAATCAAAGAAAAAGAACATAAAAGAAGAGCCAGCCTATCATCTGACAGGTGAAAAATTCGCAGATCACTTTTCCCTTTGTATCCGCGCCCAAGTGGAAACGGAGAAACTATTAGCTCTCACTAGGAGTCTTAATGTTACAATCAGTGAATATGTAACTGCTTTGCTTGCTTATAGTATCTACACTCAAAATGTGGATTGTAGAAAAAGCAAAAAACCGATTAAGTTGTTCGTTCCAGTAAATCTGCGAAAGTATTTTCCATCGAATACCTTACGAAATTTCTCACTTTATATCAAAGCAACCTACGACCCAAGACTTGATTGGACATTGGAATCCATGTTAGTAGAAACAAAGCGACAGTTCTTAGAACAATTAAATAAAGAAGACCTTCATGGAAGAATCAACTCTAATGTCTGGATTGAAAAGAGTGTTTTTATTAAAATCTTACCTTTGGCACTCAAAAATCTAGGATTTAAGCTTGGATATTATTATTTTGCAGAAAATATCAGCACCTATGCTATTTCAAATCTTGGCCCGGTTTCTTTACCTGAAGATATGAAGGCACTGATAAAGGATGTGGAATTTTCCATCGGGGGTACTAATATGGCAATCTCCTCCATTCATGGTCATACCAATATTATGCTAAATACGGAGTGGAAAGATCTTGGTTTTATCTCTCATTTTATCAAGTGTTTGGCAAATTCCGGTCTCAAAGTGAACATTGATACAAACTATAGGGAGGGATTAGATGAGATATTGTAAATACTGTAACCTTCATTATGACACACCCTTGGAACACTGTTTATTGTGTAATAACAAGTTAGAGTTAACCAAGGAAGAAGAAACACTGGAGCAAACCTATCATTATCCTGAATTCCAAAAGAAAAAAAATTCAAGGCGATTTCTACTTCGCTTATTAGCCTTGCTTGGTTTGATTGCTATTATATCCTGTGTTTATCTTGATCTATTAACTCATACGGAGAAAAACTTAAGTTGGTCTCGTTATGTGATTAGTTCCATCGCTTATATATTTCTCTTATTATCAATCACAACAGGGGCCAAAAAGTCGATACAAAAAATCACCTATAGCTCTTATCTGACATTGTTATTTCTGGTATATCTAGGTTCTATAGGGAATAGTTCTGTATGGTCTGTAGATTATGTTATGCCGTTTGGATTTATTGCTATCAACATTACCATACTATTCTTTTTATTAATAAAGAAAAGACGTCACCATGACTATGCCATATACAGTATGATAACCTCAATTATTGGTATCCTTCCTGTAATTTTATTATTCAATCACAGGCTCACTTATACATGGCCGACGATCACTTGTTTTTTCTATAGCTTGACAACCTTCCTTGGAATTCTTATCTTTTCTCCTGAAGCAACCAAGGAAGAATTAAAGAGAAGATTGCATTTATAATGTAAGCAAACAGCCGCCCATACTAAAACAGGCGGCTGTTTATTTCAGATAAGTTGTTTTTTTCGAGAAGCTAACTTTTATGCCAATTGATAAAACCCTCTTATTTCTTCCTTTTTTTGCTTAAAGTTTCTTAATTCTTCTCCTGACACTGTTCCAATCGGCTGTAACATTACTTTTAGCTTTGTAAATGGCAGTGGTATGATATAATTATCCCAGCGTTTCTTAATTGTTAGCTTCTTACTATAAGTGATCCGAACTAATACCACTTCTTTGTTTGCTTTTTCTGCTAAGTAAAATAACAGTTTTTTCGGTTCATAACATGGACCTACCGGACCATCCATCGCAAGTCCCATTATTCCAGGTTCCATTCCCTTACTTTCAAGAAAATCCATACATTTTCTCATTCTTGCACCATCTGGAAGCCGCAAAGCGATTCCCTCATAATGGCGAATCATATGCTCAATGACATCTCCTCTGTCATCCGCTGTCACAACAATAGAAACTTTATTCTTTCTTTGCTTTGCAAAATGCTCTAACAATAATAGCATACTGTAACTATCCTGATGCCAATAGCCAATCATTTCATTTCCGGTAATTCCACTATCTCCAAAATATACAACCTTTGATGTCTTTGCTACGAATCGAAGGTATAGCAATCCTATTTTCTTAATGATTTTATACTGCATGTGCTACTCTCCTGTTTTTATTCCATAAACTACTTAGGTATATTTTCTCTGCTTCTAGTGCAACTTGATTATAGTCGTATTTGCTCGCCACTTCATAGGCTCCTTCACTTAACGCATGATAAAAATCGATATCCTCTGTTACTTTTGTGATTGCCTTTACAAAGCCGTCTTCCTCTTCCAATGTTTTGATTCCATTATATCCATCAAATACTACATCACGAACTCCGTTTGCCTCTATAGCAACCACCGGAAGTTGATGAGACATTGCTTCTAACAACACAATTCCCTGAGTTTCTGATTTTGAACTAAACAAGAATAAATCACTGTCTTGTAATAAGGTTGCGATTTCATCCTGACGTTTACTCCCTAGCAGGGTGATATTCTCAGCGAGTCCTTTTTGATTAATTTCCATCTGTAACTGCTCTCTCATTGAGCCTTCTCCTACTATGGAAAGATGAAAGGAAGTCTGATTTTTTTGCTTAAATAATTCCAAAGCACGAACTAAGAAAAATAGATTTTTTTCTTCTTCCAGCCTCGCAATGGTAATAAACTTTATGTGGCTTTTTAGTTTGCTTTCTGTTAGAACCCTCTTTTTACTTGGACAAGATATTCCAGTAGGCAAAATATGAACCGGAGTTAAGACTTGTTGATTAACTAAAAATTCACGCATGGATTCCGTAGGAGCTATGACAGCATCACATCGATTCATAAAGACTTTATTATGCTTTGGTATAATAACACTACTTGTAACTTGTAATAATTTATTTTTTACCTTTGCTTTCATACTCTCCTCCTCATTGAAACCTGATGTATCTTGGAACATTCGTAAACTCTTTAAATAGAATTCGTATCTGGTATGGTATGTATAAACCATAGGGATATCGTATTTCTTTGATAGATACATAGCTGTATAACCCATAAGCATTGGATGATGAACATGAATTACATCAAAAGAGTCTTGGCGAAATGTTTTTTCTATAGCAGAATCAAAGAGCTTTGGAATCACACATCCATTGCTTAATTTATGCTTCATTACCTTAAATCGGTGTATCTCTACTGTTTCTTGTTCTACTTTACCTTGATTATTTAAATTTCGATTTATCTTTTGGTCTTTCCTTTTGCGACATTCTTTTTCGTTATCTTCCTCATAGGATGGAGCAAAGATAACAACTTGATGTCCTTGACTCATTAGCCCCTTACTTAATCGTTCAATCGAAACTGGTACACCACCTACAAATGGATAATACGTATTAGTAAACATTGCAATTCTCATGCGGTAAATCCTCCTACAAAATATCCAAATCCAAACAAAACCCCATTCCAAATGATAATTCCAAGTGTTGAAGCAAGAACATATTGCGTAATGTTCATACGAAATGCTCCAGCAGGTATTCCTATTAAGGTACGAACAACCGGTAGCAATTTACTTAAAAACACTGCGTATGCACCCTTACTTTCAATTTTTTGATTCAACTGATCCATTTTCACCTTTAACTTTGGGCTTTTGCCTGTAAAAAAACGAATCAGTTTATCTCCTCCAAATCTACCAAGATAATAAAGGGCTATACTCCCTAGTACACCCGCAAGTACTGTTACTAAGAAAGTAACAATAAAATCACTGTGTCGGGCCGACCATGCACCAGCAAATGGTAATATTACACCGGCTGGAAATCCTGGCAAATTTAAATATTCTAGTAGCACTACGAGAAATACGATTAGTAATCCGTAGTTTTCAATTGCATGAAATATTGCTTGTGCTTCCATAAGTTCCTACTCCTCTTATCTTTATTTTACTATGCAAATTTACTATCCTTTTTGTATTTTCTTAATGTGCTTGATTAACTAACTATATCATAAGGAAAAATTCGAAATTACACCGATAGAAAAAACGAAAGAATTTCTTAAGAATCTATATAGAAAATAAAAAAGTCTTATATTTAGAGGCGAAGTTACTTCGCATCGAACCCATAGGGTGAGTGGCATCCCTCGGAGAGTTTTTTATAGATAGGAAATTGCGTTGCAATATCCTATCTATAAAAAAACCAGGCATGACGTTAAGTCTTGCCTGGTACTAAGTACATATTATAAAAAATTAGAATACATATCCCATATAATGTGTTAAATTGATTAATTTTTCCCAAGTAGAGTAATCTACTACTCCTGTTACTTTTAACTTATTATTTTTTTGAAACTTCTTTATGGCTGTTTCAGTGCTCTTTGCATATTTTCCATCGACAGTTACCTTATATCCTAGGCGATTTAATCGTTGTTGTAGATTCTTAACATCATTACCACTCATGAGAGTACCATTTTTATATTTTAACTCTCGAAACGGACTCTTTCCTTGATACGATAAGAATTCTAAGCCAAGATATTGAAAATGCATGGTATCCGCACTGATTTCAAAGTCACCACCCCAGAACCAACCATAGCTTGCAAATATATCAATTACTTCGTCTGGAATGCAGTATGGATTTGACTTGTCTCTTAAATCATTTCCCTTCCCAAGGAAATAGTCATTATCATAGTCTCCTGGATTGATGTCAATCGCAGCACCAAAAGAATGAATGGATAATAAGGTGGAATTGCTTAATCCTACGCCTCCCACTTTACGGTAACTATATCCTAGTAATGTTTTTATTGGGAACTTCATTGGTAAGGCATATACCTCTTTAAAGATGCTTGATACTCCATCCGCAAGTTTTTTATGAATTGATAGCTTCATAGTAGAGGAATACTTCTTCCCCGCAGAATTCATCTTCCACACCGGAACGGTTATTACTGTCATATTCTTCGACGCCTCCGTAGCAGAACGGTATCCTGCTGGAGCATCATATATGGTATATGCTTTGTAATTAGTATTCATAAGGAACTGATAACGAGCATTATTGCTTTCTGTTGGAATTTTAGCTTTATATGCGATCGGTGTAGGCGTTGGCGTAACAGTTGGCTTAGGTGCAACTGTTGGTTCTGGCTTCTTCGTTGGGGTTGGTGTTACAGTAGGTATCGGTGTTGGTGTAATAAGGATTTCTTCATCAAAATACTCTGTCCCATTCACTACTTCAAGAATTCTTCCTGATTCCTTCCCAATATCTCTACGTTCATCAACTTCCATTAGGATAGAAAGATAATAGTGTCCATTTTCACCTTCTGCTAAAGCTATCTGTCCATTTCCAAGTACTTTGCAGTTTCTTGAAAATACTGTGATTAGTTTCATGTTCTCAGGTACAGTCACACTCTTAGCATCAATCATATTCTGATTTACACAAGCTTTTCTTACAGTCTTACCTGCGCTATTTTGATATGTGATAAAAAGCTTATTTTCCGATAGTACCTCTTTCACAAAATCTTCATTCAGTAATTCATACATAATGGAATAAATATCATATAACATTGTGTTTTGGTTTTTTTTGTAATCACCATTAAGATTAGAGTAATTCGTATTGATTACTCCTATGCTTCGTGCAACAGAATTCATCTTAGCAATAAATGTAGTATCTTTATCGGTCATATGATCAACAATAGCTAATCTGGCATCTTCACTTCCAGTAAAATAAAAACATAAAAGCAAATCATATAGAGAAATCTTATCTCCTTCTTCGAATCCATAGATATTTTCATCTTGTAGTGATGCAGCGCGCTTACTTATCGTTACGATATCTGTAAGTGATGCCTCTCTTAATGTTGTCAAGATAAACATCAAATCAGTAAATTCACTAAAATAGGAGCGGCTTGATAGATAAGAACCTCCTAATACCTTACTCGCTGTCATATCCACAAGCATTACCTTATTTTCTGTTACTATCGTTGCTTTCTTGGACATTTTTAGAAAGTCAATCTTCTCACCGAACTTTTCTTTCACCGTATCTTCGTCTATATTACGATCACCTTGTGAATTTGCATCGTCTTGCACGGATTCCTCTTTCGCTATGATTGTGGTGCCTTCCGTAGTCTTAGCTGTTACTACACTTGGAGCTGCATTACTCCCAAGAAGCGCTACAATTAATAAGAGACTTAACCCTTTGATGAATTTGTTTCTTGTGCCTTGCATGTTCCCTCTCTTAGTAATAACCTCTCTTGTACTTTTTTTGTTCATTGGATACTTACTTCCTTCCTATTCCAAGCAAACATCATATTGCTCGTCTTATTCTACTTCAGTCTAGGATCAACCTTTGTTAAAAATATGGCAGTTTCCTAACGATTCTGTAACATGTAAATTTTATATCGACATGATTCACTTTCCTATACCACTATCTTCTTTCATTCGGTATTTGCATTATTTTATATAGCTAAAGTATGGTCATTAGTCATACAATGACTTGTACCAAAATATATTATACTAGGAATAATAGTACCACAAATTCTACTATCGTGGGAGGTAATATCATGGGATTATTTAAAAAATCAAAGAAAGTAGACTCTGCTAGTGCAGATAAGGAAACGAAAAATCCAGACAATGAGGAGAAAAAAGTAGATTTTTGGATTTGTCCTAAATGTGCGACTCGAAACTTGAATTCAAGTCGTAGCTGTAAGGACTGTGGTTATTATCGGTAAGGATAAAGCACAAAAGTCGGGATTACTTATCCCGACTTTTACTTTTTATTGTGTTAACACTTTTTGTTCAAGAATTCCGATTAGTGCATTTCCACTACTGGTATGAGATCGTACCACATCAACTTGATTCTTTTCAGCCTCAAGAAGAGCGCAACGAATCATCTTATGGGATACAGTGTTGGTAAATAATACAATAAGATCAGGAGAACCAATTTGTTCCTTTAATTTATTCGGCATCTGGGTGAATATCTTTGCCTTGCATTGATATGCTTTGCAAATCTTTTTATATTGGCAAACCATGCGGTCATGACCTCCAATGATTACAACACTCATACTTTGGCTCCTTTTCTCATAATCACGGTCGCTATATTCTTATGCACTGAGAATCCACAAGCACTAAGTCCTGTTTTTAAAACCTGTTTCCATTCAGCTTCTGAAAGATGGTAGGTTGTTTGGTCCTCTAATACAATTGATAACTCACTATTTGCTGCAACTAAGATAACTTGCTGATTCTTTTGACTTTTCGTTGGCTTTAATTCTTTTTGAACTTCATATAAGGGTACGCTCTCGATCTTAGGAAGCATGGTTTGAATATTTTTCCGTTTCAGGATCCCAATCTCTTCTAATGTGTTGATAAATCGATAAATCGTTGCTAAACCAATGTCAAGATTGTTTTGTCTTGCTTTAACATATAATTCTTTACAGCTAGTACATTCCTCGTTAAGAACAATATCAAGAAGTAATATTCTTTGTTTCGTAATACGACATCCTGTATCCTTAATTTTTTTTAGTATTTGATCTTTTAAGTTCTCAGTCACAACAAACTCCCATCACTTACCTGCTATTTCTAATCTGTTTCAACTCTTGCTTAGTGGCAACTACCACCACATTTGGAGCAATCACAACCACAGGAGCCAACCTTTCCCTTTTTTCTATCGTTATATATACTTCGACACACAATCGCTATAACCACAATAACTACTAGTAAAACAAGAAATGTTCCCATCTTAACCTCCATTCTGATACGCTAACACAATATCCATTTTGTAGCATAGAATATATTGCTATTCTTTCACTACTTTTCATACATGCTATTTTTATCAAATCAACCTTATTTCGGAGTACCTTTCTTAACAGGTCTTACTAATAAATACAAGAAAATTACTGACACAACGAATGCAATTACTGTAAATACACTAAAAGTTCCCAAACTAATCCATGAGCCAAATTGGAAGATTACAAATGCTACGATATAAGCAAATCCTGTCTGATAAAGAACCGCAAACCAAAACCATCTCGCATTATTCATCTCTCTTTTTATTGCTCCCATTGCTGCAAAACATGGAGCACAGAGAAGATTAAATACTAAAAAGGCGTATGCAGCAATTGAAGTCATACTGCCAGCAAGTGTTCCCCAAATTTCTGCACCATCTTCTGCAACTTCTCCAAATCCATAGAGTACACCGAAAGTACCCACTACGTTTTCTTTTGCAATAAGTCCAGTAATCGTAGCAACGGTTGATTTCCAGTCTCCAAATCCAAGCGGAGCAAATATTGGAGCTATTATTTTACCAAATGCCGCTAGGATGCTATCATTCATATCCTCAACCATACCAAATGCCCCGTCGGTAAAGCCAAAACTTTGAGCAAACCAAATTACAGTAGTGGAAAGCAAAATAATTGTACCTGCTTTTTTAATAAAGGAAGATCCTCTTTCCCACATGCTACGGAGAATGTTGCTAACTGTTGGCATATGATATGGTGGTAATTCCATAACAAACGGAGAAGGATCCCCTGCAAACAATTTTGTCTTCTTTAAAATAATTCCCGAAGTAACAATCGCTGCGATTCCAATAAAATAAGCACTTGGAGCTATCCACCATGCTCCATCAAATAGAGCGCCCGCAATCAAAGCGATAATTGGCAATTTCGCACCACAAGGGATGAATGTAGTTGTAATAATTGTCATTTTCCGATCTCTATCATTTTCAATTGTACGGGATGCCATAATTCCAGGAACTCCGCATCCGCTACCGATTAACATAGGAATGAAGGACTTACCGGATAAACCAAATTTGCGGAAGATACGATCCATAAGGAAGGCAACTCGAGCCATGTAACCACAACTTTCAAGAAATGCAAGAAAAAGGAACAATAACAACATCTGAGGTACAAATCCAAGAACCGCTCCTACGCCACCAATCATGCCATCAAGAATTAAGCCTTGTAGCCAATCTGCGCAACCAATTGCTGTTAACCCCTGCTCTACTAATACAGGGATTCCAGGCACCTATAGTCCAAAGAAGGAAAAGCCTTCTCCAAAAATTCCATCGTTCACTAAATCTGTAACCATACCACCTATGGTTGTAACTGATACATAATAAACTAAAAACATTACTACAGCAAAAATCGGAAGTGCCAGAATACGGTTGGTTACAATACGATCGATTTTATCCGATGTTGATAATTTTTCTTTTGCCTGCTTTTGATAACATTTCTTCGTTATATTCGTCAGGAATACATAACGTTCGTTCGTAATGATACTCTCCGTATCCTCATCAAATAATTCTTCAAGCCGTGTAATTTCAGTTTCTACAACTGGTAGATTCTTAAACTGTTTCTCTATCTTATCGTCTTTCTCTAATAATTTGATGGCTACAAAGCGTTTTTGCTCTAATGGAACCCCACTTGGAAGTCTTTCTTCAATACTCTCGATAGCTTCTTCCACCTCTGTAGAAAATCGAGGTGATTTCTCAATTAATTGCTTACTTTGAGCTAATGCTACTGCTTTCTTTGCTAAGTCATTGATGCCTTTTCCTTTTAATGCTGATATCTCTACAATCTCACAACCTAATTCTTCTTTTAGTTTATCAATATGTATCTTATCCCCACTCTTTTCAACTACATCCATCATGTTGATTGCCATAATAACAGGGATTGATAATTCTAAAATCTGAGTTGATAGGTACAAGTTACGTTCTAGATTCGTACCGTCAATGATGTTAATAATCGCATCTGGCTTCTCTCCCATCAAATAATTCCTTGCAACAACTTCTTCCAAAGTGTACGGTGAAAGTGAATAAATACCCGGAAGATCAGTAAGAATTACATCAGTAAACCCTTTTAATTTACCTTCTTTCTTTTCTACAGTTACCCCTGGCCAGTTTCCAACAAATTGATTAGAACCAGTCAAAGCATTAAATAAAGTTGTTTTTCCACAGTTTGGATTTCCTGTTAATGCTATCTTTATTGACATGTTTAAAGCCTCCCTATTTGTTTCCATTCCTGATTCTTTTATTTTTTTATCCTTCTTTTGTTCCTAAATCTATCACCTGCATAACTTACTTAGTTTTATTAAGGATATATGACGTAAAGACTAAGGAAGCCTTTACAGATAGAATGTTTCATGTCGCTTATTTGGGTTAGTTAATTCTAACCCTAGAGGAAAAAAATTATTCTACCTCTATCATTTCAGCATCTGCTTTACGTAAAGATAAGGAATATCCCCTTACGGTTAATTCCATTGGATCCCCAAGAGGTGCCAACTTATTCACGGAAATTTCTGTTCCTTTGGTGATTCCCATATCCATAATGCGTCGTTTCACAGGACCAGTACCGTTGATTTTAACCACTGTTATTGTTTGCCCACATGGAACATCTTTAAGTGTTTTCATGCTCCTACCCTTCTTTCTTTTTGATTCCATTGATATCGCTATTAAGCTTGGACCTGAATCATTATTTTACTTGCTAAATCTTTGTTTAGTGCGATTCTGGATTCTTTAATATTGACAATGATATTGCCGCCAAGTTCAGAAACAATCGTTACAAAACTACCGGTAACAAAGCCAAGACTCTCCAAAAATCTCTTTGTTTCTTCTTTACCGCATACATTTTTTATAACACTTATTTCACCTTTTTTCGCCATAGATAACGGCATGACCTTCACGTCCTTTCTAACTATGTACTTTATCTTTCTGACGGTTAGTATATACTAACTTATGTTTGATGTCAATAACTTAATTGAGAATTTTTCTCATTTACATTATTTTGTTAAAATATCTACATTGAAATAGATTCCTGATGGTTTATATGATAATGCAAACAAGAAAAAGTACTCTTCGCAAACTTTTCCTTGCCATGAACTAAAAAGGACGTATCACATAATAGATAAAAATCTAATTCGTGATACATCCTTTCTTTAATTATAACTCATTCCTCATAGCCCGTTTACCAGCTATTCTATCCTTTTTATTCTCACTTAACTTTCAAGCCAGATAACAAGAAAAATCATGCTTCATAATCTTTTCCTTGCTATGAATAAAATAGGATAACATTAGCTTCTATCAAACCTTATCTGTAGACTAAACTTGATTTCTTCTTCTTTTAGTTGATATTGCTCTGCAAGCTCCGGCCCACAGGCGGCAGAACCAATACCACTCATCTTATAATCAAGACATAGAATGGTATCTTCATCTTTCACTAGTTCATAATTATGGCGTTTCGTTTCTAGCTCTTCTTGTGTATATCGTGACGCTTGGAAGGAAAATGCTTCTTTGCTAGCAACATAAATCTGATCCTTCGCATTATTTTGTAGACTAACAAAACGGCATCCACAGTGACTTGAATTTTCTTGAGGCTTAATATTATCTTCATACATACGCTCTACAAGGTTATGAAATTGTCCAAAGTAAGATGCCCTATGTTTATCAATATAGCTCTCTCTAGGACCAAACCCAAGATAGGACACCTCTTCATACGCTGAAGGTAAGAAGCAACGAATTCCAAAACGAGGTAGGAACGGCATTGAAAGATTTCTTTTTGCATCGACATGAAAAGTAAGAACACCATCTCTATCGATATTCCATTCGATACTTCCTTCCAAGATGCGTTGAATATGCACCGCCGTAAGAGAAAATTCACTTACTATTGTGATCCCTCCTGTGTCCGGATTTTTGGTTAATGATGTTTTGTAAACGCGGACTAAGGCTCTATCATACCCTGCTGCTTTCCAATCATCGGCATGCTTTTTGTCATTATCTATGAGAGCTCTCCATATATTAAATTCCATAGGCTTCGTTAATCGTGACTTTTGATTCCATACGATGGAGTCAAATAAACCAGTAAATTTATTATATACATAATGAAAGTTGGTATGATGAAGCTGAATCTTGTTTCCTAAATCCTCAATAGATATCTCCTCATTATTATCTATCGGAGTTCGATTTTGAATATCGAACTCGTTCCCAACGCTCCAGAACTCTTTTCTTGATGGCTCATTTACTAATAACTGATCAAATCCTAATGAGTGATTTCTAGGCGTTAAAGGCTTTGCAACCTTTTGAAGGTAAGTTAAGTTGATATGAACATAATCGCCTTCTTGCCATTCAACTCCTTTAAAATGAGGATAATCAATCTTTATATTCGCACTGCACCTCGGAGGAATATCAGGGCATTCCACTCTTTGGTTTGCAACCACCTCACCATTTTTAAGCAACTCAATGTTGAGTTCTACCAAGTCCTTTGCATTCGTGAAATCAAGACAGTTTATTAAAGTTACTTCATAAGGATAGATTGCTGATTTTAGGGCTGCCCTGATTGGGCGAATTGCATTTTTATATTCCAATAGCCCCTGGTGAGGGATTCGGTCTGGAGAGGTAAGTCCATCCACGCAGAAGTTGCTGTCATTCGGATAAATATCGAAATCATCTCCATAATAATACTTCTTAATCCCCTCTTCTGTTTTTCCCATATAGATTCCATGGTCACTCCACTCCCAGACAAAACCTCCAGCTATACGGTCCGTTTCATAGAATAAGGAAAGATAATCTTCAATATCTCCAGGTCCATTGCCCATCGCATGAATAAATTCACATAGAACAAATGGCTTTTTATTTGGTTTTGACAGGTAATCTCGGATTTCATCCACCGATGCATACATCCTGCTAAAGACATCTATCATGGAAGTGTCATTTTTATGTCCTCCCGTCTCATGAATACTACCTTCATAATGAACTAGTCTGGTTGGATCTAGTTCTTTTAGATATCTTCCAGTGTCTTCAAAAGCCTTGCTATAACCAGCTTCATTTCCCATTGACCACATAAAAATAGAAGGATTATTTTTGTCACGCATTAGATTACGCTCGTTGCGATCAAGAATCGCCTCATAAAACATAGGTCTTTGGACAATGTCTCCATAAGTCTTATCATAACCACCGCCATAGAAGCTTACAGCCCCATGCGCTTCTAAGTCTGCTTCTGCTATTACATAAAAACCATACTCATTACATAGGATTGGAAACCAGGGAGCATTCGGATAATGACTAGTGCGAATCGCATTAATATTATGTTCCTTCATGAGTGTCATATCTTTTTTTGCTTGTTCATAGCTAATCGTAAAACCAGTCACTGGATCCATATCATGGCGGTTGACACCCTTTAATTTGATTGGCTTTCCATTGATTAAAAGTACACCCTCCGATATGCTAACCTCTCTTATTCCTAATTGTTGTACGATTACTTCTTCCTCTGTACTGATAAGAAAGGTATATAGATATGGTGCTTCTGCATTCCATAGAATTGGATTACTAACTTCAAATTGAAAACTGGTATCCTTTGTATACTGCTCCCAAAGAACAATACCCTCAGAATTTAATAACTGATAATGAGGATTTTTTAGCTGCCCCTGATTCATTATAAAAACCTCAATCTTGGCCTTGCTATTTTCATTCGATAGGCTAGTTCTGATGTTATAATCCCATACATAATTTTCAGGGCGAAACATCAGATATACATCCCGGAAAATTCCGCTCATTCGAAACTTATCCTGATCCTCCAGATAACTCCCATCGCACCATTTTAATACGATTACATGAAGTTCATTTTGTCCCTCTACAGTAAATGGCGTGATATCAAACTCACTCGTTGAGTGAGATACCTGACTATAACCAACAAATGTTTTGTTCACATAGAGATAAAAACAAGAGTCCACCCCTTCAAAGTTAAGAAATTGTTGGTACTGTTTTTGCTCCTTTGACAAATGAAATTTCTGATGATACAATCCGGTTGGATTTTCATTTGGTACATAAGGTGGATCATAGGGAAATGGGTATTTTACGTTTGTATATTGATTATAATCATATCCTTGCGTCTGCCAGCAACCAGGAACACGAATACTATCATAGGTAATGTTATCTTCATCGTTTGTAAAGTCTTCGATCTCAAATGGACTTTGATATAACTTAAAATCCCAAGTACCGTTTAGTAATTTTATACGAGATGATTCACGAAAAACTGAGATTTTAAGAGTATCTGTGGATACTTCTTTCTGGTCTTGCGGTATGTAATAACTGCGATTTGACATAGTACCTAGATGTAAAACTTCAGGATTTTGATAATATGGCATTAACTCTAATCGCCTCATAGAAGACGATTTTATCTTAATTTGTGTTTGTTCATTCATGGACTATTCCTCCTTTATTCCATCTTTACGAAAAGATATCTGGTACTCTGATTATAAGCAATTAATTGTCTTTTCGGAATATCCTATCCTTGCATTCATATGCACAAAGTTTTCATTTCATTGACAGTTTTATATTTTACTAATACAATTAGATTATTGGTAAGAAGGGAGAAATCTGATGTTATCCATTACTGGTTACGATAGTAACAAAAAAGAATTTGATATGGTTTCTGATCAAGATTTTTATGTTCACTGCTGTGGGCATTATAAATTAATTACAAGGCAAGAATTTATCACGACTCGTATCCATGGCCTAAATAATTATCAACTCCTATATCTAGCGAAAGGCAGTGCTAAGTTTCGTATTAATCAAGAGATGCTAACAGTGAAAGCAGGAGAATGCGTCCTCTATTATCCTGGTGAAGAACAACACTACAGCTATCATCTAGAGGATCAACCAGATGTTTATTGGATTCATTTTTCTTATCATGACAAATACGATTTTGGGAAAGTATCGGGCTTTCATGAATCTAATATTTACCACGTCGGTACCGATAGCAGCTATGTATTTTTATTTAACCAAATCATACAAGAATTACAATTAAAGACATATTCCTATCAAGAGGTTGCTTCCCTACAATTACAGGAGCTTTTACTTAAGATGATGCGAAATTATAGAACTCAAGGAATACCAGGATTTAAAAAGCTCTATAATAACCAGGTAGAAAATGCAATTCGAATCTTCCATCTAAAATACGATGAGAATTTTTCAATCAGAGATTATGTAAAAGATCATAAACTAAATTACTCTCGTTTTATCGATAATTTTACAAAAACAACAGGAGTATCGCCAAGACAATACATCATTCAAACCAGAATGCAAAAAGCTATGGAATTACTTAATAGCACTCCTTTGTCCATACAAGATATCAGTGGAATGATTGGGTATGATAATCCACTTTATTTTAGTCGGCTATTTAAAAAGATTATCGGTATGTCACCTAGTGAATACCGAACGCAAAGTAGCATATCCTAATTTGAAATTATGTTTACATTATGTTATACTAGGTGATATAATTTTGCAAATAATCACTTAGTAATGAGATAAGGTCAAAAATCGAAACCAATTTTTAACACCTTGATTTATATGCGTGTACTGCACGCAGAATGGAGTTTTTATGAATATAAATGAATCTGCTGAAAATTATTTAGAAACAATTTTAATCTTAAGCAAATCCTTACCAGTCGTGCGTTCCATTGATGTGGCGAATGAATTGAATTTTAAAAAATCCAGTGTCAGTGTTGCCATGAAACACTTAAGAGAGAATGGGTATATTACTGTTACGGATGCTGGTTTTATCTATCTTACTGATTCTGGTAAAGAAATTGCAGAGATGATTTATGAACGTCATAAACTTCTGACTTCTTGGCTTGTAAGTCTTGGAGTTGATAAGGAAACAGCTGTTGAAGATGCATGTAAGATGGAGCATGTAATTAGTAAGACAAGCTTTCAAGCAATTAAGAAATATCTTCAAAAATCTTAGAACAGATTTTATGATATAGAAAATAATATCTTCTTGTATTTTTATAAGAGCGCAATCCCAGTACCGGGCGTTATTAAGACTTGCACTCGTTAGATTGCGCAATGTTTGCGAACTACAAAAATAGAACGATACCTTTATAAGTATCGTTCTATAGTATATAGGAAAATGGATAGCTAACAAATAGTTTAAATAGCAAGCATCATTTTTACAATTTCTTTATCGGTTTGTCTCATTCCGTCTTTTCCAAGTTTTGCTACATTTTCAATCGTAGCTTCTACTCCATTACTAACAATGCCATCCCCTTTTTTAAATTGCTGGCCATTTTGGTACATCTCATAACCAAAGATTCCAGCTTGTACACTTGTAGCAATTTTCCCAGCGCATGATGGCTTTGCACCATCACATATCATTCCAGATATAATCACAATAGAGTTTACAAGTGTATGGTTTATTACATCTAAATCACCACCTAATAAGTAAGCAATTCCACAACCTGCTGCACAACCAGCACTTGCTGCTCCACAGTAAGCTGACAATCTCCCAATGCCTGTCTTTTGATGTATTGCAATTAAATTTGATATAATCAGCGCTCTGTATAAGCGTTCCTCAGTAACAGATAGTTCTCTTGCATATTCTATTACAGGAACAGACACCGTGATACCTTGATTTCCACTTCCAGAATTAATAATAACCGGCATTTCGCATCCACTCATTCTTGCATCAGATCCTGCTGCTGCTTTCGCAATAGCTCTTACTCTTACATCATTACCATAACATTTTAAATAAGTACTTCCAATATTCGCTCCCCATGGTGCTTTTAAACCTTCTTCCGCAATCTCCATATTATAAACGATTTGTGGATCTAAAATTGGTTTCACATCATTCACATCACAGGTGGTTGCAAAATCATAGATTTCTTTGATGGATAGTAATTTTCTATCTCCGATTGTTTCATCCATCGGTAATTCTTTCACTCTTTCTGTTAACATCTTCTCTTTTGTTCCAAAAATAATGTTATTATCCTTTATAATAGAAACGATATTGGTGTGATATTCTGCAATTCTTAATTTTACAAATGACTCCTTTAGATAGAGTGTTATCTCTAAATCAAAAGTTAATGGTGTTTGTAATGCAGAAACTTTCATGGAAACCTTGTTTAAGAACTCATGTATCTGTATTTTTTGATTATCATCAACTTCAGAGATTACCTGTAAAACATTCTCTGCTTTTCCTGCAACAATTCCTGCCGCTACCGCTGCCTGAATTCCTTTTAATCCGTTCGTATTAGGTACGACTACGCTTTTCACATTCTTTATAATATTGTTACTTACAAAAACTTCAACTCTGTCAGGAAGTTCGCCTAGTACTTCTTTTGCCTTTGCTGCTCCATATGCAAGTGCAATTGGCTCAGTACACCCCATTGCCGGCATTAATTCTTCTTTCAATATTTGGATATAGGCATTATATCTTCTATCATTTTTCTTCATCTTTTATTCTCACTATCTTTCCAAATGCTCATCAAGATACTCTATTGCACGTATATAAATTTCGATTGCATTGATTAAGTTATCAATACAAATGCATTCATCAGGCTGATGTCCTTTGCCATGTCCTTCTTTACAAGGCTTTTTTTGAAAGGATAATCCTGGTCCATAACCAACTGCATTGGTCAGCTTTCTTGCATAGGTGCCTCCTCCCATGCAATATGACTTTAAGTCCCTATGGTATACTTCCTCGCAAATCTTAGTTAATTTCCTTACGATTGGGTCATCTTCTTCCAGGTAGTATCCCTTATTATCTTCTTCCAAAGTATAAGAGAATCCATAAATCGCAGCTCTTTCTATTAATTTTTTTAGTATCTTCTCTCCGGATGCAGATACAGGATAACGTATATCAAGGTATAATTGCGCTGTCCGATTATTCATAGAGAGAAGTGTTCCTACCACTGTTAATTTCCCGAAATTATCATCCTCACAAGCAATTCCAAGTCTTTCACCATAAATATCACAAAAAATTTCATTTAAGAATTCAAATTTTCTTTGATCACTTTTTCTTAAGATATTACAAGCTGATAGAAAACCAACCAATATACCAATCGCATTTTGCGTTCCCTCAGGCTTTCCTGCATGCCCTGCTATTCCAGTGGCATTAACTCTTGCAACTCCTTCCTCTTTAGAAATCGTAATATTATCCATTGTTTGGTGCAAGGAAACTTCGTACCCTTTCATACATGCACTTGCTTCTTTGGGCACAATATTTTTTCCTTCTCCACCTGATAAATTTATAATATCTTCTGAGAATTCTGTCAAAAAAGAGATTCCAATTCTCCCTTTTTCCCCACAGCATACCGGAAATGCAGCATCTGGAACAAGTGAAAAACTTGGTTCCTGATGTTTGGTTAAGAAGTATTTGATATCCTCCATACCACGTTCTTCATCACAGCCATAAAATTGTCTTAAGGTATGTTTTAAAGTAATGTTATGATCATTAAAATAACGTATCGCATAAAGTGCCGCTACCGCAGGGCCTTTATTATCTGCACTTCCTCTGCCATAAATCCAGCCATCTTTAACCATCGGTTCATAAGGATTAAGTAGCTCCCAGCCAACGCCCTCTGGAACCACATCAAGATGTGAGAAAATTCCTATCTCTTTATCAGACTTTCCTTTTAATATAGCACTCCCACAATAATCTTCATGGTTTTCAACACTGAGACCGTACTGACTTGCAAGAGAAAGCATCTTAACTAAAACTCTCCTACATTCCGTGCCAAATGGTGAATTGCTCTTCCCCTTCTCACTTACACTCGGTATCTTTACCAGTTGAATTACATCCCTAATGATATCTTCTCTTTTATTTTCAATCCAATCTCTTACTTCAGACTTCATCTTTTAAGTTCCTTTACAGAATCCACTACGCTTCTAATTCTGTCATAAGATATTTTAGTTGGTAGTGTACAATCAGAGCCCACAATAAATCTTTTACCTTTCATTTCCTCTAGTACCATTTTAGAGTGGTTATATATTTCGTCTTTGCTTCCATCTACCAGTACCCCCTGTCTATCAGGAAAACCGCCTAGAATAATACTATCTTTAAATAGCTCTGCACCTTCTGTTAAAGTAAATCCATTCGTATATACTCCCCAATTCACAATCGTTGGTTTTAATGGTACATAACGATCAAATCCAATCCCACTCTTACAAATATGAAGAACATCAAACTTTGTTTTTGATTTGATATGTTCATAAATCATTAGTTCATATGGAAGAACAAATTCATTGTATTCCTCCGATGTAAAATATCTGCTTTCTCCACCGAGCGCAGCATAAAAAATACCTTCTGCCCCAGCTTCTAAGGAACAGTCTACAAACTCCATTAAAGTCTCTGCAATTCTACCAAAAGCTTTTTTCATCTCCTCTGGTTTTTCTCTACAAAACAGTGCTAAACTATAACCCATACTAGTAAAAAAACCAGAAAATCCAGTTTCATGGAAAGCAGATGCTAATAGTCCATGAATGGTTGCAAGGATTGGATATTCTCCCTTGGTTTGATCACTAATACGCTTAATAATCTCCATCTGATCCTGCATAACTTTATCACTTTTGGAATACCCTCTGAATTTTCCAATATCCTTCGATGACATGATTTTCGTTTCACCGTCATATAGGATATTTTCATTCATTACTTTTAATATATCGGTATCTGTCTGTTTCATAAAATCGATATGTGCATTTACCGAAGCTTCTCCATGCTGGAACTCTTCTGGAAAATGAAGCCAGAATCCAACTGGAGTCCTATCAATTTCTTTTCCTTCTATTAATCCGAATACTCTTTCACGCTTTGTCATTTCCTTACCTCATCTCTTTACACTTTCGCCATTCTGCATATGCCATCATACAGGTTGCAACTCCATGTGCATTATCTTCACTAATAGGCTCGCTTAAGTAATACTCAGCACTTCCATCTCTTTCTTCTTTTGGCCCAAGACCTGCACTCTTACAAGTATCAATCAGATGGAACTTTCCATCTCTAACAATCATCTTTTGAGCTTCTAAAGCTGCTAAGATTTTTTCACCTACTGAAATATACTCTTTTTCAATGGCCCCCATTCTGGCACCTTTTAAAATTGCATAAGATACCATTGCACTACCTGAAGTTTCAAGGTAATTACCGTCCAAATCCTTTCGATCAATTAACTGATAAAATAATAGGTGTTCTTGATCTAAATACTCTTTCATTCCCTCGATTGCTTCTTTTAGCAAAGCTCCAAAGGTTTCTTGTGCATTTTTTTCTTCTGAAATCTCATAACAATCCACAAGCGCCATTAGGTACCAACCCATCGAACGTAACCAAAAGCTCGGAGAACGACCTGTTTTTTTGTCTGCCCACTTCATTACTTTTCTTTCATCATAAGCATGATAATAAAGATGCTTTTCCTCATCATAAAGATACTCTCTTACATTATCAAATTGTTTGATCGTATCTTCGTAATTCTCCTTATGATTAAAACGTTTTTCATATTCCATATAAAATGGCTGTACCATATAAAGTCCATCTAACCAAACCTGAAATGGATAAATCTTTTTATGCCAGAAGTTGCCTTGTGATGTTCTAGGCTGATTTTTTAGATGTTTCATAATGGAATGGATTCCTTTTAGGTATTTTTCTTCCTGGGTATTATCATAAAGAAAATATAACAATCTTCCACTTGCCATCAAATCTACATTCTGTTCTTCTGCCACATAACCAATAATAGTTCCATCATTATCTACATAACGATTTCCAAAATTTAAGATAGCATCATAATAAATCTGCTCACCTGTCACTTGGTAAAGATACATTGCACCAATCAGAACACACCCAAAATGATAGTTCCAACGTTCTAATTCCATCTCATTAAACTCTTCCAAATATTGTTTAAAATATAGATCAAAAACCATATTACCCCCGAATTTTCGTAAATTTAAAAGGACTTATAAAAGTCCTCTTAAATTCAGACATTTTTTATTTATCCTGTAAGTATTTTGCTTGTTCCTCTGTTAAAAACTGAGCCCATTTATCAAGAACCTGCTGTGCTGATTTTTCACCAAGCAATAACGCCTGAAAATCAGTTGTCATATCACTCTTAATAAAATTTGCATATGTCATTAACCAGTAAGGATTCTGAATCTGTACATAGTTTGGATCATTCATGATTTCGCCATAAAGTGGATAGTACGCATTTTGCTTATACCAATCAGCCTCATAACATGCGGTGTTTACCGGAGTACGTCCAAGAACTTGACATAACTCAGAAACTGCTTCTTTCCCTGCTAAGTACTGACAAAGTTTTACTGCTCCATCATAGTTAGCGTCTGCTCCCTTATTATTTGTCACACAGTATACCTGTGGCTGCATCGATGGTGCATAATATCTGCCTTCCTCATTTGCCAAAGGCTTGGTTTGCTTAAAGTTGCCTTCTCCAAGTGTTGTACTAATGCTTCTTCTTCCTGATGAGTTATGCATAACAAACATAGAAGTACCAGCACTAAATTCTGCATTCATTTCATTAAAATCATTATTTACGCTATCACCAGAAACCCATTTGTTTTTGTAGATACTTGCATATACGTCCAATGCTTCCACAAATTCTGGTTTGTTTATAATACATTGATTATTTTCATCAAAGAAAGAACCCTTATAACCAGCACCATCCGTATAAGTAAAGATCCATGCAAATAAGTTATCGCTTGGCTTTACCCCACGTAAGCTATAAAAATAAGTTCCTTTTTCTCTATTTCCAAACTGCTCTGTAAGCTCTAAAAATTTTGCCTGTGTTGTTGGCACTTCTGTAATTCCATTCGCTTCAAATAATGCTGGGTTATAGTAACAAATCTGTTGGTCATAGTTAAAAGGCATACCATAGATTTTTCCACCACCTAAAGCCTTTAAAGAGTCAAATGTCTGAGGTAAAATATCGCTCTTTTGATCCCATTTTTCATAATAACTGGTCAAATCTACTAGAGCATCCTGAGCTACATAAGTCATAACATTACCAAAGCCTGTACTAATTACATCTGGCATAGTTTTCGTTGCAATTGCCATCTGGAATTTGTCTGGGAAATCTTTACTTGCAAATCCAGTGTAACGATACTCATACTCATCCTGAGATGCATTTAGCTTTGTAATTAATTCTTCGTATGCTTTATTACTCTTTTCGTCTGCTGCATGGTACCAAAACTCAACAACCTGTTTCTTTCCACTTGTAGAAGAATCTTTGCTTCCACATCCCATTAAAGTGGATACTGACATAATTACTGCCATAGATAAAGCGACTAATCTTCTTTTTTTCATCCTTTCATCCTCCTATTATCCTTTTACAGCGCCACTTGTTGCGCCACCAGATAAATTCTTCTGAATCATTGCAAAAAGAATCAATACTGGAATTAAAGCCACTACACACCCTGCCGCAAGTCCTGCATAATCCGTATTAAACTCGCCTTGGAAAATATTTAAAGCAAGAGGAATTGGGTATTTCTCTTTCTTTGTAATAAATGCGGTTGCATATATAAACACATTCCATGAATTAATGAATGCGTAGGAGCCAGTTGCAATAATACTTGGTAACATTGTTGGCATTAAAACCTTAAATACTGCTTTTAATAAGGAACATCCATCAACTTGTGCTGCTTCTTCTAAGGATCTTGGAATAGAATTGTAATAGCCCATCATCATGAATAAACAGAATGGTAAATTGGTACAAGAACACGTGATTACCAATGACCAGAGGGAGTTAATCAAACGTAAGCTATTCATCGTTTCAAACAATGGAATCATTAACACCACTGCTGGGAACATCTGGGTACATAATAATAGTAAATATACAAAGCCTTTTCCCCTAAACTTATATCTGCTCATGGCATATCCACTGATTAGTGAAAGTACGATTACAATTAAGGTTGTTGTGATAGATACAAAGAAACTGTTTAAAAAGTAGCGTCCAAAACCAAATCCCGAAAAAAGCTTGGAGTAATTCTCAAATGTAAACTCTTTTGGCCAATAAGTAAGTGGTCTAGAAAAGACCTCTGTACTATGTTTTAATGATGTTACAATCATCCAGTAAAATGGTGCCAATGTTATGATTATAAAAGCGATTACTGGTAAGTATAAAAATATAACTTTTTTAATTCCCTGTTTACCCTTCATCTTAGTACATCTCTTCCTTTCCAAGCTTTCCAATTTTAATATAAGCAAATGCAACAATCATCATTAGAATGGTTGCGATACCAGCTAAGGCAGAGGCATACCCATAATCCATCTCACCTTTAAACTTTGTCATAATATAAAGTGGTATCGTCATTGTTGAATTGTTAGGTCCTCCGTAAGTCAAGCTATAAATTAAGTCCATTGCATTGAAGGTCCATATGGAACGAAGCAATGTTGTTAATACAAAGGTATCTTTTATCATTGGAATTGTGATTTTAAATAAAGTAACGATACGGTTCGCTCCATCAATCTTTGCTGATTCATAGATATCCTCTGGAATACTGGATAAGGCAGATAGATAACTAATTGCGAAGAAGGGAATTCCTCTCCAAACATTTGCAATGATAACCGCAGCCATTGCCATGTTACCACTTGAGAACCAAGAAATATTTTGATCTATAATTCCAAGTCGAAGCAATAAGTCATTCACAACGCCATAAGTCTCACCTAACATTAAGTTCCATATGATACCTACCATAACGCCAGCGACTGCCCAAGGAGATAATACAAGTGCTCTTGCTATTCCTCTAAGCTTAAATTTCTGATTTAGCAAATATGCAAGCCAAAAACCTAAGATGGTTTGTAAAACTACACTGACTGCTACCCAAAGGATGGAATTTCGAATTGCTTTTATAAATACTTCATCTTGAGTAAGAATCTTTATGTAGTTTGAGAGTCCTATAAATGACTTGTTTCCGGGTTCGAGTATCTTATAATTTTGCATACTCATAATAAAAACATTCACCATAGGCCGTAACATAAAAAATGTAACAAATACTAGTACTGGCAGTAATAACAAATATGGTGTAACTACTCTCTTGTAGTAAAGCTTATTTCTCCTCGCTCTACCTTTTGCTTTCATAACATTTAACCTCCTAAGCTTCCACTTCCTTTGTTGTATAATTATATTTTATAGACAAATCTCCTAGCGTAAATTGACGAAATAAACAAAAAAACTGTGACAAATACTATGTATCCGTCACAGTCTTGTTTTTGAAATCTTTTCATTTCATTTTGCAACATATTTGTTTCATAGAACGAAATGTATATCTTTTAGCGAAACCCCTAGTCTATCCCATATTTTTTCATTTTTCTCCATAAAGTCGTTTTACTCATTCCAAGAGACTTTGCGGTTAATGATCTGTTATGAGCATAACGTTTTAAGGTACTCTTAATTAAGTCTTCTTCGTCCTGTTTTCTTTCTACCGATGGTTCCGTTATTCCAGATTCCACTTCTTTTACTATTTCCTTATTGGCATAAACAAAATCTAGTAGATTACGAACATCTTCTTCCGAAATAATTCTTTTCCCAATTGTTAAAATTAGTCTTTCCATCAATGATTCTAATTGGACAGCACCGCCTTCCCAATGATATTTTAATAAGACCTCTTTTGCTCCCTGTGATAATATATGAAAATGTGAATATTGTTTTTGATACTTTGCAAAGTAAGTCTCTAATAGCAATTCTCTATCCTTTGCACGTTCATTAATAGTAGGGATTTTAAAACTTAGAGCACATATCTGGTAATAAAAATCTTTTCTCATTTTATCAATCGTAATTAACTCTGCCATATCTTTCGAGGTGCAAAAAATCAATCTTACATCTATAAACTGACTCTTTATCTCGTTATAAGCAAAATCATAGTTTTTTACAATCTTCTTCTGTATGATACAAGATAAGTAATACTGAGACTGTTTTGTCAACTTATCAGCTCCCATAACTACAAGAGTTCCATACTTAGCTTTCATTAGCGCTCCTGGCGCTTTTGTAGAATCACGGATGTCGAGTCCGCCGAATAATAAACGATGCTGATCCTCTTGTTCAAGTCCAGCTAAATTTATTAAAACAAAAGGTCCTCCCTTTCGCAGACTATAATTATGTATACCTTCACAAAGTCGTTCTGCCTCTACACCAGAAGCTTGTTCGATTAAAATAGGGCTATTGGATTGCGCGTATAACTTTGCTATCTTTATTATGTTTTTTAACCCTGGACTCTCCTTTTGCATTGAATCTAGAGTTTCTCTTGCTACATACCCCTGTAAAAACTGTTCCTTTAATTCCTTTTCAGGGCGAATCCCTAAACGATGAACTCGGTTACAAGATACAATCATACCTGTTACTTCACCATCTACTACAATACTTTCAATTACTATTGCCAGTGGTTCTTGACTCACATTCAAGAACGTATAGTATGACTGCGTTTGACCAGATATCACTTGTTCTATTAGACTTTCATCTAACCCATTTAAAATATCCCTTAGTTTATGTCCTAATATTTCACTTGAATCTTTCCCAACAATCTGCTGAATTACACGATTTGCAGCTAATATAGTGGTATGTGTATCTGTTCTCATAATCCCATTAAAAGAACTATCCAAAATTGTGGAGAAGATAGCAAAATTGTGTTGCTCCATATCTAACATATGATACATATTCTCAGCTGTTTTTAGAGCAGTCTTTATAGACTCCCCCGTCGACTCAAGTACCAATGCAGGAAAGTTTTGTTGATTTGCATAAATCATGGTGCTTTCTCCGCCTATTATAACATCTACACCATCTTTAATAGCATTCGCCACTGATTCTGAGATGTTTGATGTAAGATCCTGCAGATATAACTTAATGTCAACATCGTAAAGTTCTTTGAAATATGTCATGTCACACAACATACCCTGAAATGCGATAACACCAACTTTGGGCCTAGCTTTTGCCACCAAACGTTTTGCTTTCACAATAATTAGACCTAATTCCTGTGCGGTAAAAACCATTTCTACTACTGGAATATTAGTACTTAATTTAATTTCTTCGGCTTGTCGCCCTCTGGAGATAATAATATTTACTCCCTTATCAATTGCCTCTTTTGTTTTGTCAATGACATTCTCAATTGTCACATATTCAATCATTTTAACATCACATTTCACTGTATTTACAATTTTCTTTGCTTGTTCATATAATTGTTTTGTTGGCATCAATAGCGCAATTCCAGCCATCCTTGTATCCTCCATCTTATCCTTACTAGTATTCTAATGATGAATATTATCATTAAGCTTTTTTTCTTTATGGTACCAATACAATGCCTTTAAACCAAAGAGACCATATAGAAATATCATCGCGATAAATAACCAACCCGAGAACCCTCTCATTAACGCAAACGGTGTTTCAAAAAGAAATGCTCTCCAAAAACTAAAACCACTTAACTCCCATAATCCTGGAGTATAGTAAAGCTCCTTCAGATGAAAGAAAGAGTCGATTTTAAAAATGCCAGTGGATATAAATACAATAACGATTGGTAAATATGCTATCATTATGGATAACCAATTATTAGAGATTCTTTTATAGCGTTCTGCTTTCGAGGACTGGTCAGAAAATATGTCTTCACTTGCATCTTTTTTACTCTTTTCAAAATACTGGCACCCACTGTTTTTCGTCCCACCAATATGTTTCCATCCGCTGTCTTCAAACATCATGATATAATCCTCGAACTCTTCCCTTTTCTTAAACAGACGATAATCAATTCGAACAATTGGTATAAAGTTTTTCTCTTCACTTGGTTCAAATTCATAGCAAGCTGACCAGGGTGATTTCCTTTTCAATCGATATCCTTGTTCTATAATACTCTGTATCCAGTTTTCTTCCTTCTTTAAATTTACACTAAAAAGTTTATACTTTTTCATATCCATCCATCCCTTCGCAGGCTCAATATCTTAGTTGTTATCCGTTATTGATTAATTTTCTAAACATGGTTATTAATCACTCGTTAAGTTTTAAATTATGATTATAAACTACATGTTATGCTTTACATCCTCTTATTTTATAATCCGTTTTGATTAGCAACCTCAACTAAAAATCGTAATCTGTTTGATTCTAGCTTTAAAACATCTCGTCCTTCTTCTGTTATTTTATATACTTTCCTTCTTTTATCATCACTTGGTACTGCACTAATTAAATTTTGCCGTAACAGATTTTCAATGGCTCCATACATCGTTCCAGCCGCTATTCGTACTCGATTATTACTAAGCTCCTCAACCTTCTGCATAATATGGTACCCATGCCCTTCTTCTAACAAAGCAATTAAAATATAGTAAGTAGTTTCTGTAAGTGGTAAAAATTTTTCTAGATTCATAGCAACTCCTTATTTTAAGCAGGCTAGACAGCTTAATAGTCCTCTTATTATAGTTATATTATATCGTCACGCTTTATACAGTTGTACTGTATAGTTTCATTATATACAGTACAACTGTATATGTCAAGTTATATAATGTGCTTAAGTTTAATATAATCTGTGAATTTATTATCTAGGAATTAGATTGCGAAGAATATCGCTAATCATAGGATGAATCCTAATTTTGATAGACTCTTGTTTAGCAGAGATTTTATTTTGGTGAAGAAAGTTCTTTTGTGGTGTTTATCAAAAAAGCATGGTCTTCTAAACCATGCTTTTTTGATAACTCATCCCTTATACAATCCATAATAGTCATTGTCCACATCTTCTATCGCCCGTTTGTAAAAAATCTTAGCATCATCAAGAGCTCTGTTATATATCTTATCACCAACTAGATCCAGAAAAAAATCCAACAGATTCTCTGAACCTAAGATTCCTAACTTTTCATTACGTTCTTCTTCAAAATACTGAATGATTGCTTCCTGCATGTTATTTTTCTCTTCTAGACTAAAACGAAATTTAGAATATGTTTTATCCATAATTACTATCTCCTTCAAATAGAAAGTGCTCCATAAGGAGCACTTTCTTACTATGAAATATTATTTTTCTTTCTGAACCTGAACACTATAATTACCAGACGTTCCAGATGCCCCTTTATACACTTTTATATAGTAAGTTCCTTTTGGCAATGCTTTCGATATCGTTGCTGTATTTTCTTTTGTAACATTTGATATTTTTAAATTATTGAATAAAAAATTCACAGAATCGCTTTGTATTTCAAAACGTATCGTATTATTCGTATTACCACTAACCTTGATTGAAACCTTCGTGCTTTCTTTCAGAGTAAACTTAAACCAGTCAGCTGTAGTTTCCTTGCTGTCTGCTAAAATGATGCCAGTGCTTGCTTTAGCACCCACTTTTAGTGCGGTGGCTTTCTCTTTCGTTGTGGCACCGTTATCTTTCATTTTTTGGAAGGAGTAGGAGATAGAATAGATTCCCATACTAGATTTCACTTTAATATAATACGTTCCCTTTTTTACACCATAGTACATGGTATTATCTTTTGAAGCATTCACATATTCTTCTTTTTGTATTTCTTTCTTTTTCGAATCTAAGAAAGTTAAATACGCACTAGCATAATCATCGTCTGACTTTAAATTAACACTTATGTAGCCTGTTTCTTCAATTATTACTTTATACAATGCTTCTTTTTGATAATAGCTAAGATAACCTGTTGCAGCTTTTCCACTCTTTAGTGCTTGTTCCTTATTTAGTACCTCATAATATGTTACATCAAATGAGATTTCCTGTGGTTCATTTCTGCGTGACAACTCATAGGTAACTGTATAGGTACCGTCTTTTACTATATCAATTGTTTTTTGAGTCGCTTCCTTATCCCCATAGAAACGGGTAGCAGAACCAATCTTGGTTTTTTTCTGTGCATCAGAATAAACAGTAATAGTTAACATGCTATATTTCGTATCCTGTGTATCCGCAATATTAACAATAAATGCACCTTGGGATAATGTTAATTCCTCGGAATATGTCGTTTCACCTTCTGGAAATGTTACGGTATTAATTACTGTTTCATCCTCTGAAGTTGCATAGGCATTTATTACTGATTCTTCAGCATATACAACGCCTGTTGGTACAATTAGCATCAAACTTAAAATAATTAGTAGTACTTTTTTCATTATGTTCCTCCATATTCATACGTCTCACTCTTTTGGCATCGGAAGTATTTAATAATTCCATTTCAATATTGACTTGTTACTTATTTGGAATCAATCATTTGTACTTTTCTTATAAATAGTAATAACAAAACTTATCATTTGTCATGAAGTATATTTGTAGATTTTGTAATATTTTATCATTATTTAGTAATTATAGCAAGATTGTTTACGATAATTTCTATCTACTTTCTATTATCGGTGAGTTGTAAAACGAGAAGCATTTTTGTACGCCAAGATTCATTCTTTGTAAGTGAGATTCATTTTTTGTAAACGAAACGCTACTTTTACCCCTGTTTGTAATCGAGAATCTATTTTTGTAACCGAGACACAGTTTGATTTTTACTTAAATCTATCGTATTATATTTATATAACTACATACCAAAGAGAGGTCAACTCTCTACCCCAAACTTCCCTCCATTGATATTATCTTTTAGAACTTTTCCATCCTTATCGACACACTTTACAACAACATCTATGTTACCCTTATTTTTTACTAAGACATATAATGTTGCATCACTTTGATATTGATGTTTTGCTGATATCACTCCGTCCTTTAATGTAGCATTGTAGAACGTGTTACTATCATTATACTTGTAATAACTTTTTCCGGCATATTCATATGCTGTTCCATTAATATCAATATTGGTTGGATCTTCAATCACAAAATCACTTACGCTTCCAGGGTACGTATTCAGGTCTTTAGCCGGAGTAGAAAGTATGGAATCTTTTCCTGTTTTTCCATTCTCATAATCTTCCTGGTCGATATAGACAACATTATACTTATATGAGATTAGTTGGAATTTAATTGGATTATCATAATAAGAATGTAGAACCCCTTGTGTTTTAAGTGACCAATCCACACCAAATACATTCCTTACTTCCTGAATTATGGCTTCATATGAATGACATAAATTACCTCTTTCTATATACTCTTCTGTTCCTACTCCATCGGGTCTTTCAATTACTTTAAATGCATTTGACAACTACGAGCTTAACAAAATCTTCTTTCGTAATGTAGCTTACTGCAATCGCAGCCTTAACGCTTGCCGGTGCTATCGCAGTTAAGGTGAGTACGATTACCATGATACTAATGATTAACTTTTTTAGTGTTTTTTTCATATCCTCTCTCCTCCTCTTTATTCTAAAAATACAATACAGTTTTGAAATTCCATTTTATTCTATATTTATTATCCGTCTAATAAATTCATCATGACTCAAAAATTATACCTGCATTTCCTGCATTTTGTTTGCTAATACAGTTTCTAAATATACTGAAAATTTCTTATGTTTATCTCTACTTTAGTGTATTTTTACTTTTGTGTATATCTACTTTAATTCATTACCATCGTCACAAAAAAACTAGTAATCTCCGTCAAAAACAGTTTCTGCATTCACATATTCGTTTCCCATAAAAAAAGCCATAACTACAATTAATAAACATATTGCAGTACAATCTATTAACTTTAATTTTTTTGAATAGAATACCACTATTTAAACACCACCCTGTTATCATAAAAATAGTCGTTAATAATCGCCTCTCCTATACCACAGTTCAAATATTCATTTTTAACTTTGATATCCAAATAACAGTCTCTCCACTCTCCTAATTTAATATTATATATATCCGGATAATCATAGTTTGTATAGATAATAGGAGAGAGTTCAATACGCTCCAAACTTTTACTGGAAATAATACGATATTTTACATGTGCTCGAATATAAATCCAGTCCATACACATATAAATACTGGATTTATCGACTCCAATATATTTACTTTCTACAATCGTTTTGTTTTTAACGGCGGCTTCAATATATCTATTTAATCGTTTATATTCATACTCTTCATTTCCATATTGAGAATCTGTTTCCTTGACTCCTTGGTACCACTTTTTATCATTCTTTAAGGTCTTGTAATTTACATTGAATACCAATTTTAAATATTTCTCAGCATTTGCTACCCATTCATCTACAGATAAATCATAAAATTCTTTTGCTGTCATTTTTTCTCTTCCACTTACCGCAGCCCAATACCAAATTTTCTCTCCATTCCCTATCTTATCAAAATCTTTAGGAGCTGCGTAATCTTTTAAATTAATCCAGTTTTTAGTCCCGTATAAAGGTTTTCCGTTTGACTTATACCGCATAAAACTGAACTCCCAAGCATAATAACTATTTGGAAAATCTGCTAATATGTAAGGATAAAACTCTGCAAATTCTGGAAGATTGGTGGTACGGATCAGTTGACCATCATCAGTGATTTTAGAGCGCTTCTCTTTGTTGTTTAGCATACTTACTAAGTTCTTAGCTGTACTTAACGATATTTTTTGACCAACTTTCATACTACGAGTACGTGTGTAAATGCCGTCTGATGTACCAGTAATAAAGCCTAAAGCATATGCTTTTGCAATATATGGTCTTCTCGCACTAGAAACGCTTGTAATATCCGAAATTCTACTAGATAATATCAATTGTAATAGCTCATCGCTGACCGTTTCTCCATGTAGATAGATATCTGCATTGACTAAGATGACAGCAGCATCCCCCTTGGTAAGATAACTATTATGCTTGCTCCCAATCGTATACTTTGTCATAACACCTGCTCGAATGGCTGCATCTACATATGGATGTTTCGAACTGCTTTCATCTACCTTGATTTTAAGCTCTTTCACTACGAGCTTAACAAATTCTTCTTTCGTAATGTAGCTTACTGCAGTCGCAGCCTTAACGCTTGCCGGTGCTATCGCAGTTAAGGTGAGTACGATTACCATGATACTAATGATTAACTTTTTTAGTGTTCTTTTCATATCCTCTCTCCTCCTCTTTATTCTAAAAATACAATACAGTTTTGAAATTCTATTTTATTCTATATCTATTATCCGCCTAACAAATTCATCATAACTCAAAAATTATACCCTGAATTTCCTGCATTGGTTTTGCTAATACAGTTCTAAATATACTAAATATTTCTTATGTTTATCTCTACTTTAATTCATTACCATCGTCACAAAAAACTAGTAATCTCCGTCAAAAACAGTTTCTGCATTCATATATTCGTTGCCCATAAAAAAAGCCATAACTACAATAAACAAGCATATTACAGTACAACCTATTAACTTTAATTTTTTAGAATTGGCTATCACTATTTAATCACCACCCTGATATCATGCAAATAATCGTTGATAATCGCCTCTTTTATACCACAGTTTAGATAATCATTCGTGACTTCGATATCCAGATAACAGTCTCTCCATTCTCCTAATTTAATATTGTTTAGGTCCGGGTAAGTATAGCTTGTATATATAATCGGAGAAAGTGCAACACGTTCTAAATTTTCACTGGAAATAATACGGTATTTTACATGTGCACGAATATAAACTCTATCCATGCACATATAAATACTGGATTTATCAACCCCAATGTATTTACTTTCTACAATCGTTTTGTTTTTTGTGGCAGCTTCAATATATCTATTTAGCCATTTATATTCATAATCTTCATTTTCATATTGACAATGCGTTTCCTGGATTCCTTTGTACCACTTTTTATCATTCTTTAAGGTCTTATAATTTACATTAAATACAAGGTCTAAATATTTCTCAGTATTTGCGACCCATTTATCTACAGATAAGTCGTATACTTCTTTCGCTGTCATTTTTTCTCTCCCATTTACTGCAGCCCAATACCAAACCTTTTCTCCATTCCCTATTTTTGCGAAATCTTTAGGAGCTGCATAATCTTTTAAATTCACCCAGTTCTTCGTTCCATATAAAGGCCCCTTTGATGTTGAGTACTGCATAAATTTGAACTCCCAAGCATAATAGCTATTAGGAAAGTCTGCTAATATGTAAGGATAAAACTCTGCAAATTCTGGAAGATTGGTGGTGCGGATCAGTTGACCATCATCCGTGATTTTAGAGCGCTTCTCTTTGTTGTTTAGCATACTTACTAAGTTCTTAGCTGTACTTAACGATATTTTTTGACCAACTTTCATACTACGAGTACGTGTGTAAATGCCGTCTGATGTACCAGTAATAAAGCCTAAAGCATATGCTTTTGCAATATATGGTCTTCTCGCACTAGAAACGCTTGTAATATCCGAAATTCTACTAGATAATATCAATTGTAATAGCTCAACGCTGACCGTTTCTCCATGTAGATAGATATCTGCATTGACTAAGATGACAGCAGCATCCCCCTTGGTAAGATAACTATTATGCTTGCTCCCAATCGTATACTTTGTCATAACACCTGCTCGAATGGCTGCATCTACATATGGATGTTTCGAACTGCTTTCATCTACCTTGATTTTAAGCTCTTTCACTACGAGCTTAACAAATTCTTCTTTCGTAATGTAGCTTACTGCAGTCGCAGCCTTAACGCTTGCCGGTGCTATAGCAGTTAAGGTGAGTACGATTACCATGATACTATTGATTAATTTTTTTAGTATTTTATTCATATACTCTCCCCCTCTAATGGGTACCCCCACTTATGTAGTCCTTACCCGCTGATTGATCGGTATAATATAACTTAGATGCTTACTACCATTTTTTATTGTTTCGATTTTAAAATTAACGATGATATATCCGTTTCTTAACCAAAAGTTTTCTTTATAATCGATTCCATAATTTTGTCTTGCATACTCTATCACAGGATAATTTTTAGGTACCGCATGGATGTCACTTGGTAAATAATATTCCCCGTACCATTTTTGCATTGACTTAGTAACTTTGCCTGGGTCCACACCAGCTGGAACGGTTCCCGTTGGAGTATAGTTTCTTCCTATATAGGTTCTTAAGTTCTCCTGAATTAGTATTCTATTGAACGTAAATAAATTCATCTTGTTTCCTAACACTTGTTTTGAACTTTTCCCTGTCACATCCGATTTTATCTTAATCTCGTTCTCAGGTACCGAAAAGTATGGATCACCAAGTCGATATGCTTTTATGTTTAGCTTATCAACATCACTACCAACCTTTACTAGCGTTTGTTTTTTCCCTTTAAAAGTTTCAGAATAGTATAAATCTACCTCTTGTCTATTCTTTCCAAACTTATCAACATAATAGAATTTAGGTGTTATAAGTATATAATCTTGGTTGCCATACATATTCCCAATGGTTGTTAATTGAAATCTTGTGACATAACCGGTTTTAATAGCTCCAATATTTTTATAGGTTGGATGGCTTCCATTCACCAATGGTAATGTATATTTAGAATTTCTTCCCGTTTCTATACCATTTTGGTTTTTTGTTCCTAGGGAATAGAAAAAACCTGTAGTTTTTAAAGAATTACTTTTTCGAAAGACATTTTGCCAAGTTGGATAATCTGAAATATCAACCAACTTAAAGTCATACAATCGTCCCGATACCTCAACATTCGAACTATCAGTAGCAGTGTAATTCTCTAATCTTAGATTCGCCAATCTTTCCGTATTTGAGATACCACCATTCGCAGTAGCATTGATACTTATACTGCGAAAATTAATCGTATATTTTCCTTCCTCTACCCAGATAGGCAAATAAAAAGTTGTAGTATCTGAATTTAATTCAACCCAAGTCCCTGCTTTAATATAACTTTCATTTCGATATACATCAAAAGGGAACGTTACCTGGCGACTCGCAATATATTTCGAATAATCCCGGAACCCATATCCTTTTATACTTCTATGAGTTCCAGTTGTAGGTAAGTATATTTGGAATGGACGGTCTAATATTAAGGAAGCTCTCGTTTCATCCGGGGCAAGCATTTGATTATCTTTTCGATTCGTTTCTACCTTTGCATCACATACCGTTGGGGTATGGATGACAACCTTATTGACATTTGGTACGTCAAAGGTTAAGTTGTCTCCCGTAGAAGAATTAAAATCAATTACTTTCTCATACACAAGTTGTCCTTGGGAAGAATTCTCTCCATTTGATTTTTCACCTTGTATCACGTTATTTGCTTGAAATAATACCGTATCCCCCGTTAAGTTTGGTTTTGCTACTGCACTGGTATTGATATCCGAAGCCGCCGCTTCCTTGTATCCTGACTCTAACACTACCTTGGAATCAAACTCAAAAAAGTCATTTCTCACTTTTATCTTATCTACCTGACTGTCTACCATGGACTTAAAATCTTCCGTAGGAACGTCAGGCCGCTTCATTCCTCCATCTATCGTTTGTGCTTTCAGAACAATTCCGCTTGTGACTTGCTTTGGTTTTTGTAGATGTTCGTTGGCATCAATGTCCGCGCTAGACTCATAATGCTTATAGTTTAGATTTGGAACTGTATATCCCTTGGGATTTAGAGTTAACTTGCTATTTGGTAACGCATAATTCTCAAGCACCGCCTCTTTTATCTTATAGTAACTGATATCGCTGATTTCAGTATAGGAATAAGCTCGCTCAATATAGACTTCCTGTTCAATGTTTATTGTTTCGCTTTTCGGGATAGGAGGATGTTTAACTACATTTCCTTTATCATCCACTGTATCTTCTACAGGCTCATTCCACTTAAGGATATAAGTTTTAGAAACTTTAACCGGTAATAGATAATTTCCTTCATTTTTTTTAAAATTTGCTTCAATAAGGTATTCTGACCCATGAACTAATCCATATAATGTTTCAGTAGTTGGAATCCCCTGTTCCACATCAAACATCTCATTACCATAAGCATCTGCCTTTATAGCCCCGTCTGGTTTAGGCTCCATAAAATTAATATTAATAGGTGACTGGCTTGGCTTACCATTTGGTTTATATACTAATGTTAAATATACCGTTGTCTTATCTTTAACATCATTAAGCGTAAATTTCGGTGGGTTTCCAGAAGTACTATATGTTTTTTCTTTATTACTGGCCTCTGAATGCCATGTGTAACTAAATTCTCCAGTGTATGCATATGCTGTTCCACCTTTTGAGAATGGGTTTCCAAGTTGTGAGTATAGGCCTTCCCTTTCGATAACTTTCCACCATTGATATTATCTTTCAGAACTTTTCCATCCTTATCAACATACTTTACAACAACATCTATGTTACCCTTATTCTTTACTAAGACATATAATGTTGCATCACTTTGATATTGATGTTTTGCTGATATCACTCCGTCCTTTAATGTAGCATTGTAGAACGTGTTACTATCATTATACTTGTAATAACTTTTTCCGGCATATTCATATGCTGTTCCTTTAATATCAATATTGGCTGGATCTTCAATCACAAACCCACTTTCGCTTCCAGGGTACGTCTTCAGGTCTTTAGCCGGAGTAGAAAGTATGGAATCTTTTCCTGTTTTTCCATTCTCATAATCTTCCTGGTCGATATAGACAACATTATACTTATATGAGATTAGTTGGAATTTAATAGGATTATCATAATAGTAAGGAAGAACATTTTTTGTGTTCTCTGACCAACCCACTCCAAATTGATTCCAAACTTCCTGAAGTATATCTTTGCATGAATGACACAATTTTCCTCTTTCTATATAGTCATCTGTTCCTTCTCCTGTTTTTTCAATTACTTTAAATGCATTTGACATGTATACGGTAACACCGTTCGCAAGCTCAGCGTTTATCTCAATGTTGCTCTTATACATTTTAGATCCGTCATCTTTTTTTTGATTTTTCATAAGTGTAATCATGGCATCGATGACTTGCTCTCCATCCAAACGATAAGTGTCAACTACAAAGTCTTCATCTGGTTGGAAAGGGTTATTACCCCCTCCATCATCGTTTGAACGTTCAATATATTTATAATTATCCACTCCAAGTCCTCTAGGATCCCCCCCACTATCCTTTAAGGTAAAATTAAAACCAAAAGTACGATAATTTATCGTAGTGGTTGCCCTGGCATGTTTTCCATGCAAATAGATTGTTCCTGTTTTTCCTTTTATTTGTAATCTAGTAATTTCATTTCCTGTATCATCAAAAATAATCTGGTAATCTCCGTCTGAAACAGTTTTTGCATTTACACATTCGTTACCTACAAAAAAATATATAACCACAATCAATATGCATATTAAAGTGCATCCTAATAGCGTTAATCTTTTTAAGCTGGCTCCCACTATTTAAACACCACCCTATTTTCATGGAAATAATCGTTGATAACCGCCTCATATATACCACAGTTCAAATAATCATTCGTGACTTCGATATCCAAATAACAGTCCCTCCACTCTCCTAATCTAACATTTTTAATATTTGGATAAGTATAGTTTGTGTATATAATTGGAGAGAGAGCAACACGTTCTAAACTTTCACTGGAAATGATACGATACTTTACATGTGCACGTATATAAACACTATCCATGCACATATAAATACTGGATTTATCAACTCCAATGTATTTACTTTCTACAATAGTTTTATTTTTAATGGCTGCTTCAATATAATTATTTAGTTGATAATATTCATAATCTTCATTTCCGTATTGAGAATGCGTTTCCTGAATTCCTTTGTACCACTCTTTATCATTCTTTAAGTTCTTGTAATTTACATTGAATACTAAATTCAGATACTTCTCTGCATTAGCCACCCATTTATCTACAGATAAATCGTAAACTTCTTTCGCTGTCATTTTTTCTCTTCCATTTACTGCAGCCCAATACCAAATCTTCTCTCCATTCCCTATCTTGTCAAAATCCTTAGGAGCTGCGTAATCTTTTAGATTCACCCAGTTCTTCGTACCATATAAAGGCCCCTTTGATGTCGAATACTGCATAAAATTAAACTCCCAATCATAATAGTTATTTGGAAAGTCTGCTAATATGTAAGGATAAAACTCTGCAAATTCTGGAAGATTGGTGGTACGGATCAGTTGACCATCATCCGTGATTTTAGAGCGCTTCTCTTTGTTGTTTAGCATACTTACTAAGTTCTTAGCTGTACTTAACGATATTTTTTGACCAACTTTCATACTACGCGTACGTGTATAAATGCCATCTGATGTACCAGTAATAAAGCCTAAAGCATATGCTTTTGCAACATATGGTCTTCTCGCACTAGAAACGCTTGTAATATCCGAAATTCTACTAGATAATATCAATTGTAATAGCTCATCGCTGACCGTTTCTCCATGTAGATAGATATCTGCATTGACTAAGATGACAGCAGCATCCCCCTTGGTAAGATAACTATTATACTTGCTCCCAATCGTATACTTTGTCATAACTCCTGCTCGAATGGCTGCATCTACATATGGATGTTTCGAACTGCTTTCATCTACCTTGATTTTAAGCTCTTTCACTACGAGCTTAACAAATTCTTCTTTCGTAATGTAGCTTACTGCAGTCGCAGCCTTAACGTTTGCCGGTGCTATAGCAGTTAAGGTGAGTACGATTACCATGATACTAATGATTAACTTTTTTAGTGTTTTTTTCATATACTCTCTCCTCCTCTTTATTCTAAAAATACAATACTGTTTTGAAATTCCATTTTATTCTATATTTATTATCCGCTTAATAAATTCATCATGTCTCAAAAATTATACCTGCATTTCCTGCATTGGCTAATACAGTTCCACTATTTAAACACCACCCTGTTATCATGAAAGTAGTCGTTGATAATAGCCTCTCTTATACCACAGTTCAAATATTCATTCGTAACTTCAATGTCTAGATAACAGTCCCTCCACTCTCCTAACTTAATATTATTTATGTTTGGATAATCATAGTTTGTATAGATAATTGGAGAGAGTGCAACACGCTCTAAACTTTTACTGGAAATGATACGATACTTTACATGTGCACGAATATAAACACTATCCATACACATGTAAATACTGGATTTATCAACTCCAATGTATTTACTTTCTACAATCGTTTTGTTTTTAATTGCAGCTTCAATATAATTATTTAATTGATAATATTCATAATCTTCATTTCCGTATTGAGAATGCGTTTCCTGAATTCCTTTGTACCACTCTTTATCATTCTTTAAGTTCTTGTAATTTACATTGAATACTAAATTCAGATACTTCTCTGCATTTGCTACCCATTTATCAACAGATAAATCGTAAACTTCTTTCGCTGTCATTTTTTCCCTTCCATTTACCGCAGCAAAATACCAAACCTTCTCTCCATTCCCTATATTTTTAAAATCCTTAGGAGCTGCGTAATCTTTCAAATTAACCCAGTATTTAGTCCCGTATAAAGGTTTTCCGTTTGATTTATACTTCATAAAATCGAATTCCCAAGCATAATAGCTATTAGGAAAGTCTGCTAATATGTAAGGATAAAACTCTGCAAATTCTGGAAGATTGGTGGTGCGAATCAATTGACCATCATCCGTGATTTTAGAGCGCTTCTCTTTGTTGTTTAGCATACTTACTAAGTTCTTAGCTGTACTTAACGATATTTTTTGACCAACTTTCATACTACGAGTACGTGTGTAAATGCCGTCTGATGTACCAGTAATAAAGCCTAAAGCATATGCTTTTGCAATATATGGTCTTCTCGCACTAGAAACGCTTGTAATATCCGAAATTCTACTAGATAATATCAATTGTAATAGCTCATCGCTGACCGTTTCTCCATGTAGATAGATATCTGCATTGACTAAGATGACAGCAGCATCCCCCTTGGTAAGATAACTATTATGCTTGCTCCCAATCGTATACTTTGTCATAACACCTGCTCGAATGGCTGCATCTACATATGGATGTTTCGAACTGCTTTCATCTACCTTGATTTTAAGCTCTTTCACTACGAGCTTAACAAATTCTTCTTTCGTAATGTAGCTTACTGCAGTCGCAGCCTTAACGCTTGCCGGTGCTATAGCAGTTAAGGTGAGTACGATTACCATGATACTATTGATTAATTTTTTTAGTATTTTATTCATATACTCTCCCCCTCTAATGGGTACCCCCACTTATGTAGTCCTTACCCGCTGATTGATCGGTATAATATAATAGATAATCTCCATCAATCAATGTGAAATTATTTCCGTCAGCATCAACTTTATTGTATTGATATCCTTCCTTTTTCCACATGTTGCAAAATCCGTATAGTTCATTCTCTTTATTAATATAACTTAGATGCTTACTACCATTTTTTATTGTTTCGATTTCAAAATTAACGATAATATATCCTTTTCTTAACCAAAAGTTTTCCTTATAATCGATTCCATAATTTTGTCTTGCATACTCTATCACAGGATAATTTTTAGGTACCGCATGGATGTCACTTGGTAAATAATATTCCCCGTACCATTTTTGCATTGACTTAGTAACTTTGCCTGGATCCACACCAGCTGGAACGGTTCCCGTTGGAGTATAGTTTCTTCCTATATAGGTTCTTAAGTTCTCCTGAATTAGTATTCTATTGAACGTAAATAAATTCATCTTGTTTCCTAACACTTGTTTTGAACTTTTCCCTGTCACATCCGATTTTATCTTAATCTCGTTCTCAGGTACCGAAAAGTATGGATCACCAAGTCGATATGCTTTTATGTTTAGCTTATCAACATCACTACCAACCTTTACTAGCGTTTGTTTTTTCCCTTTAAAAGTTTCAGAATAGTATAAATCTACCTCTTGTCTATTCTTTCCAAACTTATCAACATAATAGAATTTAGGTGTTATAAGTATATAATCTTGGTTGCCATACATATTCCCAATGGTTGTTAATTGAAATCTTGTAACATAGCCGGTTTTAACAGCCCCAATATTTTTATAGGTTGGATGGCTTCCATTCACCAATGGTAATGTATATTTAGAATTTCTTCCCGTTTCTATACCATTTTGGTTTTTTGTTCCTAGGGAATAGAAAAAACCTGTAGTTTTTAAAGAATTACTTTTTCGAAAGACATTTTGCCAAGTTGGATAATCTGAAATATCAACCAACTTAAAGTCATACAATCGTCCCGATACCTCAACGTATAAACTATCGATTGCCGTATAATTCTCTAAACTTAGATTTGCCATTCTTTCTGTCCGTGCGGTACCGCCATTCGCAGCAGCATTGATACTTAAGCTACGCAAATTAATCGTGTATTTTCCTTCGTCTACCCAGATAGGTAAATAAAAGTTTGTAGAATCAGAATATAAGTCAACCCACGTACCAGACCTAATATAACGTCCATTTTGATATACATCAAAAGGAAACATTACTTGACGACTCGCAATATAGTTTGAATAATCCCTATAGCCGTATCCCTCAATATAGAGATGTTCTCCTACCGTAGGGAGTAGCAGATTAAAATCAGTATCCAGTACCAATGGATTAAGCGATAAATCTGGTGAAATCATCTGGTTTTGTGAAGCTTTATTTGATATATATGCATCACAAACGGTTGGAGTATGTATCGTTACACCTGTAAGTCCTGTGATAGGAAATGACGGATTATGAACAAGAGTTGTTGTTCCAATACTATCTACCAAGATATAAGAAACTTGTCCTGTACTTTGATAGGTACCATTTGCTTTATCTCTATCAATCATTAGTCCTGACCCATACAGTACATCAGCTTCTATCGTTTCTACACTTTCTTCTATTTCTTCCGGCTTTTTCGTTTCTTTTTCTTGATAGTTATTATCCATAATAACTTTCCCATTGAAAACAAGTCTATCGTTACGTACCTTAATTTCTTTAATTTTTCCTTCCACTTCCTCAGTAAAGTCCTCGTTAGGAGGATTTTCTCCACTATGAGACGCAGATACCAATGTTAATGTAGTAGTACTATCTTCTACAGGCTCAATCATATGCTCCTTATCATTATCCTGATGAATATAACTTAGGTTTGGTATACTATACCCCTTGGGTGATAATGTGACAGTACCACCTGGTAGTGCATAATTGGAAACCGTAGCTTTATTAATCTTATAATACTCTAGGTTATCGACCTTCCAAAACGAATACTCTCTCTCTACATAAACAGTTTTAGTTACCGTTTCATCCTTTTCTTTTGTAACCGTTTTATTGGTTTTAGGATCTAATTCCTGCCATTTCAAATGATAGGTTTTACTAGCCTCGACGATGTAAACACGTTTTCCATATTTCCTAGTAAATGTATAACCTAATAAATAGTTATCCGCAAATACATTGGAATATAATTTTTCCGTAGTTGGAATCCCCTGTAAAACATCGTATTCTTCATTATCTCGTTCGTCTGCTGCGATTACACCATAGGGATAAGGTATCTGAACTGGAATAGTGATTGTGCTTTCCTCATCTACAGGTTTTGGTGGTTTTTGTGCCATTACTGCAACTACCTTGGTCCCACCTACTACCTGCTTGATATCTTTATTCATAATCTCTTCCACAAGTGAATCATAATTTTTCGAATTAATATTAACAGACTTAGACTCCGTAATCTTTTTCCCAGAGGTTAAGTTATAAGTGTATATTTTTTTCAGATAGTAATTATTTTTTTGTTTTGAAATATTTTTACTTGTTAATTTATATATCTCATTCGGTAAAATCTTTGCTAGTTCTGTTTCACCTCCCAAAGATTGACCACTTTCAGTAATATATTGAAGCTTAATATCTTCTTTAGCAGGATCAAATTTTACAGGAATATCAAAACGATCGACGAAATCATTCGGATTTCTCCAACTCTCAGCATTCTGAATTTCTTGTAACGTGTATTTTTTCTTCCCATAATCTTTACCATCATGAGTTACTTGAAATATTCCGTTCAAATAAACTGTAGAGCCCACAGTCAAATTTTCTAACCCAGCATCAATTAACGCATCTTTTACATCCTGTTCTTTTAAAGTGAATGTTGTATAAACATATTCACCGATAGGTTCAGAAACTCCCTTTACTAAGTGCAGAATCCCATAAGGCTTTGAGGCTATTGGATTTCCTCCATTGTAAGTAGAATCTCCTTTAGTGTTGCAGGTTTTCCCACGAACTGTGAAACCGACTGTTTTCCACCGAATTGATGTTGTAGCTTTTGTATCAACGGTTATAAATTTAATTATTCCTTTTTCCATATCAACTTTGGGCTTTTCGGTAGTATTATCTTTTGCATATACATAACCTTTATTAAAAATAAAAATAAATAGCAGACCTACAACGAAAATAACAGCTTTTTTCATATGATTATCTCTGAAAAAACAAATCCATTTTGATGCCATAGTCTTCCCCTGTACTTCCCGCATTCTGAGTGCCTATGCTCGTATCAATATACATTTCAATCCACTGATTTTTCTTAATCTTAGGGATTATTACACCGGCATCCCCCCATGTTGAAAAAACAATATTAGATTGTTTACTTAAATCGTTCACCGAAACTATCTTAAATTTAACATAAGTCCTAATATAATAACCGCTGGAGTAATGTAAAGTAGAAGGCTCTACTGATATTACCTCTGATTTTAATATTACCTTATTTTTTTTCATTCGATTAACATATGATTTTATACTTTCTGTATCTTGTTTATCATAGCTTTCAATACCTATAGAATAATATGTACCTCTTAACGTACTTATCCACTCATTATCTACTGTTCTATAATCTACATTTAGCCTTTTCTCCAGATTAAGTCTAATCTTTTCCACCCAATTATCTAAATTTTTATCCAAAATATCTCTCATATCATATGTATTATACCACGTTTCAAATGTGTCATTTTTCATATTCACTGGACGTACATAATCCTGGAACTCTACTGGTTTTCTTACCTTTTCATTTTCATCATAATAGGTAGCAACCATCCAACCGAACTTACTTTCATAAAAAGAATTAGGAAAAGAAGCCAAGATATATTCAAAATCTTTATAATTCATTGGCAGATCTGTACTTCGAATCAATTGTCCGTCAAAACTTAATTTCTTTCTTTTTGCAGTATTGTTAAGACGTGTTAGTATGGTTGTAACTTCCTTTGCATTTAACTTATCTTTCCCCCGAAATGATCGATCTTGTGTGCATTTCCCATTTGAATTTCCAACCATAATTCCTTTTAGGAAAATCTTAACTACAGCATCCTGTTTCGCTTTCGGTACCTTAGTTAAATCGCTAATTCTCTTTTTTGAAGTTATTTGCTCATATAACTTTTCATCATAAGTATCTCCATGTAATAATTCATCAACACGATTAACAACCAAGGCTACATCCTGCCTGGTGATGTAACTTTGATAATTCGTGAATTCGCCTTTTTTAATGATACCTTTTTCGATTGCTGTATCTATTATAGGATTTTGGGTATCTGTGTTTATCACAATTTTGCTTGAATTTAATAACTTCTTTAAAAATTCCTCTACTGTAATATAAGTAGTTGTTGTTTCTTTGGCAAAACTTGTTGTAGCTGGCAATATTAAGTTTAACAGTAAGATAAAACTTAATATAAGTAATGTTACTTTCTTCAAAATTTTCATTCTTACTCCTCTTCTATGAATTACATTGTGAATATGGATAACAAATATAAATATTATTTTCACCATATTATATCAAGGTTAATGGCATAATCTTCTCCTGTGCTCATAGCATTATTACTACCTAAACCAATATCGATATACATTTCTATCCATTTATCCTTTACTAGATTATTCTCGTTTATTGGTATAGAACCATATATCACATTACTTTGATTACTCAAATCATTTGATGATATAATTTTAAATTTTACATAAGCTCTAATGCGATAAGATGTTGATTTATATAGACTAGACGGCTCAACCGATACTGTATCTGTTTTTATAATAACTTTATTTTTCTTCATATTTTTCACATAGTCTACTATTTTATTTGTTGCAATCTTGTTATAACTTTCATTATTCATATCACTATAATCATAAATAAAATATGTCTTTCTTAATCTAGTAATCCAGCTTTCATCCACATATCTATAGTCAACATTAAGTCTAGTTTCTAGATTATCCCTTATTTTTTCTACCCAATTATCAATATTCATATCTAAAATATTATTCATATCATATTCTCTATCCCAAGTTATAAATTGTATACTTCTGATATTCTTCGGTGATACATAATCTTTAAATTCAACTGGTTTTCTTGTACTTCCATCGCCATTGAAATATGATGTAATCTGCCACGAAAATTTTTTCTCATAAAATGAATTCGGAAAAGATTCCAAAATATATTCAAAATCCTTATAATTCTTTGGCAGTTTCGTCGTTCGTATCAATTGTCCATCAAAACTTAATTTCTTTCTTTTTGCAGTATTGTTAAGACGTGTTAGTATGGTTGTAACTTCCTTTGCATTTAACTTATCTTTCCCCCGAAATGATCGATCTTGTGTGCATTTCCCATTCGAATTTCCAACCATAATTCCTTTTAGGAAGCTCTTCACTACAGCATCTTGTTTCGATTTCGGTACCTTAGTTAAATCGCTAATTCTCTTTTTTGATGTTATTTGCTCATATAACTTTTCATCATAAGTATCTCCATGTAATAATTCATCAACACGATTAACAACCAAGGCTACATCCTGCCTGGTGATGTAACTTTGATAATTCGTGAACTCGCCTTTTTTAATGATACCTTTTTCGATCGCTGTATCTATTATAGGATTTTGGGTATCTGTGTTTATCACAATTTTGCTTGAATTTAATAATCTCTTTAAAAACTCCTCTACTGTAATATAAGTAGTTGTTGTTTCTTTGGCAAAACTTGTTGTAGCTGGTAATATTAAGTTTAACAGTAAGATAAAACTTAATATTAGTAATGTTACTTTCTTCAAAATTTTCATTCTTACTCCTCTTCTATGAATTACATTGTGAATATGGATATGCACCTCTTAAAACACATTTTTTTACTATAATCGAACAAATATAAGCTAATGAATTTGTTTTCATTATAACTATTGCTATAGTATTTCTAGTGTTCTCGTTTGGCCATGTACATTACTCCAAAAAGCACTCTTCATTCCTAGGCTCCCCTCGCCGCTAATCTATGGGCTTTTTTATGTCTTTCTTGTCATATTTAAAATCGTCTTTTACATTTTTTTAGTGCGCTCTTAAATATTGTAAAGACTCCTATTAGGCCAAATACTAAAAATTGCTTTTTTCCGTGATAACATTCTCAACATAATGACTTGTTACTCCCTTAGATGTTTACTCTTATTTTATAATGGAACATGACCATTAAATCTTTGAATTTGCGAATCTATCGAAAAACGTAAGTTTAATCTTATTTTTTACTCTTCCATCTATTTAATCTCCTTTATGTGTTTTTGATATCTCTTTTCATGTATTTATTGTCATGTCACTAGTACAATGGTGTTTTTATAATATCCTATTATTGTAATATTTTATCATATATAGTATTTTTATACAATTTTATTATTTTTGTATCTTATATTTATCATATTCTTCTATTTCGAATCAAAAGAAAAATCATAATTTTAGATTCTGTTTTTTATATTGTATTATTTCTCTACACAAAAAAAGAAGTACAGCGTTTTTCATTCGTTTTACTGTAACTTCTTCTTTCATTATTATATAACCATATTCAAAACTACTCCTGTTTTCCAGGATATAAATATTCCACTTTAGCAGAATCAAATACCTTCTTCCAGCGCTCACTTGGCTCACAATCAGTAACAATTGTAGTTAGATCCGATATTTCTCCTATTTTCTTAAATGATATCCTATCAAACTTAGAAGAATCCACTACCAGAATTTTTTTAAAGGCACAATCTAACATCTTCTTCTTTATTTCAGAATGTGTTTCGCTGGAATCAGAAAATCCCTCACCGGAATCAATTCCCTTAGAGGATACAATTGCAATATCTACATGATAGGAACTTAGCATTTTCTCTGCCTGATGACCAATCAAAGCCAAAGAACCTTCTTTCACCGTACCACCGGTCGATAAGATATTCCACCCAGAAACATCTGCTAACTCTACTAGAATTTCAATTGAATTCGTAATAAGCGTAATATTTTTCTTATGCTTTATATTTCTGGCAACAAATAATGCTGTAGAACTTGCATCCAACATAATTGTTGAATCATCTTTGATTAATCCTGCTACAATCTCTGCAATCTTTTGCTTTTGCGTAACATTCGTATTTTCACGGACGGTAAATGGTAATTCTGTATTATTATTTTCATTTAATACTGCTCCACCATAGGTCTTAATAGCAAGACCCTCTTTGTCAAGCTTCTCTAGATCTCTTCGTATTGTTTCTTCTGATACGTCAAACAATTGGCTAAGTTCGCTAACTACAACCTTATTTTCTTTTTGTAACTTCGCCAATATTAAATTCTTTCGTTCTATTGCTAGCATTTACATCCCCCCATAACTTCTTCTAGCGACTATTTATAGTATAATAACTTTTTTAGCTAAAATCAATCCTAATAACAGTGTTATATTTTTGTTTGTTTTTTGTTTTCTATAAACAGAATCATTTTACAATATCGAAAAAGGTACGCAATCCCATCAATCGTGCGCACCTCTTCATGCAAAACCTTTTATATTCTAGTTATTCTTCTGACATCTCTAGCTACATCAACTTATTGCGTAACTTCTTATCTGGATGCGCAAGCACGGAACTATCTAAGTACATACCATTTTCCTCGATAGCTTTCTTTGCAGCTTCAATCGAAGCAGTCACAGAAGCAATTTCACCAGTCAACATAAGATAAGACTTTCCACACATACCACGTGCAACTCTAACCTCTACTAGTTCAACGGCTGCTGTTTTTGCAGCAACATCTGCCGCAACGATAATGGATGCTGCTGAATAAGTTTCTAACACACCAAGAGCTTCGATATCCTCCACTACAGATGCACCATAGATTGCTGGCAAGATGCCCTCATGAGGATTACCAAGAATGAAACTATCGATGAGATGTGTTTCAAACTGAATTCTGGCTGCCTCTACCGAAGCATTTACCGCACTTAGGTCACCAGTAATTAAAATAATATATTTTCCCGGACAAACGGTTTGTGCTTCCACGATGTCAATATCTGCTGTCTTGACCATCAAATCCGCTGCCATAATACCTGATGATACGGTTTTATATTCTACCATTCCAATTGCTTTACTCATGGATTATCCTTTCTGCGCGATATTATCTTATATGTGATTTGCATATAGGATACTATCTTATGCCACCAATTAACGTCTAAATTACACTGCCTGCATCTATCATAATAAACTGATCATTCACTTCCAATACTGTTCCATCAATGGAAGCATGAACTGGTAAACTAAGACCATCACCGCTTTTTGCTAGCAATTGTCCAGTTACTACCTTATCTCCGGCAGAAACTATAGAAACTGCAGGTGCTCCCACATGCTGACTTAATTTTATCTTCACTCTTTTTGCAGTTTGCAACTCTTCATATAACGGAGCCGGAACGTTATAGTGAGTGAGACAAAGCCGACTCATCAAACGTTTTACCGGGATTTGTTGATATTGTCTGGAAGGTTCTACCGATGTTTTCTCTAGCACTTCTGGCTTCACACCATTTTGACGTAATCCCTGTTTATATAGGGTGATAAGATTTGCAGGTGATAATCCTTGACCACAAGAATACATGGAGCAAAGTCCACAGCCACAACAATACATGGTGTCTAAAAATATCTGAGGATTCTGGACATCCTTACAGGTTGCTGCTCGCATAAAAAGATGCGGATTAATTGGATGACCTAATAAATGTCTGGGACAAAGATCCGTGCACATCTCACATTGACAACAAGCTGCTGCTGCTCTTTTTAAATCAATGGAGGGCTTGCTTTCCTTACGGACCACCACATAATGATCCTTAGGTAACACGATAATGGCATTCGATGTCTTTGTTATTAATTGTTGTTCGTTTCCGATAAATCCCATCATTGGTCCACCCATAAGATAAGCTGGTTCTTTTGTTGTAATACCACCTGCCATTTCAACAACTTCTTTTACTGTCATACCAAGAGGGACTCTTACAGTTTTGGGCTCTTTCACTTCACCCACTACAGAGACTAATTTGCTTGTCACTGCCCTATGATTTATTACAGCTTCATAAATGTTATATACTGTTTCTACATTAAATACTGCTACGCCAATGTCAACCGGTAATCCACCTGGCTTTACAACCCTTCCTGTGGCTTCGTAAATCAATACCACTTCATCACCGGCAGGGTACACTTCTTTGCAGAGTTTAAGGCTCATACTTTTGTACGCACTAATCTCTGCTTCTACCGCTTCGATTGTACTTTTATAAGAAGGTTTTAAAACTATAATAGCTTCTCTTGCACCAATACTTTCTGCCATCATAGAAAATGCTTTCAGTACCTCATATGCTCTGTCTCGTAACAACTGTCTATGTAACTTTAACAGAGGCTCGCACTCTGCGCAATTTAGAATAATAGTATCCACCTTATTCGAAAACTTCGCATAAGTAGGAAAACCGGCACCGCCGGCTCCACAGATTCCATATTCTTTCACAATTTGGCTAAGCTCTTCCATCACCATCATGTCTTACTCCAGTCCTGTTGCATCATCAATAATTCCAACAATTGCCGAATCTATCGGTGAGGTTTCAGCACCGCATCCTATTCTTGCGGCACACCCCACGGCAACCAACACATATTCACCAATTCCAGCTCCCACATTATCAATCGCTACTAATCTATTTTCCTGAAAGTTTTTAATTGGTTCAACAATCATAAATTTATTTCCTATCAGATTTTCATTCTTCCTGGTTGAAACTACACTACCAATCACTTTGCCGATTAACATATTAATCCCTCCAATTTAGAGTTTTAAGACCCAAGTTTATAAAATCGTTACCATCTGTCCGCATGTAATTTTTGCAGCGTTCGCTTCATCCGTATCAATATGCATCTCCAGTGTAAAACTATGATCTACCCTAATCTGAACTTGATGAAATACCGTCTCTCTTTCATCTTCTACTTTAACAGATACAAGATCTCCATCCTTAACACCAGCTGCCATTGCATCTGTTGGTGACATATGGATATGACGTTTTGCAATAATACATCCTTCTTCTAAGTAAATCGCTCCCTTTGGTCCAACAACTGCTATCGGTGCAGATCCCTTTATGTTACCGGATTCTCTGATTGGAACCTTAACTCCCAGTTTAATTGCATCGGTGGCAGAAACTTCAACCTGAGATGCCTTTCTCACCGGTCCTAATATTCTAACATTCTCTATCGCTCTTAGCTTTAATCCTACAATGGTAACCGTCTCATTTGCTGCAAATTGGCCACCCATGAGGTCTTTTTTCTTAGTTAATTCATAACCCTTTCCAAACAACTGCTCCACATGATCTTTCGTTAGATGAATATGTCTTGCAGACACACCGACCGGAACAGCGAAGCCTGTTTTACCACTTTGTTTCTCTTGTAGTACATTTAATACCATTCGGGTTATGAGTTCAATTTGATTATCTTCCAAGTCGTTCACCTACTTTACTTTTTTTCCTAATGTTATATCTTTTGCTAGTTTAAATTTTGTTGCTTCTTTTGTATTTCGTAGTTCATTATCTTTTGTCTTTATAGTTCATTATCTTTTGATATTCATGTTTAGTGTTTCTCATCTGTAATCATGTCCACATGATATCTTTTTTGTTCTAACCTTGTTACATTTCAATTCTTGTTTGATTTTAGAATCATATACTTTTTTTGTCACTGAAGCTATGTATTTCCTTAATTTTTTTAATGGATAAAGCAACTATCGTCACTTTATCCATATCTATAAGGAGTTCTAAGTATATCCTCTAATAAGAAATTACTCTTATAAGATTATCTAGTATTTGATTTACTTAATTGCTGGTAAAATCTTCTCTACATCAGCATGTGGTCTTGGTATTACATGAGTAGCTACTAACTCACCAAGTCTTCCAGCACTAGCTGCTCCAGACTCAACAGCTGCTTTCACTGCTCCAACATCTCCTCTAACCATAACACTTACTAATCCAGAACCGATTTTTTCTGTTCCTACTAATGTTACGTTTGCTGCCTTTAACATTGCATCTGCTGCCTCAATAGCTGCTACTAAACCTCTTGTTTCGATCATTCCTAATGCTTCCTGTGCCATAATTTTTTCCTCCTTTAGAACTGTTGTATCAACAGTAACCTCATCTTTTATATTTTTATTATTTTTTATAACTTCCATAGAAATGTTACTACCGCTTACCTCCTCAATGCTCTGTCCGGTAAGTGATACTTTGGACGTACTGCGAGGCTTCTTTCCCTCTCCAGTAATCTCAGCTTTTCTCGTCGATTTCGACTTTTTATCTAACTTATCATCCATATGTGATTACCCTGCCTTCTTTTGCATTAACACACTACATTTCTTCGTCTTGTGGCAACATTTTTCTTGCACTTAGATCAACCATGCGAAGAACCTCTTCATGAGGATTTGCAATGACGGCATGAGCTACTGGCTTTTTAATAGCCTGATTTACCGCAGATTCTACTGCCTGTGTTACTTCGGAAACAGATCCTGATACGATGATGGTAACCAACCTTCCACCCATCTTTCTCTCCCAAGTAACGAACTCGACACCTGCTGTTTTGCACATAATATCGAGGGCATCTACCGCTGCGGTTACACCACTTATTTCAATAAATCCTAATGATTTTCCCATTATGTCAAGCCCCTTTCTTCGTATCTTAACACCCATTCATTGCCTATACTTAATTCTTATCAAAACCGCTTAAGTGAAGCATCTTATTCACATCACCCTCAGGTGCGGCAATTGTATGGAAAGATACGACATCAGTAACTTGTATTGCAGCTCTTTTCGCTGCATCCAAAGCTGCATTGACATCCTCGATGGAGCCTCTGAATTTTATCGTAACCAATAATGGAACGGGAAGTTTATCTGCATTTGCCGGTTTATTTCGGTCAAATGGTTCCAAGATTACATTAGCGGCCTTACATCCGGCATCGGCCGCCACAAATGCTGCCGTCAAACCATATACCTCTAAAAATCCAACTGCTAAACCCATAACTGCTACCTCTTATTCATTATTTATGATAAGGAAAAGTTCGTGAAGCGATCTTTTTCTTATTTATTTACGATAGCAATCTTAAGACCTGTCATTGCTAGATTTGTCTGAAAACCTTCGTTAATTTGTTCCAATGGATAAGTATGAGTAATCAATTTTTCCATAGGAAGACCAATTCCCTTCGCTCTCTTTAAGAAATCAAAGGTAGTTGCATAATCGCGCAAGGTATATACCCAAGAACCTACTACCGTTAATTCCTTTGCGCAGATATCAAAGTGAGGATTGATGGTTGCATCTCCTCCATTAATGAAGAATCCTAACTCACAAAGTCCGCCGCCGTTACGGATAAACTTATAGATGTTCGAGTGTCCCCCTGGAGCTCCCGTACACTGGAAAGCGAAATCTGCTGGCTTTCCACCACAAGCTGTTTCTACCGCTTTTGCTAGTGCTTCAATACCCTGATGCTCTTTGAAGTTCACACTTGCACACGCCCCCATTTCTTTCGCAAACTCTAATCTCTTAGCTTCTCCGTCTACTGCTACAATGTTTTCAATACCCATAGTACGAAGTACTGCAATACAGATAAGCCCGATAGGTCCACAACCTTGAACGACTACTCTACTGTTAAAGCGAAGAATCCCCGTTGTCTTAGCACGTTCCACAGCGTGAATTAATACTGCGCAAGGCTCAATTAAAATTCTTGAGGAAAGGTCTAAATCACTTACATTAAAGATTGTAGAACCTCCCTTAATTACTATGTAATCAGCAAACCAACCATTGAAGCGAATTTCCTTATCTTCAGGTAGTAAACCGTATACATCAGCTCCACCCACATTTTGTTTGTTTAAATCAAACATAGTGATATCTGGATTATCCTTAAAAATCATACAAGAAACCACTTTATCACCTACAAAAAGTGGCTTACCAGCACTGTCTAACTTAACATTCTTACCCATCTTAACGATTTCGCCTGTACCTTCATGACCAAGTACTACAGGAATCAAGGAAAATGGATCTCTTTTATATTCGTGAGCGTCGGTACCACAGATACCGCAGCCTTCCACTTTAACTAAGATATCATCCTCTCCGATTGGAGGTAATGGGTACTCTTTTAATTCAATCTTTTGTAACTCCGTCAATACTGCGACTCTGGCTTTCTCTGGAATCCCTGCGCTTTTCACTGAAGCAGTGCTTTGGGGAGCCTCTGATAAACCAGCTAGCACTTGACGTACAATCTGTTCTATACTTTCAGAATTCATAAAAATGATTTTCTCCTTCCTATTAATATGACACACCTTTGTATTTACAATGCAAGAATAGGACTATCTCAACGGATACACAAACTATCCGACATTACGCATCGTCTGCGTTTTGTAAATGTACTTGCACTTGTGAGTCCTTCACCGGTTCTGCTTGCTATAGTAAAGGTACAAAATCCCTCACCACCAAATCCGATGGCTGCATAGGAAGGTGCATTCTTAACAAGAATCGCTGTATCAATCGCTTTTGCATAGGTTGTGATACGGTCCACATTTTTGGAATGAATGTGTGCGGAGTGCCGATTACCGTGCTCTAACCATACCGCTTTCTCTACTGTATCCTCAAAGTTTTTCGCACGAACTATACCAAGAATTGGCATCATCAGCTCTTCGGAAATCAAAGGATGTTCTTTCTCGCCCTCAAATATGATGCAACGAATATTGGAAGGCACCTCAATTCCAATCATGCGAAGTAATGTTTTTGCATCTTTTCCAACGCAGTTACGATTCAATCCCTTTGATGTAATTACTACGCTTGTAAGCTTATCTTGTTGCTCTTTTGTAATCGCATAACAACCTTGCTCTTTTACCATGAAATTTATTAATTCATCTGCGATGCTGTTAATTGCAACAACTTCTTTTTCTGCAATACATGGAAGATTATTATCAAATGTACATCCGTTAACAATATCTTCCGCTGCTTTTCTAATGTCAGCAGTTTCATCTACTAACGCAGGTGGATTTCCAGCTCCCGCACCAATACCTCTCTTACCGCTTTGTAATACGGCAGTAACTACACCTGGTCCTCCAGTCGCAGCAATCAATGGAATATCTTTATGAGACATCATAATCTTACTACTATCCAGAGTAGGCTTTACCAAAGAACAAGCAATATTTGCTGGACCTCCTGCCATGAGAGAAGCTTCATTAATCAACCTTACTGCAAAGTTAGAGGTTTTTATCGCTGCCGGGTGTGGATTAAATACCACCGTATTTCCACCAGCTAACATACCAATCGTATTGCAAATGATTGTTTCACTTGGATTAGTGCATGGCGTGATCGCACCAATTACACCGAATGGCCCCATCTCCACTAAGGTTAAGCCACGGTCACCAGACCAAGCAGTGGTTGTGATATCCTCTGTCCCAGGTGTTTTTTCTGCTACCAACTGATGTTTTAAGATTTTATGTCCCACATTACCCATACCAGTTTCTTCTACCGCCATACGGGCAAGTGTTTCTGCATTCTCTATCGTTTTCTTACGTATCGCAGAAATGATTTTTTCTCTTTGGTCCATCGACATCTTCTTTATAACTAACTGAGCCTCTTTTGCAGCTTCAATTGCTTGGTTCATATCGTCGAATATACCAAGTTCAGTCTTCGGTGTTTGAGTCAATTGCATACTCGCTACGACATTTTTGACAATGTCTTGAACCAACTGCTCATTTACTGTCACTTACGATCCCTCCTTATCGGAACTCACTATTTCGTAAGTACCAATTCTTATAATCCTAACTGCTCCATAACCTTTTTTGTAATGGAAGCAACTAAATCTGCGTTATCGGAAGCACTTTCCTTACAGTCATTTCCACAACAGTGACAACTTGCTTTTCCTTCCTTTGTATTGGAGCAAAGATCAGCAGGATGCTTTCCTTTTAACCCAAATTCTCTTCTTAATTCGTATAATCTCTGAACCTGAGAATTGCTTAATTCTTTTGGCCCTCCAAGAACTTTTGCTTGATATAATAACTGTGCATAGAACTCAGTTGATTCCATCTTAAAATATGCATTTAGTAAAGTATCGGAAAAGCTTAATGCACCATGATTTGCTAATAAAACGGAGTCAAAATGTTGAATATACTTAGAGATTGCATCTGGAATCTCATCTGTAGAAGGTGTACCATACTCAGCAATTGGAACACAACCTAAAGAAATAACTGCCTCTGGCATAATTGGCTGTGTTAAAGGAATTCCTGCAATTGCAAAGCTTGTTGCATACATTGGATGAGCATGAACTACTGCATTAACATCTGGACGCTCCTTGTATACTCTCATGTGCATTTTGATTTCAGAGGATGGTTTATAGATTCCATTTGCTTGAAGTACTTTACCATTTTTATCTACCTTACATATGTAATCTGGTGTCATAAATCCTTTACTAACTCCAGTTGGTGTACATAAAAATTCATTCTCATTTAACTTTACAGAGATATTACCGTCATTTGCAGCAACCATACCCTTGTTATAGATTCTGCGTCCTATCTCGCATATCTCCTTTTTGATTTCATATTCGTTCATTGTAATCCTCCTTCTATTTTCTGTGACTTTTATCGTTGTATTTCTTTGTTTTTCTATATTATATTACCTAAACGTTCATAAGTCAACACATTATTTATTTTTTAATGTTGTTTTATGTGGTTTTCATTTTTTTCTGGTGAGATTCTAGTTTTCATACAACATTATCTATTTATCTTTCATGTTCTATCTTATTTTCTTTGCCCTAGGTACGTGTAATATCGCATACGGAAAAAGACAGAGTACGGTTTGAATACTCCACAATCGCATTCATTGCGGATTCTACCTCAGATACTGTTCCTGTGAATACTAAGGTACCACTGGTATAATCGACATTTTGCAATGTAACTCCCGATGCCTTTACCGCTAAATCAGCTCCAATAATTACTGCTTCTGCAGGGCTCATCGTTAATATTCCAATGGAAGCCTTACTCTTATCGCTTTCTTTTTGAAAAGAAAGTTTATCAATTAAAAGTGGATCTGGCGCAGCTATAATATGAGCCAAAGATATCTGCTTGCCAGGTACTAACTCCTGCACAATACGAAGTTTCTCTTCGGTTGTCATCGAATCATAGATTCCCATAGTGTCCTCTCATTCTGCCGCTTGCGGCATAAAATATTGGTCTAGCCACCAATTTTCACAATTAGTCCAGAATGTCTTTCTGCTACTTTTTTCAAACGTTCCATCTCTTCTATCATTGGAGGCATAATACCCTTTAGTAAATACTCTCTGTTTAATCCATCGTATTTATCACTGCCGAGGCGATGATATGGGAGCAAGTTCATTTCCTTTACTCCTGGTAAGCTGCCTGCAAATTCTGCAATTGCTGCAATTTCTGCATCCGTATGGTTAAAGGTTGGTATCACTGGTACTCGGATAATCAGCTCTGTTTTTCCAGAGGCAGCGATTTTTTCCGCATTTTCAAGCACAAGTTCGTTACTTTGACCGGTAAATAATTGATGCTTCTCTGAGTTCATATGTTTGATGTCCATCAGATATTGATCTAGAACTGGTAAAATTCTATCAATCACAGTAAATTTTGCAAAAGCAGTGCTCTCCATTGCCGTATGCAATCCTTCTTCCTTACAGGCATGTAACAGATGATACGTAAAATCCGGCTGACATAAAGCTTCCCCTCCTGAGAGTGTAACTCCTCCGCCAGACCTTAGATAATAATTTCGATCTTTTAATACCTCCTGTAGTACTTCGGAAACGGTAACATCCTTACCGATTGTTTTGTCTTTCCCCTGAACCTTCATTTTCTGAATCTCATATTCTTGAGATTCCGGATTACAGCACCAACGACATCGGAACGCACAGCCCTTTAGAAATACAATGGTACGAATTCCATTTCCATCATGAATGGAATATCGTTGAATATCAAATATTCTTCCTTTTACATTTAAGTCATCCATCTTAACTCCATTCTGTCGCAATCCTGTGAATTTTGGCACCAGCACAAATTCATACGTTATTTCTAAAATCCTTGTGTGGTTCGATTAATAATATCATCTTGTAAGGAGCGGGATAATGTAGTGAATAGGGCGCTGTAACCAGCAACACGAACCACCAGATGTTTGTAGTTTTCCGGATGCTTTTGTGCATCTACTAATGTTTCTCTGCTTACCACATTAAACTGTACATGCATCCCTTTTTGATCAAAGAAAGCTCGTATTAATGCCACAAACTTTTCTAATCCGCCACGCCCCTGTAGAGCTGAAGGGTGAAATTTCTGATTGTATAAAGTACCATTTGTTGCATCCATATGATCAAGACGTGCCACAGAATTAGCTGCCGCAGTAGGGCCTTGCACATCACGTCCCGGTGCTGGGCCAACGCCATCCGCAATCGGGGTATAGGCGAGTCTTCCATCTGGAGTCGCTCCTGTTTGTTGTCCAAGCGGAACATTTGCAGAAACTGGATATAGGCCAGCTTGGTATACGCCACCTCTAGGATTTTTATATTTCTGCAATGGCTTTGTATAGGTATAAGCAATCTCTCTAGCAAATTCATCAATTGAAAGAATATCATTCCCATACTTTGGTAATTCCTCAATCATCTGGAGGATTTCTTGATATCTTAATCGATTATCAGAACTTCCTGCCACTCTTGTAGATAACGGGTTCTCCGTGTTTTTGTTCTTTTCCTCAAGGACAGTCTTTAATATTTGTTCTATTTCCTTTTCGGAAGGTTCTTTCCCATGTTCTCTTAAGTTTTTAACAATCTCTACTGTGATTTGCCCAGCTAATTCGATATCAATGGACGGATGAGAGCTTACACTTACAGAAGCATTTTTTGTTGGCATACCAAAATTATGTAGAAGTGCTTCTTTCATTTCGGTAATTCCCACTTTACCTTCCTCGTATACAAGTTTCTTAATCGCATAAAGAGAATCTGTCATATTTGCGATGCCAAATCCTTGCGGCCCAGTAAAATTGTATTTTGCGCCACCTTCCTGAACACATAAACCGCGTCCAATACAGTCTTCCACCATAGAGGATTCAAAAGGCAACGGACAAAGTTTTGCATGCGCCATATCAATCGCATTATCCGCATTAACAAGCAACGAAATAAAGTATTCCATTTGTTTTTTATATGCATCATAAAAAGCTTCAAATGTCGTGTGATTTTCAACGGAGCCGGTTGGAACACCAACTAATTTTCCATCTTCATATCCGCCTGAAAATACCATCTCGAGTGGACGGCACATATTAAAGAACGCTGCATCATGCCATCCATCGGTTTTACCAGGCACTTGCGGCTCCACACAACCAATAATGTTATAGCTTCTTGCTTCTTCCATTGTTGCGCCTTTGCTCATCATCGCAGGGATAATTACCTCATCGTTATAATAAGCAGGCAATCCGATTCCAGTTCTGGTAACTTCTGCAGCTTTTATTAATAAATCATGGGGAGATCCATTCCATACCCTGATACTTAATGATGGCTGTGGTAGCATTGTGTGCATCGCAGCCTCTAATACCATGAAACTCAGTTCATTCGTAGCATCCCGTCCATTACTGTCTTGTCCGCCGACAATCATATTCTGGAACATTCCATATCCTGCAAACCCTTCCGCAGAAGCGGCATCACGGCATTTGTTAATATCATTTAATTTCACAAAGATACAGTCAATAATTTCTTGTGCCTGTTCTCCTGTGATTCTCCCCGCTTCAAGGTCAGCTTTATAATAGGGATACAAATATTGATCAAATCTTCCCGGTGAAATGGAATGCCCACTTGATTCAATCTGTAATAAAAGTTGTACAAACCAAAATGCCTGGCATGCTTCATAAAATGTAGTCGCACCCTTTGCCGGAACTCTTTCACAATTTTTTGCAATCGTTAAAAGCTCATGTTTTCTCTTCTCATCCTGACAGATAAGTGCAAGTCTTTTCGCTTCCATGGCATAGCGCTTTGCATACAGTATGGCTGCATCACAGCTTCTGATTACTGCATGATAGAAATCAAGTCGGCTTGCATAATCAGCATCTCCTAGTTGCAATTCTTTTTTCCTACTGAATACTTCTTCTTTAATTCCTTCATAACCGATTGCAATTACCTTATCATACTGCACAGTGATATGCCCAACACCATTATAAAAATAGTTCCCCGGTGTAAACACATTGTGCTCCATTGCAAGTTTCGTTTCTGGAGCCATATAATAATCTGCTAATTCACTAGTTGTTTTTCCCTTCCAATAGCTATGTACTTTCCTTAACTCATTCTTTGCTTCCTCAGAAATATAAAAAGGGTCTGCTGATCTAGTCTCAACAGTATCAAGTTCTGCTATCAGCCAATCAAAAGAGAACTCAGGGAAGGTCTGACATCCTCTTTCTGCAATCGTAGCACTACCTACAATTAATTCATTCTCTCGAATTACAATCGGAAGATTCTTTGCTATATGTTCAAAGGCCTTGGAGCGTCTGCTTATGATAGGCTCTCCCTCTGTCTGCTGATACGATTCCGTAATTAAAACTGCTCGCTTTGATTCAATCTCTGGCATTTTCTCGTACAACGCATCAATTAGTTTTTGTATACGAGGTGATTTCTCATATCCTTTTTTGGTTTCCGCCATCATACCAACCTCCTAACTTGTGGTTTTGTGTCATTTTACTGTAATTATATCATTCCACTTATTATAAGTCAATATAATCCCACATATATTATGTTTATTTGTGTGGGTTTTGAATATGATATCGATGATATTGTTTTTTTATATTAATTTCTTCCATCTTCCATGATCTACGCTACTTAATGTCTTTTGTATTATAAAAAAAGCTATCGAAGAAATACAGCATAGACTTCTTTGATAGCTTATAATTAACAATTGTAATACTCACTTAATACAATTTCGTTTATTTCACTGTAAAACGAATCACATTCCAAGAATATGGCTTTAAGGAAGCTATTGCGATATTTTCATCGATCCTTGTAGTTCCTGTCGCACTAGGCACTACATTATTTGGATTGCTGGCAGTATTCGTAGCCTTTAAGTCCGCATGGATCATCTCCGTATGCTCCAATAAGGTTGCACTCTGAAACTCAGTCAAATCGATAGAAAAATCTATGGTCTGGTCAGCAGAACGATTTACAGCAAACACTACAACTTCATTCTTCTCTTCGTTATGTACTGCAACGGTTTCAACATAAGGTACTTTATCGCTGATTTTATTCTCATAAGTTTCACATTCTAAGATTGGTCTTAAGGCGGTCCCTCTTCCAAAGTTTGATACATGCATAAACGGATAGAAGATAGTTTGAGCCCACGCAGTCCCACCATTCTCTGTCATAATTGGTGCGATGACATTCACTAGCTGAGCAAGACATGCCATCTTGACACGATCACAATGTTTTACAAGTGCAATTAGCAAACAGCCAACAAGCAATGCGTCTTCAAAGGTGTAGATATCTTCTAATAAGCTTGGTGCTACGCTCCAAGGTTCTATCTTCTTATCCTGATCATGACTATGGAACCATACATTCCATTCGTCGAAAGAAAGATTGATAGTCTTCTTAGAATGCTTTTTCGCCTTCACAGAATCACAAATCGCAACAACTGATTCGATAAAAGTTTCCATCTCTAAGGATTTGGCTAAGAATAACCCCGGATCGTTTTCATAATTCTGATAGTATTGGTGCATGGAAATATAATCGACATAATCATAAGTATGTTCTAATACAGTACGTTCCCACTCTCCAAATGTAGACATTGTTAAACTAGAGCTACCACAGGCAACCAACTCAATGCTTGGATCAACCCATTTCATGACTTTCGCTGTTTCACAAGCAATTCTTCCGTATTCCTCCGCAGTCTTAGCACAGGTTTGCCAAGGTCCATCCATCTCATTGCCTAAGCACCAGACTTTAATATCAAATGGCTTCTCAAAACCATTCTTTTTTCTTAAATCACTATAATAAGTCCCACCAGGAAAATTACAGTACTCTAGTAAATCCTGGGCTTCCTGTGGTCCTCTTGTCCCTAAATTAACAGCCATCATCACATCGCTATTGACACGTTTCGCCCATTCCTGAAACTCATCTACACCGACTTCATTGGTCTCAATACTCTTCCAAGCAAGGTCAAGACGTCTTGGTCTCTTTGCCTTTTCTCCTATCCCATCTTCCCAACGGTAGCCTGATACAAAATTGCCTCCTGGATAACGTACCATCGGAATATTTAATTCTTTAATCAATTCCATGACATCCTGACGAAATCCCATATCATCTGAGGTTTCGTGGTCTGGTTCATAGATACCTCCATATACTGCTCTTCCTAAATGTTCAAGGAAGGAACCATATATTCTTTTGTCTATGGTTCCTATCTTATTGATTTTTGATAGAGTAAGCTTTGCTTTCATTATTTTCCCCATTTCTGCGCTACTTTTGTGCATCCCAAGTTTGTGATCGCAGCGCAGACACAAACTTGCTGAGTGAACGATTTATCTTACACTTTTTCTTTATGATACCTTATCTTTTTACTTACGTTTTACAACAAGTAAGGCTACCTTTCGCATGAAATAATTAGGAATCTATAACAAGATTCCATAATACGTCTTGTGATAATCTCTTGACCTGATACTGTTTGTGTAGTACTCTTATGCTTGAAAGAACTATGATGCTAAATCACCTTGCAAATACACAGTAGTTAGGTCACCACTCATCCTACTAATACATATAACACAGCATAGGATGTTTTCCAATGTAAAAAAGTATTGTCTCATTGTCTTTTTCTACTGTTTTTAAAAGAGCTGATTTTAATAATTAAACACAATTTCAAAAAACAGTAGCAGAATAGGAGGTTCTATGATTCATTTAAGTCACTGTGGTTATAATACCCACAACGCAAACTATGATGTTATTGACCGTCCAAATGGTTCTGGGGATTATTTGTTTCTTTATTTCATTGCTCCAATGAAAGTCACATTAGATCATCACACTATATTAACAAAACCAAACGCATGTATTCTCTACTCTCCGAATGCAAGTCAATATTATGGAAATGTTGAAATTTTTTATAACAGTTTTCTTCATTTTGAAGTAGCACAGGAGTATCTGTCCCAATTTCATATACCTACCAATACTATTTTTTATCCAAAACACTACACTGCAATTAATCAATACATACAACAAATCTTAAATCAGAGTATAACAAAAGAACCCCTCTATGAACTGGCCATCCATTCCCTCACTACCGAGTTACTAATTACGGTAAGTAGGGATATCAATGATCCTCATCACAAAGGGGTTACCTCTGAACATATATTAGATGTTATGAAAAGTGTCCGTATTCAAATTTTAACAGACTATGCAAAAAGTTGGACACTCCCTGAAATGGCAAATCTGGCAAACTTAAGTGTCAGCCGTTTTCACTACTATTATAAGTATTATTTTCATATCTCTCCAAAGGCAGATTTGCTAGAGACCAGGCTAAGTCAGGTTCAATTTTTACTAACTGACCAGAGTATCTCCATTAAAGAAGCCGCCAGATTAACTGGTTTTGAAGATATGCCTCATTTTACAAGGCTTTTTAGTTCAAAGACTGGTATGACCCCAACCAAATACCGATTAGAGTTCCTTGGCACCGAGGGAAGCCATGAAGCGTAAAAATGCCTGTTTTCCTTCTTTCGTGCGCTTAAATACTCCCGCTTGTTCTAAGATGGAGCAAAAAGCAAGTCCAACCTCGTCTTTGATGATATCGTCAATCCTATCATCTGTTAATCTGGAATACTTATTGCGTATGGTAGTGATCCATCCCGCATGTTTTGCAGTGGATTCTTTTTCTAATGGGTTTTTATTCTGTAAGAGGCAGGCTTTGACCTCCTCTAATTCGAGAAGTAAACGAGATGGTAGGATTGCAAAACCCATAACTTCAATTAGACCAATATTCTCTTTTTTAATATGATGATGTTCCTGATGTGGATGGTAAAGCCCATCCGGATGCTCTTTCGTTGTAATATTATTACGAAGGACTAGGTCAAGTTCATAATAGTCCGAAACCTTTCTGGCAATAGGCGTAATGGTATTATGTAGTGTTTCTTCAGTCTTTGCATATATCATTGCGCTTTCATCGCTATAAGCACCCCAGGCATTCCGAATTCTTTCAGCAAGCTCAACAATAGCTTCCGTTTCTTTTCCACGCAAACGAAGCACTGACATTGGCCATTTTACAATTGCTACTTCTACCTCTTTGAATTCTTCAAACGTAAATTTTTCCTCTACTTTTGCTTTCGCCATAGCAAAGGTATAGTTACCTCCCTGATAATGTTCATGAGTTAAGATGGACCCTCCTACAATTGGTAGGTCTGCATTGGAACCCACAAAATAGTGAGGTAAAAATTGAATAAAATCAAATAGTTTCGCAAACGTAGTACGATCAATTTTCATTGGACTATGTTCCCCACGAAATACGATACAATGCTCATTATAATAAACATAGGGTGAATACTGCAAAAACCAAGGCTCCTGATTCATCGTTATTGGTATTGTCCGAAGAGTGTTTCTTGCGGGATGATTTACTCTTCCTGCATAACCTTCATTTTCTTTACATAACTGACATGCTGGATATGCTGTGTTTTTAGCATGGATTAAAGCAGCAATCGCCTTCGGGTCTTTTTCCGGTTTCGACAAATTAATCGTAATATCAAGATCGCCATATTCTGTTATGGTAACCCATTTCACATCTTTTTGAATACGATAGCGGCGTATGTAATCGCTATCTTGGCTTAGCTTATAATAATAATCGGTTGCCGCTATTTTATTGCTTTTATAAAGAGAGTAAAATTTTCTTATTACCTCTCTTGGGTATGGAGTTAAGCAATCCATTAGTTTCGTATCAAATAAATCTCGATAAACAATACTGTCTTCGATTAACCTTTGTTCACAAGCATAATCTAATAATACTTTTAAGATTTCTTCTAGATTATCTGGATTTGTTTGAGTCTCTGTCTCGCTTATCTCTATTTTAGATTTTTCTGTTTCGGAGGATATGGTAGCCATATCCTCCTCATAATCAGTTATTTGTAATTCAGACAAGATTCGATTTCTAACATAGATACGATCTTCTTCCTCTATTAAGCCCGTTATGATTCCATACTGAACCAAACGTGCAACTCCTTGGTACACGCTCAATTTATTCCTCCAATCCTGCGAATGCTTATCACTTTAATGGTATATCCAATACTTTTATTCCTCAAATCCATTCGGATGATTTTTATGCCAATTCCATGCACTTTCAATAATCTCTTCGATCTCTGCATGCTGTGGTTTCCATCCAAGTATGGTCTTTGCCTTATCACTCGATGCTACTAAGGTCGCAGGATCGCCCGCTCTACGGTCTGCTAAGACTACAGGGATTTCTTCTCCAGTCACTTTTCTGGCTGCCTCAATTACTTCCATTACGGTGTGTCCCATACCATTTCCAAGATTAAAAATATTACTTTCACCGCCAGCCATCAAATATTTCACTGCCAAAATATGTGCTTGTGCTAAATCAAGCACGTGAATATAATCACGTACACAAGAACCGTCTTTTGTCTCATAATCTGTACCGAAAACACTGATTGCTTCTCTCTTATGATTTGCAACTTGTAATATAATCGGGATCAGGTGAGATTCTGGGTTGTGTGCTTCTCCGATTTTTCCAGACTGGATAGCACCGCAAGCATTAAAATAACGAAGCGATACATAACGAAGATTATGCGCTACAGAAGTCCATTTGAACATCTTTTCCATGGATAACTTCGTTTCGCCGTAAGTATTGGTTGGCTCAGTGCGGTCTGTTTCAACGATTGGTACACGTTCTGGCTCCCCATAAGTTGCAGCTGTAGAGGAAAATACCACTTTATCGATGCCGTGTGCTACAAGAGCTTCCAGTAAAACTTTCGTTCCACATAGGTTATTATCATAATATTTTAGAGGGTTAACCATACTTTCCCCAACCAAGGAATTCGCTGCAAAATGAATGACAGCATCGATGTCCTTTTCTTTATCTAATACAGTATCTAAAAATGCGCGATCACGGATGTCACCCTGATAAAATGTTGCATCTGGATGAACTGCCTCCTTATGCCCTGTTTCAAGATTGTCAATTACCACAACCTGTTCTTTCGCTAAAATCAATTCATAAACGGTATGTGACCCAATATATCCAGCTCCACCAAGTACTAAAATCTTCATAATACTGCCTCCTTTTTATCAATTCTTTTCATTTCTCTAATATTTTGCATTATTACATGCCTTTTTTACTTTATACGTAGCAAGTGTATAGTTCTTTGTCTCTCATTCCAGCTGTTACTAATATCATATCCCATCTTAGCAGGATTACAATATGAAAAAGTATTCTCTTTATGTAAAAATGTTGCATATTACTCTTAAAATGATATAATAAATAAAAAATACTGAAAAAAAAACTGAATTACGTAAATGATATAATACAGTGACTATATATGAGCACAGCAACTACATATCCAGCCCTTTTTTTATGAAATTAGATGAACTGATACTTACAAGTAAAAACATCTTTTATTATATCATGAATTTAGGATAATAAATTCATGATTGCAATCAACCAAGCCTTTCACTAGGCAGTCTTATTATATCACATAGGGATAATTTTATGAAAGAAATTTCACTATAATGCACAAAATAAATAGTAGTAAAAAGTACCAATGTTATATTTATTTCAGTTCTAAAAATAGAAAATTTGCACTTGTATAGATAACGCAAAATTGCCACCATAGACATTCCAAGTGTTAAACAGTTGAGATCTTTTGTTGTTAATTTCCATGCGTAATAAAGAGCGCAGATGGGAGTATAGATGAATCAGACCTTTAAGAATTCTTATAAAGTAAAAGAAAAAGAAATGGTATCCTTATCTGTATATAATGTTGGTTATCAGAGATGTGAACCAAAGTATCAGTGGGGTCCTGGAGTACGTGATCATTATTTAATCCATTACATAGTTTCAGGGAAAGGATATTATGAAACGAATCATAAAACCTTTCCCCTAACATCAGGCGATGTATTTTTAATTTACCCAGATACCCAGGTGACCTATTATGCTGATGCAAACGATCCTTGGGAATATTATTGGGTCGGTTTTTCCGGAAGTGATGCTGGATTGATATTAGAGTCCACCGATTTTTCGAGCGAATCTCCAGTGATCTCTTCTTGCTCTTTCGGAGAGAATGTTAGGGATCAGCTTTATAAAATCTATGAAGCTCGTGGAAATGAATTCACCAATGCAGTTGCTATGGCTGGCCAGCTCTATATTACCTTAAGCCTCTTCCTTACGGGTGCATCGAATCATAAGAAAAAGCATCATCAAAACCTGGATTATGTTCAGAAAGGTATCACCTATATGGAGTCACATTTCTCTTATCCGATTACCATTGACGATGTGGCTGACTATGTTGGTATCAGTCGAAGCCACCTCTTTCGAGAGTTTAAATCACACTTAGGAAAGTCCCCAAAAGAATATCTCTCAGAATTTCGTATCAAATACTCCTGTACACTACTAAAAAATACGGATTTGTCTATTGGGGCAATTGCTGCTTCTGTCGGTTATGACAACGGGCTCTATTACTCCAAGGTATTTCAGTCGATGAAAGGGATGCCGCCTAGCAAATACAGAAGCTTAAATAGCTAGTCAACTAGGATTTCTTCTTATTACCCTTTCACAGCACCGGATGCCATGCCGTTCACCATGTATTTTACAAGGAAAAAGTATAAGATAACAATTGGAACTGCAATGAAAATTGAACCTGCTGCAAATCGTGCAAATTCTGTTTCACCTAAACTCATTAACCCTTCTGCTACCGTATACATATTTTTTTCTTTTAATAAAAGTTTTGGTAAGATAAAGTCACTCCAAGGCCAAGTAAATGAAGTTAATGCGGTGTAGACAATAATTGGCATAGATAGCGGTAAATTTATCTTACGAAAAACAGTAAAATTGTTCGCACCATCGATTCTAGCAGCTTCATCGATTGAAGTAGGTATAGTATCAAAAAATCCCTTTTGCGTAAGATATCCCATCGGTGCCCCAGCGCTATAAATCAGGATAAGTCCCCAATGATTATTAATCAGATTAAACTGAGTCATCAAGAGATAAACTGCTATCATTCCCATAAAAGAAGGAAACATGCCAAGGACTAACGTGGTTTTCATCATTGGTTTTCTAGCCTTAAACTGAAACCGTGACATCGTATACGCGGTTAATATCACCAAAAAGGTACTTAAAATACAACTAAAGGAAGCAATGAAAAGGGTATTTAAAAACCATTTTGGATAATTATAGAGAGCGGTATCGGTAAATAACAAGCGAAAACTATCGAAACTATACTCTGCTGGAAAAAAACCATCAAAGGAGTATATCGTTCCCGATTTTGAAAAGGAAGCAAGGATTAACCACAGACAAGGGAAGAAAAAGACTAAAGCAACCGAGATTAAAATGATATAGGTCACCACAGTGTCCAAGGTTTTTATAAAACTTCGTTTCTGTCTCATTGAAAAGTATCCTCCTCTCTGTAGGAATGCGACCTTACATAGATCAAGAGTGAAAAGATCGATGTTAACAGGAAGATAACCAAGCTAATGGCAGCACCGATATTATAATAGTTGTTATCAATCGATAGATTGTACAACCAGTTTATCAATAAATCCGTATCACTCGCTAAGAAATAGTCTTCCAGATACAATCCACCTCGTAAGAAGTAAAAGATACCAAAGTTATTAAAATTACCCATGAATTGAGTAATTAAAACCGGTGTTGTTGAGAATAAAACAAATGGAAACGTAATCTTTTTAAATCGTTTCCATGGTCCTGCTCCATCAATTTTAGCCGCTTCTGATAAAGTTTCATCCATATTGGATAAAATTCCTGTGGCAAGTAACATCGTAGTTGGTATACTAATCCACGCATTCACTCCAAACCCAATAATTCTTGCTGTCCATTTTGCATCCAAATCTAAAAAACCGATTGCCTTATATCCAGCCCCTGTAATCATTTGGTTAATCGGCCCTCCATAGGAGAACATAAACTTAAAAGCTAACAAAGTTATAAAACCGGGAATTGCATAAGCAAGCACTGGAAATGCTCTCCAAAATGCTTTCCCTTTTACACATTTCTTATTTAATAGTAAAGCTAAGAATAAACCGCCAAAATAATTGATGGCTGTGGATACTACTGCCCATAATAAGTTCCATAATAGGATTCGAAAGAACGTTGGTGCAAACTGCGATAGTGTTACTAGCTTTTTAAAGTTCTGTAAGCCTACCCAGTCCACAAGCTCTGGCGGAACAATGTTACCACCGTAATTCGTAAAGGCTATAAATATCATAAAAACAATCGGAACTATATTAAATATACTTACCCCAAGGATAGGTAGAAATAGAACACTTAGATAGAATTTTTTATCAAGTAATTGAGCGACTTCTTCTCTGAATGTAAGTGGCTTTTTCCCTTGTTTTATCCTAAGAGTTGTTCTCTTCACATCCTTGATATTATTAATATAACAGCATAAAAACAATACTATTAGTATAAAAGCTAAGATTCCCATGATGAGAAGTAAGATTGAGTTATCTCCTTTTATCCCTAACCATGTGTCCGCTTTTTGAGTTCCTAGTGTAACTATCCCTTGGATAGCATCAATCCCATAAAAAATAAAATAAAATAGAAATCCAAGGAACAAGAGAAAATATAATATTCCTTTTATGTACTGTTTATAAAGAATTTGTCCCAAGCCCATAATACATGCAGATGCAAATACATAGCTTTGGCTTTTCTTATCTTCTGATCTCCGCTTGTTCTGATTTATCTGCTTATTTGGCTCTATCTGCTTACTTGGCTCTATTAACTTACTTGGCTTTATCAACTTATTTGGTTCTTTCTGCTTATTTAGCTCTTTTTGCTTTATTCTCTTATTCTCGTCCTCCTTTTGATTCTCTTCTAACTCTTTTCTTTTTTTACTTTCTTCCATCATCACCTTGCGCCTCCCGTGTCCTACAAACCAAATCTTCTCTAAGCTTTCTCCCTTTTGGTAATCTCATATTTACAGAAATGGAGAAGCTCTCAGGCACATAATATCTTCATTTTTTCACTCCAGGCACTTATTCCTTCGTCGTTAGAGTGAAAATAGCGTCGTTGATTTGCTTGCTTACAGTATCCAGACCTTTCTGGTAGGATTCTTTCGTTATATATTTTTGTTCTCCTTCCTTACGAAAGGCATCTTTTGCTAAGTCAGAAAAAAAGGTGTTCATAGGATCCCATATCTGTGCGACTTCTTGTATCGATGGCATAATTACTATATTTCCACTTGCAAGCTTCTCATATAGTATCGCAGAAAGTCCTCCAGCTGCTGTTGCTGCATCGTTTCTTGCTGGAGCAATTCCTAAGTATTCATTTCGTTTCATCATCATGTCATAACTTGTTGAAAAGTCTACGAAAGCAAGGCAAGCATTCGGTGCATTCGTATAAGCGCTGATCGCATATCCATTGATTCCGCCCATGGATTTGGTTTCCATGAATTCATTCGATTCCTGTGTAATATCACCATTTACAGGTAGCTTCGGCAGAGAAGTTATCACAAGATTTTCTTCTGCTTTTTTCTTCGCTTCGTCATTTGAGAGTCCATCCTTTTCATAGGTTAGGATAAGTTCCTTTAAAAAGGTTGTATATACATCCGGCGTTGATACTGTAGCAAAATAGGTTCCATCTCCTAACTTGGTATATGCACTTCTCTTAATCGTATCATCGATACACTCTTCATTCATAATTCTAGCAAGTTGCTTTAAAACCATAGTACCCTTGTAGGCATCACCAGCTCCAAGTCCAATGTCCTTAGGGTCCGTATTGTTTTGTCCAAAGATATAGCCTCCATAGGAAAACAAATATCCTGCGGAAAAGTAAGGATCATATAAGGACACCATGTATCCATATTTCTTACTGTCAGCTTCGTGCACCTCTTTTGAGTACCGATACATTGCGCTCCAATTTTCTAACATGTCAGGGATACTATTCTTATTGGCATCCCAGGTTGTATCCCAATCATTTGGTAACATATCTTTACGATAATATAGCATGGTGGCCTGAACATTAACGGGTACACCGCAGGTATAAACCTTACCGTCAACCTCAGACTGATAAGCCTTCCAGGCAACTTCCGGAATCTGTTCATAACAATCAAGAGATTCCACTGGTAGAGGAAGAATATGTTTTCCTTTTACATATTTCATCAATACATCATTTGCCTGGTATAAAATATCTGGTCCATAACCATAAGGTCCATCGTTTGCTAGATCTAGATATTGGTCCATATTCGCGTCAACAGCAACAATTCCATATTCTTTATATTTTTCATTGAATGCATTCATTAATTCATTAAAGTATCCTCTCTCAATTGCAGTATCATTCTCTAGTACACGAATTGTTACATTCCTTTCAAGTTCTCCCTGAAATAAGGCACTGCCAGTTGAGGTAGGATTGTCCTTAGAACCTTTACTTTTTCCGCAACCTACAAATAATACGCCGCACAGTAAGAGTGCTAACAATTGTTTTCCTCTCTTTTTCATCTGATTCTCCTTTCAAGTAATCTATCATGAAATAATAAATTAACGATAATAAGCTGTTTCTTTTTTACAAATCAAAAGATAGTTCTAATGGAAAACTTCATAGTGCTCCTTTCGTAATAATCAATGATCTATAGGAATATAGTCCTTAATCCTGTAATCAAATTTACGTTGTTATTGAATCAAAAAAACATTTTTAATAATCACAAAAGGTTATCAAATAGAGTTTTCAAGATAACAAAGCCACCTTTACCTAAAACTCCATTCTGATACCCATTCGAGGCAACCATATTGTACTCTTTCTCTAATGATGGATACAATGAATCCAGCTCTTCATCTAGGCATCCAGCATTATAAAGCAACGTAATACTCTCTGTTTTTAGATATCTTTCTAATAAAAATACCTCACCGACTGCTTCCATCTTGATTTCTCCTTCTTGTAAAGAAGCTTCTTTTTTTAGGGCTAACACTTTCCGAATCGTAGATCTCACAGTGAAATCCCAATTTGTTTCCTCCCACTCAAAAGTACGTCTGCTATCCGGATCGTAACCACCTTCCATACAGATTTCTGTTCCATAGTAGATGCAAGGGACTCCAAGAAAACAGGTTGCAATCGCAATCGCTGCAAGTAACTTATTCTTATCCTTATTGATCTCCGTAAAAAATCGATGGGTATCATGAGAATCCAAAAGATTTAGCATCATTTCATTCACCGCTTGTTTGTTACGCACTAGGATTTCATTTAATTTATATACAAAGTCCTGTGTACGAAATCTGTCAAATGCAAAATAATCAAGACATGCTTTGGTGAAAGAATAATTCATGATACTATCAAACTGGTCACCCATCAAAAATGGATAAGCATCATGCCAGTTTTCACCAATTATAACACAATCTTCTCTTATTTTCTTTACCTCTTTTCGAAACAAACGCCAAAAGTCATGAGAGATTTCATCGGCTACATCAAGCCTCCATCCATCAATATCAAATTCTTTGATATAATAGCAGGCTATATCAATTAAAAACTTACGTACCTCTTCCTTTGATGTATTTAGCTTTGGCATATATTCGCAAGCACCAAAACATTCATAATTGCATGGATTGGTAGTCACCGTGTCTCCATATATAAAAAACCAGTCATAATACTCGGATTCTTTTCCCTTATTTAAGACATCTTGAAACTGCATCATTTGGTTGCTGCAATGGTTAAACACAGCATCAAGGACAATTCGAACTCCCTTTTCATGAGCTTTGATTACTAGTTCCTTTAAATCTTCTTTCGTACCGAATTGCGGGTCTATTTCTTTATAATCAATGGTATCGTACTTGTGGTTTGATATGGATTTAAATATTGGTGTCAGATAAATGGTATTTGCACCAAGATCTACGATATAGTCAAGTTTCTTAATAATTCCCTTTAAATCGCCACCAGCAAAGCTTTTCGGTGACGGTCTCTCCCCCCAGGAAAGGTTGATATAACTTTTATCTTTCTGCTCGTTTGCCATAAGAAATCGATCAACAAAAATCTGATAAAATACAGCACTCTTCATCCATTCCACGGTTTCATGAACATCCTCTTTGCTGATATAAGGGAGCTGAAAAAAATTATAAAATCCTAAGTTAAAATCATACTCCTTTGTAACGCCATCTTCCGAGAAATAAAATCTTCCCTCGTTGGTATCTAATGCAAAAATATATGCAAAACGAACATCATCTAAATCTAGTTTTGTTTCATAGTAATCAAAATAACGATCACTGTATTTTTTCACCATCATAGTTTCCTTACGGGCTATATGAAACTCATATTTGCAGGCATGAAGAACCGAGACCTTATGGAATGGCTCTCCTTTCATCACCCGAAGCCTTATGATAATTTGCTTTGCACCAACAGGAAAGCAAAAATTAGAGTCAGGTTTATGTAACAGTGCGTGTTCATTCATAATTTCCTCTATTCTTGCGCATTTTTGCGCATAATCAACTTTGTACTAAGGTAATGCATTTTTAAATCAAAGGTATCTCATAAATCCTTTTCTATCTCCACGTACCTAAATAGTGAATCCTTTTGTATTGTAAATGTTTTCTTGACAATAACTTTTAAAATAGGTATAAATAAGACATGAAGACTAAAATAACAATAAAAGACATAGCACGGGAAGCTGGTGTATCCATTGCAACCGTATCCTATGTGCTCAACAACAAAACAGAAGAGAGAATCAGCGAAGAAACCAGAAAGAAAGTTCTTCAAATAATCAATCTTTTAAACTATACTCCGAATAAATCTGCGAAAGCACTTGCTTCAAACAAAAACGGGAACATTGCAGTTTACCTACCTGCCAGTGTTTCTCCCTTAAAACAAGCAGAACAGCTTCATTTTCTACATACTTTCGCCAATGTGCTTAAAAGCTATGACTATCATCTTACACTCCTTAGTCCAGCGGACTTTTCTCAAGTAGATAATTCTGATGCCATTATCTGTTACGATGTTTCTAAGGAGGAGTTTTCAAAGCTTGGAAATAACAATTTCATTCCCTTGCTTGCAGTTGATTGTATCATTGATGATCCTTTGTTTTTTCAGGTTTTATTCGATTATGAGAAACTCTTATCTGAAACTAACACTTATTTTGCTGGTGAAGAATTTATCTTCGCCTCCTTGGAAGTTGTTAATGTCCAATTGAAGTCCATGCTTGAAAAACTATTTCCTCACATAGTTTTCCTTCAATCTGTTAAGGACTTTAAAGCTTTGTATGGTAAAAATGTACTTGTAACGGAAGACACATTATATCAATTGCTAAAGGAGGATTGTAATATTTATTATCAGCCTTCCGCTACAAATAACAAAATACAAAAGCTTTATGAATGCATGGAACTAGCCATGGGACGAGTACAAATTACGAGCCACAATATTCTAGTTTGATTATTTCGAAGGAGTAAATGTAATCTCTTCTGTATACGCATTAAACGTCACTGTATAGGTATTGGAAGATTTTGCGATCGTATTCGCATTGGCGGCACCGTTTGATTCAAAGTCAGCATTGGCATTGGTCTCCTCGGCTGCCGTCAAATAATTATAATTATAGAAAAGAACTCTCTCACTTCCATTCATACTCTGCATTCCAAACTCATCTCCAGCTGCAACTGTAAATTCTTTTAAAACGTACAGATTAGAGCCTTCTTCCGTTTCTACAAGTTGATAGTCAGGATTTCCTTCTGTTCCCCATGAAGTATTATTAAAAGAACCTTTCATGAAATAGTCGTACTTCGGTAAAAATTGTGAAGTATCGCAGGTTGCTGATAATAACTTCGTTACTGGATCATAGGTTAAGGTATAAAGTCCATTCTCTTTTGCAACCATATTATAGCTATCGGTCTTATCAAATAAAGCTTGTGATTTTTCATCTAAATTACTGAAGCGAAGATACTCAGAACCGACAGTAGTAGCTCCATTTGCAGTCACCATAGAAGTAAATAAAAATTCTTCTCCTTGTTTTAATGCGATTACTAAGGTATGTACTCCGTTCTCTTCCTTCATTCCTGTTTTATCCGTATAAACATCCTTCCAATTTGTAATTCCAGAACCTTTGATATAATAATTCATGATAATATCGATTGCTGCTTCTTTCACATCTCCATTATAGGTCCAGGTTATCGTGTCATATGGATTAACATTAAATTTCTCTTTCGACTCCTCCGTATAGTTCGCATTATCTGATTCATAGGTATCTTCTGCTGGATGAGTGGTTAACACAAATGTATAGTTCCCGGTTACTCCAACTTTTATATTGGAGCGCTTTACAGTACTATCTCCATATGCTCCGGAATTTACAAAGTACTCGACACCATCCTTATTAATTGTAGTTAAGTAACCGTATCCCCTTTGATTTTCCCAGGAAGTGTTGATTACAAACTGAAACTCATCCCCTTCAAGAAGATCAAGTGTAATCGTATACTCATTCTTATCCGCAGATTTCGTCAACTTGTGCTCTGAATTTATAACTTCACCCCAACTAGATGTAATTAATAATGGACTTTTACCACTACCTACAACAGCATATTCTCTGGTATCAGCTTGAAACTTCACAAAACCACCAAATACTTTTGTATCCTTCGTTATTGCAGTTGTAAAATCAAATGCATGGCTCATTTGAGGGGTTGCAAACCAACCTACAAATTCATAGCCATCTTTTAATGGTGTGTAATCTTTTACCAAGCTACCCGATTCGATGGTTTCTGTATTTAATACCGTTGTTCCGTCTGCATCATAGAAGGTAACTGTAACTTCATTTTTCACCGAACCTACATTTGGGTCTGTGTCAATCTTTTGATCGGTTTCCTTTTCTTTTTTTGCACATCCGGCAAACATTAGCATCATCATAAGAACTACCATCATGCAACAAATCATCTTACTCTTTTTCATAAATTCCTTCCTCTCCTTTTCTTAAATAACTTTTAATTTAAATTTGTGTTGCTAAACTTTTTAAGTGCTTAACTTTCTTTATTTCTTAACTTTTTGTGTGCTCAACTTTCTGGTGGCTTAACTTTTCGATGACTTAACTTTCTGTGTGGCTCAACTTCCTGTGTGGCTAAACTTTCTGTGTGGCTTAACTTTCTGTGTGGCTCAACTTTCTGTGTGGCTCAACTTTCTGTGTGGCTAAACTTCCTGTGTTGTTTCACTGTTGCTTAATTTGTTGTGTTACTTAACATTTATGTACTTATAAAAATCGCACTGTCGCTTTCCTATTGTTTTAGCAATACTTAAGCGTTTAATCATTGTAGTAAAAATAAGAAAAAGCACGCATCACGAACTTTTTCAATTCACGAATAGAACCACTTAATCGTTTAAGTTAAATCTATCATGTTTTATTCTATATGTCAATATATCCTTGTTAAAATAATTATTTTTTAAGCATTATGTACAACTAAAGCAAATACTAGCAACATAAATTAAAGAAAGATGTTTCCTTAAACATAATATGGTACAATATAGATAAAAGATGTATCATTATCACATTTATAAAATAAATATTCTACATCTCAATGATACAATCAGAACATCTACTTATCTCTTTCATAAATATTAATAGTTCTTTTAAAAAAATATGGACACCTCGTACAGACCTATTGTTATTAACTTGATGTTAGTTCGGGGAATTATCTAACAAGCAGTCGGAGACATATTCTTACCAAATAATGTATAGTTTCACACCTTTGAATAACGAATTTTATTCTAAGTTTCGATACATAAAATAAACAATCCTATTAAATATCAGAATACACATTATAATAAAGGAGTTAACACAATGGATATGATGACTATATCTTCAGAAAATCGACACCTAATAAATGAATTCATAAGCACTCATTGGTTTTCAACTGATATTGTTGTACGTGGGGAACTCGTCGATATGACAATAATAGATGGTTTTGTTATGTTTGAGAAGGATAACATTATTGGATTAATAACCTATCGAATTATTGAAGGAGAATGTGAAATTATGTCTCTAGATAGTTTAAAAGAAAAACAAGGAATTCTACCACTGAGACATGAAATTGAGTTTGCAATGAATTTAGACAATAAATAAAAAGAGCCAAATTTCTATTTCATTTTCATAGAAACTTAGCCCTTAATAATAAAACTTTTATCCCTATATAAGCTTTGTATTAAATAAAGATAGTTTATAGAAATCTTTTTGTTTAGAAACTAATATTTGGGCTGCTTACCAATCGTAGCAAGAATTCCGCCATCCACATAAAGGATGTGGCCATTTACAAAGTCAGATGCTTCCGATGCTAGAAATACCGCTGGACCTGTCATATCATCAGGAGTCCCCCACCTCGCTGCTGGAGTTCTTCCGATAATAAAATCGTTAAACGGATGACCCTCATTACGAAGTGCTGCGGTCTGAGAGGTTTCGATATACCCTGGACCTAGACCATTGCATTGTATGTTATACTCTCCATATTCCGATGCAATATTCTTTGTAAGCATCTTTAAACCGCCCTTAGCAGCAGCATAGGCTGAAACTGTCTCACGTCCTAATTCGCTTGTCATCGAACAAATATTAATTATTTTACCATGACCTTTTTTAATCATACTTGGGATTACAGCCTTAGATAGAATAAATGGTGCATTCAAATCTACATCTACTACTTCACGAAATTCCTCTGCTGTCATTTCACACATTGGAATTCTCTTAATAATACCAGCATTATTTACTAAAATATCAATAACACCTACTTCATGTTCAATCTTTTCTATCATTTCTTGAACTTGATCCTCGTTTGTAACATTACAAATATAACCATGTGCATTGATTCCATCTTTTTTATAGTTTTCTAATGCACCATCCACTGAAGACTGACGTGATCCATTTACAACTATCGTTGCACCCGCATCCGCATATGCTTTTGCAATAGCATACCCGATTCCATGAGATGCACCAGTAATTAATGCTACTTTCCCTTTTAATGAAAACTTCTCTGTAAAACTCATAGTTATCTCCATCTACGCGATGCGACGCGTATTTTATCTTTGTTAAACACGCATATTTGTTCAACCTTTTTTCTTATGTAACCATTCTGTAAGCCTTATTATAGCTAGCTTCCCCTTTCCCTTCCATCTAATACCTATATAAAACAAGAAAAAGCACGCGTTTCGAATCTTTTCCTTATCATGATAAAAAAGAAGACCTGTGTCGTCTAGGCACAAGTCTTGTTAACAATAGTTACTTACTAACACCTTTCAATAGAATGTGGGGAAATTGTTCTTTACTTTCACTCTCTGTTTCCTTAAATTCTGCATCATCCATTTTACGGTATATGCCGCTATCTGTCAATTCTATAAATTTGAACTTATAATTTCATGTTAAAATATTAAGTGACATGTGATACCTACATAAACCGAAAGGATTCCCAAGAACTTATCAATCGTACAGGAGTAGTTGTTAACATTGGGCTTGCATAAGTGTTTTTATTACCAAAATACTTCCTTTCAGCAATTATGAAAGGGACAGGAAAATTAATCCCCCGCCCCAGTTTTTCGTACTAAATAAGATTTTTGTCAAGCCACACAACTAAAAGAGCTTGACTTTCATCATCAGTATAAGATGCTACTTTGTGGTTTTACCCTAGTTATACTCTCGATTTTACCCTATTTTATACTCTCTGTTTGAACCCATTCTTTATTTTTAATTTATCTATTTAGTTGTTCACTTTCCATAATATTGTCCTAAGGAGATACCGTTTGCACCAAGTGGTATCTGATGATCTAGACCGACAAATTTTCCACTTGACTGCCATAATGCTGGTTTTAACAATGCATATTTTGCTTCATCCCAAGTTTTCCAATCATATCCTAGTAAGCCTCCCGTATCCCCTGAGTTCGGATTGATACACCAGAATGTGTGGTGGATACGATTATTTACTATATAATCTCTTAATAATGTCATCCATCTCTGGTTCTTTCCTCCATCCATGTGTCCTCCCCACTCACCAATGAAAAGTGGTGCAATACCTTTATCATTAATATATGCCCAAGTATTATACCAATAATCATCTAATAAGGTCTGCGTTGTAAAATCTTTGTCAAACCAAGGCTGGTTATATACGGAAGGACCATAGTCATGAGGCGAATATACAATCTGGCTGTTGAGGGTACCAATATTAATAGGATAGTCCTTTACTCCTCTTAAATTCCCCCCCCACCAAGCACTATACCATGGAGATTGCTCCGCAGTAGCTCCCCATACATCCGGTGTATTATAGTTAAATCCTTTTTCCGTTTTCGGATATTGTTCAACCCCTTCAATCATGATTAACAGTTTAGGGTTTTTAGCAAGGATTGCTTTCGCACATCTTTCCGCAGCATATTTCCAATTGTTTTCGTCTGTGGAGTTATCCCATTTTGCCATATTCGTCGGTGTTGTAGAACTATATCCCCTCTGTCCGTGTGGTTCATTTTTTATATCAAATGCAAGAATAGTATCGTCATTTTTATATTTATCTGCCAGCCATGCCTGAGTATTAATCCACTTTTCCGTCGTTATTTCACCGGCAGTAGTCGTAGTTAATCCATACCATAATGGGTAGTTATGACCAGAATTATTGGAATCCGGACTATGAACATCTACCATTACCTTAATTCCCAACTGCTTGCAATATCCCATAATAATATCAAAGATTTCCATGCTATTTTTGACACTATTGGTTGCAGGATCATAAAAATCTGGGTTACATACATAATACGGCGGATTATTGACAGCAGTCACACTTGAAACTTTATTCGGTTTTCCAACCATCCAACTATACAAAAGTTCTGTTGATATTGGAATTCTCAAAAAACCAATTCCTTTGTTAGCAATATTCGTTAACATATCCTTAATATCATACCATGCACCATGAAGTACATTTTCCGTACAGTTAAACCCAAACCAATTCGCACCAGTTAACCAGACCTCATTACCATTCATGTCATAAATTTTATTGCCTACACAATGCAACCAATCATCGTTATTCGTATCCGCAGCATATACCTTTTGACCAACATTAAAACAGCAGGTCGTTAAAATAATCGCTATAGTCATCATCAATGAAACCATTCTTCTGACTTTAGTCATAATAAGCACCCCTTTTCCTATTATTTTATATTGCTCCCTATATAAGTGATCTCCTAAAAATAACACCTCCCCGATATTTATTTTCTAAAAATCATTCGCCCTTACCTGTCACCCCCTCCTACTAAAGCTTAATGATGTTCTTTTATACTAATTATGAAATTAATAAAAATGAAGTAGCTAAAATCTTACTTTATTGCCTTTTATAATTAATACATACTTCTAGAGAATTACTCTTCTTCTATACAGTATGTCCTAAACTTATATTTATTCCATTATTTACAATTTTGATAAGCAAAACAAGAAAAAGCACGCTTCGTGAACCTTTTCTTGTAAATAAAACAGGCGAGCTTAATCGCTCACCTGTTTCTCTATTTCTTCTCCGTATTACTCTGAAACCTACGAATCACCTCTTCAAACTGTTCTCCATACTTTTCATACTTTATTTCACCAACTCCTGTAATCTCAAGCATTTCTTCTTTCCTAGTCGGTAAAGTCTGACTCATCTGAAGTAATGTCTTATCTCCAAAGATAATATATGGTGGAACTTTTTCTTTTCTCGCGATGGATAGACGTAAGACACGAAGTTCATCAAAAAGTTTATCATTCGTATCCAAAGAGAATACTGCTTTCTTCTTACTGTTATTACGTGTTTCTGAGCTTTTTTCCTTTTTCTTTTGCTCCTTAGAAACCTTTAGTTCAATCGTTTCTTTCTGTTCTAATAATTCCTTACCCTGTGCTGTTACTTTCACAATTGAAAATTCTGAATTGGTTAGTTCTAGATAACCACTTAGCACAAGATGATTCATAATTTGTTTCAGTCTAGGTATTGTTATATCTGCTAACGAATTATAACTAGGATATTCCTCAAGCCGAAACTGTTTTATTTTCGCAGACTTACTGCCATGTACTGCATCAACAATCGTCATTAACCCAAACCGTTGCCTTGTTTCTAATACACACTGAATTAATTTAATACTGGTTTCAGTAATATCAATACTTTCATATTCGGTCAAACAATTGGAACAATCCCCACAAGCTTTTTCTGATTTCTCACCAAAATACTTTAAAATATAATGACGTAAGCAATCATTTGTAACACAATAAAATGTCATTTTCTTTAGGCGTTCTCGGTCTCTTACCTTTACTGCCTCTAACATTTCATCGGTTAACTCCTCATTCTCACGATTGTTTTCAATAAATAACTGATTGGTAATTACATCTTGCCCACCATATAACAGGATACATTCCGCACGCTCTCCATCTCTTCCAGCACGCCCTGCCTCTTGATAGTAGCTCTCTATGTTTTTGGGCATGTTATAATGAATAACAAACCGAACATTAGACTTATCAATTCCCATTCCAAACGCATTCGTCGCCACAATGATTGGTTTCACATCATAGATAAAATCATCCTGATTTTGATGTCTTTCTGCATCACTTAACCCAGCATGATATCTAGTTACTGGATATCCCTCTTGTTCTAAACGCAGTGAAACCTCTTCCACTGCCTTTCTTGTAGCACAATAAATAACACCACTCATATTCCGATGTTCCTTCAGATAGGAATCTAATTCAGCATATTTGTCTTTGGGACTTTTTACTGCAAAATACAGATTCTTACGATCAAATCCAGTCGTAACCACCGTAGCCTTCTGTAATCCAAGTAATCGAATCACATCCTCTTTTACTTCTTTCGTCGCAGTTGCTGTAAATGCACTAACAATTGGACGTACTGGCAATTGATTTATAAAATCAATGATTTTTAAATAACTCGGACGAAAATCTTGTCCCCACTGAGATACACAGTGAACCTCATCAATACTTAACATTGAAATATCAGCTTGCTTGGCAAAATCAAGAAATTCCTCTGTTAGTAATCTCTCTGGTGCCACATAGATTATTTTATATCGTCCTTCTCTCGCATAAGATAATGCCAGTCGGTATTGATTTGCAGTTAAAGAGCTATTTAAGTAGGCAGCATGCACTCCCATTTGATTTAACGTACCTACTTGATCCTTCATTAAAGAGATTAACGGAGATACTACTAATGTTATTCCAGATAATATAAGTGCAGGAACTTGAAAACACACGGATTTCCCTGCTCCCGTTGGCATTATACCAAACGTATCCTTACCTGATAAAATGCTGTCTATCAATTCTTCCTGACCATCACGAAAGGTATCATAACCATAGTACTTTTTTAAAATTTGTTCTTTGTTCAATTACGGTTCCTCATTTCAAATCTTTTAGAAGCTATAACTTCTATCCTTATAACCATTGTAAACTACTGGGTATGGAACGTCAATTCGACAAAAGTGAGAAGTTTTTACTAATTTCTGAACAAAATGCTGAGTCAAAGCGGATATTTTCAATCCTTTTACACTACCAGCTCTATCTCATTTCTACTACATGGTATTTCTGAAGGAGCTCTCACTCCTACTGAAAAAGGGAAGTCCCCCGCTTACAAAAGCGCGGGACTTCCCTGATAAAGTTATATTATTTCCTTCTTGTACTATTGGCTATTTTACTTATTCTTGTAAACTCTCTAAAATTTCCTTCTTATAGTTAAGAAACTCTGAGGTTAATAAAAATTCATCGTCTCGTGGTCGTTTCTCTTCAATCTTAATTTCCTTCGTTATCTGTCCGGGTGAACCCGTCAGAAGATAGATACGGTCCGATAACAGAATAGCTTCATCAATATCATGGGTGATAAATAATGTGGATAGTTTAATTTTTTCCATGATTTCTAAATACCAGCGATGAATTTTGCCTTTTGTTATCATATCAAGAGCACTAAATGGTTCATCTAGTAACGCGACCTGATCTGAAAATAAATATGTTCGTAGTAATGCTGCTCGCTGTCTCATACCTCCAGATAAACTAGCAGGATAGAGCTTTTGTGTACCTTCTAATCCAAATTCCTCAAAATATTCTGCTACCTTATTTCTGGCATCTCGCTTTTTCATTCCTTTTATGATTAATGGTAAGGATACATTATCCTCAATCGTCTTATATGGCAGTAACAAATCTTTTTGAAGCATATAGCTGATATTGCCAGCTTGGTTTGTTACCTCGTTTCCTTCTAACATCACTTCACCACAATCAGGTGCTAATAACCCTGCTATAATATTGAAAAGCGTTGTTTTACCTGCTCCACTAACACCCAGAAGACAAACTAACTCATTTTCTTTTAATACCACTGAGACATCTTTTAATACTTCTTTCTCTCCAAATGATTTGGAAATATTCCGAATTGTTAATTTATTCATGTTCCTGCCTACTCTGGTAAATACTCGTTTGTAAAACCTGTGTTTTCAGGTATCTTTGTTTCCACAAGATTATTGTCATTTAACCAGTTATAAAATGCATTCCAGCGGTTTGGATCAATATATCCCCAACGACTTACTTCCGCTTTATATTCTTTTGATAACCACTCCTGACTCTCTTTTACAATATCTGCATCTAGTTCTGGTACTGCTGTAAGTAATAGTTCCGCAGCATCTGCCGGATTTTCAATTGCATATTCATAACCATTTTTTAAGGCTCGGAAAAATGCTTTTGCTGTGTCAGCATCTTCCTTTAAGAATTCATTGTTAGCAATAACAACCGGTGTATAGTAATCAAATACAGGGTTAATATCCTTAAAAGCAAAATAATCTGTCTCTAATCCCTTTACCTTGGTTGCAATTCCTCCCCACGCATAGAATATCCAGATAGCATCGACTGATTTTGTTTTAAGTGCAGTTACCTCGTCTGTTACCGTGCTTGGTATTAGATTCACTTTACTAAAATCACCACCATCTACTTCAACTACATTTTTCATCATAGCTTTTTCAATATCCAAATCCCAAGTGGCATAATTTTTACCTTCTAATCCTTTTGGAGTGTCCATTCCTTCTCCCTTACGACTTACAATACCTGAGGTGTTATGCTGTATTAAAGCTGCACATACGGTAATTGGTAATGTGGAATCTCCCACAATTGCAGGAATTATCGTATCCTGACAAGAGATTCCAAACTGTGCCTTCCCGCTTGCTACTAATGCCTCTGCTCCATCTTCAGGTGGCTGAACAATTGTCACGTCAAGACCCTCTTCTGCAAAATATCCTTTGGTTTGAGCCACATATAAACCAGTATGATTTGTATTTGGTGTCCAATCCAATACGAAGGTAATCTTTTTTAGATCTTTGGAATTATTATTTCTTACATCACTATCTTTTTTACCACAAGCTGTCATAGCTGTAAATGTTGTTGCAACTAAGATAAGTGCAAGGATACGTTTTAAAAACTTATGTCTCATTTGTTTCTCTCACTTTCTTATAGAATCGAAGCTTGACTCTTAATCTTTGCATTGTTGAAACTTATTTTTGTAGAGCCTTTATGCTCTATCTAGAGTTTTATTCTCTATTTAGAGCGTTATGCGCTATATAGATTTTTACTTTTCTTCCCATGGCATGCAACGTCTTTTTAAATATCCTACTAACTTCATAAGTAATAAACTTATTGCTGATATCAAAAAGATAACCGCGAACATTTTATCAAAAGCATAGGATTTTTTAACGCGTGTCATATAAACACCAAGCCCTTTAAAACCTCCAAGCCATTCTGATATCACTGCACCTACAATAGAGTAAGATACTGATATTTTTAAACTGGCAAAAAAGTAACTTAAGGAACTGGGCAATTTGATTTGATAAAATATCTGGAATTTCGTTGCCCCCATTGAGCGCAACAACTGAACAGCATCTTTATCCGCAGAATGAAACCCATCTAAAAGTCCTACTGTGATTGGGAAAAAGGTTACTATGATGATAAGAACTATTTTGGGCGCTATTCCATAACCTAACCATAATACTAAAAGTGGAGCTATTGCAACGGTAGGAACGGTTTGTGTTATTACAATTACCGGATAAATTGCTTGATAAACTTTAGGAAATCTCTCCATCCAAACCGCAATCAAAAATCCTAGTAAAGTTCCTAAGATTAAACCAAAAAATGCTTCTACTAGAGTTACTCTCATATGTGACATTAAGAGTGGAAACTCATTTAGGAAGGCTACGATAACTTCCGCCGGGGATGGAAGCATATACTTTGGCACCAGTCCAATGCTTGAAACTATCTGCCAGAGAACTAAGATACCTATAATGGCACTGAAAGAAGGTAGTTTAGTCCTGATGGTGTTTTGTAACTTTTTTCTCAATGGTTAATACATCTCCTTCTGGGCGATAAGTCACCTTTATGTAAGCAGCAACAGAAGGCGCACCCGCGCGAATTGCTATATGCTGACATTCTTTTACGATTTCCATTAATTCATCATAATCACCTTCAATGGCTGTTTCAAATGGCCCAACATAACAATTTAAACCAGTACTTTTGATGTAGGCTATTACCTCATCTACGATACGTATTAATTCCTCATCATTCTTTGCTTCTGGTAATGTTTGAATCGCTACACTTGCATTCATTTTATTATCTCCTTTCTTTTCGGGTATTCGTGTATGAAAATTTATTTCGCAATCACTCCTTGCATAGCATATCTGCCAAAGATAACTTATTGTTAAAAATACTGTAGAACACTTGCTCTTAATTTTCTCACGCCCCGAGAGGAAGCCATTCTAAGGCTTCAAAAATGATTTCATGTAAAAGAGTATTATCTTTCACACTATGGTTACTATCCGCACTTCTTTTTATTTTTAAATAGATGCAGATTAAACTTACTGAGCGTTGGAACGATTCCTTTACGCTCGGTATTTGGAATGGATATGGTTTGCGAAGCGAATTTGCATCACAAATGGAGTATTTTCTTTTATTAATGTGAACGCAATTTCTATACAATAAAAAAACTCCCTTTGATATCCAAAGGGAGCTACAACTCAAAAATAAAAGTAATAAAACTCCCTCCGCTGGCATGATCCAGATCAGGTGATAGGGTCAAGAACATTTTCGTAGTTCTAATCTCAGCCAAATTCGTTTGGCACCCCTGTTTCTTTTTCCAACTCAATTTTACTTTAAATTTTTAATTTGTCAATATGTAATTTAAATATTGTCTAAGATGTAATTTAAATATTGTCCAAGAATCTGATTTTTTATCTCACGTATTGTTAGTAATTGAATCATTATTTTTCGTCAGTATGAAAACAAAAAAAGCAGAAGGATTTTCTTCCCTCTGCCTCTTTTATTTTTAATCGAGATGAAACACATTCTTTAATGAAACACTTACTGGACTATTATCTGGATTCGTTTCCATAATGTCAGCCATAAATGCCCACCATTTCTTACAAATCTCTGTCTCAGCGGACTTATCCCACTTTACTTCGTCCTCTAATTCTATGTACCCATAGAGCACATTGGTCTCTTCATCTAAAAATATAGTGTAATTGCTACCACCATACTCATGAATCATTTCTTTCATTTCAGGCCATAATTCATTGTGGCGTTTCTCGTATTCTTTTGCTTGTCCTTCAAATAACTGCATTTTAAATGCTTTCCGTACCATTACTAAGTCCTCCTATTATTTTCTCGATATTCCTTTGGTGACATATGATATCGCTCCTTGAATTTTCGATGAAAGAAACTGTTATTCTCATATCCTACTGCAACAACGATATCAGTAATAGATAGTTTAGTATCTACCAACAGTGACATGGCAACCCTAAAACGCTTCTCTTGTAATAGTTCTCTGAATGACTTTCCAGTTTTACTTGCGATTAATCGACTTAAAGAAGATAGCGATAAGCTTAGCTTCTTTGCCAATTCCGTTAGGCTTGCTGTTTGATAGTTAATCTCGATATAATTAACCGCAGCTTTAGCTATAACATCCTCATAGCTATTGGGAGAACCAGCTTTTAACGAATCCGAGTACTTTACCAGATATAAAAACAAAAGTCCCATGACACGTTGATTAATCATATCATTGTCTGAAGTATCATGAACTAAGGAATATACTAAGTTTTCTAACAAATTCTCAATTTCAAGGATTCCCTTCACTTTAAAATGAAGGTATTGTTCTTTATGAGAGGCATTTCGTAAGATTCCAACTAAAAACTCCCCCAAAACATTGTCCTTTTGAATCATCGTAAAACTGACATCAAAAAAACGTGGTAAGATAATCAAATTAATTGCGATATCCTCTTTCGAAGCCTCCTTTATGGCATGATAAGTATGCTGATTAAGAAATAGTAAATCCCCCTCCTCAAGAACTACTGTCACATCATTAATAATGTGAGTTAGAGTTCCCTTACAGACATAAACTACTTCGATGTAATCATGTTTATGTTTTGGAAAATCAATAAAACGAGTATGGGGACGAATCGTAATTAGCTGCTCTTCCTCTAACATCTTATTTTTTTGAATTACAAAATCCTTACTCGAAGTGTAGCGCTCTTTTTCCACTTCTTTTTTTACGTTTATAATACGCTTTTCTTCTTCTGTAATCCGAGAAAGAATCTGAATCAATTCTTGGTTCATCGATCATCCTCCTGGGTAACTATATGGTAGGTAATATATCCTAAAGTCGCATCTATACGCTTCATTATGTTTCGAATGGTAAGCATAAATAAGAAAAAGGATGCTTATGAACTTTTTCTTGTCATGAATTAATACCATTCTACCTTGTTGATATTATTATTCTTCTTACCTCTATTATAGTTAACCCTGAGAGTTTTGTCTATCGAACAATCATATAATGATTAGAATGGGGCATTTTGCATTTTCTATGCATAAGCCCCATTTTCAAATGTACTTATTTTATTGTCTCTTTAATAAAACTTCTTCCTCATAGGTCGAAACCTTAGCATACCACTCTTCCTTCACTGGAACATTGTTTATTTCACAGAAATAATCCCAAACATCACCGAATGGATATGACTTAAGTTCTTCCTGCTGCATTAGTAACTCTGTAAATCTACCATCATTTTGAAGTTGCTTTAATTTATCGTTAGGTGTCAATAATGCATATAATAAGGATTTTTGCATATTTCTCATACCAATCGTCCATGCTGCAACACGGTTAATACTTGCATCAAAGAAATCAAGGGCTAGGATAACACGATCAAGTGCATCATTTCTGATTACTTCTTTTGCTATTTCTCTCGTTTCATCATCGAATAACACAACATGGTCACTATCCCAGCGAACAGGTCTTGTAACATGAAGTGCGATTTTATCTGCAAATAGTAACATGGAAGAAATCTTGTCCGATACCACTTCCGTTGGATGATAATGTCCATTATCCATAAGGCTTAAAATTCCATTCTTTGCTGCATAGTTAATACAGAACTCACTAGATCCTACAGTATAAGACTCTACACCAATACCAAATACCTTAGATTCTAGAGCAACAATAACCTTATTCTTGTCATAACCAATGCTAAGAATTTGATCAAGAGAATCTTTAAAACGTGCTCTTGGAGAAAGACGATCTGCTGGAATATCTTTATATCCGTCTGGAATCCAAATATTCATCACACAAGGTTGACCTAATTCGGTTGCAAAATACTCAGAGATACGAATACAAGCTTTCCCATGATCTATCCAAAACTTACGGATTTCTTCATCTGGAGAGGAAAGCGTAAATTGACCTGCCTTTGGATGGGAGAAGAATGTTGGATTAAAATCTAATCCTAACCCTCTCTCCTTTGCGAATTCAACCCATTTTGCAAAATGTTTTGGCTCTAATTTATCACGGTCAGCAAATTCTCCATTTTCAAAAATTGCATAATTTGCATGTAAGTTAATTTTATGTTTTCCAGGTACCATCGATAATACCATATCGATATCTGCCATTAACTCTTCAGGTGTTCTAGCCTTACCAGGGTAGCTTCCTGTTGCTTGGATACCACCAGATAGAGGTCCGTCGTTATCAAATCCAGTTACGTCATCCCCCTGCCAGCAGTGCATCGAAATCGAAATTCCTTTTAAGGTTTCTAGTGCCTGATCGGTATCAACACCAAGTTTACCATAGATCTGTTTTGCCATATCATATCTTTCTTTTATCATTTTTTTACTCCATTCTTGCGTATTTTTACGCATATTTCATTGTTCTTCGCGCTAATATAGTGAAATACTCATTATTGTATAGGTAGATCGTAACCTTTTTTTCACTCTCTTTTTCGCTTACATTGTTACCCATGTCTATGCTTCAAATTTATTAATTTCAAAGGAATCGAATACGGCTTCTCTTGCCACAGCAACAGAATCAAAAACTTCAGTGCCAATCATCTGTGCTAAGATATTTCCTATTGCAGTTGCTTCTGTAGGACCAGCGTATACTGTTTTTCCAGTGGCTTTCGCTGTCAATTCATTCAGATAGTGGGCATTACATCCACCACCTACAATATGAATGCTATTATAATGATGCTGTGATAGGTTCTCTAATTCTTCCACCGTCTTACCGTAACAATCTGCCAAGCTCTGATAGATGACAGTAGCAATTTCTCCCGGTGTTTGTGGTACCTTTTGATTCGTTGCTTCACAATAGTTTTTAATAGACTGTATCATGTTCTCAGGTGAAAGAAACGTATCATCATTAACATCAACCCGTGATGGGAAATTATTACACTCACTAGCCAACTCACAAAGCTTCGCAAATGAATATTCATCGTTAAATTCCTTTTTCACAGATTGTATCATCCAAAGTCCCATAATATTTTTTAAGTAACGGTATCGATAATCAAATCCACCCTCATTTGTTAAATTTGCAAGACGGCTCTTTTCTGAGCAATCTGCTTTTCTTTGCTCTATTCCCATAAGCGACCAGGTACCAGAGCTTATGTACAAGGTTTGCTCTTCATTGCTTGGTACCGATAATACAGCAGAACCCGTATCATGAGTTGCTGGTAACATTACGGTTAAGTCATAGCCTATTTCTTCCCTAATTTCCTCGGTTACCGGACCAAGCTCTTCTCCTGCAGTCCGTATTGCTTTGAATATTTCTTTTGGATAACCCAGGCTAGAGATTAATTCATAATCCCATTGCTTGGTTTTTGGATTCACCAATTGTGTTGTTGTTGCATTCGTATATTCTACTGCTTTCTTACCTGTTAATAAGAAATTGAAATAGTCTGGTATTAATAAAAAGTTCCTCGCACTCTCTAAATATTCTGGGTGTTGTTGCTTGATAGCCATCAATTGATAGATGGAGTTAAATGGTTGTTTCTGAATACCAGTTCTTGCATACAGTTCTTTCTCACTGATTACTTGGTATACCAATTCCTCCATACCTTTGGTTCGATCGTCTCGGTATCCAACGGTATTTCCAAGAATCTGATTTTTTTCATCTAGTAAAACAAAATCTACACCCCATGTGTCAATTCCCATATAACTTGGAGTTTTCCCAATCTCCTTGCATTTTTTGAGACCCTTCATAATCTCATCGAACAAATACGGTACATCCCAGCACAATTCATCGTCTTTCTTTGATAGCCCATTGGAAAAACGATGTACTTCTTCTAGTACGATTTTTCCCTCCTTAAGCCACCCTAAGATATGTCTTCCGCTGGATGCTCCAATGTCTACTGCCAGATAATAAGTTGTCATAATGAAACCCCCTTTACCTTGTATGATTGATTGGATACGGTGGACTATTATTGTCCTAATTTCATTATAGTATTGCAGGATAAAAAAGATAAGGACGTAGCTTCTAAGAATTACGTCCGTTTTTGCAGTAGATTGAATCCCTTGGAATTCTAAGTTGAACACTCTAAAATCTTGTGATAAAATAAAAATGTTAAAAACCGAGAAACATCACAAAGGAATTCAAGGAAGGAATTGCCGATGAATATCTCAATTGATCAAGATAAAGATAAGGATGAACTACTACAAGAATTATTACATTACAAGGAACGTTTTTCGATTGCTTTAAAAGCCTCCAAAATCTGTGTTTTTGAAGTTGACTTAGTGAATCAATTATATACATTCTTTGAAAACTCAGAGGATATCTTTGGTGTGTCTGGTGCTCAAATATTAGAGGACGTGAAAGCTTATAGCTTCCTAAGCCCACAGGAATATCAGAAAGCTGTGACAAACTATTTTTCACATCCAGAGGATGCTTCTGTAATAGATAATGCTTTCACTTGTATTTTACGAGGTGAATCAACAAGTTACAATGCAAGAATGAAAGCTGGGGATACTGAGTATATCTGGTGTAAACTTGATGTCACCCCCATATTAAAAAATGGAATTCCGATACATATGATTGGTGTTATCACTGATATTAGTAAGATGAAAGCAAAAGCCGATGAATTAGAGCAAAAAGTGTGCCTAGATAGCTTTACTGGTTTGTATAACAAAAATACCACGGTAAAACGTATCTCACGTATATTACATCACTTTTCTCACCAAAATCATGCATTAGTTTTAATAGATATTGATCATTTCAAAAAAATTAATGACACCTATGGTCATGTGGAAGGTGATAGAGTTCTTCTGTCAGTTTCTCATCATTTAAAGAAAGTCTTTCGTAAAACAGATGTGATTGGAAGATTTGGTGGTGATGAGTTTCTAATCTTAATTCGTGACATACCTGATCGTGATTTCCTACATGTGAAATTACACCAACTATTACAATATGAGGATTCTTGTCATCACATTACTATGAGTGTTGGTATATCTCTTTATTCAGAACAGTCTACAAATTTTAATGAATTATTTAATATGGCGGATAAAGCACTCTATATCTCGAAAAAAAGCAATAACACATTTACCATATACTAAGAAGAAAATTATACATTACTATTTTTTTTGAAACTACTGTCAAATCTACGAATTGATGAGATACAAAGCCAAAGAGACCGCCAAGCTGTGATTAAACTTTCGCTTAGCGGTCTTTTCATTATGAATTCAAGATTAGTATTTTAAAAATGCCACATTCATTACTCAATTCCTTACGAAGCTTACCACATTCATCTTTCAATTCCCTATGGATGACTTATTCATTCACAGTCTATTTCTAGCGATAACTGATAGAGTTCCAGCGTAGCTCATTTTTTAGATTTCGAATTGTTGTATCTTTATCAATATATACAGCTTCAATTCCCATTGCAGCAGCCCAGTCACCCATTTGCTCTGAAGTTAAATCATAAGAAAATGCAGTATGATGTGCACCACCAGCAAGAATCCAGCTTTCAGCACCAGTTGATAAATTAGGTTCTGGGGTCCAAAATGCTGTTGCTACAGGAAGTTTTGGCATCGGAATATCTTGCTTATGGCACTCAACATCATTGATGATTAAGCGGAAACGATTCCCCAAATCAACCAAGGAGGTAGCAACACCATGACCTGGCTTAGAGGTGAATACCAACCTAGCTGGATCGGTACGATTCCCCATGGTCAAAGGGCAAACTCGTATGGATGGTTTGTTGTCTGCTATCGTAGGGCAAACTTCCAACATATGTGCTTGTAAAATTCCTTCTTTTCCAGGCACTAGATTATAGGTATAATCCTCCATAAACGAGGTTCCTTTTGCATCTTTTGTACCAGCTGCCATAATCTTCATTAAACGAACCATTGCTGCGGTTTTCCAGTCTCCCTCCGCCCCAAAACCATAGCCCTTTTCCATCAGACGTTGGATAGCCAACCCTGGGAGCTGTTCTAAACCAGCTAACATCTCAAAGTTCGTTACAATTGCGTGATAATTCTTATCTTTTAAGAATTTTTCGAATCCTAACTCAATCTTTGCTTGTGCAGCCACATGCTTACGGAAATTAAGCTCGTCTCTACCATCTAAGATAATATCATATTTGCTGTAGTATTCTTCTACTAAGGTATCGATCTCTGCTTCTTTAATTTCCTGTACATATTCTGCGATGTCTGTAATGTTATAGGCATCAATTTCCCATCCAAATTTAATATGAGCTTCTACTTTATCGCCTTCGGTTACCGCTACATTTCTCATGTTATCTCCGACGCGAACTACACGAATATGACTGCTTTCCATAATACCAATTGCTGTTCTCATCCAGCTTGCAATACGTTTTAAAACATCCCTGTCTTCCCAAAAGCCTACGATAACTTTACGTTCTATTCCCATTCGGCTCACAATATGACCAAATTCACGGTCTCCATGTGCGGATTGATTTGTATTCATAAAGTCCATATCAATCGTATCATATGGAATTTCCTGATTAAACTGAGTATGTAAATGCATCAATGGCTTGCGATATTCTTGTAGTCCTAGAATCCATGACTTTGCTGGTGAAAATGTATGCATCCAGGTTATCACACCAGCACACTCTTCATCCTGATTTGCTTCATTGAATGTACGACGAATCGAAGCATTATCAATCAAGGTTGGCTTCCATACAATTTCAAATGGTAATAACCCAGATTGATTCATCCCTTCCACCATTTTTCTTGAGTGTTCTGCAACCACACGAAGACATTCGTCTCCATATAAATCCTGAGAACCAGTTGCGAACCAAAACTTGTAATTCTTGTTTGTACTCATCACTATACCTCCTATATTTGATTAAATCTTGACCTAGTGGACTCCCTGACAATAAGTTCCGGTTCAATTAGTCTTGTTATCATACTCTCCTCATCCGAAATTCCACGCATCTTCTCTAGTAGTAATTCTGCTGCCATCTCCCCGAGCTTTTCCTGAGGATGAGCTATTGTGGTTAGTCGTACTCTGCTATCTTGCGCGATTAATGAATTATCATAGCCGACTACTGATATATCTTTTGGTACCTCTAACCCTTTTGATCTTAAGGTTCTTATCACTTCAAGTGCAATTTGATCATTGTAACAGACAATACCATCCATAAGGACATGACGATCTACCATCATCGCAATCGTATTGGTTGGTTTACTGATACGATCCTCCGTATGAAACCAAATCACCATATCAGGATCATAAAGAATGCCTGCTTCTTGAAGAGCCTTTACATATCCCTTATGCCGTTCCTTCCCCTGACTATCATCCACTTTAAATACACCAGCAATATGTCGATGTCCAAGTTCAATTAGATGTTTGGTTAGCATATAGCCACCCTTACAATCATCCATTAAAATATGTGGTTTATCCTCCATCTGTGTAAAACACCCTTGAATAAAGACATAAGGAATTTTATATTGATCAAGTTCCTCATATAACTTAGCATGTTTACAATACATCTGGCTCTTACTTGGTTCTATGATAAGCCCCTCAATATCTTTGGTTAGAATATCCTCTAAACACTTTGCCTCATTGTTACGGCTGTTACCTGTGGTTTTTAAGATAATACTGTATCCATTTGCCGTCAGAATTCGATCTATCCCTTGAATTAGTCTTGGGAAGATATAATCGGATAGATAGGTCGTAATTACTGCAACATTTTTGGTACCAGCTCTTGTCTGCAATCGTTTGGAACAAAATGTTCCTCTACCATGCTCTGCTACTACAAACCCTTCGCTCTGAAGAATAGAGAGTGCCTGTCTGACCGTATGTCTACTAATCTTATACTGTGCTGATAGTTCATTCTCCGAAGGTAACTTCTCACCTTCTTTAATTCTTCCTGATACAATGTCTTCTCTCAGCTCTTCCATTAACGCATAATATTTCGTTTTACCTTTATCGATCTTCATTTCAACTCCATTCCTACGCTTGCATTAGTGTAACGGTATTTTCCTTCCTAATTACATCCTTATATTCATTATATTGCTTGTATGTTTTAAGATACAAGTTGTTTTTTTAAAAAAGAACAACACTGCTTGGTACGGTCTCAAAAGTGTTGTTCTTCCCTAATATTATTATATCTTTTACTTGTAATATACTGTTGTAATTTTCTGTTGTAATATAATGTTATAATATATTGTTGTAATACATTGTTGCGGAATTTATTGTTGTGGAATTTATTGTTGTAATTTATTGTTGGATTTTATTGTTGTAACCTACAGTTGAATTCTTACAGTTAAATTCTTACTGAGCATAATAAGAATCTCCTACAACAACTCCACTGCTTTTCGCTCAATTTCAAGACCTTTGATATATCGTTTGATGAACTGCTCAAATCCTTCTACATCATTTGGATCTGGCTGCATCTTGCTACCAGTCTTTCCCTCGAACACATGCTTAGAAAGATAATCATCTAATGTCTGACCTTCTGCTTTTCGAATCATATAAGAAGCTAAGATTGCAATTCCCCATGCTCCACCTTCCCCAGCGGTCTCCATAACAGATACAGGTACATTAATTGCACCAGCCATAATCTTTTGTCCAACATCTTTCGTCTTAAATAAACCACCATGACCATAAATCTCATCCAACTGTACCTGTTCTTGCTTAACCAGGATATCAAGACCTATCTTCAAAGCACCAAGTGCAGTAAACAGATGGACTCTCATAAAATTAGCAAGGTTAAACTTACTTTCTGGTGTTCTAACAAACAATGGGCGTCCCTCTTCAAAATGCGTAATGTGTTCTCCTGAAAAATAATTGTATGCCAGTAATCCACCACACTCTGCATCTCCCTCTAAGGCCTTATTATATAGAGTTGAGAATATCTTTGACATATCAGCTTCCATGCCCATTGCCAAAGCAAATTCTTTGAAGATTGAAACCCAGGCATTCAAATCAGAGGTACAGTTATTGCAGTGTACCATTGCTACAAGGTCTCCACTTGGGGTGGTCACAAGGTCAATTTCTTCGTATACTTTGGAAAGCTCTTTTTCTAGTACAGCCATTGCAAACACAGACGTACCTGCAGAAACATTACCTGTTCTCTTTGCAACGCTGTTGGTTGCCACCATACCCGTTCCGGCATCCCCTTCTGGAGGACAAAGCGGAATTCCTGCTTTTAATTTGCCTGAGACATCAAGAAGTTTTGCTCCATCTTCCGTTAATACTCCTGCTGACTCACCTGCAACTAATACTTTTGGAAGAATATCTTCTAACTTCCAAGGATATTGATAAGATGAAATTAGTTCATCAAATTGACCTATCATTCCTTTATTAAATTCTCTGGTCTGTATATCAATTGGAAACATTCCAGAAGCTTCTCCGACTCCTAATACCTTCTCCCCTGTAAGCTTCCAGTGAATATATCCTGCTAATGTTGTCTGGAATCTAATATCTTTTACATGAGATTCTCCATTTAAAATAGCCTGATATAGGTGGGCAATACTCCAGCGTTGTGGTATTTGATATTGAAATACTTTCGTCAACTGTTCAGATGCTGGTCCTGTAATTGTATTTCTCCAAGTCCGAAATGGTACAAGTAATTCTCCCGCTTCATCAAAAGCCATATAGCCATGCATCATGCCACTAAAACCAATAGCACCTATTGTTGTCAGCTCAACGCCATACTTTGCCATCACATCGTTTGTCATCTGTTCATAACTACCCTGAACGCCTCTCCAGATATCCTCCAGATGATAGGTCCATACATTATCAACATATTGATTTTCCCAGTCATGGCTTCCTGATGCAATTGGCTCATTTTCTTCATTCACTAAAACAGCTTTTATTCTTGTGGAACCAAGCTCTATTCCAAGTGTTGTTTTTCCTGTAAGAATCGCATCTTTCATTTCTTTACCCATACCATTCCTCCTAATTATGTATCATAATACTGTAATGTTTTCTATTATTTGAAATACATTCAATGCTTTCATAAATAGATTATTCTTGCAAAGGTGACTTCACACTGTAAAAGGAACACCTTCTATCGGAATTTATAGGTAATTTCTTATAGAACAATTATCTTACATAACATCATGTTCCGATAATTCATTTCCAATGCAAAAGGAGAACCTTTTATTAAAGCCATATTATCATTATACTGAATAGAAGTAAAGGATACAACTTGACTTTTTTAAGGTTCTCTCTTGTACGTACTTCTTGTTTTTATTTACATGAAAACGCTTATTTCTATCAAATCTATTCACATATCTGATACTACCAGAAAAAGTTGAGTAGCAAATCTATGTTGCACCCCTATCCTTTTTGATTATCCTCTGTTTTTTTTGTTAGTAAAATACCTGCCGCAATCGCTGTAAATGGAGCAACTAAAACAAGTCCAAAGCTACCTACCATCGTGTCTAAAATTTCTGAGGACACATATTTATAATTCAAAATATTATAAATCGGAGTGCCTTGTGCCATAAATACCATTAACAATGCAATATAGCCACCAGAATAAGCAAGAAGTAATGTTGTTGTCATGGTACCCATTGCAGCCCTGCCGACGTTCATACCAGACTTTATGGCTTCTCTTTTAGTAATATCCGGACATTTTTGTACCACCTCATTCACAGCACTTGTAATATCTACCGCCAAATCCATAATAGCTCCAGAGGAACCAATAAAAATGCTTGCCATAAAAATCTTAGTCAGACTAAGATGCTGATAGCCTGCATATAGTAGACTTTCGGAATTTGTCATAATCGCCCCATGAATTTTAAATTGATCTGTAAAGATGATACCTAAAATACAAGTAACTAAAATTCCCATAATAGCTCCAAGAGTCGCTGCTACAAACTTCTTATGAAATCCATACACTAAAGATATAATTAACGCCGTCAGAAAAATGGTTAGAAGTAATCCTGCAAAAATTGGGTTAATCCCTTTTAGATAAAGCGGAACTAATACCTTCCAAATTGATAAAATGGTAATCAGAAAGGATAGCACTGCCCTCACTCCGGTATCTTTTGCAAATAATACTAAGAAGAGAACAAAGGCTACCGCCAATATTATCTCTTTATTCATTCGATAATGGTCAATCATGTTAACAAACAGTACCTCATCGCCATCATAATCAATTACGACAAGGGCTTTATCCCCAGGTTCAAATATTTTGTCATTCTCAAGGGAACCATTCAATGTATTAATTCCTTCTACTATAGTCCCCTCAAACTTACCACCCAAAAGCTTTATTTCACACAACTGCTCTCCGGATCGAATTAATCCTGTATCAATAATTCGGTCATTATTGACACTAATGACCTTCGCGGTACAACGATCCGTTCCTTGATAGATAATTGCTCCTTCATACCCTGTTGGTATGAGAAATAGCACGATACATATCACAACGCTGACAAATACCGGAGCATAATAATTTTTCTTTTCCCTAGTCCAAGTCTTCATTGCACTTCTCCTCTAATTTTATACCACACTTGCTATTGATTAGATAAGGTAAGCAAACCCTTTTCGTCGTAGGTTTACAGACATCTTTTCTATAGGTTAAGCGTATCAATCCCTATAATAAGATCCAATGTTGCTAGAAAAGGGATGCCAAAAAGCATAGCCTTTCGCATCCCTCCTGTTTTCTATTTGCTTTTATTATCGCTATTTCACTTTTAATAAAGCGGCTAAATTATCATAGATTACTGTATTATCATAGTAACCCTCAAACATCTGGGAACCTTGCCCTTGTGCAAGTACAGCAACTGGAAGTCCAGTATGAGAATAAGAACTAAAGTTAACACCAGACTTATTGTTAAGAATATGAGTAATTGTTACAGTTAATGGCTCATAAGTACCATACATGATGTACTCACTTTGAGTATTCTCCTTAGCTGTATAACCCATTGTCTTATTATAAGCTTCTTTTATTAAGTTAAGTTCATACTCCGTTAGCACTAATTTTGGATTATTCTTTGCTGCTAGGTCAGAGGATGTCATCAAACCAAACAGTTTTTTAATATCTTTTAACACATTATTGAAGGTAGTATTATTTCTCTTATACTTTGCAACATATTCGCTGTCAAACTTTGCATAGGATATCTTCTGGTTTTCTAGATTTGTTAGGAATGTATCATAATTGGTTCCTGCATAGCCAATGGTTAATCCGCCAGTCTCATGATCTCCAGTTACAATAATTAGCGTTTCCTCTTTATGCTGATTATAAAAATCGATTGCCTTTTGTACCGCATCTGCTAAGGCTAACGTATCACTGATGGTAGAACCTGCATCATTAGCATGACATGCCCAGTCAATCTTACCGCCTTCTACCATCATGAAGAAGCCTTTCTCATTATCCAGCACTTCAATTCCTTTTTGTACGTAATCTGCCAATGACCATTCATTCTCTGTACGATCGAAATCATAAGATAAAGAGTCCGCATCAGCAAGGTTTTCACCGATAACGATTGCTTTTCCTGATTTGTCAGTTAATTTTTCTGCTTCTGCCTGTGTCTTTACCACCTTGTAACCAGCTTTTTGAGCCACCTTATAGATGTCTTCCTGATCACCATTCTTTCCTGTTGGTTGTAATAATGCACCACCAGCAAAATAATCAAATCCACTTTCCACCATTTGAAGTCCGATATCATAATACTGACTTCTGCTTGCTACTTTTGCATAATAAGCTGCTGGTGTAGCATGATTTAAATTAACGGAAGTGATAATTCCTACTTTATAACCAAGCTGTTTTTTTACTTTCTCAGTTATTGTCTCAAATTCTATTTTCTTAGTCTCATCCATGTTGATTGTTCCACTGTAGGTTTTATTTCCAGTCGATAATGAAGTGGCTGTAGATGCGGAATCTGGACAAAACGAGGTAGAATCGTATGTAACAGCAGAGCCTGCCACATCAAAATTCATAAAGTTTAGATATTCATTTCCTAATAGTATGTTACTTTTTTGGTCTTGTTTTAAGGCCCCTAAATAGCTGGATGCAATTTGAATCTGTGGATAACTCATTCCATCACCAATGAACATAAACACATACTTTGGTGTTTTCACTCCGTTCGGTACTACAACATTTGTTTCTTTTGCAGAAACCGCTTCTGCAGGTAACTTGGATGCTCCTACATAGGCACCTGATAGAAGTAAAGTAGACGCAAGAACTGCTGCTCCGAGCTTTTTTAAAAATCTTTTCATATTGACCTCCCTAGTATTATAGATTATCTAATTACATCTTTATCCTAATACGGGTTTGTCAAAAGTTTAGATACTTAACAGTAAAACTTACGTAAAAAATTAGTGCTACTAGCTCTACCTCTTTGCCACTCTGAGGTATTTTAAAAGAATCTAAACTCCTGCTACAAAAAAGGAAGTCCCCCCGCTGTAAGCGGAGGGCTTCCTTGTTATGGTTAATAACCGTTTCTACTTTTCTTCCGTTTTTTCTACTGTAACGGTATTCTCTGCTGCAACAGCCTCATCCAAATTATCTAAATCTTTTCCTAAGAAAGTTGGTAATTCCATTCCTGCCATCTTAAACATCTCGTTCATTGGTGGAATTGATTTTAACATTCCGGATAGAAAATTCGCTGTAGTAGGGCTTCCGTCTTTACCCCCCATACCGTCCCAAACAGTAACCTTATCAATCTTAAGATTCTTGATTGCTTCCACTTGTATCTTCACAATTTCTTCTAACTTATCTGCAATTAAAAGTTTTACTGCATCATTTGTGTCACCGCCAGCAGATTTTACAATTTCTGCAAAACCAGCAGCCTGTTTTGTTAAGATTTCCTGAACACCCTTTGCTTCTGCTGCCATCTTAGCATAGATAGCATCTGCCTCACCTTGTGCTCTACGTCTAATCTGTTCAGCTTCTGCCTCTGCCTGTAATTCCTTCTGTCTCTTTGCGATTTCTGTCTTAACAATGACATCAGCCTCTAACGCTGCCTGCTCACGAGCAAAACGAGTCTTTTCTGCCTCTTCTTCTGCTGCATACGCTTCCTGTAACGCTTTTGCCGCTTGAATCTTTTCTGCCGCTGTGGAACGACGTAAGGCTTCCGCTCTCTTTTCATTTAAGGTAGCTTCCGATTCTGCAACAGAAGCCCTTGCCTCATTTTCTCCCTTGATAGCCTCGGAATCAGCCAGCGAAACATGTACACGCTGATCTCTCTTTGCATTTGCTTCACCGATTGCACCCAAACGATCTGCTTCCGCTACCGAAATCTTAGCGTCATTAATTGCTTTCGCTGCTGCTTCTTTTCCTAAAGCAGATATGTAGCCAGACTCATCTGTAATATCTGTTACGTTTACGTTAATCAGACGAAGACCTATTTTCTTTAATTCGCTTTCTACGTTATTCGATACCGCAGCCAGGAATTTATCACGGTCTGTGTTAATTTCTTCGATATCCATGGTTGCAATGACAAGACGTAACTGACCAAAGATAATGTCCTTTGCTAATTCCTGAATCTCTACAAGCTTTAGTCCTAATAAACGTTCAGCCGCATTTTGCATAACACCAGGTTCCGTTGAAATACCAACCGTAAAACGAGATGGAACATCAATACGAATATTTTGTTTTGATAATGCATTCTTTAGATCAACCTGTATGGACATTGGAGTTAAATCAAGATATTCATAGGACTGAATAACCGGCATGATAAATGCTGCACCACCATGAATACACTTTGCACTACGATAGGTGCCGTCCTTATTCGAACCAACCTTACCATAAACAACTAAGATCTTGTCGGAAGGACATTTGCGGTATCTTGATAATATAACCACCACTGAGGTAAACAAGAATACTGCTATCACTGTGAGTAAAATTACGAATGGATCCATTTTGAAATTCCTCCTTTTTTCTCTATTGTTTCATCACTTTCATGACTAACAACCAATACTGTCTGCTCATCGATGGCTTCGATGACACGAATATATTCCCCGGTCTTTAGTTCTCTATCTTCCGAGGTAATTGCAGAAAGTTCACAAAGTCTTTCCTGTACTGTTACCATAACTTTGCCTGTACCTCCACGATTCGCAGGAATTGGAATATAGACTTCACCAGTTTTTCCTACTGCATTTTCAAGGGATAACGTACCGTTATTCTGTAGTTTAAATGCAAATTTAAATAGATATGCGATTCCAAATAAAGCTGCACTTCCTGCAAGTAATGATAAAATGATTGCTAAGGCTTCAGAACCATTCGCATTATCAACTGCGATTCCAGTCCACCCGCCTACTGCAAAAAAAGCCACAATTCCTCGAATGGTAAATAACGACAATCCGTCGGAACCGTCTAGGGCACCGGAACTAATATCATCTACATCATCAGCGATTTCTACATCGTCGCCATCCCCTATTCCAAAGAATAACAAAATGGTCTGTAATACCATTACTACAGTCGCTGGTATCGCAACTGTAGCAAATACCTGACTCATCTGACTTAAACTATCCCACCATTCTTTCATAGTAACCTCAATTCTAGCGCTTTTTCGCTTATTGTTATCATAATTAAAAAACTATCATGATCCCCTTATTCTTTCATAATATCAGCAAAAATCAAATCCGCTTCACGCTTTACAATCGCTGAAGCATAGTACACTAGGATAATCTTTAGAACATTGACTAATCTTTTTTTTGCACCTTCATACGGCTCAACATATGTACTTAGTTTTTTAAATATTTCTTTTTCTAATTCTTTTGGTGTAAGAATGATATCATAATCAATGTTATCTAACATATCACAGACACAATGATATAATTCTGCTTCTGATATCAGTAGCGTTTCCTCACTATCTCCAAACTCTTTCTTTTTCAAATAATTGAATAACTTAGCAATATGATCGAGTTTCATCACATCCCGTAACATATGGATAAGTAGGATACTTGCTAATTGGTTCTCCGAATAACGCTTATCGATCGGATTTTTTACCCAGCCTCGGTTAATCCAGTTTTGAATCGTTGTGGTATCCAGTCCAGTAATCTCTCTAACCTGAGCTAACATCAAGCCTTTTGTAACACGAAATACGCCAAAAAACTCTCTTGAAGTTAGATTATGTCGCTCAATTACTGTCCCTGGAAAACTAATTCCCATTTCTTCACCTCCAGTTTACACGACCTTACATATAATGTCTATCTTTTCCTTTCCTGTAATTAAATTTTACCAGCCATTCATATGAATGTCAATCACTGTCATGCTAATTTAATCGAAGCTTAATCTGGTATTAAATCATTTTCGAGTAAACTTTAAATACTTTTTAATCTTAAAATAGCTGGCGCTCTCTCTGTATATTTAATCTATGGGAATCTTATTAACATCGGAGCAAAATTCCAAGAGCATCCTCTATGTATACACTTACTAGCTAACTTTAATTTTGTGAATTTTATTATATTTTTTGTTATAATAAAAATAACAAATCTATTTTTATGTTGTCTATATTAGTGAAGGCATAAATGTATATCGATCACAAATCATGAAAGGAGGTAATCCAATGAAAGACAGTGAGATTATAGACCTTTATTATCAAAGAAGTGAAGAAGCAATCACAAAGTCAGCTGATAAATATGGCTCCTATTGCTTTTCCATCGCTCATAATATTCTATTAAATCGTGAGGATTCAGAAGAATGTGTGAATGATACTTGGCTAAAGGCATGGAATGCTATTCCTCCATTATACCCGACTCATTTTTCTTCTTTTTTAGCAAAGATTACACGGAATTTATCTTTTAACAAATATAAAGCAAGAAAAACAATGAAACGCGGGAATGGGGAAACTCCTCTTGCACTCGATGAATTGTTAGAATGCGTTCCTTCCGGAAATAGCCCAGAAAAAATTATGGAAGATACTGAACTGATTCAATCCATTAATTTATTTTTAGGTAGCTTACCGAAACGAGAACGAAGCATTTTTATACGAAGGTACTGGGCAGTAGAATCAATGACTACAATTGCTACCCGCTTTCATATGAAAGAAAATAACGTCAGAGCTAGTCTATTTCGTAGCCGTAATAAATTAAAAGAATATTTAGAAAAGGAGGGAATTTCACTATGAAAAATGAACGCTTATTTACTGCAATTGGTGGTATCGAGGAATCTTATATTGAACAAAGCGAACGTCCTATTAACCAAAAAAACTTCATTGTGAAATATGGTTCTATAGCAGCTTGCTTTGGAATCGTTGCCCTATGCAGTTTTCTTCTACTTCGCTCACCAAATGATAAAACTTGGCCGATCAAAGAAATATCAAGAACGAACTCATCCACGGAGATAGGTAAAATACCAACTTGGGATGAATTAACCATCAGTGAAAAATATCCGGAGTTACCTTTCAACAATACAATTTATAGTACAACCGTAAATTCCATTGAGAAAGATAACATTGGTGACCTTCTAACGGAAGTCACTCTAACAGGCATAGAGCAGCAAACTGGAACACAACATCAAATCAATGCTTCTGTTTTTGCTATCAATGGTATCTCTACGGATACTGCAGTCGCTATTTCGTTTGAGGGAAATAACGAGTGGTATACCTACATTAATCCATATTATCAACCCGATACGCTTTCACAGTTTTTAGAGGATCTAAATCTTAAGCATATCATTTCCTTTGGTTCTGCTTGGTATCAAGCCCCAAAAAACAATGGGGAGTATGCCTTAATAGAATTTGTAAACCTAGAGGATATAACGGTCTGGGAAATGTTACTTTCTGATACCACACTACCTGCGATAAAAGATTTCGATTCGCATAATTTTGCGTCGCTTATGAGTATCAGTGTAGATATCCCTCTGCTTGGTTATCACAATATTAGTTTAAGTGTTACAGAGGATGGATACCTTACGACTAATATTTTAGATACTGGTAAAGCTTTTTTCCTTGGCACGGAAAAAGTAAATCAATTTGTTACCTATGTACTAGAGAATTGTGAAGGATATGAAATTGTGTATACCAATGACGGAACTGGGGTTGCAGAATAAATTTTATCGATTTACGGTGCTAAAAGCGCACCTTTTATGAGAAATAGCTTCGCATTTTCTCATAAGTTATATTATCGGAACTAAAGGCATGTTCCGATAATCTTTTATAAACTCCCTTTGCATTTCAACCTCAGATTTGATGCAAAGGGAGTTTAATTTTCATATCTCTATCATGCACGCTAACCTTTCATAATCACATGTTCATAGCCTGCTTTATTGCTTATAATCTCAAAGAGAAGTTTTCCATCCTCATACAGGCGGTATCTAACCTTGCATGCCACACTCTCCTTAATCCATCTCCTCATCGCGCCTTTCCTAGGTGCCTGTAACGAATGTGGCTGGTGCTTCATCACAGTGACTTCAAGCAAATACTTTCCCTGAATGACTGAGAATCCTTTTTTAGAATAGGAAACAATTTTTCCACCAAGATAAGTTGCGATTCGATACTCCTTTCCTCGATACCAGATTGCACAAATACAACCTACAAATGTAGTTGATAGCAATGGTAATTCTGCAACTGATGCCATGATACTGCCTACCGATGGCTTTTTGAAACTACATTGGGTCCATAAATAAGAGGTAGGGAACGAATGTCCTCGATCCTTTTCAATATACCCTAACCCATCTCGAAAATCAAATCTCTTTCCATTGATAACAATCGTCCCATATACTCCATGGAGCATACTCACAACCTCATGCTTACAAGGAAGAAATGGTACATAATCATAGTAGCCCATAATAGAATATCGTAGTGGGTGAAATACAGAGCCATTTGGCTTTACTAATGCCCCTAATACAATGTCAGGTTTCATTTTAGCAGGTGTTTTCTTTGTAAAGAATAGTCGTCCAGTAACTGTTAATTCTTTCGTATGAAGATTTATCCTTGCACCACTTTCTGTAAATATACTTTTTCCAAGCTTCACAAAAAATCTCCGCTTACTCGCATAAAAATCTTTATATGGAAAAGAGAAGGAATATGCCCCTTCTTTTGATATGATTTGAATATTGGAACTCTTAGTTCCATGCTCATCAATATGAAAGGAAGGAATGATTGCTATGGTTTCCTCCTCATTTTGTTGTTTGATATACCATCCTTCAAAGTAAGAGGATTTCTTTTTATCTCCATAAAAATATTTCATAAGCTAATTCAGTTCCTTCCTACTAAAATCATAAAAATTCCTCTCGTACTAATGTCTCTCAGATTTCTATAATTTATTCAGAATCTGTTACTACTAAATAATCTTCTTTCGTTTAAATCCATGGAAGCTATCTCTCAGGCTTTGATAACCTATTTAAAATTTCTTCACTTATTATAGTAGCCACACGTTCATGAGCTTTTTTTCCTGGGTGATATCTTGCACCAACTTCCTTTTCTTCCATATTGGGTAGCTCAAGCAAGGAAACTCTATAGTCTTCGCACTCTGTTTGGTAGGTATGGATAGAATTTTGTAAGGAAGATAACAGTGAATTCCCGAGAATTCCATAAACCCAGAGTAAGTAAGCGTTTGGATTTAATCTTCTAAGTTTTCTTAAAAATGCTCGAACTGTCCATTCAAAGCGTTCTAGATCCTCTTCCTGATAGGAACCATCCTCATTCTTTCTTTCCTTAAATGTTTCACCTGTTTGTTCATCTCTCCATTCTGGCTGTTCAAATGCTCCACCATCGTTTGTGCCAAGATTTATTACGATTATATCTGGTTGCCAAGCTTGAAAGTCATTCTTTTCATGTGCTCCGAGCGCTGTATTTCTCTCTCCCTTTAATGGCCCGCAGACTTTATCATAGATTGGAGGAATTGCTCCATAAGGATTGTTATTCCAACTAGAGACTACACCCCAACCACTTTGGGATATAATTCGAACATCAGCATCTATTTTATTTGCTAATAGTGTTGCATAATTATATTGAGAACTAAACCACATAGAAATCCAGTCCTCTTCACACACCGCGCCAATAGCCCCTTCTCCAGACGTTATACTATCCCCTATCACTTCTAATTTAAATTTTCGCTCTTTCACTGGATAGAATTCACCGTCTAATTCAAAAGAGTATAATTGAAGACAATGCTTTTCATCATCTGGCATTGCTTGAACATCTTTAACAAGTCGGATATTCTTTATCACTTTTGGGTTCATGTTACGAAATAGGCATATTTTTTGCATTCCCTTCAATACCATCTGCCTACTTATCACTTCACCATTCACCAAGATACTAATCCAAGGTTCAAAACAATCGTAATCTGAATATAATTCAACCCAAACTTCTGAACCAGATACATTAACCTCAATTCCACTTCCCGTCCAAAAAAAAGTTAACGGATTTCTTTCCTTTGTTGTTCTTCCATGAATCTTATAATGCTCCACCCCATCGAATGGAACCTTTCTTATATTCCCCATCGTATTTCTCCTTACATTATAAACCACCATTTTATTCCATAATATTATCCTGGAATATGAATGTCAAGTCATACTCGCCATATTATATCATATATAAAATATTGCAATCTAATGTTGACTTAAATCTATCTTAAGGCAGTAAGCGATTTATATCCCTTGGGAATAGTGTTGCATATCGAACATTAATATAATTACAAAGTTTACTTGTAAATCGTTCCAAGCCTAGGCCTAAGCCACCGTGTGGAGGCATACCATATCGGTGCATCATTAAATAACTTTGAAAATCTTCCACATTCATTCCTCTCTTTTTAAGTTTCTCAACCTGCTCTTCATAAGTATGGATCCTTTGACCGCCTGTTGTTATCTCTAAACCACGAAATAGAAGGTCAAAGCTTAAAGTTTCTTTTTTATTTTCAGGGTCATCCATAGCATAAAACGGCCTCTTACTACTTGGGTAATGAGTAACAAACACAAACTCACTCCCGGTTGTCCTCTCAATGATTTCACAAAGAAGCTTCTCTTCCTCCGGTTCAAAGTCAGTCATATCACGTATTGTTCGATTATATTCCTTCGCTACCAACTCCTTTGCTTCTATAAACTTTATTGATGGAATTTCTTTTATTACTGGTATGGTTATATTTAATAGAGATAACTCATTTTGATAATTATTCATTAGGAAATGAAGCGTAGCTTGTAACATACTTGTTTCCATCTGCATTATTTCTTCAAAGCTTTCGATGTACCCCATTTCAAAGTCAACACTGGTATATTCATTTAGATGTCTTGAAGTATCGTGTTTTTCTGCACGGAATACAGGAGCTATTTCATATACTCGTTCAAACACTCCTACCATCATTTGTTTGTAAAATTGAGGACTTTGAGCAAGATATGCTTCTTTTCCAAAATAATTTAAGGAAAAAATATTCGCACCACCTTCTGCTCCCATCTGAACTATTTTAGGACTATGAATCTCTGTAAATTTTTGTTCACTTAAGAATTTACGAAATCCCATCGCGATTCCTTCTTGTAACTTAAAAATTGCCCTTTCTCTTTCATTTCGTAATGTTATCGGGCGGTAGTTTAGAAGCGTATCAATAGAAGCCTCGACCCTCTTATTATGAATTACCACAGGAGATTCCTCAAATGGTTTTGATAATACTTCAATAGAAAGTAAATGAAGCTCATAACCTACCCTAGAACGTTCTTCCAATACTACCTTTGCTTCTATCTTCACAGTGGATTCTTCCATTAGTTCCTCCAGTGCAAATGTTGAAAATTCTTCTGAGTAGATGCATTGAACTACCGATCTCTTCGTCCGTAATAATACAAATGAAAATCCACTCATTTTTCTTATTTTGTAGATACTTCCATGTAATGTAACATTCTTACCAATATAATTCTTTAATTCTTCAGCTTCAATTTCATTCTTAATCATATTTGGTTTTATCGTATTCATAAAATCCCTCCTAGTTTTTAGATAAGTCACTTTCCTTTATTTTTTTTGAGTTATTCCAAAACAAATGATTGTTGCACACCATATAGGTAGAATTTTAAGAAAGAAAGATAATTATTAAACTGTAAAAATGCGAAAAGGACCACATTCGTAATAATTACCAATGTGGTCCTTCCCAAATCAACTTTTTTATTTAACCTAGGTCTATTCAAAGGAGACAGCGTCCCATCTCCCCATAAAAAAGCCGACATCAAATCCTCCACATAGGTGCAACACTTTTAGCGCTTACACCTATGATGAAATGAAAACCGTCGGCTATCAAGATCATTCAAAGTTGCAAGCGCTATCTATCATCGTCCCTATTTAGAATTGACATCGGACTTATCAACATAATAGATACCTTCCTTTTTCTTTTAATCCCAACCATATATTACTTACCTAATATTTGGTCATGATTATTAGCACATAATGTACCACTTTAATTTTAATATGTCAACCTTAAAATCATATCACTTGTGTCCTAATATAAATTACAAGGCTTATGTCCTGAATATATTACATGACTTATGTTCACTCTTATTACATGACTGATATTGAAAAATTCTTGACATTATTATATAACTATGGTAATAATAATTATGTAAATATTGTCAGTTTTTCGATACGCAGACGTATCAGAAGGGAAAGGTGTTTCTAATGATGAATAAAAATGTTGAGGTCTTTATCAAATAAACAATACTTCGTAACCTTTCATGATCTTGTATGTGTAATAGGCAATGTAGAATAGTATCTGCAAACTTTGCTTAACCAAACGCTTAAAAAGCAATAGGGAAATCGCACAAACACGTGAAGGCGTGTTTTTTTTGTGCCTATTTTTAGGAGGAAACTACAATGAATTTACAACAACTAGGCTTTACTGAATTTTTCAAAAAACAAATAACAAAAAACGATATCGAACTTTCTTTAATTCCTGCAAGAGTTAGTGCCGTTCATAAGGAGTCTTACGAGCTGTTCAGTGAATTCGGAGAAAGTAGTGCAAGATTAAAAAGCTCATTATTTTATCAGAACTCAAAATATCTCGTATACCCAGCCGTTGGTGATTTTGTACTAATTAAGCATAACGAGCATGGTGATGATATTATTTACCGCATCTTAAATAGAAAAAGCTATTTTACTAGAAGTAATCCTGGATTCGGTAACTATTCCGGTAATGAGGCAGTTCAATCTATTGCTTCAAATTTTGATTATGTATTCTTAATGGAGTCTTTGAATCAGGATTTTAGTGTCAGACGAATGGAGCGTTATCTTTCTACTGCTTACGAAAGCGGAGCTACACCAATCATAGTTCTAACAAAGTCGGACTTATGTGAGGATGTATCGGAACAGATTGCTAAGATGGAGCAAGTGTCATTTGGCGTAAAGGTGGTAGCAATCAGTGCAGTAACAGGAGAAGGTTTAGGGCAACTAAGCGAATATCTTACCACCGGTACTACGATTGTATTCTTAGGATCCTCTGGAATTGGCAAATCCTCACTTGTGAATGCACTTTCTGGTGAAGAAGTGATGAAAGTATGCGGTATACGAGATGATGATGACAAAGGGCGTCATACAACAACTCATCGTGAATTAATCTGCCTATCCAATGGTGTTATGATTATCGATACACCAGGAATGAGAGAGCTTGGATTATCGAATGTGGAATCAGGACTTTCCTCTACGTTTCAAGATATCGAATCCTTATCTAACTACTGTAAATTTCAAGATTGCAAACACGATAAGGAACCTGGCTGCGCTGTAAAGCAAGCGATTGAAGACGGTTCCTTAAGTTCTGACAGACTTAGGTCCTACCATAAACTACAAAGGGAAGTAAGACATAGTGCAAAAAAAGCTGCTTATCAATTTGCTAGAACAACAGCAGGTAAAAATGCTTCTAAGCAGCAACATTATTCAAGAAAAAATATAAATATTTGATTTTATTATTCTTAGCAAAATACTATCTGGAATTAGAAAATGATCCTATAAAGCATTGCAATTACGCAAGTATTGTTTCACGTAGAATTTCTTATCTTTTAGGTAGGGATTTCTACGTTTTTTAATTCTTGCTGAATAACATAACAACTGAGATATCTCCATTCATACAACTAGAAAAATCACGCTTTGCGAACTTTTCCTTGTCGTAAATAAAATTGCTCAGGGGTTAAATCCCCTGTAACATGAATATCAAATTAAACCTTTGTATGAGTTCCATTACGGAAATTATCAATAAGTTCTTGCGCGATACTAACACTACTTTCGTTATAAGGAATTTCATCTCTTTTAAACCAAGTGGCTTCAGCAAGCTCTTCTTCTTGTAAAGTAACCTTATCATCTCCATCTAATTCGGCATAAAAACCAATCATCATAGAATCGGAAAATGACCAAGGTTGACTTTTATAGTAACGTATATTCTTAATCTTTAAACCAACTTCCTCCATTACCTCACGTTTTACTGTTTCCTCTAAAGTTTCTCCAACCTCAACAAATCCTGCTACCAAACCATATCTTTTATAATTTCCTCTCGCATATCTGGTTAAGAGTAACTGATTTCCATTTGTAATCGCGACAATGATAGCTGGTGAAATTGTTGGATAAGTAACCTTGCCGCAGGAATCACAGGTATAAGCACGTTCTTTCAGACTGTGTTTCATCTCTGATCCACATCTTCCACAGTAACGATTATTTAACCTAAAGCGATATAATTGATAAGCGGTAATACCTGCAAAAGCATAATGCTTTTGCTTTAATGTACGAAATATCTCTTGTTTTTCAAATTGGTCTTCTGTTGTTGGTTCCTTTAAGTTATCATAAACAAACATATAAAACATTTGGTCATCTATTTGAAATAAGTACTCTGCTTCCTCATATAGCAACTTACTGAAAGAGGGTTGTAGGCTAATTAATTCCTTAAATGTTGGAAAAGGACACTCGTTACCCTTTAATAAAAAAACCTCCCCTTTTGAAAACCAAATACATAAATCATTCTCTTGTGGTTTTCTATCTATAAATTCGTTTCTAAATTGATAAGGTTCAATGTCATGAATCATGGGAATTCCTCCAATGTATTAAAAGTCAATAATGAAATCCATTATACTCTAAACAATTCTATATGAAAAGAAAAATAAAAATAGAAAAAGAAGGGGTATCTCAAAGAAAAGTGGAAAACCAAAAAGAATTACCCATGTATAATGAAAAATGAATAAAAAAAGAGTAATTCGATTGAATGGAATTAAAAATATCCCATATAATAATCGAATTACTCTCGCTTTTTATTCGAAGGATTCCTTAAGAAGAGTACCTCTGTTATCAGCACTGATTTGACTAAAATATCTTATTACTTTACTTCAATTTTTCTATTGTTATCTGCAATTTGCTCCAATTTTGGAAGTTTTAAATTAAGTACTCCATCCTTATACTCTGCATTAATCGAATTTGTATCGATGTTTGCTACATTAAAACTTCTCTGGTAAGAACCATATCGTCTCTCCTGATGTATATAATTATCCTTCTCTTCCTTACTCTCTTCTTTATGTTCTGCTGAAATGGTTAGGTAATCACCTTGAATACCGATTTCAATCTCTTCTTTAGAAAATCCAGGAAGATCTGCTTGCAGCTCGAAATAATCACCTTTATCTAAAATATCCGTCTTGAAGCTGTTAAACATACCACCTAATTCACCAAAGAAACTCTTTTGAAATTCGTCAAAATAGTTACTCAAATTATATTGCTCTCTCTGAAAAATACTTGGTCTTAACATAACAATCACTCCATTCTATTTATTATTATCTATGTGAAACAAGGAATCTAGAACTCTACTTTGTTTTCCTTGTTGTATATGTTATACTACTTATAGAACATATAGTCAATATAGAATTAATTAAAATTTGATTAGAATTAAAAAGAGTATGCTATTCGTAAGAGTCCAACTTATTATTAATAAGAAAAGGGTACACTTCGCTAACTTTTCTTCCATACTGTAATAATCTTAACAAGTCCTAAAGAAAAAGCGAACAAGTCATCGCTTGTTCGCTTTCCTATCATTCTACTATACCACCTTTGATAATCCCTTTGGTTTCCCTACCCAATACCCTTGTGCATAATCAACGCCAATCTCATGAAGGCATTGAAATATAGCCTCACTTTCTACATATTCTGCTATTGTCTTCATTCCCATTAAGTGTGCAATTTCATTAATTGATGAAACCAGTGCGTAATCAATTTTATTCTTATCGATATCATTTACAATAATTCCATCTATTTTTATATAATCAACAGGTAAATATTTTAAATAAGTAAAGGAAGATAAACCACTTCCAAAGTCATCGAGTGCGAATCTGCAACCTAACTTCTTTAGCTCTTGAATAAACTCTTTTGCTTTAACAAAATTAGATACCGCAGATGTTTCTGTAATTTCAAAGCAAACACATTGTGGTGGTACCTGATATGCTTTAAATTGACGACAAATAAACTCTAGAAAGTCTTCTGCATTAATCGACATTGCGGAAATATTGATGTTATAGATATAATCATTTCCAGCAGAATCACTCTGATAAGTAGCATAGTTTGTACAAAAGTTTGTTATTACCCATCGATCAATGTCCGTCAACTTATTATAACGTTGCGCTGCTGGCAAAAAGGTTCCAGGAGATACTAACTGCCCATGTTCATCTTTCATTCGAATTAAAGCTTCATATCCACTTAATACTGAATCTGATACATTAACAATTTCTTGATAAACCAAACAGAATCTATTTTCTTCAAAGGCTTTTGTTATGCTAGGCATAACTTGCATTTCTTCTTCTCTAAGAGAAAATTCTTGTTCTGATTCACTAAACAGTTGTACTCGATTTCCGCCATTTTCCTTTGATATATAGCAAGCCTGATCTGCGGCGGATATCACTTTAGCTACCTCATATAATTCTTTGTTAATAATTACCGCGCCGATACTAACCCCTAATGTAAATACTTTTTCTTCCCAGATAAATCGGAATTTTTTCACAGTCTCACAGAGGATTTCCGCAATTTTTAAGCCTTCTTCCGGACTAATCTCATTTAATAACACACCAAATTCATCTCCTCCAATGCGTGCGAGGATATCTTGTTCTCTGAGATTTTGTTTCATCATGCTAGAGAGGTTCTTAATCAGCTCATCGCCTGCATGATGTCCACAAACATCATTGACTATTTTAAATTTATCCAAATCTAAATACAAAAACAGTGATGTTTCCTCTGGATTAAATAATATTCTCTTTGAGCATGCCTTGATTTCCTTTTCAAGTGCGTATCGATTGCTAAGCCCAGTTAACATATCATGATTTGCTTGATAACGTATTGATTCCTCAGCCTTTCTACGCTCTGAGATATCCTTAGCAATACATACAAAATGAATTTGCCCAGAGTTTTCTTCTATCATTACGGAACTGCTTACTAAAACAGGTATTGCATTCTTCTCTTTGGAATGGATTACCACCTCATAATCACTGTATTGTCCATTTCCTATGATAGTGTTTTTCCAATGTTCTAGCACTTGTGCTTGAACATTAGGAAAAAATATAGATACTGAAGTTCCAATCAACTCTTCTTCTGAATAACCGAACATCCTTTTCGTTGCTTCATTCACAGTTTCAATACAAAAGTTAGTATCAGCAACCACTAAAGCATCTGAAATATTTGTAATTATATTGCTTAGATAACTTTTAGAAACTGTACTTTGCCTTAGATACTCTATCATCTGATTATAAGAATTTGCCAATTTACCTATCTCATCTTTTTGCTGTATCTCAACCTTTGAAACTCCGTCCATTCCGTTAACTACGATATCCTTCGTAGCCTTATGAAGTTGTATTAAAGGTCTGGTAATCCATCGATTTAACAAATAGATACTTATTCCCATAGCCGCCATAAGTAGTAGTATTGCTATAACAAAAGTATATAAGGATAGATATCTTAATGGTTTTAGGTAACTATTACTAGAATACCCTGCTACAATATAGGAATCTGTTTCACCCTTTACTATGACAGGTAGAAAACATATATGATATTTCTCATTGTCCCATTCAACAATAGTAGTCTCTCCATCCATCTGACTCAAACTTTTTAAATAGTTGGTAAGAGAAGTTAAGCTTTTATCACTATTTAAACCACTATGAAATAAAATATTGCCATCTAAATCTATGATAATTGCAAATTTTAAATTTTCTGTTTCTTCTAAGGTAGCGATACTTTGTTCATCAAAACTATTAATCTCTTCTACATCAGTACCAGAGTATAACATTCGAACAACTTGAGCACGTAATCCTCGTGTAGTGGTTAACACTTCCTTTGAAAATGCTTTTCTTAATTCATCCTTTAATATTTGATTACTAAACATAAAATTAGCAATTAAAGTAATTGATAATACTACGCCCATGATTAATATTATTTTTATTTTTATTTTATCTAGCATAAACATCTCCAAGCAAGTCTCTTTTCTAGACTACAATTAGGAACAATCACATATAAAACATGAGCATTCTCTATCTTCTATACCTATCTTTTATGAAATATAGGTAATATTACCTATATGTGTAGCGATAAAAAAATCCAGATTATTCACCTGGACTCTTGTTTGCAACCTGGCAATCATTGATAATTAATATCCTTAGACCCATAGCTTTGCGTCCTTATTTTTCAATAAGTTTACTAAATTATAAATTTATTAATGATTTAATAGAAAAGAATCTACTAAAATAATTGCATTTCCCTTGAATTACATTGATAAAATTTGATATGCTAACTATTATACCATTCTAAATAGAATCAGACAATAGCGATATCATAAATATTTGCTTTTCTCTTACGTCTTTCTTGGTATAAAATAGATAAAAAATGAGGTATTTTTATGGATAAACTACTAAATATACAGACAGAAGGTATTCAACGAGATGGGAAAGATACCTATCATTTTCATCGTTATGAACCGACACCTTACGAAGTACTCGAACAATTATTTAATGCCTATCCACTTAGTAAGGATGATATCCTTGTTGATTTTGGATGTGGAAAAGGTAGGTTGAATTTTTATATTCATCACCGATTTCGTTGTAGAACGGTTGGTGTTGAATATAATGATGTATTTTATCAGTGTGCGATAAAAAATTTAGAAAACTACAATGGTCCTCATAAAGAAGCGATTCGATTTGAGGCTATCTACGCTACGGCTTATGAGATTGGTGCGAAGGATTCGATATTTTATTTTTTTAATCCGTTTTCTTTCCCCATCTTTAGTAGTGTAATTCATCATATTTTAGATTCCGTACATCTTAATCCTCGTAAAGTATCCTTAATACTATATTATCCAGATGAGGAGTATACCAACTTTTTGAGTCAACAAACTCCTTTTCAACTAGAAAAGGATGTCGCTGTTTTTGCCATTCATAATAATGATAACCGCGACAGATATATGATTTTCTCATATAATGCGATACAATAAAATAAATGATATACAATAAAAAATACTTTACTTTAAAATTTGTTTTACTATAAAAAAATGCTTTACTATAAAAAATGCTCTACTATAAAAAAATGCTTTACTATAACATTTGCTTTACTACAACATTTAATTTACTATAAAATTTACTTTACCAAAAAATTTGTTTATGAATAAACTCTAAACAACACTATAAATTCATTCAACTACCATTTTAAAATCAATTTGCTCGGAATTAATAAAAGAAATTAGAGTAATACATCCTCTAAATTAACTCTATGAAAATGTTAATAAAGTAGCTATACACCCTGAATAAAATTACTGGTGAACAGCTACTTTACGATACCTGTCAATACTTTAACATAAGTAATTTTTAATCCCTTAATCTTCCACCCTTGATCCAGGAAAAAGAATAACCTTCCATGAAGAATCTTCCATGAATCTAAGACAAATCTTACTTTACAAATTTACAAATATCAAAAGTTATCTTATCTGTAAACTCTTCCTGTGTTGCTTCATAACCACCGTATCGTGTCATATACCAACTTGCACCTGTTTCGTCACAGGCAATCTGATATCCTTCCTTTCGCAGATATTCTTCACACATGGTCTCTGTTGGGTAAGAGTTCCCTTCCTTCCCGAATACACGACAAACACCAAGCTTAGAAGGACTAAATTCCATGGAATCAAATCCCTCCGGAACCTTTATCCAGGTATCTAAAAACATACCAATCCAGAATATTGTTGTATTGTCGTCATAGTATTTCGACATGCCAATACAAGCGTCCGCGTCGCGGTATTCTTTACGGAATTCCTCCGTAACCAGTTCATGTAAATGATCAAAACGACCGCTATCATTCCATTCTCTCCATAGATGCACGAAATCTCCGTCCAGTCTATCTTTATCACTATAGCGAATACCAACAAATTTCATCGCTGGTAATTCCTGTATGTCAGAATGGACAATAGCCATACGATTAAAGCATTCCCACCATTCAAATATTTCATAAAGAGGACAGCATAGATAAGCATTTCCACCCATATATAATGTACCATTCCAGCCTTGACCTTGATTGTTATTCCATAAACAATGTACTTCTTTAAACTGAAGTGGCACATTAAGATTCAGCTCCTCTTCCTTCGTTCCTCTATAAAGCAATGTCTGCGGTATCTCACGACATCCAAAACCATCAGGAACTAAAGTATCCTTGGGAGAAAGCACCCCATACCAATATTCATAACTCTCCTTCGTCGTAGGAAAATAGGAATCAATCATACCTATCGTACTCTCTGGAATGAGATTTGGTATGGAAGAAAGCTGCTTTATCTCACCATTTCTATGCATTTGCTCTCTCAATTCTGTCATTGTATCCTTTTCAATACAAGATGAAATTACCGTTCTTTTCCCTATTAATTTTGCATTTGGTATCACAGTAACCGAACTACTTTTTAGATTATTCACACAGTCTTTTAGTAAAGTGTAGCCCTCTCTTTGGGCACTATCCTTTAAAAAAATAGTTAAAAGTTCGTCATGGCAGTCTGCAAATTCTCTAATCTTATCTGCCACAGGACGCATCTTCTCTGGTGATTTAAGTTGCTCTATCGTAATTTCATATCCTGCACCCATTCGAAGTAAAGCCTGATAAATCTTTCTTTCCTTATCAAAAATACGTTGTAGGTCTGGTAATAATGAAAAAGCAGGAGTTTCCACGATATCTACTCGTTTGAACATTAAGTCACGAATCATTGGAGAACCAGCATAACAATTCTCACCTGCCATACATAAGTAACTAATATAAATATTCCATGCATTACAATCTGTTAACTCAGATATTCTACCATCTACAAGACTATCTGCCCAGTCAAGAAAAGCCTGCTTACCATATGACATACCATTTTTTGATGCTCTAGTAATACAATTTGGAATATCCATGATTGCTCTTGTAAGTACGTGTACCAAATTCCGATCAGCTGTTTTTGAACCAGCAAAAATAAGTTCTTTTGTTTCCTGTAATAACTTTGTCTGCTTTACCGGTTTAATTTTATCGTCATGAAGAATATATAAAACACAATCTTTTGCCTCATACCCACAGATAATGCAATAATTTGTGCTTCCTTCAAATCCTCTCGAGATTACCGGGATCCCTCTATCAAGACTTTCTGCCACCTGACAAAAAGACTTATCCAAATCATAAATGATATCTTCTTTTCCTATGTAAAAATAGTCATAACCAACCCCTTCAAAGGCTTTTTTTATCATTTCTCTGCCAAGCCAAGCATCTGATAATCCCAGTACACACGTCTGCAAATCATCACTATGTGCTTGAGTAAATAAATCTCCGGTAATGATATTGAAAAACCAGTAATCATACAACTCATTGTCCTCACCAAGACAATCCATCAGATATGACATACAGCCATGAAATGTCCGCAATTGATCTTTCCTATGATCAACCAGTCTATCCTCTTTCGTAATCATTCTTTTCTCACCGATACTGACTTGTTCTGGTCTTTTTATCCCAGGCAATGACATATCATGTTCGAAGGTGTCTGCCAAACTTATATTAAATTCAGAAGCAATCAAATACGCTGTAAGTTTTTTCCCATGCTTCACAAGATATGGTAGCCGAAATAGATTCCACTTATCTGCTTTTCCAATCATATATCTGTTATCAGGAGATAGTGAAATCCTCACCCTATCTTCCCAGTGTTCTTCTTCATATATTTCATAATAACATTGAGCGCCAGCATTACCGAGGTAATCAAATTTTACCCAGACATAAAATTCACAGATTGCTCCTGTCTCCAATCGGTCAAGCTTACTTATAATTGCGTTCCAACGCCAGCCTTTCCCTTTTAAAAGAAAACAGTTCCGCTTTTCTTTTGAAAAAACCTTCAGATTTTCAATTCCACCAGAACAATCAGTTAGGCTATCATCGAATTTCCAATTCTGACTGATAAAGTAATGCTTTTTCGTAGAACCTTTCTCTTCTTCCATAGGATACTCCCTTCGAAATTTGCCAGGTGTAACCCCATACTCTTGATAAAAAGCACGAGTAAATGCCTCCTGACTTTCATATTGATATTCCAGTGCAAGATCAATCATACGACTACAACTATTTATTAACTGCTGCGCTGCTTGCTTCATACGTTTCTGGCGAATGTATTCATAAGGTGTCTGCTCTATCACCTGTTTAAACATCTTAGCTGCATACCAAGGCGTATATCCAATTAGATCCGCTAGCTTTTGTAAGGATATTTCATTCACTAAATTATGATTGATATACTCCTGCATTACTAAGACCAGTTGTTCCATCTCCTCAAACCTCATGTAACATTCCTCCTGTTATAAAAATATCATAGAAAGGAAATTATCTTTTGATAATTTTTGCAAACATATTTACTAATTTAAATTATACCTTTATCTCTTGGAAAATTCCATTGAATCTATGTTACTGCAATACAATTCATGTAAAGAAAAAACGCCATCTTACTCTCCCTAAAAAAGGAGAGTAGGATGGCGTAAATTTTCCTTACCTGCTTATCGAGTTAATCAATAAGTTTTGATTATTGAAAGCCTCTCTCTTAATCTGCTGATATCCAAAAATTAATCCTATCATCACTAAATTCTATCGTAAAGTGCAAAGAATGAAAATATTCCATTAATAAATCCTCTAGCATTTGCTTTTTATTTCCATTCTTACCATCTGCATCTTCTTGGCACTCTATCCATAAAGATTGTTTTCCACAAGCATCTCTTAGATGTATCTGGTAAGGCAGATTTGTCTCCTTAATACTCTGATTTAAATTAATCACTTCTGCAATTGAAATATATTTCATTTAATACCTCCATTAATCTTTATATTCTTTTTTATAATCTTAATTTTGCTGAATATAAGTTATGAAGCTTAGCAATGAGTTTCCTTGAATTTTTTCTCTCATTATACTCTTGCACTCATCAGATTACTAGAGGAATATCTTTTTAAGCCTTTCTGAAATACCCAAAAAGCAAGGGCTGTCAAGCATATTGCAAATACTGTAACAGCAACAAGATAAATGGCTTTAAATTCTCTTAATACTAGAATCGGCAGATAGTTTACAATTCCAACCGGAATAATGGTATAGAGCAAAAGTCGAACAGTACCTTTAAATATTCCTTCAGGATAAGTTGAAAAATTAATCATTGCCCCATTGAGATTATCTGCAAGAATATCTCCTCGAACGAATAAAAAGGAGGAACTTCCAACAATTACTGAAAAAGCTGTCAAGGTTATTCCACCTAGAACAGTGAAATAAGTAAATAGCAATAGTCTTTGAATACTAAAATCAAAGATTATAATAACCAAATATCCATAGATTAGGTCTCCTATTGCAGAAGTACTGCTCTTTGAACTGCAAATGCTTAGCAACGTATTCTTTGGCTGAACTAAAAAAGCATCTAACTTTCCATTCATTATGAGATTCGGAAGATGATATGCTCCAAAAAAGAAGATATGAGAAATCCCAAAGGTACTAGCTGTCAGTGCCCAAAGAGTTAAAACATCATTCATCTCATAGCCTCCAATATCCTTTTTTAACTGGAATAGAATCAGCCATTGAATAATAAAACTTGCATTATTTAAGATCATAAAAATAACATTCATTAGAAAGCTGGTACGATTTATCATTTCCTTCATCAAATTATATTTTACAGACAACCCTACTAATTTTAATTCTTTCTTAGCCACCGTTAACATTTAAGCGCTTCACCCCTTTTTGATATAATACTGTTAATATCGAAACAACGATTACAATATAGATAACCTGCGCAAATACAACCGAGAGAAACATCTCCATACTAAAATCAATAATTAACTTGGCTGGTCCATAAGTGATGACAAAAATCGGAGAACACTTTATGAACGGTTGTAGCCAGATAGGAAACATTTCTACTGGAAACAAAGTCCCAATCACCAAGATTAGTTTATCGTACATCCAGTGGATTGGTTTTGCATCCTCTATCCAAAAAGAACTAATACTAATCGCAATACGTATTAAAGCATTGACAAACAAGCCAAGTAAAAACGTGATTGCTATAAAAGGAAGATTTCGAAATTGAAAGTTTGGTAATCGCCCTGCAAATATTAGCCCCATAATAATACCGACAAATAAATATAAAAATAGTTTAATTGTTACATCGCCAAAATGCTTTGCTATGGTATAATACAGATAATTATAAGGTTTGTTTAACCCGTAGGCGATTGAACCACTTTTAATATCATTACTGATTTGGTTTGTCAGCATTGCGTTCCGATTTCCAAACCACATAATTTCTGTGAGTATGACATACCAAACCATCTGCGACATCGAATAACCGTCGATGAGATTGGACGAATCAGAATATATGTATTGCCAAAGATTTAAAAATACAAAGATGATAAGAAAAAAGGATATAAATCCTAGAAAAATATTAATTAAATATTGTAAGGTTTCCATTAAGGTTGTTTTGTAGATAAACAAATATTTTCTCATATTTCCTCGATTCTGGCCATAGCGCCATTTCCAATTGAAAGTGACTTTAAGAATAAGTAGCATTAAAGTTAACTTCTTTCCTTATATATTTGAGTAATTATGCTCTCAAGTGGAACATTAGATATTGTGATATCCATCAAGTTGTCTGTATCAAGCCATTTTAAAACTTCTTGAATGCTGATGATCTTCGTATCTACTTCAATCTTTAGATTCACACCCTTACTTTTTAAAACTGTTACCCCTTCAATTCTTGGAAGTGCCATCTCCTCTTTCATCTTTATCTCAATTATTTTCTTATCAAGATAATGGTACTTTACCTTTTCCATAGAATCATCAAGCACAATTTTCCCATGATTTACTATAATAATTCTTTTGCATAATTTCTCGATATCTCCAACATCATGGCTGGTTAAAAATACTGTCATACCATAATCTTTATTCATCTTCTTAATTAAAGTACGGATATTTTCCTTTACCACCGGATCAAGCCCAATCGTTGGCTCATCTAAGAATAATATCTTTGGTTTATGTATTAAGGATGCCACGATCTCACAGCGAATGCGCTGTCCGAGTGATAAATTCCTTACTGGAGTGTTGATAAATTCACTTAATTCGAAGGTACTTTTTAGTTCCTCTATCCGGGCTTCTACTTCTTTCTCTGCGATGTCATACACAGCCCCAAAGAACTTGAAATTATCGTAGGGAGTTAGATGCGTCCATAGCTGCTCCTTCTGCCCGAAGACGGTACCTATCTTATAGGCAAGCTGTTTTCTTTTTTTGCAGGGATTGATATCATCCACCATGGCTTCTCCGCCACTTGGATATAGGATTCCGGTTAGCATCTTAATCGTGGTGCTTTTTCCAGCTCCATTTGGGCCAATAAATGCGATAATCTCACCTTCTGCGATATGAAAACTGATATCCTCCACCGCTTTAATTTCCTTATAACTTGGCTTTACAATAGAACGAAGGCTTCCCCTAAGCCCTTTTCGTTTTTCTTTCACTCGGAATGTCTTAGATAAATTCTGTGCCTGAATTATCATTCTCTGCTCCATAGTTCTCCTCCCTTGTTAGTCAGAACATGATGAAATGAAATTACTGTAAGAATAAGCACGCTTCGCGGACTTTTCCTTGTTATGAGTTAAAAAAACCGCTATCCCTAACGTTTCAGAATATAATACTCCTGTTACGTTATCATAGCGGTTTCAACTACAACTATATTGTATTGTATCGTCTTTACCGCATAGCCTCAAAAGACATCTCTGCCACAGGGATAATCCCTGTTTTTGTGACTATGCATCATAGCCACGGCTAATGTCTTAGTTCTAGAATACAAATGGAAAAGACGTATACAAAATTTCTCATGTTTGATCTGACTCCTTAAAATATTTCTGTTTAGAATAACACCTCATTTACTAGATGTCAACCATTATTTTCTAATAATTTAACGACTTCCTCTAGGTTTCCTACAAATTCCTTACTTCTCGTAAAAACACTTTCTACGAACCTGCTTTCTCATTATAAGCGTACCAATCAGATTCTGGAAGCCCTAGCCCTCGTAAGATGTCATTTAGATAACCGATATTATACATGATATGCCTTATTTGACCAACAATTACATCAGCATAGGTATATAGTGGATGATTATTGTAAACTGAAGTACCCAGTTTTTCATCCTCTAAAGAATCAAAAATACGTGTCGTCTTCTTTTGAATTTCCTCAAGGTACTCCTGCATTTTCTCTTTAGAAATAAAGAGTCCTTCAAAACTTTTACCATACAAATCCGGGGTATAAGCCTCCTCGAAAATCATGGAACGCCACTCACTTTCATCGTATCGTTCACGCATCCAGAAATCGATAAAAAAAACATAATGAAATACCTGCTGCCAAAATGGCACCTCATGATATGAGGATGCCCAAACATCCTCCGGGCAAATGTTAACAAGTACATGCGCCATATGAAATGTGGAGTCAAATTGATTACGTAATGCCTCTGTTATTAATCTTTGCATTCTTTTCCTCCCTCTTCTGCGCTGCTTATTGTCTTGCTTGCAAGATACTATGTATATTTAGTTTGTGGATGCAGCACGGACACAAACCTGCTTAATGAAAGTATGATAATTATGTAGTCAAATTAAAATCTTTCACTCTCTTACTTTCTCAATATAATTTTATCAGATAAGACGAAAGAAATCGATCATTCATAATCGACTTCTTTCGACATATTTATTTCTTGATTCAGTGTATCTCAAACACCAATTTATACACTAATATATATGATATTCTAACAGTAGATGACCAAGGCACATCTGTGAACCTCCATGCTCTCCCATCGTATAAGCCTGTATGCTTCTTGGATTAACATGTAGAATATCACCTAGAAAATGCTTTAATCTGGCTGAATCAATCGCTGTTCCGGTTCCAATCACTTGTTGCTTTGGAAGACCTGATAACCTTAATGAAGTGTTGTATCATGAATCCAACGCCCCTTTAAGACACGAGGTACCGTAAAGAGTGCTTTCACACACTCATCACTGCTTAGTATAAAGTAAACCCATACTGGCGGAAGATGAAGTACAAGGGTTGCAAGTAATCCACCGCCAAGTTTTATTATCCATAAGGTCAATACATCAAATGTAGCACAGTAAAGGGTATCCCCTGCTCCACGTAATATTCCGGCCATAGTTAATACAGATAAGGCTTGAAAGAATAAGAGGTAAGCAGATACAAACAGCATTTGACGAATCAATTCCGCTGTTTCCTTGGAAGCCTCAATAAAGGTTGGAGCGATTGGACGCAATAAGATTACAGCAAAAGCAACAATCCCACCTAATACCACACTGACACGTATTAACTTATTGGCTAGCTTTTTCGCGTCTTCTTCTCGTCCTTCCCCAATTAGATTTCCTATGATGATACTTGATCCTACACCAATACCAATCATAATGATTCCGGCTAGCTGTTGTACCACATTAATGAGGCTGGAGGCTGTAAGGAAACTAACACCCATGCGGCCTATAATTGCAGACTGTACAGCAATACCAAGTCCCCAGTTTACCTCACTCATAAGGACGGGTGCACTATAACGTACCAAAGATCGAAAATACTGTCTTGATTTCTTAAATATGTAAGATAATCTCATCTTAAGTACTTTCTCACCTTTATACATATAAATAACAACTAAAACACTCTCTAGAATTCTACAAATTAGGGTCGCGATTGCCGCTCCTTCAATCTCCATTCGTGGAAATCCTAGTTTTCCATAGATAAAGATATAATTCAATATCACATTGGTGATTAGTGAGATTCCATAGATGTACATTGAAATTTTTACATTCTTAATACTACGAAGCCCCATTAAATACACTCCGGTAAAACCAGAGAATAGATAAGAAAAACCAATGATACGAAGATATTTTGAGCCATACATAATAACTTCAGGTTCATTCGTAAAAATAGACATTGCTTGATTTGGAAAGGCAAGCACAACCAGTCCCATCAGGGCTCCCATAATGATACCAACACGAATCATAAATCCTAATATAGTTTTAATTGGCTCCATTTCCTTTTTACCAAAGTATTGAGCATTCAATACTACAGAACCAGATGCCAGTCCAAACAATACTGTAGTAAAAATAAAATAGACCAAATTCGCCTGGGAGATTCCCGATAACTGCACCTCACTAATATTTCCAATCATCAATGTATCCGCGGTACTTACTCCTACATTAATTAAGTTCTGTAAGGCAATTGGAATTGCAACCATGAGAAGTGTTTTCATGACATGGTCTTGATTTTTCTTTATTTCTTTTGTGTTCTTTTGCATCTAAAACTCCTATTCTACTTATACAACGTTTCACCGTATTCCCAAATAGTAGATTGCATTCAATTACATAAAATATGCCAAAGTAATTTAGAAATCTAATGTTACCTTGGCATTTTTATTTTAGCTATATATATCTATTTGATGCTTCTTATTTGATTACGGTCTTTCCGCCCATATATGGCTGTAATGCTTTTGGAATGTTTACGCTGCCGTCCGCATTTAAGTTATTCTCTAAGAATGCAATTAACATTCTTGGTGGAGCAACTACTGTGTTGTTAAGAGTATGAGCAAAGTACTTGCCACCTTCACCAACCACACGTATTTTTAAACGACGAGCCTGAGCATCGCCAAGATTAGAACAGCTACCAACTTCGAAGTACTTCTTCTGTCTTGGAGACCATGCTTCTACGTCGATGGATTTTACCTTAAGGTCTGCAAGATCACCAGAACAGCACTCTAGGGTACGCACAGGAATATCCAAAGAACGGAATAAATCAACAGTATTTTGCCATAGCTTCTCAAACCACATCATACTTTCTTCAGGTTTACATACTACAATCATTTCCTGCTTCTCGAATTGATGGATACGATAAACTCCTCTCTCCTCAATACCATGAGCCCCTTTTTCTTTACGGAAACATGGAGAATAGCTTGTTAATGTTTGTGGAAGTGTCTCTTCTGGTAAAATAGTATCGATGAACTTACCAATCATGGAATGTTCACTTGTTCCAATAAGGTAAAGGTCTTCCCCTTCAATCTTATACATCATGGCATCCATCTCAGCAAAACTCATAACGCCAGTAACAACATCGCTACGAATCATAAATGGAGGGATACAGTAAGTAAATCCACGATCAATCATGAAATCTCTTGCATAAGAAATTACTGCAGAGTGAAGTCTTGCGATATCTCCCATTAAATAATAGAAGCCATTTCCTGCTACTTTTCTAGCACTATCAAGATCTAAGCCATTGAATTTTTCCATAATTTCTGCATGATAAGGAATCTCGAAATCAGGAACCACAGGCTCACCATAACGCTTGATCTCCACATTTTCACTATCATCTTTCCCAATTGGTACGCTTTCGTCAATGATGTTTGGAAGTGTCATCATGATTGTCTTAATTCTTTCCTGAAGCTCAGTTTCTCTTGCTTCAAGCTCGGCTAAACGCTCAGACTCTTTTGTAACAAGTTTCTTCATCTCTTCCGCTTCTTCTCGTTTTCCCTGAGCCATTAAACCACCGATTTTTTTAGAAATTGCATTACGATCCGCTCTTAAGTTGTCTGCTTCTCCTTTTGCATTTCTTGACTCCACATCTAATTCAATAACCTCATCTACTAATGGAAGCTTATGATCCTGAAACTTATTTTTAATGTTTTGTTTTACGATTTCAGGATTTTCTCTAACAAATTTTAAATCTAACATGTGTATCCTCCTTTTTACGTTACAGTAAATTAATGTATCTCGTGACTGTGATATTTAAAGATAAATTATTGTCTTATTCTTTCCTAATTTTACTCTGAAGAAAGTTATTTCTATATCGCCTGTCACATTGCGTGCTGAGGTAAAAAGGATATAAAAAAACCTTTCACCTCATGCATTTTCACATGGGACGAAAGGATTCCGCGTTGCCACCCAAATTGCCGATAACTCGGCCACTCAATAAAGTACTCTAAAGGGTACTAACCTTGCAGCTTTCACTGCCGGCTCCAAAAGTGGAAAGATTTTTTCTTTGACCGATTCTCACCAACCATCGGCTCTCTGAACAAATACCAAAATCGTAGCTTTTATCATCACCGCTATAACTTATAGTTTTGCTTATTATAAACTATTTATTCTATATTTTCAAGTAGATATTTTGTATTGTTTACATCATGTAGCTTATTCTATTACTTATATCAAGTAAATTGGCTCAAGGTAAAATGCTAATTCAAACTACACCCACTAACCTAAATTATTCATGTGAACATTGTTAGTATCCTTCAACGTTATTTCCACAAAGGTGCAAAGGAAAGAAACACTGCACAAAGGAATGAAACACAGCACGAATGAAATCAACATGAATAATTTAGGTGATAAAGCTTTTATTTCACAATAAATTTATCCAACCAAGCATCAAAAGCACCTGCAATCTCTTGCATATACTTAATTGTTCTATCACTTGAGATATTTCCCTGTTCATCTAAACTATCTACGATATTCGAAAGATAAGCTTCTGGTTGCTGCATCGTATATACGTTTAAAAATGATAATACTTGACGTAAATGATGATTTGCGCCAAATCCTCCTATATTTCCTGGTGAAACACTTAGGATAGCTCCTGGCTTACCTGACCATACATTTTGCCCATATGGCCTTGAAGCAATGTCTAATGCATTCTTAAGAACAGGTGGAATTGAACGATTGTATTCTGGTGTTACAAACAAAAAACCATCCAATTCTTTTACTTCTTTTCGGAAATTCTCCCATTCCTTCGGGGTTGTCCCATCCTCATCAAAATCTTGATTAAACATCTGTAACTTACTGATATCAATTATTTTCATTTCATATTTTTCTGGCATAAGAGAATGAAAGGTTGCTGCTACCTTTTTACAAAAGGAATCTCTTCTTAGACTACCAACAAAAACACCAATTGTTACGCTCATTTTTATTACCTCCTTAATTATATGTAAATTTTTATATTATAGCTGTTAACATTGCAAAAATTAACTTTTATCAGAGTTTTAAAATTCAACTTCTGATTATTCTTATTATAGTGCGATAATTAAAGAAGGTCAAGCTTCCTAGTATCGCCACTCAGGCTTATCAAATCTTATACTTAGAGGTGAAAATAGTTTGTCGCGCCGAACCCCTAGGGTGAGTGCGCATCCCTCTGAGAGTTTTTCACAGATAAGAAATTGCGTTGCAATTTCCTATCTATGTATAAAGTGACTTTGCCACTCTTTCTTCTCTGATATCTTTATTAAAATTCAATTCCTAATCGCGCTGGTTGATTTTTGTCATAAGGATGCTTTATTTTCTTCATCTCGGTAACGTAGTCAGCAAGATCAAGTAATTCCTCCTTGGGATCTCTTCCTGTAAGAATCACTTCCAAATCTCTTGGTTTTTCTTTTAAAAATTCTACTAGCGTGTCTCTATGAATCATTTCATAGTTATACGTAGATATGATTTCATCCAAAATCAAAATATCAACATCTTTTGCCATTGCGACAGCTTTTTGCAAGAGATCCTGATATGCTTGCTTTGCAACTATCTTATCCTCTTCTTTCATAAACTTAAAAAATCCAAAGTTTCGTTTCTCTGTTAAAACAGTAATGTTAGGAACCTCACGAAGGATTTGAAACTCTGATGAAGTTCCATCCTTAAAAAACTGTACGATAAGGACTTTTAAACCACTTCCAGCTGCACGTACGGATAATCCCATAGCAGCAGTAGTTTTTCCCTTTCCATCACCACAATAAATATGAATCATTCCTGTTTCTTTCATACGCCTTCCTCCATAATCTGATAAATTTTTTCCATATCTAGAGCATCTCTTACAGCATCTGCTAACTTATCATACTGCTCTTCTTTATGTTTTTTATAACTGAATTCAAAAATTTCATCCAAAGCAATCCCTTTTTTCTCACAAAGGGTACCTATGATTTCTTTGCAAATACCCTCTTCGTCAAAAATACCATGCAGATAGGTTCCATATACGTTATCTCCATTGGATCGTAAAACAGAAGTGATAGCTCTATCCTCCACATACTTTTTAGCAGCTTTATCTGAGAAAGAGCCATCATTAACTGGGACTTTGGATATCCATGTACTCTCTCCCATATGAATTTCATACCCCTGATAAGTTTTCCCGGTTAATCCAGATAGCATACCCGTTACTTCACCAAAAGTTCCTCTGTTTTGCTTTCTAATTTTTTCTTTAGAAAAAACAGTATCTACAGGGAGCAAGGATAGCCCTTTTATCTCTCCACCACCTTCTACTCCAAAAGGGTCACGAAGCATTTCCCCTAACATCTGATAACCACCACAGATACCAAAAATTAAGCTTTCTTTCGCTTGTGCCTTTAAAATGGCAGCCTCAAGACCAGATTCCCTTAAAAATTTTAAATCAGCAATTGTATTTTTCGTTCCTGGTAAGATAATCATATCAGGTTCTAATAGTTCAGAAACCTTCGCTATATATCGAACTGATACGTTCGGAAAACGTTCCAGATTGTGAAAGTCAGTATAATTTGAGATTCTTGGTAGACGAATCACAGCGATATCAATCTTTTTTGCCATCTTTTTAAGAAAACGTTCCGAGATACTATCCTCTTCTTCAATATCAACCTTCGTATAGGGAACCACTCCAACAAAAGGAATATCAGCAATTGGATTTAGCCTATCACTTAGCATCGTAAGACCAGGTTCTAAAATTTTTACATCTCCACGGAACTTGTTAATAATCATTCCTTTCACCATCGCACGTTCTTCTTCCTCTAATAGAGCAATGGTTCCATATAATTGGGCAAATACTCCGCCTCTGTCGATATCCCCCACTAAAAGAACTGGAGCTTTTGCCATACGTGCCATTCCCATGTTTACGATGTCTTCTGATTTTAAGTTGATTTCCGCAGGACTTCCTGCACCTTCAATTACAATGATGTCATACTCTTTCTCAAGCGTATGATATGCATGCATAATTTCAGGAATAAGTTCTTTCTTGTATTTAAAGTAGTTAGAAGCTGTCATATTGCCACGTACTTCTCCATTTACTATGACCTGAGAACCAACATCAGTCGTCGGCTTAAGAAGAATTGGATTCATCAATACGCTTGGCTTTATACCTGCTGCCTCCGCCTGTACCACTTGTGCTCTTCCCATCTCATAACCATCTTCCGTAATAAAGGAATTTAAAGCCATGTTTTGTGACTTAAATGGAGCCACCTTATAGCCATCCTGCTTTAGAATACGGCAAAGAGCTGTTACTAAAAGGCTCTTCCCTGCACTGGACATGGTTCCCTGTATCATTATTGACTTTGCCATGGCTGCTCTCCTTCACATTTTTTATTACTTAGTTTTTATTGCTTAGTTCTTTCATTTCTTTTATCAAAATATCATTCTCTTCTTTTGATTTTATTGCGATACGATAGTAGCCTTTGGTCAATCCAATAAAATTACTGCAGTCTCGTATTAAGATTCCACGCTCTAATAATTTGTTATATAAGTCAATTTTTGCTTTCAGTAAGAGAAAATTTGCTTCTCCTTCTATGACCTGTATATTACATTCTTTTATACCATGAAGTAACCTACTTCTCTCTAACTCAATCTGTGTCTTAGCTTTTAGAAAAAAATCTTCACATTTACAAGCGGCTATTCCTGCAAGCTGCGCACAGGTAGATACATTCCAAGTTTGACTAGTTTCACTCATCCTCTGATAGAGTTCGTAATCAGAACAAATTGCGTAACCTAACCGAACACCCGCCATCCCATAACTTTTTGTAAACGCTTTTAGTACAAATAAGTTTGGATACTTGCTACATTCCCCTACCAGCGAAATTGCACCCCTTACCCATTCTAAAAAGCACTCATCCACAAATAGTCTGACACTGTGCTCTTTGCATTTCATAAGTAGTTTTTTTAACAAATCATAGGAAACACATTTCCCAGTGGGATTATTGGGATTACATAAATAAACAGTATCGAGTTCTCTTGTAATCCTATCTAAAATATCTTTGGGAAGAGTGAATCCCCTCTCTTCCTTTAAATAATAATAAGTAATCTCTGCTTCCAGACCGTTTAGTGACTGCGCATACTCACAAAACGTTGGAGCTATTATTAGTACCTTCTTAGGCTTAGTTGCAATCGCATAGGAAAAAATTAATTCTGCAGCACCATTTCCACAGAATATAAGCTCCTTTGATACCTTTTCCTTCCTAGCAATCGCCTGTCTTAGTTCCTCACAATAAGGGTCCGGATATTGAGAAAGACATTCGCTTGCCTTAATGATAGCTTCCTTTACCAAAGGTGGGGTACCAAAGGGATTTAAATTTGCAGAATAATCTAACCGTATCTTTTGACGGTAGATATCACCTCCATGGGGATTTTCCTGATGTAATAACATATTTGACCTCATTTCTGCACATACGTAAAATTAATTTTTCTTGCACGTACATGTTTATGGTTATATTGCAGACACAAACTTACTGTATACACACTTACGGAATGGACTTGATGTATCCTGTTTACAGCATCCCGATTTTAACAATCAGGCAGACACCCATACAAAGGAATGCACTTACATATAATAATACATTGGCTCTTTTGATATCATTCTTTTGAATCTTTCTGACCGAATCACCAATGAACTCCTTTTTATGTAGAACTCCATGATAATAAGCATCTCCTGCTAACTGTATTCCAAGGGCTCCTGCACAAACTGCTTCCGTTTGGGCAGAATTCGGACTGGCATGTTGATAACGATATTTTAAAAAGGTTTTGACTGCTCTCTTCATGGAATATATCTTACCTTCCATATTGGAAGAAAAGATAGCATAATATATCTTACAAATACCACTAGCCAAAATCATAAACAAGGCAGATACTCTTGATGGGATAAAATTAGCTACATCATCCAACCTAGCTGCTACCCTACCAAAATAAAGATATCTCTCATTCTTATAGGCAACCATAGAATCCATGGTGTTAATTGCTTTATAAATAAATCCTAAAACAGGTCCTCCCAGTGCTAGATAAAGCATTGGTGCTATAATTCCATCCGAAGTATTCTCCGCCACAGTTTCTACAGCTGCCTTTATAATTCCTTCTTCCGTTAAAGATTTCGTATCTCTACCGACAATCATGGAAAGCTGATATCTTGCCTTTGTAAGATCCTCCTTATCTAATTCCTTATAAACTTTCATGCTTTCTACACGGAGTGATTTGGTAGCAAAAATCTGGTAGCACATCACTGTCTCCAGAATAAGCCTTACCATTGGATGAAGTAATCCAGAAAAATACAGACATAAAAAAGGTAGGAATCCTGAGATGCTGATTACTACAACGCAAAGAAAGCCTCCAGCAATCAATTCACCACGTTTCGTTTTTGGAAAATATGTTCGTAACATCTTTTCACTAGAAGATATCAGCTTTCCAATAAAGCATACTGGATGTGGAATAGAATGAGGGTCTCCAAGGATTAAATCTATGAGAAATCCTAAGAAAAATGCTAAAATTGTTAAATCCATAAAATTCTCCATTCTTGTGCTTGTATTTTGCACCTGACGGATTAGTGCTATTCAAGTACTTCTTGCGTGTGATAATTAATTTTATTTTCACACCATCCTAACCATCCGTGCTATCTCTAACTATCCGTCCCCCCTAAGTCTCGGAAATTACTTCTAACCTTCCATCTTCCATAGCGGTTAGCAGATATCCATTCCCATTCTCACAGCCCCAGGCATAATAATCTTTCATTTCTATTGCGAATGCGGATAAGATAGCCATGATAGTTCCACCATGGACGATAAAAACTGCGTCAACAGTTCTGTTTATTTTATTATTTGAGGTTGTTGTCTCTTGGTAAAGTTCCTTAATCACTTGTTTATAAGCTTCCCTGCAGCGGTATTCAAAGGCTTCTCTTGATTCTCCTAATGGGAACGGAGCCTTTCCATTCGAATCAATCCATTGCTGATATAATGGCTCCACGGAAAGCTGCTTATAATTCTTCCCCTCAAATAGACCAAAATCACATTCTCTAAAATCAGATACCAGTTTAAATTCTCTGTTAGGATAAAGTAAATTTACGGTCATCTGGCAGCGAAGCATCGGAGAACAATAAATGTTTTCTGCATCTGGATAGAAACCTCTTATTTTCTTTGATAAAAGTTCATTGATTCCCTCTTCACATAAGGGTTCGTCCGTCTTACCAAGATAGCATTTGCGGAGATTTCCTTGCGTTAGCCCATGCCTAATAAGTGCAATTTGCTTCATCTTTTATTATCACTCCAATTCCATAATATACACGGTGTACTTTTCTACTAAGCTTGGCAATCTCACAGAGTACTCGCCCAACTACCTCCCGATAACTCCTTTCAAAAGCTTCCATAGGCACTACACCAAGTCCAACTTCATCGCAGAGAATAAAACAATTCGGAGTTTTCTCTAGATATCTGCAAAGTCGTTCCAGATATTTTACTATCATCTCTTCTTCTGTAAATGAAGGATAATCTACCTTCATCCAGTCCCGAATGAGTTCCTGTAAAGAATAGAGAATCTGCTTTGTCTCATCTATTACGCCATCTGCAACAGTATCCATCGGTAATCCTGAAATCTTCCTAGTATATTCTAATTTTCCTGAGGCTCTACCACCAATGACCAGCTCCATAGATTATCACTCCTTCTGTAATTACAACAGCCAATCCAGCTATCAATTCACAACGCACTAAAAAGTAACCTGCTAAATCTCCTGTCGTACCACCAAACAATTGATATGACAATTTCTTATAGTGAAAAAAACAATACAAAGCAGCCAGCATGCCTACGGCTGCTAGAACCGGAGAAACCAATAACATACCTGTTATCGCAAGTACTAAGTAGATAACCATACTAATTGTTACCTTCTTTTTGTGCGCTGCTTGCTGAAATGTTGCTACCAATCCATCTTTCTTTGCTGTCTGAAATCGAACCACCGCTAAACCACTTAAGGCTCTCGATACAACAAAGAATATGGCAAGGATTATACTGCTTTTAACCGTTAATATGGATACCATTCCAAAATACAATATAAAATAAACTACGCTGTGAATGATCGCAAATGCACCAGAATGTGGATCCTTTAAAATTTCTAATCTTCTTTCTTTGGGTTGATAAGAAGAAATGGCATCCATGGTATCGCAATAACCATCCATATGAATTCCTCCGGTTATCAAAATCGGAATTGCAGTTAGCAATGCTGCAATTAAAATATCACTAAGAGTAAGAAGATGACCTATTTGATAGGTCAGAAAGAATACTCCTCCAATGACACCTCCTATCATTGGAAAGAAGCATATCGCATATCGCATGGAGGATTCTTCCCATTCCTTCCTAGGAACTCTAATCTTAGAATACATGCTAAATGCAATCCATAATGAATTTAACCACTTCATAATAACCTCTATTCTGGCACCATCGCCTTATGATTCAAAGGAATCCCACAAACTACTTCAATTACATTCTCAAAGTTTTCCGCTAATCTCGCGTGTAGCTCTCCGAGCGCTTTGATATACAAGGAAGTACCCTCGTCGTAAACAAATCCATCAAAACCAATATCATTGGATACAACAATTAAGTGTGTTGTAGTTTCAGAAAGTAGCTTCACTTGTTTTAACACCCCATCCACTATCCCATCTGTTCCAATTCCCATTGGATCAAACATTTCATTCGCCAGAAGGTTCGATAAGCATTCCAGTAATACAACACTTTCTTTCGGAATGGTTACTTCATTTACCGCTAAGGACTTCTCAATCGTATGAAAGTTTCTTCCGCTTCGTAAGGAACGATGTCTTTTCACACGCTTCTTTCCTTCCTCCCCATACGCTTGCATCGTAGCCAGATAGTACACAGGCAATAAAAGAGTGGAAGCCAATTCTTCTGCATAGGCAGACTTACCACTCCCGCTGCCTCCAGTGATTAAGTATCTCATAATGGCTTATACTCCTTGATTTGTATCTCTGAAAAGGTTGGCATACTACGGTATTCACTTAGTGCCATTTCCAGTAGCGGCATCACTGCAACTGCTCCGGTTCCTTCTCCTAACGAAAGACGGCACTGGATGATAGGATTAAGTTTTAGTTCGTCAAGTATCCTTTGTGCCGCTGGTTCTCCTGACTGATGAGAAGCTACCATTGTGTATTGGCAGGATCTACACAATCTGGTTGCAAGTAGTGCAGCCACTGATGAGATAAAGCCATCGATAATAATAGGTACTTCATAAAAGGCTCCTCCAAGAAAGACACCAACCATGGCAGCCAAATCAAATCCTCCAACCTTTTTTAAGACCTCCAAAGGTTCCTCCGGCTTTAAATTATGACGGATAATTGCCTCTTCTATAATCTTTGCCTTATGAAAAATTCCTTCTTTACTAAGTCCGGCACCCTTTCCTGTTACATCCTTTGCAGGAACTTTAAGGAGGGCAGCCGTAACAGCACTGCTAGTTGTCGTATTTCCAATCCCCATCTCCCCGGTAGCAATAATTTCATAACCTGATTCTTGGCATTCTTTCACTAACAGAATACCTGCTTCAATACACCTATATAACTCCTCTTCTGTCATGGCTTCCATCCTAGAAAAGTCTCTTGTTCCTCTTCTTGACTTTACATTACGCATTCCATCCACTTCTGTAAGCATACCGACATCAACTGGAATAACTTCTGTATTTGCCACCTTAGCAAAATGATTAATACTCGCTCTTCCATGAAGAATATTCCTAGCTACAACCGCTGTCACTTCACTTCCAGTCTGGGTAACGCCCTGTGCTACTATTCCATTGTCCGCACAAAAAACCAGACAGCAACGCTTCGTAAGCGTAATCTTAGGATTGACAGAAACTAGTGTTGCAATCGCATCCTCTAAATAACCTAATCCATAGAGCGGTTTCGCTATCTTATCCCAGTACTCTTTTGCTTCGCTTTTTCTTTCTTCCATTTCGTTAAATTCTTTTGTATTCAGCTGACTTATGATAAGTTTGCAATCAATTTCTCGCTCCATGCTTAAACCTTCCTTACCTCTTATTCCTATAAAAACTCTTTTTTATTGCTATATTTTCTCTATTGTATTCCTTGGGTACTGACAAGTAAATACAGAAATTGGATTTTGTGCATACATTAAATGATGTGATCCTAACTTCTTAGCTTTGCTGACGGAAAGTGTAACTACGTCAGTTTCGCAAAAATCAAATTCCTTCAAACAAGTCACAGCCTCTGCAATTGTCTCCAAACTAACTGCTGTAATTACGATTCGTACCTTCGGATTCTTAACAAGTAATGCTTTAAGAATAGCTTTTAGTTTTCCATTGGTACCTCCAAGGAAGGCATGTGTTGGAGCTTCTAAAGCATCAAATACTTCAGGAGCTATACCATGCACCGGTATCACTTGATCCACCATAAATTTCTTCCGGTTCGCTTCTATTAACGCAATCCCTTCTTCTTCTTTTTCTATGGCATACACTTTCCCCTCCGATAAAAAACGTCCTGCTTCAATCGCAACGGAACCTGTACCTGCTCCGATATCATAGAGTATCGCATCTTTTTTTAACTTTAGCTTTGATAGACAGATTATTCTGACTTCTTCTTTCGTCATTGGTATATTTCCTCGAACCCAGTGCTCCTCAGGGATACCAGGCGTTATTGTCTGTTCGTAATCTGCATTATAAATATACGCTAAGCATAAAGAATCCGTCATGATATGCCTGAAGTCTTCTGCAGTTCCCTCGATAATTCTTTCCTCTTCATAAGATAAGCATTCTCCAAGAGTAACCTTCACCTTACTTAACCCGTATTCACATAATTCTTCACACACTGTTCGAATCGAATTCTCCCTGCTAAGTAATACAACCACCTTTTGCGATGTACGTACCGTAGCAATCAAAGCTCCCTCTCTTCCGTGAAGACTTAGCAAGGTCACATTTTCCAAGGATTCATGAAGCTTAGATAAAAAGTATGAAACACTGCTGATACCACATATCGGTTCTACCTCGTAGTCTTTTAGTGCGGTGCGAAGTTTTTTGGCACCACTATATACGTTAATATCACCAGATAAAACAACTGCATACTGCTGATACTCTGGATGGATCTTAACAAATTCCAGAATCTTCTCCGGAACATATTCGTGATAAGAGTTCTTCGCATACATTGACACTGCTTCCACCATACGTTTCGCACCAATGACGCAGTCACTTTGTTTTAGAGCTTCTATTGCCTCCATGGTAAGAAGCTTCCTTGCGCCCGTTCCTATCCCTATGAGATAGAACTTTGGTTTTAAGTGTAATTGAAATGTGTTCTTTAAGTATTCAATTGTCTCCTCATAGGAATATCCCTGCTCTTTTACAGGTCTTCCAAGTATAAGCGCTTTTATCCCCTCTTCCTTTGCGGCAGATATTTTCTCCTGTAATCCTCCCTGTAATCCAGAGTCTTTCGTTACCAGATAGGAAATATGATACATCCTGATTAGGCTGCGGTTAAACTCTTCTGAAAATGGTCCCTGTATTGCTACAATATGAGAAGGCATGATTGCGCAATCAGAACAGATTTTTAGAGAATCCTCCATAGGCAGCACTCTTACATAAAGACGTTCTTTAAAATTTCTAATTCTGCAATACTCTTTTAGATCTTTACTTCCAGTTGTTAATAAAATATTTCCTTCTTGATTGTTTAAATAATTCACTATCTCATCAATACTATCAAAACTTTCCTGTTTTGACAGATCACTCTTTCGTAACAACCGAAGGTATTTTGTATTTGTATTATCGCAGGCTGAAACAATATGCTTTGTTACTACCTGGGCATATGGATGAGTGGCATCTATCATCAGAGAAAAACGATTCTCTCTCATGATAAGCTCCATCTCATCTTGTTCCATTCTACCGCAGTGAATCACAGCATTACTTGTATTTAGCAGTGTTTCCCCGTACTCGGTAGCCACAAAAGCAGTTACCGTTACACCTTGACTAATTAAATAATTTACAATATTTCGCCCTTCCGTTGTGCCTGCAAATACACCGATTCTTACCAACGAAACTCCTCCTTCGCAACTGCAATTGTAACGCCATGCTTTGATTTTTTCTTCACGGTAAGCTCCTTACTGCCAGAGGATAAAACCGCTGCTCTCTCACAGACATTATCTACTCCTGTGACAGATGCCACAAAATCCGAAGCCGTAAACTCACCCAGGACTTCCTTTAAGTGCTCAGAAGAATAGCAGACAAAAGGAACCGAGTAGCGCTTCGCCAGTGCTATCATACCTTCTTCCTCTTTTTTTAAATCAATGGAGGAGATACTTTTGATTGCTTTTTGTTCCAGTTCATAGCTTATAAAAACTTCATTAATCAGTTCCTGTATCGTCTCAAGTGAAGCCCCTCTCCGACATCCAATCCCAAGGTGCAGGGATGGGTAGATTAGTCGAAGTGTCTTATCAAATGGGGCTCGTTTATGATATGTCAGATAGATGCCAAGAGTTTTTAGTTCCTCTGCGATTTTCAGTCCAAAGGGCATTTCCTTTGGATAAAAAAAGTCACTAAGTAAAGGGATATCTTCAATTAATATCCTCGCTGAGACCTCTTTTGCCAGTGATAGATTATCTAAAATGCAGCCATGTTTCCTCGCAAAATCATCCACAGAAAATTTACCGCTCACATCGGTTGCTGTTGTAATAATAGGGGTTGCTCCAAGTAAGGTGGCTAGTTCTTTCGTTAACTCGTTAGCACCACCGAGGTGACCGGATAGAAGGGAAATCGCATGGATGGCTTGATCATCAATTACAATTACCGCTGGGTCCGTTGTTTTACACTTTACATAAGGTGCAATAGCACGTACTGCAATTCCACAAGCTCCGATGAAAATCAAAGCATCAACTCGTGTAAAACATTGCCCTACTGATTCGGTAATCCCCTGTTCTATCGGTAGAAAGGAATATTCCTCTGCCAATCGCTCTATCGTGTAAACCTCACTCACATATTGGTCTTTTATTGTTTTTGCGACACTGCATCCCTGCCTTGAAAATGCATATATGGCTATCTTCATTTCGAAATCCTTTCTACGTTTACACTGCAATTATTGATACTATGTCAGAAAAACCTTCGGTTTCTCCCAGATACCCATATTTTGAGGAAAACGTCATTACTCCAATCCTTACCCTTTGGTTGACTCTTCGGTTCAGCTGATAAGCTATTTTTTCTAAAAGCTTTTGTATTAACGTATCAAGAAGCAGAGTAGAGTACTCCTTCTCATACTGCTTGACGATAGTAATCATCTCTTCCGTTGTCACGCTTTCAAGAATTTCCATCACTTCCTTCTGTGGTAATCCACAAGCAGCTGCATTCGCAGCAAATATCTCTGCTCTGCAGTCCCCGTATCTGGAATGTGTGTTTAGCATCCCCCCTGCTACCTTAATCAGCTTACCGATATGTCCTACCAAGCAGACATCCGTAAAGCCCATTTCAGTTACAAAGTCAAAGGCTTCCCCAATAAAATTACTGCACTTTATCATAAACTGGGGTGAAATCTCATGACTCATTCTTATGAAATCTTCTCCATAATTCCCTGGCGTCATGATAATCCTTTTGATTCCCTCTTCTTTCTTCTGGTTTAATTCAATCCGAATGGTATCTATAATCGCACTATCACTCATTGGTTCCACTATTCCTGTAGTCCCAAGAATCGAAATTCCTCCAAGAATTCCAAGCTGTGAGTTAAAAGTCTTCCTTGCTCTCTCTTCCCCTTCTGGGGCATAAATTTCAATGTCTACACCGCCAAAATATCCGTACTCTTCATTTACCTCAAGAACTTCCTTCTTAATCATACTGCGTGGAATCGAATTAATCGCAGCTTCTCCAATCGGTTGATCAAGTCCCGGTTTTGTCACCTTTCCGATTCCTTGCCCACCACGTAACATAATTTCACTTTGCTCTCCCTTATCTGCTTTGTTGGCTGCAAGATATGTATTTCCTCCAACCTTATCCGTTAAGGTAACTTTGGCATAGATATACATCCCATCTGTTACATCTGGGTCATCACCTGCATCTTTTTGAATGGCACAGGAGACACTATTTTCCTCACGGGTAATATCAAAAACGGGCAATGTCAGTTCCAATCCATTGGGCGTAATCAGGTAAACCGAGTTAAGATCTTTCTTCGTATGCAGCATCAAAAGTGCTGCTTTTGCTGCTGCCGCAGCACAAGAGCCTGTGGTATAACCACAGCGAAGTTTTTTAGAATCTTTTATTATCTCATAATTCATCGTTTAATTTGATAAAGTAAGGCATTACAGATAGCTGCCGCTACATTACTTCCACCCTTTCTTCCCCTTGCAACAATATAAGGAACATTGGTTGTCATAATTAATTCTTTTGCTTCGATTACATTAACAAATCCGACAGGAACACCAATGATCAATACTGGCTGATACCCCTCTTCCCTGATAAGTTCTTCAAGTCTTAATAGTGCAGTTGGAGCATTTCCTATGGCAAAGATACATGGCTTTGGTAAATTTCTTGCTACTTCCATCGATACAACGGCCCTTGTAGTTTCCCTTTCTTTTGCAATTGCAGCAACTTTCTCATCCCCCATAAAACAATGTGCAGAACCTCCTAAAGAAGCTAAGATGGTCTTATTGATACCTGATTTTGCCATCTCTGTATCGGTTACGATATCACATCCCTTACGAAGTGCATTTAATGCAATCTCAACTGCACCTTCAGAAAAGCACAGATTTTTGGCGTAATCAAAATCCGCAGAAGTATGGATAACACGCTTTATTACTGCTTCTTCGCAAGATTTTAGTTCTATCTTTTTTTCATGTAACTCTTCCGTAATAATCTCTAAACTTCTGCTTTCAATTTCCATTGGTTTTAAATGAATCATCGTCTACTCCATTTCTCTAAAAAACTTTCATATACTTCCTATGTGTTCATCGACTGCATGCCTATTTTTCTACGATTTTTCCTGAATGGCTGAGGTTATTACAGAATCTTTGTATAAAGCACAGCGGGCTATAAAGTTTCTTGCTGCACTTATATTGCTATAGAAATGCAAATGTACATATCCTGCATAGAGATTGTCATTTGAAATACCGGCTTCCAAACTAGTTCCATTTTTCTTCGTGGCAGAAAAATCTGTTCCATTATCTGTACAGTCATAGTAGTGGAACTCATGACCGCGGATTTCCTCCCCGGCTTTTGCTAAAAGCTGATCTTTGTTTGCCTTTAGAGTAACATAGCCAAACCGCAGCGACCTGTTTTGATTCCTACAACTGCCGCTTAGGTAGCCTACCATATCTTCTCCGTCAATATCTTGATTCAGATACATAAAACCGCCGCATTCTGCTATGCACGGAAGTCCTTTTTTTAATGCTAATTTCATGGACTCTCTCATTTCTTTATTCTCAGACAATTCCTTTTTATAAAGCTCTGGATACCCGCCACCAAGGATAAGCCCATCCATACCTTCTGGTAACATTCTATCTGCAATCGGGCTAAAGTAATGAAGCTTTGCCCCCAAGGATTCCAGCAGACTTAGATTTTCCGCATAATAAAAACAAAATGCTTTATCGTAAGCGACTGCAATATCTACCTTGAAAATAGGTTCTGCTATTCCAAGCCAATTGGTAGGAATCACGATTTGCTCTGCTTGATTGGCAATACGAATCAATTGCACCATGTCAATATGCTTTTCCATGATACTTGAAAGTAGATTTAGTTTTTCTTGAAGACCTTTAATCTCATCTGCCGTAATAAGCCCCAGATGCCTGCTTTCAAATTGACATTCCTTCGGTAATTTTGGTATTCCTCCAAGAACTACAACCTTGTAACCAAACTCTTTTTCAATTTCTTCTTTTATTACTAAAAAAACACTCTCTGTAATTTGATTTAAAATAATTCCAACCACTTGATGTTTTGATTCAAAGGTTAGAAATCCCTTTACCATGGCAAGTATACTGTTTGCCATTCCTTTACAGTTAAATACTAGAATTACGGGCGTCTTTGTAACCGATGCAATATGATAGGAACTTCCTTCCATCCCTTTTACTGTGCTTCCATCATAATACCCCATAACACCTTCAATAACAGCTATTTGACTTAGCTTTGACCGTTCATACAGCAAACCTTTCACTACGTCTTCATTGCAGAAAAAAAGGTCAAGATTTGAGCTCTTTGCTCCTATTACGCGGGAATGAAACATCGGGTCAATATAGTCTGGACCGCATTTAAAAGAAGAAAGAGAATATCCTCTTAATTTAAGGGCGTTTAATATACCACAGGTTATCGTTGTTTTACCACATCCACTATTGGTTCCAGCAATTAAAATCCTTGGAATCTGATAAGGCATCACTTTATCCTCTATCTTGCATTCCTCCTTTTCATAGTCACTAACCATCTTCTTTTATGTTCTCTATCAATTATTCTTACTTCTTTGTACTTTAAGTGCATCTTTTTCATTTCTAATCTTCCCTAATGCTTTTGCATAAGTTAGAAGTTCCAGATTCGCTCTGTTAAAATCTCCAATCGGAGTGCCTGCCTCATATACAAACTCACAGTTTTTGATTGCTATTTGTCCTTTCTTTATAAGTTCCTCACGGATTGGCATAAAAGCCTTTTCCACGAACACCTCCGATGCTAACGAAGAAGCAACCTGATAATCTATGTCATTATCATGCAGAATTCCTGTGTAAAAAGAAATGCCTTGCTTTTGCAGTTTGCGGTAAATAGGAATACCGTAACCACCGCCTGCTATTACAAAGACGCTCGGAGAACCGCTTGGTTTTTTAAGCTCAACACTTCCAAACAGCATATTATAAGATCCCTCCTGCATGCTGTATAATTCTCTAATTATTTTTTCAGTAAATATTTCCTCTGGAGTTCCAAACCGCTCGATTACTTCTCCATTTACACACATGATGCGGTCTGAAATCTTAGGAGCTAGATCTATTTCGTGCAACGACATAATCACCGTAATCTGTTTTTCTTTTGCCATCTCAGATAGAATACTAAGTAGCTCAATCTTATGCTTGATATCTAAAAAAGAGGTTGGTTCATCAAGAACAATTACTTCCGGCTCCTGAGCGATGGCTCTGGCAAGTAAGATTCGCTGCCTTTGTCCATCGCTGATATCGGTAAATTCTTTGTCTTTTAACTCTATGGCATGTACCTTCTCTAAAGCTTCCATGACTACTTTATGATCTCTCTTCGTCAAAGTTCCAAACTGATTTGTATACGGGTAGCGCCCGGAAGACACCACTTCTTCACAAGTCATCATCTCAGGCTTGATTCGTTCAGTTAACACAACGGATAACTTCTTCGCAGTTTCTCTGCTGGATAACTGATACAGATTTTTTTTATCCAGATAAACTACCCCTTTAATTGCAGATAATTGCTTGGTAATGCTTTTTAGTATGGTTGATTTTCCGGAACCGTTCGGACCAATTAAGGTTAATATCTCACCTTTCTTAATTCCGAATGAAATATCCCGGATTAGTACTTTGTTATGATATCCAACGGACAATCCTTCTGTTTGAAAAAAGTAGTTTTCCTTCATTTGCTCCTCAATTCTTAGGCCGATACACCTTTACTTAGACTGTCGTTTTGCCATCAGCCAAATAACAACCGGTGCTCCGAAGGCTGCTGTTACAGTCCCTATTGATAGTTCAATTGGTGAAAATGCAGTACGTGCTATCAAGTCACAAAACATGCAAAAAACAGCACCACATAAAAAGGTTGCCGGAATGACAATCATTGGCTTCGCTGTCTTCACCATCAATTTTGTAATGTGCGGAACCGCAATTCCTACAAAGGATATTGGTCCGGCAAATGCAGTGACACAGGCAGATAATAAGCTTGATAAGGTAATTATTAGGATTCGAAACCACTTGATGTTAATTCCCATACTCTGTGCATAACCTTCCCCAAGCTGGTAAGCTCCCAATGGTTTTGATATAAAAAACGTAATTCCGACTGCGATTAAGATAAGAATCGTTGCAATTCTTAGATTTGTCCAGTTCATCCCCGAGAAACTTCCCATAGACCAATGTGTCAGATTCGCAATATCACTTTCTCTGGCGAATGTTATCATAAAATCCGTTACTGCAGAACAAATATATCCAATCATTATTCCGATTACCAGTAACATGGACATGCTTCGAACCTTTCTGGAAAACAGCAGTACAATCCCCATAGATAAAAGCGAACCTACAAAAGAAGCAAGAACGACAACAGCAACAGGTATTTGCGGAACATAGTTTAGTAGAATGACCATTACAAATCCGACAAACATCTTAGCACCGGATGAGATTCCTAGTACAAATGGTCCTGCGATTGGATTTCGAAAGAAGGTCTGCAGTAAAAAACCTGATACGGATAATCCTCCCCCTAAAACAGCCGCTGCCAATAACCTTGGCAAGCGAATTTTCCAAATAATATTACTCTCCGTACTTCCTGACTCAGCACTTAAGAATACGATTCGAAAAATCCTTAACGGGGAGATGGATATACTCCCCGTATTAATGTTAAGTATTAGCGCAACAACGACCAGACTTAGTAATAAGAGAAATACAATCTGATAACGGACCTGCTGCCTTATTTCTTCTCTCACTGTAACTTAAAAAGGTAAGTTAATTTATCAACGTCAGGGTTCTCAAGAGTTACCATCGTGTTCATGTCTTTAATCATACTTCCAAGAGTATCTGAAATCTGGAAAAAGTCTGGAGTTGTACACCATACATTGCCTTCTTTTACCGCTTTAAAATCTTGAAAGATTTCACTGTAGCCAATGAACTGCTCTAGGTTCTCTGGTTTGCCTCCAAGGTTCCAGATATAGATGATATAATCCACATCCTTTGCTTTTGCATAGAATTCTTCCATCTCCATCTTAAGAGTGCCAGACTCTTCTGGATTTATATCAGCAAAGATATACTCACCGCCTGCAAGTTCAAACATCTTGGCAACATAATCACCGCCCTGTCTTACATGTAAAACTCCCTTAGATGTAATGTAAAATATAGCAGCAGTTTTACCAGTAGACTCTGCCGCACTTACTTCCTGTACCATGGTAACTTGATCTTTATATACTTTCTCCGCTGCAGCTTCTAAATCAAGAAATGCTCCGTATAACTTTACCCATTCCACACGAGCCAATGGGTGTTCTTCAAAGGTTGATTGATCTAGTAAATATGGTATTTCTAACTCATCTAACTTCTCTGCAACCTCTGGAACACTGGATAACATCGTAGAGAAAACTGAAAACTTCGGCTTGTTGGCGACAAGTAATTCATAGTCCGGCTCTTTATAAGAGCCGATAAACATAAGCTCTCCTTGATCCATCTTGTTGCAAACTTCCTCGATATACCAAGACTCACGTTCTGTTGTAGTCATTGTAACGGTATCAAGACCACCGATTGCATTGAGTAAGGACATCGTTGGTGTCGATGAAATGAGGAGATTATTTAAAGGCATCTGTAATACGATAACCCCTTCCTCAACACCACTTGGAAGTTTGGCACCTTCCGGTACAGTTAAAAACTTCTTCCCATCACTAATGGTAATTAGCTTATAGCCCCCGACATAATAGTCAACTTGAAAATTTTTAGCATATTCTAATTTCATTGAATGGTCAAATACTAATTCTGCACTTTGTTCCTCTTTCTCTGAATCCTTATGTTCTGCCTGCTCCTTATCACCCACGGAATTGTTATCTGCTACCGGTGTTACCGTAGCTTGTGGACTTTCCGCTGACCTATCTTTAGCAGAACATCCTGCTAACAAAACTGCTGATAATGCTACCAACACTAATCTTTTTACTGCATTTGCTTTTAATCTCATATGAATCCTCCCAAAATTTACGCACTTGCGCTTAGTGATGATTCGACGTTGATTTCATATGTCTAACAAAAGCCTTATTGCCTTATGTACAAAAGATAAGCAATAAAAAAACATCCTCTGTTTCTATATGATAAAAAATTACACCTGTAATTTTTTATCATAGAAAGAAGATGCTTCTGTATTATTATTTCTATAGCTAAGTAATGCTACACTATTTCACCTCGTAGGATGGTTCTGAGGTTTGATTTCGCAAATTATCTTAACATATGAGCAGATTTATTCACTTACACTGCACTCTACAAGCAACACAAAACTATCGCATTCCTTGTAATAATAATAACGGCTGCATTCTTCCACTTGCCCAAGAATGGTTAAACCTTGCTGATGACAGCAAAAATACGGCAGGTCTCCTGACTTATGACATGAAAACGCCTTCTCAGAGTTTCCTCCAATGGCATTTTGTTTTCACTTGTGCCTATCCTATGGCACCGTCAAATACAGTAATGGCGGTTGTGTCGGATTCTAACCGACTTCCCTATTAATCTACCCGTTACCTAATATAGGATAACGTTCGAACCGTATTCTTAATTATAACGCGATCATCAAGATTATATACTACATCTTTTTTTATGTCAAACTTTGTGAAACTATTTTACTCTTCTACTATGTCATATCTTATGAAATCCTATATCCTCTCGGCGTGACCATCTTCCCTTGGATCATTCTTGTTTTGGAATTACCAATATATACTGTTGTAAACATATCAACCGTCTTATCCTTTAATTCCTCCAATGTGCAGATCACTGCCTCTTGTCCAAGACGTCCAATGTTTTTTACATAGCCACATACTGTATCTTTTGCCTTGTAATGCATCATATACTCACATGCGATTTTTAGGTAATCCGCTCTTTTTTTACTGGCAGGATTATATAGACAAATTACCAAATCAGCTTCGGATGCAAATTCAATCCTCTTTTTAATTAACTCCCAAGGAGTCAATAAATCACTAAGACTTATCACTGCAAAATCATGTGTTAATGGTGCTCCAAGAATTGCTCCTCCGCTTAAAGCCGCTGTTACTCCGGCAATTATCTCTATCTCGATTGGAGGATACTCGACAGACAATTCATAGATTAAACCAGCAAGCCCATAAACCCCGCTGTCTCCGCTGGATACGATTGCAACAGTCCTTCCTTTTAGAACCTCTTCGATTGCATATCTGCATCGCTCCACTTCTTTTTTCATCGGAGTATGATTAAGCTGTTTTTCCGGAAAATATTCTCGGATAATATCAATATAGGTCGTATATCCAACAATCAAATCAGATTCCTTGATTGCTTCCTGTGCTTCGTTAGTAAAATAGTCAAGTTTTCCGGGCCCGAAGCCAACTACATATAGCATAATTTCTCCTTCTGTAACCTTCATTGTTTGTTTCATCATAATTCATCTTTTCATGAATCATACAGGAAATTTGTTTCAACATCCAAGATTAGGTTAAGTCCCTTTCTGCCTTACGGTATTCCGTGGAAAAATTCTCATCATAGAGTTTTGATAGATGATAATCATCTCCCAAAAATCCACCTACAACAATCAGGGCTGTTTTAGATATCTGCGCTTCTATCGCCATCGTAGGAAGCTCCTTAATTACACCGCGTACTATCTTTTCTTCTGGCCAGGTTGCTTTATAGACGATAGCACAAGGGGTATTCTCATCATATCCTCCCAGTACTAATTCCTCGCTTAATTCTTTCGTTAGATTAGAACTAAGAAAAATCACCATAGTAGCCTGATGCTTTGATAAATCACGAATATTTTCTTTCACAGGAACTTCTGTTTTGCCACTCATCCTGGTAACTATTACGGTTTGTGATACATTGGGTAAGGTATATTCTGCCTTTAATGCTGCAGCCACACCACACATACTGCTAACTCCGGGACAGACCTCATAAGAAATTCCTTCTTCTTTTAGACGGTCCATCTGTTCTCTAATTGCACCGTATATACTTGGATCCCCGGTATGAAGTCTTACTATTTTTTTCTCTCTGTTATCCACCATCACTTTAATAACCTCTGATAACGTCATCGTAGCACTATTATATAGCAGACATTCCTTATTTGTACTTTGCAAAATTTCTGGATTGATCAAGGACCCAGTATAAATAACGACCTCCGCCTCTTCTAATAAGCGTAATCCACGCACTGTTATTAAATCTACGGCTCCACTTCCAGCTCCAACAAAATTAACCATGAAAATCTCCTTATCTTACACATTCTTTTGCATTTTCGATATGTTTACAAATCAACTGGACTATAAAATCATAAATGGAAAACAAAATACGGTCTGCCCATGTGTATGCATGGTCTACATCTTGCGCACCCCCCTTTCCAGCATGAATAAAATTTTTCTTGGCATAAATTCTCCCTATCTTTTTCCTTACATACCAAAAGCTAACATCACTCTCCATCGCTCAAGGATTTTTAAGACTTAGCCATACTATAAGAAAAGTACTTATGATTTTGCGTAAAAAAAATGCCTCTTACGCAAAATAGCATAAAGGCATAATAAAAAAACTCTAACTGAGCTTCTTTTCTACACCAGCCATTCACCGTAGCCTTGTGTAATATCCTATAGTGAGGCAGGTCTTCTGGCTCTGGCTTCAACACATACTCCAGTCTTCCCGATTTCTCAGTGACATTACTTACCTTGGTAAGTGAAGTATGCTCTTCCATTACAGCGGCGGGACCGCATGGGTTTCTCACCCATTTCCCTATTATCCCTGGCCATAAATACTATGCCAAGGCACCTCTCTACATTATATTGTTAAGATAGAATTTCATTACATCAATGTGAAAAAAATATTTTTTTACATGGGTACTTATGCCTGCGTCATCCTCAACTCACCATTCAACAAAGCAAGCATAATTTTAATTGTCATTAAAATGGAAATTATATCCGTTTTTATTATATCGAAATTAAGACCATAAGTAAAGTACATTACAAAATTTATTACTTTTATTTATAACGTTCTTTTTCCTCTTTTTCCTCTTTTTTATCTAAATTATTTTCTTTAGAAGACTGTATTCTCTGGATATTATTTTTCTTTCGCCATGATTATCGTATAGTAGAATGATTTTTCCGGAAAGTTCTCGATTCCTTAGTCAACTTCCAGTATGATTTTCTTCTCCATCGCAAGCACTTGACTGGCAATCTTAAATGCCAGACCGTTCTCTTTATTGGAGCCTGGATTAACAATAATATCACACTCTTTTAAGATACGTACTGCTTTTAATGTCATTATTCGAGATCTCCCTAGAACCAAACATCTATCGATTTTTAGTTCTGTATATGATTGTTTATACTAATTCCAGAAATTAACCAGTAAAAGTCAATGGATTATTTAAGCAAGAAATGTTACAATATTATTACGAAATTGTTTCATTTTATTTTCTGACTTAAAGACAAAAAGTTGTACTCTTTTTGACTCCTTTTTGTCGCACGTTAATGAAATACTTAAGATATCTAAAATACGAAAGAATGGTAATTTATATGAAATACAAAGTAAAGTTTAGCACTCTGTCAATTGTTCTAGTTTTATCCGGATTTATCTCTAACAATAATATCCCTATAGCTCATGCTACTTCCTATACTACACCTGCTTCATTTCAATCAACCTCTTATCTCCTCACAAACGATGTGTCGACAGAGGTATCCATTAGATTAGGCGCAAAAAGAATTGATTTTGATGTTACTGTTCCTGTAAACGCAACCGCGAAAGAAATTCAGCAAATATTAGATTATAACAAGGAGAACGGTTACAATTTAACCGTACGAATACCGAATGGTACCTACCTGTTAGAGAGCGAGCTTCGAATCTATTCCAATACTACTATTATTGCTTCTGCCGGAGCCAAATTGATGAAAAATCATCAACGCGGAGCCCTGCTTGCAAATGATATGAGCAATGATAAAGGCGGTTATACAACTACAGAAAATATCACCATCAATGGTGGTATCTGGGATTCTTCTAAGATTTCTAGTTACAATAAAGGTACGGAGAGTTTTCGATTTATTCACGCTTCTAATGTTACTATTAAAAATGCAACCATCCGTAATGTACCAGATAAGAGCCATCTTATCACTTTGGCTGGTGTTAAGAATGGCACGATAGAAAATTGCAAGCTCTATGGTTATAATGGTACCACATTAAAAGAGGCAATCCAGCTTGATATTGTTCATAACAGTACCATCGTTCCCTCCATGCAAGCAAACTCTATCGTATATGACGATCTGCCTTGTAATACAATTACGATAAGAAATAATGAAATCTACAACTATCCAAGAGGTATTGGTTCTCATACTTCTGTTCAAGGAGTTTTTCATACCAACATAAACATTGAGAATAATAAACTTCATGATCTAACGGAAGCTGGTATTAAAGCCTACAACTATGTAAACACCAATATAAAAAATAACACTATAGAAAGAGCTGCGGTTGGCGTGCTTGTTTATACGTCATTCTCTAATGAAGCTACGAATTACCTGCCTGCTCTACCCAGTACGAAAAAACAACCACTTCCAAAGAATTATCGCATTGTAATCGAAGGAAACACGATAAAGAATATGAGACAATATCAATCGGGTTCTACCCTTTCTTGGGGAGACGGTATTCGTATTATTGGTAGTAAAGCCAGACCATTATCGAATGTCTCTATCAAAAAGAATCACATAACAAAAACCGCCCGCTATGGTATTTTTGTTGAATACTCTCCAACCTGTTACATTGGAAGTAACTACATCACTGATACCTATCGCTATTCTATTTGCATTGACCATAGTGATTCTGGAAATCTATACTGGAATCAGATAAGTAAAGCGGGAGCAAAAGGAAGCCATTATGGAGGAATCGGGGTTTCTAATACTAAGAATCTAAAAATCTATAAGAACACAATAAAGGTTACCGCGAAGAATGGTATTTACCTTAATTCAACCACAAAAAACTGTAACATTACTTGGAATAAGATTTCTGGTGTAGCAGCCACTCAAGCTATCTATGCAAATCTAAAAGCTGGACATACAGTGAAAAATAATACACCTAAGGTAAAAAAATAGTCAAACATTGCTACAAAAAAGTTTAGGGTATGCATCCGTAAAACCGATACATCCCCTAAACTTTTTCTTTCTATTATCTTATTCAGTTTATCTGATTCAACATCCATTCATCATGAAATAAGGTTTTGTCGCATTTTCCTTATTCTTCAGGACTTTTTCCATAAATCATATCAAGCTGGATTTCCGTTTCACTGCCGACATATCCAATCTTTTTATATACATGCTTTGCTGGTTCATTCAACTCGTCTGCCATAAGAAAAGAACGGACTGCTCCTTGCTCTTTTCCATAGGCTATCGCTTGTAATATTAGATTCTGCCCTATTCCTTTTCCCTGGAATTTCGGGTTCACTGCGAGTTCACGAACCCAGACAACTTTCCCACGTACTGAGTTCTCCCCGTAGATACCAACACATACGATACCGGAAAGAACTCCAGCTTCTTCTTGAACCAGAATATTGGTTTTGCTACAATTAGATGCATCAGGACAAGTCCCATTAAGCCATTGTTTTACCCATTCTTCGCTCTCTCCACGAAACTCTCTGCTCTGCCACTGACAGGAATAAGTTACCTCGGAGGCTTCTCTCTCACGATTTTCTCCTAGGTACTTAATCTGTATTCCTTCGGTATCCACCTTGTTTATTTGTTCTATCCAATACTCTCTTAAAAATCCATACTCATAAAAGCCTTGGCTAACAAGATAGTCTCTCCATTCGAATGGTAGAAAGGTTACTAAAATATCATTTCCCGATTTACTTACCTGCTCTGTAAGAATCTCCACTTGGTTTGTTGCCCAGTGAACCTCGAATTTACCAGTTTCCTCTTGTTTACCAAATAGTATGAGGCCTTCTTCATCCTCTTTTGCTATATCATAATCCGCAATAGATTCATATTCTGTATACTCTAAAGAATTAAACTTAAAGTCTCTTAACTTGCGCTTTATTAAATCATATGTTTCTTGATCAATCATAGTTCTCCTATTCTCTTAGGATTCGAAAGGATAATGTACTCCCCATCTAGCTCTTAGACCGTCCATAAGTTCCATCACACGAAGTGTTTCCATATGTGGCATCTGCGAACATTCTAATTTACCTTCCTCAATTGCCTTGAGAGCTGCCATTACTTCATACTCATACCCGGTAATTTGCTCTGGTCTTTCAATCGTTTTTATTAATTCACGGCTTGCATTATATACTTCAATGCTCTCATAATTTGTCATACCTTGAATTTTTAGATAACCTTTCGTTCCATAAACAATGGCTTTAGATTCCATCGCACTAATCATAGAACTGTAAAGGGTTGCAATCTTGCCATCTTGATAAGTCAAGATAATGCTATGTTGTTCATCCACGCCAGCATCGCTTAATACAGCAGAAGTCTTAATATCCGAGATTTCATTGCCAAATGCGATCAGTGCAAATGTCAATGGATAAATACCAAGATCAAGTAACGCTCCACCAGCTAACGCAGGCTCTTTAAGCCTTGGCTTTTCACTTACCAATGCACCAAACGTTGAAATTAATGAGGTTGGAGTGCCAATGATTCCGCTATCCATAACCTCTTTTATTATTTGAGCCATTGGCATATAACGAGACCAAATTGCCTCCGTGATTAATAGTCCTTTTTCTTTCGCTAAAGACAGTACTTCTTCTGCTTGTTTTTTATTCGCCGTAAATGCTTTCTCACATAAGACATTCTTCCCGTTCTCTAAACATAACTTTGCTTGTTCGTAGTGATGAGAATGTGGCGTTGCAATATAAACTAAATCTATATTCGGATCCTTTAACATCTCTTCATAGGAACCATAGGCATGCTCTATGTTAAATTCCCTCGCAAAATCTTCTGCTCTATTGATATCTCTGGAAGCAATACCATATAGCTTTACATCTTTCATTCCATTTACAGTTTGAGCCATCATCTTAGCAATTCTTCCAGCACCTAAAATTGCAATATTTTTCATAACAAAATCCTTCCTTTCTCTACCTCTTTGATACTAATCTTATAAGTAACAAATATATTCACCCATTTCATATTGTAACATAAATATGGTAAAAATTATACCGTTTTCGAAAGCCAATTGACTGAATCTTGGGAACATTATATAATTAATATATCTGATTTAAACATTAACTTTAATCTAAATTATTAATACTAGAAGAAGCTTATCCGTTGAAAAACAAATGTAAACTGGGACTATATGCTAGCATAAAATTGGGATACATGATAAGGTGAATAGCCAGAATGAGGTAAGTGTGAAATATCAAGATTTTTCACACTTTTGTAACAGAATGGAGGTTACTATGGAAACTCAAAATTTAAAAACCTTTCTCTTGTTATCAAAAATAAAAAATTTTACTCAAACAGCAGAGCAACAATTTGTTGCTCAATCGACAGTAACAAACCGCATCATGGAGTTAGAAAAAGAATTAGGAAAAAAATTATTCCTTCGAGAACGGAATAATCTCACTTTAACCAAAGACGGGGAAATTTTTTTGGAGTATGCAAAGCGTATTGTCGAACTTGAAGAAACTGCGATACAAGAATTTAGCACACAAAATTCATTTCGTGCCGCTCTGCGTATTGGTACTACAAATACAGTGTACGAGTGTCATCTATATGAACCGATACGCTCCTTTGTTGTAAATCACCCTGATGTATCGATGAAGGTTACGATTGACCATTCCTTTACTTTAGTCCAAATGCTTCAAGATCAATTAATAGACCTTGCATTTACTTATGTACCGGTGAATAAAAAATACTTCGAGTGTAGTTCTTTTCATACCGATGAGTTAGTTCTTGTAACTCATCCAAAAAACATAGAATATGCCAATGGCATTACCAAAGAACAATTGGTGAGCACTGATTATCTTTATTGCAATTTTGCTTTGCAAGATGTAGGTCTCTACATTCGTGAGCTATTCCCAAAGCATCATCACTTTCGATTTGAAATTGACAAGAGCCCAACTCTTCTACAATATCTATTAGATGGAATTGGCTTTAGCTTTCTTCCAAAAAGCTTCGTTAAACAGCATTTGGCGAATGGTCAGCTGATTATGATTCCACTACTTGATTTTGATACACCCAAAATTAATAGCTATATTCTAAGAAAAGATAATGTTGGGGACAAGTCTGTAATTGATGAGTTCCTAGATTCCATTCCACAATTCGATTAGAATGCTCCATTTGATAGAAATATATTACCTTATATTAAGTAAAAAAAGCACACCAAAACTATTTTATTTTGGCGTGCTTCTTTGTTTTTTATTTATTGTTGTTCTTTACTATTGTATTTTATCGTTGTTCTTTATTGTTGTTCTTTTCTTATTCTATTGATAACTTACATAGTGAAATTAACTCTTATCTTACATATGCTTTTAATAAGTCTAACGTAGCTATTAGTGCTGTTTCATGGGTACGCTCCATACCATGAGAAGCATGAATTCCTTGACCAATTAGCGCCGCTCTAATATTATTTCCTCCACGCATAGCTGCGGATGCATCGGAACCATAATGAGGGAAGATATCTACAACATAAGGAATCTGATTCTCTTTTGCGAGATTCATTAGGTCCGTTGTTAACTCATAATCATATGGTCCTGAGGAGTCTAAGGCACAAATTGATACTGAGTATTCATTTCCTGCCAAATCGTCTCCAATGGCTCCCATATCAACTGCAATAAATTCACTAATATCAGCAGGTATATAAGAGGCTCCCATACCGATTTCTTCTAAATTACTTATTAATATCTTTAAGGTTCTCTTCGGTGTAATTTTTTGTTCTGACAGCTCTTTTAGTAAACCTAAAAGCACTGCAACACTAGCTTTATCGTCTAAATGTCTGGATTTTATAAATCCGCTTGGGGTATATTCAAAACGTGCATCAAAACTAATGTAATCCCCATGATGAATACCAAGATTTAGAACTTCTTCTTTATTCGTTACTTTCTCATCGATGCGAATTTCCATGTTTCGATCCTTGCGTTCAAGTGTTCTTGCATCATCATAAGAATGTACTGATGGGCTTTTGGAAAGGATAGTTCCAGTATACACTTTGCCCTCTCTTGTATGAATTTTGCAATACTCTCCTTCAATACTATTCATTGTATAACCACCTACACAAGTAAAACGAAGAAAACCATCATTACTTATCGAACGAACCATGGCACCAAGGGTATCTACATGTGCAGATAGGCCAAGACAATCACTACTTTCTCCTGGAACCGTAATAATTAATCCTCCTCGCTTGATATATTCACAAGAATATTGATATTGTTTTGCTTCCTTTTCAACAAATTCCATCACTTCTTTTGTAAATCCAGAAGGACTTGGTATATTCACCAAAGTTTCTAACGTTTTTATGATATATTCTTTTGTTTCCATACAGTTCTCCTCTACATATAAATCAACTATGCTCGTTTCGTATTCTATTATATTTTCTAACCTATCTCTTATTATAATACCATTACATATCCATGTCAAAAATTATCCCCTGTTCAGAAAGGAATCTCTGTGTTGGTTTGTCTTTAAAGAAAATCGGATGTTTCCCTTCATAATTGGTCCATACAACCACAGGATATTCGCAAAAATAAAATGAGCTAAATAGGATTTCTGTCGTACTTAGCTCTGCTGTTAACTTAAGCATGTCATCTGTTAATTGAAAATACAAAGGTTTTTGATTCTCTTGTAAAGCCTGAGCTAAGCCTTTTCCTTCTATAGAGAATTGGCCTACTCTTTCTTTACCTTCTCTAAGAAATTGGTTTAATAACTCTTTTTCTTCCTTTGATAACCTTTCTCTTATCCTCTCTTGCTCATCATTCGATAATAATTCAAAGTAAAAATCCACATAGGAATTTTCTTCTCCATTGAAATCTTTCAATTTTTTTAGTAATTCATGTATCTTAAGTTTATCACCAGTTATGATATGATAAGGATACAGTTCAAACCCATCTGTAACCTGCGTAATCATGAATCCACCGCGCGCTATGATTTCTTTTTGTAAGACCTCAATTCTCATAAGCACCTCCCAAAGGCTCTAGAATTATTCTCCATTCGTTTACTAGTTTCTCAAGCGAAAACATAGCATTCGCTGGACTGGTGGAGGGAAGACATATCGCCTTTATTCCAGTAACTGATTCACTGAATCGGTCATATAACCTTTTTGCAGTTTTACCATTCACATAAATATTACGTATCGGACTTACTGACAATATTTTTGTTAAATCAGTCGGAATCACATTTTTGATGCTGCTATCGCTAGAGCCGATAATATCGCAACTATCAATGACATCCCATAATGCTATATGATGTTCTAATAAAAAATCTCTTTTTTTTGAACTATCCAGTGGCACCTCTTTTTTTAATAACACTTCTAACATCCTCCAAAACCGATTCATGGGATGCCCATAATAAAACTCCTGCTCCCTTGATTTTACCGAAGGAAAACTACCTAATATTAAGATTTTACTGTCTTCATTAAAAACCGGCTTAAAGGTATGCGAAACATGCTGATAATCACCCATTGTAACCTCTTATTCTGCTATAAAAGCCATAATCTTTTTTATCTAAAACAACAAGCTTGTGATTCTCACAAGCTTGTTTGTTGATAGCATATCTGTTCTTCTAAACGATATAAACTCGCTTTACTTCTTCTTTCCATTAGTGTAATAGATTCCTATCTTAAAATCAAGGAATCAATCTCCTTTTTTATCAACAACGTCGGTCTGCGCAGGATTATCAATTAATTCCCCAGTATAAGTAAATCTAGAACCATGACATGGGCAATCAAAACTTAACTCATCTGGATTCCACTCCAACTGACAACCAAGATGCGGACATTTCGGACTTATGATGAAAATTTCGCCTTTTTCATTTTTATAAACTCCGTACTTTTCTTCCTCCACTTCAATAATTCCACCATGCCCTAATGGAAGCTCTTCTTCTGTAGCTTTAGGAAGCTGAAATATCCTTCTTGTTAACCCCTTTATTGCATGCATTCCCTCATCTAGCAAAGCCTTTGCACTGCTTTTTGGGGTAAACCTTTCAGGAGAAAATACCGGTGCATACCACACTTCTTCACCAGCTATTTGACTTGAAATAAGTTGTGCTGAGACCATAGAGCTGGTCATTCCCCACTTACCAAAGCCAGTTGCCACATACCAGTTTGGTTTACCACTTGAAAATTGACCGATATATGGTACCCCATCTAATGTCATGCAATCCTGTGCAGACCAATGAGTAAACTCTTTCGCCTCTGGATAAAATTGTGTTAATGCGCTTCGCAAAGCACTATATTGTCCACCATGAGAATTCTCACCGGTTCGATGGCTACCGCCACCAAATAGTAGGACATCTTTATAACATCGTAACGAATATCCTGTCTTCTCCAAGCTTCGATACATTCCATTTAACGTAGTTGCATTCTTGCATGCAAGAAAATAAGATCGATCTTGATGCATCCGTAAGAAATAAAATCCTGGAGCATTGATAAAAGGATAATGGCATGCAAACACAATATATTTTGCTGTTATTTCGCCTCTGTTTGTTCGAAGTATGTTATCCTCTACCTCAAGTACCTTTGTATTTTCATAAATGGTTAAATTCTCTGCCACCGCTGATAAAAATTTTAACGGATGAAACTGAGCTTGATTCGCAAATTTTACTGCACCTTTCACTTGAAAAGGCAACTCTGTTTCAGTAATATACTCCGAATCAATTCCAAGTTTTCTTGCTGAAATAGCCTCTTCTTGTAAGAGCGTAGTATCTTCTAACGTATAAAGATAGGAACTTTTTTCTTCAAAATCACAATCAATTTGTAGTTCACTTACTAAATTTTTATATTCTGCTATTGCATGTTCATTAGCAAAAGCATATTGCTTCGCTTTCTCTTCTCCAAATTGCTCTATGAGTTTATGGTAGATATCTTCATGCTGTGAAGTAATCTTTGCTGTCGTCCCCTTTGTTTGACCACTCCCAATGCGATTTGCTTCTACAACAATCGTTTGTATTCCTCTTTTTGTAAGATAATAAGCAGTCAATATACCTGCTATTCCTGCACCAATCACTGCTACTTCGGTAGATAAATTACCAGTCAACTCACCTCTTTTTGCAATGGAATAAGTTTCTTCCCATAAAGATACCATATGAAACCTCGATTCTGGCGTTATTACGCCTTTTCCCAACAACATATGTGTGTTAATTTTTGCTTGCTATCAATTCACTCATACTTATGTGGAACATATTATACCTTCCTAGTATTACATTGTTTCTGCATCTTTATGAGAACAAGTACTAAAACATATCCTTATTCCTTTGTAGCTGTAGTAACTGTTGTTCTAATCAAACTAAACTTTGTTTGAAACATTACTTTTCCAAAAATTTTATCTCTAGAAACTAGACCAAATTCCAAATATCTACTATCAAGCGATTGTTCATAATTATCTCCAAGAACAAAATACTCCTCCTCGCCTAGAACAATCGGATATTTAATATTGCCTTTCTGGTTTAAAGACCCAAAAGTATATTCTGAGTCTAATAATTCTTCATTTATATAAACTTTGCCATGTCTAATATCTATGGTATCACCAGGTTCTCCAATGATGCGTTTCATTATAACAATATCATGATGGGATAATACCACAACCTCTCCTCTCTTTGGAGCGCGGAAGTTGTAAATCAACTTATTTACCACGCAGTTTGTTCCAGCTTCATAGGTTGGTTCCATCCCTCCTGCAATAAAAAATGTTTGAAACCACGAAGTAAAGCAAATAAATAGAAAAAGAACTGCAACTATTGTACTGCATATGATTATTCTTCGGCGTTTCTTTAGACGTTTTGCTAAATTAATATAATTTTCTCTTTCCTTCTTATAATCCCCCTTAATTTCTTCAGTGGGTTGGTTTATTCCTTCTTCTAATTCATCCTCCTTTCTCATTTCATCTAATAATACTTTACACGAGTCACATTCTTTAAGATGCTCCTCAATAATATGATTACTTTCTTCACTGACTGCTTTATCCTGATATAAAGGAAGTAATTCTTTTACTAATATGCATGTCTGTTTTTCCATACTATTCATCCCCCAACTCTTTTTTTATCATTTCTTTTCCTCGAAAATAGATTACTTTTGCAGAATTTTCACTAATATGTAGTTTTGCCCCTATCTCTCGAAAGGAAAGATTTTCTTGAAGTCTTAATAACATAACTTCCCGATAATTTTCTTTCAACTGCTTAATACAATCAATTACTGACTCTACCCTTACTTTATCCTCATACTCCTGCTCTACACTCTTAACATTTGAGATCTCGCTTTTTGTAACTATTACCTCACTATCGTAATCAGCATGAAACGGATTCTTTTTAAAGTAACGATAACTTGTGTTCTTACCAATCTGTAAGATCCATGTCACAATATCACATTCTCCTCGGTATCGGTGCAATGAGATAAATACTTGATAAAAGGTCTCTTGGGTAAGTTCTTCTGCTAAATCTTTGCGGTTATGAACTTGTTTAAGCAAAAAGTAATAGACTCGAGAATAGTACTTTTCATATAACTGTTGAAACTCTTCCTTCATCCTTTGCCTCCATCTGTGTGAGTTTTATTACCACACTATCTATTAGTATCAATACAATTGAAAAGGTTACAAAATAATAAGGGAATATTTCATATTATAGTCCCTGAAATATTCCCTTATAGTATATCATATCTATGATAGCATCTCTTTTTTATTTTATAACATAAGTCTCAACCTGCTGAAAAAATTGCTCATTGCACTCGATTTCGTATATCATTCCCTCTTCCTTACTGGTGGAAGAAAGGATATTTGTCGAAGCATTTATCTTTGCTATTAACGAACCTAGATGATATGGAATTAAAACCTTGGTTTTTACTTCATTCGGATATAAACGCTTGCTAATAAGTTCTATCAATGCATTCATACCATCACCTTTTTTAGCTGAGATTAACACAATGTCTTCCTTAGAATCTAACGATAATCTACCTTCCTTATTTTCTAACATATCCTCTTCTTTGATTAAATCTGCTTTATTATAAGCATAGACAACTGGAATATGACCCGCCCCTATTTGAGTTAAGGTATCGTTTGTTACCTCTATCTGACTCTTGTAATCCTCATTCGAGCGATCTACTACATGAATAAGCAAATCAGCTTCACATACCTCTTCTAATGTAGAACGAAAAGCTTTCACCAGCTTATGTGGCAAGTTACTTACAAAACCAACGGTATCGGATAATAAAAATTCTTTTCGGCTTTTTAACTTAATTTTACGAACAGAAGTCTCTAGTGTGGCAAATAACATATCCTTCTCTAAAACTTCTTTTTCTTCCTTACCGATAAATTGTTGAACCATATAATTCATTACCGTTGATTTTCCTGCATTGGTATACCCTACTAATGCAACAGTTTTTATCTCATTCTTCTTACGCTTATTTCTCTGAGTTAATCGTTGCGTGATAAGCTCTTCCAGTTCTCTTTGCATCACATTGATTTTTTCTTCTACTCTTCGCTTATCAAGTTCTAGTTTGGTTTCACCAGCACCTTTATTCCTTCCACCAGCTCCGGTTCCACCGCCAATACCTCCTGCCTGTCTCGATAGGTTTTCATTTGCTCCAATTAATCGAGGTAATTCATACTGTAATCTTACCACTTCCACTTGAAGTTTTGCTTCCCTCGTCTTTGCACGACTTGCAAATATCATTAAGATCAGATTGGTTCGATCGAGTACCACCGTATCGACCACCTCTTGAATATTACGAATTTGAGATGCTGTTAATTCTCCGTTGAAGATAACAACCTCTGCACCTTGTGCTCTCGCTAATTCGGAAAGCTCTGCAAGCTTCCCCTTTCCAAGATAAGTCGCTTTATTTATGCTATCTGCATTTTGTACTAAACTATCAACAATCTCAATATCACACGCATCACTTAATGCGATTAATTCCTGCATTCCCTCACTGAAATGCTCTTCATTCTTAACGTTTACTCCTACTATAATTCCGATTTGTTTCATAATCATAATCTCCTTTACTATATGATGGTTTGTAAGAAACCATCATTGGATGCCTACATACTTTTCTTTTGACAAGTTCCACTAATTTTCATATAAGAAAAACACGCTTTTTGAGCTCTTCTTATTATGAATAAAAACTTGCGTGTGAAGTTCACCTTTCACACTTTTGCACGAAAAGGATTATGATAAACGTTTTTATTAATCCGAGTACCATAATCCAGTACTAATAACGTAATCTAATAAAAATAATCATGCTCCAAAACCTCCTTGTTTGTGAAAAGAAATATTACTGCACAATAGCGAATAGATTTACATCAAGAAAAAGTATACTTCGTGAACTTTTCCTTGTCATGAATAAAAAAAACAGACAAAACCTAGATAGGCCTTTGTCTGCTATAGATGCATTTAACGTACCAATATCATGAGTATCTTTATTGTCTAGTTTAATTAATCTCCTATCACCTCAGTATACTATACTAATACAGGAATAAAAAATTAGACCTCACTCATAGAAATGAAACATATTTGCCGTTTAAGCATAACAAAAAAGCCTTGCTTCAGGGTTTCTAAAACAATATCTGCTCTTTTCATAAACTTATCTTAAACGACTAATAAACATGTATCTTCTCCTTTGTCACACTAATATAATAACAATATCACATTGCTAATCTTCTGTCAAACGAGAAATAGCTTCCTATAACTACTTGATAAGAATGATTCTATGAGAAATAGAAAAATAAAAACTATTATTACACTTCATCTTTCGGTTGTTAGTGTAAAAATACACTGATTAGTATTATTTATACCTATCATAACATCCACTTATAGCTGGTAAGAAATATCAAATACTCAAGAAAATATAGTAGACATATGTATCATCGTGTGGTAAGGTTGATATGATTTAAATATGAATAGAACGAATATGTATACAGCAACTACAATTGCAAAAGGAAGGGTGTAAGGATATGAAAACTTATCAATCTATGAGCAAAGAAGAGTTGACCAGTTTGAAAACTGATTTAGAAGCAAAATATAAGAAATTCCAGGAAATGGGACTAAAACTTGATATGTCAAGAGGGAAACCTTCTGTAGAACAATTAGACATCTCCATGGGTATGATGGATGTTTTAAATAGTGACGTAAGCCTCATATGTGAAGAAGGAGTAGATTGCAGAAACTACGGTATTCTTGATGGTATCAAAGAAGCAAGAGAACTTCTAGGTGCAATAAGCGAGGTGCCTGCTGATAACATTATTATTTATGGAAACTCCAGTTTAAATATAATGTATGATACGGTTTCCCGTTCTATGACACATGGAGTTATGGGAAGCACTCCTTGGTGCAAATTAGATAAGGTGAAATTCCTTTGTCCAGTCCCTGGATATGACCGTCATTTCGCAATTACAGAACATTTTGGAATCGAAATGATCAATGTACCTATGACGACTGATGGTCCTGATATGGATTTGGTTGAAGAACTAGTAAGTTCTGACGCCTCTATTAAGGGCATCTGGTGTGTACCAAAGTACTCTAATCCACAAGGAATCACTTATTCTGAAGAAACAGTAAAGCGATTTGCAAGACTGAAACCAGCTGCAAAAGATTTTAGAATTTATTGGGATAATGCATATAACGTACATCATTTATATGAAGACCAACATGATTTCTGCTTAGAAATTCTAGCAGAATGCGAAAAAGCTGGTAACCCTGATATCGTGTATAAATTCACTTCAACTTCAAAGATTAGTTTCCCAGGTTCTGGCGTTGCAGCAATTGCGACATCTAAGAATAACCTTGCAGATATTAGAAAACAATTGGCCTTGCAGACCATCGGTCATGATAAGTTAAATCAACTTCGTCACGTGCGTTACTTTAAAAGTTTAGACGATGTTCATGCTCATATGAAAAAGCACGCAGATATTATGAGACCAAAATTCGAAGCTGTAATTGATATTCTAGAAAAAGAACTTGGTGGCCTTGGAATCGCAAGTTGGATTAAGCCAAGAGGCGGTTATTTTATATCCTTTGAATCTATGGATGGATGTGCCAAAGATATCGTTGCTAAGGCTAAAGATGCCGGAGTTGTTATGACTGGTGCTGGAGCAACTTATCCATATGGTAAAGATCCTCATGATAGCAATATTCGTATTGCCCCATCCTTTCCTACCTTAGATGAGTTAAAACAAGCAGCGGAACTTTTTGTTTTATGTGTAAAGTTAGTTAGTGTTGAAAAATTACTTGCATAGTAATAAAGTAAAAAGTTTAATAGTTTACCTTTATATAAGAGATAGCACCACAACAGAGGCGCTATCTCTCTTTACGTTCCAACAATTCTTTCATCCATAGCTGTATACTAAATAATTGGATTGAAAAGTTAAATTGATCTATATTCAAATCTGCTGTTGGCCAGTCATTCTCAGTAATAAGTAACATATGTTACCAATATTTACATAAAGATACAATATAAACTCCGTCACTTCATGTCATACTATTATTGTAATTAGTGAAAATTAAAAACGTTCCTTATTCACCCTGAGTTTATGTATCTGCATACTTAGTATCGGTTGGTGCAAGGAAATTTACGAAGATTGGGAGGTTATTATGAGTAAACAATACCAACAGCGTTATGAAAAAGAAAGAGAGAAACAATTACAAGGAAAGAATAAAGATGATAATTGCTCTAATTCTACAAGCAATGCTTCCAACTCATCAGACAGTTCATATATAACACAAAAGCAATTATCTAAGAATAAGTCAAATAACTAACAACAATAAAAAAGTGAGTGTTATTGTAATCGTACTCATGGAAGCAATTGCACCCATATGGATTTCGATATACACTCACTTTCCTAAGTATCATATCCTTCTTTTAAATTCCCTTTAGGTTAATTTCTCCTTCTTCCTCTTACCCTACTATGATCTACATTAACCCTCGCCATGCTTCTTCCTTAAAAGAGTGATATGTAGCGTTACTCCAATTCCAATTAAGCCTAGCACCAAATACATCCATGGATTTTGTATAATAACTGCTGATAGTAACATCATGATCCAAAGGTAGAGAATAGCATTACGTTTTGACTTTTTAGAAACTCCAGTATGTTCACGATAATTTCGTATAAACTCACCAAAATACTTAGACTTAATTAGACGCTCATACATTCTTTGACTACTTCCAGCAAAGCATCCAGCAGCTAAAACAACAAAGGGTGTTGTTGGCCATACAGGCAAAAATAATCCTATTCCACCTAAAAAGAGTGCAACTCCTCCAACCAATAACAAACAATATCGTTTTATCGAATGTTTTTTCATACTACACCTCAACCTAGTTATTTCTATATTATATGAGGAATCACATTATCTTATCAATCCAGATCATATTACGATTGGCTTATCATTAAGCTTATCGTGAGAAAACACTTTTCTTGCTTCAGTTGAAACTTATTACCTACCTACTATGGCAATGCTACATAAGTTTCTACAAGGTCGCTAATATCAACAGGTGAGTTACTCTCCATTATGCTTATAAATCCTTCTGTATTAGCCTGTTTAAACGCATAGGTATCATAATACTCTTTTATCGCACTATAAAAAGTTTCTTCTCCCATTCGTTCTCTTAGCTCATATAAGAAATACTGTGCTTTGTAATAGCAAACCATATAATAAGCAGTATTCTGATACTCTGTAATCTCCTTATTAATTGGGATTGGGTCTAATTTTAAGTACTGACCCTTAGTAGAATAGTCCTCTGCCTGTTCTTTTCCCTTTACTTTTTCTAAATATACTCCAACAGCAAAGGTTGTTAACCCCTCATCTAACCAAGCTTCTGTTGTTTCATTGTTTCCGATAATTCCGTAAAACCACTGGTGAGCAATTTCATGACTTAGTACTTCTTCATAATTAGCAAACTGATTATCTAAGAAGGCTTCTCTTGGCATATAGATCAATCCACTATACTCCATGGCCACACTAATATTAGGCTTTTGCGTAATCGTTGCCATACGAAATGTATCATATGGATAGTCACCAAAAACCGTTTCATAACAATCAAGTGATCCCTTTATTTGCTGCATTGTAGAATCTTTACTTTTTTGACTGACCACATTCTTTTCAAAGTAAGCATAAACTTTGATACCATTGATCTCATCTTCCACAATTTCATACTGATCTGATATTGACATACAGATATCTCTTGCATTACTATTTTCAAATGTATATGTCACTGACTCATTTTTTACTTCTTTCTTCCGTTCAACTCCGCCACAAGCAACTACATAATCTTTAGGTACCGTAATTTTAATACGAAAATCTGACATGTCATGATATCTTCCGTCACCTACTAAACTCATTGGTGCGAGATCCCATCCAGCATCGTCGTAAACTGCCATCTGCGGATTAAAAAAACTAAAGCAATACTGTGTTTGATAATAACCAAAGCGATCCACCAAATCAGGTATTAAAAACTTACAGTCTATCTTAAACTGAATTGCTTTCCCTGGCTCCAACGGCTTTTCAGGTACTATTTTCAGTAACTGATTCTGATCTAATACTTCATAAGTAAGTGTATCTTTTGATAAACTATTAACAGTTAATACTTGAATTCCTTTGGTACTATCATAAATTTGATATGCGTTTCCATAGATATGAAGATATAACTCTGAAAGTGTAACTTCTTCATTATTCTGGTATGTAATTGTTTCTGTGAAGTTTAAAACATGTTCTTTCGTATCTAATGTTCCCTCAAGCTCATAAAGTGTACGCCCATCATGTAACGTTTCAGAACTTTTTTGTTTACTTGAACACCCAGTCAGCCCAATACATAATATCATAATACCAAGAAACATCAATCTGATGGCTGATCTCCTTCTCTTATTACATTCGTTACTATCCATATCTCCCTGATTCATATAATACTCCCACTCCTTCATTTAAGTTAACTAGAACTCATCAAACGAAGAATACCATATTTACCATAACCTTACAATACATTTCTGAAAATAGAAAGTGAAATCATCTTAACTGAACTTTTGGTTATCATTAGTTTCACTTCTACTACTATTTTTCTTTTAATATCATTTCCTTTATTCTTCCATTCTGAAGCAAGTATCCTCTATCACAAATTGTATCTATAAATTCTTTTTTTTCACTTGTTAATAGGATGGTGAGGTTTCGTTCTTTTAATAATCGAAAAATTTTACGGAGTTCTCGATGATTCTTTATATTCTCTATTGTAAATAAATCATCAAAGATTACGATATCTTGTCGTTCCATTATTGCCTGAGCAATACTTAACTTTTGCAACATACGTGTACTAAAATCACCAACTTTTGTGCGACTCTCAGGTTTCAAGCCAACGATTCTCATAGACTCATAGATTTCTTTATCTTCGATAGTTCCATTAATTCCAGCAATATATTTTAAATTCTTATAACCGTTAAACTCTCTGATAAAGCCCATTGGATGGATAGCAATTCCAACATCTTTTGGTATTTCACTATATTTTCCCAATTGTTCCCCTCGAAAATATATTTTCCCTTGATCTGGAGTCAGTTCTCCACATAATAACTGTATTAAAGCAGACTTTTCGCCATCACCTGTATCAAAAAAAACGATGGTATCCCCCTTTTCTATATTCAAACTCACATTTTGCAAAATGTTTCTATTTTCTAACCTTTTTGAGATTTTATCTATTTGTATTTCACAACTCATAACTATTACCTTTCATATTTACTACTAAAAGCGTATCATTCTATCATATAAAAAAAATCATGTCAATCCTATGTCTTATTAAAATCTTGCTTCTGGATAATAGCAACTTAAACCAAGCTTACAAATATCCCTGCTATTATCCGGAAAAACCATGCGCTTTTTATACTCTTCTTCCGTTTTACAATCAGTAGCAATCTGAATATTCTCATTAATGGCCTTAATATCTGCACAGATATATCCCCAATCATCAGATCGTCCAACTATCTTACATGCAGAAATGCCCATATTTAACAACCGATAGATAGCGCACATTCCACAAGCCATATTGTGATAATACTGGTTATAAAGGATATTATTTAATTCCATCTGATGTCGAAGTTCAAATTCCTCAATCGGTTTTACAAACTCATTCTTCGATCCTAATAAACAACTACAAAAAGAATTAAGTTCCCTCCGATGTAACCCAAGGCAGTTGGAATCAGAAAATGTACAACCATTTCGCATTAGAAACACCTCGTACTCCGGCTGTGGTACATTTTTCTTTATCCTTTCAATCTCATCGAGTGATAAATCTCTTGGTAATATAATTCTACTTGCTCCATGTTCATAATAAAATCTTGCCATATCGGAATTATAGATACCGCTTATGGTACTGATGCTGGCATACAATCCTTCCTCGACTGCAATATCAACCAGTTCAATACATGAAACAATTACTCCATCGACACTAGTTTTTGCTAATTGTTTAAAATAACTTCGTATAAACTCCAATTGCTGCTCATTATAGCTACTGGAATTAAACGTCACAAATACAATCCCATCTAGTTCTTTGATTGTCTCTATTACTTTTATCATTTCGTCTAAATTATTCGGATTGGCACTTTCCTTAAATCCAGTAAGACGATTGATATCCGCATATTCACCAAAGTTTTCAGTCCACGCTTTATCATAGAACCCAATATAGAATTCTCTGGTACCACAATCCATATAATCTTTCAGATGTTCTGCACTATTTAGTGGAACTAAGATATTCATTCCTTCACCTCCAAATCAATAGGCGAATATATTTCACGGTAACTTCTATCTCCACAAACTATTCCATCCTTATGTTCAAAATAAACTGTTCGCCCTATTTTTATATATTTTCTGTCTTTTAACATCTGATAATTAATTCGGTTTCTCAAACATTCTTTATGACAGGGAAGATTCGGACGGAATTTTTCTGTTATCTCATACGGTATAGAAGCAAATTCACAAACCATTCCTACTGTCATATAGCTATAGGGCACATGGATCGCAAGCTCAAGATTAGATGGTGCGTCGGATAACTCTATACTCTCATGTGTAATATCAAGCTCTAACCCTGTCACCTGATACTCATCGCATATTTTCTTTAAATAGGATGTAAAATACTTTGGTTTACTTGTTTGACGGTAATATTCTTCATAACGAGGATCACGATAATCCTTAAACATAAGCCTTCCAAGATTAATCTTCATATGATATTTGTTATGAATATAATCTAACATTCCATAATCATTCACTGTGATTTCATCTATTCCCTTATTATAATAGGTAGAGAATTCATGGATTTTTTCCTTACCGTTTTCTAAATCTTTTTCTGTAAATATAGGTAATACCAAGGTGATTTTTATACCTATGTTTTTTAGTTCCACTATCACTTTTTTCATCAGCTCTGCTGATAAATTAAGTACATATTGACTGCAAAAATAGGAACCGACATAAATACGTTCACATTCCGTATAACCTGCCAGTTCCATCACTTTTTGTATTACAGTATCTACCTTGGGAGCTATCGTCATAATATTTTCTAGTATCTCACAGAGATTTAAACATTGCTTTTTCTCCATTACCCACCTCATTTCTGCGCTGTCTCTTACTCTCTCAAGTTTTGGATGCTTACAGACACAAACTTGCTGAGTGAAGGACTTTTTTCACTCTTATTCTTATCATATTGACTTTCTAGTTGTATTTATAGAGATTGTTGTAAAACAAATTAATTCACCTTACATCAACCCGTTTATTCTCTATCGTTACCAAACAAATAAAATATATTCAAATTTCTCCCTTTATATAAAAAAACAGGTAGCTTATTCTTTCTCGTAAGCTACCTGTTTACTATGCTTTATATTATTTTTTTCTATGCTTCTTACTTTGCTTCTTACAATTCTTTTTACATAGCATTTTACTTTGCTTTACTATGCTTTTTATTATGCTACCAAAAAATTTTTAATTTCAATTTCATTATACTGCATTAGCAATATTATATAATCTATAAAAATAATCTTCCTTATCCATCAACTCTTTATAAGAACCCTGTTCGACAATCATCCCTTTATTTAATACAATGATTTGATCATACATATTAAGCACTTTAGGATTTAGTTTATGTGTGATAATAATTCTTGTCAATTTATCAATTCCAAGGATAGCCTCTTCCACCATCTGCGCAGTACTATTATCTAAAGCCGATGTACCTTCATCCATAAGCAATATTTTAGCATCACGAATCAGAGATCTGGCAATGGATATTCTTTGTTTTTCTCCACCGGAAAGATTGACACCATTTTCGCCACAAGAATAGTCTTGTCCTTTTTCAATAATAAGTTTATCTAAGCCTGCTTGTTTTATTGAACGTTCTATCGTACTTTCATTAAACTTCTTAAACATCGTGATATTATCTATAATAGAGTTATCAAATACAAATACATTTTGCTGGATAACAGAAACTAAATCATATAAATTATCGGCATTTAACTCTTTAAGCTCTTTATCGTCAAAACAAATTTTACCCGTGTAATTTGTATGATAACCTAAAAGTAGATTTAAAAGTGTAGATTTACCACTACCACTTCCACCTACGATAGCATAGCTTTTGCCTTTTTCAAATTTTAAATTAATGTTCTCTAGATTATTACTAGATTCTTCATAACCAAAAGTAACATTTTCTAAAACTATACCGTTATTAAAATCTTCAATAACTTCTGTACCTACCGTACTTTCTGATAGTTCCGTTATTAGTTGAATTTTATTAAGTAAAGCTTTCGCAGCTTTTCTCCCAGAAATATCTTCCCCTAACGCTTGAATTGGATTTACAACATAATTAACCAGCTGAATTACTGCTACAACAACACCTATTGATATTTCTCCCTTTATAGCTAGATACCCACCTAAGGCAAAGATAGATACATTCACTAAATAACCTGAGGAAAACGATAACAATGAAATATAATCTGACATATCTCTTCTAGCTTTTTTCACACTTTCTAGTGAATTGTTCGCTTCTTCAAATATAGTACTAATTTCTTTTTCCGCTTTAAAACTTTTTATTACAGAAAAACCTGATAATAAATCTTTCATCATAGCAACAAAGCTAGCATTGTGATCCGAAACTTTTACCTCATAAGCTGCTAACTTTCCGCCAAATAATACGGTAAGTACTACAGATAAAAGGCTTGTTACGATTACACAGAGAAGCATCTTCCAATTCAGATAAGCCATAGATAATAGCCCACCAATTAAAAGTATTAACTGATAAACAATATCCATATTACTACCTAAATAATTTCGTTCTATAGAAGTTAAATCGTTGCTGAATGCAGATAAGTAATTAGAACTAGATTCTTTGTTAAAAGAGTTAATGTTTTTCTTCATGATTTGTTTAAAAACATAATTCTTGTATTGATATATTGCTTTCTTTATAAATCTGTTATAAAAGAAGCGCTTAAAAGTAAGAACAATTACAATAATACCTAGGTATATTACCGTTCCAATAATAACTTTCTTTAATTTATCCAACTCGCCTCTAGTCGCTACATCTAATATAATCTGCAGGATAAAAGCAATTCCAATGTTTATAGCTGCTATCCCTAAATTTCCGATGATTGCACCTATAAAATTAATGTGATTTTTGTGATAAAATTGTTTCTTATACTCCCTTTTCCCTTTTCTTTTCAGAAGTTCTTTACTATTATTGTCCATATTACTCCACCTCGTTTTATGAATTTCCTATCCAAATCATTGACTTCCCCTTAAAGCTTTTTGATTTAGAGTTGTTAAAACGTTGTAATTAATGGTAATTAATTACATTTATTAAGAATTCTACCATATTTACCCATTTAAATCAACCTCTATAATTTTATGTATTACTTAACCAAAATTTTTCTATCATTATTTATACCTTATCTATGCTTTCTAGGAACCTATCGATAGTAGTGGAACATCTTCTTTTATCACCTGTAATATTCCTTTTCTTTTTTGCATAATAACAGTAGTAGCTTTCTTAGGTGAATGAGTTAGTTGCTTATTTCTGATTAAAATGATGTCATATGGATAGGTAATGTTTTTATTTTCTCCATCTTTCATCACTTTTCCTAACATAATTTCTTTCTCAAATAAAAATATAGTTTTTATTAAGGATTCTTCTATATATTTAAATTGATATGTACTAATAAACGATTCAAATGTGGATAGAACCTTTTCTTTATATTTCTTTCTATCTATTTTGTATAAATCTTTGATTTCATAAAAAATTTGCTCAGAAAACATATGATGAAATTCATAATATATAAATAAATGTTTTCCCTGCATCTCATTTAATAAAAGCCTGTAGGTACCTTCAAATAGATATAGTAATGGATTTACTAACATGTTGATAAATATATCCAGTAATTTTGTTTTTTCTATCAATTCATTAGAGTAATAAAAGTACTGGGGAAATATCTCTTTTTCCTCAATCATCTTAACTATTTCTTCACATTCCAGTTCTTTTTTCCCTAAAGATACTTCTAGTCCATAATAATTTTGCTTTTGTAAACTGTTAAAATAAACATCTGTCAATTCTGTACTAGGGAAATATAATAACTTGTGAAATTGGACTGTAACTAAGTTTTTTTTAAATAATTTGTTTCCTTGATTATAGATTGAATATATTGCACTTAACGTATATTCTAAATCTGTTTCTGTTTCTTGTGGAAATCCATAAATAAAAGAATAGGTGGCTTTGATGTTATGCTTGTTTAATAAACTAACTACATTATTAAGCTGTGATATCTTAAGATTTTTATTAATTAACTTCTGCAAGTTCTCAGACCCAGTTTCCACACCAAAATATATATTTTTGCAGCCTGCTTCTTTCATTTTTATAATTAACTGCTCATTAATTGTATCTAGTCGAGAACTACATCCCCACGTGATATCCAAATTTCTCTGAATAATATGATCGCAAATCTCTTTCACTAATTTATGATTTGTCATAAATAAATCATGTTCGAATCCAAAAGATGATATTCCTAATTGATTTTTTGCATACAGAATTTCATTTAATATTCTTTGGCTCGATTTCATTCTAAATTTACGTTTCCAAAATGTTTTTGTTGAACAAAAACTACAACTAAAAGGACACCCTCTACCTATATCAATATTTAAGTTACCCTTTATTGTATGAGGGTAAAGACTGTAATCTAACATTGGTATTTCATCGAGATTTTCTAATAGCTCATTATATTCATTCACAACAATTTTATCTTCTTTCTTGTATGCTATCCCCTTCGAGTTAAGAAAACTATTCTGTGTACATCCCTCTATAATACTAACAATAGTTTTTTCCCCTTCGCCAAGACCAATCGCATCGATATACCCAAATTTTTTAAGAGTACTTTTTGCAACAGCCGTAGCATGGGGTCCACCTAATAAAATGGTTATATTTTTGTTTCTGTTTTTTATCTCTTTTGCTACTAATAAGGCAACATGAAAGTTGTTACACATCGTATACAGACTTATAATATCAGGTTCTTGATTTAGTATATAATTACAATTTTCATTAATGTTAGATAAGAACTTGCTATGTAACTCTATCTCTTTATCATAATATAAACGACAGAAGTCGATGATACCAACATGATAATCCGTTTCTTTTGAGATTATAGTTGCTAGAGAAAGTATACCCAGAGGTATCCCACCATCATATATGTTGTTATAATCTGATAAATTCACAAAAACAATTTTCATCATAATCCCCATTCTTGCGCACGGTTTTTGCGCATAACAAGTTTGCGGTGCGCAGCACAAACTTGCGTGTAAAAATCAATTTTATTTTCATACTATCCACCTTATTTTTTTGCTAACGCAACGTATTCTTTTTTATGCTAACGATTCATTTACTTTAAGCATTAGCATTGTTATATCATCATATTGTTGATTCTTAGTAAATTTATCAATTTCTTTTTGTATAAAGTCTATTTTCTGGCTCATAGGAAGCTCTTGTATTTCCTTACTATTTAAAATCGTTTCTAATTTTTTCTCCCCAAATAAAATTCCTTTAGAATCTTTTGCTTCCGTTATGCCATCCGTGTAAAGAAACAATTCATCTCCCTTTTCTAACTTTTTATGGTTCGTATGATATTTTATTTTTCTTTCTCCAGCTAGAATAAAATCATTTTTTATAATAAAAAGTTCATAAGAACTTCCAACTTGCTTATAAAATGGGTAGTTATGACCTGCACTTGTAAAACTAAGCATTCCATCTGTTAAATCAATTACACCTAAAAACACAGTTAAAAACATCTTGTACTTATCACTTTCCAACTGATGATTCACTGCCGTAAGAATTTCACTAGGATCTTTACTATAGTAGGAGCAATTCTTTATTAGAGTTTTTGCTTTCATCATAAACAAGGCTGAGGAAATACCTTTACCACAAACATCAGCAATCAAAAAAGCTACATGATTTTCATCAATCATAAAATAGTCATAGAAGTCTCCACCAACTTCAAATGCTGTTTTCATATAGCCATATATTTCAACCTTTTCCTTACACTCAAAGGTCATATCTTCATCCGGAAGATTTTCTTTTTGGATCTGAGCTGCAATTTCTAACTCTGCTTTTACTTTTGTCGTTTGAATTGTTGAAAAAATGCCAAAAAACATAGCGATATACATAATGGTATATACTATAATATTAGTACCAAATATAACGATGAAGTACAAAATTCCATCTGGTGTATTTGGGTAGACTTTGACGTAACTCATTAATAAATAAAATACATTATATGTGATACATGAAATGATAGGTATTGCACTCAAATGTTTCATTTGATTCGATGGAAGAGAAAAAATCGTAATGATATATCTGCAAATATATTTTTTGTAAATAATAAATAAAACAAAAGCAAGCATGATACCAACAATAGGATATAGGATTCCTCCTCCAATTTCGAATAAGTAGTAATATCCACTACTCCCTACTCTTGGACATACTGCTACTAATGTTAATGGCATAACATAATCCGCAAACAAACTTACATATAAGTAATAGAATACTCCAGAAAACATAGCATTCCATGTCGTTACCTCATATAACATTTTTGCACCAACTACTAAATATACCACTTGAACAAAAAACATCCAAATGCCAAAACTATAGAAGATATCATATAATAATTGATGTTTTTGAAAAAAATCTTGATACGTATAAAACACAGTATACTGAGTAGCAAAAAGTATACGAAAGCTTATATATAAGCATAGAGTTAATCCCAAATACCCTAATATTGTTTTTTTATAGTTGTATTTCCTGACTAAGGTACAGTGAAATAGACACATCATTCCAAGAAATAAAATGATCAGATATAAATCATCCAAATAATATTTCCGTATGCCATCCATAAACAGCTCGAAAAACATTCCGCTTCTCCTCTTTCTCAACAAATTCAATAATTTACGATATCATAAAACTGCCATGCCCAAGGCTTATGTAGATCATGATCATGAATTTTGCATGTTAAATTCATAATATAAGAAAAGATCTTTATTGGTATGATACTTACTCATCTGCACTAAAGATCTTTTCTATTCCTATTATTTTTGATTCAAATTATACTAAGATTATTTTGCAGCATGATAATGAAGATCTAAAAATCCACCATCAACGCCTTCAAGCTCAGCATCATTAAATTCTACACTTTGATTCTTAACTTCATCAAGTGCTACATAAAAATCATCAACAGAACATTGACTTAATTCTGGCTTTAATGTCTCATAAATTTCTTCCTTAGTTGAACATGCTTTTACCTTTTGAGATACTTCATCTTTGTTTAGTAAATCGATAATTTGGGTTACTAACTCCTTACTCATTACATATCCTCCATTTTTTATTTATTTTAAATATATAAATATTTAAAACCTCATTAAGCTTTTTTCTTTAAATCTACCATGGAACTTTACAAGATCTAGGTCAATATAGCTATCAAATTTCTTTATATTCTTTTCATTAAAAAATAATGCACATAATTCACAAGCTGAAACAACATACTCTGGGACTTCGATATCTAGCTTGTTTCTAGCTATATCAATAAAATAGTCAAATCCATAAGTTCTAAGTAGATAAAGATAAGGGTTTCTTTTTAACTTGTCTAAAGTCGAGGTAACATCTAAGTCTTCATAATTACCAATTGATAATGCTGTACTAAAAACTGATGGTGAGCAACATGGTAAAATTGTACCGTCATAGGTTACTGAATAACCTCTTCCTTTTTTGCAGTAACAGCCAGCTGATTTTCTTGTCCGAAGATATTCCGTGTCATCAAAATTTATCGCTGCATTACCAACTTTTTGACAAGGAAAAATCATTATTTGTGCTTCTTTCGTGGCAGCCCCTAAAGAATCGATTGCCTCTCCTGCCAAATGACTTTTGCTGATTACTATATTAAGTCCAGCATTCAATTCCATATCATTTGCTGCCAACAATACATTACTAACATTTTCTGATTTAATGTAAGGAGAATGAAAGTAATCGTAACTTAACCCAATTGAACTTAGGCCACATTTTTTTAACTCGGTGAGCTTGTCATAGGCTTCAACATAGCTGGTAGCCCAATAAGCATTTGTCATTAAAGAAGCCTTTTTCCCAGTATTTTTTATCAAGGTAATTAGTTCTTTTACCTTATCGTACTCCAGAAATGGTTCTCCTCCAGAAATACCAATCGATTTAATGCTCTCACAATAAATAGATGAGCTTATGTAATCCTTAACCCTATCAATATCCAGACTCTCCTGGCAACTAGGTTTCGATTGAACACAACATAAATCGCAGCTTGCAGTACATTTTCTATGTAAAATGATTGTAAAATGATTATACATTCTAATCCCCCTGATCTATTACTATTTAATAGGACCTAAGATTGGAGCCACCCCACCTTGTACCTCATTTAAATCCTCAGCAGATAAATTATCCGTAATATCCTTTTCTTGAATACTAGATACCTCTTTTAACTTTTTCTCCTTTTCTACTTTCCCCTGCTCTACCTTTTTCATACTATACCATCTCCCATTTTTTTACTATATTTATGTTATACATCGTACACGAATAAGAAACAATACATTTTCTGATTTGGGTAATTTCTATACATATTTGGAATTATTTATTACGAATTAGAACAATACCTTTCAGAATTTTATCTGCACATGCCCTCGCTTTCGCACAAAATTCTTCACTGGCTACGAGCAATTCTCCAGTATTAATATAATTATCGAACAAGCATCCAGTACATATTGTATTCGCAAAACATTCTTTGCATTTTCCATCCATTCTTCTGTCATGATTAAGATATTTCAAACGCATCTCTTCAATAGAGTCAAACAAAGCGTTTTCTTCATCGTAGATATTTCCAACATAATGCCCTTTCTTACCAATCATCGCTGAGCATGGATAGATATCTCCCTTAGTAGTCACACTGATTGAATCAAATCCGGCATTACAGAAATGATTGCATGTCTTTTTCCTTTTTAAAGGCGACATAAAGCGATCTACCATGGTAAGAGAAACTTCTTCTAGCCTATGTATCGTTTCTAATTCTTCCGTTACAGAATCCAATATATTTGTTACTCCAGTGTTTTTATAGTTCTCATCTGTACTCGCTACTTCTACAATATGTACCCATACTCCAGGAAATTGATTTCTAATTTCTTTGCTAATATCTTTTATACTGATGCCTTTATCCTGATGATATTTTGAATAAGTTACTTCGATACAGGAAGGTTCCTTTGATATTGCTCTAAGCTTTAATATATTTTTTTTGATAATTTCAAACGTACCTTTACCGTTTTTAAATTTTCTAAGTTCATCATGAACCTGTTCTCCATCAAGGCTAATTGTAATGCTTAATTCATTGTTACTTACTAATTTTATTAAATCTTCCGTTATAATTGTACCGTTACTAACCATTCCTACTTTTGTAATCTTTTTATTCTTTTTAATAAATTCGCAGGTTGCTACAACTGCTGCTTCATTTAGCATAGGTTCTCCACCAAATAATTGAATCAGCTCAATCTCCTGAAACTTACCATACATTGTCTCTAATATTTTTATCAGAGTCTTGGTTGACATCATATCAGCCTTTTCATGATAATTACCTCCGTTGGCATAGCAATAAGCGCAATCCATATTACAGTCATTGCTGATATTTAAAACCAAACGTTGCAGTCTTTTGTGATTTAAATTGAGCCCCACATCTAAACTAGTGTCCTCGTATAACGATCGTAGTTTATCATAATCATGTTGCGTTACTTCCCTATAATTCTCTCTCACAGCATCATATGTTTTGCCTTCCGATATCATTTTTGCTGTTTCTCCTATACTATTACTTGTGAGAAAAAGAGATAGATTTTTTGGGAAAAAAACGATACTTTTCTCATCATCAATTTCTGATACATATAAATTCATCTATACACCCCTTTAAAGCTTACTGCTTACACTATTCTAAGCATCTCATCAAAACCTGTTATTCGAAATAAATCCATGATATTGTCATTCACATTTTTTACAATAAGTTCCCCTTGAACATTCTCAGCTTTTTGAAGCGTTAACAAAAGTGCCCTCAAACCCATACTATTAATATAGTTCACCTCTCCGAAATCTAAAATAACTTTCTTCGTTCTTTGAAAGGTTTCAAGTAAATGATTTTGAAACTCTTTGCACGTGTTGTTTTCCACATTTCCACTGATGCTGATTTTAATACTGTCTCTAATTTCTTCCTCCATTATCTTCATTCTAATCCTCCATTCTGTTGCTATCCGGCGATTTTAGGATACAGCACCAATTCGTGTGTGAAAAATCTTGGTTTTTCAGACGAATACCCATGCATATTCCATCTGCAAGCCGATGGAATACTGCTTAAATAAAGCTCCATCTGTGTGCTTTATCACACGTACATATCAAGATATTTAAACTCGTTCTATGCAATTTGTCGCATTGATAGCTCATAAAACATACCCTTTAAACCAATTAATTCATCATAGGTACCACTTTCAATAATTTGTCCTTTGTCCATTACTATAATTCTGTCACAATTCATCACTGTTGAAAGTCTATGCGCAATTACAATTCGAGTCGACTTAAGTTTATCTAAGTTTTCTGCTATTAAAGCTTGATTAATATTGTCAAGTGCACTGGTAGCTTCATCAAAAAATATGATAGAAGGATTATAAAAGATAGCTCTGGCAATAAGAATCCTTTGTCTTTGACCACCAGAGATTGTTCCACCCTGTTCTGTAATAACAGTTTCTAACCCCATTGGCATTTGTTTGATATCTTCTTCCAATCCTACCATCTTAATCGTTTGATGTACTTTTTCCACTTCTTCTCTATATTGCTCCTTGTTAGTGGCGCTGCTTGCAATTACAACATTTTCATAAATACTTCCTGAAATTAACTGCCCTTCTTGTAACACTACACCTAAACGTTTTCTTAGTTCTCTTTTATCTAAGGTGTCCAAATCCATATCATCATAATATATCTTTCCACTTGTAGTACTTTCAAAGCCTAATAATAATTTTAGAAGAGTGGACTTTCCACATCCTGAACTTCCAACGATTCCAATGTATTCCCCTTTATTAATCGTTAACGATATATTAGAAATCACCATTGGTTCATTAGAATCATACCGAAAAGATACATTGCTTAATTCGATTTTTCCCTCTAAATTGCCTATAGAACGGCTCCCCTCCATTGACTCTGGAGTTTCTGCTAATAGTAAATTTGCTTTCTTGTAAAGAGGCTGAACTTGAAGAATCTTAGCAAAATTTTTTTCCAACTTTCTAACTGAAAAAAAAAGCAAATTAAAAGCGGAAATAAAAGCAAGCAATTCACCTACTGTAATATTTAATTGATTCATGAAAGCTATTTTATAAAACAGAATCGTACTTAAAATAGATAAAAATAAATGGATACAATGATCAGCAGTCGCTAATACTTCATACTTCATATCCAATTCTTTTGATTTTACTTTTTCCTTTATGTATTTATTCAAAATCCTATTCGTTGCAGACGAAATTTTAATCTTGCTGATTCCCATGATTGCTTGGTACATAATGGAGGATGCATTCGTATTAAACTCAATTATTTTTTTCTTATACTTTGTTTGAAGTAGCGAAATTAATATACTAAATATTAGACCTATTAATATTATTAGTAATCCAATCCAGGCTAACTTTTCTGAGTATTGATACATGCGTACCAAATATACAATACAAAAACAATGGATAAATGAGGATATAATAACTTCATCCAAAACAATCGTTCCAATGTCTGTAGTACTCAATGTTCTTCTTATTAAATCAGAAGTCTCATATCTACTATAGACATTGATTTTTAAATTAAATAATCGATCAAACATTGCGCTTTGTATCATCATTTCCATGCGATTGCTGTTTTTATAAAGAATTAGTCTAGAAAAGATATCAAACATTAATTCTCCCAAGGTAAATGCAATTGCCACCATACCAATCTGATATATCATTGATGTGTTATTATAATAAATATATTTATCATATATCACCTGTGTTAAATATGGTATCCAAAGTCCAATTGCCATTATGATTAATGATAATAGCATAATAGATAACATGTCTTTACTTCTTAACCCTTTGCTACAATAACTGATTAACTCCCTTAATTCCAAATGCTTATTTGGAAAAGGTCTATAAATCATATAAGCAGTCTTAGCATAATGCATTGAATTGATACTTGTTATTTTACTCGTTGTTCCTTCGACAACGTTATATTCTACATAGCCTTTATCGTCACAGGAAACGCATGCGATAGGGATCTCGAATTCATCAAGTTCTTTTTTATAAACTAGTATATTTCCATAATCCTTTTTGTACCAATCTGGCTCTAATCGTATCTCTCTAATCATGAAATGAGATACCCTTGCAAGGTCTTCTATTGTAAATCTTTTCCCACAAGACTCTACAACTGTATCATAGGAACAAAGATTTATATCCCCCTTCTTACAAAGAATAGAGACTGCATCGTACAAATTATGTTGCGCTTTACTTTGGCTTAAGTATCCCTCCTTGTGAAAGATGCTGGCTATCGATTGTAAGCCATCTTCGTACTCTTTTTCTAACTCCTGCTTGGTACGATAGATAAAGATTTCTTCAGCAACTAACTTTCTTTGTATCAATTCTAAAAGTTCATCACCAAAATAGGAAGCAGATTGTATTTCTAAGGAAATTTCCTCTGAAAATTGTTCAATTGCTAAATTATACGCTTCTTGTGACTCACTATGATGTTCTTCGATCACAACCTTTTTTTGAGCGGTAATTAAAAATACCCATGTTCCCTCATTTTCATCCAAAAACTTAAAACTAGGTATCAAGAATTTTCCCTGTTTTGCTTCTTTTAAAAAGTATCTTTTCCCTAACTCATCATTGTTTTTTAATAATGAGATATAAATTAATGCAGTCCCCTCAATAACCTCATACAAGTAATTTTCTTCTAAGGTTAGGAGTATTTGTCCACCGTTAAGAATTTTTCTTTCCATACAATTCTCCACCTTTACTCATTATCCAAACAATTCTTTATATACTCCTTCCTGCACAATTAGTTCCTCATGATTTCCTCTTTGTAGCACTTCTCCTCTATGTATAACTAGTATTTCTTCGCAGTCTCTAATCGCACTTAACCTATGTGCTATGATTACACAAGTACAACCACGTCGTTTTATGTTATCAATAATTGTTTTTTCCGTTAACGAATCCAGAGCACTGGTAGCCTCATCCATGATAAGAATACTTGGATTTAAAACTAACGCCCTTGCTATCTCAAGCCTTTGCTTTTGACCACCACTTAAATTTCTACCACCTTCTTCCAGGTGGTATTCATATGCGCCTGGTTTTTGAGTAATAACATCATGGATCATCGCATCTTTTGCAGCTCGAATAATATCTTCATCGCGAATTGTTGTATTCCACATCGTTATATTTTCTTTAATCGTACCAGAGAATATCGAGATATCTTGGCTTACAGTTGCAACAGAGGTAGCAATAATCTCTCGTGGTATTTGTTCAATGTTGATATCATCAAATAATACTTCTCCATCCCATGGTCTATAAAGTCCACTCAGTAATTTTGCTATTGTGGACTTACCACTTCCTGAACCACCCACAAAAGCTATACTTCTGCCAGTTGGTAATTCAAAATGAAAATCAGTGATTAGTGGCGCTTCTAGACTAGAATATCCATAAGTGATTTTTTTTAACGTAATTTTACCAGCCAACTTTTGATTTAAAGGGAGTATCGGTAACCTAATCTTACTTTCCGTGGAGCCATATTTATAAATATCATCAACTCTCATTACATCTGCTTTCATTGTCTGTAAGCGCTCAACAAATCCAGTTATCTCACTGATTGGATCTAAAAATAGTGTTAGTAGGGTCTGATATGCTACTAATCCCCCTATTGTCATATTACCTTTTATCACCATAGTAGCACCAATAATCAATACAACAATACTACTAATCTGCCCTAATATATTAGGTATTACATTAAGGATTTTTTGTATTTTAGTGTTTTTTTGCTTACCTCTCATGTATTTGGAATAGTATCCCAAAACACGGCCTATGTATTTATTCTCCATTCCGGATGCTTTTAATGTTGATATTATACTTATCCCTGAATATAAAACCCCAATTAGTTTTCCTCTATCCTGTTGCACTTTTGTTATTGTTCTGCTAACAACTTTTGATGTTAACCTTATAATCATAAAGTTGATTATTGTAAAGAATGCACCTATCAGTGTTAATGGTACGCTATATTGAAATAATACGATGAAATAAAAAAATGCAATAACAATATTTAATATATTAGTAGCAAGTTCACCTGCCAGAAATTCATCAATACTATTACTGCTTTCTACTCGTTCTGTTAAATCGCCTGCAAACCTTTGATCAAAAAAGCTCATGGGATGCTGAAACATAAAATGTAAAAATGAGTATGCTGTTTTTAAGGTCATCTTTGTCTGAAGTCTTATTAAAATAATACTTCTATAAAATCTAAATCCCATCTGTACGGTAGCTAATATTAACATAATAGTTATAATAAGGGGAACAATTCCATAATTATTCGATAACACTACTTCATCAATTAAGAATTGAAACAACATAGGAATTAAGGTTCCAGGAATAACAAGAAAAAGTCCTGAAAGAAATAGATATAGAATATTCTTTTCATTTCCTTTTAATCTGACCTTTATTATATCCAAGTGTGATTTATCTTTTTTCTTACTTACCTTCGTGCCATCTGGAGTAATCTTTAAAACTACACCAGTAAAGCTTTCATCCAGTTCTTCAATCGTTATCTTTCTCTTACCCTCTGCCGGATCAGATAAATAAACATACTTTCCTCTTCTACCTTCATAAACAAGAAAATGGTTAAAATTCCAATGGATGATACAAGGAGGTTTTGTATTCAAAAGAGCGTCAAGACTCATCTTATAGCCACTAGCTTTAAACCCATATTTTTTAGCTCCTTGAAGAATTTTATTCGCTTTACACCCATCTCTGCTCACTCCGGTATCTACACGGGTTTGTTCAAGCGGTATATAAATACCGTAATATTGTAAAACCATGGATAGGGAAGCTGCTCCACATTCAGTAACTTCCATTTGATATACGATTGGAACATTTGCTCGTCGATGTCTTTTCTCTTTCTTCTCCATAATACAATCCTTCTCGTTCCTACATTTTAAACTTTTCATTCTGTTGCAATCGTTTCACTAACAAAACATGCCTGCTCAGTAGTCAGGATTACTCAGTCAAAAATATCCGAGTGAAAATTGCTTTTTATTTTACACTAACTTCATGTTTAACGACAGCAAGAATGCCCCTTGATAACATTTACTAATTAAAAATACTTTCTGCGGGTGTTTTTTCTTGAATAATAATTCGTATATTCGTTAATAAGTTATCCATTAATTCAATTTTTTCTCCTGCATTCGTAGACCATTGAAATCCACTTTTTGTATTATTACTTGTATCAAGCTTAATAATAATTTCTAGTAAAGACCCACTATTATGATGACTCATAAAATAATTCACTAAATTCCAATCACCCAACCTTCTGTACATCTCATCACTTGATACACCATATAATCCTATTTTATGTATAGTTCCTGTCATATGGCCTGTTTGAGCCTCATTTACTATATTAGGGACAACATTTACCTTCATTCCTTCCTGTAATTTACGCCCATCCTGTAATCCTATATATGCGATTACAATCTTATCTTTATCATTTACTTCTCTTATTTCCGCAAGTAAATCACCTTTTTGTATAAGTTGACCATATTCTATGTATAATTCATTTACTATTCCATTGTAATCAGATATTATTTTTTCATTTCCAATATAACCAATAATATCACCCTTACTAATCCTGTCTCCAACATCATAATAGATGCTCTTAACATAGTCCTGAGAATAGGAATAGATATTATTAATTTTTCCATCCCCAATATATATTCCATCCATCTTTATTTCGCTATATATTTTACCAGTGAATAAAAACATTAAGGCAGCAATCATTATGATTGCGACTCCTGACAAACAAAACCATGATGAAACCTTAGAAACGCCTATCATCTTATCTAATTGATCAACAGAAGATAACTTATCTAAGGATGATTTTCGAAAAATGTTATTCATACAAGATTCCTCTTTCTTACTTGATGCAGTAATAATATCTTGAGGATATTATTACTGCATCAAATAACAATTAAATTATGAAACTTAGTATGTATACATACCAGCTAAGGCTACCGCTCCGCCTTCTACACCTTCAATATCAGTTTCACTTAATTCACATTCTGCATTTTCAACCTTCTCTTCGCTTACCGGTTCTTGTTCTAAATTTTTCTCCATTTCTTCTGCAAGGTTTTGTTCTGACATAACTCATACCTTCCTTTCCTTTTTTTAGTACATCAAATGCTGTACTGATATAAATATTATAGAGAAATATTTAATGGTTCAAGCTATTTGCTTATTTGGTTAGATTTTTTTCCTATTCAGGAAAATCTAAATCACAATTCACGTTCATGGAATAATTCTGGATACAGAGTTGTTGGATTCCCTGCTTGTACCATTTCTAATTCACTTTGGTCCAAAAAATGATCCAACTCACTTATTTTATGTATTTTATCATACAATTCTCTAACTAATTTCCAATTATTTTTGCTTATATCAATATACATACCTTCATTTGTACCATTATCAACAATGGCATAATATCTTTGTAATGATATTATTTTTTTAATGTTAATCAGAAAACTTTGATGGCATTGAATAAAATACCGATTATCTAATCTGTATTTAAAAGAAGAAATCTTTTCTGCATAAAATAATGATTTTTCTTCAAAATCGATATCCTTATTTAACTCTAGCGATTTTGACAAGCGTTTTAATTCACCAATCTTATCAAAATAAATCTTAATTCCTCTTCTTGATACTTCTGCACATACAATATTGTTAATATCAATTCTATAGTTATTTGAATTCTTGTTTAAATAAATGTATTTTCCGATAAAATTGCATTGATAATCATAATATAATAAGTTTTTTATTACCTCTATATTGATTGGTTTGACCAGGTAATCTACAATTTTTATCTTACATCGATTGGTATCTGAGATATATTCATCGCCAATATATACAATGGAACTCTGTATCCCTATATTTCTTAAAAATGAAGCGAAAGATATTGCTATATTCTTAGGTTGTACTATATCAAGAAAAAATATATGTACCTTTTTCTTATGAACATAAACATAATTTGTAACATAATAAATATTATCAAAAGCACAAATGGAGTAATTTTTTATATGATACAAATTCATAATATCAGTTATTGCAGACTTTAACCCTTCAAGGAATTTTGTATCTTCACTATATAACAAAATTCTATAATCGATAATCACAGCCATCACCCATCTTATCTATATTTTTTATTAACCGTTATAATGTTGCATCCATCTTTATATTCGTACGATAAGTCTTCTGCATACGATTTCACTATATGTATTCCTAACCCACCCACTTTTCTTTCGGAAGCCATTCCAATTACGGAAGGTTCCTCTACTGTCAGTGGATTAAACGGTATCCCACCATCGATAAAAGAAAGATTAATTTCTTTCGATGACATATCAATTGTATAGGTTATGACTAATTTCCCCTCACCTTTCGGAAAAGAATAGTTCGAAATATTAGAAAATAATTCATCCGCTATAATGACAACCTTGTAATAAATATCTTTTGAACAGTTAATTAACTTTAACATATTATCAATAAAGTTCATTGCTTCCATAGAGTTTTCAATTTTGGCATCTAATGTTATTTTATCCGATATGAGTTTGATTTTATTTTTGCACATATCATTAACCAATGAATTCTCCCCTTTGATTTACATATTTTTACAGTTAAGAATAAGATTTTTCCTTTCTTATTATAGAAAATACTAAGTACTTCATAATAAGAAAAATTCTAGTTCATTAATTTTATAGTTATTGGATTTTACTACATGATTAATAAAAGAATTATTTAGATTTAATATCAATATATCATCCATTATTTGTAAATGCAAGTCATTTTTTATATATTACCAATTTTTTACTCTTGATATAAAATAGTATCTTTATCTACCCATTCTATATAATTATTTTGTATTCTTCTATTTATCAATATATATAATAAATAGTTACCATATCAAGTACTCTTTATAGATAATACAAAAACTGAATTAGCAAAAAGAAGCCATACCGCTAAATAGTGGTAAGACTTCTTTCTATTAACAATAAAAAGAAAACATAAGTTTAATATTTCTATTAATTAGAATCCCCCATCATCCTTCTTCTTAATCTCTCTATCTCTCTCCTTGGCTTTTCAACAGTCTCGCCAAATTCTATCTTCCATTCTTCACGAAGAAGTTTAATTTCATTCTCGTACTCTTTAATTGCAGATCTATAATCCCCAAGAATCTCATAGATATGTGCTATCGCCTCATAGTTATCTGTATATCGAGGTTTTGGCTGCAATTCACAAGCTTTTCTTAAATCTGGGATTGCTTCTTCATATCGAGCCAATTTTGCAAAATTGTGTCCTCTACAAGAGAAAGCAAGCCATTCGCTAGGATTTTCTTCCACCATCTGATTCCAACACTGAAATGCCTCTTGTGTTTTTCCTTCTAAATAATAAATCCTTCCTTCATATTGTTTTACCAAGTAGCAAGGGCGTACTTTTTTGAATTTTTCCAATTCTTCTCTAGCCTCATCCAAACGGTAATCCTCCAACAGATTATCCATCAAATACAGATATCCAGACCAGTAATTCGGGTTTTTCTTTGTAAACTCTTGATAGTATGAGATGAGACTATGATGATTCTTAAAGTTCCAGTCATCAATCGCGCCTTTCGATGCTTCTACTAAATTACAATGAGCATCTTTATTCTCTGCTACATAGCTTAACGATAATTTTGCACATTCTACTGCTTTTTCATGATCACTTGCTGCACGATGGTTATAGAGTTCAGAAAGTAGGCGGTACCCCTCTGCTATTTGTTTCTTTTCTTTTTTAGAGGTCTTCGTATACTCAGTAAGGAAACGCTCTGCATAAATAAAATCATCTTTACTAAGTACCCGCTCGTCCCAAAGCATATTTTGGATGCGTTCTAATTGTGACTCCTCCGACATTTCAAACAATTCGTCAATCGTTATGCCAAAGTAAATTGAGATTTCTGGTAACAGATTAATATCTGGCATCGTTTGCTCATTTTCCCATTTTGATACTGCTTGATAAGTAACTCCTAATTTTTCTGCTAATACTTCTTGTGTAACTCCTTTTTGTATACGTAAACTCTTTATCTTTTTTCCTAATTCCATATGAATCTCCATTCTGACGCATTTGCACCTTTATATATAGTTAACATAATGATACACAATCTGACTTAAAGATTGAATCTCATATTTTTGTTTTGCCGGCTATATAAGCATATCAATTCTTCTCATACCTTACAATAACTTATCCTAACAGTTCATTCAACTGGTGGTTGAGAAAAGTGTTGGGGCGATTCTGAGAGACTATGTGGAAGATATATTTATACATGATGATCTAGATAATTTCAACCTATTATATACTATCAAGTAAAAGGACGATTCGCGAACTTTTCCTTGTCATGAATAAAAAAGCGGTATCCCCTATCTATAAGGTGATACCGTTTCCTATTACTTTTTAAAATCATCACCAATAGAAACAAATCCTTTCGATTCGTCTCCATTCTGATGATATAATTTTTGATTCGAAAATCCGATTAGATTCTCTCCTTGATATTGTAATTTGCCTTCTTTTCCCTCATTCATTGTATCATACAACTTCTTTGGTACAAAAAAACTTAGATATTTTCCATTCTTTAACTGAAAATATAACTCATATCTCGTCCCATGACTTTTTTGTTATTTGTTTATTAATATAAATTAATCTTCTAAAAATATACACTTATAGTAACGGTGCAAATAATCTTAAAATCATTCTTAACAATCGTAGAAACCAGTTGCGATGTAATTCTTCTTTCGTTAATAATTTAGATTCTTCCAGTGCATTGATGACATCCTTTTTCACTTCTAGAACTGAATCTGTATTATAAAGGAAGACACCATTTTCAAAATGCAAATATAAACTACGAAAATCCATGTTAATACTACTAACGGTTGCAACCATATCATCACACACAAAACATTTGGAATGTAAGAAACCTGGCATATAATAGTATACTTTCACACCACCTTCCATCAATTCAAGGTAATAGGACTCAGCTAACCAGAAAACCATCTTACTATCAGAAACACTAGGAGTAATAATTCTTACGTCTACCCCCCGTTTTGCAGCTAAAGTTAAAGCAGTGACCATCTCATTATCAATGATTAAATATGGAGTAAATATATAAACATACTCAAGCGCAGCATGAATCATATTCAAATAAACATTCTCTCCTACTGTTTCGTTATCTAACGGTGTGTCACCATACGGTTGTACAAAACCCTTTACCTGATACTTCTTAGTATCGAATCGTGTCGGCATATATTTTTCAAAAGTTTCATCGGAATGCTTTAAACCATTCCAAGTAGTTAAAAACATAGCAGTTAAACTCCAAACCGCATCGCCTTTTATACGAATTCCTGCATCTTTCCAATATCCATAGCGATGAATGGCATTGATATATTCATCTGCTAAATTAATTCCACCAGTAAACGCTGTATGTCCATCAATCACTGTTAGTTTTCGATGATTTCGATGATTCATCGTAACTTTTAAGAAGGGAACTAATGGATTAAATGCCATGCATTCAATACCCATCTTGCGTAACTCTTTGTCATAATGAGCCGGTAACGTCATAAGACAGCCTACGTCATCATAAAGTACTCGAACAAGTACTCCACTCTCCACCTTTTCCTTTAACACCTCAAGTATGGTATTCCACATGGTGCCTTCTTCAATAATAAAATACTCTAAGAAAATATAATGCTTTGCACTCTTTATAGCATCTAATAAATCTGGGAAATTAGCTTCTCCAGAGGAATAGTAGGTTGTTTCTGTATTCTCATAGATAGGGAATCCTGCAGTGTCTGCTAAATATGCTACTTGGCTTGCTACACTCTTTGATTCCTTTATAATCTTTTGACGCACATTTACGTCTTGTGTTAACAAAGGTTTTATTCTTTCTTCCGATTCTTGGAACTTTTTTTGCAAGTGTTTACTTGGTTTACTCTCATATAATAGAATATACATAAGTCCACCTAATAGTGGAAAACACAAAATCGGTATTACCCATGCCAACTTATTTACAGGATTTTCTCGCTTACTCACCAAATACAGAACAGCAATCACACTAATAAGTTTTAGGGACAAATTTATAACAACAGAATACTCTGTTAGATACTTCATAAAACCTAAAAACCAGAGGATTTGTATTCCTATTAACAATCCTACAATTACGATTCGACTACCTATCTTTTTAAAAAATCTCATTCCTATCTCCTTAGTAAAAATAACCTTATGTACGCTTATATCTAATTAATTCAAAGCCTTCTACTTTCCTATAGTAATCTACTGGATTAGACAGTAAAGTAACCACATAAGAAGAATAAAAAACATTCTAACATTATTTTATCACAAATAGCCTTTTTTACAATATGGTTTTTACATTATTTTACTAACTTTTATAAAAAAGGTCCTTTGCTTCGTACGTTAAACATAGTAAGCAAAAGACCTTTCCATTATGATTTCTTAAAAATCACATTATATTTGTTTTTATTATTTATGATAATAAAAAAGCTGATATATTCATCCATTTTTCTTTCCACTACGGCTCCACACCAAGTACCACTTTCCCATTATAATACACTACAACCTTGGTATTATCTCCATAGGAATGATCATTCTCTTGGTTATATAGACTCCAGTCATTCTTAGTAAACCTAATATTGACCATTAGAGTAGAATCTGCTGATAGCTTATCCGTTGTATTTAACGTCACATCAAGATAGGAATCTGCTTTCGTTTTTGGAACCGCCATTGATTGGAAGGTTCCGGTAACCACTGTATTATATGTGGCATACCATGGAGCCTTGTTTAACTGTACTGCAGCTGTATCACAGTAAAAGTTCTCCTTCACAGTTCCCTCCTTCGTATAATAATAACGAATTACTAACTTGGATAAGTCAATATCGCTTCCTTTTTCATGCTTAATCTTATAATTTGCATTGATCGTATTTGTTGAAACATTCGTATTCCCTGTATTGGTTAAAGTTAAAGTGAAATTCCCAGGAATCGGCGTTACGGTTGGTGTTACTGTAGGTGTAACCGTCGGTGTCACTGTTGGCGTTATTGTAGGTGTAACTGTAGGAGTTACTGTTGGGGTTACTGTTGGGGTTACTGTTGGGGTCACCGTCGGAGTTACTGTTGGAGTTACTGTTGGTGTCACCGTCGGCGTTGTTCCATTAAAATTTGGAAGTTCGTCTAAGGTTATAACTTCACTACTGTTATAAACCTTATTCACCATAGTAGCCTCGGTATAGGTTCCATTTAAGTTACCTGAAGAATCAATAAGGAAATCTCCATACCACACAGCAAACCATAACCAGAAAGTATTGTCTCTCGTCATTAACGCTGGATCAAGCATTACACCATTTTCACTAAGAGCCGCCATCTTATTTCCGCTAGCATAATTTACCGTTTTCTTAAATTGAGCAGTCTGTGCACTATAATTACGATTATCTGCATAAATATCAGTACTTACAATATCACAATATGCATCACCTGGATACCAAGCAGCATCCTGTCCATTCCATACCCATATTAAGTTGTTTAATTTATGATAATTAGTCTGGCGATCAAACATTAATCGATATAACCAAAGATAAGGATCTTTTCCTGCTGCTCCCCACCAGAACCATCCACCACTCGCTTCATGGAGTGGTCTCCAAAGAACAGTAACACCTGCGTTCTCTAATTGCTTTAGATAACCAGAGATTGCATCAATATCACGTACCATCAGATAACATTCTTCTGATATCTTACCCGCATCATACAGAGCTTTTACATCTGCCAAAGGTAATCTACTAATATTCTCCGTTGTTACGGCTTTGGATAAATCAAAGGTTGTCTTATTGGTATAGAAGGATGCGCCACCTTTTGGAGCATGCCAATGCCACTGAAAGGTCGTGAGGCCTCCTTTTTTATCCCAATCAAGCGCTAAATCAACTTCACCTGTGGAGTGCCAGTCACTTGCAGGAGAACAAAAGATTAAATCAAGCATACGAATTGCAGGATATTTACCAGTTGTTTTATAAATAGTTTCAATTTCAGTACTAGCGTTTAACGTGCAAGACTGACCTGATAATGTCTTTTTCCCATAGATACTCTTAAGGTATGCCATAATATTTTTTGTTTTTTGATTAGCATTCGGATTCACTAGAGTAGAAGTTGCTTTTTGATAAATAGAGCTATCTACACTACTACCTGCCTCTATTAAAATGTAATCAAAATCAAACCATCCCCAAGATTCCTTAACGGATAAAGTGATCGTACCTGCCTCTAAATATACACTTTCGATGACAGTATCTCCCCACTTACTATCACCTGTACTATAAATAATTCCAGCTTGTGTTCCATTAATATAAAGATAATTTTCTTTATAACTGTCTGCAGCACTTCTGATTGTGAAGGTGTAGTGACCAGTTGTTGGAATCACTACAGATGTTGACCAAGAATTATTACTACTTTGATTAAACCCTGTAGCATATCCAGTCCCACTATACCCAAGTCTTGTACTAGCTGTCGTAACAGCACCAGTCATCGTACCATTCTCTGCCTCTAATTTCGTCGTAAATCTCTCAGCAGCTTGTACTTTGGTACCGCTTTTTGCACCTGTCATTAACCCCATAGGTCCAGGTACACTAGTAAATAGCAAGGCTACAGCAACCCATAAAGATACAGCCATTGCAATTACTCTCTTTTTACCTCTTATCATTATAATACCCTCCTTGATTTTTTTACACTCGGAAATTCAAAAAAATCAAAACTATCGGCTTATGTAAGAAGAACTTCTATTTTAAAGGAAAAGTACAAACCAGATTTGCTCTGATATTAATCTTTTCCGAGAGTACTGCTTCACAGTCTATTGCAATTACTATTTTTTCCTACTTGAATTATATCGGACATGCCAATATTTGACAATATTAATTTTAGACAAAATTAGACGGACTTTTTGTATAATATCTTCATTTTGTTTGATAAATTGTTATTATTTATTACTATATTACAAGATTCTCACTCTTGCAGTGATTATTTACCGTGTATTGAATTTTATAGTGTAGCAGTCAAAAGCGAGTTTTCTACTTTATATTATCTTCATTAAGTAGGAAACTCGCTTGGTATGTACAAATATTTCAATTAAATATTTTACTCATAGCTAATTTAGTATTGCTACTTATCTAAGAGCTACTTTATTAATAGTTCCCTTCTCTATTTAGCACTTTATCTATCAGCTACTTTATCTTTATCCAAGTACTTTTTAAAGAGCCACTTTATTAAGATTGCTTTCTCTTAAATCTACTTCTATACCTTCCTATACTACTTCTTAACCACTAATTTCTGTCCAATCTGTATGAAATCTGGATTTTTAATACTATCTTTATTCCATTGATATAATTTAGTCCATTCGCTTCCTTTTCCTAGAAGTTTCTTTGCTATCTTCCAAAGGCTGTCACCCTTTTGTACAGTATAAGCTTCTTCCTTTTCTGGATTTTCTTTCTCCGTATCTTCTTTCTCTGGTTCCGTTACTTCCGTTTCCTCATCGTCAACACCAGTATTGACATCTTTTGCAAAGGTAACCTTATCACCTTCGATTGTAAATTGGGTTTTTGCTGTTGTACCATTTTGGAAATGTAAGGTTACAATAACAGTACTATCCTCAGCTTCACTAAAAAACTTATCCGTAAACTTTACGGTTCCTGCTTTATAATCTACTGAGAAAGCATAATCATATTCCTTATAACTAGTCCAGTTTTGAGGGCCAACACCACTTCCATCCTCTTTGACTGCTTCCAACGTAGAAAGTACATTACCATTAAACTCAACTGGTATTACATAACCAGACTTATCACCACTGCCTTCTAAAACAACTGGAGCCTTACAGTAATTTAAATAAAGCATCCAATCAGCTCCATCAGAAAATACTAAGCGAAGTTTCGCGACTTCCCCATATTCACCAGAAACTATACTCTTCACAAATGTTGACTTTAAGATAAATTTATTCGGAGTAGAAACATAATCTTTTGCATTAGTTAATAATTCGTCGCCGTAATATACTTCCTTTAGCTTATTTCCATTGAGAGTTAAGTTTAAGAGTATATTCTTGTTCAAAGAGTCCTCGGTAAGAAATACTCGATCTGTTTCTGTATAAGAAGAGCGTCCTGTTAAGGAAGCTTTGATCGTATCATATAAAGATTGATCACCCCAAACATATTCCGTACGACTCATATGCTGTCCATTATCCCAAAGCATTAGCGGGATATTGGTTTTATTGGAGTAGTAGTTTATGTAATCAAAGTATTTTAATACTTCACCATGTTCAATTGCATTTAACGACTTATCAAATCCAAGTAACCCATACTCACCACAAATCACACCAATACCATTCTTAGTAAACGTATTGTAAACACGGTTAAATGCTGCTTCTAATTCCTTCACTACAGTTGCATCCATAGTAGTTGTTCCTGCTATGTTAGTACTAAATGGCCAATATCCATAATAGTGGAATGTAGCAATGATATTTTCATCCTTTAATTCCTTCATCATACTATAAAGGGCATCACATCTGCTCTGAGAATCATTCGTATTGAGTGTAGGTAATACTAACATACGAGTTCCATTCTTACCACCAGAATTTCTTACAATATCATAAAATGCTTGATTCACTTCATCATTGATTTCTAATTGCCTTGCCTCATCTCCACTCCAAAATTGTGGCTCATTTAATGATTCAAAACAAAGCTTGTCTGGATAATCTTTAAAATAATCTGCAAGCTGAGTCCATATCGCTTTGTAACGAACTATCGATGCACCGCCATCCCAGTCTGCTCCAATTGCAGCTGCCCAGTTCCAAGAATCATGATGAAGATTTATCATAACATAAAGTCCTTCCTCTAATGCCCAGTTCACAACTTCTGCATATCTAGCAAGGAATACTTCATCCAGTTTATAGTCTGGTGCTTCTCCAGTCCTCATAACACTTGTAAATGGTATTCTGATACTGTTAAATCCCTGTTCCTTTATTGTTGCGATTAACTCCTTTGTAACCTTAGGATTCCCCCATGACTCTTCGCCTCTGTCTCCGCCAGTATCGAATCCATCGAACGTATTTCCCAGATTCCATCCAGGGTTCATGGCATTAACATAAGCTTGCGATGTACTGACCGTTTCTTCCTCTGCTTTCACAGTTAATCTTGATCCACCTAGTCCCGTAAAAACTAGTGCTGCACATAAGCTAGCTGCTACAATCTTTTTCCAAATCCTCATAATGTAAACCCTCCGTTAATATTATGATAGTTACCATAATTATTATAATTAGAGTTTTACTCTCTGAATACCCAGATTATTTTCCTTGTTTTACCTATAGTTTTAGTTTCTTTGTCGCGCCAACCCCATAGGGTGAGTGCGCATCCCTCGTAGAGCTTTTAATAGATAGGAAATAGCCTTGCAATTTCCTATCTACTAAAAAAAAGCGAAAGCAATCGACTGCTTTCGCTCATATTAATATTGGAAAGATATTTATTTTAAAAATCCTTTTCCAATTATCTCACTCGTTTTTATAATTGTAGTAAATGCGGAAGGATCAACTTTCGCAAGGTAAATTCTTAATTTATTTGCCTGTGCTGGCTTCATAGCAGTCAAAATTAAGCTTTTTTGAGAGTGACTATATGCACCCTCCGCTTGGCATATCGTTGCACTCCTTTTTAAATCATGCGTGATATAATCGCAGATAAGATCTGGTTTTGTGCAAATTATATTCATATATTTACACTGATTCATACTCTCAATCATATCATCAATAACAAAGGATTTCAAAAACATACCTAACACTGAAAATAAGAAAGTTTTAAAACTCAATACGAATACTGCACTTAATGTTATTAAAACGTCTGACCATAGTAAAGCTTTTCCCACAGAAATCTTCGTATACTTATTTATTATCATCGCGATGATATCAGTACCACCACCCGATGCACCAATGCGGAACAATATTGCTGCACCGGCTGCTGGAAGTGCTACAGCAAAAATAAGTTCCAAGAATGGTTCATCCGTAAGAGGTGCTGTAACTGGATCAATAAACTCCATAATATATAGTCCAAAAGATAGTAATAAACTGGAATATACTGTTTTTAAACCAAACCCTCTCCCTAAAAAGAGAAATCCAAAAAATAGTAAGATGATATTTAGTGCTAGGTTGGCAGCACCAGGTGTCATTAACTCTAGTTTACCAATTACAACAGATAAACCGGTAACACCACCAAATGTGAAATCGTTTGGAAACTTAAAGTAGTAAGATCCCATCATAATAAGAATAACACTAAACGTAATTAATAAATAATCGTTTATTATCTTTTTAATTGGGTTAAGTTCCTCCACACTTTCAACTTTATCCTTTGTTTCGAGCTTAACTGTAACAGTCTGTGCTTCTTCCTGCCCCTTTGATTGTAACTCTTTCCTTCCCTTCGCTTGTGCTTCTTCCACCTTTATCCCCATGTTTTCATTTTCCTTCATGACAAAACGTTCCTATAATTCCTTCCCAATCTCATAATTTTTAACATCTTGATTTTCTTTATTTGAGAGCTTTTCGGATACAATAATTCCACCAATAATCAGAACCGCTCCAAGTAATCCCATAATAGTCACAGTTTCTCCTAAGAGTATTCCTGCTGCAACCATTGTAACAAACGGATTAAGATAAATATAATTATTCGTAACTACGATACCAAGCCATTTTGTTGCGTAGTTCCATGTAACATAACAAATACCACTCCCTAAGATTCCTAGAAGCATCAAACTGAAAAATAGTTTCGGTTCCTTTAATGTCTCTAACGGAAAAATCTTGTTTTCCGCCATAATTAAAGGTAAGGTCGTAAGTATTGCATAAAATACAACTCGTCTAGTCAGATAGATACCATCGTATTTATGTACACAACGTTTTAGTAATATAGAATACACTGCCCACATAACTGCTGCGAGCAACGATAAAATATCCCCTATAGGATTTAATTTAAGTAGCACGGTTCCATTAAACACCACTAAAATAACTCCAATAAAAGCAATGCAAAATCCAAGAAAGATTCCTCTGTGTAACCGCTCATCCTTCGTTGTAAAATGAGCCAATAATGCCGTTATTATCGGAGCTAATGCAATGATTATGCTGACATTGGATGCCAAAGTATAGGTTAACGCAATATTCTCACAGATAAAATACAAGGTGCTACCGAATATGGCAAGTAGGCAAAACATAATCTCATCTTTCCATATTATCTTATGTAATTTGTGATTCATAAGAAGTAGAACAACATAAGCAACAAGAAAACGCATGAACATTATTTGAAAAGGCGAAAATTCTGTTAATAACATCTTACTTGCTATAAAAGTTGTTCCCCAAATTATAATCGTAAATAGAGCAAAAGCATGCCCTAAAGTCTTTCGTGGCATTGTGACAACCTCCCCATCCTTTCCTATTGTATACGGAAGGTTACCACAATACAAGCACTATTTTATTGTTTACACAAAATACTAACTAAGTTCTAATCATCCAAGGTTGGAGAATAGGTTCTGTAAAGGAAATTTCCGTCTATGTCCTTAATGCCCCTATAATTTCCCTGCTCTACATAAAAATACAATTCTTTTCCAAGGATAAGTTCGCGTATCATTTCTTCCTTATTCCCCTCATACACTTTCTTTCCTTCTTTTGTAAAGACATAGCTATAATTAGTATCTCCTATAATAATGTAATCATCTAATTCTCGTATCGCATAAGTACGTTTGTTCAATAGAAGTTTACCTTTATAAAAAGTATATTCTTTTAACTCGCCATTCTTCCCTTTTGCATCAAAGGATACCAAGTCTGGAATCGTATAACTTTCACTCCCCCAAAAGTTATCTCTGCTATAATTCTTTACATTGATATCATAATGTTCTTTTTGTTTTTGGCTATACATCGTAAAGCCACTTTGACGGCAGACAATCAGATTGTAATTTAAGAATCCAAATTCTTCTCCCTCATTTACACCAATCTCTTCCCCATCCCAAGTGAAGTAATGTGTTTTATATTCATTCATTTCTTTATTTGAAAACATAATATACCCTGAATGGAAAGATACCCATGAATCTTCCTTGGTAGCTTTAAACTTAAATTGCACATCTCCTGACATTGAAACCACAAGTAGATTACCATCAACATATATTGCAGCCCATATTGTCCCCTTCTCATCAAGAAAAACATCTGAGATTTCCCCAGCTTTCGATTTCCACTCAGTATTTCTTAAAAATGTATCAGCCTTAATAAAATCACCTTGTTCGTTTATCAAGTACGAGCCATCTTGTCTATTAAATATCTCTACATAATTAGTTTTTTTTGACCCTTGCACTTCAGATAAATATCCATCATTTAAGAAAGGTAATGTATTTATCAACATCCCTTGTTTATCATAGATCTTTATTTCTTGATAATCAAAAACAAATAATCTGCTCTTTGAAACTACATATTGATAGTATTGATACTTTTTTTCTTTAAAATCCAGCCGTTTTTTCTTAGAGAATAAAATGGATAAGGTTGTTTCCTCGCCATCACTAACTCTAGCGACATAGATATCACTATCTATTTGATGTATATTGTCATATTTCCGGTCGGTAAGATACTTCCTACTCTCTAAATCGTACAATTCATACTGGTACTGACTATCCTCTTTCAGCTTAAGCTGTGGCTTTATACTCTCTAAAATTAGCAAATCTTTATTATTACACAGCAAATTGGTTGTTACAACTCGTTTTCCAGAGAAAATCAGTTCTTCTTCTAAGTTGTGATTTAGTAATACATCACCAAGTGGTTCTTTCTGAGCATTCGAATTATGTATTATCACGAATTCATCCTCTCCAATCGAAACTGACTTTGGCAAGGAGGAATCCACAGATTGTTCTACTTTTTCTTGCTCAACCTTAACTACTGGCACATAACCTGCTTTGGCTACTAATTTCTGAGCCTCTAATGAAGTTAGCCATTCATAAAGTAAACGTGCTTTGGAATCTTTCGGTTCACTTTTACGAATCACTACATAGAAATCATTTACATACGGATACTCACCACTTTGGATTGTTTCATTCGTTGGCAAAACACCATCAATGGCGAAAAATTTAATTCCTGGTTTTTGATACATATTCTTAGCATAGTAGTAAACAGAATATCCAATTGCATTGCTTTCATTATTGTATTGTGCAATTGCATCTACTAAAGAGCCCATCTCTTCAGGGCTTACTACGGTTGGTCCTCTCATAATTTTATCAGAAGATACCGCTAATTTCTCCATTAATGTTTGACTTCCAGAAGACTCTGGACGCTGAAAAGCTAGAATCTCTTTCTCTACACCATCTAGTTCTTTCCAATTCGTAGTTACTCCTGTATAAATATCCGTAATTTGTTCTTTTGTTAGATTCGTTACGGGATTTGATTCATTTCCAAGAAACACCAATGCATCCCTGCCTAGAGGCTTAAATTCCAATTCCGTATCGTACCTTTGTATTTCTTTTAATATACTCTGGGGTGGTTCGTATACGATAAGAATATCCGAGGATTCATAGATTAAATTACGATATGACTGGGGTGTTTTATAAAATTTTAAATTTTCCTTGGCTTCTTCTATGGTTGCGTTCGTTATGTAACAATATAAAGCTTCCCCTAATGGTATATTTGCTGTAGAACCATCTAATCTTGGAAATTCCTCCTTCGTCATGTAAGGTACTTCCATATCTTGTGGAACGTTGATTGGTTGAACGTCAAAGGTAAGCATTTCCATGATTTGTGTTGGAGTTTTGGTGGGAATCACTACTTTGGTTGGTGATGGTGGTTTTGTAGGAACACCCGTTTTTGTTGGTAATGGTGACACTGTTTGTGTAGGTTGATCCGTTACTATATCCATACCGGTTGGAAATGATACCTCCTCGCTAGTGCGCTCTTTTTCTGTTTTCTTACATGCTGTTAAAAGCATTACAATCAGGATAAAACGAATCATTCCTCTTTTCAATAACCTCATGAAATCCCCCCTAAGATATAATTTAAAACTTGCGTCGGCCTTCCCTATATTCTTCTATACTCTTTCAATAAATAATACATAATAAGAATAATACGTAAGTCTTATCATAATTATATCGTAATGTTTTTGATTTTACAATAATTCCCTGGCTATATAAAAGAAATCATCATAAGATCAAAATGTCTCCTAGCAATAGGGTAGCTGAATTCAAAGGTAAGAACAGCAGGCGCCACAATTAGCTCCTGCTGCATATAGATATTTAAATTTATTTCACCTTTCTCTCGCTGTTTTGTCGGTGATGAAAAATTTCCTTCAAATATACTGCTTTTTGAAGGAGGTTTATTTTTTAATCATGGAATGTATCGGTTAATGTTGCCGCAATATATAAGCGCTTTACTTCATATCCCCAATAATATGATTCACCTTGCTTGTAATAATTATTTGTCATATAATTACATTAGTGATATAATGACTCTTTAATATTTATACTTATTAGGTAATATTTAAACTATTTTAGAACTATAATTCATATTATCAAAAGCAAAGATTATTATGACTTTCCATTGCAGAAAAGTGTAATTTTTCTTGTCAATATTGAAATAGCTGTTTGTATGGTATCATATAAGATCAACTCCTTTCTTGGTGTGTGATTATTACTTTTATTCGTACTTAAATATCACCATAAAACAGTGAGGAGTTATTTATTTTGTAAGGAAAAATATCCAGTATTATACGCGTTGCGGCATTTAGCAAACACCTAATCTAAATGGAAGGAGTAAATTTATATGAATATATTTGAAAAGAGAGGAAAAATCATTCGATTACTTATTTTAGGTATAGTTGTAAGCTATTTAAGTATCATTTTTATGAGGGTTAATCTTAATCTCTTCTACATTGTTGCTAGCATTGGATTAATCCTGATTGTAACTTCATTAATTTTACTTATAAAGCATTGGAGATGTCCAAAGTGCAATCATCTACTCGATACACGCAAAGGCCAGAACAGCGATTTACTCTTCTGTCCTCACTGCGGCGAAAAACTTAGATAGTCATTATTTCGCTTTAAAATATATACCTTTTTATCACATCTTGGAACTGCTAGTCCTCATTTTTTTAATCCAAGATCTACTAATGTTAATATATAGATATTCTCTCTACCATCAGCTCTCATGCAATCTTTTCTCACGGAAAAAGGCAGGTTTCGACCTGCCTTTTTATAATAATTGTATGACTTATTCGCCCATGGAATTAAGTACACAATTTTGTTTTGCTGCATACTTCAAATATTCCTAGTAAATCATTCCTGCTGGGATGCAAATACTGTAATCGTCATCACTTCATCTGCGTATACAATAGAAACACCAATACCCACGTCGTTTAATCCGCTATACTTTTCGCCAGCTCCGACGTAGGCCATTCGCCACCCCCAAAGGTAACTTCCTCACCACTTTCTCCCTTAATGGTAATCTTCTCTCCGTCGACGTCAACGTCTCCAGCACCGGCTTCCTCCAGTATCTTTTCCGTAAATTCCTCTTCCGCTTTTTTCTCTAATTTTTCTCTAGCACCGCATCCAGTAAGTGAAAATACCACCACAAAAGCCAATAAGCCAATTAATATCTTTTTCATAGTCCTCTCTCCTTATAATTATTTCAGTATGGTCATCTTACCAATGAGGGGGAGTTGCTTTGCTTTCCCTCCAAATCTGGTGTCACTTCAGTATTTTACGTGATATAAGCAAAATCCCCTCTCATTAGAACTAATGAGAGGGGATTTTTGCAGCCATTCGTTATTACTTATACTCCTGTAGGAGTATAAGAAGCTCTGTCCGGCTGTTGATATTAAGTTTTCGATAGATGGAGGTACAATAAGTATTGATGGTCGCATATGCTCTAGATTGCATTCCTGAAATCTGTCTAAGAGTGTATCCGTCAAGAAGAAGACTACACACCTCTATTTCAGCAGGGGTCAGCTTATAATCCTTTAGCTTTGCTTCAAGTCGTGAGCATTGACTGACATCCTCACGATAGGCGTCATCTATCCATTCCCCTGAGTACAGCATTTTAAAGAAAAAGGGTGATAGGATAAAAAAAAGAATTACAATACAAACGGAAATAAACGCCATCCATACCGTTGGAACCAACAACTTACTCTGCTCAAAAATATGTACTAAAATTGATGTGACAAAGTAATATAAAGCGGAAAGGAGGATGCCAATCCGGTAGAAAGAAATGCTTCGAAAGCTACTCATTTGTTGAAGGGCAGCTGGTGCTATGATATCGTTAAGGGCAAAGACTACAAAAACCACTGGCATCAGCGAGTATGCCTTTCTAGGTGCTTTCACTTTTTTGCAGGTAGGTACCGTAGCGATATTTCGTTTGATCAAATAGTAACTGAAAGCTAAGGTTATCATGATAAACAATATAAGAAGGATGGTCGGATTCAGGTAAGAATGCGTACTTCTTAATTTCGGTTCTACATACATCAGCACTTTAGGTAGTAGCACAGCCAGAATCAAACTTTTCCACCTATATGTCAAATTTTTATATTATACTCCTATATCTACCGTCTTTCGATTACACTACTCCGAAAACTGAACCTTACTTACCAAATTGGTCAGCACTCATAAAAATTCGTATTATAAAGATACTGGATGCTTCTTATTGTGATAACTAATTTATATAATAAACTCGGTATCATTTAATAATCCATAAATACCTATTTTAATAAATAATATGCAATAAATCACTTCAATTATAATGCTTTTTCATCTATAATACAAATGAAATAATGGTATTTATTGGGTTTTATTCTGAGAAGCCGTTTGCCATTCTCTACTACAGAATAGTACATAAAAAGGGGCTGTGAAAAAAGCCCCTAACACAGAGACGTCGGTTTAACCGACGTCTCTAGTTGTTTTTAATCTAAATCAACACTCTAAAAAAGAGCATAAATCCCCCTACCCCATAGAATCAGCATTTTGGATTTTATGCTGATTTTTGAAGTCGCATCTTTTTATTATGATATTTATATAGATTTTGTCCGATAGAAACTAAAAAAATCTCTAATCGTACAGAATTGATTCCTCTTCTGACAATTCTTTTATAGTTTCGATCATTTTTCATGATTCCAAATGTTCCTTCTGCTTGAATGGATCGATTCATTCTTAAAAGTGCACCATGTATACTTTCAAGATTTTCAATCACTTCCTGATGCATCGCTGTCAGTTCTTGATTGATTCTTATAGTACGATTATTCTCTGTTTTCTTGCATTGAGCTGTATATGGACAGTTGCTGCAGTCTTCGCAGACATAGATTTCTTCCTGACGTCCGTATTCATTTCCACGTACTGCTCTTCGGTGAGAAAAAATAAATCTCTTTTCATTTGGACATATCATGTATCCTTCCGAATTAAATCTGAAATTGACAGCTCTGAACGGATCATTATGGTATTTTTTATCTTCGGTTTCCTTCTTGAACATAGTGAATTTCATGTATTTTTCCATATCATGCTGTTCACAGTAAATATAGTTATTATATGAACCATATCCGGCATCCGCAGTTGGATATTTCGGGTAAAATCCATATGTCTTTTTGAATTGCTCCATGAGTGGTACAAAACAGTCCATGTCTGAACGATACTGGTTAACGTCAACAACTGCTATATATTCATCAGCTACCCCAACCTGTACATTGTATGCCGGAAGTAACTGATCATTTCCCATGTAATCCGTTTTTATCCTCATAAATGTGGCGGAATGATCTGTTTTGGAATAACTGTTACGTGCAGGGCCACAGATATTCACCTTTTCTATGTATTCCTCCAGCTTTGAGGCATACTCTAAAAGCTTCTCATACTGCCTCTGCTGACAGGTTTTTCGATGTCCCTTTCCATAAACAAAATCGGATCTATCAACGTTCCAAACCTTGGCATACTGATCAGCTATTTCACGTAGCTGTTCAGGTGCATACTCTACGTTTGCTTCTATTTTAAGCCCTGACCATTCAAGGTCTGTATTGATTTCATGAAAAAGGGCAGTTATCTTTTCAAACAGTCGGTATCTGGATTTCTCAGTAGCTTTTTTCCATACCCAGCTGTACTTATTCGCATTTGCTTCAAATTTTGAACCGTCTATGTAAAGGTGGTTGAGGTCTACATTTTCCTGTTCAAAAATCTTTTTATTGATATCGTTGAAAATATCTTCAATGGAGTCACCTAAAACATCATTGATGAAATAGGAAAAAGTCCTGTAGGAAGGTCTTTCGTTATCAATTAAATACATGAATCTGATATTTACTCTGCAGTTATCTTCCAGTTCTCTTAGTGACATGTAGCCCTGGGTCATAAATCCAAAAAGCACCGTTTTCAGCATGTTGACGGGATTATATCTGATGCGCCCAGTTTCATGTTCTGGTATGTTTCTCAGATACTTAGCTAAGTCAATTCCCTCCATGAATTCGTCAAATGTCAAAACCGGATCACAAATATCAAGAAAATCTGAAATAAACATTGGCAAAATGCCTTGTTTTGATTTAGAATAAGTTGTGGTTTGATTTTTCATTGCAGATAAATTTTACCACAAAAAGAGGATTTTTAACTCACTAACGTGAATTAAAAATCCTCTTTTCTAGTTAGGTGCTTTTTTCACAGCCCCTTATTAATATTTATATGATTATCATACTTTTCTCTCAAAATCAACTTTACGAAATAAAACCTGTGCCAACATTAATATTACAATATTGCTAATCACCATTGCATACCAGATTCCACTTCGACCTAAATCTGTAAAATACTTAAAGAAAAAAATTAGAGGTAAACGTATCATCCAAAGCCTTACTGACGCGATAATAAAAGAATACTTTGTATTACCTGAGCCATTAAAAACACCCATATAATTTTGAAAAAGTGCCATCAATGGTTGAGTTAACAGCACCCATATCATATATTCCAACGCAATTTTCAGTGTATCCGCATCATTAGTCAATAAACTTAACATCTGAGCTCGGAACGGAAAGATGATAAGGCATCCAACAACGGATAGAATCAAGGCTATATTTCTGCTGGCATGATAAGACTTTCTTGCCCTCTCTTTGTTTTTTGCACCAATGTTCTGACCGACAAAAGCTGCTAAGATAGAACCGATTGCCATAATCGGTATTAATAATAGATTCGATACCTTGTTTCCTAAGCTAAATGCTGCTGACACTACATCGCCATATTTTAGGATTACAGCTTGTAAAATTAAAAATCCTAATGAACTTAACGCCTGACTAGCTGCAGAAGGCATAGCAATCAGAATCAATTTTTTCATGCTACCCCTTTTTATTCTAAGGTGCTTTCTTTCAATGGAGAGCTCATCTGACTTTCGAAACATCATATATAGTAAGGCTGGTGCAATTGCTACTTGTCCGATTAATGTCGCAATTGCTGCGCCAAAGACTCCCATTTTATATACACTGGTAAATAATGCAGTAAGTACAATATTAATAAGAATGGAAATAACAGAGAAGATAACCGGTGATACTGTATCACCTCTTGCCTGTCTCATAGACTGAAAAGCGGTGAATAACATAAGAAATACCATTTCAAAAGAACGTACTTGAAGGTATATTAGACCCGAGTCATAGACACCTCCTTTTGCCCCCATTAACCGAAGAACCATCGGAGAGAATATAAACAGTAATACATTCACAACTAGACCTATCCCTATACTAAGAATAAATAACAATCCAGAATACTCTCTCGCAGACTCTTTATCCTTAGCACCTAGAAATTGGCTAATAATAGCAACTCCAGCAACAGCTAATCCAACGCTTAAAGAAAGAAAAATATTAAGCAATGGCCAAGTAAGAGAAATCCCCGCTTGTGCAGCAACCGAGTTTTCTAACTGCCCTATAAAGTAGGTATCGACTAAATCGTGTACTGATTTTAGTAGATTTGCAGCCATTACTGGTAGTGCAAGATATAAAAATGCCTGATATAATTTCTTCTCTTGTAATAATAAGTAGTTTTTTTCTTTGTTTTCAAATTTAAACATAATTTCCTCGTTATGTAATTTCTTCTATTTTCTTTTTGACGTCAATATTTCTATGATAACAAGGTTTCTATTATTAATCAATAGTAAGATAAGGTAACTTAAAAATTAGGTTGCTTCATAAAGATTACGTTACTTCATAAAGATTACGTCGCTTCATAAAGATTACGTTGCTTCATAAAAATTAGATTACTTCATAAAGATTAGGTTACTTCATAATTAAGTTTTTTTTATTCCTATTGACTTGATTCTACTACTTATTATACTTTCTTTCTTTTTGCAGACATATCCATAGGCTTTCTTATTTTTTGTTGCTACCTTAAAAATACTTCTAAAATTCAAATGAGGTAAAATATATAATTCTCCATGGTTCATAACTTCTTCTAATGTAAAGTAAGTTCCATTGATATACCAACCTTCTTTTAAAAATATAATATAGCTTTTAGAAAGTTCTGTACATCCACTGGTAAAACATAGGCTAGCAAGCAAAATATATACCATGTGATTTTCATAAATATATGCGATAATCATCATGATAGAGACCAACTCAAAGACAATGATAAAGTAATAAACCGATTTGGAAGCTAAAAACATAATCTGATATCCATCTCGTAACTTCTTCCTTATAAAAATTGGTCTTATGATGTTGTAAACTCCGTAGATGGCAACTATAACAGAAACTATCACTAAAAATCTATTCATAAACTCACTCCATTAATTTATTTAAAGACACTCTCGTGTATGACAAACTAGACTACAGTAATCCTGTCGTGATTGCCTTAAGCACTATTATTATAGTAGACTATTTCCAGAATTTTGTAAACATAAATCAATTTCATACTTCTTATCACTTACTTAATTACTTAATTTATACTTACTTGCTTGCTTACTTGCACTATATTAATCTACATGTAGAAAAGAAGAAAAAGCACGATTCACGAAAATTTCCTTGTCATGAATAACAAAAAATACCCCTGCTTTCTAACAATCCAGCATCTAGTTTTTATTCTAGTTAGCTCTAATGAAAGCAGGAGTATCCTACAAAACTCATTTCTGTTATATTTTATTTAAATTTATTCTATTCCCTCATCTTTACCGTACTTTGCTTTTAGTACGAAAATAACTAATAACATGATTGCAATCGCTATTGGAAGCGCAATCCAAACATTTTGAACAAATGCAGCGATGATATAAGAAACCATGCTTACCGCTGCTACGATTAACGCATAAGGAAGCTGTGTAGAAACATGATTTATATGGTCACACTGAGCTCCTGTTGATGCCATAATTGTAGTATCTGAAATAGGTGAGATATGATCCCCACAAACAGCACCTGCTAAGCAAGCAGAAATTGAAATAATGAGCATCTCACTACTTGGATCAAGTATCGCAACTACGATTGGTAAAAGAATACCAAAAGTTCCCCAAGAAGTACCGGTTGCAAATGCTAGACCAACGGATATTGCAAAGATTATCGCTGGCAAGAATAATTGTAATGCTTCGGCACTATTTTGAACTATATTTGCCACAAAAACATCTGCTCCTAGCATACGAGTCATTCCACTTAATGTCCATGCAAATATTAAGATTAAAATTGCAGGAACCATAGCTTTAAAACCTTCACTAAAAGATTCTGCAAATTCTTTTAATGTTAATACCTTTCTAGGAATATAGAAAAAGAACGTAATCACAAGAGCAAGGAAAGATCCATACACTAAACTTAAAGAAGCATCACAATTTGCAAAAGCTTCTATAAATGAAGCTTCTCCATGAAAAAAACCACCTGTGTAAACCATTCCGCCTACACAGCAAATGATTAAAACAATAACTGGAAGAATAAGATCGATTACCTTTCCTTTTCCATTGGATACTATTTCTCCCTCTTCAAATGGACGGCTATCTGTGGTAAATAGATCACCTTTCAGTGCATTTTCCTCATGCTTTCTCATTGGCCCAAAGTCAAACTGCATGATTGCCATAGCCACTACCATTACAATGGTCAAAAGCGCATAGAAATTATATGGTATCGATTTTAAAAATAAAGCAAATCCATCAGTCCCCTCAACAACACCAGTTACTGCTGCTGCCCAAGAGGAAATCGGTGCAATAATACAGATAGGAGCTGCTGTTGCATCGATAATGTAAGCAAGTCTCGCTCTACTGATCTTAAACTTATCAGTTACTGGTCTCATAACGCTACCAACCGTCAAACAGTTAAAATAATCATCCACAAAAATTAATGCTCCAAGACCGAAAGTCGATAACATAGCACCTCTTCTTGACTTAATTTTCTGACTAGCCCATTTGCCATACGCAGCACTACCACCAACTTTATTCATCAGTGATACCATGATACCTAGGATAACAAGGAAGATTAAGATTCCAACATTATAGGAATCGGACAACTTACTGATAACACCTGATACAAAGACAGTGTTAATCATCTTTTCTAAATTAAAGTTTGCATAGAATAATGCACCTGTCAAGATACCAATGAATAACGAGATGTAAACCTCCTTCGTTATTAATGCCAGCGCAATTGCGACAATTGGTGGTACCAAAGCCCAAATTGTAGCATACATTGGAATTGTTTGTTCTTTGATATAAAGCTCTGCTTGCTCTATGTTTTCGCTTGCAGTACCTGCTATCTCCTCTTGCTCTAAGATGTATTCCTCTGCCTCGTTAACTGAGCCAAAGTTAGTATCTTCTTCTGCCTTACAGGTGATCGGTGCAAAAAGCATCATTACTGCAAATAGGGCAATAAAGAAACTATACCATCTTCTCTTAATGTATATCATAATGTCCTCCTTAATAAAAAATAGCCATGAAACAGTCTTAGCGCTGCTTCATGACTAAAATTCTACATAAGGAAGTAAATAACGGAAACATTCCGTACATGCAATTATTTCAGTAATGATAGCGCTCCACATACAAGCAAAGATTCTTTTCTTCACTTGTTTTTATATCATGTGACAATCTGATACATATTCTGCACCAGACCAGCAGTCTTTACTCACAGGCAGTGTAGACCACTTCGGCAACAATTCCTTTCCCAGCATCCAAAGCCTGAATACAGATGGGGTACTCATAATTATTGCGCCTCTATCAATGTCTTTATGTTACTAAGACGTTTTCATAGTCGTACATATAATACCATGGAAAGAATAGATAATCAACATTATATTGTTGGAAATTCTTACCTGGGCGAAATAGGAACAGCCTCGTCATCAAATGGTATTTCCGTAGGAGTTAGGATGATACTGTTGCCTTCCACATGGTTATCATCATTTTGATTTAAACCGCGAGCTTCCGATACACGTAAATAGATGATACTTCCAATTAGAACAATTAGCACAACAATTCCGCAAACAATTCTTTTTCGGTACATATTATCCCTCCTTTTTCTAATTATTATATCTTATAACTTTTTATGATACAAATAAAATTCAAATAACAATTTATGGAATTTCAAAACATTATATAAAATAATTATAAATTTTTTTAAGCTAGTGCTAAATCACTTGATACTATTTCTCAATACATGGTACACTAAAGCATTAGATAAATTATAGCTGGGAGACGTGTGAATGTATTATTTCTTTATAATATTATTAATCCTTATTATGCTGCTATCAATCGCATATTTATATATTCATTTTAAGAACCTAAGTTGGATTCGTTGTTTTACTCATCCAGCTTGGCTTCCAAATTTATTAGCGATATTTTTGGTCGCACTATGCTTAGTCCTTACTTTTTCAGTATCCGCATCCGCTTTGATCATAACTCTTTTTTTGATCTATGCCTTTGTAATCAGTGATATTCTTCACTTACTTCTTCGTCGCGTCCTAAGGAAAGACACTCAAAAGAACCTGTGGAGTCGCATCTATTCCAGTGGAATACTTGCCTTTCTTATCACCATATGTTTACTTATCTTTAGTTATTACAATGCGATTCATGTTGTAACGAAAGAATATGCATTGCATACGGAAAAGGACTTACAAAGCAATCAGTTAACAATCGCAGTAATCACTGACCTGCATATGGATACCACTATGAATATAAAGAAATTAGAGGAATATTGTACCCAAATCAACGAAAAGAATCCAGATATCATTTTGCTCCTAGGTGATATTTTCGATGAGAGTACAAGTAAGGAAAGTATGGAGCTTGCTTGTGAAGCATTTAGCACCTTATCAAGCACTTTTGGAACCTATTATGTGTTCGGTAATCATGATGTTAATATTCGTAGGCCACTTGCCAGTTTTTCAAAAGAAGATATTATTAGTAACTTAACAAAGAATAATGTCACAGTTTTAGATGATGAAAGTGTCTTAATTAATCATAGTTTTTATCTCATTGGTCGAAGCGATGTAAGCTTTTTTCAAAATTCAAACAGAAAAACAATAGCTCAACTACTTGAACCATTGGATACAAATAAATATATGATACTGTTAGATCACCAACCACTAGAGACTGAAACTGCAGCCTCGCTTGGAGTTGACTTACAGCTTTCTGGACATACTCACGGTGGTCAGATATGGCCAACAGGTACAATTGCAAAATTATTTCAGATCAACGAAATAAATTATGGATTAAAAGAAATTGGAGACTACAAAGCGATTGTATCTTCTGGTATAGGTGCATGGGGATACCCATTAAGGCTAGGCAGTAAATCTGAAATTGTAATAATCACGGTAGAATAGAAAAGACATCTTCTCCTTGTGACTGTATAAAAAGAGTGTCCCACAAAAGAAATTATAATCTTTTCTGGGACACTCTTTTTTTATCTATCATAAATTTAACTATGCATTTAATACTTCCCTCAGAGTTTTTCTAACAGCACCCTTACCTTGTATCATCTTAACAAAGTACTCTTCTACGGTCTCTGCTAATCCAACCTCATGCAAATCAACTCCGAAGATGTCTTTGCGACTTAAGATGTCTGAGATTTGGAAGGTTAGTGGTAACGCTTTTCCAAGTTCAACACCTTCTAGTATCTTACTTAGTTCTTCATAATACGGATCTGGGCTTACGGTAAACTCTTCTCCCTCATCGTTTACACCAAGTAAGTATCTGCACCATGCAGCCTGCACTAACGGAATTACCTTTAAACTTTGAACCACTAAACCTTCTTTTTGATAAGCTTTAATCGTCTCCCCGAATCGTATGGATAGCTTTTGGCTGGTGTCTGTTGCGATACGCTGAGGAGTATCTGGCATAAATGGATTTGGAATTCTTACCTTAATTACAGTGTCTAAGAAATCTTTTGGTTCCATGATACCTGGATGAACAACAACAGGTAGCCCTTCCACATAGCCAAGACGTTCCACAAGTTTTACCAAATCGCCATCTTTCATTTCCTCACTTATTTTTGTAAATCCAAGGAGGCAACCGAATACTGCAAGAGCGGTGTGAAGAGGGTTAAGGCAAGTACAAACCTTCATCTTCTCCACTTTATCTACTGTCTCTCTATCCGTAAAGATAACACCTGCTTTTGCTAAATCAGGTCTTCCATTTGGAAAGGCATCTTCAATCACTAGATACTCTGCTTCCTCTGCATTTACAAATGGAGCAACATAAGTATTTTTACTGGTTACTGCATCATTGACATCTTGAAATCCAACTTCTGTTAGCATCTTCTTCACACTCTCATCTGGACGAGGTGTGATTTTATCAATCATACTCCAAGGAAATGCAACCAACGCTTTATTTTCGATATAAGCTACAAAACCTTCCTCTACTAAATCTCTTTTTTCCCATTCCTTAGCAAAGGTATCTACTGCAGTATAAAGCTTATCTCCATTATGGGAACAGTTGTCCATACTAACAAGAGAAAACGGTAATTTACCTGCAAGATATCTCTCATAACAAAGAGCTGTTAATTTTCCAAGATAACTCTGTGCATTCTCCGGTCCTGCTTCGAAATCTTTTGCAATATCCGGTATCACTTCCCCATCGTTCCTTCTAATCTGATATCCCTTTTCCGTTATCGTAAAACTTACCATCTGAAGAGATGGGGAGCAAAAGATTTCTTTTAGTCTCTGCTTATCTTCTTCAAATGCAGCATCCACTCGTAACGCTTCTACCACACTGCCAATCACAGTCTTTTCAATGGAGCCGTTTGCTTTTAAGGTTACTAAAAGACTTAAATTATCATGTGGGATAAAAAGCTTATCTATAATCTCATAATCATAACCTTCTGCAACAATGATACCCTTATTTTCTATACCATCTTCCAGAAGTTTTTGCTGCAATGCAGCAGGAAACGCACGAAAAATATTACCAGCTCCAAAATGTAGCCAAGTCGGATTTTTTATAGTTTCTTCCTTCACCTTTTCATAATCAAAGATAGGAAGCTTAATCTGAGCCTTTTGAAAGCTCTCTATCTGATCTAAGATTTCTTTTCTATTCAACTTCATATCAGCCTCGCTTCTTCGTATCATTTTCAACTTGATACGAACTTATTATAGGAATATCCTTATTTAGAAATATAAATCAACATGTTATCAAGTAGATTAACTTTACCAATCTTTCCTATGCTATCTAGTTAACTAAGTTATCTAGGTCACATTGCCAACTAGCCTAGAACATATTCCATTATTTATTGGATTTCTCTAGTGCTTCCCATAAACCATTTAAATATGCTATTCCTAAAGCTCTATCATATAAACCATATCCTGGTCTTCCAACTTCATCCCAAATCATTCGTCCGTGGTCTGGGCGGATATAAGTATCTGGAGCTGTTTCATAGATTGCCTTCATAATCTCATACATATCTAGCGAACCATCACTGGATAAATGAGAGCTTTCTCTAAACTTACGATATCCCAAATACTTAACGTTACGTACATGGAAACATCCCACACGATTTTTACTTCCAAAATAACGTATAATTTCTGGTATATCATTCTCTGGATTAGAACCTAGAGAACCAGTACAAAGGCAGATTGTATGATTTGGACTGTCATATAACTCGAGAATTTTCTCAAATAATTCCTTGGAATGAGCAATTCTTGGTAATCCAAAAATTGGCCAGGCTGGGTCATCTGGATGAACTGCCATCTTAACATCGCACTCTTCGCATACCGGTATTACTCTTTCTAAGAAATAACGATAATTTTCTCTTAGCTTATCTGGATTGATATCTTGATACATAGCAAGAACTCGTTCTAATTCTTTCAGGCGTTCTGGTTCCCAGCCAGGAAGACGAAAACCGTTTGAATTCTTACTGGTGTTTTCAACTATTTGAAGCGGAGTTAAACCTAATAATTCTTCTTCATCATAATATAGGGAATTTGATCCATCTTCTGCTATAATACGTGCCAAGTCTGTTCTTAACCAATCGAGTACCGGCATAAAATTATAAACAATTACCTTAATTCCATGTTTTGCTAAGTTTCTGATGGTTTGCTTATAATTTTCAATATACTGATCTCTACTAGGAAGTCCCAACTTAATATCTTCGTGTACATTTACACTTTCAATTACTTCAACCAAAAGCCCTGCTTTATGAACATCTTCTACATACTTTGCAATCACAGGCTCCTCCCAAACTTCCCCTGCAGCATACTGATCAAGTACACCCATCAATCCGCTACAACCAGGGATCTGTTTGATTTGTTTTAAAGTAATACTGTCATTGCCTTCTCCATACCAACGAAATGTCATCTTCATATCATATTCCTCCTTAAATTTCTATAGATTATTTTTATTATTGTTTACTTGTGTCTCATTTTTAGTTACAGGCTCAGATAAAATATTCCTTCCCCAAGTTTTGCATTATGATAAAAATAATGCTGTATTCTCACATTCTTCTAGGTTGTACTTCATCATAATTTTAGTATCAACTGTCAATAACGGTGATCTAGGAACAAATCCTTCTAACATGTGTTTCGCTAAAACTTTCACTGCATGATATCCTTGAAAATAAGGATCCTGATATAAAACAGCGGTACACCAGCCTTCCTTTAATGCCTGTATGGTAGGCTCAGTAATATCATACCCAACTAATATCATATCTTTCCTTCCAAGCTCTTTTATTGCCTCTATGGCACCAACCGTACCAGCTGATCCTGTAATATACAACGCTTTTATATCTGATTCTTTCTCTAAAACTCGTAATGTTTCATGATAAGCACTTTTTGTATCATTAAAACATTCAGAAAATGGACATAGTGTTATCTTCGGATATTCCCGTTGGATTACTTCATAAAACCCAATAAATCGTTCAATGAAGGAGTTGGTTGCTAAAAAACTTCCAAGCGCTGCAACTTTTCCTTCTTGCCCCATTAGCTTCCCAATCAGTTCACCAGCTAAATTCCCCGCCTGTCTGGCGTTCGCTCCTATATAACAAAAACGCTTTGTTGCCGGAGCATCTGTGTTAAAGGTCAGGACAGGAATTCCCAAGTCCACGATGTGATTTAGAATTGCATCAGTTTGCATACCAGCAGAATTAATTGCAAAACCATCGTAGGAATTTAAATCTATCGATTCTAATAACTCTAGCTGTTCTTCCCATGAAAGGTTCTTTGTCTTCCACTTAGTTACTTCTACTCCGTAAATCAGTAATTCTTTCGCTGCCTGTTCAATTCCTCTGTTTACATAGTCATAAAAATCCGCATGATTTTCACAGTATACAATCCCTAAGCGTATTGACTTCTTTCGACTTAAAGCTCCTGCAATAGGATTGGTTTGATATCCCATCTCTTTCGCTGTCTGTAAAATGAAATCCTTCGTCTCTGAATGAATCCCACTTCGGTTATTTAAAGCACGATCCACTGTACCAATGGAAGTATTGCACCTCTTTGCTATTTCAGCGATAGTCACTCTTTTCTTCATCCTATCCCCCCACTCCGTTATTTTACGTTATATTACGTTAATTTTAATTGTATCATAATATGTATTTCATTCCTGTTGTAATACGATGTAATTTAATATATAGCGTTCCTGTCACCTATCAGCTTCACCTTATAAAGCACTTATATCTGCATTATAAACCATCTGACTACATTTGTCACTAGTAAATATGAAACTAATTGTGTTTTTTCGTTAACGTTAACGGTGAAAACATTCTTTATCCTCTGATACCATAGCCTCCCCTCCTTATCTTTATTTCAGTTCAACAGAAATGTATAAAAAGATAACTTAAATAATACATAAAAAAACTGTTGTAAGATAAAATTCTCCAAGTATCATAGGAGCTATCTTACAACAGTTATATCTATTATCTAATCTATTTATTTCCTATTGCTTCGCTTTTAAAACCTGAAACATAGTTTTTAAACTTAACTTCTGTCCATTGTATAACACTAAGCCACGATAGATTCTCGCAGCTAACATAATAACTAACAGGGAGAATATTAATAAAAGTAAGAATGCAACTATACCCTGTCCAATCCCAATCGTACCAGTAATCAAGTCAACCGGAACACTAAATGGTGTTGTGAATGGAACAAATCTTGCAATTCTTAATACACCTTCATTTCCAGCAGCGGAAGCAAAATAGCATACCATCCAGCTGATTACAATAGGGAAGACAAAAACACCCTGTGTACTTGCTGCGTCCTCCGGTCTAGTTACCATACAGCCAGCTAGTCCTGCTAATACACAATAGAACAAGAAGCCTACACAGAACACTAAGACTGCTAATATTACTGCTGGTAAAGAGAATGCTGATTCTCCAATATTGTCTTTTAAGAAATTAATAATTGTGATAGCTGTATTCTCATACTCTGGATAAATTGCATGAGCAACCGCAGTACCTCCATACAATCCAACAAATATAGAAATAACCCATGTTAGAAACTGTAAGATGGCAATGGATGAGATTGCTAGTACCTTACCTGTAATCATCGCATACGGATGAACAGAGGTTAACAAAGTTTCCATTAACTTTGAAGTTTTTTCTGTTGAAACTTCCTTGCTGATTGTCTGACCATGTAATAATAACATAAAGTATAGCACTAACCCAAATATCATAGGTGCTATCATTTTAATAATAAACGTAGCCGGATTATTATCCTCACCCACTTCAGTTATCATCGTATTCATTGGCTTTAACGCTGTTGTTAATTGGTTTACTGAAAGACCTGCTTGAACTAACTTATTTGTTTCAAAACACTGCTTCATCGTTTCAAGAAGTTCAGTAGTAGCGGATTCCTCTATGATAGATCCCTCTGGTATGAATGCTTCTATTTGATAACCCTCTTCATTCTTTGTAATACTAACTACAATGGAAGTATTAGAATCATTCATTGCACTTTTTATAGCTTCTGTGAGTTCTACTGTCTCCATTAAGTTAAATTTCGTATTTCCAAAGATGACTGGTGAAAACTGCTTCATCAAGCTTTCATAATCCGCCGGAGCGATACCGCTCTGATCTTGTACATAGACACTTGTAATCTTGGAAGGATTAATTTCTTCCTCTTTATCAGGCTTTGCTACTAGTACATTCATTAAGATAAAGCCAGCAATAATCAATATCGCAATGAGTGCTGTTACTACTTTAAATCCAGCACCTTTGGTAGCCTGTCGAAACGTAAAACTATAGACAGATTTCCATCCTCGAAAGCTTGAGCCTAGGTTGGAATTCTTATTTTGCCGCATTTCATTCATCACATTTACCTCCCATTTCAGCCTTCCTAAACATTCTTAGAAATCTTTACTAGTTCCTTCAGTCCGATTCTAGTTCCATTATGAAGGATTAAAGTTTCATATACTCTAGCTACGAATTTAAATAGTAAGATAACAAAAATCACTAGGAGTACGATAGATAGAATCGATAATCCTACCGATACCTTTCCAACAAACATCGCTCCAGGCAATAAAAATGGGGAAGATAACGGGAATAATAAGGCAAATGTTACAAAGCCATTGGTACCGCTAGCCATCAGCACACCTGCTGCCCCCATACCGATATAAGCACCAGCTAGGTTGACAAAGGTAAACACTGTTAAACTCTCACTCGCTTCCTCGATACGGCTTACGGTAGCACCGGCAAGCCCTGCAAGAGTAGCATAGAAGATCATACCTAGCAATACCACTGCAATACATAATATAATATTAACTATGTTAATATTATCAAAGATACCGGAAGGTAGAGATTCAGTAAGCATATTTTCACCATTTGGCGAGAAAACCTTCGAAGTAACCGAATTTGAAATCAATATACAAACAAAAATTCCAGCAAATTGCATTAACACAGCAGCAAGCATTGCAAGGATTTTACCAATCATAATAGCCAATGGTCTCACAGAAGTTAATAAATACTCTAACACTTTAGAAGATTTATCAGAAACGACAGAAGACGCTATCTGGGAACTTGCCATTACATTGACCATTAAGACCATAAATAATATCCCATAGATAAACCAGTATTGAGAATCTGTGATCGAGGTATCCTCACTGATCACTGCATTTCCATTCATGTCCGCTACAGTAACAGAAGTTGTAACGCTTGCTTGAATCAGGGATAACTGATCATGTGTGATTCCTAACTGAGTAATTCGATATCCATCAAATGCCTCTAGCAATGCTTCACTTAATGTCTGCACATGAGACTCTTTTACACTTTCATTACTCGCTTTTATAAATTCCAATTGAAAGGTTGATTCTGTTTCAGTTATGTTAACAATAACTGAGGTATTCTCTTCCTGTTCGATACGATTCACAACCGTATCATAATCTTCCGTGAGCGATTCAAACTTAATATGACTTAAGTTCTCCTGACTAAGTACTGGTATAAAACCACCATTAGACCAAGCAACCTGATCATTAATATAGACTTTTTGTATCGGATTAGTGCCATCCTCTGACTTTGAATCCTTATTCATAATCATGGAAAGTACCGGCATGGAAACGATAGACAATACAACAAATATAATAAAACTAACAATAAACGCCTTACTCTTTAAGGTTTGAATCAAGGTAAAAGAAAAGACGTCCTTCCATCCAGTGATACTACTTTTCTTCATGAACATCTCCCACCTTTTCTACGAATATTTCATGCAACGATGGCTCGCGCAGCTCAAATTTAACTACTGGAATCTTTTCTCCAATGAGTTTTGCTAGAAAATCCATTGCCTGTTGCTCATTCTGAACTTTTAAGTGATATTCACTTGGTGTTTTATTCACGATTCTTAATCCAAACTCTTCAATATAAGAAGCAATATCTACATCGCTCTTAACAAAAAGATTTACTCTACCATAACTTTTTTTAATTTCATTCAGATTTCCCTGTAACACTGCCTTACCACGATTTAAGATTGTGATGTCACTACAGAATTCTTCAATCGTAGGCATCTGGTGACTTGACATGATAAGATATTTATCCTGTGCAATCTGTTCACGAATAATTGATTTGAATAGGTCCGTATTTACCGGATCCAAACCACTTAACGGCTCATCTAAGATGATTAATTTAGGATCTGAAATTAAAGCAGCCATTAACTGAACTTTCTGTTGGTTACCCTTTGATAATTGATCTGCTCTGTTTGCTTTCGACTTCTTTCCTTTTGTCTTTGGTGGAAATACATATTCATTTACTTGTAAACGATCCGACCAATATTTAATTCGTTCCATTGCTGTTTTCTTAGGAACATTCTTTAATTTCGCAAAGTACAATAACTGGTCAAGTAAAGAGTATTTCGGATATAAGCCACGTTCTTCTGCAAGGTATCCTACATTTGCCTTTACAGGATCCAGTGGTGCTCCATTCCAAAGTACTTTGCCACCATCGTGGGCTAACATACCTAGAATAATACGTAGTGAGGTTGTTTTACCAGCACCGTTCGTACCAAGTAAAGCATACACTCCTGGTTTTGTAATCTCAAAACTTAAATCTTCAACAACTACCTTGTCTCCATACTTTTTCATCAAATTTTGTACTTGTAACGACATAGTCCCCTCTTTTCCGCATATTCGTATTTGCTATGCATATTTTATTTTTCCATATTTCATCTGCGTAACCATTATACAACATTATTATAAAAATGAAAAAGATATTTTCAGATTTTTAATAGCAGTACCACATCTGCGAACAGATGTGGTGTGTATTAGGTTTTGTGATAAGCTTAATTCAATATATTTAAGTTAATAAGGTATCCGATAATATTATTCTTGACTGAGTAATGGTTTTACTGTTCCCTTCACTGTAAATACTCCATCATACTGCTCTTTGGTATCTCGGAATACAACATGACTAACATTGATTACAGTGATATCTTTTAGTTTTAAAATCGTCTGTTCAATCTCTCTTGCCCGCTCCATATCAAGCGATGCAAATGCTTCATCCATAAATAGAATACTTGCTTTTGTTAACATAGCTCTTGCTATCACAATACGGCTACGCTCACCACCAGAAATATTCCGTCCATTGTCATAAATCATAGTATCAAGTCCATCTGGGAGATTCTGCACAAAGCCTGTAAGGCCGGCTGCTTCAATCGCTGCCCCTATTTCTTCTTCACTGTATGATTTATAAAGAGTTATATTATTTCTTAAGGTATCATGAAAGATAAATACTTGCTGCTCTACATTTGCTATCATTGCAAAGTAATCTTCTTTCTTGACATCACGAAGTGGTATTCCATCAATTAAAATATTCCCACTTGTTGGAGCAAAATACTTTCGAAGGAGTTTAAGCAAGGTAGATTTCCCTCCACCACTAGGGCCTACAATTAAATACTTGCCATTTTTCTTTAAGTTTAAATTCACACCAGATAGAATTTTCTTGTTATCCAATTCATCTTCATACCGAAACTCTACATCTTTAAGAACAATCCCCTCTTTAAATACTGGCATTGCTATATTTTCTTCGTAAGTATCGGAATTTTTAAGACTATCTCCAATTTTTTCACTAAGAGATTTTGAGGTAAATACCTTAGGTAAGGCTTCGCTTAACATAAATAATGGCCAAGCAAGTTTTTGAATTCCTTGTGTTACAATTAATAATCCACCGGCTGTAATCTTCCCTTGTATCGTTAGATAGCCTAGGATACATAAAATACCGTACATCGATGTATTCATAGTGAGATTTTGTGCGCCATTGATAAAAGTCATCATCTTCTCAATGAGATAACCTTTCTTTTGAATCTCATTGCTCTTTTCATAATAATCCTTCGTGACTTTCTCCTGCAAATTATTACTCTTAACAATATGAAAAGCGGATAATACTTCTTTGATATAGGAAGTGTAACCATCAAACATATCAGAACGTTCTTTATAATTTCGCTCTACCGGTTTTTGCATAACGGCAGCGATGATAACATTAGCTAACATAATTACAAAGGAAAGTAATATCATCCATGGACTTACCGTAGAGATAATCCATATACCAACGAAAAAATTAGCGATACCTTGGAATACGGTATAGATACCTTCAATAAAGTTTTTATCAATGGTATTGCAGTCGTTGGTAAGTCTAGAGATATAATTTGCTGTATTTTCTTTTTGAAATTCTGATATGTTTTTCTTAAATACTCCCCTGATATAATGCATTTTTATTGCTAAATTTGCATCTTTTTTATACCAGGCTTTCGTAATAGATGTTAAGATGCCGACTGGTAAAAGCGTTAGCGCAAGAATCAAAAGGCCTGGTATCTTTTGTTTTAAGAGTTCTAAGTCCCCTGCGATTGCAAAATCAATAAGTCCCATCATCTTAACAGTAACAGCACCCTCTAAAAAGCTATTAAAGGCAGCAAAGAGTAGGGCAACTACCATCTGTGGTGTACTTTTAAATACTTTTTTTAACATGTCACTGCCTCCCCAAAATATTCTTTCGCCTCATATTGATGGATCTGACCATTTTTGATTTCAAGCACATAATCGTATTGATCTGTAACCCCTTCATAATAACGGTGGCTGATTGCAATTACTGTCTGAGGTAAGGATAAGAACACTTTCTCAATTTCTTTTCCTAAATCTTCATTCAGACTTGAGGTGCCTTCATCCACAAATAAAATTTCTGCTTGCTTTGCAATCGCTCTGGCAATCGAGATTCTCTGGCGCTGACCGCCTGATAGATTCTTTCCGTTTTCTGATAATGGCTCATCTAAACCCAGTTTTCGATCCGCTATTACGGAATCCAATTCACATGCTTTTGCTGCAAAATCTACACGCTCTTTAGGCAAATCTTTATACAGTGTAATATTATTACGAATGGTATCTTCAAAAAGAAATACATCCTGATAAATAAATGCCACTTTATCATGGAATGTTTTTTCCATTATAGTCTTGTACTCAATTCCATCTACTCTAATCTCACCCTCATAATTATCATAGGTCATAGAGAGTAGATTCATGAGTGTTGACTTACCAGCACCACTAACCCCTTTAATTAGGTACTTCTTTCCCTTTTTAATCTTAAAATTTGCATGAGATAAAATTGTTTTATTTTCATAGGCAAACGATACATCAGACACCACAATTTCGTTCTTAAAATCGAAAGAATGAATCCGGTCTAATCCTTCTTGGTTCTCTTCCTTCTTCTGTTTGTCCTCTACTTCATCATCTGTAATCTTATGATAGATACGAATGGATGCTTTCATAGCATTCCACAGAGGGAAGGCTTCCACTAAATTAAAGCTCATTGCACTTGCAATCTGGAAGATAAACGTTGCGAGCGCTAGTGACATTCCGTATTTAAAATTAATACATAAGTATACCATAACACCACAGGTGACAATGTAGGAAAGTATCTGAATAATATTTCTTTGTCCTTCTGTAAATACACTCGAGATACATTTTTTTCGTTCCACCTTTCGAATCGAAGATATACTCTTTTGTAAAAACTTATCCTCAATGCGATTTAGTTTGAGAATTTCAAGTCCATGAAAAGTATTGGAAATCTCTTGAGTAAATTCTTCAGAAGCAGTCGATACCTCCTCTTTTAATGCTACTGTCTTCTTTGAGAAGATGCTAGATACCAAGTATAAGAGCATCGAAGCGATGAACATCCCCGCAGCTAGAACTGGATCTAAACATAATAAGATGATAAAACTGATAATAAACATGCCAGAGTTAATCAAGAAGTTTAAGAAACTAATGAAGAAATCCGATTCAAACTGATTAATATCATTGATTAAATTAGATAGATAAATTTCTTTTCCTTTCTTGGAAAATTGTTTAAATGGCATTCTCATGATTTTATCAAATGCTTGTTGTCGGACATCCAAAATGGTATCCCTCATATAACCTATTCGAAGCATACGTGAAATCACAAAACTTACAGCACTATAAACCGAAGCTAGAATGGTGACAATTACTACTACTGAGTAATTGGTATCCTTACCTTTTTCGACAGCCCACATGATGAGGGCAAAAATGCCCATTTGAACATACCGATCAATATTAAACATAAAGGATGCTGCTAGATATTGTATAAATTTCCCCTTACGCTTTAACAGCAATTCTTTCATTACTTATTCCCCCTATTAAATTAATTCGTACACAAATTCTTCCTCACGGTCACAAGAGAGTTCCCCGTTTTTTACCGTTAGTCTTCGTATCTGAAGAGAAGTTCTTTGTTGTTCATAAAAATTCTCTTCCACACATGGTATCCTTCCAGGATGCGTAAAATAAAAGATATATGCCTCATCTTCTTGAACATGCACATCTGCATGGAAACCAAACCCATAATCATCCTCCTTATGTCCGGTTTCTGATAAAATATCATTGCATCTGCTCCAGTTCATAGCATCTTTGCTTCGATACACTCCTTGCCCCTTCCAAGTATCAATAATCATCCAATAAAATCCCTTAAAACGAAATACATTGGGTCCTTCATGAGCGAACTCCTCTAAGACTGCGATTGGATTATGAAACTCAAACAAATCACTACTTTCTACCATATAAGTGTGAGAACCATTTACTTCATCCTTATACCAAAGTCCGTATTTACCATCTGGAAGCTTATGTACACAAGCATCAATACAACGATTAGAAGATAGAGGTAACCTTCCGATATACTCCCAGTCCCACAAGTTCTTACTGGTATAATGTAAGATATGTCGCTCAAAATCCCAAGTAGATGGGACACCAGTAATATAAGACACATACATATGATAGATTTCATCTTCATAGATAATCTCAGGTGCCCAAAACGTATTTCTTCCTGGTTCAATCGAAAGCCCTTCTAATACTCCCCGATAAACGAAGGTATGCCCACCATCACTCGAAGAAGCAACTCCCAAATCAGTTCCATGTACCCATTCCACTCCAGGAGTTTTTATATTCGCACGACGATTTGTATATATCATCCACCACTGTTTTTCTATGTGATTCCATATGATCACGGGATCTGCTGCACCGTCATAAATTGGATCACGAAATAATGGACTATGAACTAATTGTTTACCCATTTCTCTGCCTCCTATTTTCCAAGTCAAAAAATACATATTCACGTATTTTAGCTAGTAGCTCAATTACACCTATTATAAAACAAACGTTTGCAATACTCAAATTAAACTAAGATTAGAATCAATTAAAATATACTGAGTATTTCCTTAAGAACGGAAGGAATAGAATCACATGATAAACATAAGGACTGATAAAAAAGATACCCAAAAAGAGCCGTTCTCCCCTTTTTAGGTATCTTTCCATGTTCTTTCATCAAATACAATACTATCCCCACAGATTCAGCGTGATCCATAGGATTCTTCTACATATTACTCTTCATAAAGTTCGAATTGGTCTATCATCTGTTTTAAGTGAACTGCCTCTTTGGTTAAAACTTCTGACATCTGAGCACTCGATGTTGCTGCAGCCTTATTTCCATCCACAACAATTGCAATTTGTTCCACCGCCTCAGCAAATTGCTGTAAAAGATCACTTTGAGATTGAGAACTATCTGAAATATCATCCATAATCTTAGTAATATCTTTTGCTACGTTAGCTACCTCATTGGAGGATTTTGCTGATTCATCAGCAAGGTTCACACCGTGTTCCACAGCTTTGATTGTATTTTCAATTAACTGGGAAGTAACTTTCACTGCAGTCACACTTTGATTCGCCAGATTACCGATTTCACCAGCAACAACTGCGAATCCTTTGCCCATCTCACCTGCTCTTGCCGCTTCAATAGATGCATTTAAGGAAAGCAAATTCGTTTGACTGGCAATTCCTTCTATTGTTTGTATGATGTTTACGATTTCATTCGAGGAAGTTCGTATATCCTCCATCGCTCCTAAAAGTTGCGTCATATTCTCATTATTTATTGTAGCTGTATCAGTCATATTAGAAATTTTACTTTTCGCATCTACCGCACCTTCTGCATTCACACTTACTTGAGAAGTTATTTCCTGAATAGAAGCTGTCAATTCCTCAATCGTAGCAGCTTCCTCCGTTGTTCCATTGGAAACCTGTATTGCAGTCATCTGCATATTCTCTGCTTCTTTTGCAACCTTATCGGAGGATATATTAATTTCTTTTAATGTACGGTTTAGGGAAGTTGAAATACTGATTAAAGCCTTCTTAATTACCATAAACTGTCCATCATATGCTTGGTGAAGCTCTAATTCCATCTTTCCTTCTGCCATCTTATTTAGAACATCTGCGATTTCATCAATATAAGACTGATATGTATTCAGATGAACTAAAGTTTTCTCCATTGCTTGCGCAAAATCACCAAATTCATCCTTTGTCTTAACACTGTCATCCACATTAACAGATAGATTACCTTCTGAAACCTCTACCATAATGGATTTTAAGCTCTTTATCTCCCCAAGAATAGAGAGGGAAATAAGTTTTGTATAAGCAAAACCTGTAATCGCAGCTAAGACAAAGATAACCACCTTTAATATAATATTATCATTTACAAAAGATACGCATAACATCATAATCAAAAATAGCACTGCCAATGCAGCCAAAGAAGCCACTCTTATTCTGATTCTTATGTTTTTTAACTTTTCTAACATGTATTTCATTACGCCTCCTCTTAGTTACCCTATAATTTTTTCTCTTCTAGTATAAAAGACCTAGAATTATATAATTACCATCGACATACTTAGCTGAATATTTAATAGATAGATAAGAAAAAATCACTTGGAATATTATCCAGATGAACATCATTACTTCTTTTTTCTATTTGATGTTTTCTTAATCTTATCTTTAAAATCCGCAAACACCCCTTCTTTTCCGACCATTTTCATATTCGGAAACGCCTTGAACATACGCTTATAAATACTCTTTTGCAGATGTGTATTACCAGACTTATTATAGAGTTCCATAAATTTTTTAATCCTTTGTTCTATGTCAATACGTATTTTTCTGCGCTCCATACTATCTTCAGAGACTTTTCTTTGTAGGTGCTTTTCATAGCTCTTATTCACAAGACCTAATAACTCCTCTGCAAACTCACCAACCTTACTATGAGTAAGGCGTCCTTTCAGTTCTTCTCTTCTTTCATACCACTTTAATCCCATCGTATACTCGAACACTTCTTCTCTTAAGCGTTCTAGAACTTCTAGTTTCTTGTTTAGTTTTAACGTCACAGCCACTGTTAGGATAAGGTCGCAGCTCCCTGCTGCAACGGCTGCAATTAAAACATAATCTCCTAAAGGTCTTGGTATCTGTAGAAGCAAATTATTTACTGCTGGTTGGATCAGATAAACCATTACAGTAGATAGTAATCCCCAAAATAAAGAGGAGGGAAGGCTTATTCTACCTTTGATATTAAGTGGATAATTACTATAGTCCCACCATTTTGCATGAAAGAACTTCTCCATCAGATAGGAAGTAATATATTCTAAGATAGAAGCAATTACCATCCCGAAAAAGAAGACTTCACTGATATGTAGTGCATTTACCTCTCCTGTTAGTGATATGGCATACTCATTATAAAATGCCATATAAATAAAGGTTGCAGCAAAACCATAAATTGGTATGATGGGACCATTGAGAAAACCACGATTTGTAAGTGTCCTCTTACGTACGCTCACTAGGGTACTTTCATATATCCAACCCAAAAAACTATAGAAAAAGAAGTTAGCCAGAACATCATATACACTTATCCCCTTTACTGCCCAAAGAGACAGGAAGGAAGTTATTCCAACTAGATAAAAACAGATCATAACATCGCCCCGATTTCTTATTCATTAACTTTTTTCTAATTTTTTTACTAAAAACCATTTCTTCTTAGTTTCCTACAATTTATTGTTATTATAGTATAAGGATTCAAAAAAGTCACGTTTCTTCCTTATATTTGTGTCACTTTTTGTTGAATATTGTATTATTAAGTGATATGTGCTAAAATATGGGTAGTACTATATTAAAATCATGGAAGAAAGGGCTAGCATCATTATGAGTTTTGCTAAAGGATTAGAAACCTCTTCCTCACCTATGCTGACAGAGGAAGGAAAGGAAGAATTATACCTATATTCACTAAAGAAGATGGCAGAACAAAATGCTACTACTTCACGCTATAATCTAACTGGTCTATATGGGAATAATGCTTTTTTTTATAAAGGAAATGAATGTTTAAGAGTACATAAAGAAAAAAAATATGCCTTAATTCGTATGGATTTATATCGCTTTAAGACAGTAAATGAATTTTGTGGACGAAGTCAAGGTGATGCATTATTAAAGCATATTGCAGATTGTTTCCGAGTTTATGAAGCGGAAGATACTGTCGTTGGTCATTTACGTGCAGATATTTTCGCCTTATGTACCCCTTATCAAGAAACAGATGACCTGATTCATATTGTGTCTTCGCTAGCTGAAAAAATAACTTCATTTCCGATATCCTGTAAGTTACTTCCTGCTTTTGGTATCTGTATCTCGGAATATGGTATGGATATTAGTTTATTAAGTGATTATACTAATTTAGCTTTACAAACAATCAAAGGTAAAGTATTTTCCTTTTACTCCTTTTATGATAAGGATCTTCGTACTTCTCTACTTTTAGAAAAAAAGATAGAAAATGAGATTACTACTGCATTAACGGAAAGACAATTAGAAGTACATATACAGCCTAAAGTAAATATGAAAACAGGTGACATTATTGGCGGAGAAGCATTATTACGTTGGAAACATCCTCTGGAGGGCTACCTGTATCCAAATTTATTTATTCCAGTGCTTGAAAAAAGTGGTTATATTGTTGATGTTGATATCTATGTTTGGACCGAAGTTTTTCAGTTCTTACGAAAATTAATTGATCAAGGCGTGACTCCTCTCCCTATCTCACTCAACGTATCAAGGCTTCATGAATATCAAAAAGATTTTGTCGAAGTTTTATGTCGTCTATCAAGAGAATATAAAATACCTCCAAGTCTAATTACCTTAGAAATTACAGAAAGTGCTTTAGCAGAGAATTCTTCCTATTTGTTTTATTGTATGAGAATGCTACAAGAAAAAGGATTTTCTTTTTCTATGGATGATTTTGGTTCCGGTTACAGCTCAATGAACATGCTAAAAGATGAACCAATAGACGAAGTTAAAATTGACCGGCTCTTTTTAAGCAACCTAGAAAGTTCAAAAGGTCGTACTGTGATTCGTCACATAATATCGATGCTAGCTGAATTGGGTATGGATATGATTGCAGAAGGAGTAGAGACGAAAGAACAAGAGCAATTTTTAATAGAATGTGGCTGTTATAAGGCTCAAGGTTATCTTTATTACAAACCAATGGCATTAACAGAGCTTGAGAAACTTCTATTATAATAATAGGAAAGTTATAAGAAAAGATAGAATAAGATAGGAAACTAAAGGTTTCTATAAAAAAGGAAAATACAAAATAAAGTACAAACAAGAAAAGCACGCTTCGCGAACTTTTCCTTGTCATGAATAAACGTCCAATAAGAAGTCACCAAACCTCTTATTGGATTTTATTTATCAATCTACACTAAATTATTCAAAACTTCATAGTATTGCAACCAAGTCTCAACCATTATAGGTACAGTATTCCTCCGTGTTGAAATCCTACTATTGTGCTAAAGGTGCGTATCTTTCATGTATCATAGTAATCATGTAAGTAACAATCATAGGATCAAACTGTTTCCCTGCGCAATCTTTTAGTTCTTGTAATATGTACTCTTCACTTAGTGGTGGACGATAACAACGTGCACTTGCCATAGCATCATAGGCATCTGCAATGCCGATGATCCGTGCACACTCTGGTATTTCTTTTCCTTTTAATCCTTCATTATATCCATTTCCATCATAACGTTCATGGTGATAGCATGCGCCATCACTGATACCAGGTATTGTTGTAAAATCTTTTAAAATTTCTCCCCCTATAGAGGAATGCGTTTTAATAATATTATGTTCTTCCTTTGTAAGTCTGCCTGGCTTATTTAAGATGTTATCTGGAATCCCAATTTTCCCGATATCATGTAGGAGTGCCATATAATAGATGTTTTCTTGTTCCTGTTCTGTACCTCCCATACGTTTTGTTATCTCCCTAGAGTATATTGCAACCCGCTCAGAATGTCCTTTTGTGTACTCATCCTTTGCATCAATAATGTTAGCAAATGTCCGAAGAGACTGCTCAATAACAGCTTTATATACTCTCTGCTTCGCCTTTAGCCCTCGAAACCTTAACTCAAAAAAGCAATACACGATGGATGTTATAAAGAGTATAAATAGTACAATGATAAACGCCCAGTATAATGGATAATCACACAGCCTTATTAATCTACTTAGATGCAAGGTAATATTATGAACCTCAAAGCTATTCTTCGTATACATGACAAAACCAAACGTCATCGACTCCTCACCAGACAACTTTTCGTTATAGTCTACAGAAGTAATAATAAGTTTCCCATCCTCTAATTTATATATTCCATTCCAAGCACTGTCAATCCTGCTTTCACTAGGCACATCGACTTCTATTCTCCAATCAGAAACATCGATCTTTGTATTATTGTAAAAAACACCATCGTATTGGGCTCCAACCTCCGTATAATCATTATCATCCCAATGTTTTGATGTACGAATCACAACATTAAAATCAGAGTTTGTATAATCTTTTTCCGTTATTGCTTGAAATAGCATTATCTCCTTCGTCTTATTCATTGGTCTATTTCCAATATAAAGGCTCAATAAAAATAACAAAAATAAAATTAACGTAACTGTATAGGAAACCATTTTTCTTCTATGCATCAATGCTTCCTCTCCTTTGGATAAATGAAATATTATACATCCTATAGGATTAAATTATCTTAATTCGTAAGTTTCGTCAATATATTTTCCAAAATTTGTTTATTCTTCATCACATTTTACAAAGTTTTTCATGTTTCGTTGACATTTCGCATAATAACACAGAATAACTTAATTGCTTCATAAGAAAGCACGTAGCAAAAAGAAAGCTCACGCAAAAAGGTGTCAGTATAGACACCTCTATACTGACACCTTACTGCGATCTTTTAAAACTTCTTGATAATCCTCATAATTTTTCCTTAGTAAACTTGGGGTATCCAATCCATATGGACACTTTGTCTTACATTGATTACAATGTAAGCAATCTTCTATCTTCTTCATTTTTTGCTGTGCTTCAGGAGTCAATTGAAGTTCGGAAGGAGATCTTCTAAGCAAAAGAGACATTCTTGCACAATTGTTAATCTCAATACCAACAGGACATGGCATGCAGTAACCACATCCACGACAAAACTCACCTAAAAGCTCATCTCTATCGTGATTTATTACATCAAGCAACTCTTTCTCTAAGGTTGGCGGATTACTAGAAAACGAAAGAAACTCGTCAAGTTCATGTTCTCTTTGAATTCCCCAGATTGGTAATACATTATCAAACTGAGCAAGATAAGCATAGGCAGCTCTTGCATTCGTAATCAATCCTCCAGAAAGCGCCTTCATCGCTATAAATCCCATGTCTGCTTCCTTACACTTCCTCACTAAATCAAGTTCTTTCTCTGTGGATAAATAACAAAATGGAAACTGTAAGGTTTCATATAACCCCGAGTCGATAGCTTCATGAGCTACGGCTAAACGGTGATTCGTAATTCCGATATGCCTTATCTTACCTTGTTCCCTTGCTTTGCACATTGCTTCATAAAGACCAGTTCCATCCCCAGGTTTCGGGCAAAAAGAAGGATTATGGAATTGGTATAAATCAATATAATCCGTCTTTAACTTATTTAGCGATGTCTCTAAATCTCGCCAAAACGACTCTTCCTTCACTGCTGCTGTCTTCGTTGCAATAAAAATATCCTCTCTCACTTTTGAGAGAGCTTGTCCAATTTTTTCTTCACTATCTGTATAAAATCTTGCAGTATCAAAAAAGTTTATGCCGTTTTCATAAGCCTTTTGCAGGATTTTGATTGAATTATCTAACGTCGCTCTTTGTATCGGAAGAGCACCAAATCCATTTCTGTCCACAAGTAGTTCTGTCTTACCAAGTCTCATTTGTGCCATAATATCCTCCATTTATATGTTCTCATTTTCGATTTTATTTTCCAGTAATTTCTCATACTCATAACTATCGATTGGAAGACTTACTCGTTCTCCTAAAAATGCAGAAAAATAAGCTGCATTTGTTAACTCTAACGCCTTCGTTCCATCTTCCCCTGGAGCGATGAGAGGTTTTCCACGAAGGATTGCATCCCCAAAATTAAGTAACATCTGTTCATAGGATTCTTTTGGTTCATTGCAAATAAATAACTCCTTGGTTTGCTGTATCTCTTCTCTTGAATTAGTCTTTGCATCTTTCCCATATTGGATAGAGTCCCTACTGTAACTTGTAAGCTCGATTTCATTTCCCGTTACTTGTATTCGTCCTTTTGTTCCAACTATCGTTAAAATCTCTTCTCTTGGAATTTCACCGGTGGATAGAATAAAAGTAGCCGTAACTTTATTTGGGTACTCCATTAGTAAAGTTGCTTCATCATCCACAGCAAAAGAATTGTATTTTCCAAAAGGTATTGAGGCATAAATTGTATTCGGCATCCCAAAAAACCATTGCCAGTAATCTAGGATATGTTGCCCTTGATTTATTAGAGCTCCTCCGCCTTCTCCGTGCCAACTACTTCTCCAATCACTGGAATGGTGATAAAATTCTGTTCGATAATATATGGTATTTACAAGTTGAATACGTTTTAATTCCCCAACAAACCCATCTTCTAATAACTGCTTTACTTTTTTTAGAACCGGATAGGTTCGATTATGAAACATCATAGCATACTTACAGCCAGACTCTTTGTGTGCTTGTTCCATCTTTTGCGCATCGAGCAATGAAATTCCAGCAGGTTTATCACAAAATACATGTTTTTTTAATTCAAATGCTCTTATCGCTAGTTCTGGATGCTTTTTGTGAGGAGTGACAATTAATACAGCATCATATTCCTCAGGATGTGCAAATAATTCTTCACTACTTCGATACAAGGAAACACTCCCACTCAGATTTTCCATTACCCAATTCTGATTTTCCTGACTTCTACAGCAGACGGCTGTCAATGTAAGATTTGAAATTTTCCCCATCTCTAGCATCATGGCATACTTTTTTCCCATACTGACAACGCCGATTAATGCGATTCTTACCTTAGTACTTTGGTTCATAATTTATCCTCATTTCTGCGCTGCCGATTACACAGTTTTTGCCGCAGCACCAATATAATTTATTAGTGAACTTTTTATTACACTTTACTCATCTTTTAATTTACGAGTCACTGCCATGAATTATATCGCATAAGAGTAAGGGTTACCATCTATTATTTATGATATCGAAACCCAATTACAGATATTTCGCAACTAACTATAGGAATTTTATCTCGAATACATCAGTGGTGAAACATAGCCTTTTAACGAGAAAGCTTCCAGCTACTTAAACATTCTGCAATTTCTTAGTTACATTATAATTATTCCATCTATTTCCTGCAAGAAAAAGATGGATGAAGCTCTAGTAATCCAATCGAATTACTATTTTTCATCCATCTTTTTATTTTACTTTTCCGTATTTAATTTCTTTAAATAATCGTCTGCTTTTCTTGCATTTTTAGTAAAACTATTGTTCTCCCACCAAGCAACAACAATCGTACCGAGCTCAATCACCGTTTCGACAAAACTAGCTACCGTTCCTTCTTCTATTTCAAGAACTGGTCTGCCTGTTTGCTTTAGAATCAAATTAATCAATACAAGAAATAGCATAATTGTACGTATAATCGTACCTTTGGTTATCTTCATATTCCCCCCCTATTCTATGTAAGTAATCTTAGGAAGTCGACCTTATGAAATTTCCTAAAAACATTCTTTACCATATCATATGAGGAGTAAAATTAGGTTATTCAAGTTTTCTTATTCAGAGATTATTTCAAATTCTTGAACTCCATAGGCACCAGGAGCAATTTCATAACGAGCAAATACAATGACCGGATTTCCTTCTTGATTTACATAAAATCTAGTAGAATCATCAATGGATTGAAAACCATCTTCTCCTACAAAATACTTTATTTCATCTTCTCCTTGCTCTCTTTCTTTCATCTGCTTTACAATCGATTCATTTGCAATTGTAATATAATTTTCACCGAGAAAATCTTTTAAGGTATACTGATTACCGGTAACTAAATTAATATTATAAAAATATTGCTCTTTATAAGCATTTGACCAGCTTTCTGCTGATGTTATTACAATCGAAACCATCGTATCTGTTTGGCTTTTTATTTCATACGTAACATCCGCTTTCAAATTCTTTTTAGCAAATTCTTCAACTGTACCACCTGTTTCAAGATAAGCCTCTTTGTATTCCAATATGTTCTCTTCTGCTAGTTTTATATGCTTTTCTACCAATTCATCAATCTCTGCATTAATATCTGAGATCGCAAGTTTTACCTCATCTTGCTCTGAATCCACAACAATTTCAGGAATCTGAGCTGTAATCGTCATGTCATCATTGCTTTTTTCATAATCTCTTACCGTTAGAACTTTAGCAATAGCACCAACCACTGGTAAATCACCGAGCTTCATAGCAAAAACTTCACTCGTATTAAGACCTACCACCAAGATAGCAAAAGCTGCTGCCGCTGCCACTGCAGAGATTGTGGAATAGGAAACTCGGTGACTTTTCTTTCTTTTATCATTATGATTCTTTGAATTACCTGCTTCAAAATTAGCTATAGTCTGATTCACTCGCTCTTCTAATTCTTCTGGGACCTTCATCTTTTGATAATTCTGTTTTGATAATTTAAAATGGTTCATTCTTCCACTCCTTTAAACTAACTTTTAATTTCTTTAATCCTGTATACAGTCTAGTTTTTACAGTGCTTAAATTTGTTTTCGTAATTTCTGAGATTTCATTTAGAGAAAGTTCCTCATAAAAACGTAGTATAATAACAGTACGTATCTTCTTGGGAAGCTTAACAACCTCACGAAACACCTCATCTTGATAGCATTCATACGCCTTCTCAAGATAACTTTCCTCTGGCATAGCTTCTGGAGTATATAATACTATCCTTTTACTGGTCTTTAGATAAGCATAGCATTCGTTTACCAAAACACGATAAAACCAAGTTGACAAATAACTCATATCTCTAATACTTTGGTAGTTTTCCAAAGCTTTTAAGATAGCATTCTGCACAACGTCAAGTGCTGCTTCCTGATTGAGTACAAAGCTATAAGCCAACCGATAAAATTTTGCTTGGTTTCCAACTATGTATTCTTTTAGTGTTTCAAATTTATTTTCCATGGTGCGTTCCTTTATCATGATAAATAACCTCTTACGAGATGCGCATGTAAGAAATGTTTCCTTACAGTTTTTAGATGCTTTTTTTATATAGAAAGTTTGGACTTTATAAAATTTATTTTTTATAAGTAATTGTTCCTTAATAATTCTTAGGTATCCGTTACATCTTTTGAATGCATCTGTAAATAATCTATTTATCAATATTCTATTTTCAGTTTTTAAATCCATTTCCTTATAGAGTTTTCTTGTCACGAAATGAGAAACAGGGGATAAACGATTGACTTCATATAAGCGAAAACTCTTATATCGAAATCTTTACTGTTAATCCCCTGACTTTATTACATTTATTTTTTTAACATTGATTTTTTACATTTGCTTTCTTACTATTCTATATTCATCTTCTAATTGAAAATATGGACAATTATAAAAACTATCACTTAAAAAGCGTACCATATCATCCTCGTCTAAGTTGACTTCACATTCATAACACTCATAATCTTCATTATATTGATAGTTTGAACAGCATTCACAACTTGTCTTTTGTTTCATACTTACTTCACCCTCCTTATAAATTACCAGACACCTTTACTTTAACTATACATAGAAAGCAAAACTTGGAATACTTACCTAATAAAACGTCTGATACATTTACATAAAGTTTTATTTCTATCAGCATTTATATTAAAATCGAGTAGCGTACCCACAACGTTGACACAACTCTTCCACTGCTATTCGACGTGAGAAACCCTCATACAAATTGTTCGCTCGTTCTGAAGAAAGGATTTTATCCAAATTATCCTCATATAGATTCCCCAGATTAATTGTTCCCTCACTATCTAAACAACAAGGAACAACCGTGCCATCCACTAGGATTCCTATCTGGTCACGTAATCCATAACAGAATACTTCTTCCTGAAACTTCTCCTTCTTTATATCTGGCCATTCAAACTTTCTGGCCATGTTAAGATAAACATTATGACTAACCTTACAACTATGATCTTGGCAAAGTTTCTCCTCTAAGGATTCCTTAATCTCCAATTCGTGTTCTATCAACTCAACTATTTCTCTATTTAAGGAATTTGCTCCTTTTATATCTCCAAAATTCATATTCCATAATCTTACACTACATAAAAGCTCTGAATGCTTTGTAGCTTTTTTTACAAAATTCATAACAGACTTAACATAATCATGTAATGTCCGATTTTGGTCATTCGCTTCAAAACTATGAAGAGATATATTAATTTGCCTAAGAGCACTTAACTCAAGTAAAAAATCTTTTTCTTCATTTAATAATGTCCCATTAGTAGTAAGATTAACTTTTATCTTTTTCTTTGCTGCTATCTCTATAAACTCTTTCAGATTTTCGTGCAGTAATGGTTCTCCCATTATGTGAAGATAGATATAGTTTGTATAAGGTGCGACTTGATCAATAACATGCTCAAATTCCTGTATAGATAAAAATTTAGGCATACGTTTTGTTTTGGGACAAAAATCACACTGCAAGTTACAGACATTTGTAATTTCGATATAAATCTTCTTAAACCTTGGTTTTGTACTACTTTGTAAATTATTCATTGATCTTCTCTAAAATCTGTTCACAAAGCTTTCCAACTTCATTTACAGTCTCATCCTCTTCTATTCCATATTCAATCATGTAATCCGTAACTACCATATCAAGTTCCATTAAATGATCGTTATCTAAATTTCCCTGTAATGAAAATGCAATACCCATTTTCTTTAATAACGCAGTTTGTTCCTCTGTAAATTTTATCTTCATTTTGCCTCCATTGTTATGATATGATTTGCATATCAAGTATGCTTATTCGCATATCATCTTTCTTAATCTTCTATTATTGTTCCTTTGTTTTCTTCCTCTTTGATAAGTTCATCTGAAAACAAGCAAAAAGGATACTGTTCTGGTGGTAATTTCTTTATATCCACCAATGTATTCATAATTGGATGGACAAACGCTAATCGATATGACCATAATGCAGCATCACATTGATTATCCTTTCCTCCATATTTTCCATCTCCAACGAGTGGTAATTTACGAGATGAGAATTGCACACGTATTTGATGGGTACGTCCTGTATGAAGTTTCACTCTTACTAACGAAAACTCTCCATCTTCTACGGAGACGGTATCAATAACACGATATTCTAGAGAAGCCTCTTTTACCCCTTTTCTCATTCGTTTCACAACAAATGATTTATTTTTTGAAGAATCTTTAAACATGAGGTCCTTTAAAATTCCTGATTGTTCCGTCGGTCTTCCATGGATTACAGCCATATATTCTTTCGTAAAATTTCGTTCCATGATTGCAACTGATAATTTCTTAGTTGCTAGCTCTGTCTTAGAAAAAACCATTACTCCACCGACATTGCGGTCTAATCGATGAATAAGGCCAATGTAATCTAATTCCTTTTTTTCTTTCCGATACTCTTTTAAAAGAGTAACCATATCGATATCTTCCCCTGGAGCTGGTTGTGATAATACTCCTATTGGCTTGACGCAGACAATAATATGCTTGTCTTCATATAATATATTAAGCATGATAACCTCATTTATAATTTTAATTTTCTTTTTTACCTAATCTGTTTTTACTTCCTGTATGGAGTTGTCTACATAACCAGTTCCCTTTATCATTGAATTGCAGTTTGCTCTGCTACCTAACTAAGTTTTACTCTCATAACGCAAAATTATAAATCTGAAATCCTAATCCGATGTACAATTCTTTTGTACCGGGATTGACAGTTCTAGCTTTACACAGTGGATTTGGATGCTTCCAACACTCTTTCGCAAGTATGGTCACACTTCCTATACTTGCACGTCTCCTTAGTAACTATTATCTACTATTATTTATTACCATAATGATCTAGAAGGTATGTCAATAAACAATCACATCCCTCATAAACGTCTTGATAAGTTGTTTCAAAATCTCCCGTATACCAAGGATCCGCTATATCTCGTGGATGTTTGGAATAATCAAGAAGTCTCCTAACCTTTCCTTCTGGATCACTACCTAGAATTCTAAGCATATTAGTTACATTTCGTTGTTCCATTCCTAAAAGCAAATCATATTTATCATAATCGCTACGCTTTAGTTGGACTGCCTGTTTTCCCTCCACTAAGATACCAACCTCTTTTAGTTTTTTCTTAGTCCCATAATGAACCGAATTACCGATTTCTTCCGTACTTGTTGCACTAGATTCACAACTAATCCTAGATTCTAGACCGTTTTTCTTAATCATATCTCGGAATACAAATTCTGCCATTGGTGAACGACAGATGTTGCCGTGGCAGACAAATAGTACTTTTATCATGTATTGTAAACTCCTTTATTATAGTCTTTTCTTTGCTTATTTAGTATTTTTACAACTTTTCATTTTCTGTAATGTAACATTGATTCTTCCATTGTCCAAAACAATATCTGTACGATTCAAGCTATCTCGTCTTTTTGCACTCATAGTAACGCTCCTTTCATAATGGAAAGAGCCCCGATACGATATAAAAAGTATACCATAATCGAAGCGTATTATCACATATATTTTTTCTGGTGTATGTTTTTTTCGTACAACTGATTACTACTCAGTTATTTTCATCAGCCCCTTTGTCTACCGTCGTTTAGTGCGACAGTATGACTCCAAGAGATTATACTAAACTAAAGATACTTGATGAAGAAAAGGGAAGAATACACTTATCCTCCATTTTTTTGAACGCTGAAAGGTGTATGAAACTGTTACATCTCCTACACCTTAACACTGTTACTGTTATTCTTTTTTATTTACATTACCATACCAACAATACATCAATAGTAAGGACTTATTTGACATAATTATCAAGTTATGATATGTTATTAAAAGAAGAGCGTTAGCGAATTATAATTTTTTAATTCGTTACCGCTCTTTTTTTTGTGTAAAGTTATGTAAGTTTACACATCCTATAAAATAGGATGAAAATAAATAATACGAGCACAATTCAGAAAACCATGCAGAAAGGATTCCTTATGAAACGAAACGTAACTAATAAATTAATGCTAAACGAATCGTTAAAAAAGATTCGTTCCTCCATATGTAATAAAACAGTAGCAATTGATATTCTTGTAGAAATAATCGGTAGCTTTTTGATTGCCATTAGTCTTTATAATTTCGCCGCACAAGCAGAATTTCCAATGACAGGATTTTCAGGGATTGCCCTTATCTTAAATCGACTCTTTTCATTGCCTATTGGTATTACCACAATCGTCTTAAATATCCCTGTCGCTCTAATTTGTTATCGTTTATTGGGAAGAGGATTCTTCTTACGTTCTTTTCGATGTATGATTATTTCTTCCTTAATGATCGATTACGTTGGTCCTCTTCTTCCAATGTACGAAGGTGACCGTTTACTAGCGGCTATATGTACTGGTGTATTAGGTGGTCTTGGTTACGCTATGATCTACATGAGAAACTCCTCCACTGGCGGATCCGATTTTATTATTATGTCTGTAAAAGCTTTACATCCACACATTTCTTTAGGTAAGATTGCATTTTTATCAGACGTAGGTATTATTTTAATTGGTGGAATTCTATTCCGTGATATGGATGGTATCATCTACGGTATGATAATTAACTATTTATTTGCAATTGCAGTGGATAAAGTTATGTATGGTATCAATTCTGGTAAAGTAGCTCTTATCGTCACACCTCATGGTGACTTAATAACCGAAACAATTGAACAATCTTGTCAAAGGGGCTCAACAATACTGAATGCAGCTGGAGGTTACAAAAAGGAAGACAAACAAGTAGTGATGTGTGCTTGTAACAATAAGCAAATGTATCAGTTAGAACAGGCTGTAAAACATGTTGATCCAGATTGTTTTATCATTATCCTTGAGTCCAACGAAGTTCTCGGAGAGGGTTTTGTAATTCGTTAGATTACAATACCTAATAACAACATAATATGACACCATTCTAGTCTATTCGACATATGATATTGTAGAGTCATCCCGTAGATAAAGGAGGTGTCTATATGAGTGAATCTATAAAAAATAATAACGATTTCTCCAACCTATTATTAAATGTAAATGGAATTTTCGTGAGACCTTACTATGTTGACGATTATATCAAGTTTAGCAATGAGTTAGACGAGTATCTTTGCAGTAAATACCCTGATTTTTATGCAGGGTTGCAACTTTATCAATCCAAAGAAGACAAAAGTTGTTTCACTGTAGTTGCTGCTTACTATGATGTTCCATGTATTTGTAAAGAAGCTAAGAAAATTAGTGAAGATATAGATGAAATCTATAATGACATTTGGAGAAATAATGTGAAACGTATTTCTATCTTATGTTTTTGTGAGGAATTACGTATCTTATAGTTTTAAAGAATTAACAGGGCAATACCTGTAATCTCCCTATCAACAAGTAAAAGCACGCTACGCGAACTGTTTCTTGCCATGAATCTAAAAAGTCACAAAGTTCTTCAAATCTAAACTTTCTACATCTTTGTTATAGAATGTTATGGAATATACTGTAGAAATGTAATAACAAAAACTGAATGATAGAGAAAAGCTATAGAATGCAATTTGCAAGTAACTTCAAATAACATTCTATAGCTTTGTTGGTTATCCTCTTACCTTAATCATTGTAATTTATTTTGTATCAAAATAAAATTATCTCGAATCCTCTGATCATCCGGAGCCAACTCCATGGCTCTCTTTGTTAACTCTAACGCTCTTTCTACTAATCCCACATAAAAAGCAGCGACCCCACCAATATCGTATAAGGTTTCATCCCAGCAAAATTTTTCATCCAGATAGTAGTTAGGCTTCACTTTTATTTTAAAAGCTTCTTCTATCATACAAAGTGCGAGTAGATACTCTTTATTTTGATAAGCAAAACGCGCCATCTCGCCATAGGGTTCTCTCTGATTTGGTGCTTCTGCGATTGCACGGTATAGCCAGGATTTTGCTTCCGATAGATTATTTAAAGAAAGATAACAACGTGCAATAAATCTCATCGAAGCAGCTCTTTCCTCTATCCACTTAGCAGATTCTAAAGACAGATGCCTTTTTAACATCTGGATTGCCTTCTCATGTTGTCCATGAAACATATATTCTCTTCCTAAATAATGCACATTTCTATCCTCGTTAGGAGATTCCTCAACAGACATCTCAAGAAGTGGTAGATACTGAAATCTTGACTTCGCTAAATCTTGATAATGATTTAGCTGTATGGTGCTTTCAATGACAATTTGTTCCTCGCCTTCACCGATAAATTCTAATTCCTCATGCACCGGCTTTATCCAGCGATATCCTGTTCTACTATGAATTTTATTGAATAAAAAGGTTGGCCCCCTAGAACCATCTGCATAAAAAAGACAAGTATAGGAATATCTAGCTCTCGTAGTCGTGTTAGTCCAAACATTTTCTAATTTTTCTCTCCAACCAGGATCAAATATTTCATCAAGATCAACAGAAACACAGATATCAACATCTTCTGGCAAGAAAGAAAGTGCTTTGTTTCTAGCTACGTCAAATCGCCAAGGAATTACTTCAATACAATGAACCGTAGCCCCTTTTTCTCTTAATAATTCCACCGATTTATCTGTTGACCCCGTATCGGCAACCATAATGAGATCTGCTTCTTTCACAGACTCCATCCAGCGTTCTATCTGCTTTTCTTCATTTTTACATATAGTATAAACTGCAACTTTATATTTTCCCATGGAAACTCTCTTTTTTGCTATCATTACTAGTATATGAATTGACATGCTTTCCGATGAATCATTAGAAAATAGTTGTATTATTGTTGATTATCTTTCCAGTCTCCAGTTTTTGTCTTATGCTAGAATAATTGCACCAATCGATTTAACCAGTAATCTTTTTAAGCTACGAAATGAAATCAGAAATTTAAATGTAATAAAAGAGCAGTCTTAACTGCTCTTTTATTGTTTTTACTTATTCAAATATTTTAATCCCTTGTTTATTTAATACATCAATCTTTTGATTCACGGTATTCAGTAAGTCTAGTATCTGTGTAGAGACACCAGATGCCTCGTTGTATAATTCACTCGCCAGCTTCCTATCTTTATCCTTCACAGCTTTTATCACTTTATCTCCCATACTATGGAATTGGTCATGGAATCCTTCGATTTGTTTCCATTCCTTCACAATTGCCTCATGCTCTATTACAAGTGCATGATAAAAATGCCCGAAAGCACACTTGTGAGAGTTTGTCTGTAATGGAGCTAACTGCATGGTATCCACGATATCTTTTAACTTTATCATCCACTCAGTATGGGCTTTTCCTGCCTTCTCAATCACATTTTGAAGTTCTGCATTCGTAACTGCTTGTGTTCCAGTACGTAATCCTTCAAACATATGATTTAGTACTTCCGTCAATCGATCATCTATTTCTCCAATATTTTTTGAATATCTTACGCTCTCTAGAGCATCATGAGAAACCTCCTGAGTCATCTCACTAAGATGTTGCGCATCAGCACTTGATGTTTCCATAGCACTACTAATCTCATTGGCCGCAAGCTTAATTCCTTGCATTGAAGTATGTATTTCACTTACACTCGATACTACACCTTGAAGCATTTCGATATTCTCACCAATTGTACCAGATACCATATCAATCTTCTCACTCATCTGATTGGTTGATACTAATGCACGATCCATGCTTTCTTTTCCTTCTCTCGAGGCATTGTGAATATCATCTACAAATGCTCTCATTCCTTCGAGATTATGCTTTGTATCATCAGCAAGCTTACGAACTTCTTCTGCTACGACAGAAAAACCTTTTCCTTGCTCTCCTGCTCTTGCTGCTTCTATCGCTGCATTTAATGCTAACAAATTCGTTTGATTTGCAATTGTTTGAACACTTTCTACAATTTTGCTAACTTCGGTTGCTAAAACAACAAGTTGATCAATTTTATCATTCATAATCTTGGTATCACCAATTACATTTTCTTTCAACGCTGTAACATCATTTAATAGCTCTTTACTATCATTGTTCTTAGAAGCTAAAACTTCAGATTCATGGGACAGGTTCTCTAAGGTATCTGCTGTATAATCAATTGTTTCATTTACTTGATTCATTGTTGCAGTTGTTTCTTCCACAATCGCGAGATTGGATTCACTTACGGAAGCCATTTCTTTTGCAAAATTCATTAATTTTGTTGAAATATAAGACATGCCCACATCAAAACTACTGATGGAACTTGCAATATCCAATACTTCCTTCGCTGCCATTGACATTCTTTTTTCATTCTCAATCAAGGTATTAAAATTATTCATTACCTGATTGTGAATCGCATGATTACTGGAAGGCCAACTAACCTCCTTGCCTGACATCGCATCCTCTACAAACTTTAAGATGCAACCCATCTCAGCACAAGAACCTTTTCGTCTCAATCTCATAGTACTTTCTCCTTTTACATTTACATTGTATTTTGCATTACTACAATAGCCATATCCGAATTCTTTCCTACTATTTTCTTTAGCCCCTTAAACAATTTTCACCCTTTTTGTACATTTTGGGTCAAAATACCCAATTATCCTACATGCTATAACAAAATTATACCAATTGTATGTGATTTAGTCACTATACTTTTTAAGTTTCTCATTAAGTTTCTGATAAATTTGTTTCATCCATGGCTCACTACACGCTGTAACTGCATCCTCTAAGGTAAACCATCTAACTCCGCTATTCTCATCTGGTTTTACTGATAAATCTTCCTTCTCGTTAGCCTCTAAAAGGAAAGTAACATTGATATGAAGATGAGAAGAAACATAGGAATCACGCTTGATGTGCCCATCCACCGTCAACATTTCGACTGAAAATATGTCTGAATTGACAGGTGTAACATTCTTTAATCCGGTTTCTTCTTTCGCCTCTTTTACTGCCACATGTAACAAGTCTTCCTCCCCGTCTGCATGTCCACCTGTCCATGCCCAAGAATCATAGAGATTATGATACACCATGACTACCTTTGTTCTATCTTTATTAACCAACCATGAAGATGCAGTAAAATGAGCAATTGTATTATCCCGTGTAAAAACATTCTCAGAATGTTTCATAAACCACAACATTGCTTCTTTATCTCTCTCCTCTTGCTCATTATATGGTTTATAATTTTTCAATTGTTCGTACAATGTCATATTTATCCTCCATGCTGCGACTGTCTTTTCGAGCAGCTAATGGCTCAAGTTTGGCGCAGCACAAACTTGCTTCATAGAATGCCTATTATTCAATTGGCTATTCGTTAACTAACGCTATTCTACCACTGAACAAAATAAAGTGCAAATATCATCATCTTTCAATCTTTTGTACCATAACAAGACAAGGATTCCATTCATCCCATAAAGTTTTAAAACATTCTAGTGGACGAAATCCCATACTGTAATAGAACTCTCTTGTTTCTGCGTAGGATGGATCATTACTACTCTCATCTAGCGTCTTAACTTGTATATATTCTATCTTATTGCTTTGACACCATTCATAAGCACAGTGAAATAACCTTTTTCCGATTCCTCTCCGGTGATAATTAGGGATTATTCCCATGACGTAGATTTCTACGCTGTACTCATTATGTTGTAACAATGATAGAAATCCCACTACTTCCTCCCCATGGTAAGCTGCCCACATTGATAAGGAGCCGCTGTTTTCGACATATTCATTTGTTGAGCTTGGTATTCCGAACCAATCTGGTAACTTCGTTAAGACATGCTTAGTAATGGCTTTGCGTTCTATTGTATTCTTAACTTGTTCTATTTTCATACTTTCCTCTCTTCTGTCACTATAACGACTTTATTTACATCATAAGCTCGTTTCACTAGTACATATTTCATATCAAGAATTTCATTTTATACAAAAACAATTAAATTTCTAAGTTTCTTAAGAATCCTAGCCATCAGTCAAAACGGAATAGTATGTACAACAAGTAAGTCTACATTGTAATTCTTATAAACAAATTGACATACACAAAAAGGCCACAGAATATCTCTGCAGCCTTAAAAAGTTTTGCCGAGATAAATTCAAAAGAAACATACGAAAAAAAGCTGCTATTACAGCAGAGTTTTTCCTAGCTTTACTTTTGATTTATTCTCTTTCCGTACATCAGCTTAACAGTTTATGATTACACAGTTTGCCGATGACGAGCAAAACACATCCTCTCGATAAAATTTGAAAACCTTAATAATAATATAATTTTACCGTATATGATAGATATGTCAATCTTTCTTTTAGAGTGAACACTCTATTTCTTTTAAAGCGTTATCTGTCGTAATACTAAGATCTTTATCTGAGCTATTTATCGCAGAATCTTTCCATTGATTTTTTTCGTAACAAAAACAACCGATTAAGCCCCTGCTGCCACGGATACTCAAACTCAAGATAACATTCCTCTTGATACTCCTTTTCAAACAGATATTTCCATCCTACCGTTTCAACTTGTAATACCTTTTTCGGAACGATCAATTCCTAAGCCATATTTTAGATGGCCATATTCTGCACATTGAAATAGTATACATACAGTCTAATATTAATGAATGTATTGCACTCTTACAATAGCTTTTACGATTTGTTAGAATACATTATCCTCTACCCATGTGATTGATTCCATCGATTTTTCCACTAAATCATAACTCATATCAGGATGTATGGTATCCTCATGAGCAATTGTTATTACTGACATTGCGATTGCCATCTTTAATGTATTAAGAGTGTTCATATCGTTCATATAACCAAATCCTAAACCAGCCACGCATGAATCACCAGCTCCTGTAACATTTACAACGGATACTTTGTCCGCCTTTAATAGGCCTTCCGATTTACTATCATTATAATATACACCCTGCATGTCTAAGCTTATAAAAACTTTTTGTAAACCAAGCTCCAAAAAGTGTTTTCCTGCACGTTTTACATCTGCCATATCCTTTATTGGAAATCCGCATAGGATTTCAGCTTCTAAGCGATTTGGTTTTATTGTATGAAGGTATGGGAGCAGATGCTTTAAATGTTTTGCTTTGGCTGAAGAAACAGGATCCATAATAAACTTAGTTTTCCCATAAAATTTCTTTAGAATATACTCAAGAAGCGGTGGATTGTCTGCACCAAGTACCACATAGTCCGCTTGTTCAAACAATTCAGCCTTAGAATCAATAAACTCCTCTGTAATGTATTCTGTAACCTTCATATCTACAATTCCAGCTTCTAGCTCCCCTTCTTCATTAAGGATTGCCATATAGGTTGGTGTGGACTCTCCCTTTACAATTAAAGAATCATTCATATCAAGCTTCATCTTTTTCGCATGCTCTAATAAACTTCTTCCTTTTTCATCATCACCAACAACTGAGATAAACTTTGTATTGACTCCTACTCTAGCCATATTCTCAGCAATATTCCTACAGACACCTCCGAAGGAAACTCTAACCTTTCCAGGATTAGAATCATGTGGCTTATAGTTTTGATTAGTGAATCCTATGATATCATAGATAGAAACTCCAAAAACTAAGATATATGGTTCTTTCTCGCAAAACATCTTATTCTCCTATACTATTAATTTTTTTCGTAATCAGTATTTTACATTATATATTTTCACTATGACTACTGTAAATTATTTCTTTCCTATTTTCGTAAAAGGTGTTTCATAATTTCAGTCTCTTTTTGTCCAATATGCTATATGAGTGGTGATAAAATATGCCACACGCGAATACACTCTCTCTTCCATCCACTTCTTCACTTCATCCTTAGATACATGTATATTTTTATAACATTGATTAATAAATTCTGCAACTAATTCAATCTGTTCTTTCTTTATTTCACCTACTTCAAGAGTGGAATCTATTTCCTGTCGTGGTATTTCATTTAAACGATGAGTTAGCTTAAAGTAATGTTTCTTTGAATAAACTTTATAATCCGATTCTAGATAATTTTCCTCATGAATTATTTTCATTGTGCTTAAGTTACCATACTTTTGTTCTTTCCAAAAAGGAAGAGATGCCATCCTGCCAGGATTATTTATGTATTCTGATTTTGTCATACCGACTCCCCTTTATACAAATTTTCTGAGCTAATTTCTATTTTTTAAGCTAATCTGTATTTTTGACTAATTATTATTTTTAGTAACTTCATGGTATTCGTCTGTTTTCATTACATATTGTAATAATCTTGGTTGTATATCTGGATAGGTCCATTGCTCAGGAAGTTTGGAAATTATAATAACTTTCTCCATCTCATAGTTTGGAAGATTCGTAAATTCAAAGATATCTACGAGATAAAGCATACCAAAAGATTCCGGTTCTCCTTCCCTTGTTACAGAATAGACACAAATTGGTTTCAGATTATACTTAATCGCACCTGTTTCTTCAAACAGTTCTCTTCTTGCGGTCACATCTATCGATTCTCCACATTCTCTTTTTCCTCCAGGAAATTCATATGTATCTCTTTCTCTATGTTTACATAATACCCATTTTCCATGGTAAAATGCTACTAAAACTGCGAAGTCAAGTTTACTATCGTCTATAGAAGGATAAAACTGTACCATACTTTTCATATTCATGCTTCCCACTCCTATGTATCTAATAACTTTTATTTTACTAAAAACACTTTTTAAATACAAGCTATATAAAAAGTAGGTTTGGCCATACCTGTAGGGAGACGGATTGTTATTTCTTCATAAAATATAACTATTATTTAACATAATACAAGGAAACTCAGGCTTTACAGACTTTTTCATTCTTAAATAAAAAAAGCACACTTTGTAAACTTTTCCTTGTCATAAATAAAAGAAGCCATAAACATATTCGTTTACAGCTTCCCAGTGAATTATTTAATTATTTTGATAACAAATTATTGATTTGCTTTCGTCTTAATGATGTGCTCAACAATTTCCCTGGCTTCTTTTTCACATCTTCCGCATCCCGTGCTAATATTTGTGACCTCTTGCACTTCTTCAAAAGTTGAAGCTCCATTTTTTACTGCTTTCTCAATGTCATGATAAAACACATTTTTGCATCTACATATCGCTTTTTCTTTATTTATTTCCATGATAAAACTCCTTTATACGATTAAGATTAGAATTTTTCTAACCTAGAAATTATCCTCTATAGGATTACAAGGTTATTATAATCGATGAGTTTTAAAAATCATAATGGATTCTGTTGGAAACCTATTATCTTACACGATTAAAAACAGAAGATAGCAAGCAATTACTCCAATTGGATATAAAATCTTTTTCCCTTTTTCTCTTAATTTTAAGAAAATTGTAAATAAAACCGCAGCGATTAATCCAAATACTGCTAGATTTATTGTCTTCGGATCACTAAAATCATAGATTCCATTACCAAAGTATAAAACATCTGCAATGGAAAGAATTAAAAAGTTAAATAAATTGCTACCAATAATATTACCAACAGCTATATCAAAGTTTCTCATCCTAAATAAAGCAATCGTTGAGGATACCTCCGGAAGAGAAGTTGCAATTCCTAAAAAGATAGCACCTGCTAACCCACTACCAAGGCCAAGACGCCCTGCAATCTCATCCGTAATATAAGTAATGATAACACTAAGTACAATGATACCAATACTTACTAAGATAAATCTTGTTATTATCTGCTTAAGTGTTAAATTGGTCACCTGATGAGAATCTTCCACGGAAGCGTTTTCCCCATTTTCTGATGACATATTCTTAACACCAAGAAAATAAAGAACACCAATAATAATTGATGTAATACTAATCGTTAAGAGCTCAAAATTAAGAACTTTCGCTTTATTTAACAGTATCACGATATAGATAATTAATACTGAAATACTAATATAGGTATGGCTCTTCGATAGTTTTGCCTGCTTGAATGCCTTACTCATAACTAAGATAAACAGAGATAAAATTGCTATATTGAACAAATTACTACCCAAGATATTTCCAATACATAATCCCGGTTTGTCCAAAAATAACGTGGATGATATACTTGTAAATAACTCTGGTAATGAAGTAACCGCAGAAAGTAATATTCCTCCTATGAAAGCTCCGGATAGGCTTGTTGTCTTATCAAGTAAATCAACATACTCCGATGCTTTATTTGACAAGTAAATCACCCCTATCGCTACAATGATGTACAATACGAAAATCATAGTCTTCCTCCAATTGATAATGTAATTTATCCATGTGTCTTTTGTAGTATTTGTACCAAACAAATTTTTAATAATTCATAATACAATTATCTACGCAACAATTTTGATGAATAAAGAATTTAATGATAAGTATTCCTCTAATTTATCCTTTTCTATCCCTTCACACCGAAAAAAAAAGACTCATGAACAATAAGATAATCCTATTGTCCATGAGTCTCATTATTTAAGATAATGCCAGATTTTCATCATGATGTTGACATAACCACAGCCATTGGCTGCAAACTACTCCCTCACAGATTTTTTCATTCTATCATAATAGTCAAAATTTTTCTATTGGTTTTTACTGGTATTCTTCATGTTTATATGATATAATATATTATTTTAGTTGCTTATCTCTTAAATCATATAATTCATAAAGAGCCAACATATTGGTATACATTAATTTTCTTGCCAAAAGTTGTTGATAAGTAACGGACTTTACTTTCTCTTGTGCTTTAAGTCGTTCCATCCTAGATACGATATCATTATATTCTTCCGAAACACTTGCTAGCATCTTTTCAAATGCTTCTAATCTTTTTTGATTATCCTTTTCCATACAATTCCCTCTAATCATTGAAATTTATCCTATTATAGCATCCTTTCTATTGAAATTCTATAAAATATATCTGCCACATAATTTTATTGAAACAGTAATCTTTATGTATAATTAAGTATCAATCTCTAACAAAAAAACAGAGAAATGTTTGTTATTTTTTTAACATTTTACTATTGACCATATCAATCACCTGTGTTATTCTATTGTTAAAGATTTAACAATTTAACAAAGATACATAAAGGAGGCTCAATTTATGGCACGTTTTACACTACCAAGAGATTTATATCATGGAAAGGGATCTTTAGCAGAACTTAAAAACTTAAAAGGTAAAAAAGCAATTATCGTTGTTGGGGGCGGCTCCATGAAACGTTTTGGCTTTTTAGATAAAGCCATTGATTACTTAAAAGAAGCTGGTATGGAGGTTTCATTATTTGAAAATGTAGAACCAGACCCTAGTGTTGAAACTGTAATGAAGGGCGCTGCTATGATGAGAGAATTTGAACCAGATTGGATTGTATCCATGGGTGGTGGTTCTCCAATTGACGCAGCGAAAGCTATGTGGGCATTCTATGAATATCCTGATACAACTTTCGAGGATCTGATTATTCCATTTAACTTCCCAACCTTACGTACCAAAGCAAAATTCTGCGCTATTCCATCCACCTCCGGAACAGCAACTGAAGTTACTGCTTTTAGTGTAATTACTGATTATAACAAAGGTATTAAATATCCTCTTGCTGACTTTAACATTACTCCTGACGTTGCTATCGTAGATCCTGATTTAGCTGAAACAATGCCTGCAAAACTTACCGCTCATACTGGTATGGATGCTATGACTCATGCTGTGGAAGCATATGTTTCAACACTACATTGTGACTATACAGACCCTCTTGCAATGCATGCTATCCGCATGATTCATGAAAACTTAAAGCCTTCTTATGATGGTAACATGGAAGCACGTGATAAGATGCACAATGCACAATGCTTAGCAGGTATGGCATTCTCCAATGCATTACTTGGTATCGTTCACTCGATGGCTCATAAAACTGGTGCAGCTTACTCTGGTGGACATATTGTTCATGGTTGTGCAAATGCAATGTACCTACCAAAAGTTATTAAATTTAATTCAAAAAATGAAGAAGCTGCAAAGCGTTATGCTGAAATAGCAACTGCACTTTCCTTAAAGGGTAATACAACAACAGAACTTGTAGATGCTCTTATCGAAGAGTTAAATCAAATGAACCGTTCCTTAAATATTCCAAGCTGTATCAAGGATTATGAGAATGGAATCATTAATGAAAAAGAATTTTTAGAGAAATTACCAGAAGTTGCTGCCAATGCTATCGGTGATGCTTGCACTGGCTCAAATCCAAGAATCCCAACTCAGGAAGAGATGGAAAAGTTATTAAAGGCATGCTTTTACAACGAAGAGATTAATTTCTAACATAACCTAATATATCCCAGAAAATCCAAGTAAGCTTGTTTCCTCTCCCTAAAAGTTTACTTGGATTTTTTTCCATGCAATAATTCTTTTAAAATTATGTTTTTTTTCCTTCATATCAAGTATACTAATACTATACTTTACATCGAAGGACGGACCAAATTCTATGGAACTACATTTAGACATTTATAAAACAATGGCTTTGGTTTCCATTGTTTTTTATATTGGAAAATATTTGCATAATAAATTCACAATGATAAAAAAATTCTGTATCCCACCGTCTGTCATTGGTGGAATTCTTTTCTCTTTCTTAGTATTAGTTTTAAAACTTTCCAATCTTGCGACTATTACATTGGACACTACACTACAAGACATTTTTATGACTGCTTTTTTTACTAGCATCGGATTTACAGCAAGTTTTAAAATATTAAAAAAAGGTGGGTTAAAAGTTATTTCCTTTTTAGGACTTGCAGTACTTCTTGTTGTTCTTCAAAACACGATAGGTGTATCATTGGCTGCCCTATTTGATTTTTCTCCATTACTTGGGCTTTGTACCGCTTCTATCCCTATGGTCGGAGGGCACGGCACTGCCGGCTCTTTTGGCCCGATTTTAGAAGACATGGGTGTCTCTGGGGCTACCACCGTTTCAATTGCCTCTGCTACCTTTGGACTTATCATGGGAAGTCTTGTTGGAGGCTTAGTTGCCAGAAGCCTGATTCATCGTAAAAAATTAAAAACAGTTCATGATGAAAACTCAAAAATTCAGCCTAACACAGTTGGCGACTATAATGAAGAAAATCATAATATTCTATCTTTTAAAAAGTTAATGACGGGTGCTTGCTTACTGTTTCTGGCTATGGGACTAGGTTCTTATTTCTCCGAATGGATTGAAACCATGGAGTTAACCTTTCCCTCCTATATTGGTGCAATGGTCGTCGCAGCAATCATCCGAAATCTATATGATATGAATCATATAGAAATTGTAGAAAAAGAAATAGAGACACTTGGTGGACTTAGCCTCTCTTTCTTTTTAACAATGGCTCTAATGGGATTAAAGCTATGGGAATTATTTGATTTGGCACTACCTCTTCTGATTTTATTGGTAGCACAGGTATTCTTGGTTGGACTGTTTGCATATTTTATTACATTTCGCTTTATGGGAAAAAACTATGAAGCAGCGGTCTTTGCATCTGCCACCTGTGGTTTTGGTATGGGTGCAACACCGAATGCAATAGCTAATATGGACGAACTAACCAATCGGTATGGCTTTGTACCAACTCCTTACTTTGTTGTTCCTATCGTTGGTTGCCTCTTTATCGATTTTGCTAACTCAGCCGTTATTACTATCTTCATTAATTTATTAAAGTAATCGAAGAAGGATCGCTATATTTCTGTAAAATAACTTATCAATAGAATTTGTCGGTCCATGTTAAGGTCTTAATAGAAAAAATGGGTTCAAATTAAAGCTATAATAAATGAAATAGGTTCAAATTAAGACTAAAAATATATAAAATAGGTTCAAATTAAGACTATTAAATGAAATAGTGGATTCAAATAATATTCCAGTAAATAATTCTTGGAATATTATGTTTGAACCCACTTTTTTATAACTAATTATAATACCTTTACTATACCATCAGTCACCTTCTAACCAAAGCACTCATTTACTCATGACTATCTTTATAACTCCAAATTATAAGCAGTAAAACCTAACCTACATTACTCCTAAGTTCTATCACAAAAGTCTTTGGTATTTTTTCTGATACACCCCCTATTATTTTTTTCAAATTCTCTTATTGATCAAATAGTTTAGTAGGTGATATTCTTCTAATTCTTAGTGAAGATACCAATATCGTTACCACTGAAATAAGAACAATTCCTATCGGGATAAAAACTATATATTGATAAGGCATGATAAAATTAACCTTCATTATCCCATTACTTGCTAGCAACATCCGAGAAAATGGATTCGACATAAGAACTCCCAAGATTAATCCTATTACACCACCCAATAAAAATACTGGCAGATAACTATAACCAACATGTAAAATTAATTGCGAGGTGGTATAACCTAGAGCTTTGTAAATACCGTATTGCTTTTGTTCCTTAATGATTTTCACTTTGATTAAAAGTAGCAATATTAGCACTACAGTGATGATAGTAATTCCACCGCATACGATGCAAAGTGCTGAGACGGAACCGTTGAATGATTCCATCACTGTATTAATAGATTCTTCAATATTAATAATCAGTTTATCAACATCAGAAAACTCATTGTTTAGTTTTTTAATAAAAGCATCTACATTCTCTCCATCTGAAAGGTAGATAGAAGCCATTGTTATCTTATAATTTGGTTTTAGCCTCTTAACCCCTTCTGTTGTAAGACTAGCACCCTTCCCAAGTCCACTAATATGTTGTTTCACACCAACAATTAGATATTGCATTTCATTACCGAAGGAGGATACTGTAACACTATCACCTAACTCTAATCCAAGATCAGCTAGCGTTTTATTGCTAACCACGATTTCATTCTCATATTCCGCAAGTCTACCAGTCATTAATGTATCTATCTCAAGCAGCGAAAAATCATCCGTTATCTCTAATCGTACCTGGCTCTCCTTTTCCCCATTTTTTAATAGCATATCTTCCCAATTGTAATCAAGAACCTTGGTGACTTCCTTCATTTCCTTCACTTTGTCAATAACCTTATCATAGTCTTTTGCATCCACTGACATTTGAATTTCAGAGGTTTCCACCCCTACTAGGTTTAGTAAAGCAGAATCATCAATTACAAAGTTGTAATACATTCCAATCGCATATACACAAGCAAATGTTAGAAGAGAGATAATCACCGACATCACAATATTTTGTTTTCTATTAAACAAAAGCCCTTTAATACCAATGGCTAAATTGAGATTTAATTTTGATTTTTCAAGCGGAATATAATTTCTTTTAAAGTTATGTGTTTCAATACCACTACGCAGAGCAACCAATGGGGTAATTCTTTTTAATTTACTTGCGGTCATAGCTGTTACAATAATAATCATTAGTAAATTTATTATGATACTAATAATGATTCCTAAACCGCTAATATTCCCAATCCATTGTAACCCTATGGAAGCTGATATAATATTTCCAACAGGAGAAGACGTTAGTATAGCGATAGCCAGACCTGCTAGTATTCCTCCTAGTGTTAACATAAAGAATTCAAGTAATAAAGCATATTTTATCTGCTTTGTTGTATACCCAATAGCCTCAAGAGAACCTATATTTTTTATATTCTTTTCTAAATGAACGATAATTGAAAATCGGATTACAACTAAAGCAATCACTAATAATATCAGAGAAAAAGCAATTAGTATGACCATAAGAATGTTCACAAACATTGTGGTCCCTTCTTTAAACGTATCATAAGATAGAATCTGTAAAAAATCATTTTCCTCTGTCATACTTTTAAATTCAAGACCAAAACTTCTCTCAAACTCCTCGCTACTTAATCCCTCTAAGCGAAGATTAATAACACTTTGTTTTGCACTTTCTCCCACATCTTCTCTAAGAGTTTGAAACATGGAATCATTCACAAAAAACTGATACATCGAGATATTACTTGGCGTAGCAAAGATAACATTTTCATAAAATCCTGCAATCACATAAGTATGAGTATGATTATCAACCTTAATCTCAAGCTCATCACCAGTTTCATAGTGATCAGCAGTTTTTAATATATAAGGTACTATGATACCATTTTCTAACTTTTCCGAAGCTTCATCAATAATAGGAATTTGGCTGATCTCGTAAGGATCATTTGCATTTAAAACAATAGTAATCAGATTTTTTTCCTTATCTTGTTTCGTAATATTGCGAATCTTTGGAGAGGTATAATAGACACTGTCATGTACTTCATATTGACTAACTTCATCTCTTTGGTTCAGTAAGGTAATTACCTTATCAAGGCTTGATTTCCCAACAAGGAGGGTGCTATCAGCACCATTTAGCCTTTCATTTTTAATATCTACAAACTCATTTAGCTGACTTTCCACACCAATTCCGGTATACATCATAAAGGTAGATAGTATGACAAGGAGAACCAAAATAATAGAAGTAGCAAGTGAACTTTTGATATTGTTCTTTGCAATTAAAAATAGCTTCATACTTACCACCCCATTTTCTGTAAGAATTCATGAAGGTTGGTATGGCGATTTTTATCATCTTTTTTATAAGGACCTAAGTTACACTCATCTAGAATCACACCATCTTTAAGGTAGAGAATACGATTTGCTCTCCTTGCAGTCTTAATATCATGAGTAACCATAACGATGGACTGACCTTTTTCGTTCATCTTTGTCATGACGTCTAAAACATTCGTTGCATTTTCAGAGTTAAGCGCACCAGTTGGTTCATCAGCAAATACTATCTCAGGTTCATTAATCAATGCTCTAACAATTGCAACTCTTTGTGCCTCTCCACCAGAAAGTTGGGAAGGAAATTTGTTATAACACATATCATCCAAGCCAACCTGTGAAAGTAACTCCTTTGCCCTCCTTGAAATAGTTTTACGGTCCTTACATACCAATAGTCCACTGACTAAAATATTATCTAGGATACTCATTGTTTCGTTTAGATAAATCTGTTGAAAGATAAATCCGCAATGAGATCTTCTAAATATGGCTAATTTATCATTGGAGTACTGACTAATCATAGTATCTCGAAAGATTATTTCACCTAACGTTGGACGGTCCATTCCTGATAACGCATACAATAAGGTTGATTTCCCAGAACCTGAACTTCCCATAATAACAGTAAAATCTCCTTGTTTTATCTGTATATTAAGATTCTTTAATACATGCTGCTGTATACTTCCAGTAGAAAATGTTTTACATAACATTTTCGCTTCTAAAATCGTTGGCATCCTTCATTCCTCCATATAATTTATAAACTTATTATACGTTTGGAACCTTAAGTAGTCTTTTTCCATTTCTTATGAAATCCTTATCTGTTTCTTAAATCTTCTTATTTTATAACATCGCCTTCTCTTTTATTGAAAACATGCCTACTCAGTAAGAAATCATTCTGTATTCTGTGCCGAGGATTACGCAGGCACAAACTATGCATGAAAAGTGTAAAGCTTTAGAATTTCTTTGGTGTCGTCTTTTGGCGCTTAGAAATTCTCTTTACACTTCATCCTAATCGAAGATATAAGGTAACCACAAATCCCTGATCACAATAGATATCAAGACTTCCTTTCATCCCTTCCATAAACTGTTTTGCCAAATATAACCCAAGTCCAGAACCGCTTGTATTAGAGCTATTCTTACCGCGATAGAACTTTTCACATAGCATAGGTAAATCACATTCCTCGACTCCTTCTCCAAAATCACGGAAGGCTATTTTTAGATACTCCTGCTCAATACAGGTGGTTACCTCTATTTTGCTTCCTGCATATTTGTACGAATTGTTGATGATATTATCGATTACTTGGCTAAGTCGTAGTGCATCACAATAAATTAAACATTCTGGAATTGGTGTTACGATATGTATTTTTTTAAAGTGATTCAGCTGCTCCAGCATGTCATTAAGTATTGTGCTTAATTCATCCTTACCATTAATTTTTAGAACGGTTAAATCCTCTAATGTAGCATGAAACATATCACTGATTAAATGGTCAATCATATCCGCTTTCTCGTTAATAATTTGAACTTTTTGTACGGTATCAGTCTCCTTACTTTTCACTGTAATCAGCTCGCAATATGCCTTTATTGTTGATACTGGAGTTTTGATATCGTGAGATAGACTAGCTACTAACTCTTTTTTGCTTTTATTTGCCTCAAATTCTCCTAATCTTGCCGCTTTGAGTTCTTCTCTCATAAGGTCAAAGCTTTCTGTAAAAGCACCAAAATAATTTTTCTTTTTCATATGTAGCGGGAGATCGAGATTCCCTGCAGCAACGCTCGCAGCAAAGCTTTTAAGATTTATAAATGGCCAAACAAAATTTACATAAAAAAATGCACCAAGTCCCCATACAAAAAGTAAAAGACATCCAAATAGTAATGTGCTCATTCGTAATAAATGATTTCGATATGAATCCACTGCCATGGTATCAAGAGGAAATATAACCTTTCCTATCATGGTTTCACCATTTTTAATATCCATAATCGTAGCTCTAGAGGCTAATCCCTGATAATTTTTTTTGTCATATTCTGGATCGTCACACAGAATGACTTCGAAATCAATGCCATGGCTCACTGTAATCGTATTCTTAGTGTCAGATATTGCATCGCCCTTTAGAAGGTGTTTTTCTACACTTTTTACTATTGCATTCATTTGAGATATATCTAATTTTGAGACTGTTTGATCCATTAGATATCCTATTGTAAGTAGATACAACCCAACTATGAAAAAAGTTATCCCGATCATCCATTTTTTTAGTTTCATAACTCCAAACGATATCCCGTTCCCCAGATTGTTTTAATGATTTCTGGATTATTTGCGTCTTTCTCAATCTTTTCTCTTAACTTTCGAATATGTACATTTAATGTACCATCGCTAAAAAATGCATCTCCCCAAACATTAGCAAATAACTCATCTTTTGTTATCACAGCGTTTGGATGTTTATATAGATAAAGAAATAGCTTAAACTCTTTGTTTTTCAACTCTATCTCCTTATCATCCACGTACACCTTCCTTGCCTGTATATCAACCCTTATTCTACCTGAGTGCATTGGAAGTTTTTCTCTTGTATCCTCTAGTCTTTTTAGTACCACCTTAACCTTAGCAAGTAATACACTAAGAGCATACGGTTTTTTAATATAATCGTCACCGCCGATATTAAGAGCCATTAAAATATCATCATCACTTTGTCTTGCACTAATAAAAAAAATAGGAACATCAGAAAACTGACGTATTTTTTTACACAATTCAAATCCACTTTCCTCATGTAAATTAATATCTAATAATAATAATTTAACTTCGTTTTGTTCAAGAAACATAAGACAGTCTCTTTCCTTCCTCACATAGGTCGTTGATACACCAAACATATTAAAATATTCACAAGTTGCTATAGCAAGTTCCTTCTCATCATCTACTACCAGACATGTATATCCCATGGCTACCTTCCCTTCCCCTTACTTAATGTACGAATGATAGGACAAGAAACACCTCTTACCTATAATAGCATTGTTAAGCCTCACTCATTATTTTATTAATTGTAGCAGATATAACTCAGTATGAAAAGATGGAAGAATTATAACATTGTCTTTGCTCTTACAAAATTTTTTTCTGATTGTTTCGTTTACAAAAAAGTTCTTTCATCAAAAAAAGGAGACAAATGTCTCCCTTCATGACAAGCACTCTTGATGCATGGATAAAGATACATTTGTCTCCTTTTCAGGGGTGAGTTGATATCCTTACATTAACAGCATTTGATAGAGGAATGCTTTATATTTTTCCTATTACTTTTCTTATCTTATCGATTTACTTCACTCGTGGTGATTTACTACAAAGAATTGCGATAATCCCAGATACAGCCATCAGAATAGGGTAGAAGAGATATGGAATTATTTCCATCGGTGCGATTGTTACTCCAACAGCAGCAGCACCTGCGCTAGCATATAAAAGCTGAGCACCATATGGTATGATTCCTTGCCAAACTGAGGTGAAAATATCTAGTAAAGCAGCCGTTCTTCTAGGTTCAATTTGAAACTCTTCTGAAATATCCTTCGCAATCGGTCCAGCCATGACAATCGCAATTGTATTATTAGCAGTAGAAATATCTACTAAGGAACTTAACGCTGCGATCCCAAATTGCGCTCCTTTGTTTGTTTTTACTCTTTTTTTAATTAAAGATAGGATATAATCGATTCCTCCATTTTCCTTCACTAAACCTATGATACCTGCAACCACGATGGAAATTACCGTTATGTCATACATGCTCATGATACCACCTTTTCCATCCGTACCACTTGCTATCACAGTAAAAATCGATGCAATCGGAATCGTTCCACTCACAACTCCTACCAGAATGGAACAAAATGTTCCAAGTAAAAGAACTACAAATACATTGCCCCCAACTAAAGCACCAATTAGAACGACCAAGTACGGTAGAATCCGAAAGAGATTATATTCAAGTTCACCAATTATTTTATATTCAGAATTCCCAGCTAATAAAAGGAATAAAAGAATTGTAATAATCGCTGCTGGTAGTACAATCTTAAAATTCTCTCTAAATTTATCCTTCATCTCACAACCTTGTGTCTTCGTTGCAGCTATCGTTGTATCAGAAATCATAGAAAGATTGTCTCCAAACATTGCACCGCAAACAACAGCACCAATACACATAGCCATGGTAAATCCTGTTTTCTCACCAACCCCAACCGCAATCGGTGTTAAAGCAGCAATTGTTCCAACGCTTGTCCCCATTGCAATAGAGATAAAACAAGCAATGATAAAAAGCCCAGCTACAGCAATTTTGGGTGGCATAATGGATAACCCAAAATTCACCGTGCTTTCCACTCCACCTGCTGCCTGCACAGCACCTGAAAATGCCCCAGCTAATATAAAGATTAGACACATTGTCATGACATTTTCATCTCCCATACTTTTTGTCACAACACGAAGCTTTTCAGACAAGCTTTTTTTTGGATTTTGAATCAAAGCTACTGCAAGTGCCAGTAGAAACGCGACAATGGCAGGCATTGCATAAAAATCCTCAAACAATATTCCGCTTCCTATAAACAATATTAAAAAAACTCCTATCGGGAGTAAACCACTTAATTTTCCCTGTTTCACAAGTTGCTCCTTTCCTATCAAGTTCTCTTTTGTAGTTTTTTGCTTAAGTCCCAAAAATATCTATAACAACATATGCTTTTACTATTTTACTTTACAGTATGATAGGTTACACATAAATAGGAATCTTAATGCAAAAAGTTACCGTCACAAACCGATGAAAAGATTTGTGACGGTTCTTTACAAGCCTCTTTATATTACTAGGAATCACTTCCCTTTGTCAAACTCTTTTCATCAAGCTTTTTCCTTTTCATTCTGAAATTCCTTGATCTCATCTGTCGATGCATATCTGACATAGTGTTATTTCTCTTTTACTTCTATTTCTATTATCTCATTAGGAGTAACTGATTCCTTCCTATTTTAAACAAAACAAATATAAATCGCTCTCCGTCTCATAAGTAAAACCCGCAGATAATAAAGTATTACACGAAGCTTTATTCTCTTCTTCAGGTTTTACAATAATACGTATTGCTCTATCCTGTTTTGATATTTCATTAATCAGCAAGTAAACCATATCTGTACCATATCCTTTTCCCAGATAGTTTCTATCACCCAGTAAGTAATCGATACTGTAGGTACCTTCTAACTCAACGTTACCATGCCAATCCTCACCACTTTGCCTATACTCATAATACTGGCAAAATCCGATTGGCAATCCTTGATATACCACTATAAAATGATGAATCCACGAATATACATCTTTTCTATGTGCTATTTCGCTAATCCAGGATAACGGGTGCTCATACCACTTAGCAACATAATCCTGATAGAGCCAGTCTTTCATATATTCTAAATCAGAATCTTGAAATATCCTAAGACTTAATCCTTCCCTCATACTTCCTCCATTTCATAGTGACTGGAATCTCCGTAGTTTTTTCTCCTAACTAATCCTAGTTATGTATTGGCAATACACGTAGATATTCTGAATCTTTTTTGCTTCTGAACCGATTGGAGTCTGAATTACTGGCTGTGTTTCCGATGGTGTGATAAATAACTTGAAAGCGATAGCATCTTGACCAACTCTCATGTTCGCAATATTCTTATACTTTATTCCTCTTTGTTCAATGCCAAGATAATCAAATACGATTTCTTCTAAGTCATAACCAGCAAAGCAACGGATAATATCACGTTCCTCATGCATCTCGATAATTGCTTTTGCCTCCTCAAAACTTAATCCGCTGCATCGAAATTCTCCTTCATTCATCATCGACATAACATTCCTGTTGTCTACTAAAAGTAGCGGTAAATCCTCTCTTTTCATCGTCCACCTCCCATTTTATCATAACAACATGATTTCAAACGTGAATTTTAATTAGGTTCCACGTTTTAGTGAAACTGATATAATATATGAATTTAATTATATCCATAGTACAAGAATCCAACGTATCATAGGAACTGCAAGACAATTAGGTGATACAAAACAGAAAAGAAAGTAAACCTTCCAAACAATAGTGCTAATAATATTACCACTCTGCGTCCTTTCGCATTCTATCCTGAAAGTATGACATTACCTTTCTTGCAATATTTTCAGGATATTCTATACCTTTGATTTTGCATATTTCTTTCGCATCCTCATAAAAGATAGGCATACATTCTTTTACCATACTCTCATAAGAAGAAAAATCTGCGGTTGCAAAATATTGGGTTAGATGATTTTGCTTATCGGCTGGGACACAATGCTTTACCTTACTTTCCCATGCTCCCCAATCCAAGTTGTCATATTGTGAAAGTAATAAATCAACATGGCTGTGAAAAAGAATATCAACATTTTTAATTAATTTAAATATATCTTTTCGTTTAAAGTACTTAATTAGCATCTCTGCGTGAAACCAATAAGTATCTATCGCACGTACCGTATCTGGGATGTCATTGTTGGTACGGTAGCCATGGTCAAGAAATCTTTCCACTCCACCTTCCCGGTCAAAAATTATAGTTTCTCTAGTACAACCTTTACAATGCTGTCTGCACATCCAATCTTCTGGAAAATCTTCATTAATGATAAAAAAATCAAACTGATGTAAGTTTTCTCCCAAACGTATGACACTGCAATAATTTTTAAAATGCTCATCATTAAAGCTTTCTCCCCAAAAAATCAATAACTCATCTGATACCTTTTCTAATATCTTTGGTACGTCTGCGGCAAATTCTTTAAAATCAGAATCCGCAACTAAAAATACCGGATCAAAATCAGAATAAAGATCTGATTCCCCACGGCTGATTGAGCCATAATGCCACCCACCCTTACACCTTTTGTCTAATTTTAATATCTCAATTACTCTGAAAAAAGCTTCTTCCAAATCTCTATGCATCTTAGTACCTCCCCTTCTCGTAATATGTTCATCGTATCACGGGAAGGAAAAGAAGTATTGTTAATTTTAGCCATCTTTTTGTAGATTTTTATCTTTAACTCTATTTTTTGTTAAAAAGGTTTAAACGATAGCAGTAAGATATAAAAACCGAAGGTTAATTTTCATAAACTTATTCCTTAAAAAGACGCTTTAAACTATGTATCAAGACATAGCATCAAGCTTCTTAGATAGTCTGTATTTTGCAGGAGTTATATGATAAACTTTTTTAAATACTTCAATAAAGGACTTAACATTAGAAAATCCATTACTATAAGCTATAACGGTAATATTAGAATCACTATTCATCAATTCAAGCTGCGCATGATAAAGCCTGATTTTATTCAAGTAATGATAGTAAGATTCCCCAGTACACTTTTTAAAGAACCGAGAAAAATAGGTAGGAGACATTCCGATTTCACCCGCAATTGTATTTAGTGTAAAGCTGTTTTCATAATTAACCTCCATATAACTGAGAATCTTTTTAATCTGGTGCATATCCTTTAACTCTCTGTTTGTACTGATTACTTCTTTTCTTCTTTTACAATCCGTTAATAAGACATAACCTATTTTTCTGAGCAAGATTGAAAGTTCCAGTTCATAATACTCTTCTTTTCGTTCATAGACTCTGGCGCATTCTTTCATTAATTCAATAATCTTTTGTTTTGCCATATTTTTCCCTTTGAAATCAAACTCATAATGATCTATCTCCGGACAATATTCTTTTAATAATTGATAGGATAGCAAGATCGTCACTGTACGAAATGGTGCACTATCCTCCGCTTTTGTCTCATGAAGTTCCTCGCTATTTACAAAAAAGAAATCATCAGCACCGATTTCTATCTGTTTGTGATTAACATATCCTCTGATCCTTCCTGATAAAACCAAATCAAACTCCAGATGTTCATGCCAATGGAGCGGATAATGATTGTTACCAGAACTTGAATCTCCCAAATATATCCTGGCTGGAATTATTTTGTCTGTTTCTATTGTCTCTTGATAATAATTCATACTCCCCTCCACATAAAATACTAAAATAACTTTAGTAATAACTCTATATTACATATTAAATCTTGTTCTTACCAGTTTTATTTTAACAGTTATTTACATAATTTTCTACACTAAAATATTAATTCTTCTTTTCAAAATAGTAATTGATCGAATGAATGAAAAGTACCGTTGTAACAAGAATGCATGCACCATTCTTATGGGATAAGAAAAAATCCAATGATTCTATTTTCATTGGATTCTTATCTTGACCCATTATATGTATGATAACTATAGGAATAAACTATCTTCTACCAAATGAAATTAAAAATCCAAAGAAGAATAAGAAAGATAGGTTACCTTGATTATCCGTAAAACTCTTCGACATCTCAATTTGAAATTTTATCAACTTTTCTATTTCCGAACGCTTGTATCCTCTACTCATATAGAACTCAATTCCCTGTTCTGAAATAGTCTGCTCTTCTGTTTGATAAAATCCTCGATAGGTTTGAAAAGAATTACATAGATTCTCATAATCCTTGTTATCTGGAGTGATAAATGATACTTTATCATTCATTCTAACGTCAACGTCCTTTAACCCTATCTCTCTCATAAGAAAAGGTAAACGCATTCCAATTGCATAATCCCTTCCCTCACAATCCAATTCTTTTAACCATAATTTTCTCCAATCAAAAGAATTGCAAAGTGAATCATACTTCATTCCTTCAACGTAGAAACCAACATTTTCAATCTCTCGATTAATTTCCACACAGATTACAAGACCGCCCGGCAAAACAGCCTCTTTCATACTATCTAAAATCTGTAACGGATAGTTCATATGACGTAACGCTGCCTGACATATGCTTACATCATACTTACATTCCGCATGAAATTGATAGATATCAGTACTAATGTAGGTTACATTTTCTCCATAGAAATTCTTCTTCGCTCTTTCAATCAAACATTGGCTATCAACTCCGGTATAAGTACTTCCATCTGGGAGTAGTGGAAGAATTCTCTTACCAAGATCACCATCGCAGCAACAAAATTCAATGATATTAACTGGTTTCTGAATTCTCCACACCTCTTTTATGAGATAGTTAAGATAATCCTCATTCCAAAAGAATAGACGATCGTGTTCTATCACATTCGTCCGATTCTTCCAGTTCTCCCGGTCATCCGTATTACGGGGCATATACTTTAAATCTTCGATAGGTTTTAACCCCAGAAGTTCATCAACGGATACTTGAAAATAATCTGCTATAAGTGGTAGCAATGTGATATCTGGTAATGTTGTTTTTGTCTCCCATTTACTAACAGATTGAAACGTTACCCCTAAAAAATCTGCTAATTCCTGTTGACTTACTCCTTTTCGTTTTCTTAATTGTGCTATTTTTAGATCCATAGTAGCTGTCATATCAAACCTCCTTATTGTAATATCACAAATGTACCATAAGATACTTCTCTATCCTATAACGCGGTTACTTAGAAAACTCACGTGGCAAGCGAATCCGATTTCCATACTTTTATTTTACACTACTTAGAATACTTTTATCTTAACAGGTTGTAGCGGAGTAGGAAAAACCACTACTGCGCAGGAGCTACTTCAAAGAGAAACGAACTACATCGTAATGGATGCAGATATTCTCTATAATATCATGCCACATGAGACAGAGGAAGATTTGCTAGATTGGGTGGAACATATCATGGAATTTTCACTTACTATCATGTAAAGCGGTAAGCCACTCCTATGGACGATTGCTGGTGCTTTAGACAAATTCGAAGTTACTTATCATCGACGTTTTTTCTCTAACATCTATTATTTGGCTCTAGTTTGCAGCAAGGAGGCTTTGGAGAAGCGCATGATGGAAGGCAGACAGATTACAAATGAAGATTGGATCTGTAGCTCCATTGACTACAATCGATGGTTCATGGAAAATGGTACCTTGCCAAGTGGCAATATTGACACATTTGATATTACCAAAAAGACCGTATCAGAAGTAGCGGAATATGTTGACTGGTGGGTGAGAGATAAGGTAAAACTGACTAAGTAATCCTAAAGAACAGGTGCAATAAGTTTGTTGCCAATCCTATATTGGCAACAAACTTGACTTATTTATTCTTCTTTAAGATTTGTTAAACAGATGAAAGGAATTTTATCCCTTCGCTTTGATCCAGTTGTAAAAAAGCATCGTATTCTTGTGTTCTCATCTTTCCAATCTGCTTTCGAACATTGGATTTTTCTTCACAAAGAACGATATCAAAGTCCTGCTGGTAATTCCTCGCTTCCTGCAACGCTTTCACAATTGCATCTTTTTTATAAAGGATTGCCAAACGTTTTTTCTTATTGGGTACTTGATAATTGTTATCTAGTAACATCTGATAAATGCGTTCAAAACCAATAGAAAAACCAACCGCAGGAATCACCTCATTCGTAAACTTTCCTATCAGATTATCATATCTTCCACCACCAGCAATCGAACCATTCCAGTCATTGCTTACAATTTCAAACACCGCTCCGGTATAATAACTTTGTCCTCTTACCAAGGATAAATCAAATTCCATTTGGTAATTACCACCCGATAGTTTGTTACACGAATTCATGATTGTTTCAAGATTTCTAATGTCTTCATTCTCACCTAACATTTCACGAATTGTGTTTAGCGCTATTGGCATATCCAACAGAAAATCTGTAAATCTAGTAATTGCTTCTTCCTTACAGCCTTTCTCAATTAGCTCTGCTTTTACACCTCCAACCCCAATTTTGCTCATTTTATCAAAGGAGATGCAAACTCCTTCCAACTGCTCTGTTGTGAAACCAAGGGATAAGAGTAGTGTGTTTAAGAGTCTTCTATTATTAATCTTTATCACAAAATTCCTTATTCCAATTTCCTGTAAAGCCTTTGCAGTGGTTGTAATAAGTTCAATTTCTGCAGTATAGGAATCCGTTCCTATGATATCAATATCACATTGCACAAATTCTCGCAATCTGCCTTTTTGTGGACGCTCAGCCCGATATACCCTATCTATCTGGATGCAGCGAAATGGAGTTGGTAGCTTAAATCTGTTATTAGCCACATAGCGACACAATGGTAGGGTTAGATCGTATCGTAGTCCTAAATCAGATAATTTATCAAAGTTTCCATCTAATATTTCTTTTTCTAGTTTATCTCCACGCTTTAATACCCGAAATAATAGTTTTAGATTTTCTCCACCTTCACTATTTTCAAGATTTTCGATATCCTCCATGACGGGAGTGCTTATCTTTTCAAATCCAAAGGATTGGTAGGTTGTTAAGATTACATTCTGCAAATAGTCTCTTAAGAAAGCTTCCTTTGGTGAATATTCATTCATGCCTTTTACTGTACTGATTTTCATATTTTACCTCTTTTCTTTGTTGCTTTATCATTCTGCAACTACTATCACGCTTACCCCTTTTGTATCTTTCTTTCATTCTTTCTTTCTACAACAAAAAAGCCATTTAGGCATATACCCAAATGACTATGATTCAACGAGATTCGTTATTCTTTCTAAATCATCACCGTTTATGCATCATGGGCATATGCAACGCACAAAAGCCCATGTAATTACATAGGCTTATTGTTTACCATGATTATGATGATGTTTTTTAGTTAAGAACATTGTAAATCTCCTCTCTGACAAATAAATTAGGTTCATTGTAACTATCTTTTTGTAATCCGTCAAGTAAAACTACTCAAGTACACTATACTTAACAAAAAAGCACGCTTAGCGGACTTTTCCTTGTCATGAAAAAGAAGTACTATGCCGTTATAGCGGCAAGAAGACATAACGGCATAGTAAGCTCTAGATTATTTGCAGTAGATATTAATTGCATCACGAAGAAACTCTGCACAGCCTGGTGTAATTGCATCATAATAGGCCTTGAATCGCTCATCCTCGCAATACATAGTAGCAAGTCCTTTATGTGCTTCTTTCGAATACATCCCCTCTGGCCAGAAGTAACAAAGCCATTGTCTATGCAAATCACATGCTTTTTGCGCTAGTTCACTTGCCGGATCTCCAAACAATGTTGCTTCTTTTAGTGTTTCATTCACTTCCTTTGATAGCTGTTCTACCTCATTATACTGCTCCTTTGTCATATTTTTTACTTTTGCATTTGAAGCTTCCACAACTTCGTCACCGTATTTCTGACGTATTTCCTTTCCGTACTTCTTTTCATTCTCCTCCACTAGCTCTTGTTTGAATCCCTCAAATTTTTCTTTATCAGACATAATAAGTTCTCCTTTCGTAGCTCGAATTGTTTTACTAACATTTTGTATCAACAGATCAATTTGCTCTTTCTTTCGATAAAGAGCGGCTAAATGATTTTCCAAAGCCTTGTTTCGGTCAAAAGTTTTCGAGTATACAATCTCTTTGATTTCTTCTAGACTCAATCCAAGTTCTCTAAAAAATAATATTTGCTGTAGCAAGTCAACCTGTAACTGCCCATAAATGCGGTAACCATTCGAACTGATTCTTTCAGGCGATAATAAGCCGATTTCATCGTAATAACGTAAGGTTCGTGTACTTATCCCTGAAATTTTCGCTAACTTGTTTACTGTGTATTCCATTATTATCACCTCGAAATGAAGTATAAACTATTACGCTGCGTTAAAGTCAATCAGTTTTTTCTAAATCTCCTAAAATGACGAAAGAACTATTGCAATAAAAATTCTCATATTGACTTCCCTTCCTACCGCTATTTACCATAATACTTGAATTTTCTTATATTAAAGTCATTCTTTATAATTCGTTTGTTTGTTAATCCTAACACGATGACATCGAATACAAAAAATATACCATCAAAAATAAGCATTCTTATATTACGCTCAATCGACATTATAAAATCAAATAAATGTTTCATAGCATAGGTTATAGTTACGGAGTTATCATAAATTAAATATCTTGTAATAAAACCAAAATATTCTACGAAAAGAAAACCTAAAAAGATAAATAATAATACAATCCTTAATCTCTTCTTCGTATAGATACCGCCATGGATTTGAAAACTAAAATACGGTATCACAAAAAGAAGCAGCAGTCCAGGTTGACCGAATTCTCCCAAATAAACTAAAATATTATAAACAATACTGGTAAAAATAATTCCAAGTATTGTTAAGACATATGACTTTATCGGGATTTTTTCCTCTTCTCTCTTATTCCATTTAGAATTTTCAAATTCTATGACACGTTTTTTATAACATAAAGGACAAAGTACTTGATAAGGATAATCATCTCCTTTTATGGACGCCATTCCTATGTTTCTATCTGAATTATCACAATCCGTACAAGTAGTTATAAACTCATGTTGAAGGAAAAAATTTATTACGTCATCAAGAAGCATCCTCAATTGACGAACACATTTATTTTTAAATATTGATGTTTCAAATCTTATCATTAGCAGTCGTTGATTTACACCTCCACATTCCGCAAAGTGTTTCATATGATATAGATAATTTGCATATTCCATTATCAATTCTTCCGTCACTTCATCACCATGTATGCTTGTACCATTAATATGTAATGTAATACCGGTATCTTCATTTTTATACATTACAACATGAAAACCTTTGTAAATACCATGAACTACTTTTCGATTGAAAAACAATATATTTTCACATCCAAAGACATTTTCGACCACGTATTTTCTCATACTTTTCCTCCAGATAATATGTATATTTTTTTTCATAATTAGCCATATATACTATTTTCAATTTGCTTCCATTATATAACATAACAGTCTGGTAAACTACCTATTGCATACAGAAAACTACAAAAAAAGTCTTCACGGTATGTGAAGACCTTTTTTTATGAATAATAATATTTACGTTCCAAAATAACTAGAACACAAACATAACTTTATTGTAACTAATGGAATGAACTCGCGTACTTTTCCTTGCCATGAATAAGAAATCTTTCTTTAACTAATTAAGAAAGATTTCGTCTATATATTTCAGTATAAGTTAAGATTCCAGAAATTCTATCGGATTTCATTATACTAATTGTACTTACCATCATTTCTTTACCAATTAATCTGCCATTTATGTTTCGTTCGGAATTACTTTTCAGAATTACTTTTCGTCCTAAGGTGATGTGAGGAGTGAATTCTTTATCATCTGGGGTAAAACCCGCTGCCTTTAATTCTTTTATTAGCTGATCGTGTAATTGATGCAAATTTGCATTTGCAACAATACCTATCCAGGGTAAAAATTCATCCCCATTACGGAATGAACTCATATTAGAGAATTCTATAGTAAATTTAGAGAACTCGAATTGTTCTATTACATTGTTAAGTTTTTTTAATTGATTTTCACCGACCTCTCCTAAAAAAGCCAGCGTTAGATGAAGATTTTCTTTGCGTGTAAAATTTCCTTTCACTGATTGCTGTTTTAATTCAGTAATCTGCTCGAATAATTTAACCTTTAACTCTTCCGTTAGATTTATCGCAATAAAAATCCTCATATAAATCCTCCTTTCTGTCGAAACAGTGTGAAAAATCTTGATTTTTCACACTACCTTCCTTTTCTATCTATTATGCCATCATTATAGTTAAACTTTCTTCATAATTCACATCTTATATATTCACTTCTAATAATAAAATCGCTATCGCCAAAACCGCTATCATACCTAATAATGGTAGAATGAATTTAAGCCATTTATTATAGGTTACGTTCACCATTTCAAGGCTTGCAAGGATTAGCCCCGTTGGTGTAATAAACGACATCAGTCCCTGACCAAACACGCATGCTGTTATAATCACATCTCTTGGGACACCAACAGCATCTGCAAGTGGAGCCATAATTGGGATGGCAAGCGTAGCAAGTCCTGAAGAAGATGCAATAAAAAAGCCTAAGATTAAAAATACAAACATCATTAAAATAACAAATATATTCGGACTCATACCAGAAACGAGATTAGATAAACTATATAAAATAGAATCTGATACAAGACCATTTTCCAATATGATATTAATACTTCTTGCAATACCAATGACAAGACCAACTCCAACTAAATCCGCTGCCCCACCGACAAATGTATGAACGAATGCTTTTTCTCCAATCCCTGCAATAATTCCGATTAAAATACCAGATACTAAGAAGAGTGCTGTCATTTCTTCAAACCACCAACCTAGTTTTGAGACACCATAAATCATAACAACAAAGCTGATAGCAAAGATGGATAAGATCCATACTCTCCTGGTTGTAAATTCTGCGTCCTCTTTCTTACTAAAATTTCGATTTATTTCATCTTTCATCTCAATAACAAGAGATTTTTCAGGATTCTTTTTTATTTTTGTAGCATAACGCACGATATACCAGGTCGTAATGAGAAAACCAAGGACTAGGCCAATCACCCGATAGGATATCCCTTGTGTAAAATTAATACCTGCTGCATTGGAACCTATTACTACAGAGAACGGATTCGTAGTTGAAAACATAGAACCAATCGATGATCCCATGTAAATTGCTGCGATACAAACAATAGCATCATATCCAGCCGCCAGATAAACGGGCATTAAAATCGGATAAAATGCAATCGTTTCTTCTGCCAGTCCAAACGTTGTGCCACCAAGCGCGATCAAGAAGGTCACAAAAACGATTAGTAAGTACTCATGACCTTTCGTTACTCGTGAAAGTGCGGCAATCCCTGCATTAATAGAGCCACTTTCATTGACTACACCAATAACACCACCTATGATCAACACAAACAAAATGATTCCAATACTGTCATATACACCCTTTATTGGAGCCAATAATACATCAACTACTCCCTGTGGATTTGGAGCTACTCTTTCATAGGTCCCAGGAATTGCGATCGGTTTGTTGATGCTTCCATCTTTGAATTTAGCAATATCATTTGCAACTCCTAGCTGATTCAAAGTTTCTTGCGTACCTTCATAAGTCTTCTTAGTCCCATCTGGTAATATTTCAACAAAATTACCAGTATCTAAATTAAAACTTAGCTTTGCATAAGAACCCGCATTAACCACATAGGTTAACGCTGCTGCCAATATTAATACAATAAATAGAATCGTATAAGCAGATGGAAACGTAATTTTCTTTTTCATTGTCTTCCTATCTCCAGTCAATCAAATATGATAACATAGAACCTAACATTTCATATCGATAATCATACAATATGTTACATAGATAGATTGACAAAATAAGTTACTTTTTATCCATTATTACGATACAAACCCAGGAAGAAATGAATAGGGAATTATTGGCACACCTTATTATTACCTATATAATCTATCAAAGGAGTGATGAATTCTCTGGAAGAGATGTCATAAGAATTTTTTATTGCCTGTTCACATCCTTTTTCTTCGCTATCTTTTTCCTTTTTATTGCGTAAAACTTTGGCAAGTGCTTTCATGATAAGACGGTCACCAGCCCTCATTCTTTCATAATTCAATCCCGTTTGCATATAAAAATGAGGGATTTCAGATAGCTCTTCCTTGGAAAAACTAGACTTCCAGATTTTATCGATAACATCCTTTGCTTTTGCAGGTGTCGCTCCGGTTGCAAATACAATCAATTTTGTAGTATTTCCCTCCAACTGCCGCTTGAACTTACGAAATCCATCGACTTTTCCAGCATGGATACGGCTACCGAATATGATGAGATCATACTCTGAAATCTTAACCTCCTTTAATTCCTCATAGGGTACAGCAGTACATAGAAGCTCTTCCGATATCCATTTTGCATACATTTTAGTAAATCCTGTCTTGCTTCTATAGATCACAACTATCTTCAAATCAGTCACCCCCGTCAATTATCACTATTCTTAATGCTAAGATATAATAAGTTATGGGAATTGTCAATATATGGTATTAAAACAAGAAGTGCACGCTTCGAGAATCTTTACTTATCATAAACAAGAAAAAGTACGCTTCTCGTACTTTTCCTGGTCATGAATAAAAAACGCCCTAGGTCATTGAACCAAAGGCGCTAAAATTAGAAAGTGGTACTTAAGTAATTAAACTGTTACCATCCTTGCAATTTTTTATTTTATCTATATAGTGATTCCTTAATGATTAGTTGTTATTATACTGATTCTTCCTGCCTACTCATAATATCAAATTAATAACTTTTATCTTAAGCCTTATCACCAATCTTCGGTAAATTCCATTCAAAGTAAGTTGCTAACATACGTAGTGTAATAGTCATCGAAAGTCCGACTATCATCGCTGCATTCGTTCCAATCCAGTCACTAGTATAGTAGTATACGGATGCACCAACAATCGCTGCCACAGCATATACTTGTTTATGTAAAACAACCGGTATCCTACCTGCCAAGATATCTCTAAGTATTCCACCACCAATCCCTGTTACAACACCAACGAAGATGGATAAGAATGCTAGTTCACCAAATCCATTGTTACCAGCAGTATTTACACCAGCAACGACAAATACACCAAGACCTACTGCGTCGAAAACATTGATAACTCGGTCTACTCGCTTGGAATAACGATTTATTTTCCCCTGTAAAAAATACATTACTAAAAAGACGATCAAGGTGGTTATCACAGCTACCGTTACATATACTGATTTACGAAACATAGTAGGAGGTAAGACTCCTAATAAAATATCTCGTATCATACCACCACCAACAGCTGTCGTTACTCCTAATACAAGTACTCCAAAGATATCCATATTCTTCTTGATTGCAACAATTGCCCCAGAAATTGCAAACGCAATTGTACCTATAATCTCAATAATAAATACAAAATCTGACATCTCAAATCCTTTTCCTTCTCCGTAATTTCAAATCACTGTCCCATTATACTAGGTCGCAATCTAGGTGTAAAGGACTTCTTTTAAACTAGAAAATGCACTCTTCGCGTAATTTTCTTTGTTATGAATTGCAGTAAAATGACAGAAGCATTTTATTATTTACTATTTGCATGTAAGCACTTATCAAGTTCGCCTTACCTCCTCAAATTAAGCTCCTATTTTTATTTGGGTACCAAATAAAAATAGGGCTCATTTTCATCAGATTTCATACAGGAAAAGGCTATCATAACCCCAGTAACCATGCCATTTTCCAGTTTTCAAAAGAGATTTAATCGGCTGGAAACACAACTTTTTTATATCGCTTATTCTGTTACGTTCCACAAAATGTTCGATAACCACATGCGGCTTCCCCAGGAGGTGTAGTATAATAATCATTCAAGTTTTGATAGTCATACGGATGTCGTAATACTGCAACTAAAGAATCCAAGGCGGCATAATCTTTAAAATTAACGGCGCGCTCCAATGCTTCCTCTACCCTATGATTTCGAGGAATTACGGCTGGATTTACTGATTCCATTAATTTTCTTGATTCCTCTAAGGACTCTTCTTGCTGTTTTCTTCTTTCCTGCCATAAGGAAATCCATTGTTGATATTCCGTTGAATCAGCTAATTTCATTTGCGTAGTCTGACTCAAGGTAAGATCACGGAATGTATTGGTAAAATCTGCTTCGTATTTTAACATCATACTTAGCAAAGCCTCTATTAAGTGTTCATCCATCTCATTTTTATGAAATAATCCTAATTTTTTTCTCATGCCTTCATACCAATAGTTATGATACCACTTAGAGAAAAGATTGAACTCTTCCTGTGCAATTTCAATCGCTTTTTCTTTATTATCATGTAATAAAGGTAACAGTGCTTCCGCAAATCTTGCTAAGTTCCAAGATGCCATCCCTGGTTGATTTTGATAAGAATATCTCCCTTCTCTATCAATAGAACTAAATACTGTCTCTGGATGATAAGTATCCATAAATGCACAAGGTCCATAATCAATGGTCTCACCGCAGATAGCCATATTATCTGTATTCATTACTCCGTGAATAAAACCTACTAATTGCCATTTCGCAATTAACCTAGCTTGACTGTTCACAACTTCATGAAGAAGATTTCGATATCTTTCTCCTTTCGAAGATACTTCACTAAAATGTCTCTCAATCGTATAATCTGCAAGTGCTCTAAGTTCTTTGGTATCAAGGAATTGATTTGCATATTGGAAGGTACCCACACGGATATGGCTTTTTGCAGTTCGAACTAAAATAGCACCGGGTAACATCGTTTCACGTAGTATAGTCTCTCCTGTAGTTAGTACCGCTAGACTTCTCGTACTTGGTATTCTCAATCCTTTCATACCCTCGCTAATAATGTACTCACGTAACATTGGACCAAGGGTTGCTTTGCCGTCTCCCCCTCTAGAATATGGTGTTCTACCAGACCCTTTTAATTGAATGTCATAACGTTCTCCATCTTTCGTAACAATTTCTCCAAGAAGTACTGCACGCCCATCACCAAGCATAGTAAAGTAACCAAATTGATGTCCTGCGTACGCTTCTGCAATTGGTGTTGAATTCTCTAAAACTTTATTACCAGAGAGTATCAAAACACCTTCTTTGCTTTGAAAGAACTCAGAATCTAGACCAAGTTCTTTTGCTAATGAACTGTTCCATTTCACCAGATTGGGCGAAGGAACTTTACTTGGCAACTGAGCTGTATAAAACTCTTCTGGTAGAGTTAGATACGTATTTTCTAATGTTATATTAGGATTCATTCCTCATCCTCCTTCCTAATTCCGTGAGGTAGACTAATCAAAACCACTCATGTTACTATAGCGATTATTTACCGTATGGATAATTTGTATCACCCTAGTATACAGAATCAATCATTGTAAAGTGTTGATTAATTCATAAGAAATCCTAAAGTGTACATGATCCGTAATCTCTGTAGTAATAATTGATTTAGATCCATAATCGTAAAAACTATAGTACTCGTATTTAAAATAGTTTCTACACATCAATATTTTATATACTTAATACTAGATTTTTCTTTCACCCAGCGTTAATATTTATCCTAAGCAATGACTTATGTATAAAATACCATATTTACAATATTTTTCCTATATAAAAACACCTTAATCATGAAACTCCCATATAATACTACCAGAAGCAAATAACTTGGAGGCTTTCACAATGCGTTGTGTACCTTTAGAACAAGCCGCTGAAAAAGTAAGCGATCAAAGTTCCATACCACCTCTAATTTTTCAGATACCTCCCGAGCAAGGGCGTCTCCGATTAAAAGAAGCTCAAAATACTCCTGTCTGTATTTATCCAGCAACAATAAAAGCATTCAAAGTCGATACTGGAAAATGGGGTGCAATTAAGGTTTATTGTATTATACCTGATTGTCTTGTTGGTATACCAAATATTATCTTTTATATTCATGGAGCCGGCTGGGTGTTTGGTAGCTTACACACTCACAAAAAACTTGTACATGAACTAGCTGCAAGAACAAACTCTATTCTCGTATTTCCAGAATATTCACGCTCGCCAGAGGCAAAATATCCAACTGCTGTGGAGCAATGTTATAAGACCATGTGCTGCCTGCCAGAACTTATGTCTGCACTCTCCTGTAAGGTTAACTTTTCTACCTTAACAGTAGCTGGTGATAGTGTTGGTGGTAATATGGCAACTGTTATGACCATTCTATCAAAATTTAGAAATGGACCTAAAATCCATAAACAGGTTCTTTTTTATCCTGTAACAAATGCCTGTTTCGACACGGAATCTTACTGTGAATTTGCTGTCGACTATTATTTGTATCGGGAAGGGATGATGTGGTTTTGGGATCAATATACGAAATGTGAGGAAGATCGCAATCAGATTACAGCATCTCCATTACGTGCTACAACGGATCAACTAGAAGGCCTGCCACCAGCAATTATATTAAATGGAGAAGCTGATGTATTAAGATCCGAAGGGGAAGCTTATGCAAGAAAATTACGCTGCGCTGGAGTTGAAGTTACCGCAGTTCGTTTTCAAGCAATCATTCATGATTTTGTTATGTTAAATGCATTAGATCAAACCAACGCTACTCGTGCGGCAATGGATTCTTCAACGGAATGGATTAATCGAAAAAATCATACACCTGACCCTCAATCATGATCTCACCCCAAAAGTCAGACATATTTTATATTAGGTAATTAATAAGGACTGAATCCTCAAATTGTGCAGGACTCAGTCCTCTTAAAACAGTTCCCTTTTCTAGACATACTAGCGGTTATCATTTTCTGTATTTAGCATTCATGAAATAGAAGACCAATCACCTTCCAATAAAAACTCGTGCATAATTATCTTATACACATTATCCATAGATAAATTTTCGTATCTTCTTTTCCTCCGCACACGGATTTAAGATTAGTATATGTTCCCGAATTTTTTCCTCCGCTTCTGTTACCTTAATCTGATCCGCTAGTTGACATAGTTCTTCTCCCCAAAACTCTTCCGTCGTGCAAAAAACAGTAGAATTCCAACCATAACCTTCACCGTAGCGGTTTGTTTTTTGCTTTCTACCGCACATTGTAATAAACATCTTCATTTGCAATTCAATCAATGCTTTTTCAAACCGATAATTGTCCTCTTTATTAAAGTTTCCTAACTTTTTGATATCGTGAAACGCCAAGCACTTATGTTCTTCAATTAACTCATAAATTCTCTTAGCCATGTTAGAAATAGTACCTTCTAGGTAAGCTTCCTCTAAACTTTCTCCTTTTCTTCTTACCGATAGAAAATATGGAATCCATTCTTTGGTGATATAACCGCTTTTCTTAAAAAATACCTTCGCGTAAGCAATATCTGTCTGTTCATCAAGTACCCGCATACGCCATTCCCAAGGATCAGTTTCAGGATTTTCTGTATGCCAGCAAATCTTATCGGTAAATTTACTACATAGAGAAAAAATCCCCTCTGGATTTGATCCTCCTACTGTAAATCCACATAACAGTAATGCCTGGTAAAAATCATGATAATTTTTTATTCTAAGCTCTGATATTGATTTGCTTTTTTCATTATTTTCTTTACTGTTCATTTCACTATTTACCCCTTTGCTTCCTTTACTTCCTTTACTTCCTTTACTTCCTTTACTTCCTTTACTTCCTTTACTTCTTTTGCTTCTTTTGCTTCTTTTGCTTCTTTTGCTTCTTTTGCTTCCTTTGCTTTAGATTTGTTTACTTCATATTCATATTCTGAAATTCCCCACTGCCTACATTGTTCAATTCTTGCTCCTTTCGGATTATCACCATGTACTGGATCATTCGAATATTCTATCAGAATTTTGCAAGGAAATCCTTTGCACTCACCACAATGTACTTGTTCTTTTTCTTGACAACATTTTGCAACATAACATTCTCCATGAAAAGGATTTCCAAAGGTTGCAATGCAACCTTTGCACCCATGACTTTCTTTAAATGAGCATCCTTCGCAGCGTAAACCGCATCGTGTATCAATCATTATTCTCCTCATTTCTGCGCATCCCAAGTTTATGTGCGTGGCGCAGACACAAACTTGTTGAGTGAAAAATTTATCTTACACCCTTAATACACTTTACATTTTAGCTATAGTTTATCATAGCAAACACGACATCAGTATGTCGTGTTTAGGACTGATACCGCTTCAACATTTTTTGAATTTCTCCCTTCATTAATGATCTCATTTCGATTGGTTCTAATATTTCGACACGATCTCCAAAACCTAAAAACCAGCTCACCGCTACTTCAAGATTTGTAAAACCTCTCTTAAACAGTAATCTTCCATCTTCCAATTCTCGAAAGCAGCCAAAACTGTATTCTTCTATTAACCGGTATTTTTCACTTGGATCAAATACTGCTGTAATCTCATAATGATCTGGTATATGTCGATTAAAATCCAAGCATTCTGCCGGTATTTCTCTTGGGATAAATTCTTCCTCCGTCGTCTGTAAATCCCATAAACGATTTAATTTATATAGCCGAAACTCTTGCTTCTTTAAGCAAAATCCAAATATGTACCAAGAAGACCATTGAAAAACTATTTGATAAGGTTCAATCCTCTTATCATCCTCTCCTTTATTATAATAATAGTGAAACGTAACAACTCTTTTTTGCTGTATTGCTTCCCTTAATTGTGCAATCTTCGGGGCTAAGCTATCTTTGTAATGAGAAGATAAATCAATTGATATACTGTCAGCAAGAGACATTACAGTAGGCCTATTCGGTGATATTTTGTTTATTAGTCTATGTGATGCAGAATGAGTGGAGACACTATCAAATGATTTTAATCCTACCAAAATGGCTTCCAATTCATCCGTTGTAAATACTGTAGTATCTAACTTAAAGCCTTCCATAATAGAAATTCCACCCTCATTCCCCTGTGTCGTGACGATTGGTATACCTGCCTTACAGATATCCTCTATATCTCGATTAATGGTACGCCTTGATACTTCGAACTTCTTAGCAAGATAAGGTGCTGTTACTTTTTTATTATTTTGTAAGACAGTAATGATACCGATTAATCGATCTATCTTCATCTCTAATTCACTCCAATCCATTTGGCAGTTTTATACTTATCGAACATAAGCAATCATGTCTCTTTTAATTCAATTTTTTCTATACCCAACTCCAATCAAAGTTAAGTTTCAGTATTTTATTAGAAAGTATCTTTATCCGGTTCGTTATTAACGACTAACTTATTAAGGTATTATCTCATATTACAAAGTATTCGTCCATGCTGTTTATCCTAGTCATGAAGAACAAAGAATCCGGAAGCGGAACTCTCGGGACGGAGTGCGATCGCTTTAGCGGCCATACTTCCTTAGCATAGAGTACTATCCCCCGGAGGGGGTTTGATTCATAGGACAAGATTTCCTATGAATTCAAAAAAACGCCCTAAATTGCAGGGCGTTTCAGATGCGTATAGTGTACATAGGAAGATATCTCTTTCTTGACTGTGCACCTACGAGAGATTTTATTATTTTCTTCTTCCGAATCGATTGCAGCAATGAAATCATTAGAATTCCTTTACTACTAATCCAGCCTTCTCTTTTCCTTCGTTTACCTTAGCTGCGACATCAGCGCCTACAATATCCAAATTTTCTATTGCGATGGTCTGTATATTATCAACACCAAGGAAATTTAATATCGTTTTTAAATATCGGTCTCCCATTTCATATGGAGCATTGCCATACTCTCCACCTCTGGCTACAATGTGAACCGCCTTCTTATTTTGTAAGAGACCTTTCGGTCCTTCTGCTGTATAGTGAAATGTTATTCCTGTTATCGTAATATAATCAATATAAGCTTTTAGGATCGCTGGAAAACCTAAGTTCCACATTGGCGCTGCAAATACATATTTATCTGCCTCTGCAAATTGATAAGCATACTTAAGGATTGTAGTATCCTTCTTAGTTTCATCATTTACTTGACCCATTGCCTCTAAATCCGCAGGTCGTAAAAAATCAATGTTCTCTTGATATAAATCTAGTACAATTACTTCATCTTCTGGATGCTGTTTCTTATATTCCTCAATGAAATAATCAGACACCTGAAATGTTCTTGAAATACCTTCCGGCTTAATGTTTGCTTTTATATATAATACTTTACGCATAATGTTACCTCCAATTTTTAATAATGTATCCTTCCTACTATCGACTTACCTCTTTTGAATTTTATAAATAAGCCGTCTATAATCAATGTTTAAGTTATGGATTACTTCAGATATTTACGTTTCAATATCTTAAGGTGATTGTATTCCTTTTGATTTTAGATGTCAACAGATTGGAGCATAACTTACCAACCTAAACTTTTTGGAGTAAGAACTCTATAAGAGTAAATAACTCCTTACCCACATCACAAAATAGTGAACTAGGGTAAGGAGTTTATTTAATCAATATCTGCTTTCCATAAACCGTGCAAATTGCAGTAAGCATAGGCTGCCATTGCTTTGTCGCCAGAAGATACATCAAATTGAACTATTGGTTCATCGCCATGATGTAAAAATTTATACTGTCCTCCACATCGAGTCTCTAAGATAACAGTTGTGATGGAATGCTCCTCTGTCATTGGGTGAGAAACGCTACCAACATTAACTCTTACGGTATTACCACTACAGTTTACAACAGGTATGTGCTTCTCTGCACTAGCTTCTACTGTATTTGGACTTATTTCCTCCGCATACTTTAAAGAGTCAGCAGAAGTAAAATTATTTGTAACAGGTATTATTAAGCTGTCGTTATCACATTTAAAAAATTTCATCATAACTAATTGCCACCTTTCTAAGATCCTTATTCTCCTCCAGGACCATCTCTTCTTGGAACTTCATCTGGTGATACATTCCTGTAATTATTGGAACAATTTTTGGAACTAATCTTAGAATTTTCTTTCGCATTTTTTGCACAGTTTTTATCTACATCTGGGATATCCCCGTCACCATATTCTGTATTATAATCGTAATCAAAATTGATTCCATTTTTTGTTCCGCAATCTTTCGATTGAGTTGTTTTCTTAACTTCCATATTAACCTCTTTTCTGGCTCTTAAAAAGCCGCCTAGTGTTAGGTATTAATTTATTCTGTATTAGGGATTTATTTGTTCTCTATTAGTGACTTATTTTAACTCTATTAGGGTTTTATTTATAAAATTCCATGTTGGATTTTTGAAATTATACGTCATTGTTTGGGATTGATTTTTTCTTAGCATTTGGATTTTGATTTTGATTTTCTTCTGTAATTGGTGTCTGCCCATTTGCTTTCTCTTTTCTCGCTTCTTTATTATCCGGTTGACTATCCTTTGGCATTGGATTCCTCCTTACTTTTAATATTAGTTTCGATATTTAATGATATATTATTTGTTTATTTCGATACTAGTATTGGCAATCTAAATTATTCTATGTATGATGGTTTTAAGTAAAGAAAAGGAACTATTGCAAAATAAGTCTCTCATGCAACCGTTCCTTTTTCGTTTTAATATGATTCTCGTTTTTATATGTTTTTCTTTACTATCCAATTTCTTTTTCGAAGATAATCCATCATCATTAATTTATTCTCCTGAAACTGTATGATACGATTCACATTAGCACCAGAAGGATGAGGAAAACCTAATAATATTTGATTTTTTGATATCAAGCCTTCTTCTTCTAATTGAATAAGAACTTCCTCCACTGCTCGTCCAAGCGGTATCAGTAATATATCTTCTTTATTTATTAAACTACGATATTCCTCTATAAAGTTTTCATAAATATATTTTTTTAACAAACTGCATTTTAGCAATTTGGGGGTATGACCAGAATAGTTTTTCTTATTGATAAAAACGGAGTATGGAATTAGTGATACCGTATGCAACAAGTTATCCTCTTTTGAAAAAAGTTCACTTGTACTTTTTATGCCCAAGTAGTAAGGTAACTCTAGTTCATCCAACATCTGTATTATATTTTTTCGAATAACACCACTAAATCGTCCTGCAACTTTGCATTCATATTGGATTTGCTCACTTGGAAGATTTAACTCTACCCCCTTCCTTGCTGTTGCTATGGCAGTGCTCATCTGCTGAAATCCTGGTGTAATTCCTATTATAAAAATCTTAGCATGTGGGTTTCTATACTCATTATGTGGGGCATAATATATTTCGATATCCTCATCTTTTTCTATAAGAAATTCATTGATTAAAATTTCCTGTCTATCATATTTATCTTTTTGCGGTAATTCTTGAATTACATCTAAATAATCAAGTAATGTCTTTTTCATTAATCCTTCCTTCCTACATGTTTATATACAATGGATGCTATTTCTTCTGGAGTTTCTATCATCCCCGTTTCCACCCATTTAATGTAAGTATTACATAAAGCCCCCGCATAATAATAGAGTTCGTATCTGGAACGATTCGAGGTTGGTAAAACATAACTGTCCATATAGTTATTTAAGGCATTGATAATAACAGAATACATATTGGCATTCAATAATATTTTTATAAAATCACTAAACTGTTTAAAAAACTGAAAACAATGACAAATATGTTTATAATCATGAAGTCCGCCAATATCAGTTCTCTTTCTCGCATCTTCCATATAATCATTCACGATTTCGTACATATAATCAGATAAAACTTCCTGCTTAGATTTATAATATTTGTAAAAAGTCATTCTTGATACGTTCGCTTTTTTCACTAGCTCTGTAATCGTAATGTCTTCTAACGATTTTACCTCCATTATATGAATTAAGGTTCTGGCTATACACATTCTAATATATTGATTCCTCGCGGTAAGGTTTGTACCATCTTCCGTTATTCTCATAATCATCCCCCTAATATATAAACATTTTGACCACTTTTGTAAATTGTAACACATTATAGCTCGTAGTACAATGTGATATAGTAATAAAAACTACATTTGGATAAGTAGTAACTTATCGATTTACTAAAATAACGGAACATGGCAATGGAGGTAACTATGAAATACGGAATCGTTGTTGATTCAGGATGCGATATGAGAAGCCTTAATTTTGATACAAAAAAGCAGATTGATTTTACCAGAGTAGCTTTAAAACTTGATATCGGAGAGAAAGAATTTACAGATGATCTAAACTTAAATATAGAAGAATTTATGAAGGAAATGTACGCTTATAAAGGAAAAACTGGAAGTGCTGCTCCTAGTCCAGAAGACTATATGAGAGCATATGAAAAGTCCGACTTTGTATTTGCTATTACTATTACAGGCACACTCTCTGCAAGTTATACCAGTGCAAATACAGCAAAAGATATGTTTCTTGACCAATATCCAGACCGTAAAATTCATCTCATTGACTCTAAGTCAACAGGGCCTGAAATGACATTGATCGTGAGAAAATTAACCGAATTAATCAATCAAGGTATGAGTTTTAAAGATATCGTTACTAACATAGAAAAATATCGTAAAAATACTCACCTCCTCTTTATCCTAAAATCACTTGATAATCTTGTGAAAAATGGACGTATTAGCAGACTAAAAGCCAGCATGGCGGGTATTCTCGGTATTAAAGTTTTGGGAACTGCTAGTGAAGAAGGAACGCTTGAGCTGCTGGATAAATGCCGTGGTAAGTTGACTGTTTATGATAAGGCAATCGAAAAGATGGTATCAAAAAATTATAAAGGTGGGAGAGTAGTAATCGCACACTGTTTTAGTGCGGATGTTGCAGAATACATAGCAATCTCGATCAAAAAGCTATTTCCTAAGTATGATATCGAGATAATGAGTACAAGTGGACTTTGCAGCTATTATGCAGAGCAAGGTGGCATATTAATAGGATTTGAGGCATAATCAATTCGCCCTGTTTCTAAAAAGATTGATACAGGTCGTTATAATAAGTAAGTTTATAACTACTCTTTGGATTGACTGTACTTGTGTCAATAACATAGACACAAGTACAACTTTATTTGTTGATTTTATTTTGACATTTTATAACATTGCATTTATTGCTTAGTTTATAAGTTTTATTATTGCCCCATAAAAAAGGATTACGACGAAAATCCACCTCGCCATAAAGTCTAACTTTTAGGGGTTATCTCATAATGAATATCGCCGTAATCCTTTTTATTATTTCTCTTTTTATTATTTCTCTTTTTATTTTTCTAATTATATTTTCTATATTTATATTTTACTTTATTTCCAATTCAACTGGACAATGATCAGAACCAAAAATCTGGGAATGAATCTTTGCATCCACCAATCTACTTTCTAACCCTTTGGAAGCTAAGAAATAGTCAATACGCCAACCTGTATTCTTTTCTCTTGCCTTAAAACGATAAGACCACCAAGAATACATATCAGTGGTATCTGGATAAAAATAACGGAACGTATCGATAAATCCAGCCTCTAACAATTCACTAAACTTTGTTCTCTCTTCCATTGTAAAACCTGCATTCATCTGATTTGTCTTAGGATTTTTAAGATCAATTTCTTTATGCGCTACATTTAAATCCCCACAAACGATAACCGGCTTTGTTTCTTCTAATTTTTTAAGGAAGCTTCGGAACTCATCTTCCCAAACCATACGGTAAGGAAGACGTGCCAACTCATTTTGAGAATTTGGCGTATATACTGTTACCATATGAAAATCTTCAAATTCTAATGTAATTACTCGTCCTTCCTTGTCATGCTCCTCAATACCAATTCCATAGGTAACCTGTAGTGGTTCCTTCTTTGTGAAGATTGCAGTACCCGAATATCCCTTTTTCTCGGCATAATTCCAGTATTGATAATAACCCTCAAAATCTAACTCTATCTGTCCTGCCTGTAATTTACTTTCTTGAATACAAAAGATGTCTGCATCGATTTCTTTAAAGAAGTCGCAGAACCCCTTTTGTACACAGGCACGGATTCCATTTACATTCCATGATACTAATTTCATATCTATTTTATACCGTGCAGCATAATAGAACTACACGATAAGCTCCTTTCTAATTACACTTAAAATGAGGAATAACTCTTCCTAATAGCCATTACGAAATCTAACATAGGACTATTCATAGAGTAGCAATCGTCATTTTCTACTCTATTATAACATGATTCTCATAAAAGTGACATTAGAATTACTTCAAAACCATTAATCTCTGTCTAAAATCTAACTATTAAACTATGTGTCTATCTTTATGCGAAGTATTTTTGAATTTCCATCACTTTATGACAGATTCCACTCGCTGGCTCATCCACTGAAAAGAAAACACTAATTCCTATCGATACCTCACTACTTTTTTGAATTCTATCCTTAATCTCCGTGAAAGATAGCGAAGTATTATAAAAATCATTTAAATAATTCTCCATACCATACACTTCAAACGGATAGGATTCTAACTTGTGATAATCAAACTTCAATGCCTGCTCCCTCGTTATAGCTATCTCTAAAAAGATATGAGGAATATCAATCCCCAAATCACCAATATGATCAATTGTTATTACTGGTATCGGATACTCCTCAGTAATCCATTCCTCGTTTATCTTTACACTATGTTGACTATAATACCCCCATCGGTAAGAAATTCCTTTTTCTTTCAACGCCTGAATCAGTTCTTTCTTCTTTTTATTTATTTTGACATAGATTTCATTTAAAATTTTAATATTATCCACTTTGATTCCCCACCTTATTGAGATTAGCATTCTAAGCTTTCCACTGTATTTTACTCTATTCCCATCAATAATGATAGAAGAACAAATGAAATAATAAATCATAGACAATCAAATTTTCTGGGTATATAATATGTTTCAACCAAATTGAAAGAAAGAAGTGATTAACATGTTATATGACGTTATTGTTATTGGAGGCGGACCTGCCGGTATTAGTGCGTCAATCTACGCTGTAAGCCGTGGCCTAAAAACATTAGTATTAGAAAAAGATGCTGTTGGTGGTATCATAAGAAATGTTTCTACCGTAACACATTATTCTGGAATCCTTGAGAATGAGTCTGGTACTACCTTTGCTGATCGATTAAAATCACAGGCTCTTAATTCTGGTGTCGAAATTCGTATCGAAGATGTTACGTCTCTTTCCCTTGAAAATAAGAGTAAACAGGTAATCACCAATCAAAATGTATACGAAGCAAAAGCAGTAGTACTAGCCAACGGAACCTCCCCACGTCATTTGAATATTCCAGGAGAAGAAGCATTCCAAGGTAACTGCGTTCATTATAATCTTTCTAATGAAGGAAAACCTTACGAAGGAAAAGATGTTTATGTTGTTGGCGGTTCTGATGGTGCATTAAAGGAAGCTCTGTTCCTTACCAAAATTGCTTCAAAAGTGACCTTAATACATTTTGAAGATCAACTTGGTGCAATCTCCGAATTTGTAGAGAAAGCAAAGGTAAATCCTAAATTGTCACTTTGCCTGCATTCAAGATTAACTCAGATTCACGGTACCGACCATGTAACCAGGCTAGATATTACGGATGTACATACAAATGAAGTACAATCCATTACTGTCGATGGATGCGGTATCTATCTTTTTGCTGGTTCCACCCCTAATACATCCCTCTACGAAGCTGTTACACTAGAAGACGGCTTTATTGTTACAAATGACAGTATGGAAACCAACCTTCCTGGCGTATTTGCAGCAGGCGATATCCGCAAAAAAGTAGTGCGACAGATTGCCACCGCAGTTTCTGACGGTGCTGTAGCAGGAATTAGAGCTGCTACCTATGTAAAAGCGTTATCCTAAAATTAGCTTGTATTAAGGATAATATTCGCTTGTAATATAGTAAAATATAAACCTCTGGATAGAAGAAATGATAATATGTTTTCTGCTATTTAGAGGTTTTTAGAATATGTAGTAATTTATATATATTAATACTAATGCGCTAGAAGTAAATTTTATAATTCTACAATTTTGATGAAAAATGTACTTTATTATAAGTGAGAAGTAAATTTGTTATTTCGAATTAAAGTACAAATACACTTTATTTTTCGTGATGATTAAAAAATTTGGGTAGAGGTTTTGACGCTCTACCCGCTTTTTTATTATGTAAATCGAACAAAATGTTGTCGCTCCCGTTCTGAATAACTCCTTTTTAACAAACTAAAATTTACAATTTAATCCTTTGGAATTGTTATTGTACCATATTTTATTGGATTACTTCCAAAATTAGATGGTAATTTTGGTGAACCAGCATAGTATTGTGGCCATAGTCCCCAATTATCCCCTGTTATTCCAGTTCTTAACTCAGCAAGATAATAATATACAGTTTGACCTCTACTAGCCACTGTACTAAAATCAAATTCCATCTTCCATATGTATTAAACTTTTTCATTGATTTAGGGATAGATGACCAACTTCCGCTACCAACTTTATAATACACCTCTACTCCATCAAATCTTGCCATACTCTATCATTCATTGTATAAGCAGTTATATAGATAGAGTTCCCCACTATAGCATCACCACTTAAAAAATCCATGTGTTTCCCATTATATGCAAATACTTTAGTGTATGAACTTATGCAAAAAACCGATACAATAATTATTGCTAAAATCTTTTTTATTTTCATCAATAAATCCCTCCTTTAGTTTAGTTCATTTATATTAATAACATAAGATTGCTGTTCCAAAGTACCACTTGTTGTAGAGGTAACAATAAGTGTTTCAGAATCCAACCAACTATAATCTTCAAAGAATGTATTTTCTAGAGGTTGTATAATTTTATAAGATAAATCAACAGTGTTTAAAATAACAATTAATGTTGGATCTACGTTCTCTTTTTCTCTTGCCTGAAATGCAACTAAATTTTCTTTATTATTTTTCAAATAGTAACAGTCATTAATTTGGCTATTTATATATGATTTTTGTTCATTGGTATCAACGTTTAGTAGGGCTATTTGATTATCTCCAACTATAATTAGGTATGGATATAAGTAACTAGATTCTGGATTAACTTTCTCAGCAATAGTAGTTTTTTCTCCACTATTTGCATTAATTTTTATAACGTTTTGATCAAAATCTAAATAATATACATTATCTGATTTATCCCAGCCAAGGCAAGTATACCCGATTTCTCCTAATGGTTTTTCCTCATTAGTTACTAGGTCTTTAATCCAAACGATGTTTTTACCATTATCATTTTTAATTCCATTTCTATTAGAAATATAGGTAAGTTTTGTTCCTGACAAATTCACAGATGGATTTTCTCCCCAACTCAATACCATATTTTTATCATGTGCATTAATACACTTGTCACCCAACTCTTTTTTGTTATAACCTAGAACGTCATCTTTAAGTAATGGAGTAATGCTATTTTTCTTTGAATCAAGCTTATATAAGTTATTTTTATACTCTAGAATGTATTGTTCCGTTTCTGGAATAAGTACAAAATGGTATGGTTCATCTATATCCTCAACAAGTATCAACTTATTTTTATTGTTTTTAATAAAAGTAAAATTAAGTTCTGTAGATACAAGTCCATCAATGAGATTTAACTTTTTGATTTCTTTTCTATTACTCTTCAATTTGATTTCGTTCAAATCAAAATTTTTAATATCATATTTGTATTTTGCTGTACCTGAGATAGGGTCTATAGAATCACTTATTTTCTTATTTTCTTTGTGCCCTTGAACTGAATAAGCTACACCATCATTGGATTTTATTACTTCATTAATGGACTTAAATTTAGATATTTTGTTATATATTGGAACTGCCAGCGCAACTGTTGCGATAGTCAAAGTCGCGCTTACAAAAATTAAAGGAATTAGTAACTTTTTTTTCATATAATAACTCCTCTCGAATAATGTAAATGTTTTGTATAGGTACAATTCAAGAATATCATTTGGCACCTCACTTTACAACCATAATTTACCATTTTGCTATGTTTTTACTGTCGGACCTCCATTTTGTTATTCAGCGATTCAACGGATTGAGCTAACGGTAGCGCTCCCCCCTCCTGACGGTATTGTCCAAAAGACCTTCACCTACAATTACTGTAATTTTTATTTCTTCTCTACTTTTGAATTACATTGTTTATGCATGTCTTCGAATAGTAAGAATTTTGATTTGTTGTTATCATATACTGTATGTATTTATTTTACCCTGCAACTGTTGATCATGTTTTGAACTTTATTTTGTCCCTAATCTACTTTATTTTATCTACAAAAAAGAACTTTATCTTTATAAAAATAAAGTTCAAATCAGCACCACCAGTGTGAACTGGTGGTTTGCTCTGCCCCTGTAAGGGGCTATTGCCGGCATGGACCTCAAAGGTCCTTCGAAAGTAAAGGCCCCAACCGCACCACTTTCTCTGGCTAACCCTTACAAGGGTTTATTATTTGCCTTTTATTACTGGCTCACCCGTGAACGGGTCAATAAATTCTTTCAAACTTAGTTGATCTTCTGCTTGGTCATCCATCAACTGGCTTCTGATGTATTCTTCTATTTTCTTTGCATTTTTTCCAACTGTATCTACAAAGTATCCTCTACACCAGAATTTTCTATTTCCATATTTGTATTTTAAATTTGAATGTCTATCAAATATCATCAATGAACTTTTTCCCTTCAAATACCCCATGAATTCCGAAACGCTTATATTCGGTGGTATTCTAACTAGCATATGCACGTGATCTTTGCAGCATTCAGCCTCTATAATTTCTACACCTTTCCTTTTACACAATGTACTTAGTATATTTGCAACATCTGCCTTTATACTTCCATAAATTATCTGCCTTCTAAATTTCGGTGCAAAAACAATATGATATTTACATTCCCATGTTGTATGTGATAATGTATTCTTATCCAATTGGATACCTCCTTTGTTATATTTAGTGCGGTTTGAGACCCACACTTATTATAACAAAGGAGTTTTATTATGAAAATGCTAGAAGCCATTGTGATCCACCGGCCTAGCCGGTGGTTTATTAAAGATAGCCCTACAAACAAAATAAAGTACATTCCATTAAGAATGTACTTTATCGTTCCATTCCTTATCAAGCAAGGATTTCCTCTATTCAATTATAAAGTACATTATTTTTTAGTTATTACATTTATAATGTTTAAATACCAGTACTTCTATAGCATCTAATTACCAGTACTTTTATACCTCTTCATTGCCACTCTCCAAAAGCAATAAGCACAGAAATACATTACAATCCCAAGTATTGGAGTCAGATATAGATAAATATCTGGATAATTGACAATATCATCATTTCGCAGTAAAAATTGTGCTGGGAAATAGTTAACGAACGCAAACGGAGCCACATACATTAACATGTATTGTAAGATTTTAGGGAAAATACTTAGTGGATAACCTGCAATATTGCGAAGATTCCAAAATAATACTCCATGAACATTACTCGCTTTGACAAAGTAAAAACTGAGGCTTGCAAAAAATAAAAACATTGCTCCTTGAATCAAAATCGCTCCAACAAAAGCAGATGCTAAATATAGAATGTTTCCCAAGTTCCAAATAACTTCTATTTTACTAGTCGCATATGAGAATAATACAATCCCCAGCGTCCCATGTCCAATCGCAGCAAACCAATCGGCATCGCTCGCAATAATTTGAAATAAAACCCCTCGTGGTCGCAATAGAAAGCGATCAAAAGTACCATCTTGAACTGTCTTTCCAAAGTCAAGTAATCCAGTAAAAAAGATAATTAAAACACCATAAGTGCTAAATAAAAAGCTATATAAAAAAACTAACTCATTGATGTTCCAGTTATTGATCCCGCTTACATCAAACTTTGTAAACACCAAAATAATAGAAATAATCCCTGTGGCTTCTCGTAAAAAAACTGCCAGAGAACGTAGTAATGCATCTACCCGGTACTGAAACCAGGATTTCATAGTTACTCGGGAATATTGATAAAACATTGCAATTGCATCCTTCATTCTTAACCTCCTTGGACAATCAATTTCTTTTGTCCATGTTTCCATAAGAAGTCTCCAATGAGATATAAGAGTACAATCCAAATCCATTGTTTACAGTAGATTGCTACGATTTCTCTTTCATTAACCAATCCAAGATAAATTTCAACTGTACCAAAATATATAGATTCAAATGGAGTAAACGATGCTATCGTACGAACTGCATCTGGTAAAAACCATAGTGGTAAAATGCAGCCAGAAAGTAAGCTAAACAGAACACCTTTTATAGTAGAAATACTCCAAACATTAATAATCCAAAATGCTAAACTCTGAACAATAAAACTCAAATTCCAACAGACCAAAAATCCAAAGATCAAAGCAATCATGCTTAGTAGGAGATGCCCAGAACTCTTCGGTGGCTCCATACCAATCCACAGTACCGTTATCAAAAATGCAGGTCCGCTTCGAAATATCAAATTAAATATTGTCTGTCCCAAGTCCTCTGCTAATATTCGCAATTTAAAATTCACTGGCCTTAAGAATTCATTTGCTATGGTACCATTATTTATCTTATTACGTAAAAAGTCATCATCCATGGCAAATGCATCTCCAATAATAAAAGAAATAATAAGATTGGTTGCTACCATTGATAAAGTTATCCCATCTAATTCCGTATTTCCATAATATAAAGCACGATATAAATTAAAGAAGATAAATACAGAAAAAACTGAACTTAAAATAGTCATCCAATGATTAAATCGATATGCCATACTAGATAAAAATCTTTTTTTTGCAAACGCTACATAAACATTACCTAGAGGTTTATTTGTCATATCATTACCTGACCTTCGTAAATTTTCCGTATAATACTCTCAATCCCTGGTTCTATTATAGAAAAATCTTTAACAGAATAAGTCGATAAAATTTCTTTCATTAACCAATCCAATGATATCTTATTTTTTTCATACGAGAATCGATACTTAAAATCACCTTGTTGAGAAACATTCTCAATTGATACATTTTCAATCGTTACGATTTCTTGATGCTGATCCATAGTTACTTCAATCTGTTTTGTGTTCCCAAATCGCTCCTTAATGGAAGCTAATGTACCATCATAAATCATAGTCCCATGATCAATAATGATTGCTTTATCACAAGTCTTTTCAATATCTTGCATGTCGTGAGTGGTAAACAGCATGGTAATTCGGTCTGTTTTATTTAACTCAACAATAAATTCTCTGATTTTCTCTTTCCCAACGACATCTACACCGATGGTAGGCTCATCAAAAAATACTATTTTGGGAGAATGTAAAAGCGACGCAGCGATATCTGCTCGCATACGTTGACCGAGAGATAGTTGACGTACTGGCTGTAATAAAAAATCTTTCATATCAAGTAAGGTAACAAAGCGTTCCAGATTGTCTTGATACTTTTTTTCTTCTATGCGATAAATATGCTTTAATAAATCAAAACTCTCTAAAACAGGTAAATCCCAGGCAAGCTGTGATTTTTGACCAAATACAACTCCAATTTGGGACACATATTTTTTTCTATCACGATACGGAATAAAATCTCCCACCTCAATACTTCCTTGATCTGGGTGCAGGATTCCAGATAGCATCTTAACTGTTGTAGATTTCCCCGAACCATTGGGTCCAAGAAAACCTACCATTTCTCCTTCTTTTATTGTAAAGTTAATATCATCTACTGCTTTTTTTAATATGTAATTTGGTTTAATCATTTGCTTTACAGCATTTATTATCCCTTGTTTTTGTTTTGCAATTCGAAAAGATTTGCTAATGTGATTTACCTTTATTAATACATCTTCCATATAACCCCTCCATTCTGTCACAATGCTGCTAATTTTGATGACAGTACAAATTCGTGTGTGAAAAATCTTGATTTTTCACACTATCTTTATTTCCACAGTTTTCTTTCCCTATTCTTCCTTTCTCATTAAGGACTGCATAGCTTCCTCTAAGCCACCTTGGTTTGTTTTGATGCTTCTAACCTGTGTCTGCTCCATGATATGTCTCATGATTACTTTTGTCGATAAGCAATCGCTATCATAATCAATTGTTAAGTGTTGATTACAATATTGGTACCGTTTTACAGGCAAATCAGATAAATCGGGTAACTTACCAAGAATCTCAAGTTCAAGGCTTCGCCTCGACTGAAATTTGTTGATAGCATAATTAACGCTTCCATAATAAAGGCTTTTTCCCTTTTTTAATACAAGTAAACGGTGACACAATGACTTGATATCTTGCATATCATGAGAGGTGAACACTATAGTGGTTCCATTTTGTCTTGTTAGTTCCAGAAGATATTCAGAAACTGCATTACGAACCATAGCATCTAACCCAAGGAAAGGTTCATCTAAAATTATGAGTTTTGAGTCTCTTAATAATAACAGTCCTAAATCAGCTCGCATGCGCTCTCCAAGAGATAGCTGTACTTTATGATTATCAAGAATTGAGCTAAGATTAAGCAATGGATCTAATATCAAAAGTTTTCTCTGATATTCCTCCTTTGACACTCCATACAAAATTGCTTCAAGTTCCATTGATTGCTTCACTGTCATTTGTTCATGAAGTCTAGAGCATCTTCCATATAAAACAGCAAGATCTTTTGATAGAGATTTTCTTGAGGCATAGGGGATTTTCCTCATCGTCCGTAAATATCCATCCGTTGGTGCTAATAGTCCGGTTATCATATGAAGAAGGGTCGTCTTACCCGCTCCATTTTCACCAACAATACCTACAATCTCACCTTCAGGTATATGAAATGTTATATCTTCAATTGCCTGAACAATTCCCATCTTAGTATGAAACTCTCGTTGAAGATTCTTTGCAGTAATCAAAATATCCTCCTTATCTATCTACAGTATAGATAAAATGTCTATATTTTCAATTAGTGTGGGATATACAGCATCCTGTTTGGGATAAATAGTATGCTGCAATTAAGAAAAAGCACGCTTCTCGAACTTTTCCTTGTCATGAATTAATCTGAAAATGGAAACGCAATAAAACAACAAAACCATCCATCCTCTTCATAGATGTCAATCATTCCATGATACATCTCGACTATACTTCTAATTTGTACTAAACCATAACCATGTTCTTTTGAGTTTTCCTTCTTTGTTGTAATTAAATCCTTATTGTATTGTAATACAGACTCCGAGATTAAGTTTTTCATTAAGATTGTTTCATACCCTCTTTTTTTAATAATCTGTATCTGTATTTCTTTCTTTTCTTCTTTTAGAGAAGCTTCTATCGCGTTATCTAAAAGATTCATTAGTAATGCTGACAAGTCTATACTACCTAATTTTGAAAATGATAGATTTTCTATTTCAGCTTTAAATGAAATCCCTAACTGATGAGCCATTTCCAATTTGGCATTAATACAAGAATTTAAGACAGTATTTCCTGTTTCTATGTAGGAATAGATATGATTTAACTTATCTAGGACCTTAGATAAATACTGCTTAGTTTCATATATATTTTCTTGATTTAGGTAATTCGCTAAGACTAGCATATGATTTTTCATATCATGCTTTAGCCTTCTGGTGTTTTCATGCAGCTTATTTATCTCGTCTTTTTGATATTGCTGTTCTTCATATTTTCTGAGCAGTTCCTCATAGCGATATTCTAACTCCATCTTCTCTGCTAACAGATTCGTTGATGTATCCTCTAAAGTTTGTTTTAAACTATTTCTCTTTCTACTTATCATAAGCTAGTCCCTCTAAGATAACGAAATAACTGATTCTTTACTGCTTCTCTATTGGTTCGCCCAATTGGTAACACGGTGTGATTGGTTAATTCTACTTCCTCTTGTCGTATGGAATAGATATAATTCATGTTTAATAAAAATCCTTTATGTATACGCAAAAACTTCTTTCCATGAAATAATTCACATAAATTAGATAGCGTTTCACGATATCGATATATCTCTTTCGTCGTAACTAACTTAACATAATTCAGATCAGATTCAAAATATATGATATCTTCAATTAATACCTTATTGATCCCCCCTCGATAACTAAAAGAATAAGTTTGTGCTTTAGAAAACACAGTATCAATCATTCGTAGTAATGTGGATTCTAACTCTTCTTTAAGGTAATCTTTTCTTAGAAATGCAAAGGGATGACATTCAAAAGATTGATATACAAGAGCTTCCTGGTTGGTAACAAAAGCAAATACGATATCTTGTTCTGCCAATGATATTTCCTTTGCTAGCTCCATTCCTGATTTATCTGGCATATCAATATCTAATAATAAGATATCAATCGGTGTTTTATTATAATCTTCATAAAAATCACTTGCACTATCAAACAATAGAATTTTTCCTTGTTTTAAGTGTATTCGTAGGATTTCCTCTACACTAGTTTTTAGTTCATCCAAAATTTTATTCTCATCATCACATATTGCTATGGTCAACATATTTTTATCTCCCCTAATAAATTTAAATACTGACTTCCTTCCTTCTCTTGGTAAAATCAAAAGTACTTCTCACACAATTATATCCATAATCTGTCATATTCACAATCTGAAAAGAATGTTTATAAAAAGTGCGGTTTTTACTCCTCATTTCTGCTATACAGATTAGAAGCTAGGTAACTATCTATCTGAAAAAATCACCTCATCATAAAGCATATCCTGTGATTATACCAAAATTAATTTCATTAGCTTATTAATACATGTTTGTATAATATTTATTAATCCTTGAATACAAATTTTCTACACTATCTATTAATCCTTTAATACAAATTTTCTACAATAATTATTGATTCTTGAATACAAATTTCCTACAAAATTTATTCATCCTCGAATAGAATTTTTTTTGAATTTGTTTTATAATTATTGGAAGACGTTTGTCCTATTAATTTATAACTCTCGTTTATTTATAATTTAGATATTCCAATATTACAGTTTCTTTATTTATATGAGCTAAGCATAGATTTAGGATAAATAACTTAATCGCTCTATGTATGGCTTACGTTTAACATTTTATAGAATAACAGTTTTTATCGGAGGTTCCTATGACAAAAAAAGATGTATTAGAATTAAAAAGGCGACTTAAAAAAAACGAATGTACCTTTACTAGAATGTGTGGTTGTTATGTGAATGCGGAGAAAGAAATCATTCTAAATCTAGAGGAAACATTTTTAAATTTAAAAGAGGAAGAATTTTATAAATATCTAGAGATTGCAAAAAAAACATTATCCGGTACTCTTGGAAATAACTTATTAGAACTTGAATTTCCTATTGATGAAGAAAAAGCAGGTGGTAAGCAGCAATTTCTCATGGGTTTAAAAGATAGTAAATTGAAAAACAGCGCTTTGTTAGAAGCTTTCTATCAATTAGTCATAGACAATTATGATTATTCAGGGAATTATCTCATCCTAATCTTCCATGATTCCTATGATGTTATGACGAAAACATCCGATAATGCCAAATTAGATGAATCAGAAGAAGTATATGATTATCTGCTATGCGCTGTCTGCCCTGTTACACTGACGAAAGCCGGTCTTGGTTATCTAGAAATAGAAAACCGTATAGGGCCACGCAACCGAGACTGGGTCGTGAATGCTCCTGATACTGGTTTTGTCTTTCCTGCATTTTCAGACCGAAGCACTGATATTCATTCCCTCTTATACTTTACCAAAGATGCTAAAGAGCCTCACAAAGAGTTTATGGAATTTGTATTAGGATGTCCACCAAAACAGACTGCTACCGAGCAGAAACATACCTTCCAATCAATTATCTCAAATGCTATAAAAGACGATCAAAAAAGTGAAGCAGTATTCTTAGAAATACAGGAAACATTAAATCAAATGGTAGAGGAACAATCCGCATATAAGGATACAAAACAAGAACCGCTGTTCCTTACCAATGATTCTATTCAAGAACTCCTCTCTGCAAGTGATCTGCCAGAGGAAATCACAACAAAAATTGAGACATCCTATGCAGAAAAATTTGCCGATATGCCACCGGTAATTGATCATTTGATTGATAATAAATTACTTGCCGCAAGTGCACAAAAAAGAAAAGAACAAGAACTAACCGAACAAGTACAAAGACTACAGGAAAAATTAGAAGAAGTAACAATCATCGGTGATAGACTTCATAATCTTGACAATATAGAAGCAGCAGTTTCATTAGAAGAAAATGATAGTAATAGTGATGGCGATAACAGTCAAGACCAAGTAACCGGAATTAATTCCGACAGTGCTTCTGGTGAATCTGCAAACAGCAACTATGATGTTATCCTCAGAGTGAAACCACAAAAAATGCAACAAATCACCTCACAAATTATTGATGGTAAAAAGTGCATTGTAATTCCAATGGAGGAGGATGAACATGCGAATGTAAATGGTGTTACAAATCTATTATAAAAATAGTTTAAGAATCAATTTGTATTTTAACTTGTTAAAAACTCACTGCAATCTATAGAAAAACTAATATTTGATTCCAATACTAAAAAATCCCGCAACTGCTTTCAGTTAAGGACTTTAACTTTATGCATTTACGGGATTTTATCTTATTACTATTCTATTTTCTATAGAACTATCTTGCACTGTTGTTAAATTCTTATTGAGCTGATCTTACATTGATTGAGGTGTAATTAAATTTATCTTGAAATGTTGTCCAATTTATATTGAAGTGTTACATTTTCTCTCGAACTATAAAAAGGAATCAATTTTTTCTATAACCAAGTGACCTTTGCATCATTACGAGGTACCGTTCTTAAATAATTAACCTTTGGGTATCCAATTGCCATACAAGTAATGATTTGTTCTTCTTCCTTTAAACCTAGAAACTCTCTTATCTTTTGATTATTCTGCGCTGCCCGTACCGTAAATCCACTATAGAAGGTACCAAGCCCCAATGCATTCGTCATTAATTCCATATTCGTAGAGGCTAATCCTCCATTAATCGGAGTCGGCGACAATACTAGTATTAGAGCTGGTGCTTGATAATAAATTATATCCTCAATATTCGAATCTTTTTGATACGCTTCGTAAACATCAACCCACATCTTTGCATATCTTTTGTGAGACATGTTTTCTGGAGTCAGATTTTCTAGAATATGCTGCCCCATATGATATAAGCTTTCCATAACTAATAGTCGAAGCTTATCTATCTCTTTTCTTATTACGAGATAAGAAACATCCTGATTATTTCTAGCAGTCTGGGTAAAGCGACCTGCTTCAATTATCTTCTCTATTTTCTCAGTCTCCACCTCTTGGTCTTTAAACTGTCTTATCGATCTTCTAAATTTAATTGAGTTCAAAAGATTCTCTGGTTCTATATGGAAGGTTTCTTTCTTGTAAGGGATTACTTCCTTCATTTTATCTTCGTCAGTTGTAACTGCGAACTTAGGGCATATTGCAATACAATGTCCGCATTCGATACATATTTTATTTATAATAGTTGCTTTGTTGTCCTTCAATCTGATACATCTAGCAGGGCAATCATTCACACAAAGACCACATGCAATACATTTTTCTTTATTTACTTTCATTATAATTCTTCTCCTAAATTACCAATTAAATATCTTAAAAATACTTTTACTTACTAACTCCACTCTGCGTATTGTAGCAAAAAATATAAGGCAAGATGCTACAGATGGAGTTCTCTTTCACAACCTCACCTCATTGCTTCTTATCATGACATAAATTTTCTTTTCATGCAACTAAGAACTCACTTTCTGCGCAACTATCATCCATATCAGTTCATCTATTCTTTCATTGCGGAACTGATAGAGTTGGGACAGACGGGCTTGTCAACGATGACAAAGCCGTTTATTTTATCGTTGACAAGGACGACTGACTATGCTATCTAACATACGGATTATACTCTTTAGCTGTACCATTTAAATATCGATTCTTAAATAACTTATAATTTTGTCTGCACCAAAATTCATCGAATCATAATATTTTCCTTTGTAATAAAGCGCAAGATGGTTGATGTAATCTCTTTTTACATTAACGATACAGCACTCAGGCAAAACAATTTCTCTGCCTCTAGTGTAAATAACCTTTTCATTGTGAGAAATTCCAAAGTAATCAAGTGTTTCTATCAGTTTAGAGATGGAACACTGCCAAGCCTTTGCTTGCATAATCTCTGTAATTTCTTCCACACTTAGCCCAGTGAGCATCGCAATGCAAATCTGACCGCAATAACCGTCTTTGTAGTATGTAACATTTTGAATCGTATCTATTTTTCGGATAGGATTCTCCAATGTATAGGGGCTGTCATGATTAATACGGGTTAAACCTCTGATAAGATTAAAGGAAATACTTATCTCATCGCTGTTGTTAATCTGATTCGTAACGCTTTTGGAAATGGGAATATAGTAAATGCCCGCACCTTTTGGAACAAGCCTACACTCAAATATTAAGTCCTGAATATAAACCTTAACAGGAATTAAGCCTTTTTGACCACATTCCTCCCAAACATTAAACGGAATCTTAATAAAATGCCGTTTGCCCTGCTCAAATATTTTTTCTGAAAATGAGTATATCATAACTGTTTTTCCGTTTCTTCAATTGCTATCCATACTTCTTGATGGTTATCCTGCATATAGCATTCAATCACGGGCAGGTCGGAAAGTTTATATCCTGAGCTTGGTAGCCATTCAGAATAAAATTTGTTATAAACCTCCTGCACCGCATTCGGCAATTCACCATCTGCGTTGATAATTGCCCAAGTTGCGGCAGGATAGGCGAATTCCATCATGCCTTCCGGCGCAGGGACATAATCGCAATTCGGTGTATCCACATGGTTAGTAACGGCTAAAATGTAGTTCATTTCTTCTGAGTTTCCCCACTCGCCTCCATCGGCAATCCCTAAGAAACCTGCCGGACGATAATCAGGGAAGTATTTTGTGAATTTTTGCATAGTGCCGTCTTTCCATGCCTTCTCCCATATCTGCGGTACAAATGCAAAAGCTTCGTTGGTTTTTATCCTGTTAGATATTCCGAAAACTTTAAATGCGGGCCAACGCTCAATTTGATAGTTCATTTTCTCTTCTCCTTTTACCATAATTTGAAAGGAGAGCTTAGGACAAGATTTAACCAGCACTGATTCTTTTCTTACTGCCGATGGTAATACTCCATGAAAGTTTCTGAATGCGCGCGAAAAAGCATCTTGCGAATCATAACCATACTTCAATGCAATGTCAACAATTCTCTCATTGCCTTTTATAATATCAAAAGCAGCAAGAGTCATTCTGCGACTTCGAACATATTCAGATAATGAAGTTTGCGCAATATACGAAAACATTCTTTGAAAATTATATATGGAGCAGCATGCGATTTCGGATATTCTGTCATTTGATATTTCGCCTTGCAAATTGTCATCAATATAGTCCATAATCTTGTTAAGCTGTTTAATCCAGTCCATATTTTTCCCCTTTTCTCATTATAATAATAAAACAAATATTTTATTTTAACTCGACTTTTTATGCTGCAATTAGTAGGTTAAGCAAATATAAATTTTCTTCATGTTCCATGTGATTTTCCTTGAAAAGATTATACCATATCTCTTGCTTGTTTTCCAATTCATTCGAGGTACGTTTCCTAGATAGCCAGTTGTAAAAAACAAATAGGGTTTGGGATCCTTCCCAACAAGATATTTTACGGAAGTGTGGCCACACTTCCTATGCTTGCTCTTCTAAAAGTTACGCTGAAAAGTCGGAAAGGAATGGAACAAAAATGAGAATTGAGAAAATTTCTGTAAAAGATTATGGTGCCCAAATGGTGCCCGACTTTCCAAAACCACGCTGTAAGGAGTTATGACGAGAAATAAGAAGATATTTACTTGAAGAGGTTTGTAATTTTTACATTATTTCCTCTTAACTGGTCGCAAAACCTCATATCCGAGGACTTCAGGATAATGACGTTGGTAATCTTGACAAACTTCTTCATTCCATAGATATTTCTGATTATTAAAGCCTTCAGCCTCGATATCATAATTCCATGCAAGGTTCTCTACCTGTTTCATTACCTCACCGTTATCTTTTAAATAATCGAAGGATGGATGGAAAAAAACTAAATAATAGCTTGCAGGGAATTCTTTAATAGCAAAGCCCTGAGGAATATCACCCTCATAGTCATGCGATACACCAAAACCATAAAAATACTTACGGGCTCCATTTACATAATGCCAGCCAGCCATATGACACCCAATAACTGGGTCTGACAAATGTCTCATACTCTCAATAATACCACACACCTCATCACAATTATGTTTATTCCAAAAATTACCATATCCATTTGCCTCATCACTCCATATACCGATGTACTTATGTGCCGGAAGATATTCCATGCGTACTTCGGCATTTTTTAAGCATGTTTTACTCAACGTTTTCTCTCCTTTATTATAATATTCGGGATGTAAAACTACCTGTATATTTGAAAGAGCAATTGGTATGGGCTTCCTTCTATATACCGCTGGTGTACATCCATAGGCATTTACAAAAGCTCTCGTCAGAGCTTCCTGCGAGGAATAACCGTTCTTAATAGCTATATCGAGAATACGCTCGTTAGTATCACGTATTTCAAGTGTGGCTTTTGCAAGTCTACGTCCAGCAATATAGCTTTTAAACGTCATACCTACTATTTCATGAAACTTGGTTGAACAATAATATGGTGAGTATCCAATCTGCTCCGACATGTCAAGAAGTGATGGATTATCATGCAATTTATCTTCCAGCCAATAAATCATTTTTTGAACTGCTTCATTCCATTCATACAAGTTAGTTCGCCTCCTTTCATAAGTAGAATAATATATGTAAGCAAAAAAAGTCTTGATATAAGTTGTGAATTTGATAAAAAGACGTAAATATAAATTTATAATTAAACTAATTATATTTTTTCCTATCTATGAAGTCAATAAATAAAGATGTGTACTACTAGCCGAAAAGCTGCAAAACGTGATAAGAATTTCTCTGAAACAAAGAACAGGGAATTCATAGAATTCTGAAACTCCTTGGGCACTCTACTCTGGCAATGACCCTCCATTATTTGAGGGATATTACTCCGAGAAGCGATTGCTATGAGCCAATGGTCGATGTATTAGATTAATAAATAGGAGCTTGCATACACCTGCATACAAAACCTTGAAACGAAAAATTGAAGAGTCAAAATACTCTTTCCAAGCATCTCGACTCTTCAATCCAAAAGGTCACATCATTTTGATAATCTCATTTTTATTATTAGTAGAATTAAATATGCTCCAGAATTCTTATCTCAGAATTCAAATATGCGTTAATTTTTTTAAACTCTACTAGCAGCTTGTTTGCTCCTCTTCCAAGATTCTAATATAATGATTTGCTTCCCTCAATACATGATCTGCTAACAATGGAAGAATCAAACTACGAATTTCGCATTCGTTGATTCCTTTGGTTCCTGCAAGTTTAAAATCACGATATTTCATAGTCTCTTTTAATGTTTTACTTGTCAAACCTTGCATAGTCCTTTGTGTCATACATCTAGCTTCCTCTAATAATTTGGCATACTCATCTGCAAAATCATCCGCCGTCATAATTAAATCATCTTCCGTTGGATCTAATAGTCCTCTAATGAATAATGCATGTTCCATCATAATTTGATTCCAGAACAATTCAATATCTCTTAGATCTTCTTGAACGCAATCTTTCCCTTGCTCTAAATACATAATATATTTCTGATATAATTTTGCTTCACGGATAATATGCTCAATGAGTAATGGATAATTCATTGTAAACATACAACAATTTAATACATTATGAAGTATATTCTCTTTTAAACATATCAAACCTTCTAACAGCTCCAAGGAACGGCAATTGATTTGCTTTACTGCATGAACTAAGCGATCATCAATACACCTTTGTTGACACATGCACTTACATAGCTTTGCTTCACGTCTTGTAATATTAGTATCGATACAACTACCTGTCAGTCTAGCGGACTTTTCTTCAGAACAAAGTGTATAGTTCGTAAATACTTCCCCTGACTCAAAGATACAAGGGCCAACAATGCCATCACTACAACTGATTACTTGATTCAGTAAATCCTCGAAAGCTTCTTTATAGCAAATTGCTTCTGACCTATAATCACAATTTGCTTGTGTAAATCCAACCTCTAAGAAAAATGAATGTTCTTTCATAATTCTTGCGAAAAACAAGTGGATTTCCAATGATGAAACTACATAATACTCCATATAGAATCCTTACTTTAATAGCAATCACTATATAGAATATGCAAGGCTTCCTACTATAGTGAAGGAAGTTGATAAAATAAACTCATTAAATAATCTATTACTTGTTATCTGAGTTTTACTGGAAGAAGTAAGTCCATTTGGCCATCAATACCGTTTTCCGGCCATTCCTTATGCGCAGAATAAATCCAGTTGAGATGTTCTTCTAAACATCCTCCCATTATTTCCTCGCCAAGCTTGCTATAATTAGCAATATATTTATCACTATCCTCTACCCACTTTGATAAAAGTGACCATTCATTGAAATTGGGAAACGTAATTGTATGTGCAGCATATAAACCGCCTTCAAAATACTTCTTCGTTAGCGGTGCTGGAACTTCCATATCATCCGGTATCGTAACCCAGTCCTCATAGCCATGATATTCTGTATATTCCGATGGATTTGGATGATTAAATCCGAACATTCTTGCATCAGGCTTTTTCTCATAAAGTTTACTTTCCTGTATAAATTTACTCATTTGTTCTCCAACCACTTCTTCTGGATTCTCACCAACATAATGATAAGAAGCTACCGTGCAGGGTGATAATAGCACCATTCTAATATTTAGATTTTTGTTTAAAATTTCATTTGCTTTGTTAAGTTCTGACATCGACCGTTCCTCCTTCAAATTTGATTTTGAAAGGCATAGAGTGTCAACGACCTTCATTATTTCACTGTCTTCTAACAAGTTCAACCGGATGTTTTTTTGCACTCCCAAACTAAGTCTGGATACAAAAGTACTTAATATATCCCGAATAGTACCAAGAGCATTCATTTCATCATCAATCTCAGCTATGTTTTCTTGAAAAATATGTATAATCTCCATCTGCTTCGTATCCTCTAATATTAGCGCTATTTGTTTTAGTGGAATGCGAAGTCTTCGAAGAACAAGAATCTGCTGTAGACGTCTTACAGCATTTTCATCATATAATCGATAAGAATAATCTTCCTTACGATGACTATTCAAAAGGCCCATTTTTTCATAATAGCGAAGCATTCTCGTTGAGACATCAAAAGTTTTAGATACCTGGCTGATTGTCATTGTTTTCATACACTCATCTCCTTTCTGAGTAGATTGTAAAGTACGACACGGTGTCGAAGTCAATAACATTTTAAAATATTTAATTGCAATAAGGCATAGAATGAAATGATTCTATACCTTTATCCTACGATAAAGCCTAACTACTAATATCCAAAATAATTGTCTACATCTTCGGTTAATCCTAGATAATTGATTGCTCTTTCCATTGGATCTTCTAATCTTAAGCCAAGGTAAGAGGAATGAAGGGCAATTCCGTTGTTTGTGCCTTGTCATGAATAATAAAAGCTGATACATCATGTTTTGAACTGCTCTCTTTTAAGTAGTCAGCGAGCATATCCTTTTTTGATATATCAGCTTTATTATCTCACTCTTTTATTGTGTTTTCAGTTGCTTTTTTCTTGCTTCAATTTCTTCCTTTTCTTTCTTCATTTCTTGATAAAGTTCTAAAACATTCCAACCTGTATTGGTAGGCGTTTGAATTGCCTTGTACGTCGTGAATATTTTTTGACTTCTTAGTCGATATAACACCTGATCAACCTCAGAATTGCTAAGCCCACACATTAATAAAAGACTACCTTCTGGTATTTCTCCACTATAAGGTAGTTCTTCCTCCTTACCACCGCTTACAAGGCTTCCTACTGTTTGATTAAACTTCGCCGCTGGTATGGACTCTACACGCAAACGCATGGTAGCAACTGTCTGTTTCACTTTTAATGGGTTGTCCACTTGGAATAGTAATATTTTTTTCATTGATAATTTTCCTTTAATATTTCTTTTTATTTTATTGTAATACATAATCCTAGGAATCGCCAACTATATTTTACCCGAAAATAAGGAACGACATAACAAATCTGGATGGATAAATACTAAAAATACAGAAAAAGAATACTTCTTGAGGTTTAGTAAACAATAAATGTGATAAATAAGTTAAACATATTAAGGAATGAGGTAAATTATGATTGATAATAATTTAAACGCCAGTAACAAAAAGAAAGAAGGCAAAGGAAATGGTAATTCTATCATTAGCCCTAAAAGCACAGAGAACAGTGCAGATAATTATGTAAGTGGTGATGAGTTTCCATCTTCCTCAAGCCATAAATTTAGTAAAAATTCTGAGAATACAGCTGAAAAATAAGATAAGAATAATCCCTTTTAGATTAATTTATAAGTATTTGATATGAAAAAATCGCATATTAGGAGATTATTGAAAGAGTCTCCTAATATGCGATTCATTATCGAATATAGTCCAGATTTAAAATTAAAATTTATTATGATCTGTAAATTTCTCATATTCCTTTTTGAGGTATGGTTTTGTTACAATTAGAATTTACTGAACCATGATATTTGCACTTTCTCTTTTCAATTTTCTAATTACGAAGAAATAAGCTGGAATCAAAAAAATATCCGCCATAATCCAAGCGACAGGACTAGCAAAGCAAGCTGCTATATATCCAAACATTGGTACAAATATGAAACCAACTATACTTCTTGCAATCATCTCAAATACTCCCGCAAAGATGGCTAATGTACCAAAACCTAATCCTTGGATTGCAAAGCGTATGATATTAACTAATGCCAACGGAAAATAGAAAATACTTAGCCATTTAAGTAATATTGCAGCATCTTTAATAATTGCAATTTCTTTACCATCTACAAACAGTAAGGATAATTCCTCTCCAAAAATAATCAATACTACACATGCAATCACAGAATATATCAATGCGATGAGACTACAGGTTTTGATACCATCCGTTACTCGGTCTAATTTACCTGCTCCTCTATTCTGACCTGCATAAGTAGCCATAGTTGAACCCATAGCATCAAATGGGCAACAAAATAACGAACTAATTTTATTACCGGCAGTTACTGCTGCTACAGACATAGAACCTAAAGAATTCACGGCGGTTTGTAACACAACACTACCAATAGCAGTAATAGAATATTGAAGTCCCATCGGAATACCCATCATACAAAGTTTTTGCATGAACCAGAAGTTTGGCCGCCATTCTTCTTTTGAGATCTTAAGTACTGGATATCTTTTGGCAATGTAAAATAGGCAAAGAACACCTGAGATTGCCTGAGAAATAACAGTTGCCCAAGCTGCTCCGCTAACACCCATATTAAAAACCAAGATAGCGATTAAATCAAGTACGATATTTAATAATGATGATATCACTAAAAAATAAAGCGGTGTCTTACTATCCCCCAGTGACCTTAAAATTCCTGATAATAAGTTATACAGATAAACCACAGGAATTCCTAGAAAAATGACGAAAATATATTCATAAGAACCTTCAAATATATCACTTGGGGTATCCATCCAGATAAGGATATTACGGCAAAGAAAGCACACAACAATTGTTGAAATCACCGCAAAAACAGAAGACAACCAAACACTATTCGCTACATATTTTCTAAGAGAAGACTCATCTTTTGCACCAACGGACTGTGCAACCGGAATCGCAAACCCATTGCATACTCCCATGCAAAAACCGATAATCATAAAATTTATAGATCCAGTTCCTCCAACAGCTGCCAACGCTTTTGGTCCTAAAGTACGTCCGACAATCATTGTGTCCATCATATTATAGAATTGCTGAAACAACATACCTATAAATAATGGTAACCAAAAATTCATGATTAATTTCATTGGGGATCCAACTGTCATATTCTTTATTGCATTACTTTTCATCTGTTACTCTCCCTATACTCTTTTGTCCTTGGTATATTTTATACTCTTTTTTCTAAAATGCAATATTTTTTTTAACTAATACCATAATGGTATTAGTCTTTTCATTTATTTGCTATTAAGCTAGATATTTCTTCATAGAATCTTTTTGATTCTTTTTCTGACTTTAGATTAATAAATACATATTCCTCATTAGTTTTTAAGGCTATACAGTTAGAGCTGTTTTTGTCTTCTAAATATACTCTAGCTCTTCCATAATTTTCAGCATCAAACACTCCAACATAACTTTTCATTGAATTTTTTCCTTCAATCTTCTTCATACTAGGAATATCCCTTTTTAACTTCTGTCTAATATCAGCATACTTTTCTATTTTATATTTAAGAGTCAGTGTACCGCAACCATCATTTAAAACCAAAGGAGTTGCAATCTTCATTTAATAAAGTGCTCCCTTTTTCTTGATATCCTATAAATAACTAACAATAAAATGAAAGAGGTTACTAACAAAACTATTTTATTGCATATTAAAATATTAGTTGAATAACCTCTAAGATAACCAAATGGATTTAAATACTGAAAAAGTATATTATTTCCTAATCTATCACCAGTTAATAAAAATAATATCCAGTATAAAATGCCAAATGCACTACCCGTTATACTACTATTAAACACAATTGATAAAGTCACTGAGAAAACAGATAAAAAGAAGACCGATACAATACTACATAGCATCAGCTCTCCTAGATTAAAGTCAATATACAAATATTTTAGAATAACCATATAAACAAAAGACGTGATTGCTATTTCACTCATTAGTACTAAAAATCTGTGTAGTATAATTTTCATAACAGAATATTTAGTACAAAGTAATAATTCCAGTGGTGGATCATTTTCAATATTCAGAAGAAATGAAAAAAGGATACAGCATACACCTGGAACTACTATTTCAAAAAATATATTAGGTATTAGCAAGCTTTTTTCTGTACTAGTGTAGATAATAATACTAAATATAAACATTAATAATCCCATAATAAAAAAAGTTTCATACTTCAATATTTTCATTTCGATTTTTATCATATCCGTAGTTCACCTCTTTCAAATCATACTAGTTCAATCTCAATATCCTTCCTATATCCTTCCGATATCCTTCATATATTTAGTATTAGCTAAAACCACTACTGGAATAATACCAACAGCTAACAAAAAACACATGTTTAGTACTGGTCCTAACTCAGGAGGAGATATTCCCTGTCCTTGAAAAATCTTAAATTTTGCATATCCAATGTATTTTATATATTCAATGCCTTTAAATTCCGCAAACTCACAAAGAGCCCAATATAATATAAAAATAACTAAAAATACCTTTGAACTCCTAATATAATACGGCAAATACGTTGCCAATCCTGAAATAAAGATCACAGGAATTATTCCAAGAATGATAAATGACATAACATAAGGTTTTAATTCAAATGCATTCGGATGCATAAAGATTTGTGGAATGGTACATATCACGGTTACGATGAAAAGAATAGCAGTGGATATACTTATATTTCCAATAAACTTTCCATATATGTATTCTCTCTTTTTTAAAGATGTACTAGCCATCATCTCTGAAATTCCTAATCTTTCATCTTTTAATAAACAATCTCCACATAAAAAAGCAATGTATATACTTAATAACTGCATTGTATCCTTCATGATGCGCAATGCAACATATTTGTGATTATTAAATACATCCATGGATCTAGTATAATTGCTAGGTATCGTATCAAGTAAAGTATAAATAGTAATTAAAATCGTGATTAGCCAGAAACTAATCTTTCTCATCTTCATTTTACAGTCATAGTTTCCTATTGCGAATACTTTGCTCAACGTTCCAATCCCCCAATCGAATAAATATAGGAATCAATCAAAGAAGCTGTAACCTTTTTTGAATTTGCAATTAAATTATGAGTAGTTACATATTTCATCTTAACCTCATTACCAGTGTGTATCGTTGAAACTATACAATACTCTTTTCGGTACTTTTCTACGTCATTTTGTGGTATCACCGTCTCATAAGTTAATCCAGATACCCTATCTATGAGCGTGTTAGTACTTCCGCTAAAAATTAGTTTCCCTTCATTTATAATTGCTAATCTACTACCGATATCCTCTACATCACTTACTATATGAGTTGATAATATTATTATTTTATCTTCTGCAAGTTCAGCCAATATATTTTTAAAATACATTCTTTCTTCTGGATCCAACCCTGCAGTTGGTTCGTCAACTATAATCACTTTAGGATTTCCTAAGACTGCTTGAGCAATCCCGATTCTTTGCTTCATCCCTCCTGAAAATTTAGAGATCTTGACATTCTTTTTATCTATAAGTCCAACTCTCTTTAATATTTGATTGATTTGTGACCTTCTATCCTCGCTACTTGTAATTCCTTTTAGCCTGGTAAAGTAATCTAATGTTTCATAAGCTGTAAGATATGGATAAAGACCATAATTCTGTGGAAGATAGCCTAAAATAGATTGCATATAACCCTCATGCGCATTAATATCTTTTCCATCAACTAATACTTTACCTTCATCTGGGCGCAGTATATTAGAAATCAATCTCATCATAGTAGTTTTTCCTGCACCATTACGGCCGAGAAGTCCAAATATCCCCTTATCAATTTCTAGACTTACATTCGCTAATGCTTTATTTTTTGAAAATGACTTTGATACATTCTGTAATTCTATTTTCATTTTTACCTCCATATTATCAAAATAAAATGGTTGATGGTTCCTTGCTTTAGTACACTATTATCAACTTTTTTCCTATAATTCTTATAATACTCATCCCAAAAATCAGGAGTTATTGACTTCATCTTATGATATATGTAGATGCAATATTCGAAGTATTTTTTATAAACTTTACAGAAGTCATGATTTAATTTATCAAGAGAGCCTGCGCTCATTTTTTTATCATGTTATACCAATTATTACCATATGTCAATATTTGTTTGACTTTCTTAAAATAGACAATTTTATGTAACTAAATAAGCAATATATTTGCTATATTTTTCTTTGCGTGTAATTGGTTCGCGTATTTAGAAAAACCCTGAATTTTTAGTAAAATCTTCTAACTAGAACATCATTTACTTTAAAATGAGAAAAGTAGTCACAATAAATAGATAAAAATAGGAATACTAAAAAAATCCTCTTAGTTTAATTCATCTAAGAGGATTTAAAACACACGATATGTGAATAATGGTTTATTCTTTTATTATAATCAATATACTTTTGATACTTTCATCTGCTTAACAAAAGAGATAATTTCTAACTAATAATCACTTATCTTTTCACACCATTGATTTAAGTAACATCGGTCGCAATAACATTTTCTCGCAGTACAAATACTACGTCCATGATAAATCAACTGAAAATTAATACGGTTCCAATTTTCTTTTGGAAGTACTTGCATTAATTCCTTCTCCACCTGTATGGGGTTCTTTCCATTAGCCCAACCAAGTCGCTTTGCAATTCGTAAAACATGGGTATCCACAGTGACCCCTGGTATATGATAAGCATCTGCAAGAAATAACGTGGCTGTTTTTCTTCCAACTCCAGATAATTTAACTAATTCCTCTATGTCTTTAGGAACTTTACCAGCATATTCTTCTATGATTTGCTTACAGCATTGCTTCATATGTTTTGCTTTACTCTTATATAATCCAATTGTTCTAATATAATCTTCTATTTCCTCTACGTGTGCTTCTGCCATCTGCCAGATAGAAGAAAATCTATTCCACAACTCCGGTAGCACCTCATATACTTGTTTATCCGTACTTTGTGCACTTAGCATAATTGCAAGTAGAAGCTGCCAATCAGCATAATGTAAAAATCCTTGTTTGGTGGTTCCATATTCTTTATCTAATATCGATAAAATTTGTTTTATAGCTTCCTTTGTCATCTTACTTCCTTCTCTTTTCCATATCTATAATATTAACCTCACAATTGTTCGCTTTTATCTTGAATATAATAAATCATAATAATATGAATGCCCTTACCTAGGATGCAGTTCACCATAAGCAAGAGCATTATTTACCTCATACGATTTTTACTATATCTCCACAATGACATCTGCTCGTTTAAGCGTTGACTGTCTATGCGCAATCATGATGATGGTTCTTCCTGCCATCAGACGCTCCAATGCTTCATTTACCAATCGCTCTGACTCATTATCAAGAGCTGAAGTTGCCTCATCAAGAATCAAGATTGGTGCATTCTTAAGAATTGCTCTAGCGATTGCAATTCTTTGCTTTTCACCACCAGAGAGCCTATTTCCTCGTTCACCCGCCTTTGTCTCATAGCCTTTTTCTTGTTTTATGATAAAATCATGAGCATTCGCTGCCTTTGCTGCCTCATAAATTTCTTCCGAGGTTGCACCTGGCTTACCATACCCGATATTTTCAGCAATGCTTACGTCATATAGATAAGGTTCCTGTGGTACATAGCCAATCATATTTCGGATTACGCTTAAAGGCATCTCACTAAATGCTTTACCATCTATCGTTATATTTCCTTTTTGAATTGGATAAAAGCCAAGCATAATCTTAGCAATCGTACTCTTTCCCTTTCCAGATTCTCCTTTTAACGCTACTATACTTCCTTTTTCTATATGCAGATTAAAATCTTTTAATACCGGTAATCCTTCTTCATAAGAAAAATCTACATGCTCCATTTCAATAAAACCATCTCCTGCTGCCTTACCTACCTTAGCATATCTTTCAGGTTCTTCCTTAGAATCTATGAAATCGAGTACTTTCTGTCCATTGATCAGACAATTTGCCATTGAGGGAATATAGATACCAATCTGTAAAAAGTTCCAGCTCATGGAACCATACATAAGATAGATCGCGGCTAGTTTATCTAGCGTTGTAATTCCTAAACTGACAAAAAAGATAGAGATTGCAATGAATACCAGAGAACTAAGCAAATTAAAACATTCGTTCAGGCTTTCAAGACCAGCCGACAACATATTCATCCTTTTTTGTCCTTTTTTAAATCTTTCATTATCCTCCACATATTGATCTACTAGCTTTTTATCCAAGTTAAATATTTTAACAAGCTCGATACCTGATAAGATATTAGTTAAGCGTTCTGTGAGGGACATATGAGAATCCGATAGCTCTTTACTTACTTTCTTCATAGGATTTATAAACAAGCCATTGATAATAAATGTTATGATACTAACACCAACCAAGCACGCGGTAACTTGCCAGCTTAGATAAAACATTGGAACTAAATAAAAGAGTACCATAAGGCAAGGCATTAAAATTCGGCGAAAACGGGAACCATAAACATCCTCAGTCCTCCCACAGTCATACATTAACTTAGACATAAAATCGCCACTGTGCGTATTCTCATAGTAATAAAATGGCATACGCATCGCCTTATTAAGCATCGCTTTTTGGAGATTTGCACATCCTTTCTTTGCTTGAATCGTATAAGTATAAAAGCTGATTGCATAAATCAAAAGAGCACCTAATCCCTGTGCTATATTAATTAAAACCATGGATAAAAGTCCCTGATATGACCCTGACTGTGCCATCTGAATTATATTTTTTAGTAAAAATGCTATAATAATATTAAAACCTGACATAGATAAACTCATAGCAATAATCGATGCTAAATAGAGAAAAAAGCCGCCCTTCATCATCTTTAATAACCGCAATAACACTTTTCCATTCGTCTTACTTCTTTCTGTCTCCTTACCACATTCATAGATAAGCTGATCACTGATGCTCATATGCTGTCACCCCCTGATGCTTTTCTGTCATCTGCTCTTCCTGCTCTTCCTGCTCTTCCTGCTCTTCCTGATTTTCCTGCTCTTCCTGTTCTTCCTGCTCTTCCTGCTCTTCCTGCTCTTCCTGCTCTATCATGACTTCGTAATCCTTCTCGCTTTCGACATTTACTGCTTCCTTTTCCTTCCGATACAAGCTTTGATATACGATACCATCAGAAAGCAGTTTCTCATGTGTGCCACTTTCCACGATTCTGCCCTGATCAAAAACAAATATAACATCAGCATGTTCAATCGTACTTAATCTATGAGCAATCGTAAGCACAGTCTTACCATCTGAGATTCTATCAATTGCATCCTGAATTAGTTTTTCTGTCTCCACATCTACCGCAGAAGTAGGCTCGTCCAGTAATAAGATTGGTGCTTCTTTTAAAAATGCCCTTGCTATCGATATTCTTTGTCGTTGTCCGCCAGACAATTTTGCCCCCCGTTCCCCAACTTGTGTCTCATATCCATTCGGTAGCCCCATGATAAAGTCATGAATGTTTGCATTCTTGCTAGCACTGATTACTTCCTCCTTGGTTGCCCCCTCCCTACCGTACGCTATATTATCAGCAATAGTACCTGAAAATAGGAATACATTTTGCGATACCAAAGCGAATTGACTTCGTAAGGCTTTCACATCCCACTCCTTATAGGCATGACCATATAATTTATACGTACCATTCTTAGGAAGGTAAAAACCACATAGAATTCGAAATATTGTTGACTTTCCTCCTCCCGATGTACCAACGAACGCTACTTGCTTTCCATTTTCAATTTTCATCGTTAGATTATGTAAGATGGTACGTTCCCCATCATAAGAAAATTCAATATCAGAAAGCTCTATCACTGGTTCACCTTGGACTGGTGAAAAGGTACCTGTGCCGCTTACTTCATCGGGTTGTTTTATTATCTCATCAATTCGTTGAAATGAAATCCACTGCTCTCGTATTGCATTGATGATTCCTGGAATCTCGCCAAATGGATGTACAATCTGATCTAAAAGCATAACAAATGCCAGCAAGGAACCAATTGTTATACTTCCATTCTGTACCTCATATAGAGCAAACAGATAACAAATAATCCTTGGAATCCAACGAATGATGTTACCCAATATTTGCGAAATAGCGCTGATTTTTGTTCTTGTATATTCATTCTCAAGAATCCCCGTTACCACTTTATGAATACGTTTTTCCACCTCTTGATATAAATTATAGCTTCTCCCCACCGTCATCCCGTTAAATGTGTCTAGTGCCGTATTCTCCAAATCATCATATAACATCCTTCGGTTTCCAGATAACTTTCCCATCTTCTTTGACAGTATATTCGCTAACCATAAAAGCAATGGATAGCTTATAACGGTTACAAAGAATAGCTTAACATCTATTGTAACTATATAAATACTCACCGTAAGTATTGTGATGCTTCCCACAATAAATTCCGGCAATACTTCTGAGAATAACCCTTCCACCTGATATACGTCAGAGATTAATTTATTCATAATAGCTCCGGTTCCAGTCTGATCAAAATAACTATATTGTATTCGAACTAGCTTTTTTGTAGTCATATTCTTAATTGCTGTCTGTACATTGATACTAAAGGTATTTTTCATAATACTCTTAATAAATGCTGCCAAAGTGCCTATTACCGTAAGTACCAAGAATGGTTGAATCAAATCCGATAAGATAAGCTGTTCCCCTGCAAACAGGCTGTCTGTAGCAGACGCAATTCGCCTGCTACCACTCACAAGTACCTGTGTCAAGATGTATGACATCACGATATAAACCGCAAATAAATACCAGTATCGTTTTACTGCGTCAAAAAGGCTTTCTCTCTTTGTTTCATTTTTCTTTTTTATTTCTTCTGTCCTCATCCTCTGTCCTATCCCCCTTAATCATTTTTCCTCCTATGCATACTAGTAGATTTATCTCTCTTATAATATACAAAGCGAATATTCGCAACCTTACGCTACCAGCTCTACCTCATTGTCACTTGTGGCATTTTATAACAGGCAAGTCCTTACCCCTCTTAAAAGCGAGGAACTTCCCGTACTTCCCAGATGAAGTTATCTTAAACTAAACCAGACCACTCGATCAACAAATCATTTAATATCTGTTCTTCTTTCATAATATTATCTTGGAGTTCACTAAGCTGTTGATAATCCGTAGCTATTTCAGTATCACTAAACTTTAGTTTTAGCCTGCTGATTTTTTCTTCTAAAACAGATATTTCATTTTCAACCTGAACTAATCTCCGTTCTCGCTTTGCTTTTTCCTTCCCACTAAGATAAGATTGCTGATCACCTGTCATTATTTTTTGTTCACAAACTGTATTCTCTGATAATTCATCTCTCTTCTCATTTCTTAGATGGACAGTGTTACTTAATAAATTCTTTTCTTTTTTCTCATGATATTCCTCATAACCATAAGGATAATAATTGACCTCACCATTCTCAAAAATAAGTAAACTATCCGCCACATTACGCACAAAATAACGATCATGCGATACAAAAAGAAGAGTTCCCTGATAGCTTTTTAGCATAGATTCTAGTACTTCTTTTCCTATCATATCCAAATGGTTGGTTGGTTCATCAAGAATTATAAAATTTGCCTGACGTTTCATCAACTTTGCCAGTGAAAGTCGAACTTTTTCTCCTCCAGATAGCTGACTTAACGGTTGAAATACATCATCACCAGTAAATAAGAAATTGCCTAATATCGTTCTTACTTCTGTTTGTGTTAGGCTTGGATAGGCATCCCAAAACTCATCAATCACGGTTTTACTCTCATCTAAGTTCAGTAGTTCCTGATCAAAGTAAACCCAGTCCGCATCTCTTCCAAACTTATACATTCCGCCAAGTACTCCTATCTGACCTACAATTGACTTTAATAAGGTTGATTTTCCCTTCCCATTCTCACCAATCACTGCAAGCTTTTGACCTTTTTTTAATTCCATAGAAACACGGGCTAACACAGCTTCATATCCTATCTCTAATTCTTTCATCTTTAGAACCTCTTTCCCAGATTCTTTGTTTGGCTGAAGCTTTGCATGCATTGCTCTTGTATCAAAACGCATTGGTTTTGGAATTTTCACCATATGTTCAATCTGCATTTGTTTAGAACGCGTCATCGATACCTTGGTCGGTGTGTTCTTCCATTTTTCAATAAATATTGTTAATCTTTCAATTTCTTTTTGCTGGGCTTCATAATCTTTGCATAGTTTCTCATAATCAAGACGTTTGCGTTCTAAAAATGCAGTATAATTACCAGGATATCGTTTCATTTTCTTATGCTCAATCTCATAAGTAACATCCACAATTCTATCTAAGAACATACGATCATGAGAAACAATAACCACAGCATGATTATATTTTTTTAGATATCCTTCCAACCATTCAATCATTGGCATATCAAGATGATTGGTCGGCTCATCAAGCAGCATAATATCTGGCTTACTAAGAAGTAATTTTACAAATGCGATTCTTGTCTTCTGCCCACCTGAAAAAGTTAATATTTGACGGTCTAAATCAGATAGTTCAAAGCCAAATTTCGTAAAAATCTGTTCCATCTCATATTGATAGGTATAACCACCAAGTCTTTCAAATTGATCAGAGACTTTCGCATATTGTTCCAATAGTTTCTCACTCGCTTCTACTTCCATAAGACTTGTTAGTTCCTCCATCTTGTCTCGTAAAGTAAATATTCTCTCATAAACTTTTCGTAATTCTTCTTTTACCGTAATTGTTTCTTTATCAAAACTTATCTGCTCCAGATAACCAATACTAGGTTCTCCATCTGCTTGTATAAAAAACTCTTCATCACTATCTAGATTATCTACTTCAAGTTTACCTGCAATCACTTTTAGTAAGGTTGTCTTTCCACAACCATTTCTTCCTACAATTGCAATCTTTTCTGTATTTTTAATTTCCAAAGAAACACCTTCTAACAATCTGTTTCCTGGATATCCGATTATTGCATTCTTCATCTGATAAACCATATCTTTAATCTCCTATCAACTAATATTAAAAAAACCTTTTCCATGTTTGGAAAAGGTCTAATAAACATATAAATACATGCAGAAATAAAGTATATGATTCACCTAACAGATTTTAACTGTAAGTTACTAATATCATACACGATTTTTAAGTTTCCTAAAGCAATGTAATATATGTGTCTACGATTTTCCACAACAATTAACCATGTGTATCGCATGGTTTAAACAAATTATTTAGTTGCTTCAATCACAGACAACGCTTCATCGGAATGCCTCTCTTTACGTATATTTCATTATACATTAACATAATTATCCTATTGTGTCAATAATTGTATCAATGTCTAATATTAATTATATCACCATTGTATCAATATCTAATATTAAGAAATATATCAATATCTGATACCATATTTGTATCAATAACTGATAACATATCTAACTTTCTTTAAAATAAATGCAATTACTACTAATGAATTCATCTTGATAAGGATGTATTCTACTAATAGCAGATAGCATCCTTATCTTCACGTCTATATATACTTCATATACCTTTTTTCATGGGATTCAATTGAAAACCCAAGTTTCTTATACATCAATATAGCTGAGTCATTGTCACATGGGGTAACAAGCCATACCTTTTCTTTTCCTTTTTTATTCAATTCATCTAATGTGTATTCCAACATAATTGCTGCAATATGCTTTCTGCGATATTCTGGTAGAACCATTACACTAACAATCTCCGGTGTATATTTTTCGTCAATTTCAACGATAACAGAACCAACAATAATTTCTTACCCTCTATCGTTATTAGCGAATGCACCGTAAGCAATATATTCGTTTTCTGTAATGTTTTGATAGGTATCAAGGCCTGAAATACTATTTCTAAAGCAAATCTGATCATTCGTAACTAAGTTAGTTAAAACATGAGGTTTGGCTAAATCAAACTCTTTAAATGTGACATCAACTACGTTCTCTTCCCTATAGTGATTCATTACTTTCGTTTGGGCTGATAGATGATATATATTTCCATGCTCTGGCCATCCTTTTTTCTGAATATGCGCATTATAAACTTCTTCCTTATCATAATTACCAATACACAACTGGCATGCGCGATTGCTTAATCCCTTCCTAAGTTCTAGGGCACGGTTAAAAACAGCTCCGTATAGTAAATCAAGTACCTGTTCTTCTTGTTCATAGTCAGGAAGTACTCTACTGGAAGTGATAGGAGGAATAAGAAGTTACGCTGGCGACATCCTCTAAAGCCATCTGATCCATTAGGTTTTCTTCCATATATTCAATTGCAAGGTTTAATTCAGTTATTAGGTCCATCATCATGCTCCTATCATATCAGACTGAAATGTTTCTATCCCGACTTTTGAAATAAACTTATGTAGGGTTTCATCTACTATTATACAACAAAGCAGCCAGACTATAAAAGGCTGACTGCATAATTCATGACAAGGAAAAGTTCACAGAGCATGCTTTTGCTTGTTACTTAATAATTTTTACTTTTTTTATTGTTTTTGATATATTCTTCTACCATCTTGTAGTATTTATCGTTTGGATTTCCATTCTCATAATAGAACTCCAATGACTGTACACGAGTCATCACTCCATCAATCTCCACTAGATCAGTATTTTGGTACAATACTTCATTGGTATCTGATCCTGGAAATTCTCCATAAAGAATACACCTTACTTTCATCCCAGAATACTTTGTATCATAATACTTAAAGCCCGGATAGGTTTCTGAAAAATTTCCATCTTCACCAAAGAAGTTTAGTACTTTCTGCTCATCATTCCATTTGAAGGTGAAACAGATTTTATCAAGTTTAAATTCTAGACCATGTGCAAAAATCATAGTTTTTCCATCCACCTTAAAAATGATTCCTGCTTCTTTTAACCCTTTTACAAGTTGTAACAGAATTTTCCAATCCTCTTTTTGCTTCATATCACTTGTATTGATATGATATTTACAATTTTGATGCTCCATAGAGTAACCTCCTCTTAAATTTGTACTGTTATTATATCTGTACTGGATGTATTTTTCCTGTCCTAATTCACCTGATTTTGTCAATGAAAGCGATTTATCCACTGTTATTCCCTCTTGCCATCCGCCTTTTACGTCTATATTAATTTGTATAGGATGGAATACTTTTATTTTGGGGTATATTCTTCTTACTAAGCTAGGGGGAAATCCATGAAATCTAGTGAATGCTTTTGAAAAAGCTTCTGGTGTTTCATAACCATATTTTAATGCTGCATCAAGAATATGTATGTTCGTAGTCATGAGGTCATTTCCTGCTAAAGAAAGCCTTCGATATCGTACATATTCCATAATCGTAAGATCACACACACAACGAAATAATTGATTAATAGCATTGTTACTAAAATAAAATTGTCTTGCTACACAATCTAGTGTTAACTCGTCCAGAAGATTTGACTCGATATAATCAATGACTTCCTGTAACTTAGTTATACCGTAACCCATCTCTTTTCCTTCTTTCTCTTGCATAATGCTTCCTCCTAACTTTATACTTATATTATATCAAAAGAAAATGAAGGATTCCTGTCATAGTTAATTTAATTTTGTCCGTCTAAAAACTCTATTAAACTCAGTAAAACTTTTCTTTGCTTCATCTTTTTCGAGTTGGGTTTACGCTCTTGCGATAAGATCCATCGACCTAAAAGGTTTTGCAATAGAATCATCAACCCTTAAAATAATCCCATAACTATATCTATTTTTCCTGTAGGAAAATGAAAACTCAATAATTTATATATTGTAGAATAAAATACATTTATAACTAATTAAGAAAAATTTTGGTGTCAAATAAGATTTTATTGAATACTATGATATAGAAAGGAGATGATATTATGTTAAATAAAGAGGAATTAACGCTACTTCTTGAAGGTAAAAAAGAAGATGAAATGAAGCAAATACTTGCAGAAAATTTTGGTATAGATTGGTATGTTCCAGAAGGACCATGCAAAGCTTGGTATGCTAAAGTTTTCACTTATTGTAACACTTGTGATTTTGAGGAAGAATTAAGTTACTTCTTCTACCTAGTAAATCATTATGGATACCTTTACCACATTTGTTTCAACCATGAAGATACAATTTTTCTAGGCTGTACTTGTCCTTGTGGTAATAAACAAACAATTCTTTACTATTCACTTACAAATGGTGTTTAGTTAGATTTTTGTACTATAAAAAAACATTCGATATATAATGTTTAATAAAAAAATAACTTAGAATTACCCTACTAGGGGTGAAATGCATACAAATAAATAGATGCTACGATTCTTTTGAGATAACTTCTCAAGCGATTCTAGCATCTATTATCATTTTTTTAAGTCATATTGCGTTTCATCTTAATTGGATATCCAAATCCCATTAGATTAATAAATGAAACATAATTTCTTTTATATGCAACAAAACCTTTCTTTTCATAAAGTCTTTTCGCATTCTGATTTTTAGAAAGAACTTCTATATAGTATTCTTTATATCTAGGTAAAGCAAATGCGTATTCCAGTAATTTTGTAGCAATACCTTTTCCTCTCGCGCTCTTCGTTGTAGCTAGTACGTCAATATAGATATCTGTTTCCTTTTTTACTGCTTGACTTTGAAATATCAAATTTATCTGCTTACAAACTATATAGCCTTTCTGTTTTCCCAAAGTTTTCACACATTGATTTAAATCAAATTTTATAGGTCGTATATGATTTGTCGCTATTCCTAATATTCCAAGAACTATCCCATTCTCTAAGTATGTATAGATATATTCAGGATGAAACGCGGCTGAAAATAAATCTTTTAAATCTTGCTTATTTTTAGAAAAAGTCATCATATGTCCAAAACCTTCTAAAAACACCTCTACTGCTTCATCTTTTTGTACATTGTCCAGTTGCCCATACTTTATAATATCACCTGAAATCATTCTCCTTCCTCTCTTTCCATGTGCTAACTGATAAATTTATTCGCGAGTTTTGCGAGTTTTAAAGGTAATATAAATACTTCACCAGGTTTCGCAAATTGATTGACATCACCAACAAAAAACAAGTCCTTCTCCGGATAATAGTATGCATAGCTACCAGATCCTCCCATATGCCCTATTAATTCTCCCTTACAACGATACATACTTGCAATACCTGAGATATTTAACCGCACAAATCCTCCACCATATTGGCCAAGCGGAGGACAATATTGTATCATCGCAAACTTTCTCAACTGCTTAAAAATACTTTTATCAAACAATTGCCCTTTAAAAAATGCTTTTAAAAAGATCATAACCTCTACCGAGGTACTCATACATCCCCCACAGGCTGGAATACTCCTCCATAAATTGGAGCGATCTAACGCTTCTTTTTTGAAATAAATCTTAGCACTATAATCACTATCTTTTTCAGGTAAATAGGTGTGTTTTAATTGAAGCGGTAAAAATACGTATTTCTTGAAAGCATCATGTAAGCTACTACCCTCTATTTGCTCTATTATTTTCCCTAATAATTCAAAATTCAAGTCTGAATAGTGGGCTTTTCCAGGTGTTCCAGGAGCAAATTTCTTTTTGTTTTCTTTCGCAATCTTTACATAATCCTCTAAGGTTAGCTTTAAATCCTCCCTTATCATCCTTTTGTTTAGATTATCTTTACCTTTCGCAAATACATCCGGAAAACCACTATTTTGAAATAACAAGTTGCCAACCGTAATCTCATGAGAATAATCTTTTCCTTTGTAACAATGTAATCCATCTAATATATCCGCACCAAAAAATTGATCCAGTTTATCCTCTAGTGATAATTTTCCTTGCTGTAACAGATTAACAACACATGAAGTTGTGAATAGTTTTGTTATGCTTGCTAGATTCATAATAGAATCTACCGTTCTTCCTCCATATCCTTTACTCCAGCTAAAGTCACCACTACCATCTTCCACATGCATCGTAGTTTCATAAATCAACGATGAGTTTGATGATTTATGAAATAGCTCCTCTAACTTGGTTGCGAATATTTCTTTTTCTTCTTCTCTCATCTTTTCCTATCTTCCCTCCTTTATCTTGTCTTACTTTTTCTTGTCATATTTTTTCTTGTCTTTTAACTTCTTTCCTCTATCCCTTTATTTTTCCTTACTATTTAGTTCTCTTTCAAGTATTGCTTGATAAAATGCAATATCTTCTTTAATACGCTTCAAGCCATATTCTAAGTTGTAAACTTGATAATCATAAATATTTTTAACAACGCTATCCAATGTCTTTTCTCCAGACACTGCTAATAAGTGATCTTCTAATTGCGACTCCTTCGCTATTCGTTCCACATTCGTTTGTATCGCATCCTCTTTTGTGCTCTCTACATATGTTTGAATGGATACTAATTTCTCTTGTTCGGATATCAAACTGTCAATATAGCCACGGATAGATTGAATCCTAATCTCCTTTGGCGCCATTCCTAGGAAAAAGAATTTACCTTCCTCCATATTCTTGATTTTCTGAATATTCATAGGAGTTTGAATCCAATCTCGAAATTGATTTAATCCAATCTCAGTTATGCTATATTCTATTTTCATAATGTTATTTTCTATATACTCACGATACTCAACACAATTTTTACTTTTCAATTTTTTAATGGCTACTTGTATACTTCCTAGACTGTCACTACACACCGTACTTAAACTTTGCTGAATATACATTCTCATTTCGTAAATAGTCATGCTCTTTATCAGTAGTAAGCTTAATATTATATTTTCCATTGCACTCTCCTTTTACGCTTTATATATCTAATAGTAATATTACTATTAGATATATTCATTTGTCAACTACATAAACACATTTTAATTCTTTCTTGATATCTTTCTTTTTTATTATTTTGCTTAAAAATCCAGTATTTAAAAATAGAAGGAATTCTCAGTAAATTAAAACAGGAGGAATTACATACTCTGTAATTCCTCCCACGCTAAATCAATGTATTCTCTCTTTCATTACTTTTATAAAAATATTTCATATTAATTTCTTACTCCATTAACAATTGCTTTAATGAATTATCAACTATGGTTTCTACCGTACCTATGGCAGCATACTGGAATCCTTGTACAATCCGCATCTTTGCTTGTACTGCTGTACCTGCATATATACCAGGTATCTTCCCTGGTATTTTTGATTTTTCTAATTATATCATAACTCAGTTCATCTTTATAAGAATTGGCAACTAAGAAAAAGGTAAAGCATAGCTCTTCCTTCTAATCCTTTAAATTACTGTAGTTCTCCTTCTTAATATACTACTGCACCAAACGGCATAAGTGCCAGTTTTGCAAGCTTAAAGTGTTGTAATCCAAACGGTATTCCTATAATGGTAACACATAAAATACATCCCATGACAACATGCTCAATTGCTAAAATAAGTCCAGAAAATACAATCCATAAAACATTTAATAAAAACGAAGCCGCTCCACCACCATATTGTACTTCTTTCCCGAACGGGAAGAAACACAATCCTGCAAGCTTAAAGCACTGCATTCCAATTGGTATTCCAACAATGGTAATGCACCATAAGCAACCTGCCAAAAGCCAAGTTAAACCACTTACGAAACCGCCAAATAAGAACCATAAAACATTACCTAAACATCCCATATCCCCTATTCTCCTAACATTTAATCTCATCTCCTATCTTACCGAATGCAGTAGCTGTTGTAAATAATTTTCTTTTTTGATTCTAGGGATAAGGCAAACATTTCTCTCAAGATATTCTATACCATTTCTCACAGATACCTTATTTTAGAAGTTAGAGAAGGTATGTTTGAGGAATTTCTTATTGTATAAAAAATCAGAGAAGAAATTCACAATAATGAATTCTTCCCTGATTCCATTTTTACGTTGATAAAATTCGGCTATATAACCGATTCTTTTCTTATATCAAACACTAAGATACGTGTTTAATAACTCATTACTTCACGTACATGCCACCTGGTTTTTCCGATAAATTAATTATGATATTCTTCATTTGACTATAATGATCCAGTATTACCTTGTGCGTTTCTCTACCAATACCAGAGTCTTTATAACCACCAAAGGATGCTCCCGCTGGGAAAGTATTGTAAGTATTTACCCAGATACGTCCAGTTCTAATACCTCTTGCAACTCTAATTGCTTTGTTAATATCTTTTGTAAATACACCACCAGCTAAACCATAATCGCTATCGTTCGCCATGTCGATTACTTCCTCTATTGTCTTAAATTTAATCACAACGCCCACTGGTCCAAAGATCTCCTCTCTGGCAACCCTCATATCGTTTGTTACATCTACTAATAAAGTAGGTTTCATAAAGTACCCGTTTGCAGCATCACCTTCTACAAATCGTTCGCCACCCGTAACAACTTTAGCGCCTTCTTTTTTGCCGATTTCCACATAACTTAAAATCTTATTTAATTGCTGCTCACTTACTTGAGCACCCATCTGAGTTGTTGGATCAAGTGGATTTCCAACCTTTACTTTTTCAAAAGCAGCAACTGCTTTTTCCAAAAATTCATCGTAAAAATCTTCTTGAACAAAAATTCTTGATCCCGCGGAACAAACTTGACCTTGATTAAACAAGATACCTAATTGTATACCTTCTAATGCAATATCCATATCTGCGTCGCTAAAGAAAATGTTTGCAGATTTACCACCAAGTTCGAGTGTAGAAGGGATTAGATTCTGTGCAGCGGATATACCAACTTCCCTACCAACCTCTGTAGAACCTGTAAATGCTAACTTATCAAGCCCTTTATGATGTTGTAAATACTCACCACTCTTAGAACCTTTGCCAGTGACAATGTTAATCACTCCCTTTGGAACAACATGTTCAATTAGTTTCATCAATTCTAAAACACTAAGTGAAGTTGTACTAGATGGCTTAAATACACTTACATCACCTGCTGCAAGTACTGGTGCTAACTTCCAAGCTGCCATTAAAAATGGGAAATTCCATGGTACAATTTGTCCAACCACACCAATTGGTTCTCTAAGAATTAAATTGAGAGTATTTTCATCAATCATAGTAGAGGTACCCTCTTCTGCTCTTATTACCCCAGCAAAATATCTAAAATGATCTGCTGCTAAAGGGATATCTGCACCAGTTGTCTCTCTAATTGGTTTACCGTTATCCATTGTTTCAACAGTTGCTAAAAATTCTGCATTTTCATCAATGATGTCTGCTATTTTATTAAGCACAGCTGCTCTTTCTACTGGAGTTGTTTTACCCCATGTTTTGAATGCTTCTCTTGCAGCAGCAATCGCTTCGTCAACATCACTATTCGTAGCATCTGCGATTTCAGCTAAAAATTCTCCATTAGATGGATTATAAGTTTTAATGGTTGCACCATCCGATGCATCTTTCCATTCTCCATTGATATATAGTTTATATTTATTTTGTAATTGTATATTCATAATATACCTCCGTATTCTATAAAAATCTTTTACTATCTATTGCAACAATAATTGTACGACATTTAATTGTTTGTAATCTTATTTTATCACATTGTGTCGTATTATGCAATTTAGATATTAAATTAACTATTTTTGTGTTAAAATATCTGATATTTTATGACTTTTATACAAAAAAGCTTATATAAATGCGAGAAACATCTATATAAGCCTCTTTATCTGTTTTTATATTCAAAAAAATTGATAATAGATTATCAAACTACGATACGCCCTACATTAACTTTTTACTCCGCCGTAAACTCCTGCGTAGATAGCATATCTTCACATAATTTTCCGTCAGATATATAATACTTCCTTGCAATCGAACCGTCTGTTTTAGCATAGTCTATAACAAAAACTTGACCTATGTCTATCAGCATAGGATAATTGTCAGAAGGTAGCTCATCTCCTGTTTTAGGCTTATCCTTGAAATCATCATACGCATTTTCCAAGCGCCAGAATTCACGGTAAGAATAATCTTTAAATCCAGTCAAATCTTGTTTTCCAAAATAAGATGCTTCATAATTATTTTCATTGATTACGAAAGTATCCACCCTAGTCGGTTCTATTTCTTTTACTAACTGGGATAAATTCTCCGAATGAATATTGTCATTGTAACTCTCCTTTAACTGATTTGCCATACAGGGAACAGATTGTGTATTGTAGTCCATGGCATCAAACTCAGTATGCGCTGCACCAAATATCCCCATAACACTTTCGCCACTTAGCTTGTCAAATTCTCGAATAAAGTTCTCTGCCATCTTATTTTCACGATACGCATCAGCCGTATTCTTATAAAAATACTTACCTTGTTCGATTGCTTCCTGTGCTAACAAATATTGCTCAGAACTTTCCTTGTTATTCTGTTTAAGATAATCCAAAAATCGTTTACCGGTTGTTTGGTATTGGTGTCCAACATCTGTACCATGAAAAATTGTCTCGGGACACTTTCTTTTTATCTCCTTATAATATTCCTTAGTCGAAGGGGTATATGACGCGGTGCCAATCCAATCATCGTACACCTCATTTAAAATATCATCGGTATCTGACTGCATCCAAATATTTAAAAATTCTGCGGTATAATACGGGAGTTCAACAAATAAATGACGCATATTCTTGTTATCGTAGCATTCACTCCACAACTCTAATTCTTTATCCAATATTTTTTTTACGCCATGCTGTTCCCCATACAGATAAATCTGCCCTGAAGGTAGCAATGGGGGCATGGGTTTATCAATCACTGTAGATTTATCTGAACAAGCAGCCAATGACATTAATAAGACCAAAACCGCTACTATTGCAAAGATTTTTTTGCTTTTCATAGATTTCCTCCATATAACTTCCCATTATCACTCTAGAACATTCAGTGAAAACTTTTATCCATTTTATTCCATTATACATTAGCATTGATTTTTTATCAACTATACTTCCATTAATATAAATCCATAAATCCATAACCCATCTATAGTTTCAGTGCTCTGTAAAGTCATAGTCTGAGGAAAATTATTCACTATTGTTTTAGATTAATACTAGTTTAATGAAGAAAAGAGAGTAAGACAAAATGATTGCGAAATCAATCATTTTGTCTTACTCTCTTTTCAGATTCTCTTTTTCAGATTCAGATTAACTTATTAAAATGTTTTAGTTATTCCAATGACAGCCTTAATACGTCTAACACCTGCTGAGGATGCTTCCTCCTTCATTATTTGAAATACTTTCAGCTCGGAAGTATTTCGTACATGTGGTCCTCCACAAATTTCTTTGGAGTATCCAGGAATCGTATACACTTTAACGACTTCCCCATATTTGTCATCAAAGACACCAACAGCTCCAGATTTTTTTGCTTCTTTCACCGTCAGTTCTTCACATAATACATCAATATGTTTAGAAATTGCTTCATTGACTATTCTTTCAATTTTATCAAGCTCCTCCTTCGTTAGCTTTCTAGGAAAAGAAAAATCAAATCGTAACCTTTCAGCTGTAATATTGCTTCCTCTTTGAAAAACATCAGTACCTAGGACAGTTTGTAATGCTCCATTTAACAGATGTGTTGCTGTATGAAGCTTTGTTGCTTGCTCCCCTTGATCTGACAATCCGCCCTTAAATTTAACTTCTGCTCCCTGTCTAGACTTTTTCTGATGCTCTGCAAATTTGTGTTGAAATCCCCCAACATCTACCGTGATTCCCATCTCTGATGCCAACTCAATTGTAAATTCAATTGGGAAACCAAAGGTATCGTATAATTTAAAAGCTAGTTCACCATTTAGTAACTTATCCTCTCCAATTTTATCAAAATAGAGTTTTGCATATTTCAGACCTTTATCTAATGTCTTATTAAATAAATTATACTCCTTTTCTAGTTGCTCCATAATAAACAATTCATTTTCTCTTAACTCTTCATATAAACATCCATACTGTTCCACAATAATTTTAGCTAACTTGCATAGCACATTTTTCTCAATACCAGCTTGTTTCAAATGACGAATCATTCTACGAATTAGTCTTCTTAAAACATAACCTTGTTCCGAGTTTGAGGGGACTATCTTTTTTGAATCCCCCAATAGAAAAGTAACTGCTCTTGTATGTTCACATATAATTCGTTTACTTTTTTCTGATAGCTTTGTTTCATTCACTGCTATGATTTCATCTAACTTATTTCTAACAGGTAAGAAAAGTTCAGTTTCATATACATTGGTATATCCATTTAGAATCGTCAACACCCGCTCCAATCCCATACCCGTATCGACATTTTTCTGTCTTAGTTTTTCATAACTTCCATCTGACTTTTTATGATATTCCATAAAAACATTATTCCATATCTCTACATATTTTCCACAATGACATGCCGGACCACAATTCACACTACATGATGGTTTCCCAAGATCATAAAATATCTCTGTATCCGTTCCACAGGGTCCTGTCTGACCGGCAGGTCCCCACCAATTTTCCTCACGACCATAGTAAAAAATCTGATTTTCCTGTAACCCTTGACTTTTCCACGTGCGTGCAGCTACTTCATCACGTGGTACCAGTTCATCTCCCTCAAAGACGGTTACTGTAAGTTTCTCTTTTGGGATGTTAAGGCAGGTTGTTAAAAAGTCGTAACTCATACCAATCGATTCCTCTTTAAAATATTCTCCCAAAGACCAATTACCTAACATCTCAAAAAAAGTCAGATGTGTATCATCACCAACTTCATCAATATCCCCTGTTCGTACACATTTTTGAACACTGACAAGTTTTGTCCCTTGGGGATGTTTCTCTCCTAATAAATAGGGTACAAGAGGATGCATTCCAGCAGTAGTAAATAACACCGTAGGATCATTTTCTGGAAGAAGGGAAGCGGACGCAATTTCATGATGTCCTCTTTCTTTAAAAAAATTAACATACATTTTTCGTAACTCATTAGCAGTCATCGCAATACTCCTTTCATTCTTTAATGTCCTTAAAAACAAAAAAAGGGGCTGTGAAAAAAGCCCCTAACACAGAGACGTCGGTTTAACCGACGTCTCTAGTTGTTTTTAATCTAAATCAACACTCTAAAAAAGAGCATAAATCCCCCTACCCCATAGAATCAGCATTTTGGATTTTATGCTGATTTTTGAAGTCGCATCTTTTTATTATGATATTTATATAGATTTTGTCCGATAGAAACTAAAAAAATCTCTAATCGTACAGAATTGATTCCTCTTCTGACAATTCTTTTATAGTTTCGATCATTTTTCATGATTCCAAATGTTCCTTCTGCTTGAATGGATCGATTCATTCTTAAAAGTGCACCATGTATACTTTCAAGATTTTCAATCACTTCCTGATGCATCGCTGTCAGTTCTTGATTGATTCTTATAGTACGATTATTCTCTGTTTTCTTGCATTGAGCTGTATATGGACAGTTGCTGCAGTCTTCGCAGACATAGATTTCTTCCTGACGTCCGTATTCATTTCCACGTACTGCTCTTCGGTGAGAAAAAATAAATCTCTTTTCATTTGGACATATCATGTATCCTTCCGAATTAAATCTGAAATTGACAGCTCTGAACGGATCATTATGGTATTTTTTATCTTCGGTTTCCTTCTTGAACATAGTGAATTTCATGTATTTTTCCATACCATGCTGTTCACAGTAAATATAGTTATTATATGAACCATATCCGGCATCCGCAGTTGGATATTTCGGGTAAAATCCATATGTCTTTTTGAATTGCTCCATGAGTGGTACAAAACAGTCCATGTCTGAACGATACTGGTTAACGTCAACAACTGCTATATATTCATCAGCTACCCCAACCTGTACATTGTATGCCGGAAGTAACTGATCATTTCCCATGTAATCCGTTTTTATCCTCATAAATGTGGCGGAATGATCTGTTTTGGAATAACTGTTACGTGCAGGGCCACAGATATTCACCTTTTCTATGTATTCCTCCAGCTTTGAGGCATACTCTAAAAGCTTCTCATACTGCCTCTGCTGACAGGTTTTTCGATGTCCCTTTCCATAAACAAAATCGGATCTATCAACGTTCCAAACCTTGGCATACTGATCAGCTATTTCACGTAGCTGTTCAGGTGCATACTCTACGTTTGCTTCTATTTTAAGCCCTGACCATTCAAGGTCTGTATTGATTTCATGAAAAAGGGCAGTTATCTTTTCAAACAGTCGGTATCTGGATTTCTCAGTAGCTTTTTTCCATACCCAGCTGTACTTATTCGCATTTGCTTCAAATTTTGAACCGTCTATGTAAAGGTGGTTGAGGTCTACATTTTCCTGTTCAAAAATCTTTTTATTGATATCGTTGAAAATATCTTCAATGGAGTCACCTAAAACATCATTGATGAAATAGGAAAAAGTCCTGTAGGAAGGTCTTTCGTTATCAATTAAATACATGAATCTGATATTTACTCTGCAGTTATCTTCCAGTTCTCTTAGTGACATGTAGCCCTGGGTCATAAATCCAAAAAGCACCGTTTTCAGCATGTTGACGGGATTATATCTGATGCGCCCAGTTTCATGTTCTGGTATGTTTCTCAGATACTTAGCTAAGTCAATTCCCTCCATGAATTCGTCAAATGTCAAAACCGGATCACAAATATCAAGAAAATCTGAAATAAACATTGGCAAAATGCCTTGTTTTGATTTAGAATAAGTTGTGGTTTGATTTTTCATTGCAGATAAATTTTACCACAAAAAGAGGATTTTTAACTCACTAACGTGAATTAAAAATCCTCTTTTCTAGTTAGGTGCTTTTTTCACAGCCCCCGAACTATTCTGTCCGTGTTACCACCTAATTTCAGAGGGTCACTCTGCTCTCACCAGTACGGGATTACTCCGATACTTTTTCCCTATAACGGTGGAAATCCGTTGAAATCTACTTAGATTACTCTGTTCGGTTCACAGCTCCAAGACTGCTTCTATATCATTTCTGTAAGGATTCGCACCTTTCATCCTCTCTCTGAAACTTCCACGATATATACTATTTCTCTTCCTTGCCTTTTGTTTTTAAGTTCTGTATAACATAGCATATGATTTTATAGGTGTCAATATTAAATTCTCTTTTTTGTTTATCCTCAATATTTCTATAATAAGGACCTTATAAGGTCGATCTATTGCTGAATAATTCGGATGATACCATGTAGCAATTCACTCTTGGCAGTAAGGTAGCTTCCTTAAGGTTTTGCTTTCCTATTAATTAGACCAATCATAAGGGAATACTTCATCTACTTGACCACTAATAACCATATTATCATTACATAATTTAATGATATCACTAGTTGGGCCCATAACAAAGACACCATAAACACCGAAGCCATTACTTAATACCTTAGCGATATCATCTAGCACCAATAAACTATCATTATTAGCCAAATATCCTTTATGATCTAAAGTCCATTTCATTTCACCCTCGATTAACCGGATATAATCACTTGGATCTGAATAGTTCAATGTGTAGGTCTTAAGCCCGTCTAGTTTTGTAAATGTAGTTGGAATACCAAACATATGAACTGCATCATCATTGTTCATGGTTACATTTTCAGGAAGGGCATATTCATTCCCAGTTTCTAAAGCTAGCCATGTAATTTTCACATTATATTTGCCCTATACTTATATTAACAAAACTAAATCTTAAAAGTTACCCATTATTTGGTGGAATTTATAATTAAATCTAATTTCTTCACTCAACGCGATATTCTTTACTTGAAAAAATATATAAAAAATCCTACGAAATCATGTAGTCAACGACTATTCAAATTTCGTAGGATTGTTATATTAGATATTATTACACCTAATTTTATTTTAGTGCTATATTAATTTTTATCTTGCTACTATATAGATTTTTTATCTTGCTGCTATAGAATTTTTATCTTACTGCTATATAGAATTTCATCTTACTGCTATATTAATTTTTATCTTGCTACTAAAATTCTAATATTCAATTAAATAAAAATTCTACTTTACTACTATATTAATAATTTTACCCTTAACATAGATTTCTTTTACAATTGTTTTTCCTTCAATTGCTTTCATTACCGTTTGAACTTCCTTAGCTTTCGCGATTGCAGCATCATTTTCTTCGTCAACAGCTAACTCCACAGTTCCTTTTACTTTTCCATTCACCTGAATGCCGATTGTAACGGTATCCTCTTTGATTGCTTCTTCATCATAGGTTGGCCAATTTTCTAATGCAATTGTATCTTCATGGCCTAAGATACTCCACATCTCTTCGCCAACATGAGGACAAATACAAGAAAGCATTTTAATGAAACCTTCTGCATATACTCTTGGGCATTTACCTGCCTTGTAGACACTATTAACAAAGATCATCATCTGACTAATCGCTGTGTTAAATCCTAATTGCTCAAAATCGCTTGTAACTTTTTTCACTGTCTGATGATATACTTTGGTTAAAGTATCATCATTATCCTCTGTGATATTATCTGAATTTGTAAAGAAGTTCCATACACGATTAATGAATTTTCTAGCACCCTCTACCCCTTGTTGATTCCAAGGTTTTGATACTTCTAATGGTCCCATAAACATCTCATAAAGTCTTAACGTATCTGCACCATAATCTCTTACGATATCGCTTGGGTTTACAACATACTCTGGGTAACGTTTTCCCATCTTAATACCATTGGAACCAAGAATCATACCTTGGTGAACTAGTTTCTTAAATGGTTCTTTTACTGGTGATAAGCCTTTATCATATAGATAACGATTCCAGATTCTTGAATACATCAAATGTCCCACTGCATGCTCTGGACCACCGATGTATAAATCAACTGGCATCCAATGCTTTAACAATTCTTGATTCGCAAATTCCTCTTGATTGTCTGGATCAATATATCGCAGATAATACCAGCTTGATCCAGCGCTACCTGGCATCGTAGAAGTTTCTCTCTTCCCTTTTATGCCGTCTTTCTCATAATGTTTCCACTCAGTAGCATTTTCAAGTGGTGCCTTACCATTCTTTCCTTTGTAATCTTCTAAGACTGGTAAAATAAGCGGTAATTCGCTATCATCCAATACATGGATTTCATCATTTTCTGAATATACAACAGGTACAGGCTCACCCCAATATCTTTGTCTAGCAAATATCCATTCACGGAAATGATAATTTACTGTTTTACGTGCAACCCCCATCTTACTTAATTTCTCAGTGATTGCTTCTTTTGCTTCCCCTACTGTAAGCCCAGTAAATTCTTCAGAATTAACTAATTTGCAGCCTTTTCCAAGGTACTCGCCTTTTTCAAATGCTTTTTCACTTACATCTGCTCCATCAATTACTTGAATCATCGGAATGTTGTGAGCTATCGCATATTCAAAGTCTCTTTGGTCATGGGATGGAACTGCCATAACCGCACCTGTTCCATAGCTTGCTAATACAAAATCACCTATAAATAAAGGTACTTCTTTTCCATTCACTGGATTAATTGCATAAATGCCCTTTAAGATACAACCTGACTTCGTCTTATTGAGCTCTGTACGATCCAAGTCATTCTTCTTTAGGGTTTCGCTAATATATGCTTCTACTTCTTCTTTATTTTCAATTCTTGGCATCAAATCTTTCACAATCTGCCCATCTGGAGCAAGAACCATAAATGTAATACCATAAATTGTTTCGATACAGGTTGTGTAAATGGAGAAATTTCCACCTCCTACAATCTGAAAATCAACTTCCACACCTTCGGATTTTCCAATCCAATGTCTTTGCATATCTTTCGTTGATTCTGGCCAATCGATTTCATTCAAACCTTCTAGCAATTTTTCTGCAAAAGCAGGTTGATCGATTACCCATTGTTTCATATTCTTACGAATTACTGGATAACCGCCACGTTCTGATTTACCATCAATTACTTCATCGTTGGATAAAACAGTACCAAGTTCTTCGCACCAGTTTACTGGCATATCGATATATTTTGCATAGCCATCTAAATATAACTGTTTAAAAATCCATTGTGTCCATTTATAAAAATCAGGATCACTTGTTGCAAGCATCTTAGACCAATCGTAGTCAAAACCAAGTTCCTTTAACTGATTGGAAAAGGTTTCAATATTTTTCTTCGTAAATCCGTTTGGATGATTTCCTGTACTAACCGCATATTGCTCCGCTGGTAAACCAAAGGAATCATAGCCCATTGGGTGAAGTACATTAAAGCCTTGCATACGTTTCATACGTGATACAATATCGGTTGCAGTATACCCTTCTGGGTGCCCTGCATGAAGACCAACTCCAGACGGATAAGGAAACATATCGAGAACGTAGTATTTTGGTTTACTAAAATCCCATACATCTGTCTTAAAGGTCTCATTCTCTTCCCAATATTTTTGCCATTTTTTCTCAATGTCTTTTGGATTATAAAATTGTTCCATAATTATTCTCCATTCTACTATTCTTAAATAACAATAAAAAAATCCTATCGTCTCAACACAGAGACGATAGGATAGACTACCGCGGTACCACTCTAATTCAGGGATAACCCTGCACTTTAATTCTATAACGGGAATTCCCGCCAAAGCCTACTTCATTTCAACTCTGGAGTTCATAGACGAGTTCAAAGCTTCCCAGATTATCTTCCACCTACCGATAACTCTCTGTCACTGGTAATGACTTCTACTACTTCTAATCATAACTTTTTCATTATCTGATAATACACTAACCTTTTCTTCAGAATATGTCAAGTAGTAATTTAAAATAAAACTAGATCTTATCCTTTGATAGGATAACAGCTCTTCCCTGATTTTTTAGAAATATATAAATATTCATCGCAAATTCTATATATCTGTGAAAAACTCATGATGTTTTTGTGAGATATTAAGCAGCCTGAACTAACACTAAGTTTATATTCTATATCAATACCCTTAATATTATTTAAACTGTTATACAGTTTATCAAGATACTTAATGCTATTTTCTCTGCCACAGCACCTCTGTTATAAATTCCAGTCAATAGATCTATTTCCGATTTTTCTCGGAACTTTATAAAGTTTTCAACATTTTCAATTCTATCCTACTAGATCGATTAAATCTTCCATAAATAAAGTATAGTTTTTGATCTAAAATCTTGTATATTTTTTATTATACTTCACATACTATCAAGGTAAAACCAATATGAATGTAGGAGGAAACAACGATGTCAAATCATAGTAACCAAAGCATTCAATCCTCGGAGGCTTACGAAGGCAATGAATCAGGAGATACTCCAATTGATACGGAGGCCTTAGAAACTTAAAACACTTCTAAGAGAGTAAGGTTTTATACCCAAGAAAGGTCTACTTATAATGCATAATTATTATGTATTTTAGTAGATCTTTTCTTTTTTCCTTTTTCTCCAATCTTAAGTAAACAACTTACAGACATCTTATGTAATAATGTCAATGCAGTATATAGGAAAGGTGCAGCCAGTGAAACAAATCTATAACTTTTTCTTTTCTTCCTGCATAACCATTCTTTATATAAACCAAAGTGGAAACACTTCTTAGAAATATGTAATTACTTTCAAACACTTCCTCAAACGCAGTATTCTTAATCGCTAATTGGTACACTTTTTCTCCGTTATGTAATTTATACACCCCTCCTAAAGAAGCGCTATATCCCTTAAAATTCATATCATGTATTACTCCCTCCAATTGTGTAGAAGAGGTAGTAACCACAAACGACTACTACCTCTTTCTTACTATCTCTGCTTTTATTTTAATATGTTAATTACTTCCTTAATTCAAAAGAACTTATTAAATCGCTTAAAGTAATTGCTTGTGCAGATAATTCTTCACTCGTTGCGGAAGTTTCTTCTGCAGCAGCAGAATTATTCTGTACAACACTTGAAATCTGATCAATTCCCTGCTCAATTTGTGACATTGCCTCTGCTTGTTGAATAGAGGCGGAGCTCGTCCTCTCAATAATAATAGATATATCTTCCATGCCCAAAATTACCTTTTGTAGTGCATTCACAGTATTTTCAGTAATACTATATCCATTATCAACCTCGCTTAGCGCTGAAGCAATTAAAGCTCTTGTTCTTACCGCTGATTGGGCACTTTCTTCTGCTAACTTTCTGATTTCATTTGCTACAACTGCAAATCCTCTACCCGCATCACCAGCTCTTGCAGCTTCAATAGAAGCATTCAGAGATAGTAAATTTGTTTGAGCAGCGATACCTTCAATATCACCTGTAATATTCTTAATCTCATTCGATGCCTTACTAATACGTTTCATAGCCTCCATCAAGGTATCCATTTCTCTACTACTATCCTTTGCTTCTTGCCCTACCTCAATTGTCTTTTTTGCCACGTCTTTACTGTCTTCTGCATTGCTGTGTACTTGTTCTAAAACGTCAGATATTGCAGCTTGAAGTTCTTCTACCGCAGCAGCTTGCTCTGTTGCACCTTCCGCTAGTCCTTGCGCACTTTCTGATAACTGTGTAGCTCCTAAAGATACCTGTTCAGAAGCAACATTTATTCCACTAATTGTATCATTTAAATGTACCACCATTTTTTCCATATTGATTAATAAAGGTTTAAAATCCCCTACATAAGCAGTATTTGCTTTGGACATAATATTAAGATTTCTATTGGCAACCCCTTCTATAATCTGATCTAAATCAGAAATTACAGTATACAAAAAACTACAGGTATCTTTAAATGCTTGTGCCAGCGTCCCTAACTCATCCTTTGAATCATAATTTATCTCAATATTCAAATCACCATTTCTGAGCTTAGTTGCTGCAGCTTCTAGCCCAATGATCGGTAGCTTTATCATCTTAGCTAATACTCTAGACATGATTATAACCAATGTAATACTTCCGACTCCAACTACTAACATTAGAATCAATGATCCAATCTTGGTTGTATTAACTGCCTCATATGCCATAGTGGCATTATTATTTGCGAATTCACCAATCTCAATTAATGTTTCCTCTAAATTTATCATTGCAAGATGAAACTTTGTATTAAAATATTCCAAAGCTTTATTATTTTGATTTTGAGAAGCTAATTCAAACATTCTATCTTTTGCCTCTGCTAAAGCTTCCGTCTTTATTGATAACTCCTCTAACAATTCTTTATTCTTAAAATTTTTTTGTAATATCGCTAAATTATCATATACAGCTTTTGACGATACTTCAGCCTCAGACATATAATAAGCTGTTTTATCCAAGTTATCGGTTGTAGTTGCCCATAAAACCATCTTTGCAACATATTGAACATCTTTGCGAATTTCAAGCTGAGTGACATTATTTACATATGGTTCACTATAAAAATAATCCATTTTTTTACTAACAAGTAATAAAGAGCCCCCTGCAATAAAAATAACAATTATCAAGCAAAGCAATATGCTACTAAATCCAATTCCTAATTTTTCTCCAATTTTTTTATTACGTAATAACTTATTCATGGTATCTCCTTCGTCGTATCTTTTTACTTAAAGTAAATTTTATCCTATGTTTTTAATATAATGTTTTATATAATGCTTATATAATGTTTTATATAATGTTTTTATATAATTAATGTTTTCTCTATCAGGTTCTTAGGAACTGAATTGCGCCCTTACTTATTCCGCTTAATTATAAAAATACGCTTTAGCCCATCCTGAAATTCGTTTAAGTATCATCTCCTTTCAATACATGCCAAGATGTAGCCAAAATCAAATCTTTATTGATATTAAGAATACTCATGACATCACATTCATTAATTAGCGAATAAAATATATACTCCTTTCAAATTATCGGATAAAATCATATAACCATTAATCTATTTAATCATTTTAGTTTAAATTCATTGGTTGTAAAATAAAAAAAGTCTGTCACTAACTTACATCTTCTATAATGCAATGAATCCTACTGAATGATATTACATTCCATCTGTTTTTGCTGAAAATCGTATTGGACAATAGCTTTTTCCACAAACTCCGTTCCATTATAGGATAGTGTCGCGCGAAATTCTATACTATCATTATCTGTCCATTCGATTGACTGCGCCCCGCTGTAATTCTCATAATCAGACCGTAGCCAAAAAGTATAGTCTAAATTCTTTGCAGCCATAATTCTTGCGCTATCGATTAACTCTGGGCTAACCATGCCATTTTCCAGATCCCAAATCATAAGATAGCCGCTCTTATTGGAAGAGAATGTGACGGCAAAGAGCTTTCTGTCAGGAGAGGGAATAATTTGTTCTATATACATCTTAGGACGTTCGAAAGAGGAAAGTTTGCTTAATTTATCCTTCTTCACCATCCATATCTGATTATAGGATCCATAATCAGAGTAGTCGTTAAACAACGTAAATATAACCGTTCCATCTGCCATGTGGACAATGCGTGGGTCGTTAAACTCCTTTTTAAGCACCGAAAGTGCAAAAGCAGCGGCATCCGATAATTTGCCATCCTCGCTTGTAAGAAATGGTGTTATGGCGTGGATGGCATCAAGACGTACTTCTTCGTCATTATAGTATTCCACCAATTTGTTGATGGCAAAATACTGTTTATACATATCATCGGATTTCAAAGCGTCAAAATACACTTTTACTCCGTATTGCTCCGCCATAGCGTCTGCTACCGCCATTTCCTCCGGTGACAAATATCGTAAATAGAAAGAACTAATACTTTTTTGTATATAGTTTGCCGCAGAAACAGTTGCTCCGAGAATGAAAATTGCTATGCAAGCAGCGATAGGTAAATAGCGGAATATCATCCTTTTTGGCGTTAAATTTTTTCGTTTGCTAGCTGCCTTCTGCTGTGGTGCAGCTTCCTCTATGTATTTGTCTGCAACATTCCCGATGGAACGAATCAATTTTTCGTTTTTCATAACGTTATACCTTCCTTCTCAAGAATACATTTAAGTGCGTTTCTTGTGCGAAATAGAGTAGATTTCACCTTACTCTCACTGTAGTTTGAGTCTTCTGCAATTGCTTTGATAGACATTAGATACCAATACCGTTGAATAAACATAATGCGCTTTTGTTTTGGCAAACTTTCAAGAAAGGAATTTAGAATTTTTACTAAATCTTTTTCATCTATGGATTGTTCAACATTTGATTTGATAGGAATACACTCATCTAATTCGGAAAGAGTAAGTTCCGTCTGCCCAAGACCACGTTTTCTGGCAGTATATTTTTTATATTTGTCTAAGGAGAGATTGCGGGTTATCTTACCTAAAAAAACAGAGAAACAGTTTGGACGATTTGGCGGTATAGCGTTCCATGCGCGTAAGTATGTATCATTGACACATTCCTCTGCGTCCTCAGTATTATGTAGAATATTTACCGAAATGGAATGGCAATACCGGGAATATTTATTTGCAGTTTCATCTATAGCAGCTTCTGATCGTTCCCAGTACAAGTCGACGATTTTGCTATCTTCCAAGTTATTCACCTCCTTAACAATTCAGAAAAGACTTTCACCCATATAGACGATAAAAATATTGATGCGTTGCATGAGTTTTTTAATTTTTAACTTTTGGTTTTTTGGTTTTTAGCTTTTTGTTTCTAGCTTTTGGTTTTTAGTTTTTAGCTTTTAGCTTTTTGGTTTTTAGATTTTTGGTTTTTAGATTTTTGGTTTTTAGATTTTTAGCTTTTTAGCTTAGTATTTGATTCTTTGGTTTTTGGGGTTTCGCTACGATTTTCAATAGTTCAACGAATCATAATATCATCTAACAACTTCCTTCACAAATTTAGTTTAATATTTTAAATATCAAATAGTCACAATAATATAGTTCACTCACCGCCTCATTAACATCTATTATATACCATCATACATTGAGTTTTCCTTGTTTTCAATTAAACCTATGTTAATTTTTCCCTACCAACACTTTGAGCGCTAACTCTTCATTTACTTCTATTCTGTCTTCGATAATGATTGTATTAATGTCTAAACCTATCCCTAAGTATACTAAACTGACCAGAAAAATAAGATACCATCTCTAAAGACAGTATCTCATCTTGTATTCTTTCACTAATTAACCAAATTAAACCCTTATCAGGAATTTAGTAAAGATAGTTTTCTATCATTAAATTAAGATATTATTTCCGTAGAATTTTATCCATCGCTTTCCCCTTAGCTAACTCATCGATCAACTTATCCAAATAACGAATTTCCTTCATCGTCGGTTCTTCAATATCCTCTACTCTTATCCCGCAAACCACACCTTTGATGAGAGCTCTGGATGGATTTAACTTCGGAGCATTCGCAAAGAAGGTCTCAAAGTCCGTCTGCTTTTCTAGTTCCTCTAATAACTCTTCCTCGCTATATCCTGTCAGCCAACAGATAATTTCATCCACTTCTGTTTTGGTACGTCCTTTTTTTTCAGCCTTCGTAACATAATGGGGATAGACACTAGCGACACTCATTGTATAAATACGATGTTTCGTCATGGTACACCTCGCAAATTCCTTTTTTTATACTACATTTGAAATCTTTTTATTATCTCTTCGCCAATCCTTTTACCGATGCAACCTAATAGTTCTTCTCTCTTCTCCTTTAGAACCCCATCCACGTCTTTTGCTAAAATGTAAATATAAAAGACTGGCAGATAATCGGAGTCGAGTTGTAAAATGTCCGCAATTCCGCTGATATCCTTTAAGGTAGAGATCGTTCCCTTATGATTATAGAAATAAATTGGAGAATCTAATCCAATCGAAATCCTTTTAAATAAAGTAACCGTATCATAAGTCTTAAGCTCGGTAACAATATTGTTTGTTTCCACTTTTACGATTTCACTTACCATGTGTTCAAAGTCATTGATTTTCATTTCCTTACAATATCTATGAATATAAGATAAAATAAATCCAGACGAATTTTTTATTGTGTTCTCTAACAATTGATGAATTAGTTCTGTACATCGCTCTTGACGAAATAGTTGATTTTCTTTCTTTAGAAATTCTTCCAACACATCTTTTTGTTTCATAAGCTCTATCTTCACAGCATCATCAATAATCTTAAAATTCTCACTCCGCTTTATTAAAGAATGATACCTCTTGCTATTACGCAGCAGTTCTGCAAGACGTTGTGCTAACACAAAATCTCCAGAGCCTTCTTCAATTTCATCATTATGATAATATTCTGTATAATAAATCTGCCTAAGTACTGTCGTTAGCCAGGAATCATTCCATTGAGAAAGTGCATTGGCTTTGATTGCTGACTTTTTATCACCTAGTGGAAACCAAAGTCCTGAGATATTAAATGGAATCAATACTTCGTTGTCACTAGGTTTCTCCAATACTGTTTCACTTAAATATTTTTTCACTAAATCCTTTACGATTCCTTCTAAAATATAATCAGATTGGATGACTCTATGATGATAAATAATATCTTTATAGCTATTGTATCTACGCTTAACAAAATCCTCGACTGAGCTTACTGCTTTTAATGGAACACAGAAAAAAACCTCTCCATTCTCCACAATCAACTGCATATCATTAATAATTCTGCTATACTCTATCTTTCCAGCATCCTTCCCTGAGTTGATTACATCTCTCGTCGCATAATCCAGACGGTCTCCATCCAAACTAGAGTCAATAATCCTATGAAGATATTTAAATGCCCCATCCTCAGCAAAAATACTTTTTACACTTTCTAGTACAAGTAGTTCAAATAAATTCTCATCGTAGTTCTCATCCTTCTCTGAAATCGGTACAATAATTTTACTTAAAATTCCCTCACTGATTTCATCACCCATTTGTTCGTGTAATTTTCTATCACCTTCAAAGTATTTCGACATGATTTCAATAAATTCTTTTGCATTTTCCCTATCACTAATTGCTTTATATTTATATTCCAGATAAACATCCTTCAATGCAAATTCAACGATATGACTAAATGGAGGATGTCCAATATCATGTAACAATGCTGCTGCCCGGATAGACTGAATGAGAATAAGATGCATGATTTTATACTGATCTGGAATATTGTTCGGTATTAGGGAATGTCTCAGCTTATCTTGTTCAATCTGTGGCATCGCTTCTGGAAGTCTGCTACCTAATTTTTCTTCACATACATCCGACTGCTGTCTTAATCTATCTAAAATCGTGGCATATTCTCTATCATAGATTGCAAAGAATTCACCAAGCGTGGAATCCGTTGCATTCAGTAACGATTGAAAAAACATATCGGAACAAAGTTTCATCGTACCAATGGAGTGTTCAAAACGTTTTGTTCTATTGGTTGGAAAGGTAAGATATACTGTAGAATTTTGATATACATCATGGAGACGATTAAAACCAATGGTTGAGACAATTCTTCTTTCATATTCAGTTAATGCAATCATTCCATGAATGGAATCGTTCAAATAAATGCCTTTTTTCATATCAAACCTCCTACTATTTTGTATCTATTATAAAGTATCTCCACTTATAATTCTACTGATTCCAGAATATTTCCATCTAATTTAACTCACCTTCGCAATATTAGGGGTTCGTCTTAAACCATAGTTTCTTCTCTATTCTTCCCTTCATGTTCTGTTGGTTTATTTTTTACTTATCTTTCGTATATACACCATTCTTTTCCCTAGGAACCATACTATAGCAATTACTATACAACATACAAAATACTTATTTAATCAATGCATCAAGACTAACAAGTAGCTTAATAGGATACACTTCTATAAAATATTAAGATATAAGGCATACCATCGGGATGAAAGAACTTTATTCTAACAGAAAAAAGGCACTAGGACTTACATCCTAGTACCACTTTCTCTACAGTCATAACTATGAAAACCTGTTTTCAAACTATATTACTTAAATATCTAAGAATTCTAAACTGCATAAAATACTTATTTCAAATTCTTAGCCGCATGCTCTCCTGCCAAACGTCCACTTGTCATCGCAAACTGAACTGCGCTTCCTGACATATATACTTGATTGTATAAAACTTTGTTTGCGTTCTCACCTACCGCATATAAATTGTTGATAATCGTGCCATCCTCACGTAACACACTATAGTTTTCGTCTGTTTTTACTCCTGCAAAAGTTCCCATAGTCTTAGGATATATCTTAACCGCATAATATGGAGAAGTCGTAACTGGTACTAAGTAATCCTTGTGTTTACCCATGGCATCTTGACCTGTTTCTACACCTTCCTGAAACGTTTGCATTGTGTTAACAAAAGTATCTACTGGTACACCCATAGCTTCTCCAAGCTCTTTTATACTTTCCGCTTTTACCACTTCGTCTGTTGGCATCGCTGCTTCTAAGGTTTTTACTACATCAGCATTTATCTCCGCAGAATCTAAGATTAACCAGGACGCCTCTTGTTCCATGATTTTATTCGTTGCTATTGCATAATGAATTTCTTCACTTGTAAAACGCTCACCTTTTTCATTGACATAAACTTTTGTCCAATCCATACCAAGTGCTCCGGTACCTGCAACCTTACTTCCGATTCCAAGTCCAATTACCCAAGGTTCTTCATAAAGCGCTGCTCCTACTTTTTCTGCCATAAGGATCCCATCACCAGTACTTCCGGCAGCTGCAGCACTAAGCTCAGCACTACCTGCAGCAGCTGGAATGAATCTCTCTAGTAGTTCTTCACTCTTAGCAAATCCACCAGCAGCTAAAATGACCTTTTTGGCATTAATTTTTATCTTACCATCTTTTCCTTCTGCTATAACACCGATTACATTCCCTTCGTTATCTGTGATTAGCTCAGTTGCAGGTGTTTCTGTTAGTATTTTAACATCCTTCCCTAAAATGAAGCTTTCCACACTCTTAACTAACGTAGTTCCACCTTTCGTACTTTTATCACTAAAGGCAAAATGAAGTCTTCTTACTGGATCAAGACCAAACCCTTGGATACTTACATATTCATGGCCAACATAGTCAACTAGCCATTCCGTTGTGATTACTGCTTCATCCATAAATTTATCTACAGCAGCATAATCTGGGTACTTTCCATTTGGATTGCTTGTTGCCTGACGTTCCTTCCATAGCTCCATCCATGATTCTTTCGTATCTTCAATTCCCTCTGCTTCTTGAAACTTCGTACCAGTTGCAGAAATTCCTCCGCCAGAGAGACCTGTGGAACCGCCAATCATAGCAAGTTTTTCTAATACAATAACCTCTGCTCCATGTTGTTTTGCAGAAGCTGCAGCAGCTAACCCAGCTCCACCTGCACCAATCACGACTACATCCGTCGTCATTTCAGTTTCCTCTTTTGAATGATTTTGGGAACTTTCTTTTGTTTTTAATGCTTCTACATTCCCACCGGCTTGCGAAACACAGTCTTCAATCGCTGCAAGGATTGCTTTCGATGATATTGTAGCACCTGTTATCGTATCCACGTTTAAGGTTTGCCCACTAACAATTTCCTCTGGTATTCGTTCCAGTGCTGGATCACTAATTCCTGCAGATTCGACATGCTCTAAAATCTTTATAGCTACAATAGAATCATTGGAAAACTCTACTTCCAGCGTTAAATCACCATTATGTCCCTTCGTCGTTGCTTTGTATGTCCCTGCCTTATATGCAGACAAAGACTCCCCTTCGTTGGTTTCCGATCCAGTTTGATCCTGTACCTCAGTATTTGCTGGTGAACCTTTTTTGGAACAGGCTACTAATCCCATGATTAAAATCATGCTCAACAGTACACATAGAACTCTTTTCATTTTTCTTTTCATCAAATCTCTCCTTTTGTCCATATGCTATTCAGACTTAATAGAATAGCTTACTCAATCATTAGAAAAATCATTAGAAATTTACGTTAAAGAAATAACAATCTTTCCTGGTTTTATTCTATATTGTTGTGTAAAGACTATGTCAATCTCTTTTTTTCTCTGATTTCATATAAAAAAAATGAAAACATCGTGCCAACACAATGTTTTCATTTTAAGATTGCTTTCTGTTAAAAAACATGGGGTATAGACCATGGTTTATATTTTCTTTCCAACATAAACATATTGATATTCTTCTACCTGTTTTCCTTTTTTATGTTGTAAATTGTCATGAAACGCTGATGTTATCTCTATAGACTCTAGGAGTTTGACACCCGAAGATGTCATTATTTTTTCTAAGATGATTTCTTTCTTTGCATATCCCTTCTTTTGAGCCTCTAGTGTTTCACTCTCTATTTCTTTTGTCTTACTAAACGGATATGCACCCGCAAAAACACCTTTTTGTTTTAGGTATATAACTGTAAAATCCATCAAATTCTCGTTATATTCTGATTCATAAACATTGGACATAAACAAATCCACGACTACATCAACACTAAACTTTTTGAGTGGTAAATTACCATAATTGCAACAAAAGAATATGAACTTCTTATGGCTATAATATCGTTCTAAATTCTCTTTTAAATGTGTGATTCGGTCGAGATCAAAATCAATCAAGATATAAACGGAATCCTCTGGTAGGTAATTAATATACTGCAATAGGAAAAATCCTACACAGTTAGAAAGTTCCATAATATATTTGGGTTCTTTTTGATATTTCATAATAAAATCAATTAGCTTAGCCATTCCTTTGAAAAGATAGCTAATGTGATTATGAGAAGTGTGCATTAAATACTCTTCTTTCGTTGGCATTGGCTTTCCATCAACTAGCTTAGTACGAACATCCCTCTCATCGATGTAAATACCATCCTTTATTATAGCTTGATACCCACAATCACATTCTACCTTAGCATTGATAATCATATTTTTTTCGATTACACCTGCTGATAAGTTAACACCTTTTTTACACGAAGGGCATACTAGTAACTCTGTAGATGCGATTGGGAAACCAAGTACTTGCTCCTCTTGTTGCCCATATGATTTTATTTCTTCAATTTGCTTGTTCAGATAGCCATTGATTCGATGAAACTTTAAAAGTTCTTCCCTTATGTATTTTTGTTTTTCTTCTAAAATTAAAAGAAATAGCTTACGGGAAAATTCTGTACTAGCGCCGCCAAGTCTTTGAAAAGTTAAAATTCGATGAATATCCGATAAAGAAAAATTCATTTGTTTTAGCTCAATAATTTTCTCGATTTCTTTGCTATCAACTTCACTAAATCTGTATTGACCATCTTTCTTATTTGGAACAAGTAGCTCTTTATCTATGTAATATCGTACTGTATCATGAGTAATTCCGTGCTTCTTAGCGAATTGTCCAATCTTCATCTCTTCTCCTTAAAAGTGTACTATGATATCACTATTCTACCATAGAGCGATACGAGAAAGGAAGAAGTTGTTATGGAATTCTCATTATAAACTTATTACTTAAAGGAACTCAATGTGCTAAGTATGCCTTCTGACAGTTTATCTTACCCCCAAATATTCTTGTAACAAAACAGAGCTAATACATCATTACTTAATGCACTAGCCCTTACATTTCTATTAATCATTATTTGTTCTATATTTATTCAACATATTGCGGTTTAATTTTTCACGATAATTATCGGTCCACTTTTTCGTATCACGTATAAACTCGTCACAAAAACCAGCAACATCTTCACCTGTCACTTCAAGAACATGCTTGCCATCTGCTGCACTTATTTCAAATAACTCTATTAATTCCTGCTGAGTTTTTAACATTTCAGAACCATCTCCCCCGGCAAAACTCCACATGTATCCCTGTATTTTTTCAAATACGAACTTATAATCTTCTGGTAATGCCTCTACCCTAGCCAGCTGCTCTTTGTACTCTTTTTTGTCACCAATCATTTTTTGAATAAGCTTTATCATTATGATCGTCCCTCCTGATTAAATTTTTCCATAATCTCTCTATTTAATTTTTCTCGTGATGTTAAAGAATTAGTAAGATAGGCACTCATAAATTCATCGCAAAACTTATCTACATCACTTCCAATGACATCAATAACCTGTCTTCCATCTGCCGCGCTTGTTTCGAATAAATCTACTAAATCCGTAAACATGGTCATATCCGTAAATATTGTCATGTTACCGCCAGGTCCACCAACAGTATACATATACTTTTGGATTTTTTTAAATGCATAGTGATAATCTTTTGGCAGTGCATCCACTTTCTTCATCATTTGTTTATATTCGCGCTTCTCTTCTAAGTCACCAATTATTAATTTTATAAAATTATCAAGCATTTATTTACCTCTCCTTCAATTGGTTTAATTTTTCAGAAACAAACTCCCATTTTTTCCAGAACTTCTTCAATTCTTCGCGCCCTGCGTCATTTAACGTATAAAACTTTCGTGGTGGTCCCATCTCTGATTTCTTTTTTGTGATTTCAACCAATTTGTTTTTCTCAAGTCGAATTAGTATGGTATAAACAGTCCCATCTACCACATCAGAAAACCCAAGTACATTCAGCCTTTTCGTAATCTCATAACCATATATCTCCTCATGACTGATAATTTCAAGAACACAGCCTTCTAGTACACCTTTTAACATTTCTGTGATATTTTCCAAATAAGCTACCTCCACTATCTAGTAATACTAGTATTAAGTATTACTTAGTACCAGTATATAGTAACACTAGTTAGTTATGTTGTCAATATAATATACCCACTTTTTTACGTTTATTTTTACCCATATACACCAATAATCCCTTGATTGATACCTCACTTCTGAACTTATTTACTTATACTTGCTCATACTTATTCATATTTGCTCATACTTTCTCATACTTATTCATACTTACTCATACTTGCTCAACTAATCCAATTTTCCATATCTACCATTTCACGCACAAATTCAACACCTTCCCCAATTTTTCTGATTCTTTCCTAAAAATAAAAAGAGCTACTAGCTTCCACTAATAACTCTCTCTATTTTGACACAGCCTACAGGACATTAATCCCTCTTTTTGCTTTCCCAATTGCAGTAAAACATCATTATTTACGATGATATTAAAGTAATTAACTCAACAAAATCTATAGCAAATATGATATGTTACTTATCATTTTTTAATGTAGTATAAACATCTTAGCAGATGCATCGTTTTCTTTTTTTACCAATTCGCCCCATATTAATTATCTTCTCCACATAATCCGTAGCAAGTGGTACTTTACAACAGGTATCCCCCATGTAGACATCTACTTTTCCTATGCGCTTTGCAACCTCTAGCGCTTTCTCATTTAAATCAACAACATACGCTCCTACGCTTATAACAAATCCATTCATAGCGTATTTCACTCTATTTCTTTCCTTATGAATACATATCTCTATTGTATCTAAAAGTTCACTGATCTCCTCGATATCAAGGATGCTATCATCCGTGATAGAAATATAATTACTATATGTGCTCCAACCACATGCCGAAACCCTTTCTTGCTCTGATTTTATCCATTCTCTTGCAAGTTCAAGAGCAAATTTACTTTCAGCAGCTACCCCTGCTACAATATATTCTGATATAGCATCACAATAGGCCTGCTCTAGCCATTGTTGTAGTTCCTCTTTCGTGATATTACTCGGATTAATTGATAGTCCTGCAAGGTACATGGCATCATAGTTACCAGTACTATATAATTCTTTACTTAGATTATCATTGTTTTTAACAAACTTAACTAATTTTTTCATATCGCCTATTCGTACGCCAAAGAATGGTTCACGTATACCATGTCTGCCTAATGTCTTTTTTGTTTGTGGTGTTCCTAAGGCTTCTAGTTGTTCCATTATTGTTTCTAAATTCATACTTTCGTTGTAGAGGACTTTTCTGCAAGTTTATTAACAATGAATGTTCACTCATTAATAACAAAAATGTCTGCTCCGCTTTCCTTTCTTAAAAATTCATTTTAAATCTTTTATCTATTAAAATCACTCCCATAATAAATAATAATGATTATCCTGAAAAGTAAAGGTACCAAAATCCTAATGATATTATGTTCCCTAATGTATTTTTGCACGCATAATTATCTGTGATATAAATAAATTGAAATGATTTTTAGATTTTATCAAAACTCTTCATAGTTAGTGACAACTATCAGAAGCTTAACGAACACTATCGTATACAACAGCATAATCAACAAGATGCTTTGTCATCTTTTCATAGATAAACAATGAATGAAAAAAGATGCTAGGGGACTTCATGTGAAGATCCCCTAACACTGTATACAAGATGTAATAAGAATTTTCAGTTGCTTATACTGCTAACATCCTTCTTCTTGTACTATCTTCACTTTCTAATTGACGAAAGCTTTTTGGCAATACAATTTCAACTAATGTCGAAGCACGAAATGCAAGGTCTTCAATAATTACAAGTCCTTCCGGTATCTGAATATGCTTCAAAGATACAGAGGCGAATGCATTGCTAGTAATTAATTTTGTACCATTCTCTACAACTGCATTTACTCCTTTCTTCATAGGAACACCTAAAGCACAAAAAATCTCCGAATGTCGATTATATGATCCTATCTATCTTTCTCCCATCATTATTTAATGCTCTTTCCAAGCTTATACTTTACAATATAGCGTTAAGTAACCTTTATATGATAAGTGTTCTTTACAGAACATTTTCTCGACCTCAAAATGGCAGACCACTATTTTTTTAAAAGATCTTCAAAATTTTCTGTATATATTAATTTCCCATCTTGAAATACCCATAAAGCTTCAACATCATCTAAACTCTCGATGAATGCCTTTCCTTCTTCAAAAGACATATTGAATATAGTTGTTGATAATGCATCTGCTAAACCTGAATCTTTGCAGATTACCGATACAGAGGTAAAGTATTCGGATGGCATTAGTGTTGTAGGATTAATGATATGGTGATATCTTTTCCCATCTACCGTATAATATCGTTCGTAATCACCGCTGGCTACTAAAGATAAATCAGTTATTTCCAATGTAAAAAGGCTTTTTTGCTCTGAATATCTATCTGGATTTTGTATTCCAACACTCCAAAGTTCCTTTTTGGGACCTTTCTTTCCAATAGCACGTACATTTCCACCAACACTGATTAAAAAATTCTTATATCCATTATCCTCCGCTATCTTACATACTTGTTCTGTCGCATATCCTTTTGCAATAGCCCCAACATCAAGCTTCATATATTTATCTGAAAGATAAACAGTAGAATCCATTTCATCAATAATTAGTTTATCAATATCCGTATGTAAGTTAGCCTCTTCTAATTGTTCCATAGGAGGTAACTTAGCACTTTCAGGATTATTTATCCCTTCTTCTCTGTAATCATGCCAAATTTCTAGCACGGAACCCATGGCAATATTCACTCTTCCATCCGATAATTCATAAATGTTTTTAGAATAAAGTAATAAATCAATAATTCGTTGATCTACTTTTACAGGCTTTATTCCTGCATTATCATTAATTGTTTTTATATTATGAATTCCTTCATATTCATTGTATTTGTCATATAGTTGGTGATATTCTTCTAAATTATCATAAATAAGTTGTGAGAAAACCGAAAAATCTTCCTTGGAATCAGAATAACCAACTATTTCAGTTACAGTGTTAAATAGTTCTAGAAATTGGGCACTATATCTATTCTGTTCTTTTGCACTACATGAAGTTGTAGTGATAAGTATTGTAAATAGTAATAATAATATAACTCGCTTTTTCACCAAATTGGTTAACTCCTTTGAAAGGTAAATAAATGTAAGGTCATGCGCCCACCAGGTACAAGAAAAATATAAGAGGTAGGTTCCCTACCTCTTATATTTTTTAAGTTGATTATTTTGCAGTAGTGCAAGCTTTTTCAATTACAGTTAGGAAATCACCAATTGAAACTGTAACAGAACTTGTAAGATCTGTAGAAGTTGGAGCACCAGAATCGTTAAGAGCAATGCCTGTTACTTCACCAACTGTTTTACCAACAATGTAATCTGCGAATGCTTTTGATTGCTCAAACCATTCTTTGCCGATAGGAGATGCACCTTTCATATTATAGCCATCACCTAACTCATTTTTAGTTTGGAATGTAGCTGCTTTATCAGAAGTTATCTTTCCTTCTATAGAGAAATTAATATTTGCTTGTGAAGCATCGATGATACTGCTAGTAATTTTTCCATCAGAACCTAATGTAACAACGCCATAATGTGTGTAAGCTTGAGCTACACCATCTCCATCACCAGCGTTCTTAGTACTTTTTCCAAGTTTGGATATAATTCCTAACCCTAATTTATCACCTGCAGAAGCTCCTAAAGGAACAGCATTAGTAACAGCTTTTTCAACTGCTTCTAACATGCTACCAACTTTCATAGTTACGGAACTTGTTAAGTCTGCAGAAGTTGCAGTACCTTTTTCATCGATGGCAATACCTTTTACTTCATCTAAAGTTTTTCCGATTATGTATTCTGAAAGAGCTGTTGCTTGTTCATTCCATTCTTTCCCAATCGGTGAAGCTTCTCTCATTTTGTATGCGTCGCCAAGTTCGTGTTTAGAAACAAACTCTGCTGCAGGATCAGTTGTAATTTCACCAGTTTTTGAAAACTTGATTTTTGTTTGTACAACATCAATTACACAATCAATGATTACACCATTTTCATCAACAATAACCGCTGCTGCAGTAGAATCTGCTTGAGCAAGTCCGTCGGCATCACCAGCATCCTTTGATGATTCAGCTGATGTAATTACTGCTAAACCTGTTTTAACTCCACCTTTTGTTCCTGTGTCCACATTAGTCTTAGCATCATTTTCGTCTTTTTTTCCACAAGCTGTCATTACCCCCATAGCTAATACAAGACACATAAGTAATACAAGTATTCTTTTCATATAGTCCTCCTTAAATCGTTTAAATTTTGATAAATATTTAACAAAATCTACACTTTTAGAATACCATATTATGTATTTTATTACAATGATAATTTATAAAATATAAAAGAAAATGAAACAAAATCACATTTATGCACAGGATTAGGAAACAAAAAATTCCATTTTACTTCCAATTGTCTATTTATAAAAAGAATGCGTACCTTTATAGTCACCCCACTTTATAAATAGCACACTCATAAGGCCTAAGAACTTCACTAACTCCATTATTATTGGATAATAATAGCTGATATCCATTAATTTTATGGAATCTCTTGTTCGTTCCTTCGCTTAAGTTGCACTCAATATAAAAGCATTCTTCCTCAAACCTACGATAATAGCAAAATAGGTTCTTTTTTTTCACATCTACAAAATCAATCTCACCATATATGAGTGCAATGTTATACTTCCTGAGTGCTATTAAATCCTTATAAAAATGAAGCACAGAGGAGTTATCCTTTAACTGCTGTTCTACATTACAGTCCTTATAATCCTCATCATTTAAAATCCATGGAGTTCCCGTAGTAAATCCACCATGTTCTGAAGCATTCCACTGCATTGGTGTTCTTGCATGATCTCGTGAACCAGCAAGTACCTTAGCAAACGCTTCCCCCTTAGACTTCGTTTCTATCAGTTCTTCATAAAGATTGATACTTTCAATATCACGGATATCTTCAATTGAGTGAAAATTCTTATTCACCGCACCAATTTCCTGGCCTTGAAAGATAAATGGAGTGCCTCGTAGAGTAAATTGAATGGTTGCTAATAATTTGCCTAACACCACACGGTATTCAATCTTTTTATTCACCTTTGATATCATTCTTGGATTATCATGGTTTTCATAAAATAGAGACATCCAACAATGGGAACCATACCCAGTCATCCATTCTACGAAATATTTTTTTAAGTAATTTAAATCATATTCATAGTCATCAAAGCGTACATGACCTGGTGTTTCTAAATGGTCAAAAGAAAATACCATATCAAGCTCTTTTCGGTAGTCTGCGGTTAATAACTTACTCATTTCCATACCAACTCCTGGTGTCTCTCCTACGGAAAATCCATCATAGGGAGCAAATGCGGTTTCTTTTAATTCCCTCAGGTATTGATGAAGATTTGGTCCATAAAAATAATGTTCAATCCCATAGTACCCCATCAGCTGACCTATTTGCTCATTTCCCATTGGAAGCAAAGGCTTTTTTGATATATAGTTAATAACATCCAGACGGAAACCATCGATTCCCTTCTCCATCCACCACCGAACCATTGTTCCAATATCTTTACGCACATTTTCATTATCCCAATTCAAGTCCATCTGCTTTTTAGAAAAGAGATGCAACCCCCATTCGTCTAAGGAATCATAATAATTCCAGGCAGGACCACTAAAAAATGAGGTCCAGTTATTTGGTTCTTTTCCATCCCCTGATTTTTTAAAGAGATAATAATCCTTATACTTTGATTCCTTGTTATGGATTGCATCTTGAAACCATGGATGTTCATCTGAGGTATGATTCACTACCAAATCCATGATAAGGCGCATTCCTCTCTCATGAATCCCGGCTAGTAAAGCATCGAACTCCTCCATCGTCCCAAAGGTATGTAGGATTTCATAATAATTGCTAATATCATATCCATTGTCATCGTAGGGCGATTCATAAATTGGAGAGAGCCAAATCGCATCTACTCCCAAGTCTTTTAGATAATCAAGCTTAGATAAAATCCCCTTTAAATCTCCCTTCCCATCGCCATTACTATCCATAAAACTTATCGGATAGATTTGATAAAATACTGCTTCCTTCCACCACTTTTTTTGGATTGGTGCAGCATTCTCCAATGGTAAATCCTTCTCCGTATTTAAAAGCTCTAGAAAAACTTCAAAAAATTCTTCTCCCAGTACCTTTTTTGTGAGACGCGCAAGAGTTTTAAGTTTTAAATTCGAAACCACCTGATTCGTTAGCAAACTTTCCTTTTTATTCATTTGAAGTAGCAATCGTTTTAATATGTCTCGTCCAATTGGATTTGCATATACCTCTTTTATTTTACTATGTAAGCTTAACTCATTCATGACTGTCACCCCTAGTCTCTAAATCAGAGATAATTTTATCATACAGTTTCTTATCTATCTTATATTTAAAATGATAGACAATATATCCAGCAAGAATACAGATGAGTGGAAAGACAAGCATTGCTATTTTCATAAGAAAGAGCCCTTCTTTTGTCACGTCTGCTGCCGTTTCTGCTTCTTTAATTCCTGAAATAATAACAATAGCACTTACAATACCACTGGCAATTGCCCCTCCAAATTTATTGATGAATGGTTGAATTGAAAATGTCACACTATCATTTCTCTTTCCAAACTTCCAATGCCCATATTCTACCGAATCTGCAAGAAACATTAACATAAGCAGCTGGATAAATGCTTGCCCGACAAATAGTAATATACCTGCAATACCAATAAAGAACATAGAACTCGTTGGTGCAAAGAAGAACACTACATAGCCAACAACAACTAATATCGTAGCAAATTGGTACATCTGTTTTCTCTCAAAATGCTTGCTAATAACAGGAAATATAACAAGTGCTGCAATCTGAGATACTCCTAAAATCATGGCAAATATCGTGTACATTCCCTCATCTCCGTACGCGTATTTAAAGAAGTACAAACCAAATCCAGTTGTCGTCATATAACCAATCATAAATAATGCCATAGCAATGGCTGTAAATAACAGTTGATCGTTCTTAAAGATTGCCTTTACCATTCCTTTTAAGGTCGTGTGTTCTTCCCCACCAGGAATACTTCGATTTTCTTTTACTCCGAATAACGTAATACTTTGCCCAAGCCACATAATAACTACAACAATAATTGCAAATACAAAATATCCTTTTTGCATACTGTTAAGTTTTTCTCCCAGAGCCGTTGTAATTGGCACAATTCCTGCAACCACAAAAAACAAGCCAACATTGGCACAAATTCTTGCAATTGCACCAATTTTTTCTCGCTCCTTTTGATCAACACTTAGAGAAGGAAGCAAGGACCAGTAAGAGATATCGTTGGCAGTAAAACTCATTCCCCATAACAAATAAATAATCCCAAAAACAATAATATAAGGTGCACCACTTAGCTGAAAATCAGTGAAGATTAATACTGTAAAAATACCAGATAAAATAGCTCCAAACGCTATCCAAGGTTTAAACTTACCAAATCTTGTATTCGTATTGTCAACAATAACACCCATCACTGGATCATTTAATGCATCAAATATTCTGGCACATAATACAATAACGGTTATCCACCACAAGGTTTTTGTTGAAACATTAATAATATCGGTTAGATAAAAAATCAAATACATACTTACCATGGAATACACCATATCTCTTCCAATGGTTCCAAGTCCAAAGGTAATGTGGTTCTTGTTTTTGCTTTCTTTCATATGTAACCCTCCAATTTTAGGATATATAGCTTTTTATCATCAACTTGCCTACTACCATTCTCCTATATGCTAATTTAAAAGCAACTCTCAATATTTTAAATGCAATTATATTATTTTATTTACTCTAAATTTCTTTCACCTTATTTTCCTTTACCACATATAAATTTGATCCAAAATCCCCAAGAAGCCTCGTCTGAGTATAATAATAACTTCCCATAAATTGATTATTTAATAGAATTCCTGTTTCAAATAAATCACCGTATCCCTCATAGTGCTCAACACAATCCTTAAGACTAAAAAGTTTATTCACCGTTCGAAGTATGAACCCATTTGGGTCTAATTCGATTGGCAAAATATGCTTTACTAAGCCTCCAACTCGTTTCACAAACAGACGTTGTTCTTTTGTGGTAATAACATAGACTTTGTCTTTTTAAGGCCCAAGATTCTAAGGTAATCATAGCTTTCACTAGCCTTCGCCTGTGTTTGATAAAATCCTGTAATTGTACGGTGTGCTTCCTTACTCCAGCCTCCATCAAAGGTTACCAGCTTATAATTCCGATTAGGAATGTCTACCATCATACTCATGATTCTTCGAAGTGTAATGTCTTTCTCATCCTCATTTTTAAGAACTACTCTTCTTGTAATAATGTTGGTGTTTTCATAAACCGTATAATAAAGCTCTAAGGTCACTTTACTTGATATTTCAGTAAGCGTTATCTCTAAAGTCTCACAATCCTCGTCTTTCCCATAAGACGTTGGTAATGTATCCATTGGGACATATCCTTTCATCACCTTGTGAGATTGATAGATAAAATCGTTCATAAAACTAGCATCCAGCATTTTTACCTCAATTGGACTATGCCTAAAATCTCTTACCTTAATTATAGCATATTTCCAATAAATTGAAAATGATACAAGAGCCAATATATCTAATAAATCTAGATATATTGGCTCCTTCCAAACGCTTTATTCATTTTTTGAAAAAAGGCTTTAAATTAATATGAAAATTTATAAACAATGTTTTCCCGTAACAACTTATATCCCAAAGATTTAGCTAACATCTCCGAAGTCGAATTTGCTGCATCCCAGAAGCACGCTTCGCAAACTTTTCCTTGTCATGAATTAAAAAGCATTACACTCAATAAAAGCGTAATGCTTCTTAATTTAATTATCTCAGAAAATTTGCTGTATTCTTATCCTTCACAAAATTCATTGTATTATATAGCACTAGTACATCTGTAATCCCATTCTCTTCTACAAATGCTTCCACTCCCGCATTATAATAACGAAAATCAATCATATAGGTCTCTTCATAATGGTTAACTGCGAAAGGGACAAAGGAATGAGCATAAGAATCTTTAATCACCAAAAGTCTTCTTCCATTCTTATTATTTGTTTTAACTTGTACCAATGCATTATTTCCGCCCATATAGACAGAATATTTATCTTTTCCCTCTAATTTACTTAGATCATATAAAGTATCCTTTTGATCCGTTAAATTATAAAGTAATTGATAATTCCTATCTTCTTTTAGTTCATATAAGTAAATGTTATCTGGCTTTACCTTGACATTCACTCTGGAATGTAAAGTACCCAAAAACTGATCTGATGCTAAAGTAATGTTAAATTGCTCTTGGCTAAGTGGGGTAAATCCAGCATCTGCTGCCCACTGCTCATATGCATAAAATGCACCTAGTGCAGTCCAGTGATGATCGGTACGATAATAAATATACTCCTCTTTATGTTGAAGCAAGCTATTTCTTACATCAATAAAGGTCCCTTGTGGTAGATCTTTTATCACTTCCTTAATGTAGGCGTCTTGATCATACCCAGTAGCAAAAGGTGGTAATTTATCTTTCAAAACCATCGATGCTGTAGGTACCAACATAACATTTACTCGGTCCTCACCGAGTTTCTCTACATATTTCTTAACAAACTCTGTTAAGCGTTCCTTGTTTCTTTGTGCTTGTTCTTTCTCAACATCACTCTTATCATGTTTTTCAATCAAATAGTTATCTTTTGCAAAATATACAGAATTAATATCCGGCTTAAGCATAGCTCTCTCTGCCATGGTTTTTAGATAAATCCAATTATCTCTAAAAACAAACTGATCATTGATGTATTCGTCTAGCTCATTCATATACTCACCATTGATTAGCTTTTCATTTGTAATGCTCGGTAATTTTGCTAATAAACGATTTTCATTTTCAGAAAAAGTTTTCTCTGGAGTAACGAGATTACATAGGATTAGTACTGACCACAACAAGGCAAAACAATAGAAAAATATTTTGTTATATGTTATTTTCATATACAACCTCCTTAGAATCTAAAATATAGAAACGGATTATAAGTGCTGTCAACAAGATATGCAACACAACCGATAAACACAAAAACATATGCGAAAGTAGCACAGACAAAAACAAATTTCTTTGTTGTTTTTTCCGTATATTGAATCACTTTCTTCAAATGTGGAGTCGAAAAATATGCTGCAAGTACAAAGATGACTCCATAACTTAACAAATAATAGAGAGCTTCGTAATTAATCAATGGTATCCCCTGACCCCCGAACATGCCCATTAGGTAATTCTTAAGTTGATTTAAATCTTCAAAGTAAAAGATTGCCCAGCTGATCATAACCAGAAAAATGGTATATACATGCCGAAAGAAAGAAGGAATTCTATCAAGTACCTTTAACAAGAAATACTTTTCCGCAATTAAGATAATTGCAAAGTATAACCCCCAAAAGATAAAATTCCAGGATGCACCGTGCCAAAATCCTGTCAAAGCCCATACAATGAATAAATTTCTAAGATGCTTTAACTTCGAGCATCGATTGCCACCAAGAGGAATGTATACATAATCACGAAACCAGGAACCAAGTGTTATATGCCAACGACGCCAAAATTCAGTGATACTTTTTGAAATATAAGGGTAATTGAAGTTTTCATCAAAACTAAGTCCGAATATTCTAGCAAGACCAATTGCCATATCAGAATAACCGGAAAAATCAAAATATATCTGAAACGTATACGCTAAAATACCAATCCAATATAATAATACAGAAGGATCTCCCGCACCACCACTGGCTATCTGGCTCCATAATAACCCTACATTATTAGCGATTAATACTTTCTTCCCAAGACCTATGATAAAACGACGCATCCCCATTGAAAAACTATCCTGAGAAAGTATATGATCATCTAAGTCATTTTCTACTGTCACATAACGAACAATCGGTCCTGCTATAATCTGAGGGAACAAGGTAGTATAGGCAAGGTAATTGTAGTATTTTTTTTCACAGCTTGTCGTTCCTCTATATACATCAATCGCATAGGAGATGGACTGGAAGGAGTTAAAAGATACTCCGATTGGAAGGATGATCTCTACAAAGGGAGAATCCATCCCAAACACTCCGAATAGATTACCTAATAGAAAGTTCGTATATTTAAAGAATATTAATACACCTAAATTACTACACACAGAAATTAACATATAAATTCGACGTCGATTTTTATTGTTACGATGCTTTTCCATTAACTTTGCACAAATAAAATCTTCGATCGATAGCAATAACATGATTGGAATAAACCGAATTTCTCCCCATGCATAGAATACAAAACTAGCAATGATCATAACCAAATTTTTTAACTTTTTTGGCGCTAAATAATAAATTATGATTAATGCCGGTAAGAAATAAAATAAAAAAGTGATACTACTAAAAACCATATGCTATTCCTCATTCTTATAACGTTTTATTGTTTTTTGTACTTTTCTGGAACTTAATAATTATTCGTAGGATATAAAATAAAGTTACACTTTTATAAAATTTATATAAACAAACTCACCTGTCATTCTTTAAGTGTTGTGTTAGCCTGATTCGAGTATTAGCCATTCTATAAACAAATCCATTAGGACTTAGTCTAAAGTGCTAAGGTGGTTCCAAAGTCCTCAATTCTATAGGCATAAACTTTCCATAACGATGTGATTCAATAATAATTAATTTCCATTCATTGGATACACTTAATCCTCTTCTATACATAAAAAAGCTAATATACCATAGTATCCGATATATTAGCTCCATTCTAAATGTTTGACTCACTTTCTAGTTACATATTTCAAATTGCAGTAAATCCTTACTTATGATACGGCTTCCATATCATTTTAGAGAAATTTATTGTAAAAATAATCTAGGTTTAATTAGAAATCTTTCAGACAAGAATTATGGTGTTTGTAATGCTTACTCATCTGTTAAGTCTAGTGAACAAAATAGGTAATGAACTTATATATTTTCTGATTTCAATATTTTCTGATTTCAATATTTTCTGCTAGCACAAGTATTACTTCTTAAAATTTAAGGAACTAATTAGATAGTCGGTAACATCGTACACTGATGGATTCGTATCACTTAAATTATCGGTCATGGTGATTTCCGTTGTATAACCATCCGCAAAGAGATAGTACATGGTCTGATTGAGAATAATTGCATTATCATAGACAACAGAATAACTAATTGTTTCAAAACTGTAGGTACCTTTCTTTACCGTCTTAGTGGTGAAGTCTTCTATAGAAACCTCAACCCCGAGAGAAGTGGAAATCTGTTCACAAAGCATTTCTTCTGTCACCTGCTCTTTAATTGCTACTTTGTATGTATCAAACTGATCCTGTGTTGCTCCGCTTTCAGAGGTTATCATTGTTATATTCGAAGAACCATTTGACAAATCTGCATCAGAAGGATGGATTATATAAAGTTCAATACCATACATTGTAGTCTTCGTAGCTTTAAAAGCTTTTGGAAGAACTCCTGAATACTTGCCAAATGAGATTTCCTGTGCTTCAAATGGAGCATTTGTAACATACTTATTCGTAGGAACTTTAACGGTTACTTTACAAGTATACTTTTTATTATCTACTTTTGCTGTGATGGTGGCAGTACCCGCCGCTTTCGCAGTGACTTTACCACTCTTTGATACAGTTGCAACTGACTTCTTGCTACTTGACCAGGTAATCTTTTTCGTAGTTCCCGTTACTTTCAGCTGAAGCGTTTTTCCAACAGTAAGCATCTTTTTCGTTACATTTAATTTTACTGTCTTCTTTTCAGCTGCATATGCAGTTATCTGGTTAATTGGCAGGACAGGAGCTGCCATCTGTAGCACTAACGATACTACCATGGATAGAACCAGCCAATTCATGGTTTATAATGAGGTGATAATGAAAACTACACTTTATAAAGTTATTCTTAAACAACGATGAATTGGTGTATCACTTCCAAAAGTATTTATGATTGACTTATTATCCCATGGATTTGATTCAACTATTTGCTTGATGTGGATTGGCTGCAAATCTTTGACGTTGACTGTTGTTGTATTTATTTGGGGAGGATTCTTATTTCATCCAAATAAATATCAGCTGCAATAAAAAGACCAATGCTCAAAATGCCACCTCCGCTAGTTTTAATATATTAAGAGATTGGAATTCAAATGTTATTATGTTCATGATTCCATTTATTTAGGAGACGGTTCTCGGTATCAGTCAAAAGGAGAGCTAACTGACTATTCCTTTTAATTCCATACCATATGATGACCACCGATCCATCCTTCTTGCCCGTCCTGGGTACGTACTTTAATTGTCTGACTCGAATCATCCTTATCGATTACTGTGAGTAATTCACCATCTTCTGGTTCATAAATAGCACCTTCTAACACCATAGTCACTTCTGTAGGTTCTCCCTTTGGAACATACTCAAAATCGCGGAATAAAATATCTCCATAAGTCGCACGATATGGCTTTTCAATCATATGATTGCTTGAAACACTCATACCTGTCTTATAATCAATGTACCATAGTGTTAAGTCTTCATAGGTTTCTTCGAGATATGGGGTTCGATAACAGCCGTTCCAAACATAAATCTTCCCATCTCCGGATACTCCTACAATTTCATCATAACCCAAGTCTAAAGCTTCCTCCAAACTTTCTCCATTTAAGCGAAATAGCAACGAACTCCCATAACAATATGCATATTCCGTTGTATAGATATCTATAAAGCCATCCGCCAAATCAACATCACAGATTCCGATCTCTAAGGTTTCATATTCCTCCAGTTTAAACATTACTTTTTTATTCCCCAAGGCTATTTCTATAACGGTATCCTTAGATACTGACTCTGCGCTCTTTTCCTGCGTTCCAAATTTATAGCTAATCCGTAGTACTTCTAACTTCCCATCTAGGTTAAAATCATAAACGATTTCCTTTTTTAAAACTTTTGGCCACAACATATCATGATAATTATAACTATCTAAACTAAAACATAGATATAACTGGTGTTTTTGTATCGTATCATTGATGTCACTAATAATTTTCTTCTGTTCCTCAGTTACATTACCTAATAAAATTTCATCTCTGACCTCATTATGCTCGATTTCATATTTTGAATAGGACTCGGCTTGATTTTCTAGTAATATCTGTTCTATACTATATGTTTCAGAAGGATAATTTTTATCGCTAGTATCACCATATCTTCTAACATATAAATTCATATCCTCATCACTATCGAAGGCTACATAAAAACTTTCGATTCTTCCCTCCCAGCCACCATAATAAATTCCTGCTCCCAAAGCATCCTCTGGTATCTGAAAACGCTCATACGCACTACTATCATAGAGGGGTAAAATCTCCTCTGGGTCATCTAAATTAAGGATATACTCCTCTCCTTTATACTCAAATCCTACTTTATCCTCATAAAAGTTCCACCGAAAATCCTCTCGAATCTGATCTCGATAGCCTTTCTTTGTTTTAGCAATCTGCATCTTTGAATCATTTCCTAGGATATCATTCGATTCAAATGATAGAAAGAAATCCTCTTCCCGAAATTCCATGGTATAGACTACACAACCCATCATGTATCTGTTTTCTTTCATAATCAAGCTATCTCCAAGTTCTTGTTTTACTTCTTCAAAATTTAATCCTGCATGAACTAAAGAAAACTCAATCCATGGCGCAAACTGTATGAATCTATTTTCCTCCACACCATCACAGTTTTGTCCAAAGTAAAGTCCGATCGCTCTATAATAGTTCCAATATGGAAACAATTCGTCCGTTTGTCTGCTAAGAATACAATCCATACCAAATCGATTTTGAATTTGGCTCGAATCATAGTCCAATAATTCCTTAATCTCATTTGGGGTGAGGAACCCAACCGGCCTATATATGTATATTGTATAATCTTTCCCTGTCTCCTCTTTTGATACAAAGGAAACTAGATATTCCGACTCGATATATGAAATCTCGTAGTAATTGTCACTCCCACAGAAGTACTCTCGAACCATTCCATCATCTGCATACCCATCATCTACAATTTCATATGAATCAACTTCTGCTTCCCCATATACTTCTTTAATAGAGCTAAAATCACTGCATTTTTCCTTATGTAGAAATTCTGCTTCTCCTTGATGTTCGATGTACTGTAGTCGCTGGTCTCCATTGAAAAAGAATGCTGTTTTTATGTCATCAAAATAATATCCTTGATCTAGATTCGAAATCCCCATCGGCCGTAAATCATAATGATCCCCCAGCTGAGCTAATACCTCTTGTTTTGACATACCAATAAACGCTGCATAAGAGTCAAGGTTCAATACTGATTGTGAACCTTTAACATCCTGTTCACCTACTGGTAGAGTTTCTTGTTGCACGTCTAATTGCTCTTTATGCTCATGAAGATTTTTTTCATTCTGTCTGCAACCTGATAATGCTATCATTAGAAAGATAAGAATTACAACTCCTTTTTTCATACTTCTCCTCTTATATTAAAGTGTCTCATATACCATATTCTTACTTATTATACCTGGTGTTTCCAAATGGTGCAATGACAAAAAATAAAGCTTTCCGTAAAGTGAAATTTTAAATTCCACCTTGCACCCCCGTTGGGGGTGCGGACGTTTTCTTGGACTAAGCTGCTATTCCTAGACTACGTCTATATTGAAGTGGGCTCATCCCACCCAAAGATATTTTAATTCTATCTTCATTATACCAACGGAGATAGGAATCAAGTTCTTTAATAAAAGAATCTATAGATACATGTTTCCATTTTCGATTATAAAACATTTCATTTTTAAGTCGCCCGAAAAAACCTTCGCAAGCTGAATTGTCAGGGGAACACCCTTTCTTTGACATTGATCTTGTTAGGTCTGCTTCAGTAATGATTTTTATCCATTCTGGCCAGCGATAATGACAGCCACGATCAGAATGAATAACCGGTTTTTCGTCTTTCTGCAAGGAAGAAATCGCGTTGTTCAGCATTGTGTTTGTAAGCTCTGCGTTGGGTGAAGTACCAATGGTCCAAGACACAGCAAGACCATCAAAGCAATCAATTATAGGTGATAAATACACTTTACCTGCTGGAATATGAAACTCTGTTATATCAGTCAACCACTTTTGGTTTGGTGCTTTAGCAGAGAAATCACGATTTATTATGTTATCAATTTCTGGACTGATTTCGCCTTTATACGAATTGTATTTGCGTTTCTTTGTGCATTTAACTAGGAGTTGATCTTCTTTCATAATACGACGCACCACTTTTTCAGAAACAATAATGCCTCTGTTTTGCAACAAACAATGAATGCGGCGATATCCGTATCTGCATTTATTAGTATCGAACAATTCCTTTATAATACCTCTGAGTTCTTGGTACTTGTCGAAAGTGCGAATACTATTAACTTGATAGCAGTAACTACTTTTTGAGAGTTTCAGAATCGGCAAGAGTTCTTTAAGCTTGTATTTACAGCGTAGGGCATCAATCAAGAATACCTTTTCCCGATTGGTGAGTTCATCAAGATTGATGCCCTTTTCTTTTTTTAGAATGTCACCGGCTTTTTCTAAAACGTCACGTTCTAGTTGAAGTTTATATACATCTTGTTCGAGGCGCTTTACTTTGGCTTCAAGTTCAGTTTTTTTACGGATTAATTCATCTATATCTTTATCAGTTTCAGATGGATTAGACATGCTAATTTCTCTCCTGTCTCCAAGCAGTTCTTTTCGCCATGTAGAAACTGCGGAGGGTGTAACATTATATATCTCAGCTATTTGAGATATTTTCAGTGTACCTTTACACGACTCCATAACTGCCTGTACTTTTTCTTCTTGAGAACATCTTACATGAGGTTTGGATTGTTTGCAATGACGTTTCTCATCTTCAGGATACAATTCATCAACCCAACTAAGAAGTAGTGGCCGGCTTGGATAACCTAGATCTTTGACTGTTTTCAATGAGTTCTGATTGTTTTCAAAGTAATAATCTACAGCATCTCGTTTTTCATCATCTGAATATTTGCTATATTTTTTCTTTCCGGTATGGAGATCATTATGTTCAGAATACTCTCTGTACCAATGCTTAAGGTTGGTTACATCAGGATAACCTAACTTACGAACGGTATAGGCTGCGTTGTAACCACAATTAATATAAAACTTTACTGCACGGATGCGATCTTCATATGAGTACATCTCATTCCTCCTTTGACTCATTCAAGTTCAGGATTTCGTCCGCACCCCCATTTTTTATTAAATATAGAATTTACTCATGCACATAGTTTTTGTTATGATATTACATGGTTATCTATCTGTCAGGAAGGAACCATCATGAATAAAAGTAAAAATGCAATACATAATCAAAAACATTTAACCTTATCTGATAGAACATATATTGAACAGGAATTATACCAAGGAAGCTCCTTTCGTTCGATTGCTTCCACTCTTGGCAAAGATCCCTCAACAATATCAAAAGAAATTCAAAGGAATAGGATTGCATCCAAACCAAATCGTTCTCGTTCAAACTGCAGAGGTTGTATGAATTATGATGAATGCACAGAACAACATGTATGTGGCAATGCCAAATGCAGATATACCTGTAGGAAGTGTTACACAACAGAACCTGCCTTCTACTGTCTGTACCACAAACCTTGGACATGTGATTGCTCAGCAAAACCTCCATATGTTTGCAATTCATGTACCCGGTTTAACACCTGCATTCTTCAAAAATACAGCTATGTTGCTACAAAGGCTCATTCTTCCTATGAAAAGCTATTATCTACATCACGTTCAGGAATTAATATAACACCTGAAGAACTAGTGGAATTAAATGAATTAGTGTCACCACTGATTCTGAAAGGGCAGCCCCTTAGCCATATCTTTGCTGTACATGCTGATGAAATACCTGTATGTAGAAGAACCCTTTATAATTATCTTGATCAACGAATCTTTCAAGCAAGAAATATCGATTTACCAAGACGTGTTCGTTACAAGAAAAGAAAAAAAGTCTCTTCTCTCCGTGTCAATAAGAACATACAACAAGTATATCGTAACAAGCGTACTTATATTGATTTTGAGCATTTCATGAAAGCACACCCTGATGCCTCTGTAGTCGAAATGGATACCGTAAAAGGCGGCCGTTCAGCTGGTAAATGTCTTCTAACCTTACTATTTAGAAGCTGTAGCTTTATGCTTGTAATTCTTCTTCCTAGTTGTACTCAAAAGAGTGTTATTAGTGCTATTAACACTCTAATGGATACCATTGGAATTCGTAATTTTCGCAAATATTTCAATGTGCTTTTAACCGACACCGGCTCAGAATTTAAGAATCCATGGGATATTGAAAAAACAGATGATGGTAGACTCCGGACGTATGTTTTCTACTGTGATCCTTATGTTTCTAATCAAAAAGGACGCTTAGAAAAAAACCACGAATACATACGCTATGTTATTCCAAAAGGAAGAAGCATGTATAAGTACACTCAGGATGATATCAACCGAATGACTAGTCATATCAATTCTACTGCTAGAGATAGCTTAAATGGCGCTACACCTTTTGATCTAGCCGATCTGCTTTTAGATAAAAAATACCGCTTTTAACAGGACTGAAAAAAGTCTCCCCAGACGAAGTCATGTTAAAACCGGTATTAATTGAAAAATGCAGTGTTATCAGAAAGGTAGGTGATATCAATGATTAGACCAACCTATCAACAATTAGCTCAGTTATATGAAGATTCTCTAGATACCATTTGTTCTCAACAAATGGAAATCATTGAACTGAAACAAGAGCGTGACGAATATATACAAGGCTACTTTGAATTACAAGACTTATTAACTGATCACAATCTCCTGTAGATTCATTAAAACTAATTAACACTAACAATTAGAGAGCAGATAGGTAACCACCAGCAAGTCAAAATCTCATAATTTTCAGATATGATAGGTGGAATTTATTTTTTCTCAAACTGCTCCAGCTGTCTGTTTGCTATGCAAACAAACAGACTTTACAAAACGAATTATAGCACTTTTTAGGACGTTTTTATATAGGGTTAATTATAAAATGTTGCTCAAAATCGAAAATACGTAGTCAGCTGGAAGCAAACTAGAATTTAGTTTTTCATTTGACCAAATAAAGCTTTCACTCAATAATTAAAGGATAATGCCAGTGTATCTTTTATCTATAATACAGTTCCTAAAAAGCTATAAAAACTGTTTTCCCGTAACAGCTTATATCCCAAAGATTTTGCTAACACCTCCAAAGTTGGATTTGCTGCATCTCAGTTTGGATACAGGCCTTTCACCCTTTACTTAGATTCTATTATCTCAGCTCTATTAAATAGTTTGGGGATATATATGCAGTGCTGGCCTAGAGCTGTCCTAGAATTAACTTACAGGAATTTATAAGATTATCTTCGAAAAGCAACAACCTCTCCTGTTTTTTCTTGACTTATAATTATTCCATTTTCTGTAAAAGTATATCTATATATATAGCTTGCACCACCTATTGAGAATGCCAAGTTGCACAATATAACCGTCAACCAACTTTGCAGCGTTCCATATGCCATGATTGCCAATTTCAGTTTTGTGAAATCCTTGAACTTTGCCACTCAAATCATACTTATTCATACAAAGGGAGTTTGTATCGTCTCTGCTAAATACTGTTGCCAACTATAAGGATACTATTTATCAACCTTCCTTAACACTATTGTCAACTTCTGATTTTAAAACTTTAATTGCTTGGTCTAACTTTTTTTCCTGCTTCATCTGTCTTAAGTACTTGGTGAGCAAATATAACTGTATAGAAATACGACGTTCTGGAATATAGTGATTACAGAATTCTTCAAGCTTATCTGGAATATCATCATAAGTTTTAACATGAATCGTTAACATTCGTCCAACTAGGCCATATTCAGATTTTCTAATATCATTTTGAAGAACGCTAATTTCTTCATCTAAATAACTTATCCCAAAGTAATCAGGTTTTCCGCCTCTTTCCAATAATCTTGCATATCCGATAATCAATGTACTCATCTTTTTCTTTGAGCTATTCAATTGGTAATTACATTCTTCGCAGAACTCCCTTTCCATTGCATATTGAAGAATCTCATTAAAGCTTAACTTTTCTTCCTTTTTATTATAATAGTTGCATGCTTTTTTTATGTCCGTATAATCTACAGACCCGGAACCTGATGGTGCAAATCGACCCTTATTGGCTTTCGAATAATCCGCTTGCTTTCCGATAATAAGACGCATATCTTTTGTCAATACAATGGTGGATGCGCCTAAAAAATTCGCTGAAGGACTATAATCCATGTCTAAGATTTTATTCTCCTCATTACTTAGTAGATGCTGTCCTGTAAAGCTAACTCCAATGTCACCAGGTAAAATAAAATCCTTATATACGATCTCATGGCTACATTGTCCAGTAAAATATTTAGCTGGTTGCAATATTACTCTTTTATCATTTGAATTAATATGACTCGCCTGCCGGAGTAATTTTCCATTAAAAATCAAACTGGAATTTCGAAAAGCCCCCTCCATGATTACAGGCACTAATTGTTTAACATCATCTGGTAATTCATACTTACGCTTTATATGTATAAATTGAATTCTGCTTCCTTCACACAGTATATCATTAAATAACTCACTATCCATATAATATTCATGACTATATCCATTATAAAACTTTTCAATCTTGAAGCCATCTCTCTCCTCTATCTCGCTAGGACAGAGCTTTTCCTGAAAACTTGTTTTCAAATCTGTACGACTAATTATTTTTGTTCCTTTTGCATTTCTTCTATATTGCATATATATGGAAACTATCGTGAACAAGGACGACATCACAATCCCTACAAAACTTAAGATATTAATAATTCCATAATTATCGCTACTTGCATCGTCTACCGTCATATTTAGTATGTTATATATCATAACTGCAATCGCAGTAGTTATTGTTACAACAGCTGACTTAGTGATTCCCATATACATATATACACTTTGTAATCTACCTATTCCTCTGTGTAGAAGCACATTTGTCTTCGTTTTTTTCTCTTCTTTATCATATAATCGAATTTTATTTTTGAAATGAACTAGCGCTATTGTAGCATCATCTGATTTTTTAAATCTTGGATACTGATCACAATGTTCGTCTATCTCTTCAACCTTTCGCAGTTTCTGGTACATTTTTAGTAAACTTTTGTGTTCAACCTCATTCCAAAAAGAATCTATTCCATCTGCTAATTTATATTTTTTATAATAATCGGCAAAACCATCACTACAGACTATCATAGAATCTATAAATTCACCTCTGCTATCCCTATCTTTCTGAGAACACACTGCATCGTTGTATCGTTTTATATCTGCATAATTAACAGCTTCTTCATCCAACCCTAAAATCCAATACCCTTCCGGTTTGTTGCTATTTTTTAATCTGCGGTTAGCTAATAAAAGACTTTGAATCTTTTCTTGTTTCATAATCTCATCTATATGTATATTCTGTTTCTGATGCTCTTCTCTCAATACACTTACTACTAATTCATCAAGAGCCTCTACATTACATTTTCCAAACTCACGTATCTCACCATCACAAGTCTTAATTAAAATAGTAAGATCTCCCAATGAAAATACTTCTATTTCATTGTCGATTTTTCGAATTAAAGCAATCGAAGCCGATGGCTGTAAAAGTCTTTGTTCTTCTAGTGACAGCGATGAATCTATCGTCACCATAGCATCGTATTCTTTTCTAATTGTTCGTATACATTCTTTTATCAAATCTTCAGTTGGAATAATACTATCGATATTCTCGTCAATCAGCTTGGCGAATCTACTTACAAACCATTGTGCCATCGTACTGTATCTTCCATCATCAGGTACGCACTTATTACCTAAACCAGTTGAGCCATCTAAGACAAGTACATAATTATAGTTACTATATTGAATCAAATCCTCATTGTAACTATTAAATTGTACACATTCTTTATTCAACTTTTTACCTGCTTCACAAAGTTTTTTCTTCACTTGCATTTTTGCCGCACCTCTACCATATTTAAATTAATTTTAGTATACTATAATATTTAATATTTTACTATTTTTCAGTTGATTTTGGTTCTATACTAAATATGTAGTGCTCCCATTCCAAGATTTAGTACAAAATATATTAAGATAGCTTTCCTCATTTTAACTTACTAAAAAGGGAATCAGCCCCTCGAGCTTTTTCATAGGGCCTTTCAAAGTCATCCGGAGACATATAGTCGCAATGACTATGAATTCTCTTGGTATTATAAACCCTCTATGTATTCAAACACAAGGCTATATGCTCAATATCTCCAGTTTCTCTTAATTTCTTTTTCCACCTAGAGTGTGTTTGCTAACTGATATCAATGGTTTATATATTTATCTTATCATAACCACCTCTTTTTTATCCATATTGATCATGAATATAAAGGCAGAGAGAATTCTACTTAGTTTTAAGCTTCTCTCTGCCCTTATATTATTTTCTAAGAGTGTCAGTAACTATTTAACCTTTACCTTAATCACGTTACTATACGCTCCATATAAATTCTTTCCGTCGATTTTCTTATATGCTCTTACCTTTACATATACCGTCGTTTTTGACTTTAGCTTTGAAATAGTATAACTAGTTTTCGATGTTATTCCTGCTGATTTGTATGGACCATTTGGGGATATCGCATAGAATACTTGATATCCAGAAATACCTTTCATTGATTTCCAAGCAGAAACTACAGTATTAGATTTACTACTTTTTACAGAGGATAATGCTGTTTTAGCCGGTTTAATTATAAACTGAATCTTCATCGTCCCAGTGTAATTACCCGTACCTTTTATTATGATTGTTGCTTTTCCAATATTCGTGTTAGATTGGTACTCTAGCTTATAATCCGTCCCTTTCCTAAGGTTCATCTTATTATACGTAATTTTAACACTTGGTTTTAGTGCCTTGCCTGTATAAGTTTGATTTGAAACCTTACTTATGGTTACTTCTTTGAGTGATCTCGCTTTAATAGAAAATGTGATCTCTTTTGTTCCTGTATAATCGCCTTCTCCTACTACTGTCACTTTTGCAGTACCGGCATTCGTGTTATTTGTCCATTTTAAGCTATAGTCTTTTCCTTTTTGTAGCTGGTTCTTGCCGTCTTTTATAATAACCTCTGGTTCGATTGCGTTTCCTGTAAATGTCTGCGCTGAGATAGATGATATTGAAAGTTTAGTAACTTTCTGTTTTACAGTTACGACACATGTAGCAGTGATATCACTACCGACCTTGAATTTTGCAATAATTTGAGTCGTTCCAACTCCAACTGCCGTTACTTTTCCATTCTGATCAACTGTTGCAATTGATTCATCTTGGCTGATAAATTCCACTTCTTTGGTGATAGCATTGTCTGAGGTAAGTGTTGCAGACAGCAAGGAAGTCTCATTTTTTAATAAGTTAAGTTCAGTATGATTTAATTTAATAGAGCTTACAGTACTATTGCCGCTTCCGCCACTATTGCCGCTTCCGCCACCATTTCCACTTCCACCACTATTTCCGCCGCCACTATTTCCGCCGCCGCCATTTCCGCTTCCACCACCATTAGACCCACCTGATGAATCATCTATTATTGCTACTACCGTCTTCGTATCAGTATACGTCTTTCCTTCAAACTCACATGTTGCTGTATACACGGTCTTTCTTTCTTTCTTGCCCGTTGTAGTCCCAGCGGTAATCTCTTCCTTACTTGTTACTGTGGCATCTATTGTTCGTACATCATCGCAATACTTGCAAGTGAATGTTACCTTACATGTGTATCTACCGTCTTCTGACTCTTCCCAGTTAAATTTTGGCTCTCCATAGGTGTGACTTACGACTTGCCCTGCTTCTTCTGTCTTCGTATCAGTATACGTCTTTCCTTCAAATTCACATGTTGCCGTATACACGATGTTCTTTACTTTATTACAGTCAGTAGCCCCAGCGGTAATCTCTTCCTTACTTGTTACTGTGGCATCTATTGTTTGCACATCATCGCAATACTTGCAAGTGAATGTTACCTTACATGTGCATCCACCATCTTCTGACCCTTCCCAGTTAAATTCTGGTTCTCCATAGGTGTGAATTATGACTTTCTCTGCTTCTTCTGTCTTCGTATCAGTATACGTCTTTCCTTCAAATTCACATGTTGCCGTATACACGGTGTTCTTTACTTTATTACAATCAGAATTCCCACCAGTAATCTCTTCCTTACTTGTTACTGTGGCATCTATTGTTCGCACATCATCGCAATACTTGCAAGTGAATGTTACCTTACATGTGTATCCACCATCTTCCAAGGCTCCCCAGGTAAATGCTGGTTCCCCATAGGTATGACCTGTTTTTATTCCCTGTTCTTCTGCGTCCTCTGTAGCTAACGCCTTATAACAATAAGTACAAATATAGCAACCTTCTTTATCATTGATGATATAATGATGTTCTTTTGCACCTGTAAAGTCTGTCTTCTCGGTACCTGAACTAAATCCATGTGCTATATCTCTACTTTCTGTATATCCTTGTTTATCACACCAAGGCTCTATCACTACGTTCTCACGCTCTGCTCCACCAGAAAGATAAGTTGCAACATCACTCATATTTATATTATCCTTAACATTGGCACACCACATAAATTCTGAGTTATCGTTATCATCTTCAGAATTATCTTCCGCAAAGCGATTATACATAAAATTATAGTTAACTGATTCTTTTTCGTATTTAGAACACTCGCTGTTACTATAATTTGTAGCTACACTTACATACATAATTCCATCATCTTTAATACAAAGAGCAGCTAATGGATGATTATTAATGGTAAACTTGAGATTTTCATCCTGTGCATTTGTAATGTAGTAGGAACTACCAGTAAATGGTTTACCATTACTATATGCATGAACTGTATTGTACTCTTTTAATTGTGTAACTGTACCATCCTCTAAATTGTACATATAAATTTTATTATTCAAGTTGAAATAAAGTATATCATTATAAAGAGAAAGCGAATGAGTCAAATCTGGATAAATATTATTAATTTGTATATCATCATCACACTCTTCTTCTAGCACGCTTTCCTTTATCTCATTGGTATTTAGATTGGTTACATTTCCTTTTCCAAAATCAAATAACACAGTACCTTCCTCTTCAGATAAATCACCTGCACCTCGAGGACGTATCTTCATTTGATCTCCATAATCTTTCATCATTTTAGCTATTTGCTCATCGTCCATGTCACCGATTTGAGGGGAACTTCCATCTTGATTGTCCATCATATCAAGATCAGAAAATTGTGCTTCTACAAAATACCAATATTCGTCATCATATGAAATTGGACTGTCAATATTGCTAAACCATGCATCTTCGTACTGTTCACTATTACATGGTTCTTCACTATCGGTTCCATGTAATGTATCAATATATTCATAATAACCCTCATACCAATCTTCTATTGTTTGATCCGAAACTAGAAAATACATATGACTTAAGTTTCCATCTGTTTCTACACGATATTGAGTCAATACTTCTGTTTTAATATCATCATAACACACATCCACATTATACCATTGGTTATCTAACTTCACTACATTGTAGTAGTGTGGTTCATTAAATCTGCCTTCAAATCCACCTTCACCGTGGGTAACACCAACTTCTGTTACATCACAGTCATATTTAATCATAACAAAGTCGACCATATCTTGCCCACTTTCTATGACTTCCTCATAACTCTTGAAAGCGTTGCTCTCATCTCTGTATATTTCAGGGAATGCACTTTGAACTAAGTATGTATAAGCGGAAGCATACCCAAAACAAACACAGCCATTTAATCCGTCAATCTTACCATATAACAATGCACCAAATGGTGTCATCGTGATTGGGTCACTCTGTTTTTCATCATTTTGATAATTCATTAATGTATCCATATCAAATACAGCATGCGTTGCAAGATAGTCATGTAATACTAAACATTTCTGTAAATCTGTCATACTATCGTCAAGACCCTTTAATGCATCTTCTCTTACTGCTAACAAAGCATCCCCATAGTAATAAACATATGCTTGAAATGCCTGAGTAATCCCCGCAATAAGTTCATCCATATTTGGGGCTGGAACTGGGGTATCTATAGTGTATCCCGCCAATACCTTAAGTGCTCCGAATGGACTATTTTCTGTATTCTTTGATATCCAGTATTCTGTGGAAAGTCCATAATATTCAGCACTTTGACCATAGAACGTACATAATGCTCCCCAATGAGTATAAAGTTGTTCTGTTGTCGCATCTCTGGTAGTCGAGTATTCATTACCTTCAAATTCACAAGTTGCTCTATATATAATGTATTCCGCTTGTTCCTTATCTCTAGTAACCGTACAGTCTACGGTTGTTTCTTGTTTGCATTCAACACAGGTGAATGTTGCAGTACAAGTATATGGTATTTCTTGATTAATATTAATCTCACTCCATGTAAATATTGGATCAACATTACCATAGATGTGTGTTTCAACTCTGGTATCCGAGTATTCATTACCTTCAAATTCACAAGTTGCTGTATATGTAATTGTACCTGTTGTTTCCCCATTTCTAGTAACTGTACAGTCTACGGTTGTTTCTTGATTGCACTCACTACAGGTGAATATTGCTGTACAAGTATATGGTATTTCCTGATCTACATTAATCTCACTCCATGTAAATGTTGGATCACCATATGTGTGTGTTTCCTCTGGTGTTTCTGTTGGTGTCTCTGTTGGTGCTTCTGTTGGCGTTTCTATTGGCGTTTCTGTTGGCGTTTCTGTTGGTGTTTCTGTTGGTGTTACCGTTGGTGTTTCTGTTGGTGTTTCTGTTGGTGTTTCTGTTGGTGTTTCTGTTGGCGTTACCGTTGGCGTTTCTGTTGGTGTTTCTGTTGGTGTTACCGTTGGTGTTTCCGTGGGCATCTCAGTTGTTTCGTCTGAACTTGCAACTGATTGAGAAGTTTGTGCTCTTCTTGAATAGGATGATGGAGTAGCAGTTTCTTTCTCCTCAAGATTTTCACTTGCAGGATAAATTTTTCCAACTCCATCCATTTCATCAAGTGCATCCAATCCAGCTTCAAAACCACTATTCATGTCTATAATAATTGATTGTGCAATACCATTCTCATCTGAATTAACAACAACGTCAATACTATCAGTTGCACAATAATCTTTTAAAACTAAGTCTATTATGGTTGTTATCTCATCTTCACTTAAATTATACTTTGATACATCAACCTCTTTCTGATTTCTATCCTGAAAGATGTCAATCGCAAGTAAAGACTTAACTTCAGTTAATGTATATCCACATTTTCCCTTTATTGTATCTGAAAATGTTTGAAGCATCTGTTCTTCGCTTTCATCCTCCTCTTTAAAATCAGCTCTTAGTGATAGCTCACCCTTCATTGCTGCTACAAGATTTTCCGTACTAGTAAACGGCTTAAGTTCTAATGATTTTTGTGAATCATTCGTCAAATTATCATCTTGATTCACATTCATTTGCTCAGCTTGAGCAGTAATTCCTCTTGAAGATAATGGTGTAGGGAACGTACTTACTATTAACACGATAGACAATGTTAGTACAATAATTCGTACACGATATTTTTTCAATATTGATTCCTCCTTATTATTCTCTCTAAAAATAGTTCTGATATATTAACAGAACTAATGCAACTTACGCATCACTTCTTAGTCGTTTCTTATTCAAACTTTGCCGAAGTACTTTTTTCATTGCTAATGTTTTTTAAAAGCTTGCTCACTTTTTTACCTTGAAGTGTATTTATCATCTCCTTTCAACAAATCAAACCATACTACGCTCTGTCATTGTATAAAACAATGTAACATTAAATTCCGTTACATCAATTAAACTAATTGATATAACGGAACTAAACCTAATTCAATTGCCTATATTTCTTATGTACGCTGCATAGCAACAATTTCTGAAGCTAACCCTCTTCTATTTGTTTTAAAATGGAAAAAAGGACGTTTATCAATGATTGTTGTCTTCACTGGTCGCTCATGTGGTTCAAGCGCATTATTAATTTTCGCTTGCACTTCTTCTAACCTAACACCATCTTCTAATACAAGATACAGATACGGAACATAATATCCCTCATTTTCTACATCATCTGCAACTACAAAGAATGCATCATTAATGCCTTCTATATCACATATTTTATTTTCCATTGGAACTGCAAATAAATAGCCCCCCGTTACCCTTTCTGGTAATCCTCTACCCATTACATACAAAGCACCATCTTCCGTCATATAGCCATAGTCCCCTGTATGCATCCATATCTTTCCGTCCTCATGACACTGTAGCACTTTATGAGTACTCTCTTCATCCTGGTAACTCAACATAATACCAGGACCGTGTTTACAAATCTCTCCAAGCTCTCCAGCATCCACTTCTTCATTCGTTTTAGAATCAAAAATACCAAGCGTTGTAGCTGGCATAGGCATACCACAACAACAACCTTCAATTGGTTTTGCCTCACATGGCATTGTAAAAGCAGATCCACCTTCACTCATCCCATAACCAACACTAAAAAATGAATTGCACTTGTGATTTTTTAAGAATTTTTGCATAGTTCTTATTTGCTTATTGTTCAGAGCTTCTGCTCCAGAGCCAATGCAATATAAATATTCTAATGAAAAGTCCTCTGGAATACGTTTACTATTTACTAATACGTCAATAAACTGTGGTATTAATGGCCAGCAATTTGGTTTGTGCCTCATTAATTCTAAATCCAAATCCTCAACCGGACAAAATGGATCAAGAATTAATAACTGATTTGATGCTATTGGAGTAAGAATCATAGCAACTGTAACTGCAACTAATGCAGGTGGCAAACAAGTCATTAACCAGTTAAGACGAATTTGAATGGTTGATGTAAAATACGCTGTTTGATGTATGATTCCTACTATGTTAGCAGAGGAATGAATTACTTGTTTTGATGGTCCAGTTGATCCACTTGTATACGCACAAAATACTGGTCTTGATGGGTTATAACTTACTTTATACTCTCCATCATATGATTTTCCCAAGGCCTCAAACTCTTCCCATGTGAGGTTAGACAAATTGCAAGCAACCTCTTTAGGATACTTAGATTCTATATTTTCCACTATGTAACTTGGTATTTTATGCTTATTTGCCATATTATATGGTGAAACTTTTATAATATGTTTTAGATTGGTGTCTTTATAATATAATTCTTCCTCTTCTTTTGAGAGATAATCATGTGCAAACAATATGTGACAGTTTGTCTGTTTCACTGCTTCCGTATTTTCCTCAGCTAATCCATCACGACATACTACTGCTGCTCCAATTTTTTCTGCTGCCAATAAGATGAGTATGAATTCTGGTACGGATTGTAGAAATACTGGTATCCGATCATTTTCCTTACACCCCAACTTTTTTAACGCTTTCGCTACAATATTCACTTTTGTAAATATATCATTCCATGTCAATACATTTCCATAATAATCTATTACTGGATTGTCTAAACTTCTACTACTTTGTTTCAGATAATGATTTAAGGAACAATGCGGAATGTCTATGTGCTGAAATTGTTCTGGATAATATTTCATCCATGGGCGTTCATCAGTTAACTTGTTTTTTAATAAAGATTGTTTGTACAAAACATATTCCTCCTTTTTAATGTGTTACTAATTAAGTTCATTTATCTTGATCATGTTCTAATTTGATGCCTATCCTTCACTTTCTTTTATTAACATAATCAATAGTATTCTATCGATACTCTTACTATTACTATTGGAGAAACGAAACCGTTACCGCTAAAGAGAACTATTTTTACAAAAATAAACTACTATCTTCTATTTTTACATGTATTTATCTAAGAAATATCTCATCATAACAAAATTCGATATCCAAAAAAAGCTTATTTGTAGAAAAATTTTAAGCTTACGAGTAGAATACTTTCATAGCGTTTCACACAAAAAAGGACCAGGTATTTCTACCTGATCCTAATGAATTAATATAATATGAGAGTTGGCTCTCACTATTGGTACAATATGTAATCTGAACTGGATCATCGTCAACAAATATAATTCATTCCATACCTCTATCTATTCCTTTTACATAAGGATTAATATCATATTCTTTGTATTTTATACTTTTAGCTAATTCCTGACATCTTTCTCTAAATTGATTGCTATTTAGATAGAAACAATATTTCCTTTATAGTTTCAGGTTTTATAAATCTTTTTTTTCCAATTAAAAGTTCTTTTATCTCTCGTTTTTCATTTTCTGATAACACTGCAAAGGAACGGTTATATGAAAAAACCCATCTGTTTAATTGTGTCTGACATAAAATCTCTAATTTTTCATAACCACTGCCAATCAGCATCAATGTATAAATCAATGACTTCCATTTCGGACTCAAAAATAAAAGCGAAGCACATTTTATTTTTGTGTTCTCATTTGAAGAATTTTCTTGAATTTGAAATATTCTTTCAAAATCATATTCTTTGTATTTTTTGAGAAGCAATGTTGCTGTCTTAACAATACCAGAGTGTTCTGATGACAACATCTCTGTTATACGAAAAACAAACGTTGCTGAATCCAAGCGCATTAAAACGGTCATTGCCGCACGGACAACCTCATTACAATTTCCTGATAAAAATTCTTCTACCAGATTGCAATCTTCATGAAATCCCACTTCACCCAGTCCATATAAACTAATAGCAGTACTTGTGGACAGATTATCAAGGTAACATTGACGAATATCAAACTGTCTTTCAGTTTGTAAAACAATACTACGAGCCAATGTACGGACTTGTGCATTTCTGTCCATTAGCATTCTCTCAGCTTCATAAAAAACAGTTTCAACTTTATTGTCATATAGATATTGTAATGCTAATATGCGATTAGGTGGATATTTGTCTTTGAGAAATTGCTTACTCAATTCCTTAATATCTGAATTTGCTTTTAATAGTATCTGAAAAATCATTTTTCGTAAAAAAGGATCCTTCTCATATCGTATATAATTAAGCAGATATTTAAACTCAATTTTAGGCATATTATTGAGGAAAGATATGCAAAATCGTCTTGCTCTCATATCTTGGCTTCTTAATCCTTTATTTATCAACGATTTATTTGATTCAAATACACTAGCTATAATAGATAGTATATTATTATATTCACACCTCCCACTCCTACGAAGTTTTTCCATAAGAGGTAAAGCATTAACTATTTCTTCGTCGCTTGCATTTACTAAACTTTTTGAGAGGAACAATAATGCTGATTGACGTACTTGGTAAACCCAGTCATTACATCTTAACAGAATAAATGCCAAGGTTTCCTTATATGCTGTAAGAGCTTCTACAGCTTGCTCTCTAATATATCCATTCGGATTAAAAGATGCAAATATAAAAACTGCACGCTTCTCATCCACAGACATTTGCTCAGTGATAAAATGTTTAATGTTTAATGCACTCCAGTTGATACTCGATTCCATTGAAGTAGTTTCACGCATTTGTGCATCAATTCTATACAAATCATCAAATGAAAATTCATTGAAAACTTCATTTAATACTTGTGCTGCTCTTGATTTATGCTTAGCAGAATCTTCTGCAAAAACGCAAAAAATTAAAGATAGATATCTATCATCTCCTTTATTAATCTGCTCAATATAATTATCCAAATTAGAAGAAAAAAAGCCGAGGTTTTTATTGAAAATCATTTCTTCACTACCTCCACATAAAATAAACAAATTTTTCTATATTTTATCATATCCTCTTTTGTTTTACTACAATTATTAAATTAGTTTTAAAGTCAATAACCGTAATCGATTTTTTATATATGTATACAAATTCAAAAAGTCCTTAGTAATAATAAAGTTACATTTCTTGCATACCATCAACTATAATATCACAATAATGTCATATAATTCAATGGCGTAACCAATATGATACCTCCAAATTTATAAAGTTTTAGTACTTTATAAATGTCAAAGGCATAATTTTCTGTCTACTGTAAATATTGTTGTTTATTTTAGTACAACCATCTGTTGTATAAATCCTATTTCTGTAAAACTCTCCGCTACTTATGATACGGTTCACCGTATCGGAAGAAAGTAGCGTTTTACTATATCTTACTGAGTACGAATCATCTTTGCTTAAGCAATCTAATACTCGCAGTCGCAAGTATCAACAAATTATCTTCATTGATTAATGAGCGTAATGTATTTTAGACATATTGGGATTTAGCAAATCGTTTTCTTTGTTTTCACAACATTTACTCTATCATGGCGCTTCCATATACCACCATTGTTATTAATGGCTCTTCGCAAACCCTCCATGAACAAACTGCGATTTGGCTCACGAAGAGTAATATGATCCGCATGGGTCATAGTAAAACTAACAAATTCATCTGCAGTCATATCTGTATCATATTCATAGTCAGAAACTACTATCGGAGCAAATCCGTAGTTTACTACATTTTCTTTATTTATTCTGCAAGTATACGGTGTCTGAGGAGTAAAATATGTTTCATATATAGCATTTTTTGCTGCAATCAATTCCGACGAATTTCTGATATTATCATTTCCAATGTTTGCTATCATAACTAGAAATCCACCTGGTTTTAGTAAATCAAAAGACCGACTAAACGCAATATTTTCCGGTATCCATTGAATTGTAGCTGCTGAAAAAATCATATCAAATTTATTTTCTGCAAAATCATAATTAGTGAAATCACCATTGACCATCTTACAGTTTGGATAATCAGCAAATTTTTTCTTGGTAAAGTCATATAAATGCTCTCCAAGCTCAATTCCAACATAATCACATCCAGTCATAAGTAGCGGTCTTGTAGCCTGACCTGTCCCTGGTCCAATTTCAAGTACTTTTTTTCCTGGTTTTAAATCTGCATACCGGATTATGTCTGCAAAAGCCTCAGGACAGTATTGAGGACGCCATTTATCAAATTCATCTGGAATCAAGTCGAATACCTTTCTAAACTCCATATATCTACCTCCATTACTTCCACTTTATCTCTGTTTATATTTATTGCTTTCAGATATTTCCGAATCAGGTTCAAAGTAGTGCTGTCTTTCACTTGTTCTCTAAGAATCTGAATTAACTTGTCATGATTTACCTTATCAAAAAACTGTTCTATATCAATGTCTATGACCCATTCATATCCCTCGTTCAGATATTCCAATGCTTGCTCTATGGCATCATGACAACTTCTTTGTTTTCCATTATCTTTTGGAATATAAACTCTGCGTACTGGCTTTGGCATATAGGTTCGGTTTTTGATTGATTGAACAATTTCGTCTTTATTTTCCTTGATGTATGCACCAAGTTCTTCGACTTTCATTCCATCTACTCCACCTGCGCCTTTATTTACCACTACTTTCTTATAGGCTCTGTTTCGATTTTCCTTTGATGTAATCACATCTATTAATTCCATTACTGTTACTCCTCTGATTATTACAAAACAACACCCCTCCCGATATAGATAGTATTTCTCGGTTACGTTCCTACCTTTTCCATCCATCTGATTTCTGGCTAATGCATTATTCTCTTAATAACGATTCGTACTATAAATCGTTTCAGTCCTTCGGCTGTTACACCTACTATGACATCATCTGACTCCCTCCCTAAACCTTTTTCGACCATATCTTTCGATATGTGGGTAGGATCTCCCAAGGTAAGACACTAATCTTTCGTTCCACAACCTCTTGATTTACAACTACGGTTATACGTTTACCTTTTGGGCTTTGGTTTGTACAGCAACCTTACCCACCTCATTGCCTTATCAAGTTTCTGTACGTAGGCTCAAGAACTTTGCTACACCACTTCCTTCATCCATACCATTACTGATACCAACTTGTGGTTCGCTACGCTTGGCGGTAAATACCCGCGACTGGACTTGCACCAGTTAGATTAGTGCCATGCTTGGCACTGTAAAAATAGCCTTAGGTAAGTCATCAATACCTAAGGCTATAAATCTCCATTACATAGGTTCACCGATCGTGTTGAAAGGAGAGTTTATTTTAATTTTTCATACTCTTCAATCGCATAACCATCTGTCATTCCTGCTATATAATCTACAATATTCCTGATTAGTATCTTTCTTTTTATGAAATTAATATTATCATCAATCTTTTCTTCCGATGAGCATAACTCCTTCATTGTTATTGCTTCTATTTCCTCATTAACTAATCTTATACTTCCATCGCTTAAATTTATTGCGCTATTTGATACACTTGTATCACTATAGTTTAACATATCATAAAATATCTTGTTTAAAGTACCCGTATGAAGTAATCTCGGATTAGCATAATACTTTTTAAAAAGTGTACGTATTATTTCACTAGCATTATAATCAGCTCTTGCAACTTCACAATTGCATATAACTTTTTTTTGTACTATTTTTTCTAAGTAATCATTTACTTGAGCAGCTTCATCTGAAAGTTTAACAAATTGAATTTCATTTTTCATATCAACATTGCTTATTGTACTTTCACTGATTAACTTCTCACTATTCGCGATAACATCTGTCACAAAATAATTTACTATACAAGAAACAATTCGTGTAATTTTTAATTCTGTCTTATTAGCAATTAAACGATGTGAAGATTCGACTGACTCAATTTCTGTTTCAATATTTTTACGTAAACAATTACATTTTTTTACACTTAGTCTATCTAATAGCTCATCTATAGACATAAAACCTGATGTCAGAGCATCATCAACATCATGCCCCCTTTGAGCTATTTCATCAGCTATTGAAACGGTCTGTCCTTCTAAAGTTGCGCTAATACACTTTTCATTAGATATAGCTAAATTCATGCAGTTAACATATTTACTATCAATAAAATCCTCAATCTTTATATCATTCTTTAGTCTCGTATGCTTTAATGCTCCTTCTACTACTTGAACACTAACATCTAGTCCACTAAAATCTACATATTTATCTTCTAATCTAGTTAAAACTTTGGCGCTCTGATAATTATGCTTAAAACTACCAAATACTCTTTTACTTAATAAATTAGTAGGCATAACTATTCCGGCTTCAATTTTTCCTGCTAATATATAGTCTAACGTACGTTCTCCTTGATGTCCGAATGGAGTGTGCCCCAAATCATGGCTTAATGCTATTGCCTCTGTCAAATCTAAATTGATTTTTAGTGCATATGCAATTGCCTTTGAAATTTGATTAACTTCAAGTGTATGAGTCATTCTAGTTCTATAATAATCTCCTTTATTAGCACTAAAAATTTGAGCTTTATCAACCATTCTTCTAAAAGCCTTGCAATTAACAACTCGTTCTCTATCTCTTTGAAATTTAGATCGATTAATACTTGTAACTTCATTATTATTAACCCTTAATGATTGCGAATCATGTTGTGCCAATTTACATAAAACATACTTTTCACTATCAAACTCTTCAGTAAATTTTCTTTCTATATTTAGTTCATTTTTACGTACAGAGTTTATCCTATTTTCAAGTTCATCGTAAAGCGATTGCATTTCACTAACTACTATATATGTATTCTCCTGAAAATCTTCATTTATATCTAAATCAATCTTATCAATAATACTTTGGATTGCTCTTTTATCTTGTTCAACTGTCAATTTTCTGAACATTATATAAGATATATTCCATTTATCATTAACAACAGCATCACCACCAATAAAAATTTCTTTTATTTCAGTATCTTTGGAATCATTATATGATAATAATAATACATTTCCTTGATCACTTAATTGACAATTTTCTTGTAAATACTTCTCATTAGCACTATCATTTAGTGTATTATAATAACCTGTGGTCTTATTCAGAAAGCTTTTATTTGCATTGTTATATATATCCGTATCTAATCCTTTATTCTTAATAATAAATATCTTTTTCATTTTTATACCCCACATATTTATTTTATTATTATGTAACAGATTCTCCATTAAAATTCGAAGCTCATTCTGTGTACTTAAGATAAGCCCTTTGTATTAAACTTTTTGATGAAGCACAGGAGTTCATAAATCATTTTCTATAACAAACTATCACCCCCTCTTTATTTTTACACAAAATAACATTTTTTTCAAGTTACTATAAAACTAAAATCTTTAAACTTTAATCTTTAGTTCATAACCGCAACTAATCCGAGTGCTTATATATGCACACAATTTAAATAATAACAATGAAATAAGCTTAAATATCTTACATCTTTAGATATTCAATCTCATTTTCAATTACTATATTTACTTTTAAGTTCTCTAAAATCCAATTTCAGTAAAACTCTACTTATTTATGGTACGGTTCCCCACTAATAATCCGATACCCTCGATACACCTGCTCCAGCAAAATCATCCTCATCACCTGATGCGGAAATGTCATCTTAGAAAAACTAAGCTTATAATCAGCCCTATCTAAAACTTCGGCATCTAGCCCAAGTGACCCGCCTATCACAAAAACAAGATGGCTTTCCCCATTTACCCCAAGCTGCTGCATCTTATCCGCTAATTCTTCGGAGGAGAGCATCTTTCCTTCAATTGCAAGTGCAATTACATAGGCACTATCCTTGATGTTTTTTAGTATCCTCTCTCCCTCTTTCTTCTTAATTTGAAGCTCTTCCGCAGGAGAGGCATTGTCTGGTGTTTTTTCATCCGGAAGCTCGATAATTTCTAATTTGCAATACCTGCTCAGGCGTTTTGAATACTCTTCTATTGCCATTGATAAATACTTTTCTTTT
>NZ_JPOF01000006.1 GCF_000733755.1 Lachnoclostridium phytofermentans | reverse complement strand
AAAAATGCCTAACTTACTTAACTTTATGAGTGCATGTGCATATTATAAGGATATGCCTTATTTTAATAATATACAGGGGATGGATAGAGTACATAAGAGATTATCAGCCAATATTGAGACAGGAGATTTTTCATCGGGAGAATATGATTGGCAGTTAGAAAAAGATTTTGAAAATTTATGTGTGTATGATAATTTAATTAAATTGGATGTAAAAGAATATTACGGTAGAATATATACTCATAAAATTGATTTTCAAGGTTTGGAAGAAAGATATATTTCCAATATGAATTTAGGTGCTACTAATGGATTGATTATGGGAAATTATCTATCTTTATATTTTGCTGAAAGATATTTAGCATGCATTAGTAAAGATATTGAAGTTGAACTAAACAAAGCAAATATTGATTGTGACTATACATATTTTTCGGATGACTTTTACTTTTTCTGTAATGTAAAGGACAATGAGAAAATCATACATATATTTGACAAAGTTTTGGAAAAGTATGAATTAGAAAGAAGTGAAAGAAAAAAAGAAGTTTGGACTTATGAGAGTTTTAATAATCATAATTTAGTGGCGAGATATTGGAAAAAACTTATCGCGCATTGTAATATCAGATTTAAAAGTGACAGAGATGATAATAAACTATATTTTATAAATCAAATAGTATATAGAATGTCAAAATTAGATGATGAGAAAATGAAAAAGGTATTTATCAATAATATTTTTAAAACAAAATATTTTAGAGAACTACCATTGGAAAAATATCAGGTCAAGGAATACGACTATCATCAATTATGTTTCATTATGAAATATTCTCCGGAATCAATGTTATATCTTGCAGATAGATTTTCTATTATGAAGAAATTTGATAATCAAAAAATGCATAAATTTTTTAAGGTTAGATACCATGAATCACTAAGGAGTAGTTTTAATGATGAACAATTGTATTATTTTTACGCAATAAAGTTGTTTGGATTTGAAGATATTATAGGTGGTGAAAAAGAAATGGTACTTAAATCAAATAATCAAATTTTGATTTCATATTATTTAAAAGATAACATTTTTACTAAAGATGATTTGAATTATTTAAAATCTCTTGAAGATGAGAAGTATTGGTTTCAGAATTATCATATGATTATGTATGATATGGATATGCTAGTAGATTTAGAAGATAATATTGAGAAATATCTTATTCCTAAAAAAGTATTGCAAAGCTTATGTAACAAACCCAGTAAGGTTGCTAAAAGAGAATCTTATATGAATTTTTATATGAAAAATTTATCTACTGGAAAGGCTATAATAAGAGATATAGAAGATGTTAAAACTGAAATAATTAATTATTTAGAATTGAAAATAGCGGAAAGCGAAGAAGTATTTGAAGAGGGATAACCCAATATTAGATGACATTCTAATTTAAATAGGGTTATTATTTATGGAAAACTATTTGCTTAAAGAAGTTTTTTCAGTATGAAAAAAATGGATATCAACAAAACAATAATATGTCATATAAACAGAATGAAATAAAAAATCATTAATAATGAAGAAATAAGCTTTTATTTTTGTATAGTATGGAGGAAAATATGCAAGGTGAACGCAATAAAGTTCTAGGTATTTTAGATGTAATGGGTAAGGACAATTTGTTTCAAGAATTTAAGTACTTAAATCAATTTACCCAAAAATGGAAAGAACTGCTTGAAAAGGTTGATGAAAATATTATGTATGCTATGTCTAACGAGGAGGAAAAGGACCAGATATATATTTTTTCGTTACCTATAAAAAACGATATAATGGAATTTGGTTTTTCAATTAAATACATAAAAGATTTTTATAAATTATATCCTAACTATAAAATAAAAATTACTTTTGATAATATTAAAGGCAGATTGTTTAATGCAGAAAATGAATGTTATTACACTCATTTTAATAATTATGATTTGAGTAATACATACGATAATATGGAAGAAATCTTTGTTGTTCCTTTTTCGCAAGCAAATTATAATTTTATGTTAATAGATGGGAATCATAGAGTTAATTGGTTAATTAACCACAATGAAAAACAAATTGATATGCTTTATGTAAATTATATGTTAGCCGCCAAATCATTAGTAACTCCTATCCAGATATGTGCATATTGCCTTATGGAAGATTATAGTAAGATTAGATATAATATAAATAAAGTTGAACACGAAAGACTATATAAGCTAACTAATATTTTTGATAAGAGTAAAACGTTGAACACAATAGGAAAAAAACGGTATAGATAAATTATAATTACATTGTATGTAAAACATGGTATAATATTATGAAAAAATAGCGAGGTGATTGAATGGCTTTTGCATTAGAAAAAGAGATGACACCTAAAATGAAGGATAATGTAAAAGAATTTTTGTTTAAGGCTATTTCTTATCAGGATGATTTTATTATTGCAGAAGAATTACCTGTGTATTATCGCATGATTGATTTAGTAGTTGCAATAATACAAGATGATGAAATATCTAGTTTATTGGATAGTGAGTATGAAAAAGAATTTAAGTATTTAGATAATAATACTTTAGACATTTTAGCATTATTTTCAATATTTGATGAAGTTACTGTAAATAAAGTACAGAAACATATTTTTATGGATAGGGATAAGATAGTTAATTGTTTTGAAGTATTAGAAAAGAAGAATCTAATATTAAAAATTTCTAGAATGAAGTATACAGCTACCAATTGGAGAGAATTAGTACCAAAAGAAATTATTGCTTTAGAATTAAAATTACAAAAATGGCAAGAAGCTTTAGAACAAGCCATTTTTAATAAAAGTTTTTCTGATTATTCATTTGTGGTATTGGATAAAGAGCGAGTTACTAAAAACAATAATATGAAAGAAGAATATAAAAGGAATAATATAGGACTAATATTGTTGGATGAGACAGGAGGATTTGAAATCATAAATATTCCTAAAAAAAATAGAGGTATTCAACCAAATGTTTACTCATATGAAAAAACGAGAATTTTAAAAGATGTTGTGAATGGATACAAATGGAAAAAGATAGGAGGTAGATGTTGAACTCTACCTCTTATCTTTTTACAAATTATGATTTGATAAAAATTCTGAAAAGCTATTGCTCCAAACAGCTAAATGAACTCCAATTTCTGAGAGAGGAGCAGCTTTTAATTTGCTATTGATATAGGTCATTGAAGCTTCCGCATTCTGTATCCAAGCTAGAGTGTATTCTACTCTTTCAGGAAAAGTAAGAGTCAGTACGTGATTACAATAGTTATTTATAACTTCGATACGATGATTGCTTGCAGCTGTTATATTATTTGGACTTTCACGCCATTCTGGTATAGATTGAATTGGTATTTTCTGTTCAAGGGCTTGTTTTAATGATGACGAAAAAGGAGTAAAGTCATTTTCTAAATATCGAAGTAATCGAGTATCCCTAAATTTACTTAAATCTCTGTTAGGGAAAAAATCACATGCAAGTGAATATGAAAAAAAGTGTGGCAAGGCAGGGCCGCCACCAGATTTATCAATATAGTCATTAAATGATAAACGTTTTTCTTTAGTTGTTGTTCCAGATGAAAAACCAGTTGCACCAGCGCCTAGGCATATAAAACCGAAAATATCTGTAAAATTAATAATAAATTCTTTAGAGAGTTTATGCCCTAAGTAGTAGGACATTTCTAAGATGGCTATTGCTAAATTACTATTTTTAATATATGTATCACCACTTGTTCGTTCAATTACTAAATAATAACCAGATAGTTCATCAAGAACAGATAAATTATCAATTACAGTTTGCAGAACGCGATTTTCAGCAAATTTTTGGTTTAAAATAATGTCTTCAGAAAGCGCAATAGTCGCATATAAAGGTAAAGTATAATCATTTTTTAGTTCAATAGCTTTATTAATCCATTGTAATTGTATTGAGAATTCGTCTTCGTAGTTAGTGGCTAATGGTGTTGGAATTATTAAAGCATTGACACCTAAATTTGATTGGAAATCAAAACAAGATTTAATTCGATTGATAATTTGTGGCGCATCTGTAGGAATATTTAATGAAGAAAGAATTGAAGCATCTTCTTTATATTGTTTTTTAAAATCACTAATTTTATATTCACTACTAGAGTAAACAGGGGGAGTATTATTGTACCAAGGGTAAGATGCTAATTTCTTATATGTTTTTTTTCGTTCAGCTATAAAATTATTGTCTGTATTTATGGGAAAATACATTTGTGGGTCAAGTAGAAAAGGGGTAGTAGGAAGTTTTCTACGTAATAGTTCAAACGAATTAATTCCTGACGATAAAATAATTATATTAATGGGGTTTATACTATTTAAGCCCCATTTATAACCACGATTTAACCAAAACATATTCATTCTCCTTTCAAAAGTCTGCATATTTCTTCGTAGTTCATAGGTCTATCAATTGGATTCAACGATGTCATTTGAATAATTGTATTTTTTAAGGCATGTGTTGTTGCTATATTAGGTGGAAAAGGGGGCAACGGTTGTGTAAACATTGCATTCTGATTGAAATTGTATGGATGATATCCTACTAACATTTGATATGCTACAATTCCTAAGGAATAGAAATCTGCCCGTAAGGTTAAATTTTTTCGTCCCTTTAATTGCTCAGGCGCAAAATATCCTCTAGTTCCCATTATTACTCCATAAGCAGTTAATGTAGCGGAATCAAGATGTTTGGCAACTCCTAAATCAATTAAAACATAGCTAGAGTTATTGTTTAAAATATTATCTGGTTTAATATCACAATGAACAACGCGTTGTTTCCAAAGAGATGAAATTGCCGACGAAATATCTAATATAAGCGTGGTTGTTTCAGAATAATTCAAAGTTTGCTTTGTTTCATATATATGATTTAAGTCCTTGCCTATAATAAATGGAGTTTCAGTATAATAGCAATTTTTACCACGTACAAGAACATCGCCATAAGATATACATTTTATTAAATGTGGATTATCTATTTGGGATAATTTTTTTATCTCTAATTCTGTACGCTTTTGCATATGGTCTGAACTATAAACCTTAATGGCAACATCTAAGTCCAATAAATTATTATATGCTTTAAATACGGTTCCTTCTCCGCCAGATTTTATGATTTTGATAGATGTAAGATTAGGAAATGCATCGTACAATTCATTTTCTTGAAGTGGTGGGTCAAAGGGTAATGGCATAAGATACCTCCTTCAATATTTATAGAATATTTAATGTGCTTAATTTTATAACTTCAAACATACCTATTAGGTTTCTGACTCAAATATATCGATACTTAATTAAAAAAATAATTTATGGCGTATCTACTATAACTTTTATTGTAACTAATATAATCTATGAATGCAATTAAAAAATTGAAATAATTGGTAGAAAAGACATACAATATGTAATAAAATGAAAAATTGTATAGGTAATAAATTATATAAATTTTTTCTGAACAACCTGGTATATTTATAAGAAACTAAGTTCTAGTTTGTAACCCCACCCCTTCTCAATAAGGGTAAAGTAAAACGCTGTACCCTAATAGATAGGGATACTCGTCGAAAACTAACGATGCAGTATGGTAGAAAAATAAGCGACCATGTTGTGGAAAATAGTAAAAGGCAAGCTAAAAGGAATGAGACCTGTTCCATACAGAACTCATTCCTTTTAGCTTGCCTAGTGATTATCTGTGTTATACACAAAGGTAAAATCACTTCCTTTTTAGAGTGCCTTGAATAAAAAAAATTACTGCTGGAATAATAAATCTTAAATTTGTTGGGAAAGTGAGAATTAGCGTTTCAAGAATTGCTGCAATTTAACAACTGCAGTAAAACTAACCTTATTTTTATTAATGGTTTTATGTTGTATGTATTAATAGTCTTCTCTTTTTCCGAATTCTGCTGATTCTACCCATTCATCAGGTCTTGAAACTAATTTTACGAGTTCCTCTAATATCACACAGTGCTTATCTTCTTGGTTAATTAAATATTGGAATACTGTCTTTGACTGTTCTTCAGATGCAACAGCATATAAATCTTGATAAAACTTTAAACTTTCTTGCTCTTTTTCTAAAGCCATTCTGTAAGTATCCAACTGTTTTGGAAAGTTCTGTTTACCCGAGGTAAAATCATCCATATTTTTGAAAATTGATTGTACATCAAGAAGAATATTACTGTCCTCTAAAGGCAAGGTGAGTTTATCTGCTTTAGTCATTAAAATATTTGCATGATTTTTTTCTTCTTTTGCGAGCATCGTAAACACAACATTTAAACTATTCTCTTTGTTCAGATCTGCTTGCTCTTTGTAAAACTTCTCTAAATCAAGTTCCATTGAAAGTGCTAATTCTAATAATTCCATAGTAAGCTCTCCTTTTCTTATAAAAATGTGAAATAAGCCATTTGCTTAGTTTAATTATAGCGGTTATGTTGGGGAGTTGCAAGATGATTTGGAAATCGTAAGTTTTAATCAGTAGTAATCACCATTTTACATTTAAACATAACGGAAAAATTCCTTCGAACCATATAGATGAAAAGTATGAGATTTAACCAGATTCTATGCAAATTATAAATCTGATTTGGCGTCCCGAAATCCGTTTGGGGTCATTCTAGTATATTTTTTAAACACTGTGGCTTCCAATCCTAGGTTTCATGGTAAGTACATCGTATATAATATTCTAAATATTAAAACATAAATAAAAATATAAAAGAAAGGTAGCATTGTTATAATAATTGATCTCTCTATATAAAGTTTAGTATACGATTGATTTATAGCTTTCTGAGCAAGATATAAATTCAGAAATTCTCTAAAGAGTAAAATCCCAATGAGAATTATGAATATTAGTAAATCAATTATGAAGATATCGGATAAATTTGTAAATGACATTGTTTTAATTATAATCATTTCGAATAACTCCTTTAAGATCCTAGTAAAAAATGAGAGGACATATCAGGTAAACAGTTATATTTATTATTCCATGAGCCAATGATATACCTACAATAGATTCCTTCCATATAAAGATCCGGCAAAATAATATTGATATAAAAAATGTAGAGATCATATTTAATAATGATTTTGAGGAAATAGCCAGAGCTGTATATAGTAGGCTTGTAAAAAACATCGCTTTATTGTTACCCAGTAATGTATTAGCAACATGGAATAATATCCCTCGAAATAAAAACTCCTCTAACAGGCCTACACAGATTAATAAGGCAATAACCCATATTAAGATTTCTTCCGGTGCTGCTGGTTTATTTTTGATGTCAGGCTGTATAATGTAAAACTGAATAAATCCGAGTGGCAGTCCCAATAGAGCAATGAGCAGTTGTTTGTGTAGTTTGGCAAATCTAAAACCCATTACCGAAGGTTTTATCCCAACAATATTTGCAACGATAACACCTGCTATGAATAATGGTATGCTAACAGCCACAATTCCAAAAACTTCAGGTATACCTGTCAGTGGAAGAGAAACACTAATGATCCTAATCAGTGGGATAAGGGTCAGAGCTGAATAGAGTGGATGGTAGGGCTCTCGATTCTTCATTAGAACTGCTATTAAAAGTGATATTAGTATAGTCAGGTAGAGGATAACACCAATCGATATGCTTACAAAGGTAAAAATAGTCTCGGTTAAAGCGATGAAGAATACAAATAACCAACAAATGAAGTCATTGGCTTTTATAAGCAATTCGAATAAAGCTTTAATATTAAACCCCCCTTTATGTAATAATTTTATATTCATGACAAGGAAAAGTTCGCGAAGCGTGCTTTTTCTTGTTGCAATTATTAATCCAAATGTGGCAATATTTCTACCCAGAGCCTAAGCTGCCTGTAAGGTTTTATATCTTGACCATCCAGGTATAATAAGAATTCAATCTTTACCAAATCTTCCGGTTCTTCTACTTTAAAAAGCACAGTTATTTCCTGTTTTTCCTGATTTTCTATGTCTATTGGTGATATGGTTTGAATGATATTACCATTCATCAATATTTCCATCTTGTATCTCGTTTTCTGTTGTTCATTGTTAATGATGACTGCTTTTACCGTCCCGTTCTCTCCGACTTTAAGTTGTTCAGGGTAGCCTGTCGTTACATCATCCAGGCCTGTAATATAAAATTCTGTAAAGATTTTACCCGTTTTAGGAGAGGATATCATAAATACTGAAGTAAAAATTAACAAAAAACTGGTTATCAGTAATGCTGCGTGTATCACTTTTGTTCCTTTCGTTTTATTTGACCATTTTAGTAAATCAATCGTAAGCGTTAATGTAAAGCGCTTCTCCTCGGGTAAATTATTTCGCCTAAACCAGCCAAGGAATAATAAAAAAATGTCAAAAAATATAAGCGAAAGCATCATCGGCAAAAGTCTGATACCTGATGACAGGTAATTTAGCAGCAGTCCGATTAGGGGAACGATGATGATACTTAATCCTATACTTAAAGCGATACGAGCTGAACCATCAAATTCATCTTTTTCGGGGAACAAGACTGCCATCAGCAAATACCCGGGAAGGAATAGAGCAAAAGGCAACCCGAGAATAATTCTTAGGAAATCACTAAAAAAAACAATTACCAGTAACAAGCCGGTTATTATTACATACTCTTTTTTAAAATTGATCTTCAATCCGGATCACCTCCCTATTTCGCTTCTTTTATTCATGATAAGTGAAGCGATTTATCGTTTCACCTTATTTGTAACCACGTATAGCTCCAGAATCATAAATCATATTACAGCTTTCTAAAGTATCCCATAAAGGTAAATCATTCTTATAGTAATCCATGTTATCTCCAATTGTAGGAGTAAATAAAAACTCACCATTTGTTGAAGTAAACAACTGAAGAGGCCGTTTAACTAATTCAGTACTTCTTATTAATATAATGTCGTTTCCGCTGCTTCTAAGGAATTCCTGTTGCAGCTGATTGACTTCAAGTACATTGACTTTATCCGCGAATTCGGAATTTTCCAAATACCGGCAGGAAATATAATCGGACATAACAATTCCGTCAGTAATTTGGGCTGCAGTGTTTAGTGATTTACACTCTTCCTCGCTTAAGTAAAAGGTATAAAACAGCCTTTTAACAATTGGGTTATCTGAAGCTGTAAAATCGTTGGACACAGCCAGGAAAGCCATAGCAAAAAATAAAATAACAGCGAATAATTTAGTTTTTAGTTTGTAAGAGACAAAGGAAAGGCCTGCTGCACCTGCAATACAGAAAAAAAGAAAAGAATATTCTCCAAATCGACCCAGGTTAAAATTACCAGCTAGTTTGTTTAGGAGCAGTGCCGGTCCTGGCATAGAGACAGGAACAAGCAATAAACTTAGGATTAGAATTATTTTAGCGGAGCCTTTAAGTTCTGGTGAACGCAACCCCCAAAGTACCCCTAATATAATAAACAGAAGCAGTGGGCTATACTGAAGGTAATTAAATAATTCTTGCTGCGGTACAACAACAATTGATTTGGTTAAAACGCCGGTAGGGGCCTTTTGTAGCAAACTTTTAGCAATTGAATTGAAGACATCTGTTCCGCTATATATTAAATAGGTTACTGCTGATACGAAATACAAAAGTATAAAATTCAAATTCACAAAGCGTTCCGATTTGGCAACGCGATAAACGGACTGCAAAATATATAGAAGAACTAATATCAGTAAGATAAAAGGCATAGATGCAGTATGATACATTATGAGGCCTACCAATATAAGTAAGTATAAGGCAGACTTTAAATAGATTTTCTTTTGTGCCATTAACAAGATCAATAGTCCTTCAAGGAAAAAAACTACACTTCTGGGGATGGAGTACATTCCATAGAAAATAACATCGGTATTAAAGCACATAAAAAGAGCAGATAATAACGCAGTTTTTATATTAAAAAATTTTTTAGCAATTAAATAGATAACGATGACCAGACACCCATAAATCAGGCCGTTTGTAATGAACATAACTTGAGCAGGAGTGACCTGCAGGTTCATAATTTGATATATAAATGAACACAAAATATGCCATAAAGGAAAGGCCTGATAGTTTTCAAATGTCTGATCGATATAGCCTTTTTGTAAGAGATTTTCAAGTGCAAAGGAGTGGAAAAGTCCGTCGGTTCTGCCGATAAAAAAATAATATTTTAATGTAACTCCCCAGATAATATTTAAAAAAAGCAAAATAATTTGCATTAAGATTAACTTAATTTGTACGCTGTTAAACACTTCTGAATATAATATCTGTGTTAGAATCATTACGCCCATAACAGCAATCAATAAATAATACCATATTATTCTAACGGGGAAGCTATACAAAATGACAATTGAAATAAAGCAGCATATTAAAAAAACTAGCATGAAAAACTTATTCAAATTATTGCTTACTCTGAGAATAACATTATTCCTGCTTCTAAATCTCAGCCATATGATAGGAGCTGCCAGCATTGGTATAACCATATAAATACCCAATAAAGATAAATTATATTGTTTTAACAATATAGGCACAACAGATCCTAATACTGCAAAAATACTGATTAAGATTATGAGCGTTTTTTGAGTAAAAACATATGGATCAGTACTGTGTTTTGATTTTGACCGGTTCACCCACCATGAACGAATCATTTTTGTTTTTTTAATGTAATCTGTTTTGAATCGGCTTACTATTTTCATAATGGCTGTTTTGAAAAAAGCTTCAGACATAATAAGTGTTAAGACTACGTGAGTGAATAGCCAGGCATAACCGACACCGATGATATGATATCTAGGTATTAAGTAGAAACTGGATCCAATTAAAAGAATAAAACGAATCAGATTAAATTTTATGTTTCTTTCAACCCTCATTTTGATATTCTGCACAGCGATAAACACGATATAGATTACGGCAAATAAACTTGCGATGATTACTAATAATAGTAAATCATAAGCAGCAGTATATTCATTGTTGACAAACGAAAGAATATTTTTACCCCACAAGCTTATAATGACTGTTATTGGAATTAAGAACAGATATGCAGTAGTAATAACTTTCGTAATAATACGTTTCAGCGGTTTACCGTGACTGCCTTCTATAAATAAAGAGGTACTTAGCGCATTAGGCACAATTAAAGAAAAATTACCAATAGCCATTGCCACGTAATATATTGCGGCTTCTTCCTGACCAATTAAATTTAGCACTATTATCGGCAGGAGTAACATCGGGGCTTCCTCTAATAGATTCGAAATATAACTTCCAATTGAAAATTTGAGAGATTTTTTTACAAACGACCTGTCTATATCAAGAATATTTATCTTAACCTCTTTGCGTAATATCCATAAAGAGAAAGCAGCGGAGAGTACATAACAGATACCAAGTGATAAAAAAATCCCGAAATTCTTTGAATACGCCAGGGGAATTAAAAGAAACATCCTAAGTGAAATAAGTATGGTTTGAATAAAATAGTATTGTCCTTTTCGTAGCGCCAGTAACATATTACCTGAAATCAAAGTAATAGAATTACATAAAGCAATTACGATAAAGAGTATTGCATTTGTAAAATTCATGGCAAAGGTCGACTGAAAAAAAATAGATATCAAACTGATCACGGCTGAAGCAACAGTGGTTATTATAAGGCTCGTATTAAACACTTTGTTTTTATCTGCAATCTCAATATATCGAATGATAGAAAGATCAAAGCCAAATCGCGAAAACAGCATAACTAAACCGAGGGAAGAAATTAAAACTGTAGCCATACCAACTTCAGTAACGGAATATAGTTTGGCTGCAATTACCCAGAAAAGAATACCTACTGAAGCATTAAGGATTCTGCTCATAACCAAAAATATTGAATTTCTGTAAAGGTGATCTTTTAAGACTTCAGGTAATTTAATCAAAATTCGAGACATATATTCACTCCCTATGTGCTGACCTTAAGTTTTTCTTTACGAAATTAAAATAGAATGTTTCAGCCGATTTTCCCAATAAATCCTTTTTAGAAATTGTAAAATATAATTCCAGTTGCGGATTGAATTTTGATCTGTAACTGCATAAACTCTGTTTGTTGGCGCCGCATATTTCAAACTTCTCAAACCCCAGCGACTTAGCCTCTTGCATTAACTGCCAAATCATAAATTCATTCGCGTTTTTATATTTACTATCCTGTGATTTAGGTAAACCCATCCATCCTAAATATCTGTTATACGCCTGATTCAAAGTAGACCCAATGAGTTTCTCATTATCATATAAGCAATTTAAGTTTAAGTTTTTAGGATAGGTATTAATAACTTCATTAAGAAAAGCCGGATTCACGGCATGATTTAAGCCTTGCTCATGATACCTTTCTGTTAACATATCCGTTAGAATTGAAGTATCGTCACATCTTTCTAATCGACATTTCAATTCTTCGCCTTTCCGTATATTCTGCCTGCATACAGAAGAAAATCCATCCCAGATATCTTTTAGTTCGGGTTTTAAATCTATTATATAAGTATATTTTTGATCCACCTGATAGTTCAGCCATTGAAAAGTCCTTATATCAAGAAAGCCCGGTACCAGTACAACCGAAAAATAATTGGGAGCTATTTTTTTAATTTTATTATCAATTTCCTGTCCGATTAAATTAAGGTAGGATTCTTTCTTGTCTTGTTTCATACTCTCGAACTTCTTCTCCAAAACCGGACCCAGGTAGGGAATTCCTGTTTGTGGAGGAGGAGAGAATAGGAGCTTTACACCTGCAATTTTTTTGTAAAAAAGGGGGCAAACACATATTAAGTGCTCTCCTTTGCATATCCCCAAGGGTAATAATTCATAGCCTGTATATTTTTCTACTAGTTTAAGGAAATCCCACTTATGATAAAGCAGACCATGGGTACTAGCATCAATAAAGCTATCCCACTGGATCTGATCGGTTATATAACAAATAGCCATTTTCACACCACCATTCATAAATTTCTTCTCCAGACGTCATCCATGCGTCTCTAGAAATACCATACTGTAAAATCTTTTCATATATTTTGGCCCAGTGGTCCCTGAAAGGACAGCTGAAAACATTGTTATGCCAAAGCACAGTTATGACTCCATTGTTTAATTCCACTTTTTCAAGAAGTTGTTTGATAAGTTCCCACGCCTCATCGGGTTTTGTAAAGTCAAACATAGCACTCTCCATCACATGTAAGGGGATTTCATAGATATCCATCCATTGCTGGCGCTGCAAATGATAAGGTCTGAAGGGGTGGCACATCCCATTACGAAATCCCACCATGTTGGTATAGCCATACGTTGTATCATATTTAAAGCCACATTTTTCGAGGATTTCCCATGTACTTGGAATCTGAAATCTTAAGTAATGATTTCTATATCCGATAACTTCTCTTCCTAAAACATTTTCTAACCTTCTTTTCTCTCGTTTGATTGCGTCAATATCATGAAAGGAATAATAGCCTCCATGTAGTCCTACTTCCCAACCGCTATCGACTATCAATTTAACCTCATCTGCAATATCTTCGATGTTATATCGAAACCTTCTAGGATCCCGTTCCGCTGTCATGAAATAGAATGATGATTTGGCGTTATATTTCTTTTCTAGCTCCATAATCTTATGAAAATTTATATAGGGACTCGCTTGATTTCCCTTCTTATTCCAAAATAAGTGTTTTTTTAACGCACTCCAATCCTTTTTTTTGAGACTAGTTAAGCCTGACAAAACCCGATGAGATAAAGGCGGATAGATGTCATCTACATCGTGGGTCAAACAGATGGCGAATTTTTTATTACCTGGATAGCAGATGTGGTATCCCTGTTTCATAAGATGCTCCGAAACAACCGGAGTCATAACCTTTGACAGGTCAGAGCCGATATATTTGGAGTCTGTACCCGGGTGTTCTTTTTCATTCACATACGTCTCCCAAAGCTCCGGATGTTGTTTTAAGCTATTAAATTGATCCATATTTATATTTATTAGTACTCACCACCTTTTAGAATTTGTGATTCTAGACAGAATGTAATAAAAGATTGGGCCTTTTCAATACTTTGGGGATAGTGCTCAACAAACCACACCATAAATAAAGTTACATCGATTTTATCTTGCAAAAGATATTGGCGCTTTTGTTCCCATTCGATTTTAATGTCAGGAATTTGTGCCAATTCAATTGCTTTTTTTAAAGCCTGATTGGAGTCTTTATAGTTAAATATTAAGCCGTATTTATTCTCCAGTTCTTTAAATATACCTAGGTTTTGCTGCCCAATAAAACTATTGCATCTAACAACAGGTATGCCCATTACCGCAGCTTCCGTTGTCATCGAACCAGAATCCGTTACCAGTAGATTAGCTTCCGATATAAGTAAGTGCATTTCTTCTGGTTTAATGTTTAATTTATAGCTTTCCAGATCAGCGGGTAGGGGGGCTTCAGAAGAAATATATACGGTAGAATATTTACTGAGCTCCTGAACTAATCTTCTTTTAAAATCTAAATCAAATCCATCCTTGCCAACGTCATGAAAGGCTTTGGAAATAAAACGTAAAATAGTAACCGGGCCTTTGGTCTGGTTTGTATGGTCTGGCGAAAACCTCTGGGGATGAAGATACGCGAGTTCCTTATAGCCAGGGATATTAATTATTTTCTTGCCTGCTTTTTCAAATCCCGAAAACGCACAAATTGTGTCAGCGAACCACTTGTAGTAGTGGAATGTGAAATTATCACCGTCAAAAATTATACTGGGCTTCCCCAAGAACCAAGCAACATGAGCTGCTCTGACAGAACCGAAGGCTATAAATATATCAGGCTTCATTGCTCTTACGGCTTTGTACATTTTGATATCCATGATTGGTACATTCAAAATCTTTTCAGGCAAGGACTTACCGTAATTGCCCAAACTTGTATATTCAAAATCATAGGCTAGTAGCAAATCAGTAGCGATGTCTTTTTCACTAACGGTAATAAGTACCTGATGACCTTTTTTCTCCATTTCTTTAATAAAGTTTTTAAAAAAATGGACTTGAGAGGGATGACCGATATCAACGACAATTCTCATGGCTCTCTTCCTTACATATAATATTTAACGAAGCAATATGGTACAGATTTTTGAAGGGATTCCTCCCTTATTCCAAGCGTTTCTATAGGTGGCAAAAGCGGATTCCATCAACCAATTTCCTCTTGTTATTTCCATATATGGCTTCTGTACTGCGCCAAAACCTCGAAATACCGATTCAATATTTTCGTACATGGAACCCTCGAAATCAAAACTATGAGATACCTGAGCGGCAAATTTGATTGCTTCCCATAACGCTAAAAAGTGGGCACCGCTCGTATTTAAAGCAGGGTCCGCGCCTCCCATCAGATAGTAGGCTGCCTTTTGGTTATAAACGATATATACGGCTGCATGGATTTGACCAGCCATGTCGACTGCAAAAAACATTTTTCTAGCGTTATTTTTCACGCAGGCCTCATCAATTCGATAAACATGCTCTCTGGAATAAGGAACATTGAGATTTTGTTTTTTGAAAGTAAGCTCATTAAGATCAAGTAGTTTATCCAAACTCAGGTCTGTTACGATCTTTATGTTGTTCTTCAAAGCAAGATTAATCTTTCGCTTCGTGCTATGCCGTATATTCTCCCAGACTCGGTTCAAATCAGATAAATCTTCTATTACATAAGTATAACGAGTTGATTGTTTGAACTGAGCCCAACTAAGAGGCAGCCAATTAGTAAATTCAACGGAAAAACGTTGATAAAACAATGCGTGTTTCGGTAGAAGAGTGGTAAGTTCTGATATTAAACTCATCTCATCGGATAGTATTTCAGCATACTTTATTTTTCGTGAGGGAGCAAACATGATTCCTAATCGTGGCAAAAGAGGAGGTGGCATGATCAGATTTAGTCCTACTATTTTTTTAAAAGTCAGTGGCCAGGCGGCCAAAATCTCATCGTTCCTCTTAATAGATAATATTTGATAATTGTTTTGCGCGATAGCGTCGAGCCACCATGATTTATGAAATAGAGAACCCTGAGGGCTTAAATCTACGAACTTATCATATTGCCTAATCTCGTTATTCATTTTCTTGTCACCTTAACTTTTAAAATGGGAGAGGATATATTTCCTAGTAATCCTCCAGAAGAAGTTTCTCAAAAGCAGCAAAGACACTTTTCTTATATAATTTCCATACTTTATTTTTGATTTTTCTTCACCGTAGCGAGCTGGAATCTGAACGTCCTTTACTTTGGCACCTAGCACATTTAGTTTGGCTAGCAGGTCGTTGCAGTAGCCGTACCTAGGATAGATTTTAGTTAGATCAAGATGGGTGAGCGTTTCTTTATTGATTGCGGTATAACCGTTTTGTGGATCTTGAAGTGTCCAATAACCGGAAGAGATGCGTGTCAGCCTGGTAAGTATTACATTTCCTGATCTTCGCCACCTGCTCATTCCTTTTGTAAGCTCAGATATAGACAACCTGTCTCCCTTACAATAATCGGCGGTTCCTTCAACAAGCGGATCGAGTAATCTAGGTAGCTGTAACGGGTCCATCTGATGATCACCAGCCATAACTGCGACTATATTAATGTCATCCTTTAAAGCCTGCCGATATCCAGTTGCAATGGCTGCGCCAACGCCTTTATTATTTTGATGGTGTATCAGCTTAAGTCGTGAATCTCTAAGATAATCTGAGGCCACATCAAAAGTACGATCAGTTGAACAATCATCTATTACGTAAATCCTATCAACATAATCAGGCATCGTTTGAATTACTTTGTTGATAAGAAGCTCCTCATTATAAGCGGGAACAACAACGCCAATCGATCTACCTCTGTACATAATTAGCCCTCCTGTTTTACACATAACAGCGACTCTTATAAAAAATATGCATTCGCTGTAAACTCATTCTCTCAATTTGTCTGAAATTTTTAAGGTAGCTTTGATTAAACTATTTTTCTTTAGTAGGAGATTTAAGAGCTTTTTTCCGAGGTAGGAGGGGTAATCGATATCTCCGTATTTTAAAATAAGCTTATGATATTTGGGTTTATTTAAAAAACGTATCACCATATCAATGTCTTCGTCACTGAAATTCAAGTAGCTTTCTCGAAGCTTCATGGCACTAGCACTTTCTTCATCCATTTCTTTTTCCCAGAGTTTCTGGTACGACGACATCTTAGCCTCTGTCAGATTATCCTCTCTTAAGGCTTCTATTGCTGTCTGCGCGCAAACAAAAGCTCCGCGGAGGCCCAAGTAGATACCACCGCCAGATACAGGCTTGATCTGGCAGGCAGCATCTCCGACCAACATGGCATTTGCAGAGTATATTTTCGGCATTTTGCCTAATGGAACAATGCCGCTGGTATAACGTATAATTTTCAGATCTTTGAAAATCTGAGGATTTTGATCTACAAGTTCCTGAAAATAATGTTGGAGAGAGTACGCAGGCTGGACAAGTGCATAGCCGGTTCCTAACCTGCAAGTTTTCTCATCCAGGGGTATCATCCAGCCAAACCACCCCGGAGCAAGATTTTGACCCAAAAATATGCTAATTGAATCCGTATCCGCGCATTGCAGCTGGGCGTCGACAGCAAACATCACTGCTTTAAGATTATGACGACTTAGCCCGAGCCATTTGGAAACACTGGAATTAACACCATCAGCGCCAATCAGAAGTTTCGTGCTTATGGTTTTGCTGCTATCTGCTAGCGTAAGTCGAAACCCGCCTTCTATACGCGTGGCTGCTTTTACCTTTACGCCTTTCATAAGTATCGCTCCTGCATCTTCAGCATTTGCGGCTAACTCCTGATCAAATTTAGCGCGGTCGATGGCAAGTGCAAGGTCATGGCTACTTTCAACGCTAAATTGAGCCCCTAGTGGCGAATGTACACGCAAACCTGTCAGATTATTTAACACCGTACTTTTATCCACCCCTGCTAGTTCTACTGCGCGCGGTGAAATAAGACCGGCACATTGCACCGGATAACCGATTTCCTGATGCTCTTCAAGTATTAGAACTTTGAAACCAGATAATGCAATTTGCTTTGCTGTGAAGCATCCCGCTGGACCGGCTCCGACTACAACAACATCCCATTCCATGTTTTTCCTCTTCCCAATTTTATTAAACTAGAAACTGTAGTTTCTAAGTGTGACAATACTTATAACGATTCGGTTCCTCCGAGAAAAAAGCATAAAATATCCTTAAAACATGCGTTTTATGTATGCTTTGTGCGTACATAGGCGTATGAAGATTAATGCGCAGATTCGTTAGAACTGAATATTCTCTAATACTATATATATGAATTTAGATCCGAATTTGGTACTTATCCATCCGCAGCATTTTTAACCCCAAAGTTATGATACTGTAACATGACATCAGATTAAGTTGCAAAGAGCAAGGGATTGATGCGTTGCAATAATATCACCTAGACGGAGCTTTTGCTGGGCTGTTGAATGGCTATCGGAACCTATACTTAGAGGAATATTTTGAACAATTAGTTGATTTAAAAACGCTTGTATCGGCACCTTGTATTTTACATTTACTTCAAAAACCTTCCCGGATAGTTTACCTAAATGGCACAATAGCTTTATTGTCTCTTCCTCAAGAGGTATCTTATATTGTATTAGCTCCGCAGCAGGATGGGCAACAATGTCTACCATATCGTTTCTAAGTAGCCCTTGTATTGTTGACAGCCAATCTTCATATACTTTACTCTTATCGAGAGATTGATCGTGTTTGCTGTAGAATTGATTTGATCCCGAAGGAATTCTGTGGATGGAGCCTAGAATATAGTCTACTTTTTCTCTCCACTTATCGTTAAGATCAAGCTCACCGGCACATGTTAAGGCTTTTGCCTCAAGTCCGGTTACAATTTGAATCACGCCTTCGTATTTTTCCTTTAATCTGTTCGTGGAGTCGATAAAACTAGGCACCCATTCACTTCTACGCCATACATGATCCACAAGTCCAACTCGTTGCAGACCTAAAGCTATTGCCTGTTCAATTAGTTCCTCACAAGTATTGATTCCATCAGAAAATAAACTGTGATTATGCAAATCAGATAGCATTAATAAAAAAACTCCTTCCAGTAGCGAATCATTTTACAGTTCCAACCAACAGATACGCTTGGTACATCTTCCCGAAGCGCAAGCTTTACAGCATAATAAGGAAGGTTAACCCCGGCTCCGGTACAGTGTACAATGCTTCCCTGTATGCGGGGATTTATTTCCAGTATAAGAGGTGTGTTATTCCGGTCCCGCCTTACTTGAATACCGATATTTCCATGTAGTTTTAAACTTTGTACGATTTCGTTGCAGTAATTGATCACATCATCTTCTTTGACAATCTCCCCCTTAATGGTGATTCCGGCACTCATTGCATCGCGCCTGCGGGGAATGGTGTACAGAGTTCTTCCATGGTCTACCAATAGATCGACGCTATACTCATTACCGGGAAGGTATTCCATAAGGATCAATTGGAGGAAAATCTCTGACTCATCAAAAATTGACATAATTTCATCAAAGGTAATATAAGTTGACATCGGCTTCATTTCAAACAAAAGCTTATACCTGCTTATTGTTGGATCAATAATTCTAAAACCTCTACTTCCGTTTGAAACCAGGGGCTTTAAGCAAATCGCCTTATCAGGATAACCCAGTTCATAAGCCGCTTTTACAAATTCTTCTTTTGAATTTACTATGGTGAAATGAGGTACCGAAAGACCTCTCTCTTTCATATAGGATAATAGATTACCTTTGTTGTTTGCTATCTTTAATTGATCAATATCAGATATTGAAACGATGATGCCTTCATTCTTAAATTTATCTTTATTAAGAGAAAGTCTTTCAAGTTCCCTTGTAACCATAGGTAAAATTACATCTACTTTTTCCTCCTTGGTGATTTTAAGCAGAGTGTCAATAAAGTCTGGTGCTTCAGCCATAGGGAGTTTACATCTTGCATCAGCTAATTTAAAACCAACTGCCTCGCTTGAAGCATCAGCACCAATCACGCGAATGGATCGTTCGCCATTGTCTCGAAGGCTTTTTATCACCCCGGGAGCGCCGGGAGCACCGGATCCGGTTATCATGACAGTTACAGGTTCCATAATAATCCTCCATGCTGCCTTTTCAAGGTAGCTCAAAACTCTAAGCGAAATTTATTTCGCTTTGTGAAGAGGCTCTTTTCTTCACACTTCCTCCTTACTCAATTATCCACCGAATAATCTCAAAGGCTTCAGCATACGGTACTCCTATCTGTGTTCCGCGGGTAATTGCTAATGATCTGATGAAGCTTTCATTGGCATACACCCGATTAGACTGAGATTCATAGCACCTCAGAGCCTCTATTTTTTTGTTCAAATGTTCTTCTTTCAAAAAAACAAAGGATTGGGTATGGAAGCTTAGATTGTTCCATGGCAGTTCATAACCTAGGATTGATGTCTGTTTAAAAGCCCGAATACCTTCTAACCCAATGGTACTATGATCCTGATGAATATCATGCTGGGAAGGCATTAATACCAAATCTGGCCTGGTTTCAGTCTTTAGCTTTACCAAATCATCGAGTATTTGCTGTCTGAAGTTTTGAAAAGTCCGAACTCCGTAATGAAATATTATTAAGTTTTCATTTCTGATACCCAAGACGCTTGTTGCATTTTTCACTTCAGTTTCCAGGATGTTTTTAGGAAGATGAGATGGAATAGATAATTCACAGACGGAAAATGCCGCATAAAATACCTCCGCCTGTTCGGCTATCAGCTTTGCAATTGTTCCGCCACATCCAAACTCTCCATCATCTGTATGAGGGGCTAAAATCAAAACTCGTTTTTTCATAATAAACTCTTTCCTTTGGAACCTGACCTAACGAGCTTTAGAACTTTCTTGCCGTAATTGAATAAATAATCCCGCAGTAAAGCTTTGAACCATCCAAGTAGGCCGGTTCCCCATCTTTCCGGATGGCAGTTGAGATATATGCTGCTTACTTTTTCGCTGTTTAGATATCGAATCACATCTATGGTGTTTTTAAAGTTCCTATTATCGATTTCTGCCTTCAATTTATCTTTAAAATTATGATTACCATTCCAATTTCTACCCGTATCCGTCAGATATATGGAAATATCACTGCATGACAGGAATGCTTCTCCAAGTAACCCAAATTCCCTAAAGTCATATAAACTCCAGATATCCCTTCCGTCCCATTTGGTTAACGGATTGCCATGCATGCATACTGTCTTTACAGGAAAAAACTTACGAAAAAGTTCTAATTCCTTTTGAAATAAGGAAATTGCCTTACGGCTGTCACCTCTGGCTTTATCCAATATCTCATAATGGTATCCTATCTCATGACCTAAGCTATAAATTTGCTTCATCACTTTTATATTAAATGTGTTCGGGTATCTAAAGTAATATGTTGACTGAATACCATGCTCATGCTCGAGCTTAGCCATGGCCAAGGCATTTTTAATGCTTCTGTCAACATCATGTCGCAATACGATGCATGGTGATATAGGCACATTCGATAGATAGTTTTGTACAGTAACAACATTATGTGATTGGAGAGCTTTGCAGATTTCGGCATACATGTCAAGAGAAAAATCCCTTATTCTCATAGTGACGTCCTCTGGGTTTCCTCTATTATTTTTCTTAGCTCTGTCGCTACAAAAGTTTGTTGTTCATCAGACATTTCCGGAAACAGTGGGATAGCAAAAGTCTCTTTGGAAGCAGCCTCAACAAATGGTAAGGAAATATCAGAATATAGCTGCTTGTAGGCTTCCTGCTGATGTAGAGGAACGGGATAATAAATACCGCATCCTATTTGCCTACTTTCCAATCCTTTAATAATTTCTGCTCTTTTAGGATGACCTAAAATATAAAGGTGGTAGACGTGTACAGCTTCGCTGTCAGCTTCCGGAAATTTAAACCCTAGACCCTGAAGAAGATTTTTATATCGTTCTGCTTTTGTTCTTCTTGCTTCATTAAAACTGTCAAGGTGTTTTAACTTTACTCGTAAAATCGCAGCCTGAATTTCATCTAGTCTACTGTTATAACCTATCTCACTATTGTAGTATTTTTTGCTGCTTCCATGTGCTCGCAGCATCCGTATACGTCCAGCAAGTTCTTCATTATTGGTGGTGATCATGCCGCCATCGCCGTAACCGCCGAGATTCTTGGTAGGGAAGAAGCTAAAGCAAGCCGCATGACCTAAAGCACCGGTCTTACGCCCCCTATATGACGCTCCTATCGCTTGGCATGCATCCTCGATTACGATTAGATTGTAACGATTGGCAAGTTCCATGATATTATCCATGGGAGCCGGCTGTCCAAAGAGATGCACCGGTATAATTGCTTTGGTACGTTTGGTAATGTTACTCTCAATTTTTTTGTAGTCAATGTTATAGCTCGCTTCATCAATGTCTACGAAAATCGGAATTGCTCCAACTCTGGAAATGGCTTCTGCAGTAGCAAAAAAACTATAGGGACTAGTTATTACCTCATCACCTGGTCCAATACCATAGGCATCTAGGCATAGGACTAGTGCATCCGTTCCATTGGCTACGCTAACAGCAAACTTAGTGCCGCAGTACTGCGCAATCTCTTTTTCAAGTGCCTGCACATTAGGTCCCAATATATAATTGCCGCTAGATAAAACGCTTGTAACCGAGGTATCTATTTCATCCTTCAAAGACAAATACCCGGCCTTTAAATCAATCAAGGGAATCTTCATTTTTCTTCCTCCTTTAGCATTTCTTTTTCCGGCACAGGTCTAAATTCTCGTGCGGGAACACCTTTATAAACCTTTCCTGGTAGTGCATCTTTCGTCATTACAGAACCTGCAGCTATGAAACTTTCCTCACCTATTACAACCCCCGGAAGAAGAATTACGCCGCCGCCCACTCTGGCTCCATTCTGGATGACAGCTCCTTTTATCAATTTGAAACGTTCCTCAGTACGGCCCATAAAATTATCATTCGTAGTAGTAACCATTGGAGCAATAAAGCAATTTTTGCCAATGCTAGTGTAAGCCGTAATATATGATCCGCTTTGAATCTTGGTCCTTTGTCCGATATCAACAGTGTTTTCTACGATGCAACCCGTACCGACTATGACGTAGTCGTCAATAGTACAACGCTCCCTGACGACTGCCGCATCACCGATCAGACAGCAAGACCCAAGAACCGTTCCGGCATACAAAACAGCCCCTGCTCCAATCGTCGTTCCAGATCCTATCTCTAGTGGCGCAAGCGGTTCAGTCATTTTTATAGTACTAGTTTTAGCCGGGCGCGGTTGTCTTCCGATAACCGCATTGGATTCGATATTTACATTGTTCCCGATCTTTGTTCCTGGATATATGGTTACATTGTTGCCAATGGTAACATCAGAGCCTATCGTCACCTCGTCACCGATTACTGAATAAAAGCCAATACTAACATTTTGCATAATTTTTGCGGTTTGACTGACAGAATTCACATGATCACACTCCAATCTGAAGTTATCTTTACTGGCTGGTTTGTTTTAGTGGATTGATAAATTGCTTTTATTAAATATAGTACCTTCATGGCTTCCTCGCCGGAAACAAGAGGCTCCTGATTCCGTGTAATAGCCTTTATAAAATCTTCGATTATTTCTTTATGACCCGTTTGATCTGACTCATTATTCAGCTGATCAGCCTGAATTTTTGCTTCAGCATCTGAAAACCTTGCAAACTTCCATTCCTGGATCTTTGATAAAGACTTGCCACCTATCACGGCTGTACCTTGAGTGCCGAAAATAGAGATACTTTCCTCTAGGTTTTCCGGATACAGAGTTATTGCGGCTTCTATTGTTCCCAACGCGCCGCTTTTAAACTTAAGGGAACAGACGCATACATCCTCGTATTCTATGTTATGCAGCTGAGTAGCACCATAGGCAAATACCTCATCAACAGGTCCAAGCAGCCAGTTTAAGAGATCAATGTTATGAATGGCCTGATTAAACAAAATCCCTCCATCCAGTTCTATAGTCCCCCTCCATGACGCCGAATTAAAATATTCAGGGGACCGATTCCATCTCACCACAGCGCTGGCGTGAGTAATTTTACCAAACCAACCCTCGTTTACGGCTTCACTAAGAGCCCTAACCACAGTTTTTACCCGGTTGGGATGAACAACGCCAAGCTTAACCCCTTTGGATTTGCACAACTCCACCAAGCTTTTACCCTGGCTGGTATCGAGCACAAAAGGTTTTTCCAGTAAGATATGCTTACCGGCATTTGCTGCTTTTTCTCCAATTGCTGCATGCGAACCGCTAGGGGTGCAGATGATAACAGCTTCAAGCTCTGGATCTTTGAGGAATTCATCATAATTTTCATAGGAAGAAACACCATATTTTTCTGAAAATGAAGCCCTACGCTTTTGATCACTGTCGCAAACAGCCACCAGCCTGGCATTTGCGATTTGATCTAACGCATTAACATGCTTCCCAGCAATATGCCCACACCCTACAATACCAAAATTAACCATAAAAACAGCCTCCATTTATTGTTCAGTTAAATCAAAATGATTTTATTTCTTTCCGACATTACATTTTTCGTAGCGTTTCTTGTATCTACAACAATGTTTGATTCTTTAACTACCATCTCGTAATCAATATTAGAGTGATCGGTGATTATTAGTACTAGGTCACTTTTCCTGAGCTCTTCCTTAGATAGCTCTACCCAGTCTGCTTCAATTGCCTTTCCATCCGAACCTGGCATTGACTTAATATAAGGATCATAAAATACCAGTTCAGCTCCCTCTTCTTTTAGCGTCTGCATTATTTTAAGGGCAGGAGACTCTCTGTAGTCGTTTATATCCTTCTTATAAGCAATCCCAAGCACGAATACTATGGAGCCTTTTACCGGTTTTCTGGACTTATTTAAAGCTTTTATAACCTTATCCACCACATAATAATTAACTTGAATGTTAATTTCACCAGCTAATTCGATAAACCGGGTGGAATAATCAAATTGACGTGCTTTCCAACTTAAATAAAAAGGATCTATGGGTATGCAATGCCCACCGACACCCGGACCGGGATAAAAAGTTTGTATACCAAAAGGTTTTGTGGCAGCAGCATCAACTACTTCCCAAACGCTTATATTCATTTTATTGCATAGCATCATTAATTCGTTTACCAGTGCTATATTTACGGCCCGGTAAGTGTTTTCAAAAACCTTTGTCATCTCTGCAACGCTAGCAGAGGATACTGGAACTACATTTACAATGGTCTGGGTATATAAAAGTTGTGCGATCTCCAAACACAGAGGCGTAACTCCTCCAACAACTTTTGTTGTATTTTTTGTTGAATACCTTTTATTCCCTGGATCGACTCTTTCAGGTGAGAATGCAAGAAAAAAATCTTTTCCCACTTTAAGTCCTGTTGATTCCAGCGAAGGAAGTATAAATTCCTGCGTCGTACCTGGAAAAGACGTGCTCTCAAGTATGATCATCTGGCCTATTCGAAGCTTACTACTAATTTCCTTGGTTACACTTTCAATATAAGATAAATCAGGCTCGTGATAGTCATTGAGAGGTGTTGGAACGCAAATAATAATGATATCCTGCTCGGGCAATACAGAGAAGTCATTAACAGCTGACAATGACTTCTTCTCAACTAATTTCCGCAATTCGTCATCGTTAACATCCTGAATGTAGTTCAAACCCGAATTCAGCATACTAACCCTACTGGCATTTTGATCAATGCCCAAAACTTTGAAACCAACTTTAGCCTTCTCAACAGCGAGTGGTAAACCAACGTAACCAAGTCCGATTACACATATTTTGGCTGTTTTATCTTTAATTGCATTTTTTAAATGCTGTTCTAAATTTTACTTGTTATTAATTTTTCATCATCCATTTGGGGATATCCTTTCTTAAGCTTATGTATTTTTATAATTCATTAGTAGAATATGGCGTAATTTGTAAATTGTGACCGTCCAAAGGTAATTATTTGTTCTTCTGTATCGATTGCAGTCATTCATTGAAAGGGAGCCGTATCGATGAGCTTGAAAAGTCATTGTGTAATTGACGTTTCTAAAGGTTAAAGTCTACGCCAGAACGCGTAAGTTCTTTTCTATTTTTATTGTTGAAATATTGTATTCATATTTCTGACCATTTATATCAATATAATTTTTGGGACATAGCATAGATTTTTATTTTATGGAAATAGACACGCCTGATAATCAAGATTATTTAGGGAAAATTGCAATGGAAGAGCGAATGACAATGTGTATACTCACAGATCATAAAAATAACAGCAGCACCATGTTCCGTATCAAACCATAACTTCCATATAACTACAAGTTAGTATTTTTATTGACAAATTATCTTATTCGTGCATATAATATTTTAATTCATATAAAACATATATGAATAGTCTATATTAAACAGGAGGTTATTTTTATGAAAAGTAAATTTAAATCAAAGCAAAAAAATCACAATAAGGATAGTTTCATGTGTTGCTCCTGTTGCTGTTGTTGTAATTCTTAAACCATATAAAATATTAAATTAAGAAGGAGACAAATATGAATATAGATTTTTTAGCATTAGGTGCATTAGGAGCAGCCATTATTTTCATTGGCGCATTAGTATTTTTAAGAAAAAAGAATATAGATTTTGGACTTAGAACCATGATAGCTTTAATTTTTGGATTAGGATTAGGAATAGTCTTTGCAGGTCATACCAGTTATGTGCAGCTTATTGGAGCTGTATATGCAAATATAATATCTGCATTTGTTGTACCACTTTTATTTTTTAGTGTTATTTCTAGTGTTTCACAGTTGGAGAATATACACCAACTAAAAAAGATAGGTGTTAAAAGCATTGGATTACTAACATCAACCACATTGATTGCCTCAACCATAACTATTATAGTTTCATTAGCTATAGGTGTTGGGAAAAATGCATTAATTACGCTTCCAACCGATTATCAAGCGAAGGAAGTGCCAGCAATTACACAGGTAATCACTGATTTATTCCCAAAGAACTTTTTTGCGCAAGCATCGACGAATACAATTGTACCAGTTATATTATTTTCACTACTTATTGGTATAGCTGTAGTTTCGCTTTCCACGAAAGATCCAGAGGGTGTTAAACCTTTTAAAGCTTTTGTTGATTCCGCATCCAAAGTTATTAATACAGTGATAACATTTATTATTGAATTTACCCCTTACGCTGTATTAGCCTTAGTAGCAAATGCAGTTTCTAAGAATGGAGCAGATAAATTATTACCTCTATTGCCGGTATTAGTGATAGCTTATCTTTTGTGCTTTATTCAAACCTTTGGCGTAAATAGTATTCTTATTAGCGTCGTGGCTAAATTAAACCCTATCCATTTTTTTAAACACATTTGGCCTGCACAGGTTGTTGCGTTCACTACCCAAAGCAGTGTGGGTACAATACCAGTGACAGAGAAATGCCTGAGAAATGCTGGTGTATCAGATAGTATTTCTACTTTTGTTGTTCCATTAGGAGCTAATGTTGGAATGCCTGGATGTGCAGGAATTTGGCCTACTTTATTAGCAGTCTTTGCAATACACGGATTAAATATTGAGTATTCCATCGGACAGTATGTCATTCTTATTCTGATAGCAACTTTAATCAGTATTGGTACAGTTGGTGTTCCAGGAACGGCGACGATTACCGCAACTGCAGTATTTGCTGCTGCAGGACTCCCAATTGAAATTATTGTGTTGTTAACACCAATCAGCTCTATTGTAGATATGGCTCGAACCGCAACCAATATAAGTGCAGCAGCTACAAGTGCATTAATTGTTGCAAAAAGTGAAAATGAAATAGATTTAGAAAAATATAATAATTCTTAGTTGTAAAATGAAAAACCGCAATCCTTTGAAAAAGGACTGCGGTTTTTACTCGCTGTTTGGCATTAAGGTTATAAAATCAGTGGCTAAAGCTACTTCCAATTAGAAAGCCAAGTTTTATCATTTGCAATTGCGGATACTACCTCTTCCCCAGAATTGAAATTATCAAAGGTTCCTTTGTTAATTTCGTCGACAGCTTTACTTAGCAGTTTTTCGTAGTAAGCTTCTGGTGTTAGATCGGTTGTGGATTGGATAAAATTCTGTCGGGATTCATAAGAGGCTATTTTTGCATACTCGTCTTTCACTTGGTCTATGAGATTATCACGATTCATATAATTTACTCCTTTTCAAAAAAGTTTTTTACGTTACCAGGTTTGTGGTGACTGCAGGACTGCTTCTTAGTATTTCGTCAACTCTATCTAATGCGCTCTAAACCATGGTAGACTATGATTCGTTTTTCTCAACGAATCTTTTTTTGGTCACTCTACCATAATTATTCCTAAATATTGATAGAGTTATTATTTGCTGGTAAAAGAATATTATTCAGATTTGTATCGAACTTAATGAATCAAGAGATAAAAATTCCTTAGTATATAGGAAATGCTAAGCTTGAATTTAATAGAAACATTGCTGAATGCAAAATGCTAGTTTGATTTATAGAAATATTACTAAATACAAAATTTATAGAGGATGCTCTTTAATCGTCTTAACCAATAGTAGCAATTCAGACTTAAAAATGTTTGACAATATTTAATAATAAGTGTAAAATAATTCCATGTCACAGTAGTGACATGGGAAAATGCGACAACAGTATGTTCAATAAGTTAAACAGGTATTGACAGTAGTAATATGAGGTTACCGTATTTGATTTATTTCAACCGTATTTAGCTTATTTCATAGGAAGGGAATGAATTGACGATTAGCACAAGTGTTCACAGGGAGCAGGAAAGACTGGAGCAAAAAGAAAAAAGAAAGAATGAAATTCTTAATGTTGCAAGGGAACTTTTTATAACAAAAGGACTATCAGAAAATACTATGGATAATATCGCCTCCGAAATAAAAATTACTAGAAGGACCTTGTATCGATATTATAAAACAAAAGAAGAACTGGCTTTTGAGATAGAGATTATGTTGTTTGAAGAACTGTACTATTTTCAAACCAAAATCTATAAAACATTGGTAGGTAACGGTCTGAAAAAGATAGAGCTTTTTTTGAATGAAATTGCAAGTTACGTAGAAGCAAAACCCAGTATAATAAGGTTTTCGGGAGTATTTGATTTTTATTTTACGGGAGAATATCCTTATTTAGAATTAACTAATCGTTTTAAAAATATGATCTCAAGCAATGATTATATTCTGGAGCAGTTGATTAGGGATGGTATAGAGGATGGCTCCATACGACTGGACATCGACCCGGTAATAACTGGATTGACAATAAGTAATGTATTGCTAAGCTTATCACAGAGAGTACTAATTAGAGAAAAACATCTTGATGAAGAGCAGGGTGTAGCTTCAAGAGAAATGATAAGGCATCAGTTTAAACTTTTTATCTATTCATTGGAGAGAAAGTGAGTCATGGTTGAATTATAAAGCAGTTATCCTTAATTTCCTAGAATTTCTACATACATATAAGGCAAGTATCTAATATTAATAGCAGTCATGAGTGAAAGAACATATTAATTTAGAAAGGTTGTCACAATGTGGCATGCAATGGGTGTAAAACATGAAAAGAAAGGTTGATATTAATTTTGACTGGATGTATTCTCCAAACTTTAATGAGTCTTATATTTCCCCAACGTTTGATGTTTCATCCTATGAGGATTCGTTATTTGAAGAAGTAAATCTTCCACATACCAATATAGAAGTACCTTACAATAACTTCGATGAAGGGATGTACCAGTTTGAAAGCTGTTACAGAAAAGAAATATGGATTGACAAATTGGAGCAGGGTGAACAGGTATATGTTAAGTTTAACGGTGTTATGGCATATGCGAAAGTCTATCTGAATGGTATCTATGTAGGAGAACATAAGGGGGGATATACACCTTTTAAAATAGACTTAACCGTTGCTGCCAATCAGGGTGAGAATAACCTATTAACAGTTTATGTGGATTCAAGTGAGAGAAATGATATACCACCATTTGGTTTTGTTGTTGATTACCTGACTTATGGTGGTATCTATCGTGAAGTATCATTGGAGTATTGTAATAATGTAAGATTTGATGCTGTATGTGTTAAAACAAAGGATGTTTTAACAAAAAGGCCATTTCTTGATATTGACTTATATACATATAATAATTCCGAGGACCCGTATGAACTAATTTGTAAGTTTGATTTCATATATCAAAAAGAGTGTATAAAAACATTTAATAAGGTAATTAACATTACGAACCAGAGGAAGGAAAGAATTAATGTAAAAGAGGAAGTTTGTGGAATCAACTTGTGGAGTATTGATGAACCAAACCTATATTATATTAATGTACAGTTAATCAAAGATGAGAGTATTATAGACACACATAATATAAGATTTGGTTTCAGAGAAGCTCAGTTTACAGAAGAAGGTTTTTATCTGAATGGAAAGAAAGTTAAAATTCAAGGCCTGAATCGTCATCAATCCTTTCCTTATGTCGGTTATGCAATGCCAGGAAGTGCCCAATATAAAGATGCAGAAATACTCAAATATGAGTTAGGTGTAAACACGGTGAGATTATCACACTATCCCCAGAGTGATTACTTTTTGGATCGGTGTGATGAACTGGGGCTTCTGGTATTTGATGAGATGCCAGGATGGCAGCATATAGGAGATGAAGCCTGGCAGGATTTAGCTGTAACGCATGTGGAAGAAATGATCCTGAAAGACTTTAATCACCCTAGTGTTATTATCTGGGGAGTGCGAATAAATGAATCTAGTGATCATGATGAATTATATAAAAGAACCAATGCATTAGCAAAAGCTTTAGATGATTCAAGAAGTACGGGTGGTGTTCGCTGCATAACCAAGAGTCATTTGCTGGAGGATGTTTATACATATAATGATTTTATTCATAATGGTGATAACCGGGGACTGCAAAAAAAGAAAAAAGTAACCCGATCGAATAAACCATATCTGATAACTGAATATAACGGACATATGTATCCAACTAAGAAGTTTGATGATGAAGCTCACAGGGTAGAACATGCAATAAGGCATTTGAATGTTTTAGAGGCAATGCATAAGGAGAACAAGATATCTGGGGCTATCGGTTGGTGTATGTTTGATTACAATACCCATAAGGATTTCGGAAGTGGTGACAGAATTTGTTATCATGGTGTCATGGATATGTTTCGAATTCCTAAACATGCTGCCTATGTGTATGCTTCGCAACAAGAGAACAACCCTGTGATGCATGTTGCTAGTCCACTTTGCATAGGTGAGTTTGAAGGGTCGATGTTACATGATGTCTATGTTTTTACAAACTGTGATTATGTAAAACTGTATAAGAATGGCGATTATGTTGGAACATTTTATCCAAGAAAGGATCTATATCCTCATGTAAAACATCCACCGATGATTATTGATGACTTTTTAGGTGATGCCATTAAGGAAAATGAGAGCTTTTCTCCAAGGGATGCTCAGTTAATAAAGAAATTGCTCATGAAAGTTAGTAAATCAAATGGTGTTTTAGGGCTTATGGATACGTTAAAAATGGGATGGATTTTCCTCAAATATAAAATGAATATGCTAGATGCAGAAAATTTGTATACCAAGTACTTAGGTGGTTGGGGAGGAAAGGCTACCGACTATGCATTCGAAGGTTATATTGGTGAAACATGTGTTACAAAAACGAATAGAAGTCAGGTTTTTAAACCTCTTTTAAAAGTAGAAGTGGATAATAAAAATTTAGTAGAGGAGAAAACCTACGACACCACCCGTATCGTATTAAAATTATTAGATGATAATGGTAATGACATTGTCTACGCACATGATTCAGTAATGATTGAAACGAAAGGTCCTATAGAAGTAATTGGTCCTAAAATAATCTCATTGATTGGCGGCTCGGTAGGTTTTTGGATAAAGTCAGTAGGTAGGGCAGGTGAAGGACAGATTATAATCCATTCAGAACGCTTTGGAGTCACCACGGAAACTATTCATGTTACCAAATAAATAATAGAAGCAACGAGGATTTTGCATTTTGAAGTGTAAGCTAGTGTTATACTTATTACTTCTTTAATTCATAACCTCCATTTGCGAATGCCATATGAAAAATAATTTTACGGTTATCTTATTAGGAGGAATTAACCATTGGTTGAACTATATTCGTTTAATATCAACTCAGACTTAGCAAAGGAACAATATAATTATTACAAGAAATTAGTCAGTGCTGATAAGTTATTACAGATAGAGCGTTTTCGCTTTGAAGAGGATAGAAGGCGATCTCTTTATGGTGAAATTATGGTAAGAAGATTAATCCGTGATAAATTTGGGATTGATAATTCTTTAATTGTATTTAAAAGCAATGAATATGGAAAACCATATCTAAACGGATATCCACAAATTCACTTCAATATTAGTCATTCGGGTACCTGGGTAATAGCAGGGATTGGATGTCATGAGCTTGGTGTTGATATTGAACAAATAGGAGAAAATAATGAAGATATCGCAAAAAGGTTCTTTACAGAAAAGGAATACTATAATTTATGTAATAAGTGTGAAAAGGATAGAGCAGAATATTTTTGTGAATTGTGGACGTTAAAAGAAAGCTATATTAAGTGCATTGGGAAAGGATTATCAATACCATTGAATTCTTTTGGTTTTGAAATTGAGAAGAATGAAATATCTTTTTTTCCTTCCAATCATAATTATTACTTTAAAATACACGATTCTCTTTCTGGTTATAAAGTTGCTGTGTGTTCAGAAGAAGAGATTGATAACAGATTGCAGGATTTTTCATTAGATCTTTAGGCTATGAGTTTCCGGATGATTAGTTACTTTATCAGCTAATCATCCAGAGATACATAGTCTTTTTAAATATCTTTGTTGTTACTGCTCCAGATACTTATCAACAAGTGATAATATGGAAGATAAGGTAGGTAATTTTTTGAAATCTAAATATTGATCTTCGAATTCAATATGAAACTCCATTTCTGTTGAGACAATCAATTTTACAAAGGCTACAGAGTCTATACCTATGGTTGTAAGTGGTTCATTCAACATTATATGAAAGGCCTTCGTTCTATTTGGCACAATTTCAGACACAACTTTTCTGAGTCTTGATTCCTGTGTAACTAACGAACCGCTTTGACTAGGATTGTAGCTCATTAGCTCGCTTTCTGATGCTATTTCAAGCTGAAGCAATGCTTTTTTATCTACTTTTCCATTAAAACTTAATGGAACCTTATCAATTTTTATATAGTTAGTTGGTATCATGTAATGTGGTAGAAATTTTTCTAAATATTCGTTCACATCACTATCGAAAGAGGTCGAATCTGAAACTATAAAAGCACATAATATATTATCTTTTACTACTACAACTGCTTCTTTTATCTTGTTATATTTTAGTAAATGGTATTCGATTTCTCCTAATTCGATTCTCTTACCGTTTAGTTTGACTTGACCATCCATTCGTCCTAACACTTCAAGTATCCCGTTAGGGAGCATTCTAGCTAAATCTCCGGTTCTATATAATTTTTCTCCTTTAAGGTACTTGTTAACAATGAACTTTTCATTTGTTAGCTCTGGTCGATTTAAGTAGCCTCTTGCCAGTCCATCCCCAGATATACATAATTCTCCTTCTTCTCCGATAGGACAAAGCTCACCTTGATGATTAAGAATTAGAATTTGAGTATTTTGAATTGGTGCTCCCACAGTAACGATATTGCTTGAGGTTAAATCACCGACAGTCGACCAGACTGTTGTTTCGGTCGGACCATATAGGTTATATATTTTAGCCCTAGTGTGTTCTTTTAGTTTCTCTAATAATGCCTTTGGAAATGGTTCTGCTCCAACCATAATCTCAGTTAAGACAGTTAGAAAATCAATACTTTTTCCATAATTGAACATGAGCTGAAGTCTTGAAGGCGTAATTTGCATCATAGTAACCTGATTTTTTATGATACAATCATTTAGGTATTTTGGATTATTTTTCTGTTCCTCTGTGGCGATTACGATTTTCATACCTTTTGCTAAAGGTAAAAGAATCTCTGGTATTGACATATCAAAGGCAAAAGAAGCAAGTGATAGTATAGTTTTATCTTCCTTATAGTCAATGATAGAGGATAATCCTGAGATAAGATTAATTATAGATTTATGCTCTATCAGGGTGCCCTTTGGTAATCCTGTTGACCCTGAAGTATAGATAACATAGATAAGGCTATGTAGGGTAGTAAGGTTTTCTAGATTATTGCTATCACCTTGATATAATTGATTACGATCAAGATAAAGTGTTTTTCCTTGAAACGAGATGAAATCTTTTAAATGCTCCATGGTCAAAAGAACATTAATATTACAATCGTCAAGCATATAATGAATTCGCTCTATTGGATATTCTGGATCGATTGGAAGATAAGCACCACCAGCCTTTATAATGGCTAATATACCGATAAACATTTCCATAGAACGATTTGCTAGGATACCAACGATATCATTTGGTTTTACAAAATTATCTCGTAACATTCTAGCAAGTTGATTTGATTTCTGGTTCAGTTCCTTATACGACATTGTTTGATCTCCGAAAACCAAAGCAATCTTATCTGGTTTATCTTTTGCATTCTGTTCAAATAATTCAAAGACAGTCTTTTCCGTGTTATAATCCAGTTCCTGAATATTTTGAAGTAAGGAAAGTTCCTTATGAATCATCATATTTTCATTCCTTTCTTTACATAGGGTAACATTAGATACTATCTTCGCTTACACATTCAACAAGTATATACGATATGTGAATATTTGTCAGTAGACATAATGTTAAAAAATTCCTTAATAATTGGAAATAATTTGTATGAAACGCTGAAATTTACAATTCAGAAAATATGAATTTTCGTTGATAAAACCAGTATATATAAGCTGTTAGAGAAAGTTTCGTAGAAAATTTAACAATCAGAAATTACATAATTTGGATTGACTTTTAAAAGATAACGTTATAAAGTGTGAAAATAAATCTTCGTACACACAACTTTCAAAATAAAGCGACAAGGAGGTTTCAAATGTCTATATTGTTAGAAAACAGAAAAATAGATTTAGATCCTATTCATTTTGAGCATAATGATTGTCTAGAAGATCAATTAATTTCTGTAATTGGATGGTTTAGAAAAGATATACCAATCGACCACTTGATTTGGCATCTATGTGAGGTTTGGAATTTTACATTCAAAGAATCAAAAAATCAAAAAACTTCTCTTGGCAGAGCCCTTGTTTCAGATGCATTTACTGAATATGAGGTTTATAAAAAATACTATGGTGTTGCAGTGAATTTACATACCATTGAAACCCTTGATGATTTTATTGAGGTAGCAAAGAAAGAGTTATCAATGGACAGACCTGTTGTCATTATTCAAAAATCTTATTGGATACCTTGGGATCCAAATTTTAAGATAAACAAAGAATATACCCATGCTTACATTGTATTAGATATTGATCTGGAACAAAAAAGAATGATTGCAGCGGATGGTTTATACATGCAGAAAAATGTTTCAATTCCTTTCGAAAATGTAAGAAAAGGTTTTACAGGAGAATATTATACTTTTCATTTAGAGGATAATGCAGTAACGCTAAAAGAAGGATCAGAGACCTGGAGAAATTCTCTTAAACCTATGCTTGAAAAAGTACATGTGGAAAACAATCAAGACAGTATGTTTCATCATATGAATGAATTTGCAGATAGGGTTGAATTATTGAATGAGTTGAGTTTAGAAAACCAAGCAGGTAGTACAGATTTTGTGACTTCTGATTTGTATAATGCATTATCCACTATAATCAATAGTCGTAAAAAGATAGCAAGATTCATGAAATACCTAGAAGGTAGAAACAATATAAAAAGGTTTTCAGACTTTGTTGTTTTGTTTGATCTGGCAGCTACAAAATGGTATGACATACAACATAAATTCTTAAAAGCAAGTTTTTTACCAGACTTTTCTGTGATGAGAAATAGAATCGCAATGAGTATTAGGGAGGTAGCAGAATTAGAAAAAAATATTGCGCTTGACTTACAGAATTTTATCTTACTATATGATCAGAATGTATCCAATCAGAGAGCAATTAGTAATGCTATGAAAGAACCTGAGAAATATAAGAAAATATCTTTGGTCAATTTAGAAAATTGTTTTAATAATAAGGGATTTGGAGAGATTGGGCATGATGGAGCTTCTTTTGCCGCAGGTGGACAGTTTTTCTCTACGAAGCATTTACCAGAGAAAGCTATATGGGATGTGAAAGGAATCAAATTTCATGTACCAAACATTACTAAGATATCTTTAGATAACCTTACTTGTAATGGGCAGATAATTTCTGTGGAAAAGGATCAATATAACTGCTTCATGCTTCTAGGATGTTCGGAACAGAACAGTTTTACTGACGAAGTAGAAATTTATTACAGTGATGGAAGTAATGAAAAAGTAATTATCTCATTATCCGATTGGTATTTACCTCCACAATTTGAAGATTGTATTGCGTGGCAGGGAAATATTGTAGAAAAGGTTGATGGTTCCTCTATTTTATCTACACATCTGTATCAAATCTTTGCAAGCAAGTACAGAATGAATCTGGATAACAAGCACATTATTTCTATAAAACTACCAGAGTGCCTGAATATGCATCTATTTGCAATTTCTTTAGGAATTAGCTAATCAATAAATATGGGGAGTGATATTAAAATGCTAGATTATAGGACATTAAAAGACATATTAGAAAATGAAAAAAACAATGAGAAGAAGGGAATTATTTTCATCAATGAACAACAGGATGAAAAATATGTTACATACAAAGAGGTTTATAACAAATCATTGTCAGTACTAGGTTTTATACAAGACAATGGAGTGAAACCAGGGGATGAATTATTATTACAGATAAAAGAGAATGAATTATTTATTTATACTATATGGGCTTGTATCCTCGGAGGATTTATAGCCGTGCCGGTGCCAGTCGCAGAAAAGGAAGAACATAAGCTAAGAGTTCATAATATCTTCCGAATTTTAAAGAATCCATACATCATTACTTCACAGAATAACATAGGCGATTTACATATGGATTCTGGAAGAAATGAAGTTTATGAATCTAGTTTAGAAAATATGGTTGAACGAAGCATTTTATTGAGTAAAGCATTCGACTACAATACAAAAGCAGGAACAACCACCAATGGAACCCCTTCGGATACTGTTTTTGTCATGTTTTCATCGGGCTCTACTGGTGAACCCAAAGGTGTAATGTTAACAAATGAAACTATATTAACTCAGATACGTACTACGAATCAATACTTTGAAGTAAATGAAGAGGATAAATTCTTAAGTTGGATGCCACTTACACATACTATAGGACTTAACATGTTTCATCTATTACCACTTGCCTCCTCAGTTAGTCACTATATCATTTCAATGAATTTATTTATTGGGAACCCTTGCACATGGTTTGAGTTAGCAAGTAAGCATAGAGCTACTATTCTTTGTTCTCCAAATTTTGGATATAAGCATCTTTTGGATGAATTTTCTGTATCTAAAAAGTATGAATGGGATTTATCTTGTATTAAAGTACTGATGAATGCAGCGGAGCCAATCTCTAAAAATTTATTAGATGATTTTTATACTAAAATGAAGCCGTATGAATTGGATAAAAAGGCAATCAGTCCTTCCTATGGAATGACAGAGACATGTATGAATATGTCTTCCAAAATGGTAGGCAAGGAATACAAATGGTATTCACTAAATCGTACATCGGTAAGTGTAGGCGATGAAATGAAGGAAGTTGATGAAGAAGATCTAAACAGTATGCTTTTTGTAAGTGTGGGTAATGTGGTAGATTGCTGTGAAATTAGAATCTGTGGGGACGATGGTGAGAGATTTAAAGGTGGTATCATCGGGAATATAGAGGTAATAGGAAAATGTGTTACTTCTGGTTATTATAATAACCAACAATGCAGTGAAAAAGCATTTACAAAGGATGGATGGCTTATAACTGGTGATTTGGGATTTGTAAAAGATGGAGAACTAGTAATTACAGGAAGAGCGAAAGATATTATTATATCGAATGGCCAAAATTTTTATGCTTATGATATAGAAAGAGTAGCGCAAGAAATCAATGGAGTAGAAGTTGCCGCAGCATGCAGTGTCTTCGATGAGGTTAGTAAGAAAGAAGCTGTAGTACTATTCCCACAATACCTAGGTGACTTGGAAGGTTTTGTTGGCCTATCAAATAAGATTAAGAAGCATGTTAGTGCAAAAACGGGATTAAAATTAAAATATGTACTGCCATTAGATGAAATACCAAAGACCGGAAGTGGCAAGATACAGAGATTCAAATTGAAAGAAATGTTTTTGAATGGAGAATTTGATAAAGTAAAATCACAGCTAGAACAAATAAGATTAAGTAATGTAGTCGAAAATATTACGATACCTCAAAATGAATTAGAACAAAAATTAGTAGATATTTTCAGTCATGTGTTAGGTGTAGAAACGGTAGGGCTTGATGATGATTTTTTGGAGTATGGAGGTAACTCACTAAATGTTTTATATGTTTTAACCAAGTTAAATGCCGAGGGAATTCATATTAATACAAAATATTTTCTCGAGCATCCAACGATAAGAGAGTTAAGTAAAGTAGCAAAAATCGAGAAGGAAAATGGTAGAGAAGAGGAAGTTATAACAGGTGAATTACCACTATTACCAAACCATGCGCTTCTTGATATTCGTAATCTGTATGGTGATGTCAATCATTGGAATATTGGAATTATGGTGGAAGCAGATCCTATCCCTAGGAAAGAACAGATCGAACATGTAATTGCTTATCTATTAAGTTATCACGATGGATTAAGACTTCGAATCTATAAGGAGGGAATGGAATGGAAACAGCATATGGAAGGGATGCCAAATCAATTACCAATAACTTATTATGATTATTCAGGTATGAAAGAGGATAAGCAAAAAGAAGAAATAGAAAGAACCGCGGAAGAATTGCAGCATGCAACTAGTTTATCTAAGATGCCAGTAAGATTCGCTGTATTTTATATGGGGGAAATGAAACCGACTCGTATACTAACGTTGATACATCATGGGATAGCAGATGGTTATGCCATGTCAATCTTTGGACAAGATATGTGTACTGCCTTTTCTATGGAAATGCGAGGAGAAAAAATATGCTTGCCACAGAAAACGACTTCACTAAAAAGGTGGTCAGAATTCTTAAAAGAGTATGCTCAGACGGATGAGATGCGTAAAGAAATTGATTACTGGACAGTAGCTGCACAAAATGAGGTTAAGAGTATTCCGGTTGACTACCCGGATCAGTTAAATAATAACTTGTTCCGATATGAGCGGGTACTCGGTAAATATTTGTTATCCAAAGAGAAAACAGACATTCTATTTAAGAAAATAATAGGACGTGGGATAGAATTAAATGATATTGTATTAACAGCAATACTTAGGGGACTTGAAAGATGGACTGGTTATAAGAGCTTACTGATTGACTATGTTTTTAATGGAAGATATCCGTTTCATGATTCCATCAATCTGTCAAGAACGGTTGGCTGGATTAATTACTTTGTTCCACTTTACCTAGATCTTTCTGATAAGGAAAATGGAATTCAAGCATTTGACTATGTCAAAGATAAGTTGCACCATATCCCAAACCACGGGTTAGGGTATGGAGGTCTGCGTTATTTATGTGATGATAAAGAAATATTAGAGCAGATGGGTAAAATCCCTTATCCTGAGATTACGTATAACTATTTTAATGCAGAGACAATCTATGATAGTTTTACAGAGAAAAAATGGGGGTACATAAAACCAGCAAAAGAATCTGCTGGGGAGAATGAAGGGGAATATATTAATCGAGGTCGACTTATTGATTTTGTTATTGCAAACAAAGAGGAAGGACTTTTCTGTAAATTGCAATATAGCTGTAACATTCATAAGGAAGAGACAATGAGTAAACTTTTTTATTATGTAAAAGAAGAATTGGAGTGTTTGTTCCAGGAACTACAAAGCGACCTATATAATAAGAAAAAAAGTATGTAATAAAGTCTATCTAGTATACATGTAGAAATTGAGCTAGGCGACCGAGCTTCTTTATGTAAAGGATTATGGAACCGGTCAGTGTATGGGTACTCAATTGCAGTAAAACCGCTGGCTATGAAGAATCCTTTACTTTTCCTTAGAGAAGTAAGGGATTTTTATGTTTACTAGGTAACATATGACCATCGGATATATTAACATAAGCGTTTGAACAATTTATCCCATACAGTAATCAATCAATAAAAGGGTATGACGGAGAAGAGATTAATAGAAAAAATGGATGATAAAATATGTTGTAATTAATTGATAAGGTATTATAATTAGATTAATTAATTTTCAGTTAGATAGGAAAATAGAAAGAAGGATATCGAATGATTGATGAAATTCTAGAGTTTAATAAAACCTTTGTTGAAAATAAAGGTTATGAAAAATATATCACCAATAAATTTCCACAGAAAAAAATCGCAATTGTATCCTGTATGGATACTAGGTTAACAGAATTATTACCAGCCTCCTTAGGACTTAAAAATGGAGATGCAAAAATCATAAAAAATGCAGGTGGAGTTATATCACACCCATTTGGTAGTGTAATGCGAAGCTTATTAATAGCCATATATGAATTAAATGTTAGAGAAATACTAGTGATAGGTCATACGGATTGCGGTGCTAGATATACGGACAGTCAAAAAATGATAAAAATAATGAAAGAACACGGAATAACACAAAATAATATAGATATGATCAAGTATTGCGGAATTGACTTTGATTCATGGCTGGGTGGTTTTGTAGATTTAGATGATTCAATAAAGAAGTCAGTTGAACTGATACGTAATCACCCATTAATCCCAGAGATGGTAATGGTACATGGATTAGTAATCGATTCTGAAACTGGGGAGCTTACTAAAATTGTTTAATCATTAGGGATACATAACCAAGTGTATTGGTATAGTTGCCCGTAACATAGTTGATACCACTTAGTGGGTTTCATAGTAGTCATTAAGTTAACATTAATCAGCCAAGAAAGAAAAGGAATTTGAATGAAACAAATCATACTAATACCGCAAGATGTAGATGATTCAGGAAAAGATTATTTGATAGAAAAAGGATATGAACTACGAATTCTTCATGACAGTTCAATAGAAACTATCTGTAATAATATTAGCGATTGTAGTGGCCTTTTACTTCGTACTGCTCCATGCACAGAAGAGGTTTTTGATGCAGCACCTAATTTAAGAGTAATAGGAAGACACGGGGTTGGCTATGATAATATTGATCTCGCAGCTGCAACAGCTCGTAGGATACAGGTTTGTTATACACCATTGGCAAATGCAAACTCAGTTGCAGAGCATACCATAATGTTATTATTAGCTTGTGCGAAGAATCTTGTTATAAAAGACAAAGAACTACGGCAGGGAAATTATGAAATCAGAAATCTAATGCCAGGAAGAGATGTTTTTGGTAAGACCTTAGGTATTATAGGATTTGGAAGAATTGGAAATAGTGTTGCTAAAAAAGCGGCGTTAGGTTTAGAAATGAATATCCTTGCATATGGACATCGACTGAAGATAGATAATGTTCCAGATTATGTAACAATAATGGAGGAAGTTGACGAGCTTATACGACAATCTGATTTCATTTCGTTACATATTCCATACAGTGAAGAGACGAAAGGTTTCATTGATTCTAAAAAGTTGTCGTTAATGAATCCAGATGCAGTTTTAATCAATACTGCAAGAGGAGGAATCGTAAACGAAGATGATTTGTATCAAGCTCTTAAAGAACATAAGATATTGGGAGCAGGTCTGGATGTTTTTGAGGAGGAACCATTTAAGGAGACGTTATCAAACATATTCCAGTTAGATAATGTAATAGTAACACCTCACAGTGCAGCGTTAACAAAAGAAGCAATGGCGAGAATGAGCTTGGATGCAGCAATTGGTATCGATGAAGTTCTTAGTGGAAGAAAGCTATCGTGGCCGGTGAATCAAATAGATGAAAGAAACCACGGTATTTAGTTATATGTATTCCTGTATTAGCAGGTAATAGGAATATAGATATCAGCTTCACAATAATCTTCCTTGCAGATATGCTGATTAATACATTCAAAATGATACTGTCTGGTTGGTTTCAAGCTTGTTGTGGGAATCCATAGAGTTTCAATCACTTCATAAATTTCGTGTAATAATCTCATCGTAAGTTCTTCTGGTGAGTGAAATCCAACATAGCGAAATACGGCATAATCAGAACGTTCGATGGTTTGACAGGTAAATACGGGATTAGAATCAAATGGTTCGGAAATTTCTATACTAGGCATATAATAATCTGCGGTATTATAGTCGTAATAGGTTACCAATCCATAATATAGATGTTCGTTGACAGCATTTTTAATAAGTGAACGTTGATGATAATAAAAATCCATTGCACTGGAATTCGCCGTTGCAGTATGGTAATTCTCTATATGGTTAATTAAAGTTTTAATACCAGCAAGATGGAATTTTGGCTTAGTGCAAAACCAGGGTGTAATAACAATGCCTTTTGAGATATCATTTAGCAGGCTAGTATCAATTCTAGGTACAATTGTTAATACGCAGTTTTTCTGGCGAAAGGCTGAAGGACTAAGACCGAATAACTGTTTAAAAGCTCGTTCATAACTTTGTTCATATTCAAAATGATACTCATTAGCGATATCAATAATCTTAAGGTTATCGTCTTGTAATTCTTTCAGGCTGCTGGTAAGCTTTCTACCACGTACATAAGAAATGAGAGTGGTACCAGTAATGGTTTTAAATAGTCTATGAAAATGAAACTTTGAAATACATAACTGTTTTGCAATTTCATCTAGAGATAGACTTGTCTTCAAATTATTTTCAATCAGAGTTACGGCATCCTCAATCAGCCTTCGATTAGCAATATTCATAATAGCCTCCCTAAAAAACTAATATAGCAAGAATTGTTCATTCAGTTCTTAAGGATAATGATATACTATTGATAGCAATCTGTCAAAATATAGAAATTATGGAAGGGGTAGATAAATGAAACGGATTTTGAAGACTATTTTTCTATTTGTTATTGTAATCTTTGGTCTGACAGGATGTAAGAATGATTCACAGTCCCCTGAGGAGGAAGTATCTAGTGGAATACTAGATACCATGGAGAATCAAGAGTCAAAAGAGAATCAGGAAACAAAAGAAAAGCAAGAAGCAAAAGAGAATCAGGAAACAAAAGAGAATCAGGAAACAGTAGAAAATCAGCAAACGAAAGACAGTCAAGAAACCAGTCAGGAAACGGAGCAAGAAGCATTTATATTAAAAGAAGGAACTATAGAAACCGTAGCTTATAACTCCAAAGCAATTGCAGAGAACTTGATTGAGGAAAATACGGAAAAAAAGATTTATATATATCTACCTCCGTCTTATCAGGAAAGTGAAAAAGAATATCCAGTAATTTATTTTTTACATGGATTTGGTGAATCAGCTGCTGCATTTGTCAATTATGCAAAAAAAGGACTTAATGTAACCTTTTCTAAAGATTCTTCCAAAGAATTTATTTTGGTAGCAGTGGAAGGAGGAAACTCGGCAGGAGGGTCCTATTTTGTGAATTCACCTATCATAGGTAACTGGGCAGATTATACGACGAAAGAAGTAGTAACTTATATTGATGACAACTACAGAACAATTGCAAAGGCTGAATCCAGAGGAATTTGTGGCTTTTCTATGGGCGGGTTTGGAGCACTAAATCTAGCTTTTCTTTATCCAGATATTTATGGAGCGGTTTATTCAATGTCTCCTGGTGTCATAGCTTTCGGTAAAATAGATGGAGCACTTGACTCATGGAAAAACGATAGTAGATTTTTAAAGGCATATTCCTATGCATTTGCATATAATACAACACCTCCATATGAAGCGATACCACTTAGAGATGGTTCGGAGGCAGACAACAAATTAATAGAGCGGTGGGAATCTGGATTTGGTGATTGGAAGGAAAAATTAGATGCTTATTTGGCATTAGAGAAACCGCTAAGAGCAATTGGATTATGTTATGGAGTGAATGACTATTACAGTTGGATACCAGAAGGGACAAAATATTTATCGGAACTTCTGAAGGAGAAGGATATTGTACATACTCTATTTTCTTTTTCTGGAGGACATAACGTCCCGGGAAATGTAGTGGAAGATCATTTGGTTCCATTTTTCAATGAAGCTTTACTATGGGAATAAAGTAGTGTAAATATAATAAAAGTATAAGAAGTAGTGCAGTTATTTACTTGCACTACTTCTTTGATAGTTCCAGTTAAGGAAAAGTCCTCGTATTCCAGTTTATTCTTAAGTTCAATACAACATCGCTTTCGGTGGCTAAAAGCTAAACCAAGCTTCCTATTTTGTGTTTTTTACAATGTAATGTATATAGCGTATTAACACATAGAAAACGATGCAAACAGCGATGATTTCTTCAACTTTTTCCAAAACGGATAAAAAACGGATGGTATGACCCTGTGATATAAGAAAAGCATTGCTCGATTTTAAAGCGATGGCGGAAATTACGAGTGGAAACGTAAACCCAGAATAGCTAGGATAAAACTTTAACTTTAGTAACTGAGTTAATTTGATGATCGCTAGAAAATATATAACTTGGGATAGTATTAATAAAAACCCTAAAAGAAACATATGTTTCGCTACAAAAGAATTTATGTAACCAGCCAAACACAAGGAACCAGGAGCTGAGAAGATAATAAGGGTTGGCAGTGCTGGTTCTGGAATTTTCTTTACTACCAAAATTCGTTTTCCTACAATAGGAAGTAAAATCAAATAACTAAGAAGAGCAAAATAAAAGGTCCACTGTCCAATCGTAGGATGAAAGGCTTTACCAGTAACGGCAGCTACTGCTATTCCAACATATACAATAAACCAGCTTGGGAATACCTCCATAATATTGAAGTTCTTAACAAACTTTTTTGTAAAGTAAAGGATAAGAATAATATGGAGCACTATGGCAGCAATCCAAATGGAAAACGCTACGCTTTGATGATATGGTTTTACGTAAGTTGCTAGGAGCATGATACCCATAGAATAGGTAGGAAAAACGGAAGCTCCAATTGGTGTGGATAACTCTTTTTTTAAACCTGGAAAATCACAAGCAAACTTTAACGTAACAAAAATAAAGATTATAGCGGACAATGCACCCAATATCGTTCTATAAATATCTCCATAAGATTGGATTAAGTTCCCCAGAGCAGCAAGACTAAGCATAAGTCCTACAATTGGCATAGGAATTTTCTTTAGAAAGTGATTCATGTTCTTCCTCCGGCGTTATTCTTCCACGTTAATTATACCAGCTTCTACAAATTGCGTAGCTACCCACTGCGCAACCTTACCGGTAATAGCGACACAATGTTGCTTTCTCTCAGGAGACTGGAAGTTATCGCCGTTCCATTGACGGGTAATCACACGGCAACATAAAGAGTTGTATTCTTCTTTGATATAGTCATGAAGTGCTTTGGCTATTTCAAGCATTTTTGGATTCATTGGCTCTCCATGAATCCTGCCGTATACCATGCCAAGTGCCATCTCGCCACCGGATACTGCACCGCATAGGCACTGTGCTTTACCAAGTCCGATAGGAAAACCGGAAGCTAATTTTACTACTTCATCTGGATATGGTTTCCCTAATGCATCATTGATTGTTTTAACAACCGCTTCGGAACAAAAAAATTCTCCTTTACTAAAATAATCTTCTGCTGTTTTTCTAATGGTTTCTACATATTGTTCTTGTTTTGTATTCATTTTATTAACCTCTATTCCTTTGTTAGTTAGTCAATTTTACCAGCTTATTTTCTATGCATACGTAATTGATTTTATTGTTTTGTAGATATGACGAAAAAATCAAACTATCGATACTTAAATATTATCAACGTACCTGAATTCTAGCATAGTTATGAGAACCGGTAAAATTCATAATCTTTATGTGATTGATTTATTTATAGAAAAAATCTATAAATAAATTGATTAAAGAGTGCGGGTATGATATATTGGTGGTGTCGATTATTGACTGAAAGCAGGTATATTGTATGGAATTAAAGCAATTAGAAGCATTTGTTAATGTTGTGGAATTGCAAAGTTTTTCTAAGGCAGCACAAAAATTATATCTTACTCAGCCAACCATAAGTTCCCATATTGTTTCCTTGGAAAAGGAGTTTAATACTAAATTTCTGGAACGTACAACTAAAAATGTGCAAACAACAGTAGATGGAGAAAGATTATATGAATATGCCAAAGAAATAATGGCGATCAAGGAAGAGCTCTATCAAGGATTTGGTAAAGAGAGAGAGGAAGAACAAAGAATTCAAATAGCAGGTTCTACTATTCCCTCCCAATACATACTACCTGAGTTGATTCAAGCTTTTCAAAAACAACATGATAAAGTTTGTTTTACAATTAATCAAGGCGACAGTGAACATGTAGTAGGAGAAATCTTAAAGCATAGAGCAGTGATTGGGTTTGTGGGAATAAAAAGTAAGGATGACAGACTACGCTATATACCTTTTTATGAGGATAAATTGGTCTTGGTCACACCGAATGAAAAACATTATCAAGAGTTATTAAACAGAAATTGTTCCTTTGATGATTTGATAAAAGAACCGATCATCTTACGAGAGAATGGATCTGGAACTAAAAAAACCGCTGAAAAATTCTTGGAATCAAAAAAAGTCGATATACAGAAATTAAATGTAGTAGCATATATTAACGATCAGGAAATTATAAAAAAATCTGTGAGTAGAGGCATGGGAATTACTATTATGTCTAAAAAAGCGGCGCAAGATTATGTCGAGGACGGAAAAATACTGATGTATGAGCCAGACGAGGAAGAAGTAACGAGAAAGCTTTATATTGTATATGCAAAACGTAAGAAATTAGATAGACTGGCAAAAAAGTTTATTGAGTTTTGCTGCCAATTTTATGCTTAGAAGTACTCGCTGCAATGACATACATTCTACTTTCAGAAAAATTCACATAATTTTAAGAAGCTAGAATAAGTAAAATTTGAATGTTTTTAAGGATACAAAGCAATATACATCGTATTCATAATTGAATGGTATCAATAAAAATAGATGAATAAAAAAATATCAATTGGAAGTTTTGTGCCATCGTAATCATTGGCACAAACTTTTTATGTACAAATTTCGTGTGCTGAAATGGAGGCAAACTATATGAAATTAATAAAGACAGAAAATGCAGTGGGACATGTACTATGTCACGATATGACTCAAATTATAAAAGGGGTAACTAAGGATGCTATCTTTCGCAAAGGACATGTTGTAACCAAGGAGGATATACCGGTCTTATTATCGATTGGCAAAGATCATCTGTATGTGTGGGAAAAAGAAGAAGGAATGCTTCATGAGAATGAAGGAGCAGAGATACTATGTTCTATCTGTAAAGGGAACCATATTGAAAGAAGCGGTGTAAAAGAAGGCAAAATTGACCTCTACGCAGAGTGTGATGGAATTTTAAAAGTTAATACGGAGCTGTTAAATAAGATTAATTTCTATGGAGAGATGATGATCGCCACCAGACATGGGAATTTCCCAGTGAAACGTGGGGATAAACTTGCAGGTACCAGAATTATTCCTCTTATTATTGAAGAAGAAAAAATGGAGAAGGTTAAAGCAATCGCAGGAGATAAAAAAATCCTTGAAGTGAAGCCTTTCTTACATAAAAAGGTTGGAATCATTACCACTGGAAATGAAGTATTTTATGGAAGAATTAAAGACGAATTTACTCCAGTTATTTTAAATAAATTAAAGGAATATAGTACAGAACTAGTAGAGCACGTAATTTTAAATGATGATCATAAAAAAATAACAGATGCTATCTTAAACTTAATTAATAAGGGAGCAGATTTTGTTATCTGTACCGGCGGAATGAGTGTTGATCCGGATGATAAAACACCCCTAGCTATTAAGAATACCGGAGCGGAAATCATTACTTACGGTGCACCAGTATTACCAGGTGCTATGTTCTTGTTATCTTACTATAAGGGAGATATTCCTGTGATTGGACTACCTGGCTGTGTTATGTATTCCAAACGAACCATTTTTGATTTGATGCTGCCAAGACTGATGTCAGGGGAGAGAATTACCTATGAGGAAATCACAAAATTAGGGCATGGTGGCCTTTGTTTGTCTTGTGATATCTGTACTTTCCCAAATTGTGGATACGGTAAGGGAATGTAGAAATCGAGAAAAGTTATTAAAATAATGTCTTTATTATAAGAGGATAGATAGGAGAATAGAATGGACTTTACTCATTTTGATCAGAATGGTAATGCAGTAATGGTTGATGTAAGTGATAAACAGATCACAGAACGCGAAGCCATTGCCATAGGAAGAATTAAAGTTAGCAAAGATTGCTTCAATGCTGTGAAAGAGGGGACTGCTAAAAAAGGAGATGTTCTTTTGGTAGCTAGAATTGCAGGAATTATGGGAGCAAAAAAGACTTCGGAACTAATTCCATTATGTCACATATTAAATCTCACAAAAGTCTCCATTGATTTTCATATGTTTGAGGATAGCTTTGAGATTGAAGCTGTCTGTACCGTAAAGGTATCAGGAAAAACCGGTGTTGAAATGGAGGCTATGACAGGCGTAAGTGTTGCCTTATTAACGATTTATGATATGTGCAAAGCCATTGATAAAACGATGGAGATTGGCTCCATCTATCTTGCTGAAAAAACGGGAGGGAAAAGTGGATACTTTAACAACCGTAAAGAAAAATAAAGTAATCAGCTAGAAATCTGTGATATTCCACAAAGCTGCCTAGCATTATAAAAGCGCGTGAAAACGTAAGAATAGAGGCTAAAATGATTGACCAATATAAAAGACAAATTGATTACATGAGAATTTCAATTACTGACCGATGTAATTTAAGATGCACCTATTGTATGCCGGTAGATATTGAAAGACTGGAGCATGAATCAATATTAACCTATGAAGAAATCCTTAGGATTTGTCGGAGTGCTTCCGAACTTGGAATCCGTAAAATTAAAATTACGGGTGGCGAACCTTTGGTACGCAAAGATGCCATAAATTTAATAAAAGAGATAAAAGCAACTCCTGGTATCGATTTTGTTACGTTAACAACCAATGGAGTACTTTTGGAAGAACATACCGAAGCGTTAGCGAAAATTCCACTAGATGGAGTCAATGTAAGTCTTGATACATTAAATCCAAATACTTTTAAGAAAATTACCGGAAGGGATGAGTTTGTTACCGTATGGAGTGGCTTGCAGAAGTTAATAAAATCGGGTATTCCAACCAAGATAAATTGTGTTCCTCAAAAGGGTGTAAATGAAGTTGAATTAATGGACATTGCAGAATTAGCAGTTAAATTGCCTGTGGATGTGCGTTTTATAGAAATGATGCCAATTGGTTATGGGAAAGAATATGAGCCAATCAAGGGTGAGGAAATCAAGAGTAGAATTAAGGAAAAGTATCCGAATATAGCCAGTCAAAAAAAGATAAGAGGGTTTGGGCCAGCAGAGTATATAACTTCTGAGGAATGGATGGGAAACATTGGATTTATCAATGCAATCAGTCATAAATTTTGCGCTTCGTGTAATCGGATTCGTTTAACTTCCAGAGGTTTTTTAAAACCATGTTTATGTTATGGTGACGGGATTGATTTAATGACTGCCATGCGAAGTGGTGTTTCTGATATGGAATTAAAGAATTTAATATCAAGGGCAATCGAAAAAAAACCATTAGAACACAATTTTGATAGACAAGAAGACTCTTTTCATCCTGACTCAATTAGTCAGGAACTGAAACGAAACAATATGGAAAAGAGAGAAATGTTTAAAATAGGAGGCTGACACAAATGGGAAAAGTTAGAGCGATTTGCATAAGCGAACGTCGTGGTACACAGAAGCATTGTATAGAAAAAGCAGATTTTACAACAGACTGGGGTATTGTTGGTGATGCCCATGGTGGAAAGTGGCATCGTCAAATCAGTTTATTGTCCTTTGATAGAATTGAAGAATTTCGAAAGAAAGGTGCAGAAATAGATTTTGGAGCTTTTGGTGAGAATCTGGTAGTAGAAGGTTTTGATTTTAGGAATCTTCCAGTAGGAACGAGATTTCAGTGTAATGATGTTGTCCTTGAAATGACCCAGATAGGGAAGGAGTGTCATACACATTGTCAGATTTATCATAAAATGGGTGATTGCATTATGCCACGAGAAGGGGTTTTTGCTAAAGTTATAGTAGAAGGAACGATCTGTGCAGGTGACGAAATGATAATGTTAGAGCCAAGAGAAGACAGACCATTTCAAGCGGCTGTAATTACATTGAGTGACAAAGGATTTAAGGGAGAGAGAGAAGATAAAAGTGGACCGCTTCTTGCATCGATATTGGAAGAACAGGGCTTTGAGGTGGTGGAATCCCTTCTTCTTCCGGATGAACAGTCTCGTATCGAGAAGGAATTAATAAGATTATCCGATGGAAGACAAGTTGATCTGATTTTAACCACAGGCGGAACTGGATTATCCATGAGGGATGTTACTCCAGAAGCTACATTAGCAGTTGCCACAAGAAATGTACCAGGGATTTCAGAAGCTATTCGTGCGTATTCTATGGGGATTACCAAGAGAGCAATGTTAAGTCGTGGTGCTTCTGTTCTACGTAATCGTACTTTAATTATCAACCTACCTGGTAGTCCAAAGGCAGTGAAAGAGAGTATGGATGTTATTTCCTCTGAATTAGGTCATGGACTTAAGATACTAAAAGGCTCTGTATCGGAATGTGCTAGATAGTTGGAGTAATCCATTTATATACTAATGTGTAAGAGAAAAGGGAGAGAACAATGAGAAAAAGAATATTAAGCATGCTATTAGTAATTAGTATGATGATTTTAGCTATGGGATGTGCTAAAAAGTCCGATGGCACCCCAGAGGGACAATATGGTAATACAAATAATACCAATCAATCGGATAATCAAGGAGATATAGGTACGATTGAGATAAATCAGGAACCAGTAACAATTTTGGTAGCAGCTGCTGCTAGTATGCAGCCATCCTTAGAGGAATTAAAGTCTTTATTTCAGGACAAGTATCCATGGATTACGGTAGAGGGAACTTATGATAGTTCGGGGAAGCTTCAAACTCAGATTGAAGAAGGATTAGAGGCAGATGTTTTCCTATCCGCGGCTATGAAACAAATGAATGCCTTAAAAGAGAAAAGTATGGTGGATGAAGAGACAATCATACAGCTATTAGAGAATAAAGTTGTACTTATCGTTCCGAAAAACATGGAATCCAAAGTAACAAGTTTTAATGATATTCTAAATGCAGAAAAAATTGCAATCGGTGATCCAGCCAGCGTACCAGCTGGTCAATATGCAAAGGAAATTCTTGATAACTTAGGAATCTTTGATAAGGTAGAAGAAAAAGCTAGTCTTGGTACGAATGTCACAGAAGTATTAAATTGGGTTGCAGAAGGAAGTGCGGATGCTGGTGTTGTATATGCCACGGATGCAGCAACTACAGATAAAGTAGTTGTGGTAGCAAATGCACCAGAGGGAACATTAAAAAATCCGGTTATTTATCCGATTGGTATTGTCAGTGCTTCACAGAAGAAAGAAGCTGCAAAACTTTATGTTGAATTCCTTCAAAGTGAGGATGCAAAAGAGATATTTAAAAAATATGGATTTTTAGCTAGGTAAGGAGATTAATATGGATTTTTCGCCTATTTTGATTTCTCTTAAAACAGCATCTCTTAGTATTGTAATAACTTTTTTTCTTGGACTAGCCGCCGGAAGAATGGTTTATGCTATGAGAAACGAAAGAATAAAGATTATCATGGATGGAATATTTACGCTTCCTATGGTGTTACCTCCTACCGTAGCAGGATTTTTTCTTCTCTATATGTTTGGTGTGAAACGCCCGATTGGTGAATTCTTACTGAACCAATTTGCTCTTAAAATCACTTTCACCTGGTGGGCTACCGTTTTAGCAGCGGTAATCATCTCCTTTCCATTAATGTATCGATCTGCCAGAGGTGCTTTGGAACAAGTTGATATTAACTTGGTTTATGCTGGCAGAACACTTGGAATGTCAGAATGGAAGATATTTCGTAGAATAATATTACCGAATGCTTTACCAGGAATTCTATCCGGTGCTGTCTTATCTTTTGCAAGAGGACTTGGAGAGTTCGGTGCGACTGCTATGATAGCGGGAAATATTGCGGGAAAAACACGAACGCTACCGATGGCAGTATATTCAGCGGTGGCAGCAGGTGACATGAATCTTGCTTTTCGTTATGTCATAATATTAGTGTTAATATCGTTTCTTATTATTGCATTTATGAATTATTTATCGTTAAATAAGAGTAGAAATAGAAAGAATAATTAGAAAGAAAAAATAGATAGAATGATTAGAATGAAATAATAGAAAGTAGAAATAGAAAGTATAATTAGTATTTTATCTTGAAGATATGAATGAGATTAATAGAAACATCAAATTGTAAAAATGTAACGAGTAAGAGAATTCTGGTTGAAAAGATTATCTTTTCAGCCAGTTATTTATACTTTCCTACATTTTTAATATCAAATAAGGTGCAGATATCCAGATTAAAAGCTAAGTTGTTCCAGACTAAAAGTTAAGTTGAAGGAAAGAACTAATTTTATCAACAACATGAGTTATATACGTTTAAGGCAAGCAGATGGGAGTAAAGATGAGTTTAATTGTTCACATAGAGAAAAAATTAAAAAATTTCACTTTAAAGGTTGATTTTGAAACAAGAGAATCTTGTTTGGGAATTCTCGGAGCTTCTGGTTGCGGTAAAAGTATGACGTTAAAATGTATTGCTGGTATCATTACCCCGGAAAAAGGTTTTATTGAGTTAAATGGAAAAGTTCTATTTGATTCCGATAAGAAGATTAATCTAACCCCGCAACAGAGGAAGGTAGGATATTTGTTTCAAAATTATGCACTATTTCCTAATATGACGGTATACGAGAACATTGGAATAGGAATGAAAGTGCCAAATAAGAAAAAGGATGCCATAATTTTAAGACTGATTGAGAATTTCAAACTTAAGGGACTCGAAGATCAATATCCAAGTAAGCTCTCCGGCGGTCAACAACAAAGAGTAGCACTGGCACGAATGCTTGCTTACAAGCCGGATGTATTATTATTTGATGAACCATTTTCAGCGATGGACAGCTATCTTAAGGAAGAACTACAGATTCAAATGCAGGATTTGTTACAGGAGTACCATGGTGATTCTATTATGGTTACGCACAGCCGAGATGAGGTATACCGTTTTTGCAGGGATACCATAGTACTTGACAAGGGGAAGATAATAGAAGTTGGCGAAACGAAAAAAATTTTTGCATCTCCTAAAAAGGTTCAGACCGCAAGGCTTACCGGATGTAAAAATATATCCAGTGCGGTTAGAGTATCCAAAAATCAAGTAAAGGCTACAGATTGGGGATGTATTCTAACTGTTAATACACAAGTTCCGGAAGGGTTAACCCATATTGGAATAAGAGCACATGATTTTAAACCATGTTATGAGCCGAAAGAACAGTTAAATGTGTTACCTTGCCAGATTCACAAAATTGCGGAAGCTCCTTTCGAGTGGAATGTATTGATGCAAATAGAAGACATTAAGAACGACGATAAAAATGACCTAAAAGAGCCTGTCATCTGGTGGAAAATCAGTAAAAGCCAATTAAGTAGTGGCTTTCATGAAAGTACTCCTACTTTTCTGACAGTAGCACCAGAAGATATTCTATTACTAGAATGATTTGTTATCATTCGCGGAACGGAGGAGAAAAAATGTGTAGGAACATTTATACTGAGATTTTAAATAGTATTCAAAACGGAAAGAAAGTCTGCATGGTTTCTAATATCCTTGGAGAAGAAGGGAAGATTGGAACTGATCTAAGAAAACAATTAGTTTTGGATTCGAATTCTGATTTGTTCATACGAGAATCCTTAGAGGAAGGAATTCCACAATTCTTAAAACAAGGAAACGAGCATTTAATCGCAGAGCCATATTATCCTGAGGAACGTCTTATCATTCTTGGGGGAGGACACATAGCTATTCCTCTTGTAGAGTTTGCAGCAAAAACAGGTTTCCAAGTAATTCTTGTAGATGATAGACTTACCTTTGCAAATACTCAAAGGTTTCCATTGGCAAAACAGGTAATTTGTGATAATTTTGAACATGCAATCAAGGAATTAAAGATTAAAAAATCAGATTATGTTGTAATTATCACGAGAGGTCATCGATATGATAGCACTTGTTTAGAATGCATATGTCAGGGAGAAGAACCAGTTTATGTCGGTATGATAGGATCTAGAAGACGAACTGCCATTGTGAAAGAGATGTTAGAGACCAACGGTTGTAATCGTGACCGATTAGATAGAGTTCACACTCCGATTGGCTTACCAATTGGAGCGATAACTCCAGAGGAAATATCGATTTCTATATTAGCAGAGTTAATTTCTCATAAGCGATTAGGCAGTGTGGATAATAAAAAGAGAAATTGTTCTGATATGGATTATGAAGTGTTACAAGTATTAGCAGAGGAAAGTGATGTTCCAAAAGCAATTATTACAGTTGTTCATACGAAAGGCTCCGTACCAAGGGGAGCTGGTGCAAAAATGATTGTTTACAGAGATGGCATGATTCTTGGAAGCATAGGAGGAGGCTGTAGCGAAGCCGCAGTGATTGGACAGGCAAGAGAATTGATTGGTTCTAGTACTTATAAGTTAGTTGATATTGATTTAACCGGTGATGCAGCGGAAGAAGAAGGTATGGTTTGCGGAGGTATTATGACTGTACTAATTGAAGATTATGTCACAAATAACTACCATAAAGATAATTAGGAGCTAAAGAATGGGGAAAGAAATTGTATTTTGTAAAGGCGGTGGTTGTACCGCTAAATTAGGTCCTGAAGTTTTAAAGCATGTACTTGATAAACTACCAAAGGTAAAAGATCCGAATCTGTTGGTCGGGTTTGAAGGATCCGATGATGCAGCTGTATATCGGATTTCAGATGATTTAGCGATTGTTCAGACGTTAGATTTTTTCCCTCCTATGGTAGAAGATCCTTATGTGTTTGGTCAAATCGCAGCAGCAAATGCGTTAAGTGATATCTATGCCATGGGTGGAGAGGTAAAAACAGCTTTAAATATTGTATGCTTTCCTGAAAAGATGGATTTGAATATTTTAGGTAAGATTTTAACTGGTGGCAATGAAAAAGTAATGGAGGCAGGTGGAATCCTTGCAGGAGGTCATTCGATAGCGGATGCAGATGTTAAATATGGGCTGTCGGTTACTGGCACCATAAATCCTGCTAAAATATTTAAAAATTCAGGCGTGAAACCGAAGGACAAACTTATACTTACAAAGCCACTTGGAGTTGGGATTATAGCGACTGCTAATAGAGTAGGAGAAGCATCTAATGAGGCAATGGAAAAAGCAATAAAATCGATGACCACCTTAAATAAATACGCCTCTGAAATTATTAGAAAATACGAGATTCATGCCTGCACCGATGTAACAGGATTCGGTCTCTTAGGGCATCTACATGAAATGCTTCAAAATGAGTATACTGCTGTTCTCCAAAGTAAATCAGTTCCATATATCAAAGAAGCATATGACTATGCCAATGAATTTCTACTAACAGCAGCTGGTCAAAGAAACCGTAATTTTGTTGAAAACTATATTGATTTTGAAACGGATGATTTTGCTATTCAAGAGATTTTGTTTGATCCTCAGACCTCAGGTGGGCTTCTATTTAGCATTAATCCAGAGGATGCAAGTAAGATACTAAAAGAGCTTGAAAGTTTAGAGATGCCTTGCGCAATCATTGGAGAGATTACGAAATTACAAGAAAAAGAAATTATCATAAAGTAAACATTATTTCAGATATCATTTGACGATATCTGAAGTTTTTAATATAGTGAAAGATAGGAAAAACACTTACAGAAAGGGTGAACATCATGAAAAAAACGATTGATGCCAGAGGAATGCAATGTCCTCTTCCGGTGATAGAAACGAAAAAAGTACTAAAAGACCTTACGGATGGTATGGTTGAAGTATTTGTTGACAATGAGATTGCTGTTCAAAACCTTACAAAAATGGCAAAACAAATGAAGCTTAAGTATCTTTCAGAAAAAATTACACAGGATCACTATATTGTAAGAATAGAATTAGCGCCTAAAGCCCTTGAAGATGTTGATAAAGAAAGTAACGCAAATCAAGAGGCTAAGTTAGCATCTGAAACAGATCAATGTTGCCCGGATATCAGAGAGGAGTCTACGGTTGTTGTATTGCCTTCGGATCATATGGGAGAAGGAAATGAGCAACTTGGCAAAGCCTTAATGAAAGGATTTATCTATGCGCTTACAGAATTAGAAAAGCTTCCAAAGACGATTCTTTTATATAATGGCGGAGCAAAATTATCAGTGGAAGGTTCAGACTCTTTGGAAGATTTAAAACTTCTTGAATCTCAAGGAGTTGAGATATTAACCTGTGGAACCTGTCTAAACTTCTATGAAATATCGGATAAATTATCTGTTGGTTCCGTTACCAATATGTATGCGATTGCGGAAATAATGAGGAAGGCGTCAAAGATAATAAAGCCTTAGTTTAGGTGAGGATGCACCAGAAGGAAGTAAGAGAATGAAAAATATAATTATTGTCCGAGGGGGCGGTGATATTGCAACAGGAACCATTCATAAATTATATCGAAGTGGATTTCCTGTTGTGGTATTAGAGACCCAAAATCCTTCTACGATTCGTAGGAAAGTTGCATTTTCAGAAGCGATGTATGAGAAAGAAACAATCGTTGAGGGAGTAATCTGTAAAAGAGCAGAACATTTTAATCAAATTAATGAAATTTTATCAGAAGGTAAGATTCCAATCATCCAAGATGAGAATTGCGATATTTTACAATATATAAAACCAATGGCGTTGGTGGATGGAATCTTGGCTAAGAAAAATTTAGGTACTAAGAAAGAGATGGCACCAATAACAGTTGCTTTAGGACCGGGATTTAAAGCAGGTGTTGACGTGGATGCCGTAATAGAAACCCAAAGGGGACATGATTTAGGTAGAATTCTTTGGGAAGGGGATGCAGCAAAGAATACGGGAATTCCGGGTATCATAGGTGGATATGGAAAAGAAAGAGTGATTCATAGTCCTGCAACTGGGATGATTAATGCGATAAGTCATATCAGTGATACTGTAACAAAGGGACAAGCGATTGCTTTCATTGGAGAAACTAAGGTAGAAGCTAGTATTGATGGTATCTTAAGGGGTATGATAAAAGATGGATATCCAGTAGTTAAGGGACTAAAAATAGCTGATATTGACCCTAGAATCGAAGAGAAGAAAAATTGTTTCACCATTTCAGACAAAGCCCGTTGCATTGCTGGAAGTGTTTTAGAATCCATCCTGTATTTACGTAGGGTTAAGAACCTTTCATAAGAACGCTGCAAAACTTATTATATGAGGAGAAATGCAATGATATATTTTGATAACGCTGCAACCAGCTTACAAAAACCAGATTCAGTAGCAGATGCGGTTTATGCTGCTATCAAAAGTATGGGGAATTGCGGAAGAGGCTCTCACTCAGCTTCCTTAGAGGCTTCGAGGATTATTTATGCTACCAGAGAGATACTTGCAAAATTATTTCATATAAAGGATGCAAGCCGAATAGCTTTTACTCTAAATGCAACAGAAAGTCTTAATATTGCGATCAAAGGATTATTGCATAAAGGTGATCATGTGATTACAACAGAGTTAGAGCATAATAGTGTTTTGCGGCCTTTATATGAATTAGTATTAGAAGGGGTAGAGTTATCTATTATAAAAAGCGACTTCTCTGGTAATATCAAAATCGAAGATATTAAACAGAGTATAAAGCAGAATACTAAGATGGTGATTTGTGGTCATAGTTCTAATTTGACCGGTAACCTGCTTGACATTCAAAGAATAGGAGAGCTTTGCAAGGAAGCTAATGTATTATTTGTCGTTGATGCTGCACAAACTGCAGGAGTATTCTCAATCGATGTTAAGGAGCAAAAGATCGATGTTCTTTGCTTTACAGGACATAAAGGACTTCTTGGACCACAGGGTACAGGAGGTATTTATGTGCGAGAAGGGCTTGTCATATCTCCGTTAAAAACTGGTGGCAGTGGTTTCTTATCCTATTCAAAAACTCATCCTGACAAAATGCCAGAAAGTTTAGAGGCTGGTACTTTAAATGGACATGGTATTGCTGGGCTATATGCTGGAGTTTCCTATATTCTGGAGAAAGGGATGGAAGAGATAAGAAAGAAAGAGCAGAATTTAATGTGGCAGTTTTATGAAGGAATAAAAGAGATTCCTAATATTAAAGTTTATGGTGACTTTTCTACAAATGAGCGGGCTCCAATTGTCACGTTTAATATTGCAGACTATGATTCAGGAGATGTGAGTGATCAGTTAGCAGAAGAATATGGTATCTATACAAGATCAGGAGGACATTGTGCTCCCTTACTTCATGAGGCACTTGGAACGAAAGAACAAGGGGCGGTTCGTTTTAGTTTTTCTCATTTTAATACCGAAGAAGAAGTTGATGTTGCAGTGAATGCAGTGAAAAAGCTTGCAATGGAGTCATAGGAGGCTAAGGATGAGAAAAAAAGAACTAAGAGCAGTTATTACCTTTCAGAATACTACAAGTGCTATGGCAATGGAGAAAATTTGTAAGGAAAATGGACGAAGAGGCAGATTAATACCAGTTCCCAGGTGTATTACAGCAGGCTGTGGATTAGCCTGGAGCGCGAATCCACAAGCGAGGCTAGAATTGGAACAATTTATGAAAGAAAATGCGATCTGTTATGATCAGATATATGAGATTGAAATCTAATGGCTGGTAGTTTTAATCTTCAAGATTTTCTCATAAGTGAATTAACAAGCACTTCACTATGCCAATAGGATGCCGAGTCAAGATTTGCGGATGATTGTAGAAGGGAGGAATTTTGTGGAATTTTATATGTCAAATGGTTCCGAAGAGCTTATCAATAAAGATAGCATATATAACGCTATTGGTTTAAATCAATCTCAGGGAAAGGTTATTTCTTTTGTGGGAGCAGGCGGTAAAACAACCTCAATTCATCATCTAGCAAACGAATTGGTTTCACTTGGAAAACGAGTAATAATTACTACTACAACTCATATGTTTTTGCCTACTGAGTATGGCGTACTCAAAGAAGACAAAGAGATGCTGTTCGCTATGCGTAACGAAAAAAGTATCGCAGTAGTTGGAAATCCATGTGGGGATGGAAAGATGACAAAAGTATCAGATTCATTTTATGAATGGATGAAGACAGTAACGGATTATATGCTGGTTGAAGCAGATGGGTCTAAGCGCCTTCCGATAAAGGTACCTGACAAGCATGAACCGGTATTACCAAGTGATACAGATCTTGTAATAATTTTAGCAGGATTAACCTGTTTATCTCAGCCAATAATGGAATGCTGCCACCGATGGAAGCTTGCAATGGAGATTTTAAGTTGTAGGCCAACACATAAAGTTAAGCCTTTAGATGTAGCGAAGTTAATTACAGTAGGGTATTGTAATCAGCTCAATATTCCTTTTAAGATACTCTTAAACCAGTGTGATAGTGTGGAAACAAAGAAAGCTGCATTAGAAACCATAAACATATTAAAGGAGTTTAATATAGACGCGAAAGATGTAGTAGCGCTAAATTTTATTAGGTCTCATGCAATGGGTATGGACTAAAACGAAGCGCGACATATTGCTTTTTTGAGTAGCATTTTATATAATAATTAGTGAAATTTTTCATATAGATTGGAGATTACTCAGTAGAATTTGTGCTCAGCAATCACTAACGTAGAATATGTATGAGACAGAGCAGAAATGGGGGAGCTATGCAAAGTGGAAAAATTAAATTAACTGCCACAGACCGAATTATATTAAATTCTTATCGAAGCTTTTTAGATGGGATGGCAGATTATTTAGGTACAGGGTTTGAGTTTGTATTACATAGTCTGGAAGATTACGAAAACTCTGTCATCAAAATTATTAATGGACACCATACAGGGAGAAAGTTAGGGGCACCTATTACAGACTTAGCACTTAATATGCTAAATAAAATTCAAGATGAAAATCTGGATGGTTATATTTCGTACGAATCTAAAAATAAAAAAGGGAATCTTCTATATTCCACTACAATTAGTGTATATGGTGAACATCATCGTATTATCGGATTAATCTGTATTAATTATCATGTAGATACTCCTTTTTCTGAAACATTTCCAGTGTTTAAAATGCTTGATAAGTCTACCAGTGCTATGATAAATGAAAACTTTGCAGTGGATGTAGATGCACTGATCGAGCAAGCTTATACCGAAGTATCTCAACAGGTAATGTCTGATGATAGCATATCGGCTAATTGTAAGAATAAAGAAATCGTTAACCTCTTATATAACCAAGGCATATTCAGAATGAAGGATGCAGTAGTTAAAGTTGCAAAAGTTATGGGTGTTAGTAAGAATACGGTTTATATGCATTTAAGAGGAATGAAGGAACATATGAAATAGATAGTAACTAAGAGATAAATTAAGATGATCTCGTCTATTTACAAAGAAATGGATCTAAGTGATTCATTTCTTTTTTTGCGTTTTCGATGCTTTTATTAAATTAATGTAACGTAATAGAGTGAAATAAAATAATAAAAAAATACGATTGACTGAAATAAATTTTAGTGCTATAATTTTCTTGTAGATAAAATGACGAAAAAAGACTTAGAAAAGAGGATGTAATTATGCAAAAAATCAATACAACAAAAGCTCCAGCTGCAATCGGCCCTTATAGCCAAGCCTTAATAGTGAACGGCGTGCTTTATTCTTCAGGCCAAATACCACTAGACCCAGCGACTGGTACTGTAGTAGAGGGTGGTATTAAAGAACAGACTCTTCAAGTTATGAAAAACTTAAAGGCTGTTTTAGAAGCAGCAAATACAACATTTGAAAATGTTTTTAAAACAACTTGCTTTTTAGCTGACATGGGAGATTTTGCAGCATTTAATGAAGTTTATGGTGAATATTTTACTGGTAAGCCAGCGCGTTCTTGTGTAGCTGTTAAGGAACTTCCAAAGGGTGTTTTAGTAGAAGTAGAAGTTATTGCAGTAACAAAGTAATATAATTCGTTTCCTACTTACTAAGAATATGATAGGAATATCGTTAGTAAGTAGGAGGCTACCTAATAGAGGGTAGCGGTTAAATCGTGAAACATAATGGAAGCTGCTATATTTTACATAAGAAAAGAAAATAGGTTCTATGAGCGTAGCAATTCTTATAATGAAGGAAAACAATTCACCTAGCAATTTGTGTCGGAGCACAAAGATACCATCTGAATTATTAGGGCAAAAACGCCAGAATTGAGGTTATGATGTATTTAATAGGAAATGGTAAATTATTTACCAGAGATGCCAAGAATCCATATATAGAACTTGGCGGAATTATAGTTGAAGACAACTTAATCAAAGAAGTAGGTAATTTTACAGACTTAAAAAGCAAATATCCGAATGCAGAAATTATTGATGCAAACAATCAGGTTATTATGCCTGCATTCATTAATGTTCATAATCATATATATTCCTCTTTGGCAAGAGGATTAAGTATAAAAAATCATAATCCTAAGAATTTTTTAGATATATTAGAAGGATTATGGTGGAATTTAGATAATCACTTGACCTTGGAAAATGATAAAGTTAGTGCAAAAGTAACTTATTTAAACTGTATAGAAAACGGCGTAACTACCGTATTTGACCATCATGCAAGTTATAAGAATACGGAAAAGAGTTTAATAGAACTGGCAAAAGTGGCAAAAGAATATAAGCTTCGTACCTGCTTATGTTATGAAGTAAGTGATCGTAACGGGGAAGTAGAGATGAAGAAAGCGGTCAAAGAAAATGTAGACTTCATTCACTATGCAAATAACGACACGACTGACATGATAAAAGGGACGATGGGACTTCATGCAAGTTTTACCCTCAGTGATGATACTCTTCGATATGTGGTGGAGCAAAATCCAGAAGGTGCAGGATATCATGTCCATATCGCAGAAGGTATGGCTGATTTAGAGGACAGTCTATCAAAATATGGTGTTCGTACTGTGGAACGTCTACATGGAATGGGAATTCTTGGTCCTAAGACTGTAGCAGGACATTGTATTTATATTGATGATAAAGAAATGGATTTATTAAAAGCCACGGATACCATGGTCGTTCATAATCCAGAAAGTAATATGGGAAATGCAGTTGGTGCCCCCGATGTCTTAAAGATATTTCATAAAGGTATTCTAATTGGTTTGGGTACGGATGGATACACCAATGACATGCTAGAAAGTTATAAAGTAGCAAATATTTTACAAAAGCATATGCATAAAGATCCAAGTTGCGCTTGGGGGGAAATTCCAACAATGTTATTTGAGCACAATGCCCAGATTGCAAATCGTTTCTTCCAGGTGCCATTAGGAAAAATAAAAGTTGGATATGCGGCAGACATTATATTTGTTGACTATGATCCACTTACACCAATGGATGAAAATAATGTAAACTCTCATATTTTATTTGGCATGAATGGTTCTAACGTAACAACTACCATCTGTAATGGAGAGGTTCTAATGAGAGACCGTAAATTACTTCACATAAACAAAGAAGAAGTAATGGAAGAAAGCAGAAGGCAAGCAGCTGATTTATGGCAAAGGATTAATGCAAACCGTTAAGGAGTTAGAAGGATTGTACCATATCTTCAAACAGATTTGGTATAACAATGAATTAGGCAAGGTCTTATACGTGCTAATTTATAGGTTTGTAGCAGAATGGAGGATTAATATGAGTGATATTATGGTGCAAATACCTTTTCACAAAATAATGGAAAGGGTGATGTTTGAGAAAGAAAACTATAATACGGTATATGGAGTAAGCAATCTATACACACATGATGGGAAGAAAGATCTAAGCTTATTTGAACATAGTTTAGAAAATCCATTTGGACCAGCAGCAGGTCCTCATACACAACTTGCACAAAACTTAATTGCAGCTTATGTAGGAGGAAGCCGTTTCTTTGAATTGAAAACCGTTCAAATCGTAGACGGACATGACCTTCACGTAGAGAAACCTTGTATTCGAGCAGATGATGAATGTTACAATGTGGAATGGTCTACAGAACTTTATGTACCACAGGCATTAGAAGAGTATATCAAAGGCTGGTATGCAATTAAATTAATTGCGAAAGAGTATGGCTTTGGTGACCCTGATAAATTTATCTTTAATATGTCGGTAGGATATAACTTAGAGGGTATTCAATCTAAAAAAATTGATGATTTTATCGAGGGGTTAAAGGATGCTTCTAACACAGAAACTTGGAAGGAATGCGAAAACTGGGCACTAGAGCATGTAGAAGAATTTAAAAACGTTGATGAAGCTTATATTAAATCCATTTCACCACAGATTTGTAATTCCATTACATTATCTACTATGCATGGATGTCCAAGCGATGAAATTGAAGGTATTATTACACATCTATTGACCAACAAAAAAATCAATACTTATTTAAAGTGTAATCCAACTCTTTTGGGTTATGAGTTTGTCAGAAAGACCATGGATGATATGGGATATGATTATATGTCCTTTGATACACATGGATTCGATAGTGATTTACAATTTGAAGATGCTGTAATCTTAATAAGAAAGATGCAGGAGTTAGCGAAAGAAAATGATTTGGTTTTTGGTGTTAAATTATCAAATACCTTCCATGTAAAAATTAATAACAGTGAATTACCTGGTCAAGATATGTACATGTCAGGAAAAGCATTATATCCTCTTACGATCAATGTAGCTGCAAAGCTAGCAAAAGAGTTTGATGGCAAATTACCGATGTCCTTCTCTGGCGGAGCAGATGCGAATAACATAAAAGATATTTTTAGCACTGGTATCTGGCCAATCACAGTCGCAACAATTTTATTAAAGCCAACCGGATATCAGGTCATTAAAAAGCTTGCAACCCTTTTGGATGAATGTGAATTCCCAGCAGATCAGACAGTGAATGTTTCTCTTTTAGAAGAATTAGCTAAAAATTCGATTGAAGATAAAAACTATAGAAAATCGGAAGTAGCACGTAAAAAACCACTTCTTACTTTTGGTGAGAATGTTAATGTCAGAGTGGAGTGTAAGGTTACTTGTGGAAGTTGTGTTAATGTCTGCCCAAATCGTGCCAATACAACGCTAATGGTTGATGGTGTGAAACGTATGCTTCATGTTGATGACTATTGCAATGAATGCGGTAACTGTTATATTTTCTGTCCAGACAAATGTACACCGTATAAGGATAGACTTACCTTATTCGCTGGTAGAAAAGAATTAGAAAATAGTACAAACCAAGGATTTGCTGTAGTAGGAGATAGCTTGGTATATCGAATGGATGGAGAGATAAAAGAATCAGCTTTTAGAGATACTCCGGAGACGATACAAAGTTTTGTAGAAGCACTAAGAGAACAACAGCCGTATTTACTGTAGTTTATGAAAAGTCATAATTGGCAGACTGAGAGAAAAAGAGTGAAAGAAATTTAGTCTTTCATTCACCAAGTTTGTACCATTACAAACTTGAGCCATTAGCTGCTCCTATAAACAGTCGTAGCATGGAGGCTAAATATGAAGATTATAAAGAATGGTAGACTAATAAGCTCTGAAAAGATGCGAAAAGCGGATATTGCAATTCATAATAACAAAATCAGTGAGATTTCTGAGAATATCAGTCCAAAGGATGAGGATGAAGTCTATGACGCCTCAGGTTGCTTTGTTTTCCCAGGATTTATCGATGGTCATACACACTTTGACATGGATACCGGGACTGCACATACCGCAGATGATTTTGTCAGCGGTACAAAAGCAGCAGTGATTGGTGGAACAACCACGATAGTAGATTTTGCCACTCAGGAAAAGGGCCAATCACTAAAGGAAGCTTATGATATCTGGATGAAAAAAGCAAAGGATAAGAGCTCTTGTAATTATCGCTTTCATATGGCGATTACCGATTGGAATGATAGGGTAAAAGAGGAGATAAGTAAGATGCCAGAACTTGGAGTTACTTCCTTTAAGATGTACATGGCATATGATAATTTAATCTCCAACGATGCTGAAATTCTTGCTTGTTTACAAAAGATAAAAGAAATTGATGGTGTTTTAGGGGTCCATTGTGAAAATGGTACGTTAATCAATGAGTTAACGAAAGAAAAGATTGCTGCTGGTGAGACTTCACCTAGTGCTCATCCCGCATCAAGACCCGATTATGTGGAGGCAGAAGCGATTAATCGCTTAGCATATATCAGCACGTTAGCCGGACATCCGGTTAATATTGTTCATCTTAGCTCATTTGCAGGGTTAAATGAAATTAGAAATGCAAGAAAAAGAAATCAGACCATCACAGTAGAAACATGTCCGCAGTATTTATTATTAGACGATCACTATTATGATTTAAATCATTTTGAAGGTGCTAAATATGTGATATCCCCTCCGTTAAGAAAAGTAGAGGATAACAAGGCGTTGATTCAGGCAATTGTAGATAGGGAAATTGATACGATAGCAACCGATCACTGCAGTTTTAATTTTAAGAAGGATAAGGAATTGGGAAAAGAAGATTTTCGGAAAATTCCAAATGGTGCGCCAGGAGTAGAACATAGACCTCAACTGATCTATACCTATTTGGTAGAAGAAGGCTATATCGATGTGATGAGAATGTGTGAACTTATGGCAACAAATCCAGCAAAGCGCTATGGGATGTATCCGGACAAAGGAATATTAGAAGTGGGTTCTGATGCAGATATCGTTATTTTTTCTCCTGATTATGAAGGTGTGATTACATGGAGTAAACAAATACAAAATGTTGATTATACACCATATGAGGGATTTAAAATAAAAGGTCAGGCAAAAACCGTGTTTGTTAATGGCGAATGTGTTGTGCAGGATGGAACTATTGTTAAAGAAAATCAAGGAACCTATGTATTGGGACCAAGATGAGTGTGAAAAGAAATTCTATTTCTGCAAAGTACGCAGACTAAAAATTCCTAAACTTCACACGGGAATGTGCATAAGAATGGAGGTAATTATGTATCAGGTGAAAATTAATGGCTCGATTTATGAAAGCCAGGAAGATAAGAAGCTTTTAGATTTCCTTCGTTATGATTTGGGATTTACATCAGCAAAGGATGGATGTAGTGAAGGTGCTTGCGGTACTTGTACTGTTTTAGTGGATGGTAAGAAAGCGAGAGCTTGTATTTTTACTCTTTCTAAGTTAGTTGGAAAGTCAGTCATCACGGTAGAAGGATTGAGCGAGCGTGAAAAAGAAGTATATGTATATGCTTTTGGAAACACGGGAGCAGTTCAATGTGGATTTTGTATTCCTGGTATGGTAATCTCAGCAAAATCATTACTGGATAATAACCTAGAACCTACAAGAGAAGATGTTAAGAAAGCAATTATGGGTAACATCTGTCGCTGTACCGGTTATGTAAAGATAGAAGATGCTATTTTATTAGCTGCAAAGATGTTCCGTGAAAACTTACCCGTTCCTAAGGATACTGGAAATGGTAAAGTCGGAGAGCATTTTAAGAGAATTGATGCAGAGGAAAAGGTACTTGGTACGGGGGAATACGTAGATGATATTACCATAGAAGGTATGATCTACGCTAAGGCATTACGAAGTAAATATCCAAGAGCAATTGTAAAAGATATTCGTTTAGAAAAAGCATTAGCACATCCGGACTGCGTGAGAATCCTTACTGCAGAAGATGTTCCGTTTAATAAAACAGGTCATATTGTTCCGGATTGGGATGTACTCATCGCCAAGGGTGATACCACCAGATATATTGGTGATGCGATTGTTTTAGTCGCTTCTACTAAAAAAGAAACGTTAGATGAGATTTTAAACCTTGTAGAAGTTGATTACGAAGAATTAACACCTCTAACAAAACCAGAAGAAGCAATGAAAGAAGGGGCACCGAAGTTACATACAAAGGGAAATATTTTAACAAGAGAAAGCATTTCCAGAGGAAATGTAGACGAAGCAATTAAAAATTCCAAATATATTGTAACAAACCATTACTCTGTACCTATGACGGATCATGCTTTCATGGAGCCGGAATGTGCAATCGGTATCCCGGATGGGGAAGGTTTACTAATGTATACTGCTTCTCAATCCGTGTATGATGAGCAACATGAAATTTCCAGAATGTTAAATATCGACCCTTCTCTGGTTCGTTGCCAGACAAAATTAGTAGGTGGCGGATTTGGTGGTAAGGAAGATATGAGTGTTCAGCACCATGCTGCATTAATGGCTTATATTACAAAGAAACCAGTAAAGGTTAAATTTTCAAGACAAGAAAGTTTAAATATCCATACGAAACGTCATGCTATGGAAATCGATATTACTACTGCATGTGATGAAAATGGTATCTTAACTGCAACGAAAGCCACCATTATTTCTGACTGTGGAGCTTATGCAAGTCTTGGTGGCCCAGTATTACAAAGAGCATGTACTCATGCCGGCGGCCCATATAATTATCAGAATCTTCAAGTGACAGGATATTGTGTGTATACCAACAATGTACCAGGCGGAGCTTTCCGAGGATTTGGTGTAACTCAAAGCTGTTTTGCTCAGGAGCAAAACCTGAATGAACTTGCTGAAATGGTTGGTATCTCTCCATGGGAATTCCGTTATAAAAATGCAATTCGTCCTGGAAATGAATTACCGAATGGTCAGATTGCATCGGAAGATACCGCATATGTGGAATGTTTAGAGGCAGTAAAAGAGGCTTTCGAATCTAGTCCATATGCAGGTATTGCAGGATGCATGAAAAACTCAGGAATCGGCGTTGGTCTACCAGACATCGGACGTAGTAATTTAAAAGTGGTAGATGGTAAAGTGCATATCTTAACTTCTGCAGCATGTATTGGTCAGGGAATTGGAAATGTTATGCTAAGTATGGTATGTGAAACCACAGGCTTGGAGCCATCCAGTATTGTATATGAACGTGCAGATACTGCAACAACACCAAACTCAGGAACAACAACTGCATCACGTCAAACCTTATTTGCAGGAGAAGCAACAAGATGTGCTGCCGAAAAACTAAAAGATGCTCTTAAGACAAAGACTTTAGATGAATTAGAAGGCGAAGTTTTTGAGGGCGTCTATAGCGGTGTAACAGACAAGATGGGAGCAGATAAGAAAAACCCAGTCAGCCACGTGGCTTATGGTTATGGTGTTCAAGTCGTTATTATGGATGAGACAAAGAAGGTAACCAAAGTAGTTGCTGCCCATGATGTCGGTCGTGTTGTGAATCCAAAGGCTTGTTCCGGCCAAATTGAAGGTGGAGTTGTGATGGGGCTTGGGTATGGATTAACAGAAGATTTTGTGATGGAAGATGGATATGTGAAAACAAAATACGGTACCCTTGGGTTATTTAGAGCAACGCAAGCACCTGAAATCGAAGTTATTATGGTAGAAAAGAATGATCCGAATGGGCTAGCTTATGGTGCAAAAGGAATTGGGGAAATCTGTACCGTACCGACTGCACCAGCTGCTGCACATGCTGCATATCGTGTAGACGGTAATCGAAGGTTTTCCCTACCAATAACAGGGACAGCATACAGAAAATAAATTTACATTGTCATTTACTAGTTAATAGATTTGCAAAAACAATAAAGTTTACGGGGTAAGGATATGGCAAAAGATAATAGAAAGTTAGGTGCTGGTGAAGTTGTTCCTTTGGCTTTACAGCATGTAGTAGCCATGGTAGTCGGCTGTGTAACGGTTCCAACCATTCTTGGAACGGCTGGAGGGATTGCTAGCGATGATTTGGTTATTATGATGCAAGCTTCACTACTATGTGCGGCGATTGCTATTTTGATTCATGCTTTTGGTAAATTCGGAATTGGTTGTAATCTTCCAGTAATTATTGGTAGTGGGTTTGCATTCATACCTACCCTTACCAGTATTGTTAAGACAGATGGTATGTCTGGTGTATTAGGTGCACAGTTAATAGGGGCTTTGGTTGGTATTGTAGTTGGTCTTGGGTTTAAAAAGATAAGATTTTTATTCCCACCAATTGTTACAGCTTCCGTAGTATTAACCGTGGGGATCTCCCTTTATGGAACTGCTGTTAAGTATATGGCAGGTGGAGAAAATAGTTCCATCTTTGGAACTCCAAAAGCTTGGATTGTAGCACTGATTACCTTGGGTTCCGTATTATTCTTTTCACAGTTTTGTAAGGGTATCTTAAAAGTATCCGCGACTTTGTTAGGTCTTATGATAGGGTATGTAGTAGCTGCGTTTTTTGGAATGGTAGACTTTACAAGGGTTGCAGATGCAGCAGTAGTTTCACTTCCAAAACCGTTCCATTTCGGCCTTAGTTTTTCTGTGGGTGGAATTGTATCTATGATAATTATTTTTGTGATTAATTCTATACAAGATATTGGACAGTTTGAAGCAACTACAGCAGGAGCATTTAACCGAAAAGCAACCGATAAAGAATTATCCGGTGGTATAATTGGAAATAACATCACAAGTGCAATTGGAGCAATCTTAGGTGGTACTCCGAATGCTACTTGCGGACAGAATGTAGGGATTGTAGTAACTACGAGTGTAACGGATCGAATTGTATTTGTTGTGGCAGCTTTGATTATTATGGTAACTGCGTTGATGCCAAAGCTTGCCGAAGTTTTTCTAACAATTCCGCTTCCGGTACTTGGAGGTGCAACTATTACAGTATTCGGAAGTATTGCAATGACAGGTGTTAGAATGTTATCTGGTGCTGGTTTGACTCCAAGGAATTTGTCCATTGCAGGTCTTTCTGTTGCATTGGCTGTAGGTTTATCAAGAACTCCTGGTGCATTTGCTGGTTGTCCTGAAGTGGTTCGTATGATTTTTGGTGGAAGTGAAATCGTTATTGTAGCATTAATTGCTATTGTTTTGAATTTGATTTTGCCAAAGGAAAAACAGTCCTAGTTCACATTCCTTTATCGACTTAAGTAGAGTTTTCACATTCTTAAATCATTGGTTTTGCCATAATACGGCATCCCATATATTTGTGTATTATGTCATTATTTTAAACTGTAATAGGAAAAAACACAGTTATAAAACAAGCGTTAAAACGCTAGAATTGAGGTTAGGTATTATGAAAGAGACATTTAAAAGTGTATTTTATCCAAGAAATAATAATGAAAAATCAAACATTGAGTTTTTAAATTACGAGGAAGCAAGCAAAGCTCATGCATTTCATGCTAGCTTTCCAGTATATAGCGAAACTCCTTTAGTAGAGTTAAAGAACTTAGCAAAAGAAATTGGCGTGAAAGATATCCATGTAAAAGATGAGTCCTTCCGTTTCGGTCTAAATGCATTTAAAGTATTAGGTGGTTCTTATGCGATTGGACGCTTAATTGCAGATAAAATCGGAGAGGATATCAAGAATTTAACAGCAACTAAAATGGTATCAAAAGAAGTAAAAGAGAAAACTGGAGATATGGTTTTTGTTACAGCTACGGATGGTAACCATGGACGTGGTGTAGCTTGGACAGCAAATCAGCTAAACCAAAAATCAGTAGTTTATATGCCAAAGGGCTCTGCAATTGAAAGATTAAATAACATCTTAGCAGAGGGTTCCGATGCTTCCATTACTGATATGAATTACGATGAAGCAGTACGTCTTGCAGATAAGAATGCGAAAGAAAAAGGCTGGATTGTAATTCAGGATACTGCATGGGAAGGCTATGAGGATATTCCTACATGGATTATGCAAGGTTACATGACACTTGGGTATGAGATTGTAAAGCAATTAGAAGAAACAAAAGCAGAAGCTCCAACCCATATCTTCTTACAGGCAGGAGTTGGATCCTTAGCAGGTGCTATCTGTGGATTCTTTGCTAATTACTATAAAGGAAATCAGCCTAAGATTGTAATTGTTGAGCCAAACAAAGCAGACTGTATTTATCGCACTGCGGAGGCAAACGATGGAAAACTTCACTTTGTAACAGGTGACTTAAATACAATTATGGCAGGTTTAGCTTGTGGAGAGCCAAATAGCATTGGATGGAATGTATTAAGAGATTATGCAGATGCATTTATTTCTTGTCCAGATTATGTTGCAGCAGATGGTATGCGTGTTATGGCTAGTCCACTTGATAGTGATAAAAAGGTGGTATCTGGAGAAAGTGGAGCTGCTACCCTTGGATGTGCTTACAACATCTTAACTGATGATTCTCTTGTAGATTTAAAGGGTAAATTAGGTCTTAACGAGGATTCAAGATTATTATTCATCTCAACAGAAGGTGATACAGACAAAGAAAATTATCGTAATGTGGTATGGAATGGGAAAGACTCACGTTACGACGGAGAATAACATAAGCAGTTATCATTCGTAGGACGAGTGATTATGCACAGGATAATGTGAAGTAAAAAAGATTTCACATTTCTCATTTAAGTTGTATACAATCTGAAAACAGCTTGTATACACACGGGTACAAGAAAGGAGATAGCACAATGCTTAACGGAAACAGAGAACAAGAATTAATTAAATTAACACAGAAAATGATACAGGCAAAAAGCTATTCAGGAGAAGAAAAACAAGCTGCCCAGACAATAGGGGAGTTCTGTAAGGCAAATGGTTTTGATGATGTTACTTATGATAGATATGGTAACGTAATTGGAGTAATCAAGGGAAATCGTCCAGGACCAAAGGTTTTATTTGATGGACATATTGATACAGTACCTGTATCGGATGAAAGCAAGTGGACGCAGAAGCCATTTGCTGGTGAAATTGTAGACGGTAAGTTATATGGCCGTGGTACCTCTGATATGAAGGGTGCAGTATCTGCATTTACCGCAGCTGCAAAATACTTTGCAGAGGATACGAAGCGTGATTTTGCCGGTGAAATCCTAATTGCTGGTGTTGTTCATGAAGAGTGTTTTGAAGGTGTAGCAGCGCGCGAAATCTCCAAAAACTTTAAGCCAGATTATGTAATCATTGGGGAAGCAAGTCAGTTAAATGTTAAAATCGGTCAACGTGGTCGAGGGGAAATCGTAGTAGAAACCTTTGGTAAACCAGCTCACTCTGCAAATCCTGAGAAGGGAATTAATGCTGTTTATAAGATGAGCAAGGTAATTAATGCAATTAGAGACTTAGTTCCAACAGAGCACCCTGTATTAGGAAAGGGTATCTTAGAGTTAACTGATATCAAGTCTGCACCATATCCTGGAGCTTCTGTTGTTCCTGAATATTGCCGTGCAACTTATGATCGCCGTTTATTAGTTGGTGAGACAAAGGAATCTGTAATTGCTCCAATTAGAGAGTTATTAGAGAAATTAATGGCAGAAGACCCTGAATTAAAAGCGAAGGTTTCCTATGCGGTAGGCGAAGAAATGTGCTATACCGGAAACAAAATCGAAGGAGAAAGATTCTTCCCTGGCTGGTTATATGATAAAGACGAACCATGGGTTCAAGCTGTTGTAGGGGAACTTAATAATGCAGGATTTAACCCAGAGATTACACAGTATAATTTCTGTACCAATGGTTCTCATTATGCAGGAGAAGCAGGCATTAAGACATTAGGTATTGGACCTTCTCGTGAGAATTTAGCTCATACGGTAGATGAATATATTGAAGTAGAGCAACTTACTAAGGTCTGTGAATGTTACTACGGTGTAATGAAAGCGTTATTAGTATAACTATAGCAATATTAATTTAAAATCATTTGATATTCTTCTGATTGATTTTGAGGTTATATAAACAATGGAAGGCGCGTTTTGTGAACTTTTCATTGTCATTAATATTTGCTTTTCATAGCAGACAATGTTTGATATGTAAATCAATACCATACCACATCTGCAAGCAGATGTGGTTTTGACATAAGTGTAAGAGTATACAGATTGGAGTGCTGCAATTAGGTACTATCGAGCATGCTCAAGAAGAAAGAATCTAATAACATAGCATCTAATAACTTAGCATATTGAATGCGCTTGCTGATTTGATACTGTCTTAAATAGTAAGTTTGAAAAGATTTCAAACTTAACTGTAACTCTTTTGAAAGGAAGTGTGACTTATAAAAACTTTAATTAAAAATGCTACAATTGTTGATGGAAGCGGAGAGCCAGCCTATCAGGCTGACCTATTAATTCAAGAGGAAAGAATAGAAAAAATAGGACAGATTAGTGACACAGGTGTTGATAAGGTAATTGATGCCAAAGGTCTTATAGTTGCACCTGGTTTTATCGATACTCATTCCCACAGTGATTTGGATGTTTTATTGCGTCCTCAGGTAATGCCAAAGGTAATGCAGGGTATTACGACAGAAGTTTTAGGTCAGGATGGTGTTTCTATGGCACCTCTTCCTTTGGAATATATCTCAGATTGGCGTAAAAATATCGCTGGGCTGGATGGAGTTAGTGATGAAATTGATTGGACTTATCAAACAACCGATAATTATTTAAAGATGATTGAAAAGGTTGGTCCTGGTATTAATGAATGCTATCTGGTTCCGCATGGTAATATCCGTATGGAGGCCATGGGACTTGGCAATCGTCAGCCAACAGATGAAGAAATTGAGAAGATGAAAGAGATTACCCGTAGAGAAATGGAAGCAGGAGCTTTTGGTTTATCTACAGGATTAATCTATATTCCTTGTGCATATTCAGAAAGCAAAGAAATCATTGAAATGTGTAAGGTGGTTGCTGAGTTTGATGGTGTATTTGTTATTCATCAGCGAAGCGAAGCAGACACGATTGTTGATTCTATGAATGAAGTAATTGAAATAGGCAGAAAATCAGGAGTTAGAGTTCACTGGTCTCACTTTAAAGTTGCTGGTAAGAAAAACTGGGATAAAATCGATACAGTACTTTCTCAATTAGAACAAGCAAAAGCAGAAGGTATCAGGGTAAGCTTTGATCAGTATCCTTATGTTGCCGGCAGTACGATGATGGGAGCAATTCTTCCACCTTGGGTTCATGATGGCGGAACGAATAAAGTAATCGAACGATTAAGAGATCCAGAAATGCGTAAGAAGATGCGCTATGACATGGAGCATGGAATTCATGGCTGGGATAACTTTGTTGACTTTGCTGGATTTGAAAATATTTATGTAACCAGTGTAGTGACAGAGAAAAACAAAGATGCTGTTGGCTTAAGTATTACTCAGCTAGCAGAGCTTCGAAATCTAGATCCATTTACCGCTGCCTTTGACCTTCTAATGGAGGAAGAAAATGCAGTTGGTATGGTAGACTTCTATGGAGTAGAAGACCATGTGAAATTATTTATGGCTCGTCCTGAGATGAATGCTTGTACGGATGGCTTATTAGCTCCTGGAAAACCGCATCCAAGACTTTATGGAAGCTTCCCAAGAATTCTTGGAAAGTATGTACGTGAAGAGAAGATAATGACAATCGAAGAAGCAGTGAAGAAGTTGACGTCTAAGGCTGCGGAGGCTATGAGCATTAAGAATAGAGGACTGTTAAAAGAAGGTTACTTTGCAGATATCACAATATTTGATCCTAACACAATTGAAGACAAAGGTACCTTTGTTGAACCAATCCAATATCCAGCAGGTATTGAATATGTTATTGTAAATGGTAAGGTTGTGGTGGAACATGGGAAACATACCGGGGTTTTAAATGGTAGGGTAATTAGAAACAAGAGATAAACATAGGAGAAAATATATAAGAATAAACATATAAGAAGAAAGCCAGACGGTTAGATATTCATAACTGTCTGGCTTTCTTGGCAATTTGTTTAGCTACGAGCTCATAATTAATGCACCTAGTATCACCCCATAAAGTGTTGAATTCAACGGCTTTGAAGTAATAGGGCAAGAGCCGGAAGCACACCCTACCTTTTTATAATAAAGATGTCCTAAAAATCCTCCAACAACTGCTCCAAGTAATATTTTTATAACCGCCATAGATACCTCCAATTTAAAAAGTCATGCTGTTTTTACTTTTTGGTTTCTGAGTTCCTTTATAATTGCAGTTCCAGCTTTAGCTCCATCGTATACCGCTTTGGATATTTGTAATAATCCACCAGTACAATCACCTGCTGCATAGAGTCCAGGAATATTCGTGGACATGTTCTCATCGACTAAGATTCTATTATTTTCTGTAGCAGCACCAATTTTTTTCGCTAGATCGGTACTACCAGCTACTCCAACTGCAACAAATAACCCAGATACAGATAAGTTACTTCCATCTTGAAAGAAAACGGATTCTAGTACTTCGTCTCCATCAAGTGCTTCAATAGGAGTTGTAATTACCTTAATGGTTTCTGGAATAACAATGTTTGGTGTTTTGCCGTTGGTAAGAATAGTAACTGAATTTGAAGTTTGTAATAATTCTAAGGCTTCATGAAGTGCATATTCTCCATCACCTAGCACTGCAACATCCTTTCCTCTATAAAAGAAAGCATCACAGACGGCACAGTAACTAACACCGCGGCCTTCTAATTCTTTCAATCTCTTAATCTTAGGAGTATTACGGGAAGTTCCAGTAGCGATAACAACACTTGTAGCAGAGTAATCCTCATTCTTTGTTTTCACCACAAATTGATCTGTAAAATTAAGTCCCAATACTTCATCAGAGATAAAGTGTACTCCAAGTCTTTTTGCTCCTTCTACCCCTTCTTGTACTAAATATTTACCAGAAATAGGTTGACTAAAGCCATAATAGTTTTCTATCTCAGATGCTTTTCCTAATGCACCGAAATCTTTTCCGATAACCGTTGTTTCTATTCCTGCTCTAATTGTATATAAAGCGGTAGAAATACCTGCTGGACCGTTTCCGATGATAATTACATTTGCCATAACTATGACCACCCTTCTTTTGTTATTTCCTATTATGATGAGTGATTATAACAGAGTCATTGTGCGTACTTCTGTGACAAAATCACAAATGATGATTTATGACTGGAAAAGTTTGTGTAACACGCTTTTATTTATGGAAGGGTTTATCATCCACTTAAATTTTGAATGAATGAAATTACTTTTTTAGATTGAGAAAATGAAGGAACGAAGATTTTTTGCATAAAAAATTATTGTCAAATAGTATACTATTCTTGTAAAATGTTATTACTATAAATTGATAACATGAGGAGGTTACTTTTTGGAGTTAAACAAAGTAGATGAGAAAGACATTGGTCGTATCAGAAAACTAGGCTTATTATCTGTACTACCTATAGTATTTTTAATCGTAGGAATTATCTACGGTATTTATAATGGAAGTTTTCACTCGGTTATTAACGGATTTATCAATATTGTACTTACGCCAACCATCTTAGTTACAGATTTTATTGAGGTTGGTGGGATTGAAGCAGCATTTATTAATGTTGGTTTAGTGGGTCTCTTAAATATCTATATTATGCACCATTATCGACTTAAGTTGAATGGTATTTTAATTGCAGCATTCTTTACGGTTATCGGCTTTTCCTTCTTTGGTAAAAATCTATATAATATTATTCCAATTTATTTAGGTGGTTATTTTTATACTATATACAAGAAAATATCTTTTAAGGATATTATCATTGCGTTAATGTTTGGCACTGCATTAGCACCGCTGGTCAGTGAAATTAGTTTTTCTGGTTTGCTACGACCATTTTGGGCTATTGTTGTTGCAGTATGCGTTGGTATTTTTATTGGATTTATCCTGGTACCTCTATCCTCACATATGCTAAAATTTCATGATGGATATAATTTATATAATATTGGTTTTACTTCTGGAATAGTAGGTACCGTGTTAACAAGTGTACTGAGAAGCTTTGGTATCACGGTTGAACCAGTGAATATTATCTCGGAAAAAAATCATCCGGTTATTATCATAATATTACTATGCTTATTTCTTGGCTTTTTCTTTACTGGTATTTATATCAATCGTCGTGCTATAATGGACTTTGGAAAAATACTACAATATAAGGGAAGACTGATCACTGATTTTACACACCTGGTAGGTTTTGGAGTAACGTTTCTAAATATGGCGTTACTTGGATTTTTAAGCCTGTTTTATGTAATGCTGATTGGGGGTGTCGTAAATGGTCCGGTCTTAGCAGGAATTTTCACAGTAGTTGGATTTGGTGCATTTGGTAAGCATATCAAGAATTGTCTACCAGTTATGCTTGGTGTTATAGTAACGGCTTTATTCTTTGGAAATGACCTATCAACAACAGGCATCATTATATCAGTTTTATTTTCAACTACACTAGCACCAATCGCTGGTACATACGGACCAGTCATTGGATTCCTAGCAGGTGCTCTCCATATGGCTGTCGTGACTAATGTAGGAGTGATACATGGAGGTGTGAACCTATATAACAATGGATTCTCAGGTGGATTAGTTGCAGGAGTTATGATTCCAATACTAGATGCTTTTCATAAGGAGAGAAATAGATGAGACACGAGGCAAAAAAAATAGCTCAGATTGTGAGTGAAATACTAACTTTGTTCCTATTAAACGGTGCAGAGAACATTGATATAAAAGTAAATACGAAGGTTTCCCCAAATGAGCAGAATACAGAAATTATCATAATACAATATGAGTGTGAATATGAAGAAGAATTTATTCAAAAAATGAAATATAACTTAAATACTCAGCGTCAATATGAAATTGAAGGTTATTATTGGCAATTAGTTGGAGAGGACGACTCGGGTGATGAGCTTCATTTGGTTGGAGCTATGGTGGATAAAGCAAATGTTACGAAAATAGGAAAAGAGTTGCATATTCAACTCTTTAGAAAAGCGTAGCATGGAGGCTAATTATGCAAGGATATAATTGTATTATGATATTTCGTCAAAACGGTGATTTACTGTTTTGCAAGAGAAAAAAAGAACCTTATCTAGGACTCTACAATCTTGTGGGCGGTAAAATTGAAGAAGGAGAAGATGGATTTGACTCTGCATATCGTGAGTTATATGAAGAAACCGGGATTTCTCAGGATAATGTCAATCTTCATCATATGATGGATTTTACTTACTATAATCAGGATTGTTATGTTGAGGTATATGTTGGATATTTGGAAGGTGAGGTTCTTTTACAAGAGGAAGATCATCCTTTGGTATGGTTTGATATGACGGAGGATTTCTTTGATCGCAGTAAATTTGCTGGAGAGGGAAATATCGGACATATGGTGGAACAGGTTAGACAATACGGCATTGGTGAATCTAAAATTTATTGAACTAGCGGCGAATGATTTTAAATGTAATATGGATGAGATTATAGATACTATTTGTCTAGCATTCTCCGCTAATTTCATCTTTCAAGGAGGATATACTATGATACCAAAAATCCCGATGCTTGATGAGACAGGATTGATTATGCAGATGGTAGTGCCAAAGATCAAATAAAACTATAAAGCATAATAAAGTGAGGGTATTCATGGTACAAATTTTTCGATGTAATAGCGAAGAAAAGGATTTTATTAATCTAGCAAAAAGGTTAGATGAAGATTTGGAAAAAGGAAATGGAGATAAACAAAGTTTCTATCAGAAATTCAATAAGATATTAAACATTGATACTGTTATCTTATTAAAAGACGGAGAAGTGGCAGTAGGATGTGGCTGTTTCAAAGAATATGATGAAATCTCCGTTGAAATAAAACGAATGTATCTTTTGCCTGCGTATCGAGGAAAAGGATATGCGAAAATGTTATTAGGAGAACTCAAGAATTATGGGCAATATGCTAATGTTGAGACTAGTGTATGTTTTGAGAAGCTTTTATAAATATTAATGCAAGTCTTGCAATTTACTTTAAAACAACAATTATGGAGATTGGTTTGGTTATCGTTTCTAGATTTTAATATTAAGAATTTCAACTAAGGTTTTACTAACTTTTTTTGATAATGCAAAACTTATAAAAAAACGACTAGATGAGAATAATGATATGAAATTACTTAATCAAATATATTAGGAGAACTTAAATTGGAGGAAGAAAATCTACAAATTAAAATACTAGATACTATTGTTTTTTCAAAGCAGCCAAAAGAATTCTTAGAAAGAGCTAAAGCATATCAGGAAATTATATGTATCATTGTGCGATTAAGGAGATTGTCACTAAAGTTGAAATATTAAATGTAGAATTAAAAACGAAATCGAACCGTAGTCCTATTGAAATAATTAAATCTAGAATAAAAGATTCAGAGAGTATCATAGGAAAGTTAATAAGAAAAGGATTCGAAGTGAATTTAGATTCTATGATAGAACTGGAAGATATTGCTGGTGTGCGTATCATTTGTTCCTTTTTAGATGATATTTACGAAGTTGCAAATATGATTATGAAACAGGATGATATTACAGTGGTTAGGGTAAAGGACTATATTAAAGAACCAAAAGAAAGTGGATATCGGAGTCTACATATTATAATTGAGATTCCGGTCTTTTTCTCAGATAAAAAGCAACCATTGAAAGTTGAAGTTCAAATACGGACAATCGCCATGGATTTTTGGGCAAGTTTAGAGCATCAATTAAGATATAAGAGAAATTATGGAAATGAGAATGCTTTAGAGGATAGTTTAAGGGAATGCGCAGATGTGATTTCAGATACTGATCGAAAAATGCAAGAAATTAAAAGAAAAATAGATGAAATATGATATATCTGTTTTGACTTACCATTGCATTATATTGAGGAGTGTTGGAACATAAGCACGATTAACGAAAAATATTTATGAAAAGAAGAAAAATAAGTTTGTCTTTATTTGATGAAGGAAAGCTGATAGAAATATATGCTTTCCTAAGACTGTAGAAAAGAAACTTTATAAATATAGCAATGAATAAACAACCATATATATTCATTGCTATATTTTTATACCGATTTATGACATACTCTATTAAAATTGAAATTGTAACAAAGATTATTTATATAGTATGGTGTAGGAAAGGATAGCAATAATTGGTATTGCAATGAATGACGGGTCAACTTTGTTGGAAATACAACAGAACATTTTTAATTTTTGTTATATAACTATAACAGACATAAAAATTCTGATTTATTGAAATTCTATGTTAGGAGTGACCTTTTTCTAGAATTTTATTATGTCTTATAGGATATGTTTGCTATTATAAAAAAAAGAAATAGTTATTAAATAATCACAATAAGAGGATATACAAAAAATTAGAAGTTATATGTAAGAATGAAATTATAAAATGGATAGTCAAGGAAGTAGTTCATCATAGAAAAGAGGAATATTGGTGAACGCTATCATTTTGAATATTTTAATCTAGGATTGAATTTCAGTTAGTAAACGAGATAAAAGTTATATTATTATAAAATACCAAAACCAAGGATTCAATCAAATTAGGGATGTAAAGAAAGGAGCGTACTATGAGTGCATTTTTAGGACCTATCCACTATTGGTTATATCATAAAATTATGCTTCAAGAAAAAATCGTGGAGGAAATACTTTCACTAAATGAGGAGGAAGGATTTGTTCAAGGGCTTGATGACTCAACTGTAATTCATTGCGGAATCATAGAGAATCAACCATTGGAAAATATGATTGATTCAGGCAATATCCATGGATGGTTACAAGAAAAAGTCGATATCGTAGAAAATAGATTAAGCTATGTGGTAACTGCAATAACAAAAGAGTATGACGATAGAATGGAACAAATTTTAGAACGAGTTTATCAGTTAGGTGTAGATGTCATAGAATCGTTAGATCAGAAAGAGCAATGGACAAGTGCGGAGCAAATCTATAAATCACTAAATGATTTGCTACTTGATGGTATGCCTTGTGATCGTGTAAATATGGTTGTTTCTACTTCATCTGATGAAGTGATATATAAAAGAACAAGATGTATTCATGAAACTTATTGGTTGGAACAGGGTGGTTTCGTGTTGAATTATTACGAAATTCGTACAGAATTCGTAAAAGGTTTACTAGCAAATACAGCATTTGAATATGTTGCAGATGAGGAAGGAAATTATCATATCAGGAGGAAATAAGTGATGTTTGGAGTAGATATTTTAGTAAAAGAACATGAAAATATCAAAAGAATGGCAAAAGTAATGAGAGCTGCAAGCTTACAAGTTCTTAGCGGAGGAGAATTAATAACAAAAGATTTTTATCAAATGCTTGAATTTGTTCGTAATTATGCAGATAAGCATCATCATAAAAAAGAAGAAGATATTCTGTTTGACTATATGAAAAAAGAGCTTGGTAAGTTAGCACAGAATCTAATCACCAATGGAATGTTAGTGGAACATGATTTGGGAAGACTTCATATGAGAGAACTTGAAGCTGCATTACAATCGTATGATGTTAAGAATAATGAAGATGCAAAGCTAGACATTGTAGTGAATGCAACTGCCTATACTTATCTAATCAATCGTCATATTGAAAAGGAAAACGAAGTAGTTTTTACTTTTGGTGAGAAGAATCTGACAGAAGAAAGTAGAACTATAGTTGATCAAAGAACAAAAGAAATGGAAGATAGTGCAACGAAAGAGGGATTGCAAGAAAAGTATTTAAAGATTTTAGATGAATTAGAAAAGAAGTACAAGGTAAGCTAATTGCTATCTTCTTGGCGGATGAAGATAACAAGTGTAAGTTTACGCGGATTCTTTATCCTTTTATAAAGTATCTTTGGTAAGTAAAAGTAGCAGGTAAAGTTCGACTTCTAATAGGTAACGTACATTATTAGAAAGAGGTTATAATTAAATATAAATTGTATTAATAATGGGCAGATAGACAAATGGATTATTGTTAGATAAATCCAATTGTGTTACAATGATTGAAAAGTTTAGGAATCTATTCTTAAATTCATATTCAAACTAGAGTTTGAGTACTATCATGTTTTGTAACGAGCCATGTTGTGAATACAGGTATCTAAAGTCACATCAGATTGGTGTGACTTTTATGGTTTTATAAAGTTAAAATGGGAGGTATTATGAAGGAAGGCATAGTTATCATAACTGGTGCAAATTCAGGTATAGGGAAAGCGGCAGCAATAAAATTCGCAAAAGAAGGATTTACGGTAGTTATGGCTTGCCGTAATCTTGATAGAAGCAGTGTAGTTCAACAGGAAATCATCGAGTCAACTAACAATAATTCAATCGATTTATTTCCACTGGATGTGTCTTCTTTTCAATCCATCAGTGAATTTTGTAGAGAGATTCAATCGAAATATGGAAAACTGGATATTTTAATACATAATGCTGGATATTTTATGCATGGTGAAAAGGATTATCAATTAAGTAAGGATGGTATCGAGCTTTCTTTTGCTACGAATGTATTTGGACCATTTCTTATGACGAAGTTGTTAGCAAACCTACTGAAAAAATCGGAGGATGGTAGAGTACTCACTGCATGCAGTACAAATATCAGGCATTTTTTTAATCCAAAGAGAAAGATAGATTATGATAATTTATTAGGAGAATTCAAGGATAGTCTTCCTTATAATAGCTATAAGATGTATGGAGATTCCAAAATGGCATTGTTATTAGTGACAAATCAGTTGGCAGAATATTATAAAAATGATGGAATAAAAATGAATGCAGTCCAAATTCCTGCAATTAAAATGTCAAAAGAAACAATTAAGAATTTTAAGTCTTTATGGAAAGTTGCCGCAAGGATTCAAAATGCGTTCAGCTCCACCACTGAGTCTATGGCAGATATCTATTATCGCATCTGTGCATCTCATGATTACAAAGATATTACCGGAAAATTAATTGATGACAAAGGACAAATAGTACAAGCCTCGCATTATTCAAAGCGATTAACACAGGAAATAAAGCAACTGTTAGATAAGAAAGTTTATCCAAGCTACGCAGCAGATCAAAAAAATGTAGAACTTATGTGGAACTTAGCAAATCAATTGACAAGACCTTGGATTTCAACGTAGACAGGTTAATGGAAAGATGAGGTGTTTGGGGAATTAAGCCATACAAACATTGAATGAAAAATAATAATAAAATATAAACGAGGTTAAAAGGTGGAATTAATAGTAATTGAACAAGAATTCACAGTATGTAAAATTGATGACGTTAACAAAATTAATTTCTCGGATGAGTATTGTTTTCTTGGAAAAACAAAAGAGGAAATATCTTTAGTATGTAGCACTTCTTATGCACCGACAGAAGTAATAGAACGTAGTGATGGATGGAGAGCATTTCGTATTCACGGCATATTGGATTTTTCCTTAATAGGTATATTATCTAAAATTACTACGATTTTAGCAGAAAATCATATAGGAGTCTTTGCCGTGTCTACTTATAATACAGATTACATATTGACAAAAACGGTTGATTTTGAGAAAGCATTGGATGCGCTTGAACAGCAAGGATATCGTATCAATAGAAGATAAAGAAAATCGTAAGTAAAACTTGTTTCATAAATTTTACAATAAATATTCTTTTTTATCCATAACAAAATTTTCTTTACAGTGATTGCTACTGTGCTATAATGGAAAGAAAACCTTTTGGTGATTAAAAGTCATAGGGTATGAGATTATGAGTGAATAAAGAGGTCAAAATTGCGAGAATTAAAAAGTGTTGAAGAAAAAATATTAGATAGAACATTATATTTAATCGGCAAGGACGGTTCCTGTAATATATCGATAAGAGCTATTGCAAAGGAAGCAAATGTCAATGTAAGTGCCATAAATTATTATTTCCGTACAAAGGAGGAAATGCTAAGGCAGGCAAAAGAACTATATATTGTAAATACACAATCGATTACTGCAATTCTTTCGGAAGAGTTAGAGGAGGAAGAAAAGCTGATAACTGCATGCAATGAAGTTATGGAATATATTATTCGATATCCAGGTATCACTGTGTTGTTAAAAGATGCCAAAGAGAAAGAAGATGATACGTCACAGAAGATATTAAAGGTTTCAGACGAGATGTCTCATGGTATCAATCAACTGTTAAGCAAGGTTTTAAAAGAAGATAATCTGAATCATTATAAGCGAATGATATTCTGGTCGGCTATTAATTATCCTGTTGAGAACAATGGGATAAATCAATTTAGTACTTCAATAATAGAGGACAGAGAAGACAGAATTTCTTATATCAAGCATTTATTGTGGATGTTAAAGGATAAAAAATAGTAATCTTTCCAGTGGGTTATACTCTTGTAGTAACTAAAAAGCGTATGCTCTGGCGAAGAGACAACTGTAAAGGTAGGAGTAGGATGAGTATGGAGATGAGAATTACACAGGAAATTAACGCACAGGATGAAAATGCTATTTACCAAGGATTATTCCAATATAATCTTTCTAAAATTGAAAGTAAAGCACCAAAGGATTTGGGAATATATTTGTATAACGAAGCAGAACAAATAACCGCAGGGTTAATAGGCAATACGCGTGGCAATTGGCTTTCCGTAAAATATCTTTGGGTAAGTGAAGAACTGCGGGGACAGGGTATTGGAAAACAAATTTTATTAAAGGCAGAAGAAACAGCGAAAGAACGTGGATGTAAGTATGTGTTTTTAGATACGTTTAGTTTTCAAGCACCAGAGTTTTATAAGAAGTTTGGGTACTGTGAAGTGTTTGTACTAGAAAACTATCCAATAACCGGAAAGAGACATTATTTTACAAAAGAACTATGAGGTATGTCATGAACGAAGACTCTTTATGTGGTCGTTTTCTTTGACAAACGCGCAGTTGTGAATCTTGATGGAACATTAGCGTAAGAAGGTAAGTGTATATGTAAGGATTATAGTATTTACTGCCTTACTAATCAATAAATATAAAAAGATCTGTGTTTAGTATAATACCTCAACACAGATCTTTTTATATACTTCGCATACTTGAGTAAATAAACTCACCATTTCATTCTTTTACATACATGATGTTATGTAATATAAAAAAGATAATCCTGTTAAAAATAAAACAAATTGTTTTAAACATATTGATTTAATTTTAACAAAGAGATATAATGCAGATATCATCATAGTAAAGTTATCTTAAGTTGTGGCATTCGATGACGTTTAGAACTCTCTCAGAGAAAAAATAAGTTGGAGGATAGGAATATGGCTTACGAAAAATTATTCAGCCCAATTAAAATTAGAGGATTGGAGCTAAAGAACCGAATTATGTTTCCTGCAATGGGAACGAAGATGCCTACAGAAGATAAATTTGTGAATCAACAAATAATCGATTATCAAGTTGCTAGAGTTAAGGGAGGTTGCGGATTAAACTTTACTGAAGTATGCTCCGTGTATCGGTTAGCTGCTCCAAAAAAATTCTTAGCAATTAGTGAAGATAAATATATTCCTGGATTAAAAAAATTGACCGATGCAATCCATGAAGCAGGTGGAAAAGCAGGTGTACAGTTGTGGCTTGGAGGTTTGGCTGTGAGAAGTGATCCTGATCAAATGCTTATCATACCAAGTCCGATTTCTGTACCTGGTACAGAGTATAGCTTGCCTGGAGCGAGTCTTGAGACGATAAGGGAGGCTGTGGAAGCCTTTGGCGATGCTGCGAAAAGGGCAGTTTCTGCAGGATTTGATACGATTGAATTCCATGCAGGGCATAATTATACCCCTCACTCATTTCTTAGCCCATATTTTAATAAGAGAACAGACGAATATGGAGGAAGTCTACCTAATCGTGCAAGATTCTTAATTGAATGTATCGAAGCAATTCGAAAGAATATTCCTGAGGATATGCCTTTATTTATGAGAATCGACGCTCACGATGATTATCTAGAGGGCGGACTTACGATGGAGGAAGTCATTGAGTTTTGTAAGATGGCGAAGGTTGCTGGAGTTGATGTACTGGATGTTTCCAGAGGTAATTTCTCAAGCGCAGCGATTAAATATGAGGTTCCACCGATTGACTTACCAAGAGGATTTAATGTTGAAAATGCAGCAAGAATTCGAAGAGAAACGGGCATGATCACAGTGGCAGTCGGTAGAATTAATGATCCGTTACAGGCAGAGACAATATTATCAGAGGATAAAGCGGATATGGTAGTAATAGGACGTGCTCAATTAGCAGATCCTGAATTTTGTAATAAGGCAAAGGACGGCAAGGAAAGTAGTATTGTGCGCTGTGTAGGTTGTAATCAAGGATGTTATGATGGATTTGTATCAACAGAGATGCCATTTATCACCTGCTTAAGAAATCCAGCCCTTGGAAGAGAGGCGGAATATCAACTTACCTTAACAACGAATCCAAAAAAGGTATTAATAATTGGCGGTGGTATCGCAGGACTTGAAGCTGCTCTTCAGCTAAAAAGACGTGGCCATCAACCTATTCTATGTGAAGCATCCGATTCTCTTGGAGGACAATTTGCATTGGCAGGAGAAGCTCCAAGAAAAGAAGAGATGAAACTAGCAGCACTTGCGATGGGAGAACAAGTGAAACAAGAAGGTGTTGAAGTAAGACTAAATACAATTGTTACTACAGAACTGATTCACCAAATACAGCCAGAGGAAGTGATTATAGCAGTAGGCTCTGAACCAATCGAACTAAACATTCCAGGAGCGAAACTTTCGAATGTCATGAATTCTCATGAAGTATTAGCTGGTAAAAAAGAGGTGTCTGGTAGAGTTGTTGTAATCGGTGGTGGACTTGTTGGCTTAGAGGTTGCTGAATATATCCATGAGATGACAGAACATATTATCGTGGTAGAGATGCTAGATAAGGTAGCGAAGGATCTTGGACAGTTACGAAATATTTGCGTAATGGAAAGCCTTTATGCTGCCGGTGTAGAAACATTAACGGATACAAAGTGTATTGAAATTAAAGAAAATGCAGTAGTTGTGGAAAGAATGGGGAATCTGGAAGAAATTCCTTGTGAATATGTTATCTTAGCGATAGGTGCAAAGTCACGTAAATTTGATAATATTATCACATACTGTAAGGAGAATAAGATACCAGCTCATGTTATTGGTGATGCGGTTCGTGCGAGAAGGGCTTTGAATGCAGTTGTTGAGGCAAATGAAGTAGCGAGAGCAATTTAAGATAATAGCAAAAGGCAAACTGATATTCCGTTTTTTAATGGGTGATCAGTTTGCCTTTTATGTTAGCTTTTCACAGTCGGTAAACTGCTTAGATTATTGTTTTCTGTGCCATCAGGTAAGGATTTCAGATATTCGGTATCTTTACGGTGTGCCACACCAACTCCACGGATTTCACCCGCTTTCGCAAGCGAAACGCCTTCTTCCTTTGATATGATTGCACCATCTGATAGTTGATACCCTGTGATTGTTCCGCTTTCTTTTACTAACCCTGTAATATGCTTTGCATTTTCTTTTGGTTGTGGGATATCATCTAATACTGCCATAGCAAGAGAGGAGCCATCGATTTTATTATTTTCCATCATTGACCTCAATTCTGCGCTGCATTTATCGGATTTTCAGTTTATAGTTGCAGCGCTGACATAAACCTTTTGAGAGAAGATTAATCTATCACCCTAATTTTTTCACGATAATGTAAGATTAGTATTGCTACAGTGATAGGAATTAATTCATAAAGATACGATATGGAAGAGAAACTATGCTCTTACACTTTGACAAAGCTATCTTCCCATGCTAGAATATCAAAGGATTTGTTATGCATTATAATAAGAAAGTATTCAGTAATAATATGGAGTTATTTCTATTCATTTAGAGATTTTAGCAATTGTGATAAGAAAAGATCTTGTTAGTATGCTTAAATTAAAAATCAATTAGGCAGTGGAAAGTGGAAATCAATTGGCGCATGAAAAGAAGGAAAAAATTGGATTATGAAAAGTAGAAAATTTGCTAATGATAAGTACAAATTTAAATAGGCAATAATTTGATGCTCCAATCAAAACAGGATTTTTTATCCGATTAGATATCTGATTGATTATATTTGATTTAAGATATTTTATATGAAATTAAATTAAGGGAGGATATACGTGTTAACAATTAACCAGTATGTAAAAGCAGAGAGTTTACAGCAAGCCTATGAATTAAACCAAAAGAAAAATAACGTGATTCTGGGCGGTATGCTTTGGCTTAAGATGCAAAAGAAAAGTGTAGGCACAGCCATTGATTTATCGGACTTAGGGTTAGATAAAATAGAAGAGACAGAGGATAGCTACCTGTTAGGTGCAATGGTGACACTTCGTTCCTTGGAGTTACATAAAGGGCTCAATTCTATGACAAATAACGCAGTAGCGGAAAGTTTAAAACATATTGTAGGAATTCAATTTCGAAATCTTGCAACTGTCGGTGGAAGCATCTTTGGACGATATGGTTTTTCTGATGTACTTACGTTACTAATGGCTTTGAATGCACAGGTGGAATTATATCAAAAGGGTATTGTTTCTATTGAGGAATTCTCAAAAATGCCATATGATAACGATCTTTTAGTACGTGTAATAATCAAAAAACAAGAGATGAAAGTGGCGTACCTTTCACAGAGAAATACAAAAACGGACTTTCCTGTCTTGACCTGTGCGATAAGCAATATGGAAGGAACATATCGATGCGTCATTGGTGCTAGACCAAAGCGCGCAGTCTGTCTGTATGATAATAATGATATATTAAAGGATGGAATCACACCAGAGAGTGCAGAAAAGTTTGGTGAATATATTAAAAGTCAGATTATAACTGGAAGTAATATGCGAGCAAGTGAGGAATATCGTAAGGTACTTTCTGGTGTACTAACGAAGCGAGCGTTATTAAAGTTAAAGGATTGTGAGGTAACGTCTTATGCAGATTAAGTTATGGATTAATGGTAAAATGGTGACGGAAGACGTTGCAGCAGATACATTATTAATAGATTTTTTACGTGCTCATGGTTGCCTTAGTGTGAAAAGAGGCTGTGAGACATCAAATTGCGGTTTGTGTACAGTTTTTGTGGAAGACAAGCCAGTGCTATCTTGCAGTATGCTAGTGGCAAGAGTGAATGGTAAGAAAGTAACGACATTAGAAGGGTTACAAGAAGAAGCAGAAGATTTTGGAGCATTTATTGCAGATCAAGGAGCAGAACAATGTGGATTTTGTAATCCTGGATTTATCATGAATGCAATTGCGATGTTTCGTGAAAATCCAGATCCTTCCGATGAGGAAATTAAACAGTATCTAGCAGGAAATCTATGTCGATGTTCAGGATATGAAGGACAACTTCGTGGAATTAAAGCATACCTTAGTTTTAAGAAAGAAAATGGAGGTGTGTGCTAATGGCAGATTTTAAAGTTGTAAATAAACCAATTCGTAAAAAAGATGCTATGGCATTGGTTACTGGAAAACCTGTCTATACGGATGACGTAACCCCAACTGATTGTTTAGTTGTTAAAGTACTGCATAGCCCTTATGCCCATGCAATGATTAAAGAAATTGATGTTGAGTTAGCAAAAAAAGTACCTGGGATTGAAGCTATATTTACTTATAAGGATGTACCTGGGAAGCGTTTTACAATGGCTGGTCAGACGTATCCAGAACCAAGCCCATACGACCGCTTAATTTTAGACCAAAGACTTCGTTATGTTGGTGATGGAGTAGCTATTGTAGCCGGAGAAACTGAAAAAGCGGTGGACAAGGCACTAAAGCTGATTAAAGTAAACTATGAAGTTCTTGAACCTGTTCTGGACTTTAGAACAGCAAAAGATAATAAAGTATTAGTTCATCCAGAAGAAAACTGGGAAGCACTATGTCCAGTTGGTGCAGATAATAAGAGAAATTTGTGTGCAACCGACACTAGTGAATATGGCGATGTTGATCGTGTGATGGCAGAGTGTGATGTCATTGTGGAAAATACCTATCATACCAAAGCGAATCAACAAGCAATGATGGAAACATTTAGAACCTATACTACGCTTGATCCGTATGGCAGATTGCATGTGATTGGCTCTACTCAGATTATCTTTCACGTGAGACGTATTTTAGCAAATGCATTAGATATTCCAAAATCAAAAATTAGGGTAACAAAGCCTAGAATCGGTGGTGGCTTTGGTGCAAAGCAAACTTGTGTAACGGAAATTTTTCCTGCTTTTGTTACATGGAAAACAGGTAAGGCTGCAAAACTAATCTATACTAGAGAAGAGAGTCAAATTGCGTCCACCCCAAGACATGAGATGGAAATCAAAGTACGTGTTGGAGCAATGAAAGATGGTACCATCCGTGCAATGGATGTCTATACCTTATCAAATACTGGAGCATATGGAGAGCATGGACCAACTACCGTAGGACTTTCTGGGCAAAAATCAATTTCCTTATATAACAATAATTTAGAGGCTTATCGTTTTGGATATGATGTCGTATATACGAATGTCCAATCCGCTGGTGCTTACCGTGGATATGGTGCTACACAAGGAATCTTTGCGATGGAATCAGCAATCAATGAGTTAGCTTCGAAACTTAGCATGGACCCTGTAAAAATCCGTGAGAAGAACATGGTAAAAGAAGGTCAGATTATGCCTTCTTATCATGATGAGCCAAATAGTTCCTGTGCCTTAGATCGTTGTATGACCCGTGCGAAAGAGATGTTTGATTGGGATAACAAGCCTTTGGCAGTTGACTTAGGGAATGGAAAGATTAGAAGTATTGGTGTAGCTATGGCAATGCAAAGCTCAGGAATATCAGGAGTCGATGTAGGCTCAGCCACAATCAAGTTAAATGATGAAGGATTTTATGCACTTTCCATAGCTGCAGCTGATATGGGAACTGGCTGTGATACCATCTTAGCTCAGATGGCAGCAGAATGTCTGGAATGTGATATCGATGATATCATCGTATATGGAGCTGACTCCGATAGTTCTCCATACGATTCTGGTTCCTATGCATCTAGTACTACTTATGTGACAGGAAAAGCAGTCGAGAGAGCTTGTCTTCAATTAAAGGAAAAGATGTGTAAGATTGGAGCAGAGATGTTGTCTTGTTCTGTTGAAGATTTGGTATTTCAGGGGAAGAAGATTAGTAAGGCTGATGGCAGCGAAGAAATCACATTAATGGACATCGCTACGAAGTCTATGTGTGGTAATACGGAAGCTACACAGGTAACTGCTTCTCATTCTTCTACGGTATCACCTCCTCCATTTATGGTTGGTATGGTTGAGATTGAGGTAGATAAAGAGACTGGAGCCGTAGAACTTTTAGATTATGTAGCGGTTGTTGATTGTGGTACTGTAATTAATACTAATTTAGCACGTGTTCAAACAGAAGGTGGTTTGGCACAAGGCATCGGAATGGCATTGTATGAGGATGTGACCTATAATTCTGTAGGTAAGATTTATGAAAATTCTTTTATGCAATATAAGATTCCTACACGCCTTGATGTAGGAAAGATGAGAGTAGAATTTGAAAGTAGCTATGAGCGTACTGGCCCTTTTGGAGCAAAATCAATTGGAGAAATCGTTATCAATACTCCTTCCCCTGCAATTGCGCATGCAATTTATAATGCAACAGGAGTATGGCATCGCGAATTACCAATAACTCCTGAGAAAGTTGTGATGGGGATTCTTAAAGGTTAAAAGATGAGTAATCTAAGCGATTATTTAAGTTCACTCAAGGGGAAAAGGGGGACAATATGAAAACTAGACTTATATTACTGGCGGCTGGAAACAGCCGTCGTTTTGGAAGTAATAAACTATTATATTTTATTGATGAAAAGCCGATGTTTATGTATGGGTTACAGGTCATGAAGGAATTGCTTTTAGAGGATTTAGATAGGGAGCTCTATGTTGTTACCCGTTTTGAACCGATAATAGAAGCAGTGGAAGAAATGAAAGCTGACCCATTTTTACATAATAGAACCCATCTTGTACTTTCGCCAGAAAGTGCACTTGGAATCTCGTATACGATACGGGCTGGTCTGGTTGATGGAGAGATACAACCGGATTACTATCTGTTCATGGTTGCAGATCAACCCTTTATAAAGACAGAGACCGTGGAACGACTGATAAAGGAAACATTGAACCAAAGGAAAATAGCCGGATGTGTTACCTGGGAAGGGGTGCCTGGAAATCCGGTGATTTTCTCGAAGCAACTAAAAAAAGAGTTATCAGAATTGCAAGAAGATCAAGGTGGGAAAAGAGTACTAAAGAAGTACATGAATGAGATTTGCAAAATATCAGCGTCATGTGAAGAAGAATTGATAGATAAGGATACTAAAGATTAATTCGATAAGGATATCAAGGATTAATTCGGTAATAAGGATTAGTTTGATAAAGATACTAAAGATTAAATCGATATGGATACCGAAGATTAATTCAATAAGGATACCAAGAACGATTCTATATGGATGAATTGCAAGGAGGTTGGAAAGAAGATAGAACAGTAAATATATCAATGATTAGGGGAAGAGATCATTAATAAACTATAGGTGTATTCGGGTAAGAAACCTTTGAAACATGAAAAAGTTCATAATTGTACTGAATAATGTTTCGTGAACATGATAGCTAAAATCACAGGAGATTTATATGACCATTGAAAAGAAAGAAGCAAGAAGTACGAAGAGTAAGAGAAGTATAAAATCAAAACTTATTTTAATGATCGCCCCGCTAGTTGTTCTAGCAATTGGTACACTACTAATGATTATCTATACAAGTTCGAAAAAAATTATCGTGGATTATGCAAACCAACTAGTAGAGTCATCAACTAGGTCAAATGCAAATGAGTTAGAAACTTGGTCACAAGAAATAATATCCTCATTAAATCAGGTTCAGAATACTCTGAATAATATTGAGCTTGACAATAATACTTTGATGAAGTATTTAAAAACAACAATGAACCAGAATGAAAGCTTTGCGAATGGAGTTTATGTTGGTACAGATAAACAAGAACTTATAGTTCCATTCGATTTTCAAATGCCAGATGGTTATATTATTGCTGACAGGGATTGGTTCATAGAAGGGTTAAATAATGAACAATTCCGATACGGAACCGCATACTTAGATGCGGATACTGGGGAATATGTAGTAAGTGCTTCCGTGAAACTTAAGTCAGCGAATGGTGTGAACAAAGTTGCTGCAGCAGATATATCATTAAAAGGTATATCCCAAATAATCAGTTCTAAAAAGATAATGGAAACAGGAAAGCTTTTTATTGTTGATACAACGAGTAGTAAGATTCTTGCAATCAATGATGAAGCACTAATTAATACTGATTTTAATGTTAGTAATGCTGACAAGTTGATAGCAGATATGGCGAAGGGGATCAGTCTGGATATTGATAAAGTTAGTGAGCTAACATTGGAAGGGAGAAAATATTCGGTTAATGTTCAATCGATAAAAAATACTCCTTGGAAAGTAATCGGATACGTACCTCATACAGAAATCTTACAATCCTTAAATGATCTTCAAATTATTGCAATGATTCTATTTTTAGTTTCTATGATTGTTTTAGTCATCTTAGTGGAACGAGTAATTCATTATATTATACGACCAGTGAAAATGTTAAATAGCTCCATTGAGAAAATCACAGCGGGCGATTTTTCTGTCGATGTAAAAACTAAGGGAAATGATGAAATTGCCATGATGTGCAATAATATGCAAAGATTTATTGAAACGATGAGAGATACGATTAAAGAAGTAACCAGTATGTCAAGCAGTATAGAAGAACAGTCTGATAAGAGCAATAAAATTGCGGAAGTGTTATATGAATCTGCACAGACACAATCTAGTGCGATGCTAGAATTAAATCAAACAGTTGATGAGTTAGCCAAAGCAGTAACCGATGTTGCTGAGAATACAACTTCCCTTTCTATCGTAGTTTCGGAAACAGGACAAAAAGGCAAAGAAGCAAGTATAAAGATGAAGGATACTGTTATCATATCAGAAAAGGGAAAAGAAGATATGCAACAGATTGATACTGCTATGAAAGGTGTTGATTTTAATGTATCTGAGCTTAAAGAAGCAGTGGAGCAAGTAAATGAGTCCAGTGAAAAAATCAATGATATTGTTAAACTAATCGCTGATATCGCAACCCAAACCAACCTATTATCGTTAAATGCAGCGATAGAGGCGGCAAGAGCAGGAGAAGCTGGAAGAGGCTTTTCTGTTGTTGCTGAAGAAATTAGAAAACTTGCTGAAACAAGTGAGAGCTCTGTGAAAAGTATTGCAGAATTAAATCATAAGATTCAAAAACTCATATCCAATACGATAGATAAAACACAAGAGAGTACGGAAAGTATAAAAGAAAGTATTGATCTAATCCAGACTGCGAATGATACTTTTCAAAATATCTATGTAACAATCAATGAGACAAGTTATATCGTTCAAGATATGATAGAGAATGTAAATCGTGTTGATGATGTGGCTTCTTCGGTAGCAGCAATAACGCAAGAGCAATCCGCCGCCGCAGAAGAGATACTGGCGACATCGGAAAACCTATCAAGCCATGCTACGAAAGTAACAGAGCACAGTTTTACGGTAGAACAAGATGCATCCGCACTTGCGCAAACTGCTGAAAATCTAAATAATCAAATGAAATTCTTTAAGTTATAGTATCTTTGATGGAAACTAAACAATGTTTCAAGTTGGAAAAAAGTAATATTTTCAAGTAGTAAAATAAGTAATGTTTCCAAGCTGAAAATCAAGTGAAATTTTCATATTGAAAAGTAAGTAATATTTTCATCTTATAAGTAAGTGAAGTTTTAACATAATAAGATAAGAAAAAGCTCCTGCTGTAAGTTTTAAACTTCAGCAGAAGCTTTTTTAGTTTATAGATTGTCTTTAATGATGAGATTGAAATTAATAATTCTTTGTTTGTCTTTAATGGACTTTATCTATGTTGTAAACATCATCTTAAACTCAGTAGGAGTGCAGTTCTTAACAATCTTAAACATTCGAATAAATGAAGAAAGGCTGCTAAAACCACATTGTAAAGCAATTTCTGTAATAGTAAAATCATCATTCATCAAAAGGTTTTCTGCATATGCGATTCTCTTATTATTAAGATAGCGATAAAATGATACATTGGTAAATTGCTTAAATAATCGGCTGAAGTGGTATTTGCTAAAGCCAGAAAGATTTGAGATCTCATCAAGAGTTAAGTCTTCACCACAATGCTCATTTATGTAATTACAAATAAATAAAAATCGTTCTGTATATTCACGTTGTTTTGAATTTTTATGATGAAAGCAGTGAACATTTGGAGAATAATTTCGTCCTATAATAACAAATATTTCGAGTAATTTGGAATAGATGAATGCCTCACTAAGAGTCACTTCATCAAAATATTCTTCTTTGATGGAAAGTAATAATTGATGTATTCTAACATGCGCAGATGGGGACTCCTCGGCTGTTATAAAAAGGGCTGGAGCAATGAAAGATAAAGTAGTTTCTAATTCCCTCATCCCATAAAGCAGTGTAACATCTGCTTGAAAGATAAGGCGCTCCCCAATTGGTGGTGCTTCCATGCTGTGTACTACTCCTGGATTTATGATAAGAATGTCACCTTCTCTTAGACAAAATTCTGTTTTTGAACAGGCTACACGGTAATCACCTTTTGTTGGCATAATGATTTCAAGTGGTATATGCCAATGATTCGGGTAATTTTCGCATTCGTCATTTACATAGAGGCGTAATTTTGTATTAGTTTTAAAGTTTACGGTCTCTTTCATTCCATGTAATGTTTCTATCATGAACTTACCTATCCTCTCTTTTTAGAATTGAGTATTGCTAATACAACCATATATTTACAAATTAGATTATAACAAGTTTTAGATATATTACAATCGCAGAAGAGAAAAAGAATCGATATAAGATTAAAACTAAATGATAGCAAGATTTCGTAGTTAAAAAGCAATTTTTCGGATGAAAGAAACAACTCAATTTGTTATAGTAAAATCACAAAAAGACATACATAACATAGCAATAATTATACAATATTTCCAAAAAGAGATGATTCTAGGAGGTAGGATATCTATGATTAAGAGGAAAATAACAGCACTAGTTCTTATTGCAGTAATGTCATTTAGTTTACTAACAGGATGTGGAAAAAAATCTTCCGATACTTCCACAGACAATACAGATGGTGTAGTTGAGATTAAGTGGATGTTTTGGGATGATTTAACAGCCACTGAAGACTTAATGTCAAAAGGATACGCAGAAGTAATTGAACGTTTTAATGAGCAATATGCTGGAAGATATCACTGTACACCGATTACTACAAATCTAGAAGAATATGATACAAAATTAAATGCATTAGTTGCTGCTAATAATTGTCCAGATGTATTTATTTGTAATCCGGGGCCAAATCTAACTCAGTATGTGGAAAGCGGGACAGCGAAAGATCTAACCGACATTTTAAAGAAAAAGGAATCGAAATGGTACGATTCCTTTACAGAAGGCATCTTCGAGAGAATGACATACGATGGAAAAATTTATGCAGTTCCAACAAACTTTGCAGCAGCTTTGGTTTTTTATAATACTGAAATATTTGAAAAAGCAGGGGCTACGATTCCGACAACATTTACGGAGTGGATTGCTACTTGCGAAAAGATTCAAGGCGCTGGATACACACCAATTTCTTGTTCCGCTGGGACCGCATGGTGCTTATCAATGATTGCAGGCTACCTTTGTGATAGAGCGGGTGGTCCAGATAACTTAATTGGAGTAAATGCGGGAACTGTAGATTGGACGAGTGAGTCTTTTCTTAATGCTGGTGAAAAGTTAGTAGAGTTATCAAAGTATTTTCAAAAAACAGCAGCAGGAGATTCGAACGATCAGGCAACCGCAAGTTTTTATAATGGCGAAGCTGCTATGTTAGTTCAGGGATCTTGGGCAATTGGTCAGATTAATGGTAATAATCCAGAGATGGAGCCAAAGTGTGGAGTGTTTTCTTTCCCAGCAATCGAAGGTGGGGCTGATCCTAATCGTATGATTGTTAAAACGGATAATCTGGTTATGAGCTCAAAAACAAAATATGAAGACGCTTGTATCGCACTGATGAAATGCTTTACAGATGAAACGGCACAGAAGTATACTGCCGAAGTTGGAGGGAAAATTCCAATTATTAAGGTCGACTATGACAAAGAAAAAGCACCGGCACAACTTAGTTATGTTATGGATATCTTAACAAAATCTACCGGTACCCTTGGCTTTTATAATGAATCTTTAGCTTCTGTAGAGGCAGGGGATACCTTTGATAATTCTATGGTTGACCTATTCCTTGGAAGTATTTCGGTTAAGGAAGCATTCCAGAATGTTCAGGAGTTCTATCAAGAGCATGTATGGAAAAAGTAAGATAATAGTAAGACTGGGCTGTCGCAGTTGCGACAGCCCAACTTGGTAAAAATTTAAGGCAGTCTTTTTATCAGATTAGGGGGTAATTGTTTGGATAAAATCTTTCGAAATAAATTGGCTATCATCTTATTTATATCACCTGCATTACTTTTGTTTACAGCAATCCTATTGATCCCAATATGTCAAACTTTCTATTATTCTCTTTGTGATTGGAATGCGCTAACCTCTCCTAAGTTTGTTGCTTTTGATAATTTTAAACGGCTTTTTATCAAGGATAAAATTATGAGGACAGCTCTAAAAAATTCTCTATTTTTTATGCTTTTTTCTGCAATAACGCAGCAGATATTAGGACTTATCCTTGCTGGAATCTTAACCAATATTAAGAGAGGTAGAAATCTGTTTAAGAATATTTACTATCTACCAGCAGTACTGTCGTCCGCTGCACTTGGGTTGTTATGGTCTTTTCTTTTTAATCCGAAGATGGGGATAAATCAAATTCTTGCTTTTTTGGGCGTAGAAGGACCGCTTTGGCTTATGGACACAAAAGGATTTATTGTTTTACCAATGTGGGTGATTGCTTTTGTTGCCTTATGGCAGTATACAGGTACTACAATGATGCTTTACATGGCTCAGATTTCTGGAGTATCGAAATCACTCTATGAAGCTTCTTACATAGATGGTGCTAGCAAATTTAAAAGCTTCTTTACGATTACCTTACCTTTAATTAAACCAATGATAGCAACAACTCTTTCTCTTAACTGTATTGGTTCGCTAAAGTTTTTTGATTTAGTTTATAATATGACGCAAGGTGGGCCAAATCATCGAACAGACGTCTTAGCAACTCACTTATATAATGAGGGATTTCAATATTTTAAATATGGTTATGCCAATGCGATTGGAGTAGTTCTTTTATTGATGTGTTTTCTTATAACAGTTGTAATTAACCGTAGTATAAAAATAAAGAATTATGAGATGTAGGAGGTGCATGATGAAACGGTTAAAATTTAGTAATATCATCATTTATCTATTTCTATCCGTCTATGCACTTTTGTATGTTCTACCATTTTTATGGATGATTTCGGTATCTCTCAAAACTAATGCAGAGGTTTTTATCAATCCGTTTCAATTACCCAAAGTATTTCAATGGAACAACTATTATGTTGCATGGAATAGTGGGAAATTAGGCATAGCTACGTTAAATTCGATTATAGTATGTGTGATAACATTGCTTGCAAGTATGTTAATTGGTTCTATGGCTTCCTTTGCGATTGCTAGAATGAGATGGAAACTATCAAAACCGGCGATGGCATATTTTCTTACTGGCATGATGATACCAGTTCATTGTGTTTTAATACCGTTATTTATTCAGTTTTCAAAGCTGAATTTAACGAATCAATTATTGGGCTTAATTTTACCGTATATTACGTTTTCTTTACCGATAACAATATTTATCATGACTAACTTTTTTAGAGGATTGTCATCTGAATTGTTTGAAGCAGCTTGTATAGACGGCTGTTCAATCTATCGTTGTTTCTTTCATATTGCATTGCCACTAGCAAAAACCGGACTATTTGTAACTGGATTAATGACTTTTGTGAACAACTGGAATGAACTCTTAATGGCTATGGTATTTATATCAGACGTTCAGAAAAAGACTCTGCCAGTAACTTTAACCTATTTCGTTGGGCCATATGCTACCAATTATGTTCAGATGTTTGCAGCGATTGTTATTGCAATAGCACCGTCCATTCTAATCTATTGTTGTTTTAGTAATCAAATTGTAGATGGACTGACACAAGGAGCAATTAAAGGGTAAATCTACTATCCTTTTATTTCTTCAATATAAGATGGTTTGTAGAAAAATTTTCTATCTGTAATGTCAAGTAAGATTCCTTTTTTATCGTCTAAGCGAAATATCACCACTTCATTTGAATATTGATTACAAACCATCAAGCCAGAATCGTCGTTTGTCAAAGCAATATGCCTCGGCCAATTACCACCACAGGGCACCTCTTGGATTTTAGTAAGTAGTCCACTCGCGCCGACTTCGTATACTGTGATGGTATTGGCTCCTCTATTGGCGGCGTATAAAAATCTTCCATCTTTAGAAATATCTAAGGAAGAACCATAACTTTCTTTTGGATAATTTTCCTCCAGCGTACTTATATTCTGGATAACTGTTAGTTTTGGGGAATTTTCAGCCTTTTCATATAAAAATACATAAATCTCATTGGAATACTCTGTAATTAGATATAGAAAATTTAGAAGAGGATGAAATTTTAAGTGCCTTGGTCCAATCCCTTTTGGAAGTTGTATAAATTCGCAGTAAGGATTGGGTATCAGAGTACCGTCTAAAGACTCAAAAATATAAATTCTATCCAGTGCAATATTACTTACGAATACACTGGTTCCTGACGGCTCTAGCACACAGCAATGTGCCCTTGTGATGTCTTTCTCCTCTTCTGGCTTCAATTTTATAAAACTAACTATATTACTGAAATGATAGTCTTTCACTTTCACTGCTGCAATGTGTCCTGTCATATAAAAGGAACAGTATAATACTTGGGACTTAGGCTGATATGTAATGTGGCATAAGCCACCTCCCTCTAACATTATTTCATCTCTTAATACATAGCCTGTATCTGTTTTCTCATAACATACGATAGATGCGTCCTTGCTTGCTTCTCTAATTCCAAAACACATATCGTGATAGGTACATAAAAAAGAGGGCGAATCTATACAGTCATTCCACAGTAACTCCTCAAACTTTAATCCGGCTGATAATGTAAATAGACCAATGGATGTACCGTTTGTTTCATCTGGCCCATACCCAGAAATTATAATTTCTCTATCCTTTTCTTTCATTTTAGCTCCAGTCTGTAAGCTCTTAGCAATCTCTTGCTAAGGATATACTTAACGAAATACGATTAACTTTGGAATTTTCTATCTATTCTTGTATCCCTATTTTAATCCCGATTCTTCATTATAGCAATAAAATAGTGGGATACACATGCCGACCTACGGATTGCGAAGATAATGATTCTAATAAACTATTGTTGTGTTGACGAGTTTTCTCTTGTGTTGTAGTATTTAGATAAGATTATGATATTTTTTAAGGAGGTGATATCATTATGAGTACAAGGATTCGATTGAGAAATAGTCTCGACCAAGTTTTATCCCATGCAGAGTAAGCGATAAGTCTTTTCTGTATGGGATAAAAAGAAATATCTGCGAAGCTCTGCACTTTATGAATAAAAAAGGGAGTCTTAGATTGCTCTCTAAATCTATTGATAAGGAGCGGATATTTTGAAATACATAAATGCAGCAGAAGTATTACCAGATCGTCTCTTAAATGAAATTCAAAGATATGTGAATGGTGAAGTCTTGTATATACCCAGTGTAAAGAAAGAGATTAAGTGGGGAGATAAGAATGGTACAAGACAATTCTTTCAGAATAGAAACAAGATGATAAAACAAAAGTTTCTGATTGGAGATACCATCGAACAATTAGCAGAAGAGTTTGGGTTGGCATATGAGACAGTAAGAAAAATAGTTTATAGATAACAATAAGTGGCTTATTATAACAGTTTTCCTATAGAAAACGAGAACAACCTAGATGGTCTTTGATAGTGAAGTTCCTTTGATATTTATCGAAAAGGAGCAATTTTATGACCACCAAGTTGCTTTCGTTTTTTTTACTATAAAGTACCGAATTATAAAACCAATTACAATAAAATGTAGAATTAGAATTTCTCTTAAGAAAGAGAAATATAGAATTGTGAATATCCAAAATTCAAGATTTTTAAGTTGGTAGCCCCCATAAAAAAGTAATTAGCTTCTCATACTTAATTAGATTACAGTAAGCTTTGGTGGAGAATGATTATAGAAAAGGTCGGAATACTCAAATGCTTGAAGAGGAACTATAATGAAATTAACTAGAAATTTTAAGACTTGGTAAATTTTAAAGGGGATTTTATATTATTTTAGGGAGGATCATTATGGCTATTAATTTTCGAAATTATACGAATCAAGCTGGTATTACAAAAGACTATTATTTGGTGAGAGATTTTTTAATAAAACTGGGATATTGCGAGTATACCTATGTAAGATGGGATTGGATGGCTACCCATGGTTATCTTGATAAATCTGCGCTTGCTAACATAGGAATATGGATGGAAAATAACGAAATTGTAGGAGTAGCAACCTTTGATTGTTCCTTAGGTAAGGGCTTCTGCTTAACATTACCAGATTATGCTTATTTAAAGAAAGAGATGTTATTATACTCTGAGGGGAAGCTTTCAAAGCAAGGAAGCTTTGAAATTGTTATTCAAGATAAGGATATAGTATTTCAAGAAATTGCATCGAAATTTAATTATGTGGCAACAGAAAACAGAGAACTCGATTCAATATTCTACCTTGATCAAACTCCTACAGACTATCAGCTTCCGGAAGGTTTTCATATTACCACCATGCAGGAGACTTTTGACATAAAACAATATGGAAGTGTTTTATGGAAAGGTTTTAATCATGAGAGAGATGGGGAAGGTGAATTTAAGTTCACGAAAGAAATGGAACAACAAGGAAAAGAAGAGATGTTACGACCTAATGTGGAACTGGATCTGAAGGTAGCAGTGGTAGCACCAAATGGTAACTTTGTTTCCTATTGTGGTATGTGGTTTGATAAAGAAGCAAGATATGCCGTAATCGAACCTGTAGCAACCGATCCGGAATATCGTAGGATGGGGTTAGGCAAGGCTGCGGTACTCGAAGGAATTCGACGGGTTGGAGAAAAGGGTGCAAAGATTGCGCTGGTTGGTTCCTCTCAACAGTTCTATTATAGTATTGGTTTACGTCCTTATTCCTCCTCTACAATATGGAGAAAAAAGAGGTAAGTTAAGTAATGAAGAAAAGAGGAATTTAAATAGTCTATTTATTAAACTGTTAACTGAATTCATTTCTTTACAGAAATTATTATAGGTAAAAATAGTACATTTATGTTAAAATAGTTGGTATAGAAATGAATTATGATTGGAGCGAGAAGTAGATGAATGAAATTGATCAATATATTCTAAAGTATTCAGAGGAGTTACAGCTTAAATTACAAGAAATAAGAAATATTATTAGAGAGGCAGCACCAGAAGCTACAGAGAAGATAAGCTGGCAGATGCCTACCTTTTATTTGAACGGAAACTTAGTGCATTTTGCTATGCATAAAACTCATATTGGATTTTATCCTGGTCCTAGTGGCGTCGAATCTTTTAAAGATAAGCTTGGTGAATATAAAAATTCCAAGGGTGCGATTCAATTTCCTCTATGTAAACCATTACCAAAGGAACTTATTACGGATATAGTGAAATTCAGAGTGGCAGAAAACAAAAACAAATAGAAGTTCCAAAATGATAAGATGAATGGCATATGTTTCTCAAGGGAGCTTTCAGTAGACTGTCATTAATATTTATAATCTTCTATTACTTTCATCAAAACGAGGTAAAGATATCTTAATTGAGCAGAGCGTAATTGCTCTGCTTAATTAAGAATAAATATCAACTATAATTTGTTACAGTGCCTAATTCAGAAAGATAGGATTCTTCATATAGTAACTTTATGGTAAATCATTTAGAATAGTGCTATACTAAATCAACGAATTTAATTAAATTGTAATGAGGTGGATTATGCTTCGATTAATAAAGGTACAAGATTTAGGGGATTGTTTAGACGTAATACACAAGAGTTTTATCACTATTGCAGAAGAATTTGGTTTAACACCAGAAAACTGTGCGACCAATGGAGCATTTATGCCATTATCAAGGTTGAATGATGATTATCAAAAAGGTGAACTAATGTATGGCTTTTATGAGGGAAATACCTTGGTTGCGTTTATGCAGCTTAATAAAGTAAATGACAGTACATATGAACTCAGAAAGCTAAGCGTTCTTCCAGAATATCGACACAAAGGTATTGGTAAGGGGGATGTTAGAATTTGCTCGTAATAAAGTTTTAGAGATAGGTGGAGAGAAGATTACTATAACTATTATTGAAGAGAATATAGGAGTGAAAAAATGGTATTTTCACTAAAAAATGGAGTTCGTATCATTTAATAACTCGTCAAAATATGGTTGAATTTACCTATCTTTTATAATAAAATGTAAATATTATGCATAACATAAGGAGCAAATTAATGAATAAAAGAAAGAAAGATAAATTTTTATTAATAGCATTTATTATTACATTTATAATTTGTTTAGTTTCTATAATTTATAAATCTAAATATGCAGATAGCATATTATTAATATTTGCAACCATTTGTTTTATTGTTTCCACTAATTCATTAATAAATATATTTAGAAATAAATCGTAGGGTGAATTTCAGTTTAGTGCATCAAAAAACCTACCAACCTTCTATTGATAGTTGATAGGCGTATACTTATTTCTTATTAAATTTATTCAATATTTAATACGCTATTTATAAGATTATTAAGTAAAACAACTTCTGAGTATGTTTATTAAGTAGAATGTAATGATTTTACTGTTCATCCTGTATTTTTGCGCAGACTTCACATCTACCTAATTCGTCCAATGGCAATGGATTTAGTATCTTTGTTAATTCATTATATATAGCTCTTTTTTCTGAGTGGGCATCGGAAGTTCTGTCATAAAAATTCGCTTCTAAAATTACTGGACTGTAACCTTGGCGTCCACAAATATTGCATACATTAATATATTTTTTAGACGAGGAATTCCATTTGTCAAGATATAATGAGTTCCCTCGCTTATTTAGTTTACTATATGACATGCTATCAACAATCAATATTCAGTTTTCAATGATAATTTATCCGTTAAGTTAGATAGATTTAGATTTAATAGTTGTATCACTATTGCTGAACTTTACTATGATTTATAATACCATTGCACCAGATATATATAAAAGCGGAAGTTAATCGATTTAATTATCGTTTACGTATGTAACTTTACCGTTTATAATAGATAAATGGTATGACCGAAATACATTACAATTCAGGAGGAAACATTCTAAATGAGAATAGGTAAAATAGTAAAAATAGCAGGTATTGTACTTGCATTGATTATCCTTGTGATATTAGGATATGTTGCTTATGTATTCCTAACTTATCACAGAATTGATGATAATCAAAAGTTAGACATTCGTACAAAGGGAGAGGTTATCAAACAGGAAGTATCTCTTAATACAGAATATTCTGTACTTACTTACAATATAGGTTTTGGTGCGTATTCTTCTGACTACAGCTTCTTTATGGATGGAGGAAAGTACTCCAGAGCATACAATAAACAAGCAGTTATGGATAACATGAATGGTAGTTTAGAGATAATAAAGAGTCAAGATGCAGACTTTGTATTCTTACAGGAAGTAGATCTATCTGCTACGAGAAGTTATGGTGTGAATGAAAATGAGATGATTCTTGATGAATTAAACAACTATTCTTCAGCATTTGCAATAAACTACGATTCTGCTTATTTAATGTATCCAATCTTAGAACCTCATGGAAAGTCAAAAGCAGGGATAAGTACAATCGCTAAGTATCCGATAATTGATTCCGTAAGGCGTAGTTTACCGATTGATACCTCCGTTTATAAATTGATTGATTTGGATCGATGCTATACAAAGTCAAGAATTAAGGTAGAGGATGGAAAATATTTATGTCTTTATAATGTGCATCTTTCTGCATATACAAAGGATGAGAGTATCGTGGAAAATCAGATTAAGATGTTAAGTGATGACATAAAGAGTGATTATGAGGCAGGTAATTATATTATCTGCGGAGGCGATTTTAATCAAGATTTGTTAGGGGACTCTCCATCTATCTTTAAAACTCCTGAGTTAGAAGAAAATTGGGCAAAACCATTTCCATCAAATCTACTACCATCTGGTATAACAGTTGCTTATGATCAGTTAAGTGATGAAATGAGAGGGGCACTAATACCATCGTGCCGTAATGCGGATGCACCGTATAACAAAGAAACTTCTTTTGTTACGATGGTGGATGGATTTCTAATCTCTGATAATGTGAAGCTTATGAGTATAGAAACCATTGATCATAATTTCTTATATTCTGATCATAACCCAGTAAAGATGAAATTTCAGTTGATATCAAAATAATGCAGTACTAGATTCGTGATAAGGTTTGATTTGAGAGTAATATTTTATAGGCTGTTTTTGGTAAGAACATTGTTATATAACATCCAGAAAAAAATTCACATGAAGTATAACATAAAAATTCACATGAAGAATAACATTATTCTTGCAGGAAAAAGTTTAATGTGCTAAACTAACTTAAATTATTTGGAAAGGATAGGATAATATGGTAATAGGATTTCAAAACAGCTTAAGACGTAGATTCAGACGTAGGCTCTTGTAACAAAGCGTAACACGCATAGTTACAAGAAAGGTACGTCTTGTTTCTATGCGGTCCTGTCCTATTAGACTTATCCTCAGAACCGTAATAGATTTGCTTTGACTGGCAAACTCTTATGGTTCTTTTTTTTATTCTATTTAGGTGGTTTTTCAATTGTATTCGATGATGGAGGTATTGTTATGAAAGGTATATTAAGTGAGTTAATTTATGAAAGTAGCCTGGAAAAATTCAAAGAGATCACAAAAGAAGAGATTAAGAATCTGCTAGAGACTCCTGCTAATCCGATGTTTGGTGATTATTCCTTGCCATGTTTTTATCTTGCAAAAGTATATAAGATGGCACCTAAGTCAATAGCAGAAGATATAGAAGCTGCTGTTAAAAGCAAAGACACGGAAGGACTTTTAACCGATATAAAAGTAGTGAATGGATTTTTGAACTTTTATCTAAATTCCGAGGTACATCTGAAAAAGCTTATTTTCGATGGAAGGAAAGAGGATTTTGGTTGTAAAAAGATTGGAGATGGACGAATTGTTTGTATTGACTATTCTTCACCGAATATCGCTAAGAACTTTCATGTGGGCCATCTTCGTACAACTTTAATTGGTAATTCATTATATCGTATCTTTTCAAATCTTGGGTATCAAGTAATCAGAATTAATCATCTTGGAGATTGGGGAACACAATTTGGTAAGCTCATTGTTGCCTATCGAAAATGGAGCACAAAAGAAGAGGTAGAAGAAAAGGGGATTGAGGAATTACTACGAATATATATTAAGTTTAATCAAGAATCGGAACAACATCCTGAACTAAAAGAGGAAGCACGTTCTTGGTTCGTAAAGATGGAACAGGGAGAAGCAGAAGCAATCTCTATATGGAAATGGTTTAAAGAAATTAGTATGTTAGAGTTTGAACGTATCTACCGAATGTTGGGAATATCATTTGATTATTATACTGGTGAAAGTTTCTATATGGATAAAGTTCCAGATTTAGTTCAAGAACTAAAAGAGAAACACTTATTAAAACAAAGCGACGGAGCACAGATTGTTGAATTAGATCATTTTGGGATGGCACCGTGCATGATATTAAAGAAGGATGGTGGTTCCATATATCACTCTAGGGATATTGCAGCAGTACTTTATCGAAAGAAGCAATACCATTTTGATAAGTGCATTTATGTCACTGGGCTGGAGCAGAAATTGCACTTTGAACAAATATTTCAAGTAATTCAACTTATGGGTTATGAATGGCATCAGGATCTTATTCATGTACCATATGGACTGGTTCGCTTACAGGGAGTTAAATTATCTTCACGTACAGGAACTATAGTTTATGCAGAGGAACTATTAGCGGAAGCAATTAGAAGAGCATATGAATTAATACAGCAAAAAAATCCGGGGCTAGAAAAAAAAGAAGAAGTAGCAAATCAAATCGGAATTGGTGCAATTATCTTTCATGATTTATTTCATCAGCGTATCAAAGACGTGGATTTTTCTTGGGATGAGGTATTAAGCTTTGAAGGTACTACAGGTCCTTACGTGCAATATACTTATGCAAGAGCAAAGAGTATTTTGAAAAAAGCAGAGAATAAATTTAAGAAAGATAAGGTAGACGTATCCTTGTTAAAAGAGGATGCCACCTATTCTTTGATAAAAATATTATCGGAGTACAAAGAAGTTATTTATGAAGCTGCAAATCGCTATGAACCTTCTGTGATAGCTCGTTATACGATTTCATTATCCACTGTGTTTAATAAGTTTTATCAGGAATGTAATATTTTAAATGCAGAAGAAAGATTAAAGAATGCACGTCTATTTGTTGTAGACCTTACGTGTGAAATCATCAAAGATGCGATGGGGTTGTTAGGAATAGAATGTCCAGAAGAAATGTAGGGGTAATATTTAATTTGTAACAGGACTACCATTTTATATCTAACTTTGCTAAAATAAGTAAACGGTAAAATGAAAAATGGTAAGAAGGCGAAATACATCCACTCAAGAAAGGAAGAATTATGCAGTTTGGTATGCCAACATTAATAGAACAGGACAGTTTAGAAGATGCCGCAATTTTATGTGAACAGCTTGGGTTACAGTTTATCGAATTAAATATGAATTTTCCAAATTATCAGATTGAGAGCTTAGAGAAGATTGATTGTTTTCTTGATATTATGAAGCGGTATGGTATATATTACACCATTCATTTAGAGGAGAACCTTAATGTGAGTGATTTTAATGCTTCAGTCACAAAGGCGTATTGCGATACCGTAAGAAGAACAATAGCTGTTGCGAAAAAACTTCATGCTCCCGTTATCAATATGCATCTTCATCCTGGTATTTATATTACGCTTCCTCAAAGAAAAGTTTATTTGTATGATCAATATCAAGATATCTACCTAAAGCATATAGAGTACTTTCGTATGATGTGCGAAGAGGAAATTGGGAGTGATAATATTGTAATTTCAGTTGAAAATACGGATGGATATTTGTCATTTCAAAAAAGGGGAATTGAGATTTTGTTACAAAGTAAAGTATTTTCCTTAACTTTAGATATCGGACATTCTCACTGTGCCAATGAGGTTGATGAGAAGTTCATTATGAATATGGGAGATCGATTAAAACATTTTCATATCCATGATGCAAAAGATAATAAAAATCATCTAACATTAGGGACTGGAGAGATTAATTTGACGAAATGGATTACCTATGCAAAAGAAACACATAGCCGTTGTGTTTTAGAAACGAAAACCGTAGCAGCCCTTACTCAATCCGTTCATTGGCTAAAGGAGAATGCAAGGGATCTTTTATCCGATTCGTTACCTCAATGATATACTATTTTGTTATATTATATAAGAATACGTGCATGCTATCATAATAGTGATCTTATGTAAACAGTCATTTTATGAAGTAGAAACAGAAAGTGGGAGTTTTATAATATGTTTATTGGAACAGTAAAAATTACATTGTATGCGTCTTGGGTGCATTCTTTAAAAGAAAAAAGAATGATTGTTAAAAGCATATGTGCGAAATTGAGAAATCAATTTAATATTTCTGTCGTTGAGCTGGAGGAACAAGATGTGCATCAAACCATAGTTATTGCGGTAGCATGTGTAACTAGCTCTGCTTCTTTAGCAGATAGTGTTATTGAAAATGTAATCCAATTTATTGAAGACAATACTGAGGCGGAGCTTACTGGAGTAGAAAAAGAATTAAGGTAGAAGATTAGTAATAAATAATTTAGCACTAGAAGCAATGAAATAACGTAAAACAGCATGAGAAATGCGACCAGCAATGTGGTCGCACAGTCCTTTAAATTTTATTGATAATTCAGAAATTAAAACAATTGTTTTGTAAATTCTTTTTTATAAACACTGGGAGATTTTCCACAGTGTTTTTTAAATTGTTTGGAAAAGGTAAATGCATCGGTATAGCCGAGACGTTCCCCTATTTCTGCAATAGGAAGTTCACTAAGTAACATTGTTTTCGCAGCATTCATCCGCTGCTGATTACGATAAACCATTGGTGAAACACCCACTTCTTTTTTAAAATTCTTACGAAAATTTTCGTATCCGATACATAGGATGTCCGCAATGTCATGTTCTGTATAATTCACATGTAAGTTACTACTTAATAGATCTTTTGCTTTTGAAATTATTCTTTTTTGCCTCGTTGTGATTTGTGTATTGGAGAGAAGGTTCAGAATACAATTTTGCATTCGTTGTGAGATTGAAAATAGCATAGGATTCTCAGCATGTTTTAAAAGGTTTATCAATTCGTCAAATTCATTTTGAGAAGATTCTGAAATGTTACAGTCAAGAACAGGAAAATTTGGATCTAACAAACCCATGGAAATTAAAGCATAGTAGGTGCTTGAGCCAAAACTTAGAAAGTATTCTTTCCATTGAATATTAGGATTAACAGTAATGGTATGCCTGACTCCTGGTAAGCGTTGAACTAATTTCCCTGGTGCTAATTTGTATTTTCGACCAAATTCGTCGCTGTATTCTCCTTTCCCTTTTAAGACAACAAAACAACTATAGTAGAGGTTTTTTACCTCAATTTGCGAATTGTTTGATGGATTTGTAATGTACCCGCATGCGATGATTCCATCTTTTTCAGTATTACCTAAGTATTTGCAAACACAATTACTAATACTGGACATTGAGCACCTTCCCGATTTTTCATTTTTTAATTCTACATTAACGAAATAATTTCGTGCCAAAAAGGACATCCTTTCTACCAATTATAACCTATTATTTCCATAATGTATAGTGTAAAATTATAAGTGGATATTTTGTTTATTCAATATACAAATAACAGTGACTGAGTGGGTTTACAACACAAAAAACTGTTATAGGACAGGAGAAAGAAGAGAATGAAGGTAGAAAAAGTTACAAGTAAGCTGTATTTTATTCAAAGGATTAGTATTCTGATAGGTGTGATCCTTCTATTCATTCCTGCAATCAATCCATCACGGATTAGTGGATTGATTGGTAAAAACTTATCTATTTTCACCAGCGGATTTTTTTACTCACGATTAACTCAGAATTTTGGGCGGGCTTTTAGTAAAGGGTGGGTTGGAACAATGACTACCCAAATCTTATTTATTTCCAGCATGATAGTTTGTATTGGATTTATAATTTGTGCAGCGGGAGGATGCTTATCACCGGGTTGCCTTAAAATGAAAAGGCACGGTAACATACTTAGCATTATTGGTACAATTACGGCTTTGATAGGCGCTTATGGAATTCGGTGGGCGCAGATTGATATCAAAGGTACTTCAAATCCAGATAAGGTTCAGCCAATGGAAAGCAATTCTTTACTTATTTTTGCTGTACTTGCTATTCTTATTTTGTTGACCTCAATACTCTTATTCATTTTATTACCCAAACCAGATAAGAATGAAAAGTATGAAATGGAAACCAAGTATAAGTTATTTCTATTAATATTACCATTTCTAATTCTTTGCTTTGTTTTCTCATATCTACCGTTATTTGGTTGGCGCTACGCTTTCTTTGATTACAAAGCGGGTGACAACATATCCATGGATAATTTTGTTGGTTTTAAGTGGTTTACATATTTATTTGAAAATAAAGCGACCAGAGCAGATATCGTAAGAGTTTTGAAAAATACTCTGGCAATGAGCGGGTTAGGCCTTGCAACTAGCTGGTGTGCTATGGCTTTTGCTATATTTTTATGCGAGATTAAAAATCTTCGGATCAGAAGATTTATTCAAACTATAACAACTATTCCTAATTTTATCAGCTGGGTATTAGTGTTCGCAGTTGCTTTTGCAATCTTCTCCACAGACGGGTTTCTAAGTTCTATCCTAATCCAAATGGGTGTTATTGATAATGGTGTGAATTACTTAATGAGTAATAATCATATGTGGTTAAAGATGTTAGCCTGGGGAATGTGGAAGGGACTTGGATGGAGTGCAATTATATATGTCGCCGCGATTTCTGGTATAGATCAGCAACTCTACGAGGCAGCTACTGTAGATGGTGCAGGCAGATTTCAGCGGATGTGGCACATTACGGTACCTTCTTTATTACCAACTTTCTTGGTACTGCTTGTTATGGCGGTTGCAGGTATCTTAAGCAATGGTATGGATCAATATTTGGTATTCGAGAATTCATACAATACCGATACCGTTATGGTACTAGATCTATATGTATATAAATTAGGTATTAATAATGGAAAGATTCCACTCGCTACTGTTGTTGGTATGGCAAAATCCATAATTAGTATTATTCTGTTATTCGGCGCTAATAAAGTATCAAAGATGATTCGTGGTAACAGCATTATATAGGAGGTAGCATGGGACGACAAACAAAGAAAGAAAAGTTAGAAAAAAAATTAGAGATGAATTATGAGAAGAAGCATAAAAGAAGATTTAAGATGACCTGGAAGGATTTGATTTTTGAAATCATAAATCACAGTTTCTTTTTCATATTTACTTTAGCGTGTATTTTTCCTTTTTACTATATCTTTATTAATACAGTTAGCGATAATGATCTGGTTCGTAAAGGTGCGATTAATTTTATTCCACAGGGCTTTCATATTAAAAACTATTTAGCACTTGCGAATGTGAATGATCTGATTACTTCCTTAACGGTTACGGTATCAAGAACATTAATCGGTACAGTATTAATGGTTGCAGTGTCTGGTTTTGTTGGCTATCTGGTTACTAAAAAAGAGATGTGGGGAAGAAAAATTTGGTATCGTTTTATTGTTGTTACGATGTATTTTAATGCAGGTCTGATTCCTTGGTATATCAATATGTCGATGCTAGGATTAACAGATAACTTCTTAGCTTATATCATTCCGGGGATTGTAGCTCCTTATAACATTATTTTGGTTAAGACATACATAGAATCAATACCAGCGGAACTTGAGGAAAGTGCACAGATCGACGGAGCAAGCTATATGAAAGTATTTCGAACAATTATTTGGCCTCTTAGCAAACCTATCCTTGCAACGATAGCCATCTTTGGTGCAGTTGGTAACTGGAATTCCTTCACAGATTCTCTTATCTTAATGCCAAATGCTCCACAGCTTCACACCTTACAGCATAAATTATATTCCTACTTAAATGCTGCTACAAACCTTAAGGGCGTTATGAGTTCTGGTGGAAGCTCGGTTTCAGGTTCTGCTTTAAATAATATATTGAATGCAAAAACAATCAAGTATACCATTTCTATGGTGACTATAATACCTATTCTTTTGGTTTATCCCTTTATGCAGAGGTACTTTGAAAAAGGTATTATGTTAGGTGCTGTAAAAGGATAAGATTTGTATTTCACGTCACTACGATGTGATAATTTATGATGTTAGCATCTCAAAAGTGATTCATTAGGATTGTTTTGGGGTGTAGATATAACATAAATAAGGAGGAATTAAGATGAAACTGAAGAAGATTTTAGCGTTAACACTTGCGTCTGCCATGACCTTTTCCTTGATTGGTTGTGGATCAAAAACGACATCAAACGAAAGTGTTACAGACACTCCAACAGCAACAGAAGCACCAAAGAGTACGGATGCTCCGAAAGCTTCCGCTACACCTACACCAGAATTAGCAGAAGCAGCTGATTTGGCAGACATTATACCACAAGAAACTCTTACATTGAATGTGTATTCACAGCTTGCAAACTATGAGGGCATCCAAATTGGATGGTTTGCAGATGTAATGCTTGAAAAATTCAATGTAAAACTCAACATTATTAACGAAGGAGATGGCGTATTTTCCACTCGTATGGAATCCGGAGATTTAGGAGATCTTGTTGTATTCGGTAATGATGGTGACCAATACAAACAAGCAGTGGAAAAAGGAATGTTGTTTGATTGGGAAGACGAAGATCTTGTAAAAAATTATGGTCCGACTATTTTTAAGAATATGAGTGCTGCACTAGAAAAAAACAGGAAAATCTCGAATGATAATGTGTACGGTATTGGCTATAACGTAGCATTAAATGGCGGTAGCTTTGGTGATTTCGATTATCATCCTGATATCCGTTGGGATTTATATCAACAGATTGGTAGTCCTGCAATCAATACCTTAGAGGACTATGTTGATGTATTAAAGAAAATGAAAGAAGTATGTCCAACCTCAGATTCTGGAAAAGAAACCTACGGTGTATCCTTATTTAATGATTGGGATGGCAATATGGTTATGTTTGTAAAGGCTACTGCAACAAACTTCTTTGGTGTTGACGAATTCCATTTTGGTTTCTATAATGCGGATGATGGATCCTTCCAGGACTGTTTGGCAGACAATGGTTATTATTTAAGATCCTTAAAGTTCTATAATAGCTTATTCCAAAACGGTTTACTTGATCCGGACTCCATGACCCAAGGGTATGCTGGATGTAATGAAGATTATCAAGATGGTGGTGCATTCTTCTGTATCTTTAGCTGGATGGCAGCTCCACAGTATAACACGGATGAACACATGGCAGCGGGAAAGAAGATGCTTCCAGTTGCAGCAAAAGATCAGGACACCTTAGTTTATGGTCTTAATACCAATGGTGGTAACCGTATCTGGTCAATTGGTGCTAACACAAAGTATCCAGAGCTATGTATGGCGATTACTAACTGGTTATGTACAGCAGAAGGATATTTAACTTCGGAATACGGACCAAAGGATCTTTGTTGGGAGTACTTACCGGATGGATCCGTTGATTTAACAGAGTTTGGTTTACAGTGTATCATGAACTACCAAGTTAACATGCCAGAACCTTACACAGGATACTGGATTGATGGTCGTCAGCAAATTAATAATACTACATGGGATAAGAATACAGAAATCTTAGGTGGTGTAAATGGTCAGACTTACAACTATTTATATTGGCCACGTTACTTAAATCTTCCTGTATCCGAAGTTGATCAGAGCTGGAGAGATGCTACTCAGACTGATAGTTTTAAAGAATACTTATCTCAATTTGATTATTCCGTTGCAAAGGCTCATACCTATTCTGATAGTGTAAGAAGCGAAGAACTTGATACTACATGGAATCAAGTAAAAGAATGTATCAAGAATGGTTCTTGGAAAGCTATTTACGCGAAGACAGATGCTGAATTTGATGAAATTGTTGCTCAGATGAAAACAGATGCTAACAATTATGGTTACCAACAGTGTGTAGAATGGAGTGCAAATGAAGCTACTCTTCGCCATGCTGCAGAAAATTAATTAAAGATAACACAAGAAAAAGAACGCTCACGATCTTTTCCTTGTCATGAATAAAGCGGCTGTTGCACTTATATGTAGCAGCCACTTTTTGAAGGGAGAATACGATGCAATTATTTCAAGTGGATAGTCCATTGTATAAATTCTTACAACGTTTTTTAGATGTATTAATCTTAAATTTTTGGTTGATTGTTTGCTGTATTCCTATTATTACAGCAGGGGCATCGATTACTGCCGCCTACAGTGTAGCATTAAAGATGGCAAAAGAAGAAGAAGGATATATCACAAAATCATTCTTTAAGGCATTCAAGGAAAACTGGAAGCAAGGGACTGTTTTATGGGTAATTACTATAATATGTAGTTACATCATATATCTTGATTTTGAAGTGTATCGTTCCTATGAAGATGGACCAGTAATACTATTAATAATTGGAATTTTAGCTTGTATTGCATTTTTTAGTTCTATGATTTATGTTTATCCACAAGCAGCTAAGTACGAAAATACGGTGAAACAGTATATCAAAAATTCACAGCAAATTACCATACGATATTTTGGGAAAACAATGCTTCTAGTTGTTGTCGTTGCAGTTGAATTATTATTAGCTATTTTTAATTCGGTTACCATATTCTTTGCTATATTAATTGGCCCGGCAGTAATTATCTATACGATAAGTGGAATTTGTATTAAAATTTTTGATGAAATTGAATTAGAAACGAAAGATGCTAAATGACGAAAACGAGAAGATGCTAAATGATGAAAACGGGAATACGTAAAATGACGAAAATGGAAGACACATTACAAATGAATAGGAAAAGAGGAATAATTTATGGTGAAAGCAGTATTTTTTGATTTGTTTTTTACATTAATTGTACCAAACTATCTAAATGAAAATAATGAATATGATGTTCTCAAACTTACAAAAGTAGAATGGGAAAGCTATGCAGAAAACGACGAACTCTATAAAGAGCGAGCATTAGGCATTGTAAATGATGAGGTTATCATAATAAAAAAGATTATAGAAATGATGCCATATGATGCAACAAGTGAGCAGATAGAAGAGATTGTATATCGGCGTAGCGATAGAATAAAAAGAGCTTTATTAACTGTAAAAGAAGAAATAATTGAGACAATCAGATCTCTAAAGGAGAAGGGGATTAAGATATGTCTTATCAGTAATTCAGATTGTATGGACTGTAAGTTTTGGAATCAATCCCCCTTATCGGAGCTTTTTGACTCTGCCGTGTTTTCTTGTAATGTTGGTATGTTAAAGCCAAATAGTGGAATTTATGAGTTTGCTATGAATAGTATCGGAGTAAAACCGGAAGATAGTCTATTTGTTGGGGATGGAGGTTTTGAGGAACTATTCGGAGCAAAACATGTTGGTATGAAAACAGTATTCACTGAATATTTAGATAAAAAAGATAACAAAAGAAGAAAAGTGTTAATGGAAGAAGCAGATTATTACATAGATAGATTTAGGGGATTATTAGAGATAGTTTAACTCAATGGAATTTACGTACCTTCAAATTTTCTTTCATTATTTAAGAATATAGTAGGCTTTCTCATAGTATGATGATGAGAACTAAATCAAGAACTAAATCATGAACTAAATCAAGAACTAAATCAAGAACTAAATCAAGAACTAATCCAAGACCTAACTCAAGAAATAAACTAATTACTTAACTTTGTACGGGAATAAAAAAGAAGATTTCAATATTATGAAATCTTCTTTTTTAGAGGGAGTAAATATAGGTACCGAATAAATAAGTCAATTTATTTTTTTCTACTCCATTATCTAATCAACAATATCTTGATTCAAAACGAGTATCAACATACTGCATTATTATACTGCTTCATTTGATTGCTGAGATGGAAAAACTACAGTTAAAAGCATTTTAAAGGCTTCTTTTGCATAAACAGAGTGCGGTTTTTTGGCAGGCATAATTAGAGTCTCACCAGCATTTACAGAATATACAGTACCATCGACGGTAAATTGACCAATACCCTCAAGGACAGTTACCATAGCGTCGCCAGAAGAGTCATGGGTACTAATTTCTTCGTCTTTGTCAAAGCCAAATAATGTTATACTAATCGCAGAATTTTGAGCAAGAGTCTTACTAACAATTTGACCTGGCTGGATTGATACCTCATCGGTAAGTTTACTTATTTTTTCGTGTGGAAAATTCTTTATATAAACACTCATGCTATGTTCCTCCCTTACTTTGTTTCAATTGCTCCGACTGGACAATTATCTGCTGCTTCTAATACATCTGCTTCTAAATCTTTTGAAACATCTTCAGTAATTGCTTTCGCAAGACCTTCCTCTGTCATATGGAATATGCTAGGGCAACTATTTGCGCAAAGGCCACAACCGATACAATTTTCTTTCACATAAGTTATCATAATAATTTCTCCTTCCTATGGTTCCCTTTTCTGTTCTTATTATAAATAATTAAAAATAAAATTTCGGTTGGAAAAACAACGAATAGCGGCAAACTCAACTAAATATCTAAGAAGAAGTATATCAAGAATGAATCTTTTCATTATATAGAGTATAAACAAATGAAGTCTTCCTATTTTAAAGTATAGTACTAAGTCCTATTGTTTCTTTGAATATATAAGGATATCATAGAAAGTAGTAATATACTATCTGATGAAAAGATCAACTAATGGAAACATCAGTTAAAAGAAGGGAAATTTATAGTGAACCATATTGGAAGCATAATAAAAGAATATCGTGATATGTTAGGAATGAATCGTACAGAATTAGCGAATAATATTTGTACAGAGAAATATATTTATCTTATTGAAAAAGGAGAAAGAACCCCATCTGCAGATATGATTAATATGATTGGTGAACGTCTGGGGATCGATTTATTTGAATATTATAAGTATTTAGGTTGTTATAATCCAATACTTGTGCGAGATGCGATTCTGCACTTTAATGAGTGTCGAAGGAAAGGTGACTTTTATGAAATTGAAAAGATCACAAAAACGATTAGCCAGTTTGAAGATTTTAAATTAATACCATGGATATATGAGATTGAGTTAAATCGAATTTCGTGTAATATATTTAATCGAAGAAATTACAATGTGGCTATTGATGAAATGAATATAAATTTGAAAAAAATGGACAGTAAATACATAAATAGTTATTATGCAGCAAATCTTAATACGTTACTATCTATCTGCTATCAGCTAACAAATAATTATGGACATGCTCAAATAGCGATTTCTAATGCAGAGGATATTTTACAAAACAAACAAGGGATAGATAAATACAAGCAAATTAATACGCTAGTTAAAGTTAGTTCTATGACCTTAACTTACATTTTCGGAGATTTTGATTTAGTTATTAAAAAAGGGAAAGCGCTGCTGCAATATCTCCATTCATTTAGCTCTTATTTGAGTATTTATTATGCTTACTTTTATATAGCTTTTTCCTACTATAAGCTTGAGAATGTCGAAGAAGCAAGTATTTATTATAAAAAGGGAATTAATTGTTTATTGGTTGAAGAGAAACAATTGGATGTTTATTATTTATATGAAAAGGATGTTTTTAAAGAATTATTCCACCAAAGCAATATGAACCAATGTACAGTAAAGGAATTTATGGAGAAGTATCATTTAATGAAATAGAGTAATTGATAAAAAAATTAAAACGAGGTGGTTGTCATCATGAAAATTAAAACAACTCACATGCGTCTTGAATGTAGCCACACTTGCCCAATTTGAGGGGTAAGCTAACACATAAATTTACATAAAGAAAATAACATATATCTTTATGACAGTTTTATTGAATATTCAAGATGTATCGACACTTATTCATGTGCGAAGTCTGAGTGATTTAGTTATAAATCTCCATTCATAAATTGTTAGAACATAGGAAAGAAAAAATAAAACAGTTAAATTACATCATTTGGAACAATTGTTCCATTTATTTCTTCCATATTTCGCTATATGATGTATGAAACATCATATATGTTACAAGTAATGACAAATAATGATTTAGAGAAGAAAGTGGTATAAGGCGTCAGTTTCATGGGATATTTATACATATTTTAGTTTGTCTTAAAGAATAATAGAGAGGCAGAAAAAGAACGAAAGACAAACTTTGTAATAACTGAAAATAATATATTTTGATTTTTATCAATGTTGTCATCATTATCGAAACACTCCTTTCTGTGATATATGGTTGATTTGTTTAGGCAATATCGCAATACCATAAATTGAGAAAGGTTATTTTTAGTTAAAGTATCCTATTATTTTTTTACTGACCGTGATTTACACTGAATGGAGGTTATATATGACTAAGTTTAAACATGCAAAGCGGAAGCTTAGCTTGTTGTTTGTTTTCATGCTGGTTGTTAATATGATTAGTAGTAATATACTAGGAAATACCAGCTCAATTAAAGCGGCAAGTTTACCAGAAGAGTTTTGGTTAACATCTGTTGCTATGGAGAAAGATGGAGCTGTGATTCCGTGGGATCAGCCGATAGAGATTGCTGAGAACACCAGAATCTCTCTTTTTCTTGCTTGGGAGATTGCTAACGGTGCTCCTATAGCGGATGGTGTCCAGAAAACAGTTCAAATACCTGATATTTTCATACCAGTGGGAGGAACTGCTGGATCTATGATGATGATGATTGAGGGTAATAAAGAAGAAATTGGAACTTATTTGATTGATAGTAATAATCTTCTCACTCTTACCTTTAATGATATGTTAAAAACAGGCGGAGATTATGAAGAGGATCGAAAAGGTGATTTAATCCTTGATTTTAACATAGATGTAACTAAGTTCTCCGATGATGCATCTAAATTGATTGATTTTGGTTATGAGGCATTACGAATACCAATTACTGTGAAAAGTCCGAGCTCTCAGGGAAGCTACATTACCAAGAGTGAGACACATGAACTAGAGAATCCTTCTTATATTGACTGGACAGTTGATATCAATACAAAGTTAGATGTAATACCAGATGCTTTAATATCTGATCAGATACCGAATGGGCTATCCTTGCTAACAGATAGTATCATGGTAAAGAAACTAAAGGTCTCTTATAATGGAACAGTAACTGGCATCGGAGAGGATGTGACAGCTTCTGTAAAAGCTGCAACCGGTTCTGCAATTACTACAACTGATTTTACATTGGACATTGGAGAAATCAGAGAAGCATATCGAATCTCTTATCGAACTAATATCACAGAGTATGGAAAATCAGGTTATACCAATAATGCAGTATTAAAAAATGGAGCAACGGTACTTGGAACTGATTCTAAAACAATCCCTTCTTTAACTAGGGGATCTTTGCTCGAAAAATCAGGGAATGCAGTTAAGTATGACGGAACGAATTCGAAAAAAATTGAATGGACAATTGATATAAATAAAGCTGAAATGAAGCTTACGAATGCACAGCTTGATGATCCTCAAGCTACAGCGACTAATCAAACAATCAAAAATAGCACCATAAAGGTATGGGAGCTAAATAAGATTGGAGGAACTTGGAGTAAAGGCAGCGATGTAACGAATAGCATTAAAGTGCTTAATGGAAAAGATGCCAGTGATGATTTAACATTCCCTGTTCAGTTGGGTGATGTTAATAAGAAGGCATATCGGATAACATTCGATGCAGACATTGATTATCCCTCTGACTATACGCCTAAGATTACTTGTACTAATGAGGCAACATTGACAGCGGATGATGGGATAACAGAAAAAGCGAATGATACAGTGGAAGTAACCAGAGGTGCTCTTCTTACAAAGGAGTCAACGGGAGAGACCATTAACTATGGAACAAAGGCAATTTCATGGAGATTGGTAGCAAACCAAGGGAAACATACGATTACGAATGCTACATTACATGATAATCTGCCAGTTGGTTTAACCTTAGAGCGTAATAGTATTAATATTACTATAGGTGGGGTTAAGAAAAACTTATCTGATTTCATTGTAAATCCTAACAGTGGAGATATCATTGGCGCAGCGGTAAATGAAGACCTAACAATAAACTTTGGTACTATCAGTGAGCCGGTTATTATTGAATATGTCACTGCGATTAATGATCCTGAATTATTTGGAAGTAAATTTAACAATGAGGCATGGCTTACTGGTGGCGGAATTGGTACTGGAAGTGGACCAGGAAGCAGCTATTTAGAGGTTATAAGTAAAGATACTACTCCAACTATTAAGAATTATTTTACGAAGCAGAAAGCAGGTAGTTTATCAGTAACTGAAGATGTGGATGGAGAGAAATATGATGGTTTGAATTATGCTACTAAGACTATGAGCTGGAAGCTTAAAATCGAACCAATTAAGGAAGGTATCACAGAGTTAGAGATTATTGATACCTTCCCGAACAAGGGGCAGTATTTTTTAAAGAACTCTTTAAAATTTATAGCGAAGGATGGAACACTATTAAAGCTTGGAATTGATTATACGATTAGTGATCTTGATGGTGCGGATGTAAGTTATCAGAAAGGATTCAAATTAGTATTAAATTCGGGAGTTACTCTTAAGAATCAGGAATATTATATTTATTATAAAACGAGTTTTAATAAAGATTTATATCCTACCATTGAGAAAAATACTTCTTCGGTAAATAACGGAAGTGCTGTTTACAATAATAAAGCGAGCTTTACATATAAACCAGAGGGTAAAACGGATAGAACATCCCCAGTAGAGTCTACGCATTCGTATGATGTGAATTATGTCACCCACAACCAAGGTGACAAAACAAGTACCCAATATAGTCTTCAGGATAGAGAAATTACATGGGAGATACTTGCCAACCATCAAGGAAGAACAATAAACGGAAGTGAGCTTGTAGTTACAGATAAATTCTCGGAAGGTCAGGTTCTTGATGAAGACTCTCTACAGGTAATCCAATATGAGGTAAAACCTGACGGAACTCGTACCGATGTTAAAACTCTAAATAAAGGAACAGACTATACGTTTGCAAAAGATACTGATGAACTTGGATTTACTGTAAAGATTGGAACAGCTAATAAAGATATGCCTCATCGAATTCAGTATAAAACCAACATAGTCGGATTATCCAAACAAAAATACACCAATACTGCTACTATTGAAGGACTTCCTTATAGTGCAGAGGTAAATAATAATTATTATAATAAGTTCCTTAGCAAGACCACAGTGGATGGTAGTATTACGAACGCTTATCAAGATGATGAAATTCTCTGGAAAGTAGTTCTTAATGAAAGCCTTTCTGAAGTTAAGAATGCTAAGTATGTGGATAAGATTAGCGGTGGCCATGAATATCTTACTGGAAGTCTTAAGGTATATGAGATTAATCGAAGCAATAATGGCGCAGGTACAAAGATAACACCCGCCCTTGTGGAAGGTCCAACGACTTATTCCTTGGTTCATGCTAGAGATCTTGCCACTGGTGAATGGACACTAATCCTAACCTTTCATCAAGATATCCATAAACAATATCAGATTGAATATTCAACTGTTGTAACTAAGGCTACAGGAAGTATTACGAATACAGCTGAATTCAATGGAAGTGAAGTTTCTTCTTCGGACTCGGGTGCTCATGAGACAAAAACGTTTAGTATATCACAATCTTCCTCGGCGACAGGTACTGGTAGCAGTCCTAGGGGAAGTTTAAGAATAGAAAAGGTTGATTTAGCTACAGGGAATCTCATTACCAATGCATCGGCAAAATTTGAATTATATTACTTACTGAATGGGAATCCATTTGTTGTTGGTGAGTCAGAAAAAGATACTGTCAATGGAGTTTTACTCTACAATTCTGTACCAATTAATAAAGATTACTACCTAAGAGAGATCGATGCTCCAACAGGATATCTTATCGGTGACACTACCCAACCAATTAAAATTGATAAAGGTAGTATAACGAGAGGTCAGCCTTTAACTCTACAAGTTAAGAATGAGAAGCTAGAAAAAGAATTAAGAATCACTAAGGTAGATTTGAATAATACAGCAACAAAGCTTTCAGGTGCCGTATTTAAATTATTTAAAATAACATCTACAGTCCCCCTTGTAAGAACACAGGTGGGAGGAAATTACACTACGGATGGTAGTGGTGTTGTAACGATTAGTGGATTAGTTGACGGAGACTATGAACTAGAGGAAGTCACAGCTCCATCAAATTATCAACTACCTGGGAATCGTATCACCAAGATAACAATCGATAAAGATAAGGACTACGAAGATCTTGTAAAGGATAACATAGTAAACTATACCATTACTAACGAGAAGCAGTTAGCACTTCATATTACCAAGGTGGATTATGAGGATAGCAACAAAGGCTTAGTAGGTACAGAGTTTACATTATATCGAACTGATGTTATTCCGGAAGTACAAATCGGTGGAACCTATACCACAGGTTTCGATGGGAAACTACAAATTACAGGATTAAGTAGTGGAACTTACCGATTAGTTGAAACAAAAGCTTCCTTGGGATATCAACTACCAGATAACCCAACTACTGTTATTGCTGTTGATGCAGCGCATGATCTTTCTTCTGATGGTGTGAAGGATTACGCAGTTACTGTAGATAACATTACGAATAAGAAACTTAAATCTGTTCTTGTTAAAAAAGTAAGTGCTGAGGATCCTACCCTTGGACTAGAAGGTGCAGAGTTTAAACTTTATGATGCTTTTAATAATCAAATTGGAGGAACCTATAGAACTGATGCTTTAGGTGAATTTACGATTGAAGATTTGGAAGTTGGAGTTTACAAACTTATTGAGACAAAAGCTCCAGCAGGCTATTTTCTTCCAGATTTAAGCCTAAGGGTAACTCCGATTATCATTACTCATAATACAGACTACGACTATATTCTTCCGGGAATCACGAATCAAATGCTTCGATCGATAAAAATAGTAAAAATCGATGAAGAGAGCCTGATTCCTTTGGAAGGAGCAAAGTTTGATGTTTATAAAGATGGGTCTAAAATCGGAACTTTAACTACTGATGTAAATGGTGAGGTAGAGATAGATGGTCTGTTGTTAGGTGATTATACATTTGTTGAAACCACTCCGCCGACAAACTATCAGATGCCAGCAAATCCTAACACCATAGTGAGTCTTAAACAAGGTGCTGCAACTACTGTAACAGAGACTATTACTAATAATAAGTACAGAACCGTTGAAATTACAAAGGTAGATGCCAATGACAATGGAATCTTCCTTGAAAATGTCGGTTTCGAGCTTTATGACTCCAATGGACAGTTTGTAGGAAAAGGAGATACAGACCAATCCGGAAAGCTTACCTTTGACAACTTGGTATTTGGGACCTATACCCTGAAAGAAGTTAAATCCCCTACAGGATATCAAGGAATCAATAAACCGATTGAGTTTGTATTGGATAGAACTTCTCCTCTTGTATACGAATTGACAGTTGAAAATAATAAGATCAGTGTAACACCACAACCACCGTTTCCTATTGATCCAGGTACATCAACGCCAACTCCTACACCAACGCCGGAGCCAACCAAACCTGCAACGCCAACACCGACACCGGAGCCAACCAAACCAGTAAAACCAACACCTACTCCTAAGCCAGAAAAGCCAGTAAGTCCAACACCGACACCAAAGCCTGAAACAGATGAGAAGGTAACCACACCGAAGGAAGAGCCAAAAGAAGGCAAGGTGCCAGTAACCGATAAAGAAAAGCCTGAGGTTTCTGAGAAACCAAAGCATGGTACAGTAACTGTGGATGAGGGTGGTAACTGGACTTATACTCCTGATAAGGGATATACTGGTAAGGATGAGTTTGTCATAAAGGTTAGTGATGATGATGGAAAGGAAGAGGATTTCTTCTTTGAAGTTGACGTCGAAGAGGTACCTTTGGGTAATATAGATGTAGATAAAGAGAAGGATAATGATATTAAGGAAATTCCGAAAACTGGTGAAACTGGTATTCCAATTGAGCTGTTATTTGGTTCTTTAATGATCATAGTGGGGGTTGTTATAAGAAAAAAAACTAAGTAGTGATGAACGTTAAGACTATTTGTAGGAGACAACTTAATCTTATAATTACGATTCTAACAAAGTAATCAGTAGTAAAACAAGGGAAAGTACGTGAAGTGTGCTTTTTCTTGTTTTACTTTTAGAAATCGCTAATTAACAGGTAGAAAGACCTATATTTTAATATTGATGAACATTATAGAATGAAATTAGTAAACTACGCTAACTAAAGTTGGAGCTTTCCAACGATAATAGCAAACCTAGTGAAAACTAGCGACGCAAAGCTATAGGGTCTTCCTTAGATATTCTAAGATGGCAGCCAGTTACCGAAAGGAGAGTCTTATGATCTCAAAGAGGATTTTTAAAACATTATTTTTATTGCTGTTTTTGTTTTCTTCTTTATTATTTAGCATTGATAAAGTTCAAGCAAATACCATAGTTGAATTAGATGAAAGCCATTTATCAGATGGCTATGTATCAACGAATCTAGAGGAGACGAAGAATTCCGCATATGTAATTGTTATTAGCAAGGATAAAGAGTCATACAATTATTCTGTTGTTGACGGTGGAAAATATCCTTTCATTTTAGGAAATGGAACATATCGAATTATGATAGGTGAAAAAGTGAAGGGGAATAAATATCTTAGTATCTTGCAAAAAGATATTAAAGTCGATATGAAAGATGAAACTTCCGCATATCTTCAGTCGAATAAAGCAATCGATTGGGAAAATGAAGACAGTAGAATACTTAAAAAAGCAAAAGAGTTAACCAAAAATTCTAAAACAAATTTGGAAAAAGCAAAAGCCATTCATAGTTATATTACAAAAAATTATACTTATGATAATAAAAAAGCAGTTAGGGTATCTAAGGATTATGTTCCTAACTTAAAAGATTTTTATAAAATCCAAAAAGGCATTTGTTTTGACTATGCTACATTAACAGCAGTAATGCTTCGCAGTGTAGGTGTTCCAACGAAATTAGTAAAAGGATATGATTCAAACAACCCTAACATTTATCATGCTTGGAATCAATTTTATGATGAATCTACAGAACAATGGGTTACTATAGATACTACGTATGATGCTACAGTTAAGGCATCAGGAAAAAAGATTAAATTTAAAAAAAGTGTTGAAGATTATATAGTAGAAAAAGCTTATTAATTGAAAAAACATATGGATAGAAAAAACATATAAATAAAAAAAATAGTTAATAAAAAAGGAATATTAATAAAAAAGCATATTAATAGAAAAACATATTAATAGAATGAGTATATTAATAGAAAAAGTATAAGTAAAGATTAAGAATAAGAATAAATGGCTCTGTATCAAATTTGGAATAAGATTTTTATTAATCTACCGAGTTCTTGATACAGGGCTATTTTTGGCTCTCTATTAGGCTATTCACCATGCTAAGCAATTATCAAATCAGAAAAGAAAATTTGTTTATACCCATTCTTTCACTATTTTAATTTTTTAGCTATGTTATAATTTCATTAAGTTAGATGCGCACTAGCGGTAGTTACTTTAGATAATCAGAAAAGCTAGAAAGATTAATTAGTTCCGATTAGGAGATGTTGCCGGATTCTGAATATGTTAAGCGTAATACTATTAATGTTTTATTTACCAGTTTGTGTAGGAATCGTATTCCTAGGCTTGACCAATATTTTAAGAGAAAGCAAAGAGCAGTATAGAAATGAGAGGTGGATATGAAAAAGAGTCAATTACTAAAAGAAAGATTGCCAGAAACTATTAATATGACACCGGAAGGATATTTAGCTGACGATTTATCAATCGAAGATTTTCAAAGAATCCATAAGGAGTTTTTTCGAAAAATATTTGAAATTGGTTCAGTGGATGTAACAGATTTTTGTGGGTATGGAGAATTTACAGAAGATGCCCAGTTACCATATGTAACATGCAAAGAGTTCTTAGTTGATACTTTTTCAAATGAACAGGAAGGTTATTGGTACCATTGGAAAGATATGTTTCAAACTACATTATTAGAGGAAGAAGTATTTAATCGCTATTATGAAAAAATGATGGAGTGTATATCTTTTTGCGAAGGAAAACGCTTTTTATTCTACAACAATACTTTCTTTTGCAATATGGTAACAGACGGTGAAACTGTGACTGGATTTCCAGATTGGAGTAGAGCTGGAGTCGGAGATTTTTTACTTGATTTTGCTATCATGGATTTGAATAAGCCATATCTTCTAATCCCAGAGTTGTTGTTTCAGTACTGTAAGGAGGAAGGAATTAAGATACCTGACTTTAAAGGACGTTATCTTTGTATGGCATATTATAAGGCACTAGCGACTTTACTATGGCATGCTTCCATCGATGATGAAGAATCCTGTAATTCAATCGTAAAGTACCTAAATGAACTGGAAGAGCGTATGAATAGAATATCTTAAGAGGGCAAAGATGAGATACGAAAATGCGAAAAATATATTACCAATAGAGTTACTGAAGGAAGTACAAAAATATGCGGAAGGTAAGATATTATATGTACCATCAGGAGATGAAAAAAAGGAATGGGGAGAAGTTACTGGATATCGAATGCGGCTACAAAAAAGAAATCAGATGATTTGTAATAAATATAAGAATGGTATAACAGTAACTGAACTGTCTGAGGAATATTATCTATCGATTGATTCCATCAAAAAAATAATATATTCAAAGAAAAAGGGTGATGACTGCGAATATGCTGCAACCGTTGCATCTGCACTAGCTTACGATAATGCTGGTATGATGGAAGAATGGGTTCATACATTCCTACAATTTTCATGTGGTAATTGTGTTGTTTCGGAGCAATTATTAAGGGAACAAGGAATTCTGAATGGTCTTGTGAAACTTCCATTGAGATTGATTCGTGTAGAATCATCTAATTACTTTTTGGAAGAAGTAAAAGAGGGAATAAAGGGAGTAGAGAAGGAATCAGAAGAAATTCAAAAAGAAGTGACACAAAAAGAAGAGACACAAATAGAAGAAATTCAAATAGAAGAAATTCAAAAAGAAGATACACTAACAGATGGGAGACAAAAGAAAGCTGAAAAGATAGAAAAAGAACTACAATGTACATATGACAATACACCACCTTTACTCCTTCTTTTTGAAAAAGGAATGTTTATTCTTTTAGAAAAAGAAGACGTGTTTCATAACTTGAAACGATTCCATACAAATGCTTGGCCAGTTTACATTTGGACGAAAAAGGGCGCAGATTATGAATTGTTTATGAAACATTATGGAACCGTGCTACGCTCCATACAAGAAGGTTGCAATACAAAGCATTAATAAATATTTATAGAATTGTGCTTTACCTTTTTCAATATAGTAGAATTCATAATAATAATAATATAGGAACATACAATAACTAGAGGAATTTCCACCCTCTTTTATTACTGAATGTTCCTTTTATAGTTCAAGTAGTAGTCTTGTTAAGTGATGGGGAGAAGACTATATATTAAATTGGCTACGATATAATTCTGCATAGAAACCATTCATATCCAACAATTCTCGATGCGTTCCTTGCTCAAAGATTTGCCCTTCTTTTAATACGATGATTTGATCCGCGTGAAGTATAGTTTTTTATCGATGGACAATTACAATGAGATCTTTCCTTACTTAAAAGTCTTCGATTTGTCCTTTTCTAAACCATGATGATTGAGATTAAATCTAATGTGATGTCAAAGGACAGGAAAATAGTCGTGATACCCTTGATGGGGGAACTTATTATAAGGCAATGCCTAGTAAAAAGTAAGATTACCAAAAAACGGTTCCTTCACTTGTATTAGCTTTACATTGGCAACAATTCTCAGTCGTTCCACATACAGAAGTTTCGCTTGGTGTACACTCTGGAATTCGGGCAAGAGTTACATTATCTTCACAACGGTTGCGAAGCTCAGGTAATGGATTAGGAGCTGTTTGGAAACGATAATCTTTTCCCTTACAATCAATACGTGCATCGATAACATTATGGCTTGGTACACAACAAACGTCATGATTCATAATATCTTGATACTCAAAGAATGGAGCGCAAGGGGACAGGCTTCCCAAAGGTACGATACTAGAGCAACTCTGAGTATTTCCTGTGGTGGTTGCAATGATCTTACGAACATAATCGATATTAGGACGTAAGCAAAGTATTTGAGGGAAGGTTCCGCAAGGAATAACTTGTTGCCAATCTTTCCTTTCGTATTGGTAAAGGAGATCTTTTGCCTTATGCAAATGTGAAATCTCCTGACATAGGCATTCCTCCCAGATACCGCGAATGCACGGATCACATTCTGTTAGGAGACAGGAATAATAGAGATAGCATTCGGTATATTCATGAAGTAATAAGTCTTCCAGCCAGGTTGAAGTGGTATCTTTCAAACTTTCATATTGGCTGACATGTTCTTCTTCTATTAAACCAATTTCCTGATAAAGTCTGCGACCCAGATCGGATTTATCATAAAGAGGCGCAACATTCATGTAGTAATTCATCGTTTGTTGTTCTGCTGCTGTAATAATATTAATATTTAATTTGGTCAGAATATCAGATTTTTTGTTATTAACATATGGGAAGATGCTATCAACTGGATGTCGATGCTCTGAAATGGTTGGTCTTGCTGGCATTATCTCAGTATAACCGCCGACTAATTTTTCCGGGCATATTCCATATTCCAAATCTAATAGATTAGAGTAACGAAAGAGGTGATCAAAATCCTCCAGTAATGCAAAATTGAGAGCATTTCTTACCGTACAGTTTGGCTCCTGTTTGGCTAAGACAGAGGTAAGGTCTACAGCCAATTGCTCGTAAGTGATCGTATGCTCTAAGATGCTTTCATTCTTTGGTTTTAAACAGCTTATCCTTTTTTGCTGTTGTTGTTCGATACGTCGAAGGATAGCTAATTCTCTTCTTAAATCATTATCAGGGCAGTGTCTTGAAAAGTTTCTGGAAAACCATTGCGCTTCAAATTCTGTACCATTCATTAAAACGATACGGCATTTGGTATAAGCATCTGTTTCTTCTTTATTGTACGAACACGGGTAAATAACACTCCAATCCATAAAGGTTTTTTCTATCGGTACAGGCTTTTCATCAAATGGATTAAAATTATGCATAACATTCCCAAGATTTTTATGATCCTTATTACTATATGATACATAGATTTATTCGTGACATTCTAACTGTAGGAACTTTAATAAATTAGGAAGTATTTTATTCTATTCAGAAAAGATAATTTAGTTGTGGTGGCAGTTTATCACTGAATGGAAACAAATTTACGATTGCTGTTGATTTTATTCAATGTTACAATATTGGTGAAAACATAAGAGGAGGAGAGAACAACGAAGTTATGAGAATAATTATATCACCAGCAAAAAAGATGGTGGAAAATATAGAAGCTTTACCGGTACAAGGAGAACCTAGTTTCATCAAGCAAACGAATGATTTATTAGCTTATTTAAAAAGTTTAGGTTATGAAGAAGCAAAAGAGTTATGGAATTGCAACGATCAAATAGCTACCTTAAATTACGAGAGAATCTCAAATATGGATTTAGTAACAAAACTAACTCCTGCAATTCTATCTTATCAGGGAATACAATATCAGTATATGGCACCAGAGGTATTAGAAAAAGACCATTTGGAGTATATACAGGAACATTTATTTATCTTATCAGGATTTTATGGTATACTAAAACCATTAGACGGGGTGACTGCTTATCGTTTGGAAATGCAGTCCAAAGTAAGATTATCTGATAAAAAGGATTTATATGATTTTTGGGGAAGTTTATTGTATGATAAGATTAGTAAAGAGACTGATTTGATCTTAAATTTAGCATCAAAAGAATACAGCAAATGTATTGAGCGTTATGTTTCGAAAGATGTGAAATTAGTAACTTGTGTATTTGGAGAGCGAAAGGGAGACAAAGTAATAGAGAAAGGAACTTACGCTAAGATGGCTAGGGGAGAGATGGTTCGTTATATGGCAGAAAATAAGATAACTACGATAGATGATGTTATAAAATTTAATCGATTAGATTTTTCATATGATAAAAACCTATCAACAGAGACCAAATTAGTATTTGTGAAAGGAGATTCTAATGTTAGAATTAGGAAGTAAAGCACCAGAATTTACATTAAATAATCAAGATGGAGTAGAGGTATCTCTTAAGGATTTTAAGGGTAAGAAAGTAATCCTTTACTTTTATCCTAAGGATAATACCCCAGGCTGTACATCGCAAGCCTGGGGTTTTGCAACGTTGTATCCGGATTTTGTGGAAAAGGATGCTGTTATATTAGGGGTTAGTAAGGATACGGTACAATCCCATAAAAAATTTGCGGAGAAATATAATCTTCCATTTCAACTATTATCGGATACCGCACTTGAAGTTATCAAAGCCTATGATGTTTGGCAGGAGAAGAATATGTACGGTAAGAAGACAATGGGCGTAGTTAGAACAACATATCTAATTAATGAGGATGGAATAATAATTGGAGCTTCTACAAAGGTAAATGCTGCAAAAAATCCGGAAGATACTCTTAAATTAGTATAGTTAAAAAATTCTATCTTTCTTTATTGAAAGAAAGACATAATAATGTCAAAATGTATCCTGCTTATTCATAGGATTAATTCATAAGATTTAAGAATAGAAAAAACCACAAGGAATTCAGATAATGAATTCCTTGTGGTTTTTTACTTGAATGATTAAGTTTATAGAATTTATTATTTTTAGATTTTTGAAAAAGAAACCATCATAGCTTAAAAGCTCATAGATTAGTTTGCTATAGTACTAAAGTTGGAGCAGCGTAAATTCGAGTAGCTAATTCCTGATCTAACATATAGAGGCTCTTTGAGTCGTCACCGTAAAGTTCCATTTTTCGAATCAAATCGGTAGCGTTCTTCTCTTCTTCCCCTTGTTCCTTGATAAACCAATCAAGAAACTGCATTGTACGGAAATCTTTCACTGAGAATGCAGCATCATAGATGAGATGGATGGATTCTGTTACATATTGTTCATGCTCTAAGCTTGCTTTTAATGGTTCCATAGCACTAGCGTACTCTTTTACTGGAGAATCAATCGTTTGAAGTGTCACCTTTAAGTTATTATTTTGCATATATTGCATAAAAAGCATTGCGTGGTCTCTTTCTTCTTGAGCTTGAACTTTGAACCAATTTGCAAAACCGTCTAGCCCTTGCTCTGTATAGTAATTTGACATGTCTAAGTATAAATAAGCAGAATAAAATTCTTTTTTCACTTGATCATTCAATAAGTTGCTAACTTTTTTATTTTCCATATGATTACCTCCTTTTCATTGGTATTCTTATTATATCATTTTGGCAAAATTAAACAAGATGTATTTCTCATAAATTCAGGTAGCTTATTTATATCTGTTTCCTATTGAAATACATTTAGATGAAACATTTATTGGTAACATAGAATAAAAGACCACATCATATGCTGATATAAAAGGGTTAGAGGACTAGTTATGGAGAATAAATTTTATAGTGAAAAATATATGGATTTAATCATCCCTAACATTTTGTTGGATGAATATGATACTACTGGGGCTGCAATTAATGTAAATATAAGGCATAGTATTCTTCATGTACCTGTAGACGAAATTGATTTTTGTAGTTTTAATGGATTTAGTTACTCCTATTTTCCAACCTGCTATACGCTTGATTCTACGATAAGTTTAGAAAAATTAGGAGTAAAAAAGGTTCAGAGTAATCCTAATCTAGGGCTTTATGGTGCAGGTGTATTGGTAGCAGTAATTGATACTGGAATCAACTATCTACATAAGGCTTTTTTACATAAAGATAATACGACGAAGGTATATTCTATCTGGGATCAGACTATATTTAACGAAGATGAACCAGTGAATGAGCAATTTCCGTATGGTACATTTTATTCAAAAGAGAATATCAATAATGCACTAGAACAGGAAAATCCTCTCGAAGTTGTACCAAGCACAGATGATAATGGTCATGGAACAGCGATTGCCGGAATTGCGATTGGCAGTGAGGACAAAGAAAATAATTTCCAAGGGGTAGCACCTTTATCTGAGCTAATTGTCGTGAAACTTAAGCAAGCAAAAAGTGTTGTAAAAAAATTCTTTTCAGTCTCGGAAGAAGCTATATGCTATCAAAAATCTGATCTTATGATGGGAATTAAGTATGTATTGTCAATTGCTAATAGGTTAAATCGTCCACTAGTACTCTGCATTGCACTAGGATCAAGTCAAGGTGGAGACGATGGGTTAGGACCGCTTAGTTATTACTTGAATGATATTAGTAGATCGCCTCACTTCTGCGTTGTAGTAAGTGCTGGTAATGAAGGAAATCTAAAAAGGCATTTTTTAGGTATTATAAAGAAAGAAGATAAGTTTAAGGAATTTGAATTAAAAGTTGGCGAGAGAGATAAAAGTATATGTATGGAAATCTGGATGCATCCAATCCAGCGCCTATCCATTGAAATAACTTCTCCTACTGGAGAAAAGGTGAGTAATGTGTCACCAGGAATACGACAGTTAAAAAAATATAACTTCATTTTTGGAGCAACGAAGGTGTGCATTAATAATATATCAACAGAATCGGAATCTGGAGATCAATTAATATTAATTCGATTTGAGAATACACAAAGTGGATTGTGGATGATTCGATTAAATAATATTGATGAAACTGGTTCAGATTTTAATGCGTGGCTACCTTCTGGAGATTTAATTTCTAAGGAAACATTTTTTGTACAATCAGATTCTTATTTGACAATTACTGCACCAGGGAGTGCATATGCACCTATAACAATTACTGCTTACGACACTTTAGAAGGTGGAATAGCGACATTTTCTAGTAAAGGTTATACGAGAAAGGATGTTATTAAACCTGACTTAGCTGCTCCTGGGACCTTTATTACGTGTCCTTCTAATAAAGAAGGGTATGTTACTGTTTCAGGAACTGGTGCAGCGGCTGCTTTATCTACTGGAGTAGTTGCGCTGATGCTAGAATGGGCTATCTTAAAAGGAAATTATACTGACATGTCGGGGAGTGAAATTAAAACATTTCTAATACGTGGAGCAAGAAGAGACTTGTATATGGATAACCCGAATAGAACATGGGGATATGGACAGATTGATTTATATGGAGCATTTGAAAAGTTAACTATCTAAAGGTGGACTTTATGGCGAATAAATTTGTTAGTGAAGACTATATGGATATCATCATACCTAATCGACTAGTAGACTCATTAGAAAGCGGAACCAGTGTAACTTATGTTAACCCAAAACACTCAATAGCGAATATTCCGCGTGATAGGATTGATTTTTGCAATCTTGGAGTATTTAATTACTCAAATTTTCCTTCTATATTTACATTGCAGTCAAGTATAGCGTTAGAACAAATCGGCGTTACGAAGATTCAAACAAATCCTAATTTTTCTTTATATGGGACGGGAACTCTAATCGGGATTATTGATTGTGGAATAAATTATCAACATCCTGCTTTTTTGTATAATGATAAGAGTACTAGAATTTATACGATTTGGGATCAGACAATAACAGATGAAAATGCTCCGGTGAATGAGACATTTCCTTATGGAACAGTCTATTCTAGGGAAGATATAAATCGTGCACTGCTACAACCAAACCCATTAGATGTGGTACCTACCAATGACGAAATTGGCCATGGGACAGCAATTGCAGGCATAGCTGCAGGTAGTATTGACAAGAGTAGTAATTTTACAGGAGCAGCACCCTTGTCTGAATTAGTGGTTGTTAAATTAAAACAGGCAAAAATTATTATGAAGAAATTTTTTTCGATCCCCGAGGATGCAATTTGTTATCAAGAATCAGATGTTATGCTAGGAGTTAAATTTATAGAGTCTATTGTAAGAGAACTAAAACGTCCTATCGTCCTTTGTATTGCCCTTGGTACAAGTCAAGGAGCTCATGATGGCTTAGGTTCACTTAGTACATATTTAGGAAATATTACAGGTCTACCACAAACCTGTGTAGTTGTATGTGCTGGAAATGAGGGGAATGCGCAAAGACATTATTCGGATAATATTAGGTCAGAAGATACCTATAAAGAATTTGAAATTGTCGTTGGAGAAAATGATAAAAAATTTTTTATTGAAATTTGGTTAGAACCAATTCAGCGTATCTCACTTGAGATTACTTCACCATCAGGAGAAAAGATTAGTACTACGAATCCAGCGATAAGGCAATCTAGAAGATATACCTTTGTACTTAGCCCTACCGTGATTTGTATCAATAATATTGCTACGGTTTCAGAATCTGGTACCCAATTAGTATGGCTACGATTTGATAATGCCCAAAGTGGGCTTTGGAAATTTCGCTATAATAATATAGATAATACAAGTTCGGTGATAAATGCATGGCTTCCAGCAGGAGATATCATCTCAGATAACACGTATTTTTTACAAGCAGACCCCGAAACAACAATAACTTCGCCAGGGAATGCAGTCGCACCAATTACGATAACATCCTATAACACTTTGGAAGGAGGTATCTCTTATTTCTCTGGAATAGGCTTTACTAGAAAAGGTGAAGTGAAACCTGATTTAGCAGCTCCAGGGACTGATTTAAAGGCTCCATCGAATACAACTGGTTATGTAGTTGCTTCTGGAACAGGGGCTGCTACAGCTCTTACAAGTGGGGCAGTAGCGCTGCTTCTTGAGTGGGCAATAGTACGTGGAAATTACACATACATTACAGGTAGGGAAGTAAAAACTTTATTAATTCGTGGCGCAAGGCGAGAACCATATGAAGAGTATCCAAATAGATATTGGGGATATGGTAAGGTTGATCTTTATGGGGTATTTGAAAAGCTTATCATATAAGAGTTAGAAACGAGAAAGAAATCTCATAGATGCTAATTTTGTATCATACTTTATTATAAATACCTTAGAAGGTTTGAATATGGATAACGTATTTATAAGCGAAAATTATTTTGATTTGCTAGTACCTAATTATAGATTACAAGATGTGGATCAAAATATAACAATTACAAAAGTAAACAACAGATATTCTATCATTCACATACCTTATGAAAGAGTTAACAAATGTGATTATAATGGGATTAGTTATTCTTATATACCAGCGTGTTATACATTAGAATCCACATATGTACTAGAAGAAACAGGCGTAAATAGAGTTCAAAAAAATCCTAATTTAGCTCTTATGGGTACTGGAGTTTTAATTGGTATTATTGATAGTGGTATTAATTATCTTCATCCTGCGTTTTTATATAATGATAACACTTCAAGAATTGCTAATTTATGGGATCAAACAATAAATAGCGATGATCCTCAAGAAATCAATCCAGAATTTCCTTATGGAACATTTTTTACAAGAGAGGAAATTAATAATGCTTTACGGCAACCGTACCCATTAGAAGTAGTACCTACGGATGATGTGTATGGTCATGGAACTGCAATTGCAGGGATTGCAGGTGGAAGTGCAGTCAAAGCAAGTAACTTTTCGGGTGTAGCTCCTTTGGCGGAATTTGTTGTCGTAAAATTAAAAGAAGCAAAAAATATAGTGAAAGACTTCTTATCCATTTCTGAGGATAAATTATGTTATCAAGAATCCGACATTATGATGGGTGTAAAATACGCTGATTCTGTGGCGAAACAATTAAAACGTCCATTAGCCATATGCATTGCATTAGGTTCCAATCAAGGAGGTCATGATGGATTAGGAGCACTAAGTGTCTATCTGAATGATCTTTCCGAATTACCAAGAACCTGCGTAACGATTGGTGCTGGTAATGAGGGTAATGTTCGAAGACATCACTCTGGAATGGTCAGAAGTGGAGATGAATATACAGAATTTGAATTAAATGTCGGAGTAAATGACAAAAAATTCTTTTTAGAAATATGGGCACAACCTATTTTGAGAGTTTCACTTAATATCATATCTCCATCTGGTGAAAGAATAGAGAATTTAACACCAGGATTTAGCCAGGCAAGCAGGCACACTTTTGTATTTGGACCGACTATTTTATGTGTTAATAACGTTACCACTGTTCCAGAATCTGGCGATCAGCTGATTTGGCTTAGATTTGAGAATGCTCAAAATGGACTTTGGAAATTCCGAATTTATAACATTGATAATATAAATGCAGAGTATAACGCATGGTTACCATCAGGAAGCTTAATATCAAAGGATACCTATTTTATACAGTCTGATTCATTTACAACAATAACTTCACCAGGCAATGGAGTTGCACCAATTACGATAAGTTCTTATGATACTCTAGCAGGTGGCATTTCTGTTTTTTCAAGTAAAGGTTATACTAGAACGAATGAAATTAAACCCGATTTGGCTGCTCCTGGTACAGAGCTAACAGCGCCTGGCAAAAAGAATGGATTTGTAAATACTTCAGGAACGGGAGCCGCCGCTGCTGTAACTACAGGTATCGTAGCACTTTTACTTGATTGGGCAATAACGAGAGGATATTATACAGGAATCACAGGAGTAGAAATTAAGACCTTTTTAATTAGAGGAGCAAAAAGAGATTTATTTATAGAATATCCAAATAGAAGTTGGGGATTTGGTAAGGTTGATTTGTATGGGGTATTTGAAAAGTTAATCATATAAAATACTATGTTATTTGATTCTTAATGAATTGGTTTATCGTAAGTTTAGAGACATACACATTTCATCAGAAATTATAACGAATCTAGTATAAAAAAGAGCAAGGGGAATATTACAGATTTAAGTGGAACAGAACATTGCTATTGTTTTATTAAGATATGTAACATAGAACAAGATCTAAATACATATTTTATATAAAGTTAGTGCGTAGGAAAAATGTATGGTAAATGAATTAATCAGTGAAGAATATTTTGACTTAATTGTTCCCAATATATTAATAGAGAATATCGATAATAGTATAACGAAAACTACGATTAACGCTCGCTATTCTATCATTAATATCCCAAGAGGGAGAATAAACCCTTGTGAGTTATATGACTTAAACTACTCGTATTTACCAGCATGTTACTCTCTTGAATCAACAGTAGCATTAGAAGTAACAGGAGTAAAGAGAATTCAGAATAATCCTAACTTTGAACTATTTGGTGCTGGTGTGTTAATCGGAATTATAGATAGTGGTATCAACTACCTACACCCTGCGTTTCGATATGCTGATAATTCTTCGAAAATTCAAGCTATCTGGGATCAGACACTGAATGAGGAGAGTACATCGGGAGATAGTCCAGACTTCCCATATGGTACTATCTATACCAAAGAAGAGATCAATCTCGCGTTAACACAGTCATCCCCCCTTGAAATAATACCATCCGATGATGAAATCGGTCATGGTACTATGATTGCTGGAATAGTAGCTGGAAGTATTGATGAAGAGAATGATTTTTCGGGCGTAGCACCTTTATCAGAACTAGTAGTTGTAAAATTAAAACAGGCTAAGAATATTGTCAAAGAGTTTTTTTCAATATCTACGGATAAATTATGTTATCAAGAATCTGATATTATGATGGGGATTAAGTTTGTAACGGAGGTAGGGCAACAATTGAAAAGGCCAATTGTAATATGTATTGCCTTAGGTACAAACCAAGGAGGGCATGATGGTGTTGGACCATTAAGTAACTATTTGGCTACTGTAACAGCCCTACCAAGGACCTGTTCGATAATATCGGCTGGAAACGAAGGAAATTCTAGAAGACATTTCACAGATGCGATAAAAGATAGTGATGAATTTAAAGAATTTGATTTGATTGTTGGAGAAACTGATAAAAATTTTTTTATTGAAATCTGGCTTCAACCAATTCAGAGAATATCACTTGAGATTGTCTCACCAACGGGTGAAAAGATTTCCAACCTAGTTCCAGGCATCAGGCAGTTACGAGAACATAGTTTCATATTCGGTCCAACGATTGTATGTGTGAATAATATTATATCAGAAGCAGAATCAGGGGATCAATTAATCTGGATTAGATTTCAAAATACACAAAGTGGATTATGGCGATTCCGTTACTTTAATATGGATCGAACTCATTCTGAGCTAAATGCTTGGCTTCCTGCTGGAGATATTATTTCAGACGAAACATATTTCTTGAAATCAAGTCCTTATACAACGATTACATCACCAGGAAATTCGGTCAATCCTATTACAATTGCTTCCTACAATACAGAGGATGGTGGGATTTCCATATTCTCTAGTAAGGGATATACGAGAAGGTATGATATAAAACCAGATTTTGTGGCACCTGGTTCTAATATAACGGCACCCTCCAATACCAATGGCTATGTTGCTATGACAGGAACAGGAGCAGCAGCTGCGATTACAACAGGTATTGCTGCCTTATTATTTGAATGGGCAGTGATCAGAGGGTATTTAACGACATTAAGTGGTATTGAAGTTAAGGCATTATTAATACGAGGTGCTTATCGGGATCCAAATTTAGAGTATCCAAACCGAACATGGGGTTATGGAAAGGTAGATTTGTATGGAGTTTTTGAGAAACTAGTGATATAGAGGATGAGAATTCTCAATGGATGAAAAGATTATTATTGATATAAAATAGCGAATTTCTTACTTAAATGCATATCCCTATCGACTTTGGTTAAACTAACGGTGACACTAGGTTATTACATTTTAAGATGAAAAAGGCGGTGTGGTATGAAAACGAAGGTTGGCAAGGTATTAAAAAATGCAACAGAAGATGTTGTAAAAGCTGGAGGCGTGGCTGCTAAAAACAGTGGTGAATTTATTGGCAAGACAGGAGAAAAAATAGGAATATCCAAAGAAAAATGTGAGCGCATAGAAAATGCCGCTGATTCCTTTGGCAAGGATGTCTATTATAACAGCCGCATTGCCGGTAAGAAGGTTGAGAAGTTTACGAACAATGTCGTTGATAAAACAAAGAAATTATACGATTCCATTACAGATAAGGTTGATTAGATAGTTTGGTATAAATAAAAACCTAAATAGATGTTAGCAAGAAAACCAAATCTTTGTTATTAGATACTATTTCATCTAAAAGCAAAGATTTGTTTTTTTCGGGCTCTGTGTCAAATATTGGGGCGGGTTCCGTTGAAACCCGCTACTTTACTAGATTCAGAGCTATTTTCATGAATCAAAACTATTATTTTTGCTACTTCTCATAGGATTATATTGGCTTATAAAAATGGTATTTTTAGTAATAAAGAATTCTATTTGAATCCACGAAGAGTTATATGCTATAATGTGCCTTATAAAAGTTGAGACTAGTACAAACTATGGTAAAGTACAAATAAGTATTAATTTAACAACTTTTAAATCTGTATAGTGAGGAGAATTAATTATGAAAATTGGTGCACTTGAGGCGGGCGGTACAAAGATGGTATGTGCTATTGGAGATGAAAATGGCAATATAATGGAGCGTGTTAGTATTCCAACGGAAACCCCTGAAGTAACAATGCCTAAAATTATAGAGTTTTTTAAAGCAGCTAAGGTGGAAGCAATAGGTGTTGGATGTTTTGGTCCAGTCGATCTAAATAAAACATCTGATCAGTATGGTTATATTACCTCCACGCCAAAGTTATCGTGGAGATATTATAATATTTTAGGTGTTTTGAAACAGGAACTAAACGTACCAGTTGGATTTGATACCGACGTAAATGCAGCTGCATTAGGTGAAGCTACATATGGAATTACAAAAGGATTAGACGTAAGTCTATATATAACGATAGGAACAGGAGTAGGGGTAGGAGTCTATATCAATGGACAATTACTTCATGGAATGTTACACCCAGAAGCTGGACATATTCTCGTCGAAAGACAAGAAGAGGATACTTTTGAAGGATGTTGTCCTTATCATAAAAATTGCTTAGAAGGATTAGCAGCTGGACCAGCCATTGGGAAACGTTATGGAAAGAGTGCAGTTGAGTTAAGCGATTGTGAAGAGGTATGGAGATTAGAAGCTAATTATATTGCACAAGCACTGTATAACTATACCTGTATGCTTTCACCAAACAAGATAGTGTTAGGCGGAGGTGTAATGCATCAGACACAGCTTTATCCACTCATTTGGGAAGAATATAAAAAGATAATGAATGGTTACATTGATACCAAGGAAGTAAGAGATATCGAGAATTATATCGTTGCTCCAACCTTAAACGATAACCAAGGAATCTTAGGGTGCCTTGAATTGGCAAAGAGAGAATTGCTATTATTATCATAAATGGGGAAGGAGAAAGGTTGATAGCAAATACTATATAATTTTGATTTTTAATAAAAGCCGATAAGGTGTATTAAAATGAAAAGGATTTGACATGGATGAATTACTATTAACAGCACTTATCGTTGACGATGAGAAAATGATTCGTAATGGTCTATTTAAGTGGGATAAATGGGGAGAACTTGGTATTGAAGTGATAGCAACTGCCAGTAATGGAAGAGAAGCTTTTGAAATAATCAAAGAATACCAACCAGATATTGTGATTACAGACATCCGTATGCCAGAATGTGATGGACTAAAGCTTATTGAGCAAACGGTTGAGGCAGGATATAACATAACATATCTAATCATTAGTGGATATGATGACTTTACTTATGCTAAGAAAGCAATGAAATTCGGGGTCAGTTCTTATTTGTTAAAGCCAGTAAAAAGAGACGAGCTTTATGAAGAACTAAGTGGCCATTGCAGAAAGATTTTACAAGATAAAAAAGAAGCAAAGTCAAAAAGTGTGGAAATACGCAGATTAAAGCAAAGTACAAAGGCAATGGAGCAACACTTTTTCCAATCCTTAATACAAAATCAGTGGAATTCAGATAGAGAAGTGGAAGAAGAACTACATCGTTCCAATTTAGATATCACCTTTTGCGGTAATTTCATGACCTTGGTGTTTGCTTATGATACAAACAAGATAGAGGATTCTCAAAAATTTTTAAAAGAAGACTTGTATTTATTTAAATTTTCAGCATGCAACATTATTCATGAGTTACTTGGAAATATAGAGCATCATATATTTATGGATGCGAATGACTTTGTTGTTGTACTTTTGAAAAATTTAGAGAAAAGTAAGAAAGAGAATAGGTCATTAGAAGAACTGTGTTCAAGAATGATTCAAGTAATAGAAAAATTTAGTAAGGTACCAATGTCGGTTGGGATTGGAGATGAAGTAGAGACTGTAAAGCAGATTGCAAACTCCTATCGCACTGCTCTCGAGTATCTAGCTTATCGAATGTATGGAATGAAACTTCGTATTTTTGATAAAAAATTTAAGGAAGTAAAACAACCACCGCAGATTTTTTTAAACAATAATAACAATGCAGAGTTAATCGAAGCGATTTACTTATCAAAGACTAATGATATCATTCATTGCACAGAGAAGTACTTAAACACTATCTTTTACACAGAATATCCACCACCAAATTTTGTGCGGGGGATGTGTATTTATCTGATGATAAATGTTCAAAAAAGTTTAGCAAATTATTTGGATGAATCGGAAAGTTTATTTTACGAAGAAGATTATGTGATAATAAATAAAATCGTTCCATTCGTGGATATCAAAGAATGGATGATACGTATTTTTTTAAAATATAGTGATTATTTTAAAAATCGGACTACAACCTCCAAAGATGAGATAATTGAACAGGTAAAGACTTATATCCATGCTCATATCTATGATAAAATTTCGGCAGAAGATGTAGCAAATCATGTACACTTAAGTGAAAAATATCTTTCCAATTATTTCAAAGAGAAAACAAACGAGAATTTCAAACAGTATATTATAGATCTAAAGATGGCTGAAGCAAAAGATTTATTAAGACAAGGAAAATTATCGATTCAAGAGATTGCACATAAGATTGGTTATACGGATTACCGAGGCTTTAACCGAATATTCAAGAAAAACGTAGGACAAACACCATCCGATTACCTTAAATTATTGGTGAATAGGAAAGAAGTTTAGGTTAGGTGTTATAGATCAGAATTGAGGTAGGGATGATATCGAATATCCGAAAAAACATCAGTAATATAAAATTACGCTCGAAGATACTAATTGGTATGATTACGATTTCTACTTTTTGCCTTATGTTTATCAGTGTTTTTTGCTATCAATATTTTGCAAAGATTCAGGAAAAACAAGTAATGGATAATGTCCATTATACCATTACTACAGGAAGTCTTAATCTTTCTGATGAGATGAATCAGATAGTTTTTGAAGCACTGCGACTTATTTCAACTCCCAGGGTACAGAAAATAATCACCTCCTTCACGGAAGAGAGTGATAGAAAAAATTATGCGAAGCAGTTTCAGGAGGTTCAGGGATTATTCGTAGATTATCAAAGAACCAGTGACTATATTGATACGGTTTGTATGTTTGGTAGCAATGGTGAGTATTACGGAATTAGTGATTATGGATGGAATTTTAACGAAGAAAAATTACTAGAGTTAATACCTAGCGGTGCGAGGGGGATTGTATTACTTCCAGAACAACGAAATGATATCACAAAGATAAACATGACGATACCGGTAGTTTTTCCTCTTAATAAAATAGAATCAGGAGAAATACCTGTGATTCGAGAAAATGTGAAAGAGGCAGTAGGAAGACTAGTAGTTTTTCTGAACACGAATAAAATTTTGAATGATATCAATGCTTATAATCAGCTTGGTAAATCAAACTTCTATCTCAGTACTACGGATGGAAGTCCACTTACGGAATCAAGATTTGATATTGCGTATGAGAAGGAGTTTAAACAAAGGATTGAAGAAGTTGTAACTGAAAGTCAATATAATGTCAAATCAAAAGACGATACTTATAAGGTAATGGTTCAAGATGTGGATGCCTGTGGAATCAAATTAATCAGTATTACATCTTTAACGGAGATTCTAAAGGAATTCCAAAGCATTAAGAGCTTTATATTAATGGTATGGTTAATTAGTATGATATTGGCTATTTTATTTTCTTTCTTTGTCTCTGATTTTATTACAAGAAAGATGAGAAGATTGATTATCGATGTACAAAAGATTGAGTATGGAACCTATGAGGTGCAAGAAATCACAGTTAATGATGAAGTTAGTAAACTTAGAGAATCCATAAATTCGATGTATATCACGATAAAAGAACAAATGCTACAGATAAAAAAAGAAGCAGAAGAGAAGAATGCAGCTGAAATTCAAGCGCTATCAGAACAAGTCAATCCTCACTTTTTATACAATACTTTAGATTGTATTAAGTGGGAGATTATCGCAGGAGATAAAGATAATTCCACGAAGATGATTGAATGCCTAAGTGATTACTTAAGAATTGGTTTAAGTCAAGGCAGACAGATTATTACAGTCAAAGAAGAGATTTCCCATGTTGTTAACTATATGTATATTATGAATTTAAGATCCAGTGATACTGTTGAATTTAGCACTGAGGTTGAAGAGGGATTACATAGTACAAGTATATTAAAATTGATACTTCAGCCTTTGGTTGAAAATTCACTGAAACATGGGTTTGGTAAATTCGATTTTCTACCACTTGGATTTTTGCCTAAGATCATTGTTAGATTTTATGTGGAAGGAAAAAGGTTAATCATTGAAGTAGAGGATAATGGGAAAGGAATTGATATCACTAAAGCGATGGCGTCTAAAAATCGTACGATGATAGCAGGAGAAAAACATGTTGGTATTTACAATGTTTATCGAAGGTTAAGTACTTGTTATGGGGAAGATGTTGAGCTTTCCTTTCATAGCATGCCATTTTATAAGAATATCGTTCGTATTTCGATACCGTATGAAACAGCGGATATGCAAAGGCAATAGGAGTTTGATTTATTTTAAGAGAGCAAATGATAATAAGAGATAGAAATTGGTTACTATGACATGGAAAAAAGCCATGTCATATTTTTTTAGTAAGAACTATAATAAAATCATCAAGAAAATAAAGGAGAAGAAAGTATGACGAAGAAACACTTTTTAAAACGAATGGGTGCGTTTGCTCTTGTCGGTTTAATGACATTTTCTCTTGTGGGGTGTAGTTCTAAGGATAATGCAGGAGATAAAACAGGGGGGGATGATGGACAATCCTCAAGTTCAAAGAAAACGAAAGTAGTTGTATGGTCAAAAAACAGTCATGATTTAGAGTATATGACTGAAAAGGTAGAAGAGTTTAATAAAAACAATACCGATAATATTGAAATTGAATATACGGTTCAATCTTCTTCCGAGTATCAAAACCTACTTGTAATGTCAGCAACCTCTGGCCAAGCACCGGACATCTTTGCAAATGACGTTGTTAACTTAAATGAATATGCAAAGTCAGGAATTATACAACCATTAAATTCTTTTATTACAGAAGAATTTGCAAAAGTGACAGAAGCATATGAACACAAATATGAAGGATTAAATTCAATAGGGGAAGATATTTACTGGGTGCCAGGTGGTATGAGAAGTGGTTCCAGATTAATCTACAATGTTGAGTTATTTGATAAAGCAGGAGTAACTCCTCCTACGACCTTAGCAGAAACAATTGAAGTAGCAAAGAAAATTACTGAGGTTGGTGATGGTGTTGCTTACGGCACCATCTTCCCAGGACTTAGCAGTCCATTTGAACGTTGGATTGAACGTAGTGCAGAATTAAGTGGTGTTACACCATACGATTATGCAAATGGAAAATATGATTTTACAGGATTTAAGCCTTTTATAGAAGCGGTAAGACAGATGTTTGAAGATGGAAGTGTATTACCAGGTTCTGCGTCGATGCAGATTGACCCTTCCCGTACTCAGTTTGCTACTGGTAATGTGGGATTCTATGGAAATGCTTCACAGGAAGCAGGTGTTTTAACAGAACAATTCCCTGCAGAGTGTGAATGGGCAGTTGCTCCTCTTCCTACTTTAGATGGCGAGATTAAAGGTTCTTTAACTTGTAGTCCAAATACCGGATGGTTTATGTCAGGAAAAACAAAGAATGCAGAAGCTGCTTGGAAAGTAATCGAATATTTCCAAAGTGAGGAATTCTTAAAAGGTTATATTGAACAAGGATATACCTTACCTATCTCAGGTTACATGGATGCCATTGTAGATAAAACAAAAATGGGAAGATTATCTGATTTTGCACTGGAAGAATATGAAGCTGTTTATCCGGTTGCTCCAGTAGTTTCTCCAGCTGGTGAAGCTTACCGTGTCGCATTATGGAATGCTTGTTTACCAGATGGTCCAGATATTGATAAGACAATCGAAGACTTGAATAAGACTTATAACGAAGCATTAGATAAAGACATATCTTTAGGAAAAACAAAGAGACTCGTAGTAGAAAATTATGATCCATTAAATCCAAACAGTGGAACAGTAAAATACTTAGATAAATAATAGGAAATCTGTAGTGTTGCAGATATTGAGTGGAAAAGTCTCATAAGTTCTCATCTTGGAATCTATGAGGCTTTTCTTATCGAAAAATGATGGAAAATAATATTACAAATCGTAAATATCAATATGCAACACTGTTAAGAAGGAGGATTTTATGCTGAATAAGAAACGAACAAAATCCAAAGGAAGTAATTTAGTAACTTGGTTGATGCTATCTCCGGCAATCTTTTTGTTAGTAGTAGTTTCTATTTACCCTTTCTTGTGGGTATTTCAATACATTATGTACGACTATAACGGATTTTCCAAGTATTTTGTGGGATTCGATAATATAAAAAGAGTTTTTTCGGATACGTTATTTTGGCAAAGTGTGATACACACATTTGAGTATGCATTTCTTAAATTAATCTTTGTTATGCCATTATCCTTAGTAACAGCAGTGATATTAAGTAGAAAGCTAAGAGGAAGTAGCTTATTTCGTGGAATTTTCTTCTTACCAACTATCATTAGTTCCGCTGTTTATTGTTTGATCTTCTATTTTATCTTTGCTGCTTATAATGGTGTATTAAATAGTATGTTACACACAGTTGGTTTTATCGATAAACCGATTGATTGGCTAGGAGCTCCGTCCACTGCGATGATGGCAGTCGTTATTGTTGCAATCTGGGGTGGATTTGGTAACTATATGATTTTATTCTCTTCTGGTTTAACCAGTATTTCAGAAGACGTATATGAAAGTTCAAAAATCGATGGTGCGAATGGTGTTCAGACCTTCTTTAAGATTACACTACCATTACTTGGACCAGTGTTAAAAGTTGTTTTAATGCTAGCTATTACAACAGCGCTTAAGGATTACCAGTCCATTATGGTATTAACTGGTGGTGGTCCAAACAATAGAACACAAGTAATGTTCTCCTATATCTATAACCTTTGTTTTGGAAATGGAACTTCGGAGTTACAGATTGGATACGGTGCAGTTCTTAGTGTCGTTGCCGCAATTATTGTTGGTATCGTGACTTTAATTTATTTAAAAATCAGTAAAAAACTCGACGATATTAATTAGGAGGAACAAGTTATGGCAGCAGAAGGAAGTCGTGTTGTTAAATCAAAAAGTTATTACATTTCGAGAACAGTGCTTTACACATTCTTAGTGATATTAGCAGTAATTACACTGTTCCCAATTATCTATGTTGTTCTAGGATCCTTTAAAGAAAACAAGGAACTGGTAGCTGGTGGTATTAATATATTACCAAAGAAGTTCATCATCGATAATTTTGTGCAAGCTTGGAATAAGGCAAATTTTGCTCAATACACCTTAAACAGTATGATTATAAGTACCTCTGTTATGGGACTTATGCTTATTATCTCAACGATGGCAGGTTATGTATTTGCTAGAAGAAATTTCTTTTTAAAGGAATTCCTATATGGTGTAATGATCATATTTATGTTTATTAATGTAGGTAGTATTTCCTTAAGACCTTTATTTGAATTATCTGTTAAGTTAGGAATTAACTCTTCGTTATTTCCAGTAATCATTATTGCTGCTGGTACCGGTCAAGCAACATATATCTTTTTAGTTCGTGGCTATATGAGTTCAGTACCTAAGGAATTAGATGAAGCAGCAACGATTGATGGATGTACCTTTTTTCAGATTTATTACAAAATTATGTTACCAGTATTAAAACCTGTTATGGCATCTATCGCATTGCTATCTTTCCGTGGTGCATGGAATGAATATATCTTACCATTAGTGTTTACGATGACGAATGAAAAGTTAAGACCATTAACTGTAGGAGTGGTATCTCTTCGTAATGCAGGGGACGGTGCGGCAGCATGGAATGTTATGTTTGCTGGTTCCACGATCGCAATCGTGCCTATCTTAATTGTTTATATACTAGCGAGTAAGCACTTTATGGGTGGTTTAACAGCTGGAGCGGTAAAGGGTTAAAGACGCATAGAAGTGGAGGTAATTATGGAGACATTAAGATTAAACCAAGCTGGATTTGTCACTCATTTTCTTGTTTCAGGCCCTGTTCTTAGTGATGTACAGGCAATGGATGAAAAAGGGAGTAATAAAGATCAATTAGCGTTAGAAAGTGAATTACGTTCGAAAATTATAACGAACAAAGATTCACTTAGTTCAGAAAAAGTATTGCTTGGGAAATTGAGTGAAATAGGTACACCATGGGAATATTATTATTCCCACGATAATTACTTTATCGATAAAAGCACCTTCTATCCACTCCTTAAAAAGGTAGAAATGCTTGCTTTTACCTGTCTTTTTGTGGAGGAAGAATGCACAATTGATGCCGTATTATGGTCTTTTGGAGCCTTTGAAGTATTTGTGAATGGAGAAAAACAAGCAAAGAACTTAAGACCGGTATACAAACCGATCAATCGATGTGATTTTCCACTTTATTTAAAAAGCGGTAGAAATGAGATCATCATACGCTTTCAAAATCTAGGGGTACGTGATACCAGAAATATTATTGGACTCCAATTGCAAAATGCAAATCATGTGTGGGTTTTGTTATCAGAGGAAGAGAAGGTAAAACCTTTATTAGAAGCGCAAGAGTTCTTAGATGGCTGCATACTAAAGAAGGGTTTCCTTCAATTACCGAAGCTTTCTATGAAGAGAACTTCCAAAGATTGCGCGGAATCGAATACATCGTTAGTTTCACCGAAAGTTACCTTAAGATATGATAATGGAAGCCCAGATTTTTTTGCGCAAAGTACTCGTTATGAAAACCTAGATATTACAGGAGAAACGGATATTAAGATAAAGGAATCCATAAGCAATTTTACGGTAAGTGTGGAACTAGAGGATACAAAGCTTAGTCGTAAGTTTGAACTTGTTGAAAGAATTCTTCCTAACTATGTGGACCAAGATGTTAATGGGAAAGAGTATGTAATTCGTGAAATCAGCAAGGTAGGTGCCATACCTAGAGGAAGTGTGGATCGTTTCTCCATGTATAATTTATTAGCGCGCCGTGCGAGGAATGAAGTTCAGATTAACGAAGAAGAGGAAATCTTAAATGATTTAAAACATATGGAAAATCGAAGAGATTGTTCTGATTTTGTATTCGCTGCTTACATGCGGTTCTACCGTCTTTATGAAGTTTCAGAAGCGATTAAGAAACGTACCAAAGAAGTTGTGTTAAATTATCGTTACTGGATGAATGAAGAAGGTACGGATGTATGTGCTTTTGGAGTGAAAATCACTCTTTATTGTTTTATATCAGTGCCTTTATGGCTGGAGAGCTGTATCCAGAGGATTATTTTGTAAGAGCTAAATGTACAGGACTAGAACTTAGAGAGAAAGCAAGCGTTAAGATAAATGATTGGTTAGATGATGTTTTGGAATATGGATTCGAAGAATTCCAAAGTGGAGGTTATACCCCTATCACCTTCGCAGGAGTATTAAACTTATATGATTTCTATGAAGGTGAGCTAAAAGAAAAATCTCGCAAGGTTCTTGATAAAATCATGATATATCTCGCTATGCATACCTTCAAAGGTTCTGTTATTTCGCCTCAAGGAAGAGTGTATCGAGAAGTTCTCTACCCATGCAGGCAAAGCGTACAAAATATGTTGTTTATGGTTAATGAAAAAACTCCGTATTTTTTCAGTGAATGGCTTAGTGTGATGGCAACAAGCTCTTATACCTTCTCGAAAGATTTAGTGGATATTATGGAGAAAGAGCAAGATGTAAGTTATCGAATGGGAAATGCGACGATTCAGCTTTATAAAACAGAAGATTATATCGTAACTTCAGTTGCTTCAGAGAAAATGTCCGAAGATCAAATTGTTTGGAAGAATGTACGAGAAAATGTAGGAATTGACCATAATTCTCATGAATACTGCAAATCATTAAATGAGTGCTTTCATGGAACAACACGTTTTGAGCCTGGAGTATATGGATACCAACAACATATGAATTATATTGGTATCGACAATGATACCGTTGTCTTTATCAATCATCCGGGTGGAACTTGCGATGCAACAACAATGAGGCCGGGTTATTGGTTTGGAAATGGTATCATGCCAGCAATCTCTCAGAAGAAAAATCAGATTGCTATGATTTATCAGATTCCAAAAGAATATCCAATCGCATTTACTCATGTATATTTTCCAACACCAAAATTCGAAGAATTTGAGATAGAAGATTCTTGGTTATTTGGGAAAAAGGGAAATTCGTATGTTGGTATTTGGACGAGTGGAACCTTTGTACCGCATAATGATCAATTATTTGATTGTGAATTCCGAGTGTATGAAGAGAAAGTTGCATATTTGTTAATCGCTGGGGATAAGAAGGAATATAAAGAGCTTCCAGAGTTTATTGCCGGATGTAAAAGTCTTATACCAAGTTATGATAAAGGTAGGAGTCAGCTGAAAACCAAAGAGGGAATTCAACAACAATATGTAGCATGTGAAAATAAAACACAATATGTAAGGTAAAGTACATGTTACTTCATAAATGGTTAAATTAGAAACGTAAGAGAAAGTCTAAAAAAATTTGAAAAAGAGAGGAAATTATAAATGTACAATATATTAGAATATGGCGCTGTCGGTGATGGTATAACAAATGATGCAGCAGCGATACAATCAGCGATTGATACTTGTCATAACAAGGGTGGAGGAAGGGTATTTGTTCCTGCAGGTTATGTATTCAAAACTGGATCTATTGTTTTAAAATCTAATGTAGAACTTCACTTAGAGAGTGGTGCAATGTTAAAGGCTAGTGAGAATATGGAGGACTATTCTTCCGTGCCTGGAGTTGTTAGAGCAAAAGCTGATCCATCGGTTCCTTCCTATATCAATTGCGAATATAATGGAAAACCATATCATTATTTCATTTATGCAAAGGATGGAGAACATATCAGTATCACTGGACTTGGTAAAATAGATGGTACAGAAGAGATGTATTACGGTACCGTAGGGCAATATCACATTGAAGGAATCGTATATCCAAGAGTACCGATGATTTTGGTAGAGAACATTAAGCACTTAACAATCAGAGATGTTACGTTACAGCGAAGCGGATTTTGGACTGTTCATATGGCAGGCTGTGAAGATGTTCTTATTGATTGCATTCGTATCTTAAATAACCTAAAGATGGCAAATGCAGATGGTATTGATCCAGATCACTGTAAAAATGTTCGAATTCTAAATTCACATTTAGAGTGTGCAGATGATTGTATCGTACTGAAGAATACAAATGGATTCTCAGAATATGGAGCATGTGAAAACATATTGATTTCAGGTTGTACTTTAATCTCTACAAGTTCTGCAATTAAATTTGGTACAGAAAGTGAAGCAGATTTTAAAAACGTGATTATTGATAACTGCAACATCAGCAGAAGTAACCGAGGATTGTGCATTCAGCTTAGAGACTGTGGAAATGTTAGCAATATTCAATTCTCAAATATTAACATAGAAACCAGAAGATTCTCCAAAGAATGGTGGGGAAGAGCAGAAGCTATCTATGTGACTGCAATTGATCGGAAAGAAGGAGTAAAAGCTGGACATATCAAAAATGTTCGATTCCAAAACATCAACTGTACAGGAGAAGGCGGAGTCTTTATCCATGGTAGTAACGATAATATTATCGAAGATTTAAGTTTCGAGAATGTATCTGTAACATTAGATAAAACATCAAAGTGGGATGTCGACAGTTTTGATTTACGCCCATGCCAAGGAGAAGGAATCATAAAAAGAAAAATAAGTGGTTTCTATTGTGATTACGCAAAAAATGTAGCTTTAAAAAATGTAAACATAACATGTAATGATAATATGAAGCAATATGTTGCTCAAAAAGTTGAGCTTCATAATGTAGAAGATATCCAGTTTTAATAGTAAAAAAGGAGTTCATTTATCTTTTTTTTATCATCCAATTGATAGTTCTGCTGTATTTATAGTATAAAAAAAGTTTTAGTTAGGGTAAAATCTAATTGAAACTTTTTTTATGTTTATCAGGTCTAATGATATGTAGCTATAAATCTGAAAGGATAAGGAACAGACATATGTCGGGAAAAGAAACAAGAGAGGAACAATGTGTTCAAGAATTGTTGATTTCAAATTATAAAAAGTATTACCGGGTTGCTTATAGCTATTGTTTTGATCCCAATGATGCCATGGATATCGTTCAGGAGAGTGCATATAAAGCAATAAAATATAGCAATTCGTTAAAACAAATAGAGTATGCAGATACATGGATATGCAAAATTGTTATCAATACTGCAATACAGATGAGAAAGAAAAAAAAGAATATAACCTATGAACTTGACGAATCTATCTCATATGAGGAAAATTTTGAGCAAGTTCTAATGAAGGATTTGGTCTCAAGTTTAGAAGAACCAGAAAGAAGTATTGTAATGATGCGTTTTTTTGAAGACTATAAACTAGAAGATATCAGCAGAGTACTTGAAATGAATTTAAGTACGGTTAAGTCAAAATTATACCGTGGACTTCGCAAACTTAAAAAAGCATTGGAAAATAAAGAAGAAGGAGTAGTTTGAATGAATAATAATGGAACTCCCCTTGAGGAAGAGTTATCAAGATTAGAGGAACATCATCATTTGCTGGCATTAAAAAAGGCGTATCAGCAGTTAGAGATTCCTTTGGATGCAGTTGATAAGTTAAGAGAAACCATTCACGAAGTAAACATGAGAAAAAAAAGGAAGGCTTGGTTACAAGGTAGTCTCACGATTATTGCAGCGGCGTGTCTTTGCATTTTAGTTCTGGTAAACAGTAGTTCAACAATTGCACAAGCTATGAGTAGAATACCGGGATTAGGAGGTTTATTTGAAGCCGTTACTTTTCGTCATTATGAAAATGTAACCGACGATTACTATGCAAAAGTAGACATACCAAAGATTGTTTATTATGGCATGGATGAATCGGAAACTGTGATGGAGCTAAATAAGGAAATTACAGGTTATGTAGAAAAATTAATATCGGAATTTGAAGCAGATATTAATGAGTATGGGAACATTCATCAAGGTATGGATGTTACGTATCATGTCATATTAAATGATGATCAATGGTTTTCACTTCGTATTGATGTATTTGAAACAGCAGCTTCTGGTAGTCAGAGCACTGTTTTTTACCATATTGATAAGTTAACCGGAGAGGTGATACAACTAAAAGATTTATTCATAGAGTCAAGTGATTATGCTAGTGTTATTAGTGAAGAAGTAAAACGGCAGATGAAAGAAGATACCAAAGAAGGAACAGTGGTGTATCTTTATGAAGATATGAAAGACTTAGATGATTTTAAAATAAGTGAAACACAAAGCTTTTATATGAATGATAAACATGAAATCGTGATCCATTACAATGATTATGAAATTGCTCCAGGATCGGAAGGAAGCATAGAATTTGTTATACCGAATGAAGTGGTGAAAGATATTTTGAAATAACAAGTAAAAATTTACTTAGGTAATAAATCCTCCATAAACAATAGATAACGATTCTATAATAAAAGACTAGTATGTTAAAGTATGAAAAAACATAGTCCAAAAAAGTTATGAAAAACTAGTAGAAGGCAGCAAATGAAGTATAAAGTTACTTTATTTGCTGCCTTTTTATTAATGACAAGGAAAAGTACGAGAAGTGTGATTTTTCTTGTTCGTGAATAGAAAAAAGTATGCGAAGTAAGTTTTTTATGCCCTCCGATGTAGTAAATAATCTGAAATAGAAAATGGTAAAAATACCCAATACATGATATAATCAAAACTAGTGAAATCCTAATTTAGAATTTACTGAAAGTTAATGCTTAATTACCAATGTCGATATCAATCTTTTGTATATCAAGTTTAAATTCAATAACGATGGAGATGAGTATAATAAATTCAAGGAAACTACCTAGAATACGATTTATTGTTTGCGTTTTGGCAGTATTATTTATGCTTGCTATCGCTGTTACCACCATGCTTGTTTTTAAAAATCAAATCGAGGATGTGGTTCGTCAAATGGATGACCTTTCGGATAAGGAATATGATTCCTATTATGTAATGATCGTCGGGGATCAATCTTCTTCCTTTTGGAAGTCGGTGTACCAAAGTGCTAAGGCTGTAGGAGAAGAGGAAGATTCTTTGGTCGAATTTTTGGGGGATGAGTTAGCAAGTTCTTTTACCAAGGAAGAACTGATGCAGATAGCAATCGCTTCTAAAGTGGATGGTATCTTTTTGGAAGCAGATGAGAGTGAAGATTTGACAAGTCTAATCAATGAGGCATCAGTGCAAGGGATACCAGTGATTACAGTTTTGGGAGATAATACTGCGAGTAATCGGCTAAGTTATGTTGGTGTTAATAATTATAACCTTGGGAAGATGTATGGCAAGTTGGTATTAAAGCTAGCAAAGGATGAGGAATGTGAGGTTCTTGTTTTAATGTCAAATAATACAGAGGATTTAGGGCAAAACATACTCTATACCAGTATTTACGAAACACTGGAAACAGTTAGAGAATCGAACAGTAAGATTCACATGAGTTCGATTAAAATTGAGGAAGAAAGTGCATTTGCAGCGGAAGAAACGATACGTGATATCTTTGTTACAGAAGGGAGTCTTCCGGATATCCTTATTTGCCTGAATGAATTAAATACGACTTGTGCTTATCAGGCGGTTGTTGATTATAACAAAGTAGGGAAGATAAATATCTTAGGATACTATGATTCTGATACCATTTTAAACGCAGTGGAAAGGAATGTTATCTATTCTACGATTAAGGTGAATACAGAACAAATTGGTCGTTATTGCATTGAGGCAATGAAAGAATATCAGATGACTGGACATGCGAATGAATATTATACCGTAGATACTGCATATATCACCCTGGATAATTTGAAGGGTTTTATCAAAGGAGGGGGAGATGAGAAGGAAGAATGAGCTTGGCAGTATTTCGTTACAGGTGAAGTTAATGTTTGCATTTGCAGCCACAATAATTCTGATTTTCGGTATGAATGCTTTTATGTATGTAAACATTAATTACTTCATTAAACGATTGGATTCCATCTATGTTAGTAATATTAATCTTAATGGGCTGGAAGAGGAACTAATGAATGTACAATCCAGCATGACGATGTTTTTAAATACCAAAACATCGGATGCAATGCAGGAATACTATAAACATGAGCAAAATTATGGGAATGCGATTAAATCGCTGGAGGAAGAAAAATCTTCCGATAGGTTAAAGCTAATGGAGCGGAATATCAAAAGGATGTCAGAGCATTATCTAACCTTAACGAATCAGACGGTGGAAGCAAAGAGAGGTCGTAATGTGGAAAAATATAAGGTTCGCTATGAAAATGCAACGGCGTTATATTCTTATATTAGTACTTATATCTATAGTTTAAACAATGGATTATTTAAAAATAACTCGGCAAATTATCTGGCCTTATCAAATTCGATACGGTCGCTCGAGCGTTTAAGTACCTTCCTGATTATGTCCATTGCTTCTGCAAATATTATTATCATCCTTATTATAACCCAAACAATTACCAGACCTCTTAAAATATTAGCTAAAACAGCGAATCAGGTAGCGGAGGGAAATTTTGATGTAGAAGTTGTTGAAGTAAGCAGCCATGATGAAGTGGGTGTTGTGACAAAAGCCTTCGATCAAATGGTGATTAGCATTCGGGATTATATAACAAAATTAAAGGAGAGTGTTGAAAACGAACGTAATTTAAAGGAGCGGGAATTACGAATGGAATCGCATTTAAAGGATGCTCAGTTAAAATATCTCCAGGCACAGATTAATCCGCATTTTCTGTTTAATACCCTCAATGCTGGTGTACAGCTTGCAATGTTAGAAGGAGCAGAGAAAACCTGTGAGTATGTTCAAAATGTAGCAGAATTTTTACGATACAGCATTAAGAAAAATCATGAAGTAGTTACTCTTAAGGAAGAAATTGAGCTGGTAGACCATTATCTTTATATATTAAACGTACGGTACTGCGGTGCTATCTGCTATGAAAAGCATATTGATGAAAACTACACGAGGATCAAGGTTCCAAGCATGATATTACAGCCAATTGTTGAGAATAGCTTTCAGTATGGAATTCGTGACATAGAGTGCCAGGGGAAGATAGAACTATCGGTCTATTATGAAGAAACAGATATTTGTGTCTGTATCCTAGATAATGGTCTTGGAATGGAGGAAGAACTGGTCGAGCAGATTAATAAGAAAAGAGCGAGGGAGAAGAAGGAGAGTAGGGAGTCGAATGGCATTGGTCTTAATAATGTGATGGAACGATTGTCACTTTATTTTAATAGTGAAAAGGTAGTAACAGTTTCAAGTAAGGGAAAGAACTGCGGTACGGAGGTAAGACTTTATTTACCATTTCACCAGGAGGAGAATCATGTATAAAATAATGCTGGCAGATGATGAGGGGATTGTGATTGAATCATTGCAATACATAATCAAGCAGAATTTTGGCGAGGAATGTGTTGTGGACTATGCAAAGAGTGGAAGAAGTGTGATTGAACGCAGTGAAATTTTCCGACCGGAAATTGTGATTATGGATATCCACATGCCTGGAATTAATGGGATTGATGCAATGAAAGAGATTAAAAAGTTTTTTCCCAGTATCATTTTTATTGTACTGAGTGCTTTTGATAAGTTTGATTATGCAAAGGAAGCGATTAATCTTGGAGTTTTGGAATATTTACATAAGCCTGTTAGCAAAGAGCGTATTGTGGAAGTTTTGCGAAGAGGGATGCAGCAGATTGATATGGAACGGAAAAAACGCAGCAATGATTTAATAATAAGAGAAAAAATGGAAGCGGTTGTACCTATCTTAGAAAATGGATTTATTTATACCCTTTTGCTTCAAGAATTTGTGAGAGAAGATATTGCAAATTTTAAGAACTTACTTGAGATACCTTATGATTATGGTTATATGATGGTACTTGTCTGCGGAGAGGAACAGATCGGTTCTCTTATGACCAATGCAGTAGGAACCAGTGTTAGTATACAAAACCATTACAAAGAAATGAGAGAATATATTAGAGAAGCAATTCAAATTGGCGTTGTGGGACCGGTGATGGCAAATAAAATCGTAGTTTTCGTACCTTTTGTTAGTATGTCGATGTCATATGAGGAAAGGATACAAGTAATTGAACAGTCAAGGGTCTTAATTCGTCAGCTGAAAAGTCATATAGATATTCGGTTTCGTCTCGGGATAGGTTCTGTTTATTATGTATCGGAGGCTGTAAAATCTTATAGTGAGGCATTAAAATCCCTGTTAGATACGACAGGATTAGTTGCCCATGTGGATGATTTACCGTTTGCCTGTAGCTATGAGAAAGATTATCCGATTACGATAGAAAAAGCAATCTTTGAAGCAATACCAAGAGGGGATTTAAACCTTGCCACTGCATCTGCCTATGCCTTCTTTGATTGGATGGTTATGACATATCCGGACTGTATGACAGATATTAAATTAAAGGCACTTGAATTTGTGCTTTGGGCTGAGCATATCGCTTATGAAAATGGAGGGATGACCTACGAATTTCGTTCCAGAAGAGAATATTTACCAACCGTCATTGAAATCGAGCAATACGATGCACTTCGTCTTTGGTTTGTAGAACGAATAGAAAATGCTTGCCGTAATGTGGCGGCGAAGAAAAAAATAACTTCGATCGGTACGGTAGAGAAGGCAAAGTTGTACATAAGGGAACATTACCATAAAGAATTGTCACTAGAGGAAGTATCAAGGCAAGTGAATATCAGTCCCTACTATTTTAGTAAGGTATTTAAAGAAGAGACAGGAATTAATTTCATTGACTATCTTACGGAACTTAGAATGAAAGTTGCAAAACAGCTGCTTCTTGAATCAGAAAAGAGTATGAAGGAAATTGGAATTATGGTTGGATATAGCGATCCGAATTATTTTAGCAGATCATTTAAAAAGAACGTGGGTAAGACACCAACAGAATATAAAGAGGGAGGGGTATCTTGAAAAATTGTGCTGTATTGCTATGCTTTTGCTTTATTCTTATATTCTCAGGTTGTAGTGATGGTTATCGGGTAGAAGAGGATACTGCGAATGAGCAGCCAAGGGAAATTCAGATTGGTATGAGCTTTGATTCCTTTGTTATTGAGCGATGGCAAAGAGACCGCGATGTATTTGTAGCGACTGCCAATGATCTAGGAGCAGAAGTAAATGTTCAGAATGCCAGTGGAGATATGGACGAACAGGTTCGCCAAATTGAATACTTTATTGATAAGCAAATGGATGCCATTGTCATCATCGGAATTGATTCTGAGAAACTTTCTTCTGTTGTAAAAAAGGCGAAGGAGAAAGGGATTAAGGTAATTGCTTACGATAGATTAATAAAAAATGCAGATGTGGATCTCTACATATCGTTTGATAACGAAGCTGTCGGTAAGATGATGGCAACCGCCTTTGTTGAGAATGGGCTAACCAAAGGTAAAGTCCTTATGTTTTGCGGACCAATGACTGATAATAATGTATCTATGATTGATAAAGGATTTCAAAGTGTGATTAAGAAATATAAGATTGAGGTTGTTGACATGCTTCATGCAGATAATTGGAGAGCCGAAGAGACAAGGAAATACGTAAACGAGCATAGCGATGTAGTAAAGGAGGTGGATGCCATTATGTGCGGAAACGATAGTCTGGCAGGTCAAACCATCTATGCTTTGGCAGAGCAGCGCTTAGCGGGTAAAATCATGGTAGTCGGTCAGGATGCGGATCTGGAAGCATGCCAGAGAATTGTAGAGGGAACTCAGTTAATGACCGTTTATAAGCCAGTTGCAAAACTTGCGCAGACAGCAGCTGAGGATACGATTAAGTTAGTACTTGGGAAAGAACTAGAACAAACCACTTTCATGAACGATGGAACCTATGATGTCCCTTATATCGCGCTCGAGACAATCGCGGTAAATGCAAAGAATTTGGAGGAAATAATTATTAACAGCGGATTTCATCAAAAAGAGGATGTATTCTTAAATGTACCGGAGAAAATGCCAAAATAAGTGCTTTTGTATCAAGAATATTTTAAGCTGGAACATTATTAGTACAATAAAATACTATTTCATTTTTACGGATGGTTGCTGTCCATGAAAATATGCTGATATTCACAATCTGGTCCTAGTTTCCCTATGATATAGTGAATATGTGAAGAGAATAATTCTTTGAACTTACCAGAGGCTATACAGAATGTATATTGGTAAGTGTGAAGGATTTACTATCTTTACATGCTTTTATAACATTATAATATGGGAGGATCAAGGATGAAAAGAAAATTGTTTTGTATGGTGTTGTGCATTATAATGGTAACTTCACTTGTTACTGGATGCGGTAAAACGAAATCAACCTCTGGTAAAGGTTCTGACAAACTAATCGGTGTTGCCATGCCTACAAAGGATCTGCAGCGTTGGAATCAAGATGGTTCCAATATGGAGAAGCAGTTAAAGGAAGCTGGTTATGAAGTTGATTTACAATATGCGAATAATGACATTCAGACACAGGTATCGCAAGTGGAGAACATGATATCAAACGGTTGTAAGTTATTAGTCATAGCTTCCATCGACGGAGATTCCTTAGGAACTGTCCTTGCTCAGGCTAAGAAGGAAGGCATCTCTGTTATCGCTTACGATCGTTTAATTATGAATTCTGATGCAGTTTCTTATTATGCTACCTTTGATAATTATATGGTTGGAACGAAGCAAGGAGAATACATAAAAGAAAAATTAGGTCTTGAATCTGCAAAAGGACCATTCAATCTTGAGATTTTTACTGGTGATCCTGGGGATAATAACGCAAGATTCTTCTATGGCGGCGCTATAGATGTGTTAAAACCATATGTTGATAGTGGTGTTCTTGTTGTAAAATCTGGTTCTGTTGATTTTGAAAAAGTTGCAACTGCAAACTGGTCTACAGAGACTGCACAAGGCAGGATGGATGCAATTATTGCTTCTTACTATGCAGATGGAACAAAGATTGATGCGGTTCTTTGTTCCAACGATTCAACAGCACTTGGTGTAACGAATGCGTTATCAGCCTCCTATACTGGAGAATGGCCTATCGTTACTGGTCAGGACTGTGATATTGCTAACGTTAAGAATATGATTGCAGGAAAACAATCCATGTCAATCTTTAAGGATACTCGTACTTTAGCATCACAGGTTGTTAAGATGGTAGATGCAATTATGAAAGGCGGAGAAGCACCTGTTAATGATACAAAGAGTTATGACAATGGGAAAGGGATTATTCCATCCTATTTATGTGAGCCAGTATTCGCAGATGCCACCAACTATAAGGAATTATTAATTGACTCCGGTTATTATACAGAGGATCAGTTAAAATAAAGGCTAGATAAGTTTTACTGTTAAGAGAGCAAGAGAAATATCGCTATAAAATTTCTTCTCATGATTTTTGAAACGGTTGGAGATAAGCTGATAAGGGAAGATGCTTATCTCCAACCGTTTCTTTTAAAAATGATTATTCCTTGGCAACGAATGAAAACATATTTATTTAATACTTACTTTTATGCTCTTATAGGAAATTATTGAAAGGAGGGGGAGCTTGGAAAACATAATATTAGAGATGAGGAACATTACCAAAACATTTCCCGGTGTTAAAGCATTAGACAATGTTAACTTAAAAGTAATGGAAGGAGAAATACATGCACTTGTAGGTGAAAATGGTGCTGGAAAATCCACTTTAATGAATGTTCTTAGTGGTATCTACCCTTATGGAACATATGAGGGAGAGATTATCTATAAGGATGAGTTATGTAAGTTTTCAAAAATAAAGGATAGTGAAGAAAAGGGAATCATTATAATACATCAGGAGCTGGCTCTTGTGCCTTATATGAGCATAGCAGAGAATATGTTTTTAGGAAATGAACGCGGTAAACCATACGCAATAAATTGGAACGATACTTATGGATATGCAGATGAATTATTAAAAATGGTTGGGCTAAAGGAGTCTTCAAGAACTTTAATTAAAGATATTGGAATCGGGAAACAGCAATTAGTGGAAATTGCGAAAGCAATTGCAAAGAAAGCAAAATTATTAATCTTAGATGAACCAACCTCGTCCTTAAATGAATCCGAATCAAAGAGTTTGCTTGATTTATTATTAGCTTTTAAAAAAGAGGGAGTAACATCAATTCTTATCTCTCATAAGTTGAATGAGATTTCCTATGTTGCAGATAAGATAACAATACTTAGGGATGGAGCAACCATCGAGACACTGAAGAAATCAGTGGATGATATTTCAGAGGAGCGCATTATTAAAGGCATGGTAGGTCGTGACATGAAGGTACGTTTCCCAAAACGTGAAGTACTTATTTCCAAGGAATATGTGCTTGAAGTTAAGGACTTTACCGTACATCATGCGATGACACCAGAGCATAAAGTGGTAGATCAAGTCAGTTTTACTGTGAAAAAGGGTGAGGTAGTTGGAATTGCAGGCCTTATGGGTGCCGGAAGAACAGAACTTGCTATGGGACTATTTGGAAAGTCATATGGAAGAAATATATCAGGAAAAGTGATGATTAACGGAAAAGAAGTAACACTTCGTAGGGTAAGAGATGCAATTGAGAACAAGCTTGCTTATGTAACAGAAGATAGAAAAGGGAATGGACTAATTTTAAGTAAATCAATATCCATGAACACAACACTGCCAAGCCTTAAGAAAGTCAGCTTCAAAGGAATCATTGATAAAGACAAAGAATATGAGGTAGCCAACAATTATAAAGAAAAGCTAAAAACAAAATGTACTTCGGTTTGGCAAAATGTCGGTAATTTAAGTGGTGGTAATCAACAAAAGGTGCTACTTGCAAAATGGATGTTTACAAATCCAGATATCTTAATTCTTGATGAACCGACAAGAGGAATTGACGTTGGTGCAAAGTATGAAATCTATTGTATTATCAATGAATTAGTTGCTGAAGGTAAATCTGTAATATTAATATCCTCTGAGCTACCAGAAGTTCTTGGCATGTGCGACCGAATCTATGTTATGTGTGATGGTAGGATCGTTGGAGAACTGGGGAAAGAAGAAGCAACTTCTGAGACGATTATGTCAATGATTCTAAATGCTAGTAATAAAGGAGCGTGAGCAATGGATAAATCAAAAGTAATAAATGGTGCTAAAAAATATACAATGATTATTGCTTTAGTATTGGTTACGATGTTCTTTTTCATAAAAACCGGAGGTAAAATCCTCTGGCCTCAAAATGTAAGTAACCTGATTTCTCAGAATGCCTATGTATTTATCCTAGCTTCCGGTATGTTGTTTTGTATCTTAACAGGCGGGAATATTGATTTATCGATTGGTTCTGTAGTCTGTTTTGTGGGATCAATTGGTGCTACGATGATGGAGACAAAAGGATTAAGTTTCATAGTATCAATTATCATTATGATTAGTTTCGGCCTATTAATTGGGGCATGGCAGGGATTTTGGATTGCGTATATAAGAATCCCTCCATTTATAGTAACCTTAGCGGGTATGCTGATTTTTCGAGGGTTATCGAATGTGGTATTACAGGGACTAACGGTACCACTTACGAATCAGACCTACATAAAGTTATTTGGTGGTGGTGCAGATTGTTACGTACCGGATATTTTTGGAGTGGAGGGTTTTAACTTAACCTGTATGCTATTTGGTATTCTTGCATGTATTATTTATATATTGTTACAATGCAAAAGTCGTATGGACAAAACGAGAAAGGGCTATGAGACTGAAAACTTATCTACAATGTTAATCAAAGTAATCGTGATCTGCTTCGCAATCTTAGCATTTACCTTCCGTCTCTCTCAAAATAGAGGTATTCCAACCGCATTAATTTGGGTATTAATTGTAGTTCTTGTGTATGGTTATATTTCATCGAAAACTACCGTGGGGCGACACTTTTATGCTGTTGGTGGGAATGAAAAGGCAACGAAGCTCTCCGGAATTAATACGAATCGTGTTTATTTTCTTGCCTATTTAAATATGGGATTTTTATCCGCAATTGCTGGTATGTTAACTATCGCTAGATTGACCTCGGCTCAACCAACCTATGGAGCCAATTATGAAATGGATGCGATAGGTGCCTGCTTTATTGGAGGGGCAAGTGCTTATGGTGGTATTGGTACGATTCCCGGGGTAATTGTTGGTGCGGTATTAATGGGTGTAATAAATCTAGGCATGAGTATCATGAGCGTAGATGCAAACTATCAAAAGGTTGTAAAAGGCTTAGTACTTCTTGCTGCAGTTATTTTCGATGTGGTATCTAAGCGAGGAGAGAGAAAAGTATAGCTCATTTAAAAGTTATCCTTAACCTGGTATGAAACAAAAAAATATGGTAAAGATTTGAACGAAGAGTCTAATATACTAGACTCTTTGTTTTTCTGCTTATGATAAGGAAAAGCCCTCGAAACGTGCATTTTCTTGTTATTATGCAGAAGAACCTTTACTGTATTTATAAAGTGTTGAAGGAGTAAAAATAATATGACTAATTTTATGATAACTTACTTAGAAAATATCATACCGGTGCCATTTATACTTAATATCGAAGGGGAAGAACAAAAGATAGGAATGGAAGAGCCAAAATTTACAGTATATATTAAAAAGATGCTCAGTAAAAAGGAGTTACTGACAAGTACCACCCTCGCTCTCGGTGAGGCTTATATGCGCGGAGAAATTGAGGTAGATAAGGATTTATATGAGGTTCTTAGTTTATTTATGGGACAGATGGGAAAATTCAATAGGGATTATAGTGCTCTGAAAAAACTATTCCATACCTCAAGCAGTAAAAAACATCAGGCACTGGAAGTGCAGTCTCATTACGACCTTGGAAATGATTTTTACAGCTTATGGCTGGATGAGACACTAAGTTATTCCTGTGCATATTTTAAAGAAGAAACGGATTCACTATACGAAGCTCAAGTTCATAAAGTTGATCACATCTTACAAAAACTTCATTTAAAAGAAGGAATGTCTTTACTTGATATTGGTTGTGGCTGGGGATTTTTAATTTTAACCGCAGCAAAGAACTATGGAGTGAAATCAACGGGTATTACGTTGAGTAAAGAGCAGTATTTAAAATGTCAAGAACGTATCAAGGAAGAAGGGTTAATCGATTCCGTTACTGTAAAACTTATGGATTATAGGGATCTAATTAATTCTGATATAAAGTTTGATCGCATCGTTAGTGTTGGTATGTTAGAACATGTGGGTAGGGATCAATATGACTTGTTTTTAAAAAACGTGGATAGTGTTTTAAATACTGGTGGCTTATTTCTACTCCACTATATTAGTGGACTTAGAGAAAACCCTGGTGATGCATGGATAAGAAAATACATTTTTCCAGGTGGAGTCATCCCAAGTCTTAGAGAAGTGATTCAACTTCTTCCTAACTATAATTTTTACACATTGGATGTGGAAAGTTTAAGAAGGCATTATAATAAAACGTTACTATGCTGGAGACAGAATTTCCATAATCACCTTCCAGAGATTGAAGAGAAAATGGGGAAAGAGTTTTCAAGAATGTGGGAATTGTATCTCTCCTCTTGTGCTTCCACCTTTTATAATGGAATTATTGATCTGCACCAAGTCCTAATGTCGAAAGGAATCAATAATGACATTCCAATGCTTAGAACAGTGTAAGGATTGACTATAGAGCTAACTTATGCTATTGTTTTTAACGTTAGGAAAAGGCTTTGCCTAAGGATGAGAGGAGCAACAATGAGTTCAAATAGTAATATACCCCAGATGAAGGAGAACTTAACGAAACTGGTAAATGAGAAAAAAGAAATTACACTTTCAGAGTGTCTTTCCTATAGTACTCGCGATGAATTGGTACAAATTGCAGTAACCAATGGTTATCCAATGAAAAAAAGCTTACGGAAACAAGAAATGATTGATGTTTTGGTAAGTGAAATTACTCAAGCGTTTACTACCATGCTAGATGGCATGATTATGGAACAGTTCGAGTCCATCATTATTGCATTACAGTTACACCAGTCTAAGATCTTACCTCCGGATAATTTATACTATTTAACAAATCGTGGTTTTATTTATTGGACGGCTTCTGGTAGTAAAAGTGAGGAAGCACCAACTTTGTTATTTCCAAGTGAGTTAATACAATTAGCGCTTACTCAGTTTACGGAAGAGGGAATGGCTAAAGTAACTGAGCGTGAAACTATATATCTAATGCTTCAAGCGATGTGTAATCTTTATGGAACATTTCCTGTTAAGCTAATACATGAGCTTTACCAAAAATATAATGATAATAAGAAGATAAATGATATCGTACTGGCGAAGGTACTGGAACCTTCCTTAGATCGTTTTCAGGAATTTTATCAGATTGGTGACCATATAGTACCTGATTTTTTAATAGAGGAAGAAGCATATCAATCTATATTAAATCAGTCAGAGGGTATGGAGTATTACATTCCGACTTTTTCGGAACTTCTTTATTATGCTAGCCATGAGGTAGATGAGGAATGTGATCAATACAAAGCAGTCTATTCGTTTTTCCAAACAAAGATCAAGGATAGTACTACACTTGATAAGTTAATGAAAGGTTTGGGATGTCTTTGTGTACAAGATGCTACGCCTAGCTATATGATGAGTGAGGTAAATAATGCAGGTGTTATTTTTGAGGATATTGAGGAAGCAAATCAATTATTATGCTTATTGACTGATCTATCAAATCATACAATAAAGTGGGTTTATAAGGGTAATACTCCGGTTTCGGTTGGTAAATTAAATGCTTACCCTAACTCTATTGTTGGGAAAAATATACCGATTATAAAGAGTGAGCCAAAGGTATATCCTAATGATCCGTGTCCTTGTGGGAGCGGTAGAAAATACAAGAAATGCTGTGCAAGAGTGTAAAAAGATAAAGAATGCTAATAAGAGGAGTACCGAAAGAGGAAGAAACCATCTTTCGGTACTTTTTCTATATTATGAAAGTTAAGCGAAGTTAAATATGTATAGTTAAACTCTTACCTATTTTATGTTATTTATAAGCGACAATAAAACTAAAGTCCACATATACCAATTCATGGATAATAATACTAAAAAAAGGAAGGTAAGTCAATAGTAATTATTTGATATAATACACAATTAATGAAAATATATCTGAATTATATGAATTGTGAAGTTTGACAAAGGATTAGTTACAATAGATGGAATCCACTGTCAATTCTTAGTTACAAATGTCAACGGATGGGGAGTCTATTTTGATACATTTTGATGATTGAACATCGTCCGTGCACGATACAAAATTGATTACATAGTATATTATGAATAAAACTTAGGATGTTTGTTTGAAGGAAAATAAACGTTCAAACACAAGATTTGTACTTGTTTGATTGGTTCAAACTCTTGAGATGCGCAGAAAAAATTGTAGAAATGAAGTTAAAAGTGTATGACAACACTTTCACTCAGTAAGTTTGTGTCAATGCAAAATCCACAAACTTGGGATGCGCAAAAGGCATCGTAGAAATGAGGTTAACTATGACAGGAAAACAAAAACACTATTTTGCCTGTGGAAATACTGCCAGAGGCTTTCAAAACTTTTTTGAATCTAATCTAGTTGATTTGAAAAAAGTCTATATATTAAAAGGTGGCCCTGGTACTGGAAAATCCACTTTGATGAAACGTATAGGAAAGCAATATTTAGACAAAGGATATGAGATTGAATATATCCATTGTTCTTCTGATCCGGATTCACTTGATGGAATGATTATTCGTTCCTTATCTTTTGGAATTGTTGATGGAACAGCCCCACATGTCATAGAGCCAGTCATTCCTGGAGCTGTAGAGGAATATGTAAATTTAGGAATTGCTTGGGATACCCATCTTCTGAAAAGGGCGACACGTAATATAAAAGATATAAAGGAACAGATTTCAGAGTGTTATATCAATGCATATACGAAATTTAATAAAGCTCTAGAGATACATGATGATTGGGAGAAAATATATATTCAAAATATGGATTTTAAAAAGGCAGAAGAGATAGGAGATTACCTATTAGAACAAATTTTCTCTTCTGTGGACTTCAAGGAGAAGGGTAGAATCTATCATCGATTTTTTGGTGGTTCCACTCCATATGGGGCGATGGACTATGTAGAAAATATAACAGATGGGTTAACTACCAGATATTTTATTAAGGGGCGACCAGGTTCAGGAAAATCCACATTATTAAAAAAACTTCTTAAAAAAGCTGAGGAGTTAGGGATTGCAACAGAAGTATATCACTGTGGATTTGACCCAAATAGTTTAGATATGCTACTATTTCCTGAACTTAGTTTATGTATCTTTGATAGTACTGCACCACATGAGTATTATCCAGAAGATGATCAGGACTTTATTATCGATATGTATGAAGAATGCATTAATCCAGAGACTGAGGAAGCGAATGCAGAAATCATAGAAGACATTAAGAAGAGGTATAAAGCAACCATTGAGGAAGGAATCTCTTATTTGTCCAAAGCAAAAGCGCTGCATGATGAGTTAGAGCAATATTATGTTCGTGCGACAGACTATGAGATAGTGGATGTCATTATTGGAGATTTAATTGAGAAAATAGAAGATCATTTGGATTAAAGTTATAAAAGGCTGTTGCATTTATCAAACCACTCATTGTGAATTTAGCAGGAGGTGGCTTACATACTTTGTAACAGTCTTTTTTTCTGTTGAAATATAGTAAAAAGTTATTTATGATAGCTTATAGAGAAGGGGTGATTGATTGAAATCAGTAATAGGTGCGAAAATCCGAATGGAACGCCTTAAACTAAATTATTCACAAGAAGGACTATGTAAGGGAATCTGTACGGTTTCTTATTTATCGAAGATTGAACAAGGGCAAGTAGAAGCAGGAGAAAATATAATTCAGTTACTGTTTCAAAAGCTTCATATTAGCTTTCATATGGAGAAGGAGTTTTTAAAAGAAGCTGGTAAGTTGATTGATAACTTATATGAGGAGTTTTATTCTTTTGGAGATCTGACTCACTTACAAAAGGAATTGAAACTGAAGAAGAGGGAGTATTTAAACAGTCCGTATTTACTTGATGCTTTGCTATTTCTAGGGATGGAATCGAATCAAGAAGGAGAGGAATTAGCTCAATATATTCCATGTATGAAACAAAAGCAATATGAGGTTTATCTTTGTATGCAGTGTATGAAAGGAATTGATAAATCGCAGGAATTATTGTGCCTTAATCCAAATGCATATTACATGACGCAGTTAGGGATTCTTCGCTGTCAGAAAGGTCAATACGTAGAAGCGTTAGAGTTATTATTAAAAGGATACGAGCTTTGTTCCAAAGAAGGTTATGTTACTGGAATGTTATATGCGCAGAATTTCCTAGGTAATAGTTATGCAGGGTTAAATAAATATGAACTTATGCTTCGTAGTTACAAAGTAGCAGTTCAAATTGCAAAAGCATTGAAGGAAGACGAATTTATTAGTCAAATAAATTATAATATAGGGTCTTCTTTGTTAGAATGGAATCAGGTACAGCAAGCGAAAGAGTACCTAGATCAGTGTGAACAGAAGAGTATCTTGTACTACCAAAAGTATACCATATGTCTTGAAAAATTAGGAGAACATGAGCTGGCGGCAAAAACACTGCAAGACGGATATCGCTTATTTCAAGATGCGAATGAGGTGAAAGAGGAATCAGAAGAAGCATTACTTGCTTTTAAAAAGATGTATGAGGTAGTGGAGTATCGTTTATCTCATAAAGGATATCTAAATGAGGAAGAATATGAAGAGATACTATTTGATTGTATTACTTACTTAAAAGAGGTTATGCCAGTTGGCTATGCAAAGTTTCATATTCCGTATTATATTGAAGTATTAGAAAAGAAACGCAGGTATAAGGAAATTTATAAGATTTTAAAGGAGTTTTCCTGATAAATTGTAAATCTTGTGATTAAGGCGGATATTTGAGTATAGATTTTCTCAAATATACCGTCTTTTTATTATGTAAAATATTCAGTATACTTAAGCTAATGATTTTAATTGCAATTATAAATTAGTTTTCATCAAAAACTGATATCCATTTTTTCGATAAAAAGATTAGTCAGTTGTTAAAAGAATAAGAAATTATATGAAAACATAAGAAAGTGAGTGTTATATGAATACTAGGAGATCTACCCTATGGACACCAAATTTTACAATAATTACATTAGGTACTATTATTAGCGCTATGGGTGGCGTGGCAGTTAATTTTTCTTTTTCCTTTGTTGTTTTCGATAATAGCCAAAGTACGTTATTAGCAGGAATATTCTCTGCGATTTCAATGATACCAGGGATTCTATTGCCAATCTTAATTTCACCTTATTTAGATCACTTTAAGAGGAAACCGATTATTGTTGGAATAGATGCATTGAATGCTTTCTTGTATTTTGCATTTGGTGTGTTTTTATTATTTAGTAAATTCAATTTTGTAACCTATATGTTATTTTCCTTGGTAACGGGATGTACAGGAACAATTTATCAGTTAGCTTATACAAGTTTCTATCCAAACCTAATACCGGAAGGGTATGCTCAGAAGGGATATACGGTATCCAGTATGATTTATCCTACCGTGATGGTAGTGATGACCCCAGTTGCAAGCATTTTATACTCGAATTTTGGAATGGGCTTCGTTTGCATGATTGAAGGTGTTTTATTACTAGTTGCTTCCCTTATGGAAGCAAAGATTAAAGTGGAAGAAAAGGTTTCTCATGCAGGTCATTTTTCATTGAAAGAATACTGGATTGATTTATTGGAAGGAGTTCGTTATCTTAAAAAGGAAAAAGGGTTACAACGAATCTATACGTATATGCCAATCACACAAGGAATTAGCCAAGGTAACAGTAGCTTAATCATCGCATATTTTAGGACAACACCTTCACTTGGAGTTACACTTTATTCTTTTTTTACGATAGCAGAATTCATTGGAAGAACGTTAGGAGGCTTAGTTCATTATCACGTGGAGATAAAAGCGCAGAAAAGATTTCGATTTGCTTTTCTTGTTTATCAACTGTATAGCTTTATGGATATGATTTTATTATGGATAGGATATCCATTTATGTTATTGAATCGCTCTATCTGTGGGTTCCTTGGAATTAATAGTGCTACTTTGCGAGAGAGCAGTGTACAAAACTACATACCGGATGATAAGAGAGCAAAATTAAATGCAGTTTTTCAAGCGACATTCTCTCTTTCTGGAATGCTATTTAGTGTTATGATTGGCGGGTTAGGAGAAATTGTTAGTTATCGAATGGCGATAGTTATTACCGCATTCATTAATATGCTGTTATGTTATTTCATTATGTATCGAGGGAGAGAAAAGGTAAAAGAAATATACAATCATAATTATTAATTAAAATAGAATGTAATAATGTAATACCTTTTTAGAAACTAAATCTATTCGAATAATGTTGCAAGTTTTGCTTATACTTTGACAATAAGAGTTATTTTATAGAAGGTTAAGGAGGCAACATGAGAAGAAAGAAATGTTCTTGTTTTGATATTGCAGCATTTATAACGATTACGACAGCAACAGCCTATTATACAAAGAAATGTTTTGATAAAAAAAGAAAAAAACATATGAAGCAATTTTTTAATCAAAAGGATAAGGTAGATACAGACCGGGATGTTTATTTTATAGGAGGTGGTCTAGGGTCCTTAGCTGGTGCAGCGTATCTGATTAGAGATTGTAGGATGAGTGGAGAACGTATTCATATCATAGAAGCTCTTCCTGTACTTGGAGGAAGTAATGATGGAGCAGGAGATGACCACGCTGGTTTTGTTTGTCGTGGGGGACGTATGCTAAATGAAGAAACTTACGAGAACTTCTGGGAGCTGTTTCAAAGTATACCTTCTCTTGAGATGCCAGGAAGAAGTGTAACAGAGGAGATATTAAATTTTGATCATTTGCATCCAACCCATGCTATGGCAAGATTAATCAATAAAGATGGAAAAATTCTAGATGTTCGTAGTATGGGGTTTCATAGAAAAGATCGACTTCTATTAGGAAAGCTAATGCTTATGCCAGAATCAAAACTTGATGATATGACGATTGAAGGATGGTTTAAGGAAAGTAAACATTTCTTTACTACAAATTTCTGGTACATGTGGCAAACAACTTTTGCCTTTCAGAAGTGGTCAAGTTTGTTAGAGTTCAAGCGTTATATGGAACGAATGATATTTGAATTCTCAAGAATAGAAACACTGGAAGGTGTTACAAGAACAAGATATAACCAATATGAGTCTGTAATTTTGCCAATAAAGTCCTATCTTGAAAAGAGAGGAGTTGATTTTAGTATCAATGCTGTTGTCGAAGATATCGATTTTGCAGATGGGGAAAAGATAACAGCAACTAAAATTCATACCCGTAGAGATGGAATAAAAGAAGAAATTTCACTAAAAACAAAAGATCTGTGTATTTTAACAAACGGTTGCATGACCGATAATGCGACTTTGGGAGGACTTCATACACCACCAAAAGTAGATTTTTCTGCACCACTTTCTGGAAAACTGTGGTCTCGTATAGCGAATAAAAAACCTGGACTTGGTAACCCAGAACCTTTCTTTGACCACCCATATGATACAAATTGGGAAAGCTTTACTGTAACACTAAAAGGAAATATACTATTAAGAAAAATTGAACAGTTCTCCGGGAATATACCTGGAAGCGGAGCTCTTATGACAATGAAAGATTCTAGTTGGTTAATGAGTATCGTAGTTGCTGCGCAACCTCATTTTAAAAGTCAGCCGATGGATACCACGATCTTTTGGGGCTATGGCTTGTATACTGATCGTATTGGTGATTATGTGAAGAAGCCTATGAGAGAATGTACTGGAGAAGAAATCTTGATTGAGTTGCTGCATCACCTACATTTTGAAACAGAAGAAAAACGTATTCTAAAGGATGTTATTAATGTGATACCTTGTATGATGCCATATATTGATGCACAGTTCCAACCAAGAAAAATGAAGGACAGACCTTATGTAGTTCCAAAGAACTCTACCAATTTTGCTATGGTAAGTCAGTTTGTTGAGATTCCAGAGGATATGGTTTTTACGGAAGAGTATTCTGTTCGTGCAGCTCGTATTGCAGTATATACGTTAATGAAATACAAAGAAAAGAAAATTTGCCCTGTCACACCATATAAAAAACAACCTAAGGTATTATGGAAAGCATTAAGGACTGCTTATCGGAAGTAAGAAACAAGAAAAAGTACGCTTCGCGAACTTTTTCTTGTTATGAATAAAAGCTCCTTCCTACCGTAATTAGTTTTATTTAACTAAGAACGGAAAGAAGGAGCATATTAATTATGATTTCTGCATTGGTTAAGTGTTTTTATATTCTTTGATTTATGTTATCCTCTAAGAATTTATCCCTTGTAATTTCGTATTTTTACATCTAGCATCTAAGTGCTTACTAAACACTTTTAGAAACACAGTAGTTGTGATAATGGCACTAATCGTATCACAAAGTGGTTCCGCATAGAATACACTTTTTGCGGTAAATAAAGAAGGTAATAGTAGTGTATATACTACGAAGGAACTTTTACGAAACAAGGATAAGGCAAGAGCAGTCTTGGTACGACCTAAAGCGGTGAGCCCATCTACTAATGCGTATTGAAAAGAAAGTGGAATAATGCCTAATGTAAATACTTTGATACCCCAAACTGAAGTCTGTGATAAGGAAGTATCGGTAGTGAAAATTTTTACAAAGTACTGCGGAATACTGCGGGAAACTAGAAACATTATGGAAGTAAAAACGATACATAGTGTTAATATCAATCGTTCTGCTTGCTTAATACGATCCGCACGGGCAGCACCGTAATTATAGGAGATAATGGCTTGAGTTCCACCAGTGATTCCTATCATTGGGCCAGTGATTAATAACATATAGCTTTGAACAATGGTTGCAGCAGATATTAATAGATCTCCTTCGCTTTTGCCGCCATAATACTGTAATACAGCATTCATGATAATGATGATAATGCTATCTGTTGCTAATATGATAAATGGAGATAAGCCAATAGAAATAATCTTCTTAACGATAGCCATGGAATATCCACCAAAGGTAATGCGAATTGGTACCTGCTTACGAAATAAAAAAGTTAACGCAAAAAGGCAAGAAAACAACTGTGCAATTACAGTAGCAATCGCAGCACCAGCAACTCCCATATGAAGAACAAAGACGAATACGGAATCTAAAATAATATTGCTAATTGCACCAATTAAAACAGTTGTCATACTGACCATCGAATAACCTTGACAGGTGATAAAATAATTTAAACCGATACTTAGTAAGGCAAAAAAGGTACCAATCGTATAGATTGTCATATAAGTATTAGCGTAAGGAAATGTAATATCACTAGCTCCAAACTGATAGAGTAGAAAATCCTTTGAAAGTAAAAAAATAAAAGTTAGAGCACCAGATACAATAAGTAACATCAAAAAGCTGTTCGATAAAATTTGCTCGGCTTCTTTCTTTTTTTGTTCTCCCATTTTCATCGCCATTAGGATAGAACCACCTAATCCAACTAAAGTACCAAAGGAGGAGAGTAAGGTCACGATTGGGCCACATACCCCAACACCCGCTAACGCAATGTCTCCTATTTCCGGGATATTCCCTATATACATACGGTCAATAATACTGTAGAGTACATTGACTAACTGGGCAATCATCGTAGGGATTGCTAATTTGTAAACTAAGGAAGATATCTTATCTTTCCCCAAATCATTTGTTTTTTTCATAGCGAAGTTTCTCCCTTTATTTGTCGGTCATGGATGCGAAAACGTAGCACTACTATATCGCACCAATGTAATATAGTAACACAAAATAAAAGATTATCAAGTAGGAAATTAAAAAATATCTGGGGGTATCGATATCCTCATAAATCTAAAGTAAAGCGTAGATATAACACGCTAAATTCGTTGTTTCAATTAATAAATAGATTTAAATAAGAAATAAGAATATTATTGTTAATGCTATTTTTAATCAACGAACTAAATAAATGCTTAGATAGTTAGAAAAAGACATATAGTATAAAAAAGATTGTTGATTTTGGAGGAATTCATGATAAAAAAATACTCCCCAAAGACTATGATGTATCTAATCCTATTCTTACTAATGATCTCTATAGGGTTTCATCTGTATGATCATAGCAGCTATGGGAAAATTGCGGTAAGTGCAGAAGAGGTGGATCGTTATAAAGTACATACCGAATTATTGTTACAAGCAGTAGAAGAGTTAGGGGTATGCACTCCTGATGCCGCAGTAGAAGTGTTTATTAAGAGTATTAAAAATAGAAATGGAGCTATGCTCTATACTGTTTTAAGTGACTCCCTAAAAAAGAACTATCTTTCCAAGCTTGAAGAGAATACTCCATACTGGGTTACTGGAGTTTCTAGCCCTTGGGTATCACAAGTTGATATTGTCAAAAAGACAGAGAAAAAAGAAGGGCGCTATGAATATGAATTACTAGTAAAAACAGTAACGTCAGCAGGATCAGATCGAGAATATAAGGGAGAACTTACCGTACAACGAGATGGTGATTTTTATAAAATCTATCGTATATTATTTGAAAAAGACTTTGGTATATACACAGGTTTTTATTAACTATTCAAAATAATATAAAATAACCTAAAAATGTATAAAAAATAGCATCCTCTAGTTGTGAACTTTCTGATTTCGTTGTACAATAGGAAGGTAGCCTTATAAACTGAATTGTATAAGGTTATTACAGTAAGGAGGACTAGTATATGATAGCTGGAATAGTGGCAGAAGCGAACAAAGCAATTCGATGTGGGGATTACATGGCAGCAGTTCGTTTGTTAGAGACTCAGGATGAGGCAAATCCATATGTGTTATCAACCTTAGGAAAAGCATTTTTCTTTCTTGGAAGATTTGAAGAATCTTATAAAATATATCATCGCCTCTTCTGCGAAGACATAGTAAAACGGGAAGAAGCAGAGGTACCATTTGATGAATATGATCCAGATGGAAGAGAGATGATGGTAACATTAGAAAATCTCGGAATCCCGCAGATGACGGAGAGGCTACCAAAAGCAGTGAGCTTTTTATATCCGCAAAGCGAGGAAAATCCAAAAGAAATTTATGAAGAAAGTAAAAATCTACAAATATTGATGGATGAATGCGCTTTAAAAGCTAAGGATGACGAGAAACTTGCAATGAAGCTTATTCTAGATAAAATTGATGTCTTACTTAATTCAAAAGATCAGAGAGAAGTAGCACTTGGGTGGTTCTATCATGGAGAATTAAATTTCCGTCGTAAGGATTATATGGAAGCTTATAAATGTTATTTAAAAGCAGCCACTACCGAAGTTCATAAGGCTCTCTATTATGGTTATGCTGGAAATATGTTAATGAAGTTACGTGAGCAGAATCCGAATCTTCTTGGTATCGCTTCAATTTTAACAAATCGTGCGTTAGAGCTTGACTTTAATAATGCAAAATGGCATTATAACCAAGGTCTTATCTTGATGGGGTTATCAAAAGTATTTGGTACTGGTGGAAGTGGACATCAAGCATTTTTAAAGGCAGCAAAAAAAGAGTTTGCTTTTGCATATCAGGCATGTCGTATCGAACAATTGAAATTACGAGATGAAATAGAAACCATCTATAATGATGTTAGACAATTAATATATTAAGGAAAATGAGGTGTTGATACGATTTTGTAGCAACACCTTTTTTAACAAGTCTAATATAACAAGCCTATCATTGTTGTAGTAATTTTAATACATAAGTTTGCTGTATAATAATAGAGCGGGAAAGGCCTCCTGCTCTATTATTTTTGTAAAGCTCATCGACATTAACTACAAAAATCGGAACTTTTACTATCATTTAAAATGAATTGACATATTATACTATAAGTAACATTTTCAAGAAGAGGTGCTAACATGCCCCTCTTAGAAATAAACCAACAATCTCCCATTTTTGAAGAAAACTAGGCATGAACCATTCCTTTCCGCACATATATATAGAATAGGTTATGTTAAAGGAAAGAAAAAAGGACAACTTCTTCTCCTTACCTTGGAGGTGCTATGAGAGAGATCATAATATTGATCATAACATTGTTGCTTGCCATCTTAGCATACATTTGTTTAAAACGTAAAAATAATTACAGCAGTCAGTATTCTCGGTTTCAGAATAGAAATGGGGCGAAAATGAAAAATAATTCTTGGTTTCAAAAAATATGGGAGGGGAAGAAAGAAGTACCAGAAGTAAATAGATCGTTGATTAATGATAGACTAACAAAAGATACAGATAGTATTAAAAAAAATAGTCTAACAAAAGATAGACTAACAAAAGATATCGATAGCATTATAAAAGATAGGCTAATAAGAGATGTAGATAGCACTAAAAAAGATGTAGATCGAGTTATGAGAGAATATTCGGGGAGCAATGGTGCAAGGAAAGAGAATCAACTCATTATGAAACAAAAGCTTGTAGAAGATTATATGGAAGTATATCAAAAATGTGAAGAATATAAACAAGAAGAAAACTATGACAAATTACTGATTAGTATCGTACCTTCCATCCAAAGATTTTTAGGGTTATGTCATTATGTTTTGAATAAAAAAGACTTACTACCTCTTGTTCCTGAGTTAATAATATTATTAAAAGAAACATTTGCATGTAAAATAAAAGAAGCTGGTTTCTTGCTAAATTCCTCTGGTAGATTTGTTCTTTCTTCTATTGATTTTGAAATGGAGCGTTCCAGATTACTTCAGTTAAGTCAAGACGACATAAAAGAAAGACTAAAGAAGAAAAAAGCAGAAATAGCAACCATACATCGATATAATGAGATGAAGAAAATCTGTAAAGAATCAGCTCCATGGCTCTATCAATTACAGATAATCTTTGAGCAGATTATGGAACAAGAGGAAGTATTGGAATCTTATGAGGAGCTTATGGATATAAGCGAGATGATAGAGCAAATCTTTGATCAAAATGGATTTCAATTTTTATACTATGAAGAATTAGAGGAAGAATCTAAAATAGCAAAGAGTTTTCGCAACTTGAATGATTGTACTTATTCATATCCTGCTTTATGCAAAAATATGGAACGAATCGGATATCAAATTTATCTCAATCTAACTGGTTGTAATAAGGAAATATAACTCATAATAGTCAGCTAGGGTTTCTAGCATGATTAGCAATTTACATTTGATTACAATTTAATGCGATTAGCAACAATAGATTTTGAATTAGCATTCTTCATTTGTTTCATCATTTTCTATAAATAAATATTAGGTGATATAAAAATGGTGGGGAATCAAAAGAAGCATTCACCACCATTTATTGAGAATAAATCACTATTAAGGTCTTTTATTGTACAAGCCTTTAAAACATAAATAGTGGCATAAACTCTGCTTTACGTTAGATATAATTTTATTTCTCTTTACATAAGCTAATGCGAAAGAGTAGGATAAACTGTCTTAACTTATCAATCAAATCATAGTTTCCATCTCGCTTTGCCCAATCTGCACTATAGCCACGGAGGAGCACCATTAACATACGTGTAGTTTCTTTAGGAGATTGAATGAGATGGAATTGCTTCTTTTCTTCGCCACGAATTAAAATTTGCTCTAATACCTGAAAAATTCCACGCTGCTCATCCAGATAATTGTGGGAATCATTTTTTAAGGGAGCTACACTAATACACCGACAGGTTTCAATGCCATTTTTAATAACATAAATTCCATATTGTTCGCAAAAAGTAACTATGTTACTCGTTTCATCCTCAGTAAATTTACTAGTTACTTCATGTAAAAAATAATCATCGATATCGGCAAATAGCGCACAAACTAAGTCGCCTTTTTGAGGAAAATAATGATAAAAGGTTCCTGTCGATATGGAGAGTTTTTGACAGAGTCCACGTACTGTTATATTTTCATATCCTTCTGCATTAATTAAGTCGGTAATTTGAGCAAATAATTCTTGTTTTCTTAAATCAAATTTTTTCTGAGGGTTCATGATCATCCAACTTTTCCTTTTCTTTTATTTTGACAAGAGACAGCCTGCTGAATCATTATATTGTGCAAATAAATGTATCTATCCTTAGTTCTTAGTTCGAGAACAATACTACACTGATAATTGCTATACACAGTATTCTTTGAAACTGTAATAGTATAATAATAACATTTTTTTGTCAAAATGCAAGAAGAGAGGAGCGGTGGAAGACTTGTAATTACATCTTCTTTCGCTCCTCTAAGAGTTAAGTTATTGAGGGGTTTTATTATTTTTGGAAATTAGCTGCATTGGTACCAGCGATACGTCCGAAAACAACAGTATCAGTTAATGCATTACCACCAAGACGATTGCTTCCGTGGATACCACCAGTTACTTCGCCAGCTGCGTACAATCCTGGAATTACTTTACCGTCTTTATCAAGTACTTCTGTGTTTTCATTAATTTGTACGCCACCCATTGTATGATGAACGGTTGGGACACGAACCGCTGCATAATAAGGAGGGTTATTAATTCCGTTATTTACTTTATCAGTATCTGTAAATAAAGCACGACCGAATACGTCGGATTGACCTTCTAAATCACCGCCAAGACAATAGCGATTATATTCCTTTACAGTGGAAACTAAGTTTTCTGCAGGAACTCCCATCAGACCAGCAAGTTCTTCCAAGGTATCCGCTTTTAAAGCACGACCAGATGCTACGAGATCCGCAATACTTTCGCCAAAGTTATTTAATTCTTTTCCTTCTGGATAAGTATCACTATCCATTACGATGTACATTGTAGTATCTTTTTGATCAAATAAACCTAGGGTCATTTCATCGCGACGGCCAGCTTCGTTTACAAAACGATTACCATCTAAGTTAACGAAGATACGGCTTTCAACAGCATGTTCAATATTGCCAGATAGGCTTCCTGTTTCAGGATCACCAAGAGGAAGTAACTGAATGTTTCCCATCTGAACTAAATTAGCTCCAATTTTTTCAGCCATTAGAATACCATCACCAGTGATGCCGCTTGTGTTAGTGCTTGGAATGGATTCATCTAAGGAAGGCCATTTATTTAGGATTTCATTTGCTTCTTGGCGCATCTCAACATTTTGACCAAAGCCGCCAGTTGCTAATATAACGCCATTATTTGCCTTAACAACAACTTTATTTCCAGTCTTACCAGTACAGATAACACCAGTAATTACATTGTCTTCCATGATTAGTTCTTCTGCAGTTGTGTTATATACCATAGATATTCCGGTATTATTGTCAAGGAAGTTCTGATATGTCTTAAAGAATCCAGTTCCTTCCGGTTCTACTGGTTTATGAGCTCGTGGCCACATGCCACCTGTAACAGTAAAGGTACCTTCATGGAATTCCATACCAAGACTTTTAAGCCATTCGACACCATCCCATGCATTTTCGATTAGGGTTTGAACTAAAACAGGATCACCTTCCTGGTCGCCCCCATTAAAGGTTTGCTCATAGTGAAGAGCAGTACTATCATTATTTGCTATTGCAGTTTCACTACCTTCATCTACAGCGTTCAGTGCTCCACCGGAAAGGATTGTGTTTCCACCCATCTTACTTGTCTTTTCTATTACAATAACGCTTTTTCCTGCTTGTTTCGCAGTTACTGCAGCAGCCATACCAGCTCCACCAGCACCAATTACAACGACATCAGCAGAAAGTTCTTGATCTTCTTCTTTCTCTACTACCTTTTTTATTGCAAGCAATGTGTTGATGTCTGCATCAGATAGTCCGGCTTGCTTTAAGTTTTCCACAACACCTTCGATAATTGCGTTGCTTGTTAAAGTGGCACCAGATACTACATCGACACCAAGGCCTTGTGTTTCCATGATTTCGGCAGGAATGGATTGAACTGCTGGTTCACCAATACCTGGAGTTTCAGTATGTTCAATCTGAATATCTGTAATTGCATTCTCAGATACAGTCACAGTTACGGTCATCTCATGCATACCAGTTACTTTAGCAGAGTATGTACCTGGGGTATAGGTAATGGTTCCATCGGAAACCGATCCCTCTGTTGGGGTTGGTGTTGGGGCAGTAGAAGCATCTCCTTGATTTTTCTTAGAGCATCCAGCAAGCGAGGAAGCTGTTAACATTGCAACCAAACCAAAGGTTATCATTGTCTTTGTTGACTTTTGTAAAAATTTTTTTCTCATAAATCCTCCAGTAATTTAAATCCTAATAAAAGTGATAAAGTTAAAAAGTAATAAATGGAAATTAATTAATAGAAAGTAAAAATAAAAGGTAAAAAATAAAAGTAAAAAATAAAAAGTAATAAATAAAGGTAATAAATAATAAATAATAAAATTAGTATTTAAAGTAGAACGTGTTTTAGAACATGTAATAGAACATGGTATGTTAAATATATAACACAATAAAACATAGAAATCAACCTTAAATTTGAAAAATTACAAAATATTAGTGAAAAATATAGGACTAAAGGAAAAATGACAAATATAAAATACCTTTATATGGAACTTATTAAGTATTATTTCTTATTTATTTGTATAAATTTTGACTATGTTTTACTTTAGACAGATTCAGCTTAGTAAATGAAATCAAAATACTTAAATTTAATTAGAATATAGTGTAGTATTGACTTTAATAATATTAAAGTATAAACTTAATATAATTAAAGGAGGGATAGAATGGCAATTGAAGTAGTTCCTGAATGGATGGAAAACTTAGAAGACGAAGATATAGCATTTATAAAAAAATTTATACTCGCTTCTGGTTCGTTAAAAGAGATAGCCAATCAATACAGTGTCACCTACCCGACCGTGAGGTTAAGGCTGGATAAGTTAATTCAAAAAATTAAGATTAGTGAAGATACTACGAATGATCCGTATGTTGCCCTGATAAAACGTCTTGCAGTAAACGATAAGATTGATTTTGATACCGCGAAGATTTTGATATCTGAATACAGAAAATTTGGGAAGGAGAATTCAAATGGCTGATTAGGTACTATGCTCTTATCGATGTTACCAGCGCTTATACTTATGAATATCCCAACTATTATTTTTATAGCAATTTATATTGCATGCAGAGAACAGTATAAAAAGAGCGATGAGCTAAAAAAGATGAATATCCAAGACTTAGAGTGAGAAAAAACGAAGGAAATCCCATCATAGAAATCTTACATCTAAGATTTCTATGATGGGATTTTGTATAATAAATTGAATAAAAATAAAGTAAGAGAGGTAAGGGTGATTTTATGAAAGTAACTGCAAAAGAGGTATTTAACATACCTAATATTTTGTGCTATGTTCGTTTTCTATTGATTCCATGCTTTGTAGTTAGTTATCTAAGAGCAGAGAATTCGAGAGATTATTATATAGCGGCATCCTTTTTATTGATTGCGGGCATAACCGATCTTTTGGATGGTTATATTGCAAGAAAATTTAATCAGGTGACAGAGCTTGGAAAAGCGATTGATCCCATAGCGGATAAACTTACGCAAACAGCTATTCTATTATGTACGATGTTTCGAGTAAAAGGCATGTTTTTACTAGTGATATTATTTGCTGTAAAAGAATGTACGATGGGAATCTGTGGATTCCTTCTGCTAAAAAGAAACAAAAAGCTTGATGGCGCTATGTGGTTTGGTAAGGTTTCCACCGCAGTATTTTATGTTACCATGCTGATTTTAATTGCATTTCCAACCATGAAGGTTGTTTGGGTTAATTTGTTGATGATAATTACAGGGGCTTTTCTTGCGTTATCGTTTCTACTCTATATTCCGGTATATGCTAGGATGTTTCGTGAGAGTTGATAAGAATAAAGATAGGGATAGGGATCCAAGTGTAATAAAGTACTGGATTTCTATCCTTTTTCTACAAATGCCTTTTCTATTTTTATTTGTATCTCAGTAACATAATCCTCCGATTTTTTTGTAGTTAAGCTATCTAAAATACAATACTCATAGGAAGGGGAGGCTATTTGATAGCCTTCCTTTTTAATATAATCTAAAAGGAATTGATAGGTTTCTGTGATATTTTTATATGGTCCTTGGTGATAGCATCTTGCATAAAGTCCTTTTGTTTTTTTATGGTAGCTGCCATGTTCCGGTTCGATTTGAAGCGGAAGAAATGCATACTGAAAGCAGATAAAATTACCAGATAACAAATTATCTTTGGAAACCATATCGCCAATTTGATAATAATATGGATAATTAAGATAATTCGCTTTGGTTAGCAAACTTTTTAAGGCTATATCAACTTCTATCAGTCCATTTGGAGCAGATACGGGTTCGATTGCTAAATATTGAGTTTTATCTAATGTAAAAATTTGAACATGCTCACTAACGCGGTCAAATTCTTCCAATGTTCTTAATTTATATTCCAACCTTTTTTCGATTAAGGAGAGTTGTTTTATTTTACGTTTAATTTCCTGCTGTTGATTTTTTAATAAAGCCACTGCATTATTACTATTACGATGGCTCATAAATTCTTTGATTTCCTTTAAGGATAACCCGATTTCCTTCAGTATTAAGATACTGTCTAATACTTCAATTTGATCAGCTGTGTAATAACGGTAGCCATTATTTGAGTCGATTATTTTTGGTTTAAACACATCCTCCTTATCATAATAGATTAGTGCTTGTTTGGATAATCCGCTTAATTTAGCGATTTCACCGACAGTAAACTTCGTATTCATGAAAAATAAATACCTCCATTTTATACCAAAAAGTATCTTTGTTTTTAAGAAAAAAGTATCTCTATTTTTTTCTTGACAATATAGTTACTATATCCTTTATAGTATATCATGTCAAGAAAATCATATGTATGGATTTCTTATATCTTGTAGATAAGTATACGTGGAGGTTAGTGTAAAAATTAAAATATTTCACACACGAATTTGTGCTGTCGCTCAAATTCGCAGGATTGCGACAGAATGGAGATTATAATGAAGAAAGTTAAAATAAGCAAGGATACAATCAAGCACTATAGTATCCTTTTATTAGGCGTTGCTATACTAGCATTTGGTTTATTTAATGTACACAGCCAAAGTAATATAACAGAGGGCGGTGTACTCGGAATGGTATTACTACTAAAACACTGGACAGGAATTTCACCAGGAATAACAGGAATATGTCTGGATTCCTTATGTTATTTTATTGGATATAAGCTGTTAGGCAAGGAATTTTTAAAGAACGCATTAGTTGCAAGCGTAGGATTTTCCTTCTTTTATAACATTTTTGAACATATTGGATTTGTAATCCCCGATTTAAGCGGTATGCCATTACTTGCAGCTATTGTAGGTGGATTATTTGTCGGTATTGGTGTAGGTCTTGTTGTTCGAATGGGCGGAGCTTCTGGCGGTGATGATGCACTTGCGCTAATCATTGCAAAACTTTCTGGATGTAATATTTCGAAAGCATATTTTGCAACTGATTTTGTAGTTTTATTACTGTCTTTGACCTATATACCAGTACAAAAAATCTTTTACTCTTTTATCACTGTGACATTATCCTCCTTTATTATTGGACGTATTCATAAAGAAAAGGAGGAAGTTGCTACCTGTTAAGTCTTAAAGTAGAACATATCAGAGCATAGCGGTAGTTGTATTAATTTCGAATTACTTTGTAGGAATTCGAAGAATAGCTACACAATACTTTGGCATTTGATAGATAAATTCTTCTGAAGCGATGATGGATGCATCCACTGGAGCAATTAATTTCGGATTAACCACTGTATTCATATCGGTTAAGGATTCTGAGGATAGTGTAGTAACAAAGGCCTTCGTTTCCTTTAATTCCGGTATACGGATGGTGATATCAATTGATTTGTCTGAAGTATTTACTAGCTTTAGAATTATATCTTGGTTTTCATCGATTCCACAAACTTGATAAAATGATTCGTTAGTAAGTTTACTTTGATTTCCTGTTAGAGTGGAAGGAATCACTTGTTTGGCTACATTGGTTGAGAAGAGCTGCTGTACATAGTAGTTCACGGATTTCCACACAACACCACTCTTAAACCAGATAAGATCAGGAGTCCATTGATAAGATATACTATTGCCAAACAGTGGTGCATAGGAAGCTAGCTTCACAATATCACCATTGCGTTCGATACCGGTCATAAATGCTGCTTCCGCTAAGGCAGCTTCAAGGTTATTTGATTTCGCTGCATATTCTCCAAGGAATACTGGGACGCTATTTCGGTCATAAGAATCATAACGCTTGGTATTACTTAAAAACCAAGAAGGTGCCATGTAATAATGTTCATCTACTAAGCCTGCATACTCAGTACCATATAATTTGATTTTCTTCCATGCATAGGTATCGGAAGCAACTGGTCCATTTGCGACAATTAATTGAATGTCTTTGTATAGCTCTGGTTTTTCAAGGGCTGCTTTTTCAAATGCCTTGACGAATTGTTCATATCGTTCGAAATAAATGGTACCCCATTGCTCATTTCCTATTCCGATATAGTTAAGAGGAAATGGCTCTTTATGTCCCATGGCGATACGAATTGCTCCCCATGTAGTAGTCTCATCTCCTTTACAAAACTCCACCAAATCCAGAGCATCTTGTATGTACTGATAAAATTCTTCGCTATCAATCGGTAAGGCATCTGCTGGGGTTCCAACTTTTCTGGCCCCTTGAATAAGACAGGAGAGTCCAGCGTTTACGATAGGTACCGGTTCACTTCCAAGGTCTTCACAAAGAAGGAAATATTCATAGAAACCAAGTCCATAAGTCATATAGTAAGGGTGATTGGAAGAAGAGTTTTGATCTCCCCATAAGTTTTCTGATAGAGGTCTGGTTGCGACATCACCGTATGTAACAGAACCGTTGATCTCAAATGGTATCCCATTTCCAATAGAATTCTTCCAGTTGTAGGAATTTTCTAAAGTTTCCCCTTCCACCACACAACCACCGGGGAAACGAAGAAAAGCAGGGGATAGCTCCTCTAAAGCTAAGCTTAAGTCTTTTCGAAGCCCATTCTTTCTGCCTTTGTAAGTATCTTGTGGAAATAAGGATAACATATCGGCATCCATTTGGCCTTTACCAAAGACAACGTATAGTGAAACCCCAAAAGAAGAGGGAGCGCTTGCTAAAGCGGTTAATGTCACCTCATATTTACGAAATTCTTTTGTAATTTCAGGAATGGAGGCACTTGCATAGAGATTGCCAGATTCATCTATTAAAAGTATCTGTAAGGAAGAAATCCCCTCTTTCGAACGAAAGTATCCACTAAACTCATAATTGGCTCCTTCTTCAATCGTCATACCATCTAAAAAACCAGAGTTTTTGATTGATAACTCAGATTCTGTGGTATTTCTAATACTTAGATAATGGGTATTGTTCTGATTTAAATAAGAGTGGTCTAGGCTACCGTCTGTTACGCGATACTCCAAATCCTGATCCGCACTCCAACCGTGAAGATTTTCTCCTTTTGCCATGGAACCGTATTCGAAAGAACGGTTTTTCACCATTTCTGTATAAAGTCCTCCATCCACTGCATAATTAATATCTTCTAAAAATAATCCATATAATAACTCGCTAATATCATAGCCAGTCATAGAATCAATCGTTAAGAGATAATCAGTTATAAATTCTTTTGACTGTGTCGCTTGCATGGTTACAGTTGGTGTAGGTACTTCGGTAATTAGTGGATTACTTGTATGGTCAGTTTTCTTACAAGCAAATAATAATGGAACCGTGAGAGTAAGAGCAAGGAAACTAAGTAATGTTCTCTTTTTCATGAAGAAACCTCCTATATGTTGTATCTAAACATTCATTAAATTATTGAATATTTTATAATATACTGAAATAAAATGCAATGGATATATTGACTATTATTGTGAAAAAGGTATAATGTGCCTATAAGAAAAGAAGGAAAACTATACAATATGCAGAAGAATGTGTGCGGAAAGGAGTGTGTAAATGCGTGATAATAGAGGTTTTTCAGAGAAGTATGAGGAGATAAAGGAAGTAGTGTTCCATCTATTATTTCTACTTGTATGCTTTGCTTATTGCATGTTGTTGTCTTTCGTTGTAACATTTGTCTTCCATGCAGTGTTTTCTATAACATTCAATCAAATATTTATTATTTCACTTATTATTTCAATAGTAGCAACTCTATATCGGATTTATCGTAAGAAAAAAGTAGGAAGGTAACGTGAAAATCTAGACATACGAATTTGTGCTGCCACCTAAATTCGCAAGATAAGACAGAATGGAGATTTAATAATATTATATGTGACATACGTGAGAATGGAGGAGAAGATTTATGAGAAAGAAAAGTCTTATGGTTGTTACATGTTGTGCTGCTTTACTACTAATCACAGCGTGTAGTACCAAAGCACCGGACGATCCTTTAGCGACAACGAAGCCGAACGTGACGGAAGCCGTAACTGATACAGTGACACCGGTGCCAACAAAAGAAGAGAAGAAGGAAGACGAATCCCTGCTTACAAAAGAGGAAGAGGAAAAGCGTAAGGAGGAAGAAGAGAAGCGCATGGAAGAGGAAAAAAGCAAGGAGGAAGAAACGTTGTTTCAAACCATGATAGCAAGCGTGCCATTAAAAGCAGTTACAAGCATACAACATACTTTCACGAATGCTTCTGTGCACGACCCTTCGATTCTAAAGGTTGACGATACCTATTACATATTTGGTTCTCATTTGGCAGTAGCAAAATCAAATGATTTAATGAACTGGGAAATGGTAGACAGTGGAGTTTCAAAGACAAATAAGATAATACCAGATGCAATGAGTGAGATGGAGGAAGCATTTACTTGGGCAAAAACCAATACATTTTGGGCACCCGATGTCATACAATTAGCGGATGGTAGGTTTTATATGTATTACTGTAATTGTGAAGGAAGTTCCCCACTTTCTGCTCTTGGTGTTGCTGTTTCAGATAATATTGAGGGACCGTATAAGGATCTAGGGATCATCCTAAAGTCTGGAATGACTTCAGAACCTAGTGAAAATGGGGATAAATACGACGCCAGGGTATATCCCAATGTCGTAGACCCTTGTGTTTTCTTTGATAAAGAGGGTCGTTTATGGATGATGTATGGTTCTTATTCTGGTGGTATCTATATCCTTGAACTAAATTCTTCGACTGGTTTTCCATTAGAGAGTGGCTATGGTAAAAAGCTATTGGGTGCAAATCATCTTAGAATTGAAGGAGCTTTTGTCGAGTACTCCAAAGAAACAGATTACTACTATATGTTTCTTTCCTATGGCGGTTTATCTTCGGATGGTGGATATAATATTCGTGTGTGCCGCTCGGAAAATCCAGATGGTCCGTATCTTGATTATGCTGGTAATGATATGGTTTTATGTCGAGGCTCCAGTGGAAGTTTCTTTGATGATCGCGCAGCAGAAAAGTATGGTACTAAATTAATGGGAAATTGGAGATTTCAATCCATTGATGGAGAAGAATCGAAAAAAGATATTGGATATGTTTCACCAGGTCATAATTCAACGATTTATGAGGAAGAAACCGGAAAGTATTTTCTTATTTTTCATACAAGATTCGAAGGTGGCGGAGAGCGTCATCAAGTTCGAACACATCAGATGTTTTTGAATGAAGATGGATGGTTTGTTGTTGCACCATATCGATATACGGGAGAGACAATTGGAACCTATACGAAAGACGAAGTAGTAGGTGCCTATAAGATCATTAATCACCAACATGATATCTCAAATGAGGTAAGGACATCAGAAAATATCATATTAAAAGATGACCAAACAATTGTTGGCGCTTATCATGGAACATGGGAATTACAGGGTGACAATACTTGTATCTTAACGATTGATGGGGTTTCTTATCTTGGTGTTTTCTTAAAGCAGTGGGATGAAAATAATAAAAAGGATGTTATGACCTTTTCGGTATTATCACAAGAGGGAGTTGCCTTATGGGGAAGCGGTTATGAGGCAAAATAAGCTTTAGAAAATTAAAAATTAATTCTCCTCTTGTAGCAATCAAACTAGTTATTTGTTTGATTGCTACAAGAGGAGAATATCATACTTCATCGAGGATATTTATTCATGACAAGGAAAAGTGCGCGCAGCGTGCTTTTTCTTGTTTATGTTATATATTATCGTACCTACGTTTGATTATTACTGAAGAAAAATGTAGAATCCATGTGTCGTAAGAATGCATCATTTTGATAACTTACTCACATGGATAATAGTTATAAGAATAAATAAAGGATAACTTTTTATTAAGATTCTTTATTCACCTGCTCATTATTTTCCACATAGAAGGTTTTGACGCGGATTGCCTGATTATGATCTCCGAATTCTTCTCCAAAGAGTGTAAATCCACCACAGTTCGCAGTTTCTTTTGGAACTTCAAAACGAAGAGTAATTGTACTTGTATAATCAATAGCGAGATCTTCTATGGTCACTTCTGAAATCTGATTACTACCATCAATATAGGTTCCTTCGGAATTAATGATAAGTGTTTTTAATAACCCATACTGATTTAAAAGCTCTGGCCACCATTGAGGAGTAACGTAACCTTTTCGGTCTCCATAATCACCTGGGCTAACCCACATACCAAGAGGTTTCCCATTGATGGAAAAGTAAATATCGGAAGGATAATCATCGTTGTATTCTGGGTACTCAGAGCAGATTTCAAAAGAAATCTGTAACTCAGTTAAAGTCTGACCCGCTATCAGATGATTTGGGATGTTGTATTCAATAAATCCGCTACCAAACCAGAGAATACCTGCGTTAAAGCGGTCCGGAAAGTTAAAGTACCTTGGATCATCCAAAGCACCAATAATATAGTTTCCAGTAGAAATCCCACAAGTTGGAGCAATCTTATAATTGGTATAATAACCAACACGGATATCATCTTGATAAAACTTTCGAACTTCTTTTGCTGGCATAAGGTCAATCATTAACCGGTCATGCATTGGTTGAATGATTTTCATATTACCACGTTTTCCAGCCTTCGTTTTTACCTTGACAAGTCCTGCACTTTCTAATTTGCTAACATGCATTGAAATTGCACTATTGGTTAATTTCAATGCCTCAGCCAAATCATTCATACTTAACTCATCATCTTCATTAATCATTTCCATTATCTTTAGTCTCATTGGTGTACTAAGAGCTTTAAAGACTTCTTCTGCTTCCTCTAAAGATTTAAAGTATAACATAGAGGGTAACCTCCCGTTCTATCTATTTTTTCTTTTTTATTCTAGTACCGAATCCACAAGCAGATTTGGTATGCAATAGGTGTTGATGTAACTGATTTAAAAAAGGGATCAAACTATCATACAAGTAAAAACATACAAGTTAAAATTTTACTTTCGAATTTATTATAGGTTTGAATATACAAAAAGTCAATATATTAGTGTTATGAGTGAAATATATAGTGAAATTGATGAAAAAACAAGATAGATACAACTTGACGATTGGTAAAAATGGTAGTATGTTATATATAAGTTAATTAATAAATAAAGTATTTCAGTAAATAATGAAATACAAACAAAAACAAGTATTAATAGGTTAAGTACATAGTGAAACATTTAAATTTTATAAGAGTTTCTTAAGTTTTAATAGGAAATAGGATCAAAGGTACCAGAGTTAATACAAGTTAAGAACAGAAAGGATGGAATTAATCATGAAACTTTATATGAATCCGAATCGAATCGTAGGGCATATTAACCCTGAAATATATGGGCATTTTTCAGAACATTTGGGAAGATGTATCTATGAAGGTTTATTTGTTGGTAAAGACTCACCTATTCCAAATACGAATGGAATGAGAAACGATGTTGTTGAAGCATTAAAAGATATGAAAATACCAGTTCTTCGTTGGCCAGGAGGATGCTTTGCTGATGAGTATCATTGGAGGGATGGAATAGGACCAAAGGAAGATAGAAAGAAATTGATTAATACCCACTGGGGTGGCGTTGTAGAGGATAACAGTTTTGGCAGTGATGAGTTTATGGAGTTGTGCAGACAGCTTGGCTGCAAGACTTATATTAACGGTAATCTTGGCAGTGGAACTGTTCAAGAAATGTCAGAATGGATAGAATATTTAACCTATGATGGAGTTTCTCCAATGGCAGAGCTTCGTGCAAAGAATGGGCATAAAGAACCTTATTCCGTAGATTATTTTGCCGTTGGCAATGAAAACTGGGGTTGTGGTGGCAATATGACTCCAGAATATTACGGAAACTTATATCGCAGATATCAGACCTATGTTCGTAATTATAATCCGGAAAAACCAATTTATAAAATTGCTTGCGGACCAAACGTTGATGATTACGAATGGATGAGAGAGGTGTTACATACAACCCACCGGCATGCTCCAGACTTCTTACATGGTTTTATGGATGGTATCTCTCTTCATTATTATACCATACCGGGTGGATGGGAGAATAAACAAAGTGCTACCGTATTTGATGAAAAAGGATGGTATGAGACATTAAACCGTGCACTCTTTATCGAAACCTTAATTAAGCGACATGGCGAAATCTTACGTCAATATGATGAAAGCGGAAAGATTGGTTTCATTGTAGATGAGTGGGGAACCTGGTTTGCTTGCGAACCTTTAACCAACCCAGGATTTTTATATCAGCAAAATACGATGAGAGATGCTTTGGTTGCTGGTATCAGCTTAAATATATTCAATAAACACTGTAACCTAGTGAAGATGGCAAACATTGCGCAGCTTGTTAACGTATTACAATCGGTTATTTTAACAGAAGGTGAGAAGATGCTTCTTACACCTACCTATCATGTATTCCATATGTACCAAAAACATCAAGATAGTGATTTGATTGATAGTTACTTAGATACAAAGGAAATTGGATTAGAGGAGAAATTTATGGTACCAAATCTTTCGGAATCTGTATCCATTGATAAGGATGGAAAACTACAACTGACATTAAACAACTTATCCTTAGATGAATCTTATCAGGTAGACGGTATGATATCAGAAAAGAAAGCAGTTGCAGTGAACGGAACAATTCTAACAAATGAGATGGATGCCTATAATACTTTTTCACAGCCAGACAAAGTGAAAACACAAAGGTTTGAAGCAGTGAAATTGACAGAGAAAGGAATAACTCTTACCATTCCACCTTGCAGTGTTGTACATCTTGAGATAGAACTAGAACAATAGGAAGCGTATCTATCAATTAGAGGAGGTTAACTATGAATCGCCGGTACAAAGCAATTCTTTTGTTTCTTGGTACAATATGCACGATTTCAATGGTTACACTAAGTGGTTGTAGCAAGGGAAATAAAGACGCTATTCCTACGGAGGCATTTACTTATACATCTGATCGGTATATTAGTGAAATGATTAGTCATAACTATACGAATGTCAGTAAAACGTTTACAGCTTCGGATTATCTTGGGGAAGAAATTGAGATTCCAATTGATAAAACATATCAAGAAAGTGATAACGAGAAACTTACCTCAGATAACTACAACTATAAAAATCAAGTATTAAATATGAAAATCGGAGACACCGCAACGATAGCAGTGGAAGTTCCAGAAACAGCAACCTATCTGCTTCGATTTGATTATCTTTCCTATGATGAATCGATTCTTCCAATCGTATTATCGATGAAGATAAATGGAGAATATCCATACTATGAATCCAGAAGACTTGTATTTGAAACAACCTGGGTCTCAGACGAAGAAAAGTCATATGACCGTTATGGGAAAGAGATTGTATCAATTCCTAACAAATTGATACAGTGGGAAACAAAGTATTTTATGGATGCTAGTTATCGTCATTCCGAACCCTTAAAACTTGAACTTACAAAGGGAATAAATGAAATATCGCTAGAAGTATCCGAAGGTAGTTTACTTCTTGGTAATTTATACTTAGAACCAAGGAGTGAGTTACCACAGTACATAAAGAGTGAACCTGCAAAGGGAAAAGAACTGATTATTATGCAGGGAGAAGATTTTACCTACCGTAATGATTCGTCAATTCGAGCAGTTGCAGAATTTGATGCAGATGTCTCCCCTTACAACGTAAAAGAAACAATCTTAAATACCATAGACAGTGATTCCTTTAAAGATGCTGGTCAAAAAGTAACCTATGAATTTGAGGTAGAGACCGAAGGTTATTATTATCTGGGGCTTAACTATCGGCAGTCGGATAAATCAGATTTTCCAGTCTTTGTGGATGTAGCAATTGACGGAATAGTTCCGAATACCGCGTTTAAAGCTTATCCGCTTTCCTATGGAAATGGCTTTCAGACAGAAACATTAACGGATCAGGAGAATACGAAACTCAGTGTTTACCTAACAAAAGGAACACATTCCATCGCTTACACGATTAATATTGATAATATTCGTCATGTTCTTGAGTCTGTGGATTGTATTATGAGTGAAATCAATGATCTGTCATTAGAGGTAACAAAAGTTGCCGGAACCAACAAGGATAAATACCGTGATCTAAAACTAACACGTTATATACCGGATGTGGAAGAACGGCTTTATCAGTGGGCTGATAGCTTGGATGCTCTTCACGATAGCTGCTTAAGGTATAACGAAGAGGTGAGTAAAATCGCAGCATTTTCCTCCATTAAAGTCGCATCCAAACAAATAAGAAGTCTTGCAAAAGAACCAGACGAACTAATTTACCGAGTTGCAGAGTTATCTTCCAGTATTAACTCTATTAATACTCAACTTGCTAATTTAATTGATTCCCTGAATAAAAATCGTTTGGCAATTGATCGAATCTATCTATACCAAGAGGATGCCAAGTTGCCAAAATCTTATGGGTTTTTTAGTAAAGCAGCAAAGAGTATCAAGCGATTTAGTTACTCGTTTTTTAATCAATCTTATTCTGTGAGTAATGTAAATCCTAACCATCTGCAAGTTTGGGTGAACCGACCAAGACAGTATGTTGAGATTATGCAAAAGATGATTGATGAAAAATTCACCCCTCTTACCGGTATTAAGGTGGATTTATCTATTATGCCAGATCAAAACAAACTGGTATTAGCGAATGCTTCTGGAGATGCACCGGATATAGCTACAGGAATTAATTACGCCATTCCTTTCGAACTTGGAATTCGTGGTGCGATTAAAGACTTAACAGAGTTTTCTGATTTTAAAGAAGTTGCTTCGCGCTTTTCACCGGGGATATTGCTTCCGCTAACGATAGAAGATGGAATCTATGCACTTCCTGAGACCATGAACTTCTGGGTGCTCTTTTATCGAAATGATGTGTTTGAAAAACTTTCGTTAACTGTACCGAATACGATGGAAGAAGTTATGGATATGTTACCAGAGCTTCAAATTCGTGGACTTAACTTCTACTATCCAACTGCAGGAATGCTGGTCATGAGAAACTATCATGGAACGACCCCATTGTTATTCCAAAATGGTGCATCTATGTACACTGAGTATGCTGGTAAAAACGCATTAAACAGCGAAGAAGCTATGAAAGGTTTTACTACCTTAACAGAGCTATTTACACTATATAACTGTCCGATTGATATCCCTAATTTCTATCAGCATTTTAGAAACGGTGATTTACCGATCGGTATTGCAGATTACAATGTCTACAACTTATTAGTAAATGCTGCTCCGGAAATTGCAAATGCCTGGAGTATCGCATTAGTCCCTGGTGTGGAAGATGAGAACGGTAATATTCTTCGATATACCGCTGGCGGCGCAGATAGTACCGTAATGTTTCATTCTACCTCGGAAAGAGAAGAAATGTCTTGGGAATTTATGAAATGGTGGTCCTCGACAGAAGTGCAGACAGAATTCGGTCAGACCTTACAAATCTCCTATGGTGATGAGTATATATGGACTTCAGCTAATCTGGAAGCATTCTCGAATCTACCATGGAATACTAAGGATAAGGAAATAATCAAAGAACAATCGCTTTGGATTATGGAAGCACCAAGAGTACTAGGTTCTTATATGATGGAGCGTGAGATAAGCAATGCGTTTAACGATGTTGTCGTAAATGGTAAAAATCTTCGTAGTAGAATTGATGATGCAGTGAAAGTCATTGACCGCGAGACAGAAAGAAAGCTAGAAGAGTTTGGTTACATTAAAGATGGTGTCATCCTGAAGGAATATCAAGTCCCAACAATGAAGAAAGTTTACGAGATTATCGGAAAAACGAATTAACGGGGGAGTAGACGATGAAGCAAAAATCAAGAATCGGAAGGCGGGAGAACAGTAACCGAAGAGCATATGTATTCCTATTCCCTTACCTTCTCTTATTTGGAATATTTATCATAATCCCTGTAGTCATTGCAATCGGGTTATCCTTTACCAATTATAATGCGATCGAGTTTCCGGGATTTGTAGGATTCCTAAATTACATCAACTTAATCACAAATGATGAGATTTTCATGCAGCATGTCTTACCAAATACAGTTGCATATGCAATTATTGTAGGACCTGGTGGATACATACTTTCCTTTTTGCTTGCCTGGGCCCTTGCACAACTTAGCAAATTACCACGAACGATCTTTGCATTGATTCTTTATTCTCCGAGTTTGACTTCTGGTATTGCCATGACGGTACTTTGGAAAGTAATGTTTACCGGAGATCAGACGGGATATATTAACAGTTGGTTAATGAGTCTTGGAGTAATTAATGAGCCTATTATTTGGCTTGTAAATACCAGATATTTACTTCCGATTGTTATCTTTATCGGACTTTGGAGTAGCATGGGTGTAGGATTCCTAGCGATCTTAGCTGGTATTCTAAACTCAGATGAGACATTATATGAGGCAGCAGCCATTGATGGGGTAAAGAATCGTTTTCAAGAGATGATTTATATTACAATTCCTAATATGAAACCACAGATGTTATTTGCTGCGGTTATGTCTATTGTCGGTGCATTCCAAAATGGTACGATAAGTACCCAACTTGCCGGCAATCCGACTCCTAGTTATGCAGCACAGCTTATTGTTAACCATGTCGAAGATTATGGATTTATTCGTTATGAGATGGGATATGCAGCTGCAACTAGCGTAGCGTTACTTGGTATTGTATGGATTTTCTCATCAATATCTAAGAAGATGTTTGCTGAAGATTAAGGAGAAAGGGAGGAATCGTTTTGGCATATAAAGGACATCGAATAAATCCACAAAAATTTGAAAAAAGCCAGATTAAGATTATATTAATTATTTTGCCACTGGTTCTTGTTATGGGACTTCCAATTCTCTATATCATAAACCATGCATTTAAACCGATGGATGAATTGTTTGCTTATCCGCCAAAGTTTTTTGTATCAAGACCGACGTTTGATAATTTTACGAAGCTATTTAAAGCATCAAGGACAGCAGGGATTCCATTGAGTCGTTATGTTTTTAATAGTTCCATAGTTACGATTACGGTTGTATTTTCCTCGATTATATTATCTACTGCAGCTGGATTTGCCTTGTCTAAGTTAAAGTTTAAGGGGAAATTTGCTTTGATGAATATTAATCAAGCAGCATTAATGTTTGTACCCGTGGCGGTGATGATTCCAAGATATATGACGATTAATGTCCTTGGAATAACAGATACATTTTTTGCACATATTTTGCCACTAATTCCATTGCCAGTAGCATTGTTTTTAGTAAAACAGTTTATTGATCAGGTACCGGATTCTTTGATTGAGGCAGCTTATATTGATGGTGCCAGTGAGTGGAAGGTATATCGAAAAATTGTACTTCCGTTAATAAAGCCAGCTATCGCTACTGCTGCAATCTTAGTGTTTCAACAGGTTTGGACGAATATGGAAACCTCGAATTATTATGTCAGCAGTGAGGGGCTTAAGACGTTAACCTTCTATATGAACACTTTAACTACGACCCAAAATACAGTGGCAGGTCAAGGAATGCAGGCAGCAGCTTCCTTAATTATGTTCCTACCTAGCTTAGTATTATTTATCATCCTGCAAAACAGTGTAATGAATACCATGGCACATTCTGGTATCAAATAGTCGAGGGAGGACAGAACATGAAAAGCAGATTCAAAAGAATGCAAGCAATGCTTCTCCTCTTCGTGATCCTTTCACTTGCCTTGACTGGTGATACGGCTGTCAGTGCGGATGCACCGTATAAGACTTATACGATTGATGGCTATGGTTATATGACAGAGACGCAAACGGCATATATGCCGCATCTTACCATAACTAAAGTAGGTGAGGAAGCATTATCAGAACCAAGAGATATGGTAATCAGTGAGGACGGTTTCCTTTATATTGCAGATACCGGTAACAGACGTATTGTTGTATCGGACTTATCTGGTAATTTAAAGAAGGTAATTACAAGTGAAGAGTTTATCTATCCTTGTGGTGTGTTTGTTACCAAAGATAAGAAAATCTATGTAGCAGACCGAGATGCTAAAACGGTATTTGTGTTAAACGAGGATAGTACCATCCTTGCACGTTATCAAAGGCCCGATCATCCGCTTTATGGAGACGGTGTTGATTTTAAACCTTTAAAGCTCGCTGTAACCAACAAAGGAATTATGTTTATTGTCTGTGAAGCGAATACAAATGGTTTAGTCGAGATTTCGCCTGCGGACGGCGGTACCTTCCTAGGATACTTTGGAACAAATTTTACTAAGAGTTCTCTCACACAGATTATTTTGCGAGTGTTTATGACCGATGCACAGCGCGCAAAACAGGTTAGCAACATTCCATCGACTCCAGATAATCTTGCGATTGATACCAAGGGGTTGCTTTACACCGTTACAAGAGGGGAATATTACGATACTTTAAAAAAGTTAAATATCGCTGGAAAGAATCTAATTAGTGCAGATGCTTACGAGGAATATCCGGCTGCGGTAACCACGGGTAATTATGAAAATATCTTCATGGTTTCCTCCCTTGGATATGTCTATGAGTTCAATGAGGATGGAGAGCTACTCTATGTATTTGGCGGTAGTGATGATGGCAGGCAGCGAATTGGCTTATGTAAGAAAGTAGAAGCGATTGGTGTGGATGCTTCCGATAAGATATACATCTTAGATTCTGATCTAAGTCAAATTCAAGTATTTGCACCAACAGAGTTTACTGATTTAATACATAAAGCATTATACCTTTATTCCAAGGGAAGATATACCGAGAGTAAGGAGCCACTCGAAGAAATTCTTAAGATGAATAGTTTGTTTGATTATGCGAATAAAGCAATGGGTCGTGCTTATCTACAAGAAGAAAATTACAGCATGGCGTTACATTATGCAAGACTTGCCAAAGATCATTCCACCTATTCCGACGCTCTATGGGAGACACGTAATATATGGCTTAGAGATAACTTAATTCCTTCTCTTATCATCATCGTTCTTCTTGTTTTATTATGGAAAGGACTTAAGCTACTTGATAAGAAAAAAGGTTGCTTTGATGGAATTCGAAGAATTAAGGTAAGGTTATCTAGAAAAGAGCTACTCGGTCAATTAAAGTATTCCATTTATTTTATGAAACATCCGATTGATGGTTGTTATGGTGTACGAAGAGAAGGAAAAGCCTCACTCTTATGTGCAAATATTTTGCTTGCTTTGTTTATCTTATTTCGAATTATTAATAAGTACTTTTGTGGTTTCCTATTAAAAAATGTTCGCGAAGGTCGCTATGCGCTCGGTTCCGATATTTTGTATGTCGTTGTGTTATTTTTATTGTTCACTGCAAGCAATTATTTGATTTGCACCATTAACGATGGGGAAGGAACATTAAAACAAATCTACTGTAGTTTTACCTATGCATTAACACCATACTTGATATTACAACCGTTTATCTTTTTATTAAGTCAAGTGGTTACTTATAATGAAGCATTTATAGTAGAGTTTGCTGTGTTATTTGAACAAGTCTGGATTGTAATACTATTGTTCTTGGCAATTAAGGAAATCAATAATTACTCGGTAAAGGAAACAGGAAAGGTAATATTCTTAACCTTCTTCGCTGCTTTAATTGCTGCACTAGTTGCCTTTATTCTATATGTATTAGGTTCCCAGGTATTCGACTTTATCATAGCAATTAGCGGAGAGGTGGTGTATCGACTTGGCTTCTAAGAAAAAGAAAATGATAAGCCTTTCTGTATTCGGTGGTTTCCTAATGATAGTTGCAGTGTTTCTTGTCATAAAATCCTTCTCCTCAAAACAATCAATTACGGTAACACTGAGTGATGAGAATACGAGAAGATTTCCTGAGGCTGTGGATACAATGTCACCTGTTATTACATATGATGAGATGATACTGGATCATAAGAAGATAGCAGAGAGTGAACGCTATGAACTTTATCTTTATGAACCAACGCTGTCAATACTACTTCGTGATAAAGAGACTGGAGCTATCTTAGAATCAACAGTTTCAGAGGATTTAGGTAAGAATAATAAACAGTGGAAGGGATTTATGAAATCTGGTCTTGTACTAACTATTATTGATGGTCTCAATGATACCGTACAGGCAGATATGGTGAATAGTACACCAAAGGTTATGGTAAGCTACCATGCGAATGGTTTTCGTGCAGAGCTTGAGTTCCCTCAATATGAGATTTCTCTGCAGATTGTAGTATCTTTGCTAGAGGATCAATTGGTCGTTGAGATACCAGATTCTATGATCACAGAGAGTAATTCAAAATACTCTATTGGAACAATCAGTGTTTATCCGTTTCTGGGCTATAGTTACCTTGATGAGAAGGAAGGATATATGTTTATCCCAGATGGTAATGGAGCATTAATTTATCTGGATAATAAAGAAGGCAGATTTAAGGGTGGATATTCTCAGATGATCTATGGTGAAGATATCGGCTTTAAAGATTCTACGGTAGAGTCTCTTCTTTGGGGCGAATTACAAACCATTAATCCTTCGGAATATATTCTGGCACCAGTGTTTGGTATGGTTCATACAAAAGATCGATTCGGTTACTTAGGGATAGTAGAATCTGGGGAGGAACGCGCTAGTATTGAGGCGTATCCCAATGGTGCAACCGTAGATTATAACCGAATCTATACAAAGTTTTTAAAGCGTAAAATTTATGTACAGCCAACGAGTCAAAGTAATTCGGGTTCTATTACCCAGGTAGAGACAGAGAGAACTCATAGTGATATTAGAGTTTCGTATTGTCTTGTGAGTGAGGAAAATGCGAATTATACAGGGTTAGCAGTTAGATATCGAAACTATCTCTTAGACGAGAAAAAACTTACAAAGAAAGATAATACATATCGAACCAGAGTTGATTTTCTAGGAGCTGATAAGGAGGATGGACTATTTATAAAATCAACAATCAGTATGACTACCGTGGATGATATAAGGCAAATCTTAACGGAATTAAAGGATGCTGGAGTTACGAATATCTTATCGTTCTATAAGGGGTGGCAGTCTGGAGGAATTTTTGATCTGCCGGTTACAGAGTTAAAGGTAGAAAGTTCACTTGGGGGTACAAGAAAGCTTAAAAAACTCGTGAAAGACATGAAAGATAGCGATATTGAACTCTATTTGTATCATGACGCCTTAAGGATTAACCCAGGCGAAAATAATGCGACTTTTAACGTGATAAAGCGTGTAGATAAGCGAGTATTTAAGGAAGAAACCTATATGGAGGTTTATCCTCAGTTCATGTATCAGATTCCGAAGCGCAGTTACTCCTTGCTTCGTGAGTTAGGAGATGATTTTAAAGAAGAAGGCATTTCTGGTATGGCATTATCAGGAGTTACGAATACTATTTATTCCTATAGCTATAGTGGGCATACCTTTTCTAGAAAGGATACGATGGATTCTTACTTACAGACTCTTTGCGAGTTAGAGGGTTCCGTTGATTTATACCTAGAACAACCATTTTCCTATCTATGGAATCAAACCAATGCGTTCTTAACAATGCCAACTGGAACTTCAAGTTATATCTTTATCGATGAAGAGATACCTTTTTTATCGATTGCTTTAAAAGGTGTGATGCCAATGTATTCTGATTACATTAACTTTGAAGCGAATAAGAAGGAATTTTTCTTAAAGCTTGTTGAGATGGGAATCTATCCTTCCTTCTATATAACAAAAAAAGATTCGTCCTACTTACTTTACACGAATTCAAGTGATATCTATAGTTCCCAATATGATATTTATAAAGAAGAGATTATTAGCTATTCCAAAGAATTAAGTCAGGTAAATGAATACACGAAGGACAGTAGTATCATTGGTCATGAAAGACTTGACAATGGGGTTACAATTGTAACTTATGATAATGGAGTTAAGATATACGTTAACTATTCACAGCAGGAAGTAATTGCAGAGGGAGAAACCATTCCAGCAATGTCTTATAAGGTAGGTGAGGCAAAATGAGGAAAGCGCAAAAAGTAAAGAAAGTAAAACTTGGAAAGTTAGCAAAAAGAGAAGCGCGTATGGGATATATCTTCGTTTTACCTTGGATTATTGGAGCGGTGTTATTCCTTATCGTTCCGTTAATCCAATCCTTCCAATATTCCTTGGCGGATATCAAAATTACTCCAAAGGGAATGAAAATTGATTTTGTAGCATTTGAAAACTTTACTCAGATATGGTTGGAGGATGCGGAATATCCATTGGCACTGGGGGGATATTTTTGGGAGACGATATTATCTGTACCAATTATAGTCGTATTCGCTTTATTAATTGCGATGTTTCTCAATCAAAAAATTAGATGTAAAGGGTTATTTCGATTGATTTTTTTTCTACCAGTTATTATTGTTAGCGGTCCAGTTATGAATATGCTCTCCTCCCAAGGAGCAGCGACCATACCATCGATGAATGTTGCAGCGATAAGAAGTGCGTTGGAAGGATTCTTACCGTACTACATTGCTTCTGGATTTTCTGATGTGTTCTCTAATATGATAATGATTTTGTGGTATTCGGGAGTACAGATTTTAATCTTTTTATCTGCACTACAGAAAATTGATAGTTCGCTTTATGAAGCTGCAAAAATTGATGGAGGCTCTGGATGGGAGTGCTTTTGGAAGATTACCTTACCAACCATAAAACCTATGATCTTATTGAATGCTGTCTATACGGTTATCTTCCTATCGAACAATGAGCAGAACAACATTATAAACATTATTCAAAATGCAATGTTTGCTGGTAACAAAGGCTATGGATATGCCTCTGCAATGGCGTGGATGTATGCAATCGTACAGACAATAATCGTAGCAATTGTTGCAGTTCTCTTACTGACAAGAAAAGATGCTTATGACAAGCAGGTGAAGAGAAGAAAGAAGGAATTAAGAAAACAAAATAGAACCTTACGCCGTATCAGAAGAAGAAACAGGCGAAAAGAAAAATCTGTTTCTTCGCTTAGTAAATCAAAAGGAAATGTGGCTTGGCACACAATCAGAAAGAATTCAATGACCTTAGGTAAGAATGGAGGAGAAGAACATGAAAAAGCATAATATCATCTCCATTGAAAATAAACGGCCTCGTGTTAACAAAGATAAACTCCGTAAACTACTACTGGGTACGAAAGAGAAGAAGGGACTGTTAAATCAGCTATTTCTCTATTCTCTACTAATCTGCATTGGTTTTGTTTATCTTTATCCACTTCTCTATATGATTAGTAAGAGTTTTATGTCCCTAGAGGATTTACTAGATACCTCTATTAGCTGGATTCCATCCAAACTAAACTTCGGTAATTATCTGAAAGCTGCACGAAGTATGGATTATCTGAAAACTTTTTTGCAGAGTGTTATCGTAGCAGGAATTCCAACCCTACTTAATGTTATCGTGTGTTCTTTTGTCGGTTATGGTTTTGCTAGATTCGAGTTTAAAGGAAAGAAACTGATGTTAGGGATCTTGATTTTTTCCTTTATCTTACCGCCACAGATAACGATGATGCCAACCTATGTATTATTTAATAATTTAAAGCTGGTTGGAAAGCTTCAATCCTTTCTCATCCCTGCGCTCCTTGGTCAGGGCTTAAATGCACAGATATTCATTTTAATTTTTTATCAGTTTTTTAAACTGGTACCAAAGGTTCTAATAGAGGCAGCGCATATTGATGGTGCAGGATTCTTCCGCTCGTTCTTACGAATATCGGTACCATCCGCAAAACCGGCTTACATTACAGTGTTTTTGTTCTCGTTAGTTTGGTATTGGAATGAGTCCTATTTGACACAGCTTTATGTAAGCGGTGTTTACATAAAAGGAACGTTATCTACACTCATTATTAAACTAAAGCAGTTTGATGTGAATTATAATACCATGCAAACCGTAGAAGGTGTAGCTACAAGCAATAACGAATCAATTCGTATGGCTGCAACCTTACTTAGTATTCTACCAGTGCTTATTATGTATTTTATCATGCAAAGAAGCTTTGTGGAAAGTATCGATCGAACTGGTATTACTGGTGAGTAATCTAGCTTGTGTGATTTGACGAAGGATTTATTAGAATTGTAATTTTAATAAATATGAGTATTTAAGGTTTTGAAGTAGTTGATCAGTAAAAGTAAATAAGTTTAAAGTATTGGTGAAAAGAAGAAGTAAAAAGGGTAAGAGGTAAGTAATCCTATTATTAGAAAGTTATGAGGTTTGAAAAGTAAATAAAAAGAGGAGGTAAGGCTATGAAGAAACTGGTAAGTATGATGTTAGTACTAGCAATGTGTATGACTTTGTTTTCCGGATGCGTATTCGCAGGGAAGGAAGCGGAGGATACAAGCGGAAAGAAGGATAATCAGTCTAGTACAGCCACACCAGGAGGCAACGGAAACGAAGGGACTACACCAACAACAGGAGGAGAGCAAGGCACGGATAGTGCACTGCCACCAATGACGACGGAACCAATCACATTAACGTATTTTAATTTTGACAGTGAGGTTCTTACACAGAAGTTAGCAGAAAAATTCATGGAGAAATATCCTAATATCACAGTAAATGTAGTGTATGTCAATGTGGCAGATGCAAATACAACCCTATTAAACTTAATTGCAGCGAATAATGCACCGGATTGTTTTATGTACTCCGATAGTGATTTCGCATTATCCAATCATTTGTTATATGACATGACAGAACTTTGGGAGGCTGATCCGGAAAATCAAAACGTCCTTCCAACCATCAATGAGCTAAAGATTGGTTATTATGATACGAATCAAAAATGGGGAACACCTATGAAGTTTTTCCCAGGTATCGTCTATGTGGATCGAGGCGTGCTTGAAACGTTAAACATTGATATGCCAAGAATGGACTGGACTTGGGATGAAATGATCAAATTAATTCAAGATTCCACTGATTTGAGCCAAACTCCAGCCTACTATGGATTGGGTGCTTTTAATCGTCTGGATAGTTTATATGGAATCGCTGCTTCTCAGAAAATCAAAGGTGAGTTTGGTTGGGATGGAGAAAGCTTTGATCTTGGTGTTTGGGCTGTAGGTGAGCAGCAGTTTGCTGACCTTAAGTTAAATAACTATGTAGCTCCGAATACAGAAACCGCGAAGATGGAAAAATGGCTTGGTGATTGGGAAGCTTGGGCTGGTGCAAGCGGACGTGTAGCTGTTATGACAGAAGCTTACTGGACTTACATGAATATCTGGGATACCGAAGCTTTTAAGGATCTTGGAATTGATTTCGTACCATATGTTATCCCATCTGTCGAGGAAGTGGATGGCGTACCGAATTCCATCGCAACCCTTGATATGGGTGGTATCTCTGCGGGAACAAAATATCCACGAGAAGCTTATGAACTATTAAAGTTTATGGGTTGGGGTACGGAAGGATGGCAGGCAAAATTAGATATCTACTATGACCAATCGATTACGAATGCCGCAGGTGATCCATTAATCCGTGATTCTATGCCAGCTCCAATTACATTAGACGAATCCGTATGGTCTAGATACAAAGAACTTTATCCAACGGATCAAGAGAGAAAACCATATTGGGATGCCTACTTTGCAAGTTGTATTCGTCCGGTTCCATTTGGATGGATGTCAATTGCAGGATATTGGACGTTCTGTGACGAGTACTTTAACAACTTAGGAATTCATAATTTAGTAGACACAGGTCAAGCAAAAGCATCGGATTATGCAGAAGAGGCTACAAAGATGGCAAATCAATATCACAAAGAAGCGATGAAGGCTTACTTTGGAATCGATTTACCATAAGTAACAAGAGGTATATTAACTCACATCTGGTTTGGCATAAAGGAAGGTTAGATTTGCGATAGCAACAATGGGGGAGAAATAAGAAATCGTAATAAAATATGATTTACTCTGTAACTCCCCGATAACAGAGAACCAAGTGCAGGTTCTTTGAAATAATTCATATTTTATATGGAGGAGCAAAGCTATGAAGAAAAAGTTAGTTATGGCCGGTCTTATGGTAACTGCTTTCGTATTGGGAGCATTAGTAACAAATCCAGTGAAATCGTTGGCAGCACCGACACCAACGAAAGAGTATAATTTTGACGGTGACCTTGGTGGAGCGAAGCCTATGGCTCGTGAAGGTGATAATGAAGAAGGTAGAAATACGGGAGTTCTGCCAACTGAAAATCCGAATGCGAACGTTACCTATGTAGAAGGAAAAAATGGTCAGGCGGTATTTCTAGATGGAACCTTCGGATTAGAACTTGATGCGGTAGCGCCAGGAGAAACTTATTCCGTAGCATTCTGGGTAAATCCAGAGCGATTCTCTAACTTTGGACCAATCTTGCAGACGGGTTCAGACCTATTAAGTGCAAATACCTCGGCAACTTGGTTAAACATTACAAAGACGGATTGGGATGGCGACAGTTGCCCAATCATTTGGTCAAGAAATGAAAAAACAGGAGCTTGGCCTTGGTATTGTACTGCATACTTTACTGCAGGTGGTGGATATCAGATTCCAAAGAAAGAATGGAGCCACATTGTTGTTACTGTAGATGGTAAGACAACAGCTACAGACCCAGCAACAGGAGATGTTGTCGCAGATACAGTAGTAAGCAAATTATACGTAAATGGTCAGTTAATCGGGGAAGGACCAGTAGCTACAGGAACCTTTTCAGGAGATGCAAAAGCCTATCTTGGTATTAATTGTTGGGATATTATCTTTAAAGGTGCATTTGATGATGTAAAAGTCTATGATACGGTATTAACAGCAGCAGATGCAGCAGAACTAGCTGGTGTAGAAGTTCCTCTTACACCAGTAAAGAAATATTCCTTCGAGGATAGTTTAGATGGTGCAAAAGTTTTGGTACGTGAAGGTGATAATGAAGATGGCAGAAATGCAGGCATTTTACCTATCGAAGGAGATAATGCAAAGGCTACTTTTGTAGAAGGAAAGAATGGTAAGGCAATTTCCTTGGATGGAAGTTTTGGTCTATTGTTAGACCAGCCAGCGATAGGAGAAACTTATACGTTAGCGTTCTGGGTAAATCCAGCAAGATTTTCTAACTTTGGACCAATTATTCAACTTGGCTCGGATCTTTTAAGTGCCAATACCTCATCTACTTGGTTAAATATAACAAAGACTGACTGGGATGGTGACAGCTGTCCAATCATCTGGTCAAGAAATGAAATAACAGGGGCATGGCCTTGGTATTGTACCGCATACTTTACAGCAGGTGGTGGATATCAGATTCCTAAGAATGAATGGAGTCATATTGTTGTTACGGTAGATGGTCAGACACCAGCAACCGATCCAGCAACTGGAGATGCAGTACTTGATACCGTAGTAAGTAAGTTATATGTTAATGGTGCTTATGTTGGTGAAGGACCTGTAGCAACTGGAACCTTTGCAGGAGATGCGAAAGCTTATGTTGGTATTAATTGTTGGGATATTATTTTCAAAGGTTTGTTTGATGATATCGAACTATATGATACGGTATTAAGTGATGATCAAATCGCATCCTTAGCAGGAGCTTCTGTTGAAGCAACACCAGAACCTACTGCAACACTAGAGCCAACAGCGACTCCAGCACCTACGGAAACGACAGCTCCGACAGCAAGCATTGCTCCTACCGAAGCAGTAGTTGAAACAAGCGTGGAAGCAGGAAGTGTAAGCCCAGCAGTAATCGTTGTGATTGTTGTTGTAGCAGTAGCAGTGATTGGTGGAGTAGTATTCTTTGTGATAAAGAAGAAAAGTGCAAAATAATCATTCGTAAAGACCATAAGAAAAGCGTTTTATAGAAACAGAGGAATCATATGGAGGTTAGCAGCAGTGGAGAGTTTTTTGACAGAATATAATAAAGCATGGATTACACAACGGGCAGACCCTTATGTCTATCGACATAACGATGGGAAATACTATTTCACCGCTTCCGTTCCTTCCTATGATCGGATTATACTTAGAAGCAGTGATAAATTATCGACACTCAGTACTGCGAAAGAGAAAGTAATCTGGAAGCGACATGAAAAAGGACCGATGAGTGAGCATATATGGGCACCAGAGTTACATTATTTGTTCGGAAAATGGTATATTTACTTTGCTGCTGGTGAGCAGGAGGACAAATGGAAGATTAGACCATATGTACTGGAATGTAGCGGTGAAGATCCAATGGAAGATGAATGGGTTGAACTTGGGAAAATGCAAGCAGCAAAAGAGGATGAATTCTCTTTTCAAGCATTTTCTTTGGACGCTACAGTATTAGAACATCAGGGAAGCTATTACTATCTCTGGGCTGAGAAGGTTGGAGTTGCTAGGATGATTTCAAACTTATATATTGCAAAGTTAGAATCCGCCAACCGATTAAGTACAGTGCAAGTTCTACTTACCACTCCAGACTATGATTGGGAGAGAAAAGGATTTTGGGTAACAGAAGGTCCCGCCGTTTTGAAAAAGAATGGTAATATCTATGTTACGTATTCCGCAAGTGCTACAGATGCTAGTTACTGCATTGGTATGCTTACCGCTAAGGAAGATGCTGATCTTTTGGATCCACAGTCTTGGAAGAAGGAACGGAATCCGGTCTTAGTAACGCAGAAAGAAAAAGGGATTTTTGGCCCTGGTCATAACTCATTTACAAAATCAAGCGATGGAAGAGACATTATGGTATTTCATGCAAGACAGTATGAGCATCTGATTGCAGAACCACTCTATGATCCTAATCGTCATGCAATGCTCTTAGAAGTTGCGTGGGATATCGAGGGAAAACCAGTGTTTGAGTATCAGAGTAAAGAGTTCTGGGAATATGATTAATCTGCAGGGGTTTCAAGTTTTCAGAATAAAATAATCCTGTTCAGATTTTTGTAACCACATGTTTTAATAAAGCTTATAAGCAGTTAATGATGATTTTTTCTCATTAACTGCTTTTTTTCTTGGCGAAAACTAAATAGTATAGTATTATGTCAAAGTTAGTAATAACTAACTACTATTAGTTAAGGAGTACATCATGAGAAAACTGGTAAATTATTTGTGTGTTGTGTTAGGCTTTTTGTTTCTGGCACTTGGAGTAATTGGGATGATTCTACCGATTTTACCATCAACGCCATTCTTTTTATTAGCAACAGTTTTATTTGCAAAGGGATCGACAAGGTTCCATCAATGGTTCTTATCAAGTAAACTTTACAAAAAACATGTAGAACATGTGATCAAGAACAAAGCGATGACCTTACAGTCAAAGATTAAGGTGTTAATTATGTTAGGTTGTTTTTTTATCATCGGTATCATAATCGCTCCCATATGGCATGCCAAGGTGGTAATATTGCTCATTGGTCTTTTTCATCTTTACTATTTTTTCTTTCGTATTAAAACGGTTACGAAGGAAGAGGTTACAGAGTTATAAGGATGAGAAGTTCGCTTTGAAATAAATCATTTAAGCTAATGTGAAGGAATCATAAAGTAGAAACTGAATAAGAAAAGGAAAAGAATATGTTTCACAAACGATTAGTAAAAGAATTTAAAGAAAATAAAAAGTATATCATCGGTATTGTTGCATTACAATGGCTTAGTTTAATTGCCAATGTTATATTTCTTCATGCAACAGCAGGGATAATATCACTCCTGTATAGAAAAGAGGTTACAACAAGATGGGCAATGTTTTATTTCATCACGCTATGCTTTGTACTGATTGCTCGTTCATTATTTAACCATGCTGCAACTACCTTATCTTATCGGGCTTCTTCGAAGGTAAAGATAGGCCTTAGAGATAAGATTTATCGAAAATTACTTAGGCTTGGCGGAAGTTACCGAGAACATATTGCTACATCAGTAGCAGTTCAAATCAGCACCGAAGGTGTGGAACAGCTTGAAATCTACTTTGGGAAATATATGCCACAATTTTTTTATAGTCTTTTGGCACCAATTAGCTTATTCGTAATTGTTGGAAGGATGAGCTTTAAAGTAGCGATTCTATTATTACTTTGCGTCCCAATGATTCCAATCTCGATTATTGCAGTGCAAAAGATAGCCAAGAAGATGCTAAATAAATACTGGGGTGCTTACACAGATCTTGGAGATAGTTTCTTAGAAAATCTACAAGGGTTAACCACGTTAAAAATCTTTCAGGCAGAGAAGTATTATGCTAAGAAGATGGACGAGGAAGCAGAAAAATTTCGTAAAGTTACGATGAGAGTTTTAATTATGCAGCTAAATTCTATTAGTGTAATGGATTTAATTGCATATGGAGGATCTGCTTTTGGTATCTTGTTTGCAATATTTGAATATCAAAAAGGAGTCATTTCACTCTCGGCATGCTTCTTTATTATCATGGTTTCTGCGGAATTCTTTCTGCCATTAAGATTGTTAGGTTCCTTTTTCCATATTGCGATGAATGGAAATGCTGCAGCAAATAAAATTTTTGCCTTATTAGATTTAGAAGAACCTGTCAAAGGAACTGTTGTTTCAGTAACACTGGATTGTATCAAATTACAGAATATAACGTTTGGATATGAAAAGGAACGAACTGTGTTAACTGATATTTCTATGGAGATAAAGAAAGGTCAATTCACCGCTTTAGTTGGGGCTTCCGGTTGTGGGAAGAGTACCATAGCATCCTTACTCATGGGGCAGTTAAAAGGATATGAAGGGGAAATTTTCTTCGGTGATACCAATATAGCAAGGCTAAAGGAAGAAACCTTATATCAAACCGTTACTAGAATCACTCATGATAGCTATTTATTTCAAGGAAGTGTAAGGGAGAACCTTCGATTTGGTAACCCCAAAGCTACAGACAAAGAATTAGAAGAGGCATTGCGTAAGGTTGCATTGTATGACTTTATCTCAAAAAATGGTGGGTTATCGATGGAGCTTAAAGAAAAAGCCAGTAACTTGTCTGGGGGACAACGCCAAAGACTATCGCTTGCACGCGCAATCCTTCATCAAAGCGATGTATATCTCTTTGATGAAGCAACCTCCAATATCGATGCCGAAAGCGAGAATAAGATTATGCAGGTAATCACAGAACTTTCGAAAGTAAAAACAGTGATATTAATTTCTCACCGTTTGGCAAATGTAGTTTCTGCAGATCAGATCTATGTATTAAAAGACGGTAAGATAGTTGAGGAAGGAAATCATAAGAAACTAATAAGACAAATGGGGTATTATTATAATTTATTTGAGAGTCAAAAGATTTTAGAAAGTTCTACATGGGAGGAAGCATATGAATAAGAAAAGATCAGGTGCGTCAGTAATGCTTGGACTTTTAGGTATGATAAAGTCATTATTATTTCCTATGTTTCTTGCGATTCTAATGGGAAGCTTAGGGCATTTGGCAGCCATCTTTATTACAGTATTAGGTGGAGAGGGACTAATCTATGTCTTACAAGGAGAGAATGGAAAAACGTTACCATATATGATTGCTGGGCTGATGATATTTGCAGTATTTCGTGGTATCTTACGGTATGCGGAGCAGGCATGTAATCATTATATTGCATTCCGGCTTCTAGCTAGGATTCGTAGTAAAGTATTTGCTGCTCTTAGCCGCTTGGCTCCAGCAAAGCTTGACCAGACGGAAAAGGGAAATCTAATCTCGATTCTTACGTCCGATGTTGAATTATTGGAAGTATTTTATGCACACACAATTTCACCAATCGCAATAGCAGTGATTACATCAGTTTTCATGAGTTTTTATATTGGAAGAAGTTCCTGGATTCTTGGTGCGCTAGCCATGATGTTCTATCTTATTGTCGGAGTATTAATACCCTATATTAACGGCAGAAGCGGAAGAGAACAAGGGATGATATACCGAGATAATTTTGGTAAATTGAATACGACTGTACTTGATAATCTATATGGGCTAGATGAAATTCTACAGTATCATCAGTCAGAGGAACGATTAAAGCAAATGGCGAAAAAATCAGAGGAACTTGAGAAAATAAGCTTAAGTCTGAAAAAGAAAGAAAATTGGCAGCGTATTGCAACTGATATCACCATATTATCAGCAGGGCTAGCTATGACCTTAGTAAGTAGCTACCTTTATTCTAGAGGAAGGATTGAATTTCGAGATGCAATCCTTGCAATCATTGCAATGATGAGCTCTTTTGGTCCAACTGCGGCATTGTCTGCACTGTCCAATAACTTAAATCAGACATTAGCCAGTGGTGATCGTGTACTTGATTTGTTAGAAGAAGAACCAATTGTAGAAGATATACTAGAAGGGAAGGAATATAGACAAGGAGATATTAGTTTTGATGGTGTTTCCTTCTCTTATCCGGAAAAGGAAAAAGAAATCTTATCAGGATTTTCGAAGGTATTTGAGAAAAATAAGATTTATGGAATCTTCGGAAAAAGTGGCTGTGGAAAATCGACACTGCTTAAATTGATACAGCGTTACTATGAACCTAGCAAAGGCTTGATAAAAATTCAGGATTCTTCGGTCAATAAGATTAAGACAGAGGAATTAAGAAAGCATATCACCTATATGACCCAGGAAACCTTTCTGTTTCAAGATACCATTGAGAATAATATCAAAATAGCAAAATTAAATGCTACCAGAGAGGAAGTTGAGGCAGCAGCAAAGAAAGCCTCTCTTCACGATTTCGTTAGTTCACTTCCGAAAGGTTATGATACACCACTTTCTGAGCTTGGAGATTCTGTTTCCGGTGGAGAGCGTCAAAGAATCGGAATCGCAAGAGCATTTTTACGCGGAAGTAATGTTTTATTGTTAGACGAACCAACCAGTAATCTTGACAGCTTAAATGAAGGAATTATTCTTCGTAGTTTATGGAAGGAGCGTAAGAATAAGAGTATTCTGCTTGTTTCTCATCGTAAGTCAACAATGAGTATGGCGAAAGAAATGATTACTATGGAGTAATTATAAATTATCACGATAGTGATATAACAAAAGATAGTTGAAGCATTATCCTTTCTTATAGAATAAGATGGATTATAGTATATAACAGAAGATGTTCCACTAGATGAAAAAAGTTTCAAAAATAGCCAGTATCCAAGATGGATTCTGGCTATTTTCTACATATCAAGAAGAGTAGGATACATTATAGCCACTCAGCTAAAAAGTGTATCAGAATAAAATACATAGTATGGGTTCATTTGGGAACATTATTTCTTGAATGGTTTTAATTAACTAACTGGTGAACGTTCAAGAAAGGAGCGATTGAGAATGAATCCGTTTGAAGTAACCCCGAGATCTGTTGATTCTGCTTTTAAGAATTGGAGTAGAATCTATTCAAAGCCTTATAATAAACATGAGGTAAGTCCATATACGAAAACCAGAGTAATTTTAATGAATGGCACAGAATTTGAATCTGTTTGGTTTGGTCATCAGACTCAGAGAAATTGTCCGAATAACGACATTCGAAGGGACTTAGCGTTGATAAGAAGAGTAGAACAGCAACAACAGAAAGTTATCGCATCATTAAAACCTATGGATGAGACGATTTTAGAGCATACGATAAGTTATGAACAACTTGCTGTTGATCTTACTGCTGAGTTAGCGAAGAGAGAGCCAGATAAGAATGTGAAAGCTGCTCTTGATTTTGCATTGCTAGAAGACTTTGATCATTTATACCGTTATTCTGATTTGTTAGAGGCCATGGTTGGGGTTAAGTCGGAGGAGTTAGTTGGACATTATGCTGAGATTATGCCAGGTCGTCCTACAATATCCGAACATCGCTATCCATTTGATAATGTGAGGTTTTTTATTAATTGTAAATCAGCTGCACCTATCACAAAGTTAAATGTTGCTATCATTACAGCAGCGGAACAGCAGACGATGAACTATTATATGAATGTGGCTGCTTTATTTGAAAATGATCTTGGAAGACAGTTATATCAAGAGATAGGACTCATTGAGGAACAACATGTTACTCAATATGGTAGTTTATTGGATACCAAGACAACATTCTTAGAACACTTGCTAATGCATGAGTATACAGAATGTTACCTTTATTATTCCTGCTATGAGGATGAAACTGACCTCTATATCAAAGGTATCTGGGAAGAGCATTTTCATCAAGAAGTTGCTCATCTTCATATGGCAGCAGATATGCTAAAGAAATATGAGAAAAAAGATTGGCAAGAAGTAATACCAAACGGAAATTTTCCTCAACTATTAACGTTACACGAAAACAAGGCATATGTACGTGATATTCTTGCAAATACCGTTCAAATTACCTCTAAAAAAGAAGAATATGTTGATGTAGCTTCTTTAAGTAATGATGATGATTTCTTTAAATTCCAGAATGCTGTAAATCAGCCTGTCGAAGAAGTACCAACGCATATAGTGATTCAATCCTATATAGATTCTAAGGGTGAGGATTATCGTTATCAGGATTCGGATCATCCAGTTCCAGCGCTTAGAGATCGCGTAAAGGATAATGTTTCGGTTGGTCGTGAAGCAAATGCGAATGGTTAACTAATAATAAAAACATTGAGAGAAGGCTAATGTTAGATTGGCCTTCTTTTATATTTCTGTTACTCCTAATTCTAGATTTTTGAAATCCAATAGAAGGTTGACTATGACAGTATGTCAACCTTTATAATATATATGGGTTTAACTATAAACTATATGTATAATAGGAGGGATTCAATGCAAAAGAGAGATTTGAAACGATGGATAGCTATGTTCTTAGCTGCGTTAATGTTGCTAACAACAATAGTATCATCGCCGTTAAGTATGGTTGCTAAAGCATCTAGTACTAACATTGTCCTTACAGAAAGTGGAGGATGGTTAGAATCTGCATACGTGAAGTGGACGCCTACGAACGGGGTAGACGGATATGTAGTATATGTTAAAGGTGCTTATGAAGCTGATACTGCTTATGTTAAGTTAGATAATGAATTAATTAGAAAGTATCCAACTTACTATAGGGCTGATGCCGTAGGGCTTGCAGAAGGTATGTATGTTCTTAAAGTTGTCCCTGTTGTATCAGGGATAGAAGAACACGAGAGTGCAGAGGTGACTGATGCTTTAGATGTATCAGCACATACAAGAGAAGGATTTGCATTTTCAGAGTTTTCAACTTACAAAACTGGCTCCGGCGGATATAATGAAGATGGAACAGTGAGAGATGGTGCACAAATTATCTATCTTACCAATGAAAACAAGGATACAGTAACTCTAGATGTAATAACAGGTTCTAAAGCTGAGACTTGTACTGGAATTGTAGACATCTTGTCAAAGAGAGAAAAAGGAAAAGATACAAGACCACTTATCATTCGTCTAATTGGTAAAGTGGAAGCTCCATTTGGAATTAGTGGTTCCTTATTAAATGTAAAGAAGACATATAATGTGACCATAGAAGGCATCGGTGATGATGCAACGGTTTATGGTTGGGGATTTTTAGTTCGTGAAGGTAAAAATATTGAAATTAGAAACTTAGGAGTTATGTGGTTTGGTGATGATGCAATCTCACTAGATACCAAGAATGAGAATGTATGGGTCCATAATAATGATATATTTTATGGAAGACCAGGTAGTGATTCAGATCAAGCTAAGGGTGATGGTTCCATCGATGTAAAAGCTTTTTCTAACTATGTTACGGTTTCCTATAATCATTTTTGGGATTCTGGAAAGTCAAGTTTAGCAGGAATGTCTGATAAAGAGGAGTTTTTTATTACATACCATCACAATTGGTTTGACCATTCCGATTCACGTCATCCACGAATCAGAGTCGGAAGTATACACATATATAATAATTATTTTGATGGGGTATCAAAATACGGAATAGGAGTTACCAATGGAGCTTCTGCATTTTCGGAAAATAATTATTTTAGGAATTGTCGTTATCCAATGCTCTCTTCTGGTCAAGGTAGCGATAAGTTTGACCCTAATACAGGTGCATATACCAATAAAGGAACTTTCTCTGGAGAAAACGGTGGTATCATTAAAGCATTTGGAAATATAATAATCGGTGAAGAACGATTTGTGGATCAATATTCTACACCAGATAGTGGACAAATTGATGCCTATACGGTAGCAAGCAGAGAAGATCAAATCCCTTCTGAAATTGTAACAGTGCAAGGGGTTACAAGTTACAACAACTTTGATACCAATCCAAGTAGAAGATATCCATATTCAGTAGATACTGCAGAAGTAGGAAAAGCTAAGGTTGAAGCTTATGCAGGACGTATCAATGGAGGAGATTTAAAATGGTACTTTAGTGAATCTGAAGATACGAATTACGAAATCATTCCTGAATTACAACAAGCAATCCTTAATTATTCGTCTCAGTTAGTTTCTATTGGTGGGGTTGGAGACAAAGAAGAACCAACCATAGCACCAACGCAACCACCGACAGAACCTACCACAGGACCGTCGGAAGCACCAACAGAACCAACCATAGGACCAACAGTACCACCAACGAGGGAAGATTATTCACATAATTTCACAACACAAGGAATAACCAGTTTTTTCTATTCATTTCCAGGAAAAACGGGTTTATCTAATGCAAAAGGAACCGTTACCTACAAGAATATGGTTCTTACAGATTGTCTAAAGATGGAGACCGGAACACAGATAGTGTTTACTTCACCAGCAGATGGACTTTATACAATGGTATTTAATCCATCGAATGGTAAAGTTAATGCAAAGGTGAATGATATAAAGATTACAGGAAATGAGCAAACAGGTATTTTAGAAATTCCTGTTCTTGCTGGAACAACATATACCATTGATAAAGCGGATACTGCTAATTTATTTTATATGAGCTTATCCTTTGGTGATCAAGAAGTACCGACAGTAACACCGACCATAGCACCAACGGAAGCACCTACACCAACAGAAGTACCGACAGCAACTCCAACCATGGTACCTACAGCTACACCGACACCTCCTGAATCAAATGTAGAGGGAGACATCTTTGTAGCACCATACGCATCAGTAACTGGAGAAGGTACATTTGATGATCCAATGGAGTTTACAGTTGCACTAACCAAAGTAAATGCTGGTAATACAATCTGGATTTTACCAGGAAATTATAAGTATAATGAACCAATAGTTATAGAAAAATGGAACAGTGGAAATGCTGGTGCCTATAAGACCGTAAGAAATTATATTGGTGGCAAGGTTATTCTAGATTTTTCAGATCAGGAGTATTTGACTAGCAATCGTGGTCTCGTACAAGATGCAGACTACTGGAAATGGTATGGAATAGATTTTAAAGGTGCTGGAGATAATGGTATGCTACTTTCTGGAAATCACAACATCATTGAATTGTGCCAGTTTTATGAGAATAGAGATACTGGACTTCAATTAAGTCGTTATGATATTACAGCTGCAACCATAGATCAATGGCCAAGTTATAACTTAATAAAGAATTGTACCTCCTTTAATAACAGCGATGCTTCAGGAGAAAATGCAGATGGCTTCGCAGCAAAATTAACTTGTGGAGAAGGCAATGTATTTGACGGTTGTATGTCTTATAATAACAGTGATGACGGATGGGATTTATATGCTAAGTCAGAAACTGGTCCAATCGGAGTAGTTACTCTTCGAAACTGTATTGCCTTTCGAAATGGTAAATTAACCAATGGATCTGGTAGTGCAAGCGGAGATATGAATGGATTTAAACTTGGTGGTTCGGGAATTGCTACACCACATATAGTTGAAAATTGTATGGCATTCGAAAACGGTGCACATGGTTTTACAGACAACAATAATCCTGCGCCACTTAAATTTAATCATATTACCGCATTTAACAACAGTATTCATAGTGGAAGTAAGAAGGCCAATTTCCAGATCGATCGTGCCAAACAACCAAGTATAAACAATGCGATTGGAATTAGTACAAGTAAAATTGCTTCAGATAATATTAAATCTGCAATAGGTTCAAGGATTGTTTATATGAATAGCGGGAAATATTATGAATATGAAGGAAGTATAGGTGGAGCTTTCGATTCCACAGGAAAAGTTGGAACAGTAATTACACCAGTTGCTACTGATATTTTTGTTAGTATTATTGCGCCTGGTGAAGCTACAGATTTCCATACTGCATGGAGAAACTCAGATGGTTCCGTTAATACTCATGGTTTTCTACAGATCAAAGAGAATAGTAAGTATGCTACATTCTCAACTGAGGGTGGATTTATTGGTGCAGTTTTTGAAGATAAAGTTATTGTAGAACCAACACCAGAACCAACACCAGAGGTAACGCCAGAACCAACGCCAGAGGTAACGCCGGAACCAACACCAGAGGTAACGCCAGAGCCAACACCAGAGGTAACACCGGAACCAACACCAGAGGTAACGCCAGAACCAACACCAGAGGTAACGCCGGATCCAATACCAGAAGTGACACCGAATCCAACACCGAAGCCTTCTGATGATATCAAAGTACCACTACTTGATCAGATTAATGTAAAATCCAAAAACAATATTTATATTGGAGGAACAAAGGATTGGGAATGGGTAGGCTTACATTACCCAAGTACACTAATAGTTGTAAACGAATTTACAAGCTCCAACACTGATTTATCTAAAGGTGAAATGAAGCTTAGTTATAAGTCTGGTAATCCCAAGGTTGCTACAGTAAGTCAAACTGGAAAGATTGTTGGTAATAAAGAAGGAAAAGCTATAATTTATATTACTGCAACTTTGCCAGATGGTACAACAAAGCAATTCCAACAACGAATCACAGTAACTGAGGCTAACCTAACATTTAAGGAGGCAGTATCATCCATGGTGATAGGAGATAGAAAATCTTTTACAGTGGAAGCCAATGGCTATAGGGATGAAGACATTGTATGGATGACTACAAGGCGAGGGATTGCTATCGTCGGAAAAAATTCTGGGAAATTAACTGCTACTGTATCAGCACAATCTTTAGGAGAAGATTACGTCGTTGTTAGTATAATAGATAAAAACGGCAAATTAGTTTCTAAAAAAATGAAGATACAAATTACTAAATAGGTTTAAAACAAAGGAATAAATAAGACAAATAAATAAGACAATTAAATAAGACAAATCAATAATCAGTGTAGTAGTAAAGGGTGAGATTCATAGTGATCTCACCCTTTTATTCATGACAAGGAAAAGTTTGCGAAGCGCGCTTTTTCTTTTTTTAGAAGCGTATTTATAAAATATTTTGTCTTCTAGGATTCATTATGAAATGAAAACTTTACAGAAATTTTGCAACTTACATATAAATGAGATGGCAAAACAATATAAATTATCCAAAATAACGAAAAATTGACATAAAAAAGCATTATGATATAATAATAAATACAAATTAGTATGAAATTACAGATGATATTTTGGAGGAATTACATGAAATATAAGATTAGCGAACTAGCTAAATTGTTAAATGTGTCGACCAATACAGTTAGGAGATATGAGGGGTATGGTCACATTAAATCAGAACGAGATGAAAATAATACATATAGATATTACAATAAAGGTGATCTCACTAGATTAATGACTGTGAGAGCATTAAGGAAATATGGGTTCACGCATACAGATATTATAAAGATGAAAGATTATAGTATTGAAAAATTAATTCAACAATATCATATACAAGATGAATATATGGAAAACGAAATCGCTAATTTAACAAAGCTAAGGCATCGATTAAGGGATGACCTGATTCTTTTGGAAAAAACAAATAGTATATATAAAAATCTTTACATTAGAGATTGTATTGCATATTCCTATGTATTATATCAAAGTGGCGAAAAGTTATTGCTGGAAGAAAATCGTATAAAAAAGATTCATGAATATTTATATTTGGCACCAAAAGTACAGATGATATATATCATTAGAAAAGAAGATATTGAATGCGATGAAATATCTATTCATATGGGATGGGCTATCAAGGTTTCAGATTTAAAGGAGTTTGACATTGTCGAAAATGAATACACAGAACGATATAATACAAGAAAAACTCTCATGAGTTTGGAAAAATTACCTGTAAATATTGATAAAATTAATAAGACCACCCATAAGCAAAGGAAAGATATATTTCAAGAACCGCTTACCTATATGAGAGAACATAATCTTAGAATAGATGGGGATTTATTAGGTGTTAAAATAGCTACTATTGTTGAAAATAATCAAGAATTAGAATATATCTTGTTCAATATTCCAATCGCTAATAATGAGATTGAGTCATAAAAAGTTTGTATTTGGTAATGTATTCTTTCGTAGAGCAATGAAAGGTGGACATAAAGCATGATACAGATAACTTTGCGATACGTTGGATAGCTTACATAAATCAGTAACTGTAATTTTTCGATCTATGTGATCTTCGATGTAATTTAAGTACAACATCATAAGATATCTTCGACATGAACGCATTCTTAAAAGATGGTGAGTATGAAGCGAGCGTTGCAGGCCAGGAAGGTACTATGACAGTGAAAGTTACGATTACAGCTAGTAAGATTGCAAATGTTGAAATCTTAGAGCAGCATGAAAAAGAATCCATCTCAAAAGGTGCCTTAGAAAGCATTCCAAAGGCGATCGTGGATGAAAATTCTGTAAATATAGACGCATACTCTAGTGCAACAATAACTTCCAACATTATTAAAGAAGCAGTTGGCATGCTTAGAGCAGGCATAGAATTAAATAGATTGATAGGTTGTTAGCAAAGATATAGGAAAAGAAGAAGCAGATAAAATGCGTGCGTTTTGTCTGCTTCTTCTTTAATTCATGACAAGAAAAGGTTCGCAAAGAGTACTTTTTCTTGTTTATGGCAAGGAAAGGTTTGTGAAGGAAGTTTTTTCTAGTTGTAAAAATAATTTTTTGAATATTACAATAATGTAAGTTTTGTGTAAGATGAATCGATGGATGATAAAAAACCACCATGCTATAATTTCATTATGAAATGAGAGGTGGATTATATGAAGAAGAAATTTATCTGGATAATAAATTTAATCATACTCTGTATCTTTATATTAGGCCTTACGAAAGTTATGCCAATTATATCAAGTGGATATAAAATGTATCAAAATGCAGTAAAAGAGAATAGCGTGGAAAGCGTTGTTGATAAAATAAAAGAAAAAGAAGGTTATTTTACTCTTGATACAATTCCCAAAGACTATATTGAGGAGTTGCTACAATCAGAGGATAAACGATTTTACTATCATTTTGGATTGGACCCAATAGCCACTACAAGAGCGATGTATAACAATATTAAGGCAGGTTCTTATGTACAAGGGGGTAGCACTATCACCCAACAGCTTGCAAAAAATATGTACTTTTCTTTTGAAAAGAAGTTAGATAGAAAAGTAGCGGAGGTGTTTGTTGCCTTTGAATTAGAGAGAAATTATTCCAAAGATGATATTTTGGAGCTTTATCTTAATGTTATTTATTTTGGAGAAGGTTGCTATGGGGTGAAAGAAGCAGCGAACCATTATTATGGAGTTGAACCTCAGTATTTAAATGAAGAACAGATTGGGGAGCTGGTATTTACGATTAAGAGCCCGAATAATTATAATCCGAATGTTTATGGAGGGGAAGGGGTATAAGAGCTATGTATTAGATAAGGAATGAAGAAGTGGAGATGGAATTATTATAGATAAAAAAGCAGTCTCAGGTGAGGCTGCTTTTTGAGGTGTGCCCGCATGTGCGAGTTCCTAAGAGTGAAAGTCCTACTTTAAAAGAACTTGAGAAAAAAACATAGCTAGTAGAATATTGACTACAAATTATTTGACATGAGCCAAAAGCTTTAAGAAAGTTAGCAGAATTTTAAAATAGAGAATTACGAATGTTTTATGTTAAGAGAGATGAACCGGATTTTCATACAAAAGGGTATATTAACAAGTTAAAAAATTTTTTACTGGAAATAGTACGACTTTTCCTACATCTTGCAATACCAGTAGGATAATTTCCTTATACAGTAATTCCACACTATTATGCAAAAGAATCTGGTACTATAAACGGAGCAATCTGACACCATATCGGAAAAAGTTCTATACCAAGGTGTATCGTCTGAGGATTGTTGAACAGAAGAAATTTTATGTGAATTCTGCAAAATAAGCGGAGGAACTGAAGTGGTTTCATTTGTTGCCTGACGAATATCTTCTGATCGTGAATAATAAACATCAATGATTTTGGTGATCTGATTGATTATAAGATAAGGTAGGATGAGTGTCATAATGAAATTGATAAAAGGAGCATAAGAATTATATAATGACAAAAGCAAAGCGTAGTACCTGTAATACGGAAGACGACTGGAGCTATTTCAGAACTAGCACCTGGGAGTACAGGAAGTACTGCGGCAGTTCAAGGATGAGAAGCAGAAGACTAAGTACAATCAGGAGCTGGCAGTAATTGCGATGAAAGAAAATCTGTCCACGGCAATATATGTGGTTTCAGTAGAAGAGCCTTACTAATTAAAGTGCCGGTTATTTTGAAGTAGTGATAACAGGGCCTACAGCGGCTGATTATGAGAAATATGATTGTGCTGAGGCTGACGCATATTGTTGGAGAAAATCATTTACTGGAATCTGTGTTGAAGATATTGAACGAGAAGATACTGATAATTATATAGTGGTAGGCTCTGAAGTGGGCGTTTATAATAAATTTGAATAAGAATCTGCTTGGGATAATGATCAAGGGATGATTGTGGTTGGAGCTGAAGCGGAAGAAAGAGAAGTAGAGATTTTTATGAAAATTATGGACAAGAATATGAGTTTGACGGTCTGATGGATGAAGCTGAAATGATATTCAAAGCAGCAAGACGAGATGGAATTCATGAGGCAGCAGAACGGATAACATAGGTAACGAAAATGCTCTTTGATTCATATGAGAATAAGCCATTTGAAGAGAAGATTGCGTTGTTTGATTTTAGAATGGATAATACTAATTATAATCTGAGCATTATTACGTTTGTTTGGAGTAATGATGGATATTGAAGAGATGATGAATGATTAGTAGCAGACTTATGAAGAGAAGATTATTCAGAGACAGAGGAGAGGAACGGAAAGGATAGGCAGATTGACAGAGGTAGAGAAAGTTAACTTCCTATGCTTATATGTGGAAACCCAGTATGATGAGTGATGCTAGAACTTGAATTTCACTTTACGTTTATTTTAGGTTTATTAAATTTGTAAAAACCAATAAATCATATTAAACCATATTTAAATAATTAAAAAGTTGTTATTAATAATAGTTTGAGATATAATAATCGATGGAGCTATTATGCATAAGTCCAGGTCATGGAGGAATAAAAATGTCTGAAATCAATGAAAAATGGTCTAGCTTGGAAGAAACAGCAGAGTATCTTGGTGTTACAAAAGATACAATAAGAAGTTGGATCAAAAAATCTGCTATACCTGCTCATAAAGCAGGAAGATTATGGAAATTTAAATTTTCTGAAATTGATGAGTGGGTTAAGAGCGGAAAAAGTGCATTATAATAACAGAAAGAGGATTATTATGAATAACAACATATTTACTTGCTTGGATTTATTTTCAGGAGCAGGAGGCTTATCAAGAGGCTTTTATGACGCTGGGTATAATGTCGTACTAGGCGTTGATTTTGATGAAGCAGCACTAAAAACATTTAAGGAAAATCATGGTTCAGCAGAAGCTATGAAGTTAGATTTGTTTGACCATAAAAATATAGATGTAATCATAGAATTTTTGAATAAGAAAAACATAATACTAGATGTTTTAGTAGGTGGACCACCTTGTCAAGGCTTTTCAATTGCCGGTCCAAGGGATATGAACGACAAAAGAAATAGTCTTTATTTGGCAATGGTAGAATTAGCAGACAGAGTTAAACCACAGGCAGTAGTACTGGAAAATGTTCCAGGAATGTTACAAACTAATGGAGGAATAGGAGCTAAAAGAATTGTTGAAGATTTTGCTAAGATTGGGTATAAAATGACACCTAAACTTTTGTATGCACCAGATTATGGAATTCCTCAAATTCGAAAAAGAGTATTTTTTGTTGGATTAAGAGAATCAGAAGAAAATTTTGAATTTCCAGAGGCTGTTGTAGATAAAAATAATTATGTTACATGTGAAGATGCTATTAGTGATTTACCAGCATTACAAAATTCTGAAGGTGAAATAATATACGGTGATGAGATTCAACAATATGCCACTTTACCAGTCTCAGAATATCAAAAAAGAATGCGTTGTAATTCAAAGAATGTGTATAACCACATAGGAAGCATCCCAATAGAAAAAACAAAAAAAATGATATCGCTAGTCCCAGAAGGAAAAAATTATAAAGCACTTCCAGAAGAATATAGAGGATTATATAAATACCATGAAGCTTTAACAAGATATAGTAGTAAAAAGCCTTCACTTACTATAAACACAGGTCATCGTTCTCATTTTCATTATAAATATAATAGGATACCAACTGTTCGTGAAAGTGCACGACTTCAAAGTTTTTCTGATGATTTTATTTTCTATGGAAATAAATCGCAGCAGTATAAACAAGTGGGAAATGCAGTGCCACCAATGCTAGGACAGGTAGTCGCAACAAAACTAAAAGAATATTTACGAGGTAGATAATATGGCGCAAAAGTATAAGATGATAGATTTGTTTGCTGGATGTGGAGGATTAACAGAAGGATTTATGCAAACAAAGAAATATCGTGAAGTGGCAGCAGTTGAGTGGCTAATACCTCAAGTAAATACCCTTCGTAATCGTATGAAAACCAAATGGGGAGAAATAGATGCTGACCAGCGAATAATGCATTTTGATATTCAACGGGAAGATGAATTATACTCTGGATGGGAAGATGATGAGTTCGGAAAGGGTAAGGGATTAGATTATTTTGTAAATAAAGAAAATGGGATAGATATTATAATTGGTGGTCCACCATGTCAAGCCTATTCCGTAGCGGGTAGAGTAAGAGATGAGAATGGTATGAAGGATGATTATAGAAATTATCTTTTTGAGCATTATTTGAATGTAGTAAATAGATATAGACCTAAACTGTTTGTTTTTGAAAATGTGCCTGGAATATTAAGTGCGGCTCCTGATGGAACACCAATAACTGAATTGATAAAAAAAGGGTTTGACGGTATTGGATATGCAATAGTTGATGATCTCAAGGGAGCACTAGTAAATGCAAGTGATTATGGAGTTCCACAGAACAGAAACAGGGTAGTGATAGTTGGCTTAGATAAAAGAACTTTTGTTGACTGTGATAAAAAATTAGATCATTTCTATAAAGAACTGCTCCCTAAGTATAAAATTAGGAAAAGGAAAACGGTTCGAGAGACTATCGGCGATTTGCCGAAATGTATGCCAATATTTGATGAAGAAAGTCACAAAAAAAGAATATCACATACCACTCCTGAATGTGATATTTCATGGCATTGTCCAAGATATAGTAATTTAAGGGATATGGATACTTTTCGAATTTTGGAGGAAGATATTGAATCAGGATTAAGAGTATATAATAGCAAAAAAATAAGCGAGTTATATGAAAAGAAAGTTGGATCAAAATCGCCAATTCATAGATATCACGTATTGGAGCCTGATGAACCGAGTACGACAATTATTGCTCATTTGTATAAGGATGGAAATAGATTTATTCATTATGATCCAGAGCAGCAGAGAACAATTACGGTTAGAGAAGCAGCTAGATTACAGTCATTTCCTGATGATTTTGAATTCGTTGGAAGTAGAGGGCATGCATATCAGATGATTGGAAATGCTGTGCCACCAGAGCTTGCATATAAAGTAGCGGAGGCAGTTTATGAACTACTAGAGGAGGTATAGAATGTTTCATTATTTATTTACTAATGATTTGAGAATATCTAATTTGGAAACATTTTTACGAGAGGCTGGAAGATGTTTCGCAAATGATTGTGTACCAAGTGCCTCTTACGATAAAAATGCAAACAATAACATGAACACTTTGGGGTTTTATTTTAATCTTACAATAAATAGTAATTGTGCTAAAGAATGCGAAAGTGGCAATATTAGAAGAGTAGTACTAAATTTTATCAAGAAATTTCAGTTTCCAAATCCTAGAACATCCGAATCACTTAATCAAGCAGTTGAGGATGGAATAACAATTGCTCCAATGAGAGTTATATTGCAATTATTATATATACTAAATATGGTTGATCCAACAAATGCCTATCTTACAAATGAAGAAATAGCAGAGTATATTTTCTTTAATGAAAAAATTGCAAAAAAAATTGAGCCAAATATGATTAGCCTAGTGGATGCTATCGTGGAAGATAGAACAAGTGGAAAAATAGTTGAATTTTTGTCAGATGAAGAACTTGAGCAAAAAGGATATTATTGGAAACAATGTAAAAGGCAAGTGCGAGAAATGGTAAAAGTATTGTGTTGGTCTGGTTGTGTTAAAGAAAATGATAATGGTTCAATTGCAATTCACCATGAGAGTTTGACAAGAGATAATGAAGCAGATTTATTTGAAATTTTGACTTATAAGGGAAGATGGATTCCAGATATTAATTTAAGTTTCAATGAGAATAAACGAACATATCAAACATACATGGATATCGATCAGGAGTATTCCTTTAGCACAATTGTTGCTAATGATGAATATCAGAGAGCTGCAAAAATAATTAAAGACCATATCCTTGAAAGTGGATTTACATTTGAAGAAAGTGAAGACGAAATTAAACAATTTTATAATGAGTTTAGATCAAGATTTTCAATAGAAAAACTGATGACAATACCAGATTTTGAATTGCTTACTAAACTTTTTTATTCATCTGACAGTACGAATGACAGCCTATGCTATTGGCTTGAATTCAATCAACAATCTAGATTGTTTGGAGGTGGTATTGCTGGAGGCTCAGCATATAAGTTTGGACTATTCCAACGGAAAGAAGATGGTATCTGGATTAGTGGTAGCCCAACAAAGCCTGAGGAGTTATCGAATGAAAAAGCACTAGAAATAGGAAAGACAATTCGAGATGCTTTAATAAAAGGAGCTGAATTTATTGGAGCTTCATCATTGGACAGCCTTACTGATTACGAAAAATTGGATGAAGTGTTAAACAGAGAGATCGGGAAATATGCCACAATGGGATGGGTACATAAATATTTTTGCCTTCTTTATCCAGACAAGCTTTCTGCATATCACTCTCAAGATTGGCAGAAACATATATTATATGGATTAAAGGTTAAGCCAAGTGAATGTTATTATGGAAAAAGCGGTCAGATTTCAATGATCAGAAGAATAGCAAATCTTGAGTACCGTCATTTCTTTGAAGCTTATTATGATAAATTTGGAGGTCTAAAGAAATTTTGTAGACTTAGCACATCGGATCGCGAATTAAATTATGCACAGGAATGGAGAAAGAATGGTCTAATTGCAATTGGTTGGGATTCAGTAGGTGATCTCAATGAGTTTGTCATTGGAAATGATGTAAATAGAAAGGCTATTAGTGAACGCTTGCAAGGGTTATATTATACAGATAATCCTCAGTTGGCTTCACGAAAAGCTGGAGAATTAGTTACATTTTTTAAAAGTAATCCAGGCACAGTATTCGTTGCAATGGATGGAGATACTCCGGTGGCTTTGGTGGATGGAATTGGACCGTATTATTTTGATGCAGACAAAGCAATGTCACACCGTAAGGTTGGGATATGGCATAACTGTTTTGGCGCAGAAGAAAAAATGCCAAATAAGTCAGCAGGTCATATGACTTCCTGTTATGAGTTAAATGATGATGAAAATTTATTGTATCTGTATGATAAATATTATTATGATCTCACAGACAGAGAGGAAGAAGGGAGTGTCGAAGAAATGGAAGAATTCATCCCACTTGTGTATAACACAAGTCTTAATACAAAATACGAGCGAAATAGAATTGTGTTTGGCGCACCGGGAACAGGTAAGAGTTTTACATTAAAAGAGGATTCCAAAGAACTTTTAGAAGGTACGCAAGGAACTTTAGAACGTGTAACTTTTCATCCGGATTATACATATTCGCAGTTTGTTGGTACATATAAACCGGTCTCGGATGCAAATGGAGATATTCGATATAAGTTTGTTCCGGGACCATTTATGAGGGTATATGTCGATGCCGTGCGAAGTGGGAGAACAGATAATCCACAACCACATTTGTTATTAGTAGAAGAAATAAATCGAGCTAAGGTAGCTGCTGTATTTGGGGATATTTTTCAGCTTTTGGATCGTGACGGAGATGGGGTTAGTGAATACGAAATTCAAACAACAGAAGATATCCGTAAATATTTAGCAGAAGTACTTGGTGGCAATTCAGATAATTATAAGATGATTCAAATTCCGAATAATATGTTTATTTGGGCAACTATGAATAGTGCTGATCAAGGCGTATATCCAATGGATACAGCATTTAAGAGAAGATGGCATTTTCAGTATATTGGTATTGATGATTCGGACGATAAAGTTAAGGACTATATTATTCCGGTTGGATTAGGAGATTCCAGAAAATATATTTATTGGAATCAACTGCGAAAATCCATTAATGAGATTCTTACGGATGAATGTAAGATTAATGAAGATAAGCTTCTGGGACCATTCTTTTTGTCAAAAGATTTGTTGGAAAATGCTTTAAATAATCAAGATTCAGAAAATTTATTCATAAAAGCATTTGAAGGTAAGCTGATTATGTATCTCTTTGAAGATGTTATGAAAATGAAACCTCAGATGATTTTCAAGGGTCATGCAAATAAAAATGGAAAAATGATTTTTTCGGAAATCTGTAGAGCCTTTGAAGAAGATGGCGAAAGGATTTTTGATATAGATTTACCTGAGGCTAAATCAAATAATGCAGAAGAGTAAAGAGGTGATACCACATGGCGAAAGGTTTCTTTCGTGAATTAAAACATTATACATTACATTCGATTTCCAAAGAGCTTGGCGAAAATATTGAAGAAACTAGACGCCTTGTTGGAATATTGAAAAAATATGGTGTAGTTAAAGCAGTTAAAAAATCTAAACCTGAATTTGAAGATTTATCTAATCTTGATATTGTGTTAACAGATGTTACGGAAAATGCAACTGAAGTTGAATATGTTTTTGATTATGTTGGAGTGGTTCTTTTAGAAGGTCATGTATTTAAGTGTTATCCAAAATATATTTTATCAACAAAAGAGCCTATTCATGAATTGAAAAAAGTTCTTCGGGTTATTAAAAAATACAATTCCAATGAACAATTAGTGCATCTTTATAACGGAGAAGATGATAATAAAATTTTCAACCGATTAGCCGTTTCTTTGCATCTATTAGAAGAATATTTTATGTATGGAATATACACAAACCAACATGAAATTATTGAAACTAATGGAGATGGCGAAATACTCTGGAACAGGACAATCGATGAGACTTTTGCGGTGATACAGAATAATAGACCGTATTATGTTGAACTTCAAACGCAGAATGTAGTTGATAACGATATGGATTTTTTTAAACAGCTACATGAGTGTGTGTTAACACAGTGTAGCGCAGAACTAAAAAATACGGGGTTATTGCAGCTTTTCGATATTGCAGGCGTGGAACTTACTGATTGTCCTTTGGTGGATTTTGTTGATGTAGATTATATCTTATACCGATTACAACGTGAGATTCAGGTTCAATATGTTACACGAAAGCAAAATTTATTAAAGACATTATATACATACATTGCAAATGACAAAACGGATCGAGATGACATAAGTTTTAGCTTATATGGAACGAACAATTTTAATTTGGTATGGGAAAAAGTATGCGCGGATAATTTTGGAAGTGTTTTGGACGAGAAAATTCGGAAACTTCCGTTAGGGGTTTCGCCGGAGTATGAATTAAAAAAGAATGACACTTTAAGAAGTATTATAGATAGGCCGGTATGGCATAGGAAAAATCCACTGGTATCTGATAGCAATGTAGATACATTAAGACCGGATCTTATTTGTATATATCCGTGTAACGAGCATATGGATTATTGTTTTGGGATATATGATGCTAAATATTATAGAATAGACTTTGTTCCCCAATCAGCTGGGTGGAAAGTGACTGGTCAGCCAGGTGTAGGAGATATAACAAAACAATATCTATATCAGCTAGCATACGATGATTTTATTACGAAGCAGGGATACAAGTATGTTCAGAACATGTTCTTCTGTCCACAGGAAGAAGCCGAACCAGATTATGGTTACGTAGAAATGAAAATGCTCCATACTTTGGGAGATAAGAACCTTGAAAACATTGCTGTTGTAAAGTTGTCTGCCGATGAAATGTATGATATTTATCTTGCAAATAGAAAAATTGAAAATGTATCAAAATACATTCCTCAAGTTGGACAAAAGAAAGTTTTAAGCCAAAATTTCACAAATAGAATGATGACTTATTTAAAGCGAATAAATCAATTCAGCCGTGTGGCAGAAGAAAAACTTGAAATGAAAGAAGACCGCGGCAAACTTATCTATCCTAAACAGATAAAAAGAGAAATAGGTGCAAAAATTATTTACGATGTGATTTGTCCTGTAGCAATTGAAAACTTTTATGGATTTGATCCATATGAAAAATTTAATGGAATTATGGCTGCTGAGGAAATTGACAACTCTTATTCTAGATGTGATCAGATAGCGGATCTAGCTTTGAAAATAGAAAGTGCAATTAAAGAATTATCAGAGCAAGAGTTAAGAGATGACACTGTTGTAAAAGTGGTTTTGGAAAAATGCTTTAAAGGTATAGGAAGCATTAATTTTATGGCGGAAGGTAATAGCATAGATAAGTTGACAGGTAAGATAATGGAACTAGTTCGTGAAGTGTTCTTGTAAAGTAAAGGAGATTTTGATTGGAAGAAAAAGATATTTTAAAAGACTAATTAAAGATGATACATTATTCAATATGAACTCAAAGGTACTATATTCTTACAAACAATAAGGAGCATATAGGTGCATACATTGAATATCAAGACATTGAAGAAATTGAAAATGTTCAATGACTTCTAGCTGACATTGAAGTTGTAGAAAAATTAAAAAAGAACTACCGTAATCATAACTAAGAAAAAATATTTTATAAGCTCAGTTTGAATCCACCGCCCTCCATTAACAAAAACTAATGCAAGGGCGGTTTTTCCATCTTCCCATCACTCCTCAAATAGTATAAAATAACCTTATCTACATAAGATTGGAGAAGCCAGCATGAGTACCTATTACATAAATAAAAATACAAAGATTGATACCAGTAATTTAGAAAACAACATGCTTACAACACCAGTAAAACTTGCAATCAAACGATTCTATCGTGACATGGAACATACTCTTTGTAATTCCAGTGAACTCGGAATGAATCTCGTTCTATCTACGGAAGAAGGGGAGGCGGAGAGTTTTCAAATCTATGGTGAACTAGATAACTCGATTATGGTAAAGGCATCAGATGCGCTAGGTTTTATCTACGCTCTAAACTACATAAGTGAGAATGCACTTGGTGTAACACCTTTTTGGTTCTGGAACGATCAAGTATTTACGAAGAAATCATCCGCAACTGTATTAACAGATCGAGAAAAAATTACCTCTAAGAAAGCAAAAGTTAAATATCGTGGCTGGTTTATTAACGACGAGGTCTTACTCTCCACATGGAAGGTAGAAGGAAGTCTTTCCTATGCATGGGAGATGGCGATGGAAGCGTTGCTACGCTTGGGCGGTAATATGGTAATACCGGGTACGGATTCCAACTCAAAGACCTATCGTAAACTTGCATCCGATATGGGATTATGGATTACACATCACCATGCAGAACCTTTGGGCGCAGAGATGTTTGCAAGAGCATATCCACATCGAAATCCTTCTTATGATGAGCATCCGGATTTATTTCAAAAGCTTTGGAGAGATGGTATCGAGGGGCAGCTAGAGGATAAGGTTATCTGGAATCTTGGTTTTCGTGGGCAAGGAGATCTTCCCTTCTGGAAAAATGATCCTAAGTATGCGACACCTAAGCAAAGAGGAGAATTAATTAGTTCCTTAATAAAGTTACAATATCAGATGGTTTGTGAAAGAGTTAAGGATCCAGTATGTTGTACAAACCTCTACGGTGAAATTATGGAGTTATATCAAGAGGGTATGTTAGACTTACCGGAAGGTATTATTAAGGTGTGGGCGGATAATGGTTACGGGAAGATGGTCTCAAGAAGACAGGGGAATAACAATCCTAGGGTGTGTTCTTTACCAAGTAAGGATAAGAAGGAGTCGGAAGGCTTTACTCATGGAATCTACTATCATGTTTCCTTCTATGATTTACAAGCTGCAAATCACATGACAATGTTTCCGAATTCTATGGAATTTGTTGGGAACGAGTTAGAGAATGCATTTCACTCGGGTGTAAATGAGTTTCTCATCGTGAATTGTTCTAATATCAAACCACACGTTTATCCACTGGACTGTATTAGTAAGCTTTGGATGGATGGTGTAATCGATGCGAAGGAACATAGAATTCAGTATGTAAATAGATATTATGGTACCCACGTGGAAGAAATTGCAGAGTGCTTTTCGGAATACGCAGAATGTATGGTACCTTTTGGTGAACAGGAGGATGAGCATGCAGGAGAACAGTTCTATAACTATACAGTCAGACAATTTGCGCATCATATAATGAAAGGCGAAATGATTTCAAGTGAAAGGATTTCTAGCGAAAAAATATCGCCTGTAAAAGGGCTACTTTGGTTAAATCTTGGAGATGAGAAGACACTTACAATCTCAAATCAAGTCTCCTGGTTTCAATCTCGAATGCAAGAAGCGAAGAGTAAATTTCAGAGACTATTTGCTAAATGTGAAGCAATAGTAAATGACTTATCATTAATAGGTATTAACAAGAATCAGCCTTCTGAATCAGAGATATCATCAGATGTATCGGAGGATAATGCAATCGAGACATTTAGCAGAGATAACTCAGCAGAAACATTAGTACTGGATAGCATCTGGCTACAAGTAAAGTTTCATTTGTTATGTATAGAGGGTTCTATTTCCTTTTGTGATGGGTTTCATTGTTATGAAAAAGGAGAGCTAAAAGAGGCATTTTTTCACATGGGATTGGCAGCGGAGAAATTTCAAAGTGCAAATGATAATCTTCGAGCAAGAGAGCATGGAAAATGGAACGGGTTTTATGCAAATGACTGTCTTTGCGATGTAAAGCAAACAGCGTATGTGCTTCGGCATGTGATGGGTTATCTAAGAAATCTTGGGGATGGTCCACATTTTTATAAGTGGCAACGTGAAGTTTTGTATAAGGAAGAGGATCGTAGAGTTGTGTTAATTACGAATATGGAAAATCATCTAACAGACGAAGAATTATTTGATTGTATGAAAGATAAGATTGGAAAGAAAAATGGTAGGAACAGAGGGTGTTATACAGAAGGCATTAAACAGTGGGGAATGAATAGAAGATAATAAGCAAAAGATAATAAACAGAAGATAATAAATAGAAGATAATAAACACAGAGATTATTAACCAGAAGTTTATAAAGCCCCTTTAGATGTTTACTAATAAAAACATAAAGGATTAAAAGGCCCAGATAGAAATAATTCTATTTGGGCTCTTTGCATAACGTAAATGTAAATTCTATTTCTACATCGAGATAGTATTCTTATTCTTACTATTTGTAGAAACATCAACGCTATCAAGCAATTCTAAGGCATCACCATCTGTAATTAAAACAAGAACCAAATAAGTAACTATAAAAAATGCTCCGAAGCTACCAAAGGAAAAGTCCCGAAGAAGAGTAGAGTTTTCTTTATGTTGCAGCACATAAGATAAGTTATAAAAAAAGTTCATAATTAAGGAAAAGCTAAGGAAAGCATAAAGATATATGCCGTTGGACACCCATAGATAGATGCATGGAATAAAGGCTACTAAAAGGGCACCGCATGATAATATCATAGCGTTACGTTTTGCGACAACTTTCATATGAAGAACCAATAATACTGTACATAATAATAGAAAGATACCTAATGAAATCAGAAATTCCAGTAGGGATAACTTATGTTCTTCGAGGTATAGATAACATCCGACAGAAACTCCGCTTATCAGATTTGTTAAAACAATACTAACAAAGTAAAAGTTATTATGGCGACCTTTCTTACCCAAAAGATGAAAAAGTGCAGCGATAAATAAACACGAGAGAGCACCAATTAACAGATAAGGAATAGACGAACTTAAGCAGATTGTAAGGAAACAACTTAGGCTAAATAAAAGATAGGAAGCAATTGATAGGATAAACAGTTTCTTTTGATTCTTCATAGTTCTAACCCCTTTTAAAAAATTATTGTTTAGTAAAATCATTTAATATGCTCACTGGTCTTTTCTGTTGGTTTTATTCTTTTTCCACAGTATGGACAATAAACTTCACTTAAAAGAGTCCTATAAAGGAAACGTCCGCAATAAGGACAACAATTATAATAAAGGCCCGCTATTGCATAACCTACTAACAATAGAGGCCCAATGATCATAGCAATGAAACCTAGAGAAATATTCTTTGATATAAGTACATATCCTAGTAATTCAGAAACAAAAACAAGGATAATAAGACTTGGTAGTATTTTACGATACTTCCAATTTGTTTTTAGTTTCTGGTTTTCTTCTTCTAATATTTCATATTCTGGTCTAGGACGTCTTGTTGCGCGTCCGCCACAAGGACATATTGAAGTTGCACTCTTTAAAGAGCGTCCACAAGTTAAGCATACATATTTTGTCTTATTCGTATTATCCTCCATGGTTCTCCTCCAATTATGTTTAACTACAATGATAACAATTGCGGTAAAAGCGTAAACAAACTTACTCCTTAGCTAGAATGGTAAATGTAATAGCCACTTTCTCATTTTTATTATAGATTATTTTGCTTTTCCTATAGTATATCTGTTATAATATGGATAATCAAGGAAAAGATTTACGTAATGCGAATGTATTAGAAATAATTAATTTAAAAATATTAACCCACAAAATTAATATCGAGCTGAATAGGTAGATAACAACAGATGTTCTTAGGAGGATTGTTATAGGTACTGAAAGCCAAAGTCAAAAAAGAACCAACCCATAGGTGAGGAGGAGATAACTATAAGTAACCTACAAAAGTTATATCAGTCAAGAAAAATATATGATTTAGAGGGAACAGAAAAGCTTTTTGTTGCGGCCATAAGAGATAATTTGGCGTTTCATAATCAGCACTGTAAACGCTATGCGCAGATATTAATAAAACAGGGAATAGCGTATGCGGATATTCAATCCATAGAGGACTTACATAGAATACCGCCTCTTCCTACGTTATATTATAAAAAGCAAAAGATAGCTTCCCTACCTTGTAAGAAGATGGTGATAAAAGCAACTTCCTCAGGAACAAGCGGGTCGAAAAGTCAGATCGGATATGATGCAAAAGGGTTATATTTCGGAGCACATATGGTGTATCGAATTGCCAAGTACCATAAGCTCTTATCCTCGAAACCGACGAATTATATCATTCTTGGATATCAGCCAAACAAAGAAAATCAAGCAGTAACAGCAAAGACTGCGCTTGGGGCAACTTATTTAGCACCGGCGAAGGAAAGAGTCTATGCGCTACAATATGTGAATGGTAATTATGAGCTTAATATAAAAGGTATGATGAAAGCGTTAGTTAAGTTTAGTAAACAGTCAAATCCTGTTCGTATCCTAGGCTTTCCTGCTTATGCTCTATTCTTAGCAAATGAATTAGAGAAACGAAAGAGACGAATCATATTACCGAAAGGCTCCAAAGTAATTCTTGGAGGAGGATGGAAACAGTTTTATTCTGAGCGAGTAGAAAAGGATGTCCTTTATCAAAAACTTTTTTTAACGCTTGGTATAGAAGAAGAGAATATTCGTGAGTTTTATGGAGCGGTAGAGCACCCGATGTTATACTGTGACTGTAAAAATCATCATTTTCATGTACCAATCTATAGTCGTGTTATTGTAAGAGATGTTGACACCTTGTTACCTGTGGCAAATGGGAAGGTGGGAATTCTAAATTTTCTTACGCCTTTAATGGAAAGTATGCCTTTAACGAGTGTAATGACAGATGATTTAGGTGTGTTGTATGATGGGGCTGAATGCGGTTGTGGAAATTTAGCACCTTACTTTGAAGTTATTGGCAGAGCTGGGCTTCGTGACATCCATACCTGTACGCAAGGAGCAGAAGAACTGCTAGGAGGTAGGAAAAAATGATACTATATGGTGGTGAATTACTAGAGTCTAGTCAGACAAAACAAGCATTGAAAGACTTATATCCTAAAATTCTCTCAACGCTAAAGCGAGGACTCTTACCTTCTAAAGTAGTAATTATGGCTTGCCATCAGTTGTCAAAGCGTATTATTTCTGGGGATTATCAAGAACTACTGGGAGAGTTTTTAACGGAGGAACAGATTGCAAAGGCTGCGCAAATGTTATCGGCAGAGTGTTTAGTTAGTAAAATTAGAATAGAGCTTGGAGCAGCCGTCGGGGAATGTCTTCCAGAGACATCCCATCAGATCATGCCCTTGGGGGTATTGTTTCATATCGCTGCTGGCAATATGGAGGGGTTGCCTGCTTATAGTGTAATAGAGGGACTTCTAGCAGGGAATATCAATATCGTTAAATTACCTGCAGCTGATTCAGGACTGACCGTTAGGTTATTGCAAGAGTTAATTCGTGTAGAACCAAAGATCAAAGATTATATCTATGTATTTGATACTCCGTCAAGTCATTTAGAAGAGTTAAAAATGATGGCGAAGATGGCAAATGGCATTGTTGTCTGGGGTGGAGATGAAACTATAAAGTCAGTAAGAAACTTAGCTTCTGTTGATACCAGATTGATTGAATGGGGACATAGAAAGAGCTTTACTTATCTAACAAAGGAAGCAATTACAGATCAGGTCTTAATGGAGCTTGCAACTCATATAGTAACTACAAAGCAATTACTTTGCAGTTCTTGTCAGGGAATTTATCTTGATACGGATGTGATAGAGGAATTGGAAAGCTTTTGTGAGCGATTTTTACCAATCCTAGAAAATGCTGTAGCAAAAGAAGAACCTCCTGCAATAGGAACGAGAGCACAGATTTCAATTTTACTGTATCATGAGGAATTAACTGAGACAAAAGGGAAATTATACAGAGGAAAACATTGTAGTTTAAAAGCGTTACCAGATGCAGAACTAACCTCATCCTATACCCATGCAAATATGTGGGTTAGAGGGCTTAAGAGAACTGACATCATAGAGAAATTGCACAAGAACAAAGGGTACTTACAGACAGTTGGTTTGGTTTGTCAGGAGAAAGAATGGAATGAATTATCGAATTATTTTTTCCTGGCAGGAGCGACCAAAGTCACAGTTCCTAAATACATGTCCTATATGGATGTACTTGAAACTCACGATGGAGAATATCCACTAAGAAGGTACGTAAGAATTGTGAATGGAAGAGTTTTATCTTAATCTTCGATATGGGAAAGGATACAAATCACATTTCTTCTCTGTTTAGTGAAGCATAGGAAGCGTACTTTTCCTTATTCAGAATGTTTTAGTAAGGAGGATTTACGATGAGTTCGTTTCAGGATTTACGAATTGTGGACAATTTTTACCAAACGTCAGCATTTTTTCCAATGCCGACCGTTTTAGTAAGTACTTTAGCGGAAGATGGGAAAACATCCATTGGAGCATACTCTCTATGTTTTCCATACTATATCGCTGGAAGAGAGTATTATGCGATGCTCTTAGAGTGTAGGAATTCTTCAAATACAGCTCAAAATATCTTAAGAAATGGGACATGTGCTTTGAATTTTATTGAAGATAGCATAGAAGATTTTAGAGAAGCTGTTAGATTAGGATTCCCAGGTGAAACTGCTACAGAAAAGATGGCAGACTGCAAGTTTTCCCTTGAAGAAGGTCTTACAGGGGAAGGTGAAACCAAACGTCCTCTTGTCATTTCAAAGGCATATCAGGTGTTTGAGTGTACTTGGCTTTCTGATTTAGAAGGCGCAAGGGAAGATTGCAAAAAGGTTGGACAGTTAGAGGGAGTTGATCCTCCTTATCGGAATTTTAATGGGATAACAAGTAAATTTGGAGCGCATTTTATCCTGAGAATTGATAAAATCCTGATGAAGCAAAAACAATATGATGCAATTATTGATGGGGTAAAAGCATCTGCATTTCCAAAAGTTCCGGTAGATTATGGATATCGTGATTCTACGAATTTTTGGTATACAAAGTTTCGCCGTCCGAAGGCAGTAAAGATTCCTGCTGGAAAAGAAGCGGATATAACTTCTGTTATATATGCAGCAAATCGCATGGATGCGGAGATAAAGTTTACTAAAGAAGCGTGTCAGAAGTTAGTAAGAGTACCACGTATATTTTTAAAATCAGCGTTACAAGGTTGTATTGATTGGGCGAAAGAAAATGGTGTGACTTTGATTACAGAAGAGCATATGATGATGATTAGTGATAAGAGATCGAAGGAGAAGAAATAATTAAGGAAATATTATAGATTACTAATGATTTTCTTTAGAAAATTAAACGTATGGGTGCTATCATAACTGTGCACTTTTCCTTTCGTAATTTCATTTCCTAATATCAAGCTAACATGTTTTTAATTTGGCTCTGTCACAACATATGGTTGAAAATGAAATTAAATTAGCAGGGCATAAAATGCTCTGCTAATTTAATTTCTTTATTACGTATTATATCAAGATTGAGAACTTCAATCATTAATAAGTTTTCGTTCTAACACATAGTAAGAATGATATTTTGTTCCATCTCCGCCAATTAGAACGTTATCTGTTGATATAAAACCACAATTTCTTAATGCCTGTATACGTTCAATTGCAGTTGAGATTGCTTTTGTTGCAATTTTATCGCAATAAAAAAGCTCATATGTATCAGAAATGATAAGATTAAGAATATCTTCAATGATAGATTCTTTCTCATAATCACTTGCTAAATCCAAGCGGAGTAATCCCGTATTGGTAAAATAGTCGTTTGCATCTCGATGGAAGAGTTCTATTGTACCAATTGCTTTATTCGTACTTTTATCAATAATACTCCATCTGACAAAATATTTTTCTTGATAGGAGTACAGCCAAAACTCAATCGCTTTCTCCATTTTTTCCATAGTATCATAATAGAAGGTATCTCCGTGACAGTTATCGCTGTTGAAAAAAGGAAGCGATTTTTTATCTGAATAAACCTTAAGTAAACTATCAATATCAGAATTTGATACCATTCTTAATAAAAAATTTTCATTTTCAAATTTGGGTACATTCTCATAAACATTAAGCATATCTTTTTCTCCTTTCATTATCTTTTTCAACGAAATCTCAGTTTACTTTGATTATCCTTGGTATAATGCTGATTCTGATTTGATTTTATCACCATATCTGCAAACGGAGAAGCGGCATAGCCAAAGCTATACCGTTACCCACAAACAATCTATTACAAGTAGTATCATTTCTTTGGTTTTCCTTGAAATCTCTTTTTAATAACGGCACTAACAACCTTATAAACAGGGTGCTCAAAACGTCTTGTAACATTTTTAAGTTGCTTACGGATTTCAATTGTTTGTGGACAGTGAGTTTCACATTTTCCACATTGTACACAAAGCGAAGCATTACTTTTTTTATCTCGCATGGTGGTACACATTATATATTCTTTGAAAGCTTTTTTATAGCTTTCTGCGTAACTTACATTATAACAACGAAAGACACCAGGTATATCGACTCCCTTTGGACAAGGTAAGCAATAGCCGCAACCAGTACAAGGAACTTTGATTTTATCATTCAGTGCTTTCTTTACCTGATCATAAAGGTGCATTTCCTTTTCTCCAAGTTCGCCAACAGAAGAGCTAGAAGCAATTCGAATATTTTCCTTTAACATTTCCATAGAATTCATTCCAGATAATACAACACTGACTTCCGCCTGATTCCATAGCCAACGAAGTGCCCATTCGGCAGGGCTGCGTTTTGGATCTGCTTTTGCAAATAAGTCCAGAGCCTTCTTTGGCAGATTGTTAACAAGGCGACCTCCACGAAGGGGTTCCATAATAATGACAGGGATGTTTTTACTTGCCGCTTTTTTTAGTCCTGCAACACCGGCTTGACTATGTTCATCCATATAATTATACTGTATCTGACAGAAGTCCCATGGATATGCATCAAGTAATTCTTGAAATGCTGTGGTATTTCCATGATAAGAAAACCCAATCCGCTTAATAATACCTGCCTGTTTCTTCGACTCTAGCCAGTCTAGAATCCCTAGTTCTATAAGGCGGTTCCATACATTAACGTCAGGAAGCATATGCATCAAGTAATAATCGATATAATTAGTTTTTAGACGCTTTAACTGTTCATCAAAAAAGCGGTCGATATCGCCAGACTTTTTAATCAGATAATGTGGTAACTTTGTAGCTATCATTACTTTTTCACGACAGTTATGTTTTTGGAATATTGTCCCGAGAGCTTCTTCACTGCCAGAGTAAATATAAGCGGTATCAAAGTAATTAATACCATGTTCAATTGCATATAGTATTTCTCGTTCCGTTTCCTCCATATCGATGGCTTTTCCCTTTTTAGGGAAACGTAAGCAACCAAAGCCTAAGATAGAGAGGGAATCGGTCTGATTTGGATTTCTGTAATTCATAGTGACCTCCCCATTTGGTAAGTATCGTACCTAACTTGGTAACGTATTCTTGCCGATAATTTTAACATAGGAAGGAAGACAGTACAAGCGATTTGAGGAGATCAAAGAAAGGAGAGCCGTAGAGGATTCTAAAAAATTATTTATTAATAATAAAATATTTAAGAATCATGCTTTCCTCCTTGTTACTCTTTAGTAACAAAAGGGTAGGATTAATAAGGCAGCATAAAGAAAACTACGGATAGGAAGTATATGAATATAACTATTTTTAATGAAGGTAGAGATGAAAGAAGAAAACCAGAGGTATTAGAGGTATATCCTAATGGTATAGGCGGAGTTCTTCGAGATATTGTGCTAGAGATGGAGGAGACCAATCTACTTACCATAGGTTGTTTATATGATGAGGAATGTGGTTTGACAGAAGATATTCTAGAAAAGACAGATGTCCTCATCTACTGGTCACATGGGGGAAATCATGAGTTTCCAGATGAGATAGCAAAACGAGTACAAAACCATGTACTTCGTGGGATGGGATTTATAGTACTTCATTCCGCAATTGGTTGTAAAGCTTTCACCTCTTTGATGGGAACCACCTGTACGTTCCGTTATCATCATGATGATAAAGAACATGTGATTTGTTGTAATCCGACTCACCCGATTGCGCAAGGAGTAGATGACAGATTTGTATTAGAAGTAGAAGAAACTTATGGTGAATTTATGGATATTCCAAAGCCAGATGATATCATCTTCATAGGTTGGTTTAGTAGCGGTGAAGTATGTCGTAGCGGATGTACGTTTACTAGAGGAAATGGGAAGATATTTTTCTTCCAACCAGGACATGAAACCAATCCTTCCTTTTACCACCCTCAAGTTAGAAAAATCATTCAGAATGCTTGTCACTGGGCAACACCAACCAGAAAACTACCTAAGGTATCTGAGTATGTCGCACTGTAAATAAAGTGTGAACTATGAAAACTAGTATAAGTAAATTAATAGTGTGAAAAAAGGTATCGTGATTGTCTTTAAACTAATCAAGGTACCTTTTTCAGATTTAAATATTATTTTTTATGAAGTTTAACCATAGGTTTTATTATTTCTTTATTTTGCGACTACACCTATTTTAATTCTGACAAGGAAAAGCTCGAGGAGATTTCCAATCTTATTTAGAATGTGATACAGTATGCTTTCTAAAAGATAGGATCTACAGCATGATGTCTAAATTAAATAGGATCTACAGCATTCTGTCTAAATAAGATATGAGATACAGCATGCCGTCTAATCTCTTTAAAACATCCCAAACATCCAAGACATCCAAGATATCCAAAACACCCAAGATATCCAAAACACCCAAGATATCCAAAACACCCCAAAAAACCAAAACATTATTGCTGATAAACAATTTGTTATGTAAGAATAAAGAAATGGAAACACTTTAATATAAAAATACAAAATTCCAAAACTATAAAAATAAGCCTGCAACACAAGTTGCAAGCTTTTAATATCCTAGTCAGAATTTGCAGTATGTAATTTAATCAAATAAAACTTAAGCAATTTCTGATTTTTAGCTATACTACATTATCTATCTTACCACATCTTAAATTATAAGTCTAGTATTATTTTTTTTTTCTGATAGAATTTTGTACAGAAAGGAAATCAGTGTACAAAATATTCGAAAAACGTTGCGTTTGAGTTGTAGATGGATGAAGAAACAGGGCTGTTACAGTACTATTTTGTACAGCCCCATGCGCAAAACCCGTGCGCAGAATGGAGGAATGATGGAGATAGATTGTTATAGCAGAGAGTATGAAGAGCATCATTTAAAAGAATGTGTGAACGTAATCGAACAAAATATTGAGAAATATGCAAATCAAGAAGCGATTCTTGCTGGTGATATCAAAGAGATGTATGATCATTACCATGATGATAGTCCAGAGATTTATACGGAATTATCGAATACAATGACCATGCATGGAAGTATAAAGAGAGCACTGAATAAAAATCGAAAGGCACTTCAGAAGCCTTATTTTGGTCGAATTGATTATCTGGATCATGAAGATAACAAAAAGAGCTCCTTATATTTAGGAAAACACGGTGTTATGAAAAGTTCTACGGAGATTGAAGTTGTCGACTGGAGAGCTCCGATTTCTAGTGTTTACTACGAAAGTGAGGTTGGTGAATGTAACTATAGAGTACCTGAAGGGGAGTACAGGGACATCACTCTAAATCTGAAGCGAACTTACGAGGTTGAAAAGGATAAGTTATTTGATTTCTATGACTCCGAAGTTGTTGCTAATGATGAGCTATTAACGAAGTATCTAGCAAAGAATAAAGAAGCAGTGTTAGGTGAAATTATTGCAACGATACAAAAGGAACAAAATGATATTATAAGACAATCCCCTTTTCATAATGTTGTTGTACAAGGAGTAGCAGGGAGTGGTAAGACTACGGTTGCGATGCATCGAATTTCCTATATTCTGTATAACTACCAGGAGAAGTTTCGACCAAAGGAGTTTTTTATTATAGGTAGTAACCGAATCTTACTGGATTATATCACAAGTGTATTACCTGACCTGGATGTTTATGGAATTAATCAGATGACGTTAGAACAGTTTTGTCTTCACTTATTAGAAGAAGAGATTATTAATGATAAGTATAAGGTTATATCACATAATCAAAAAAATAAAAAAGAATATAGAAAGTTTGCTGAAAGAAAAGGATCATTATCGTTTCTTAAGGAGTTAGATGCATATTTATGCCAGAGAGAGATTGACATGATTCCAAGAAAAACAGTGGTATATGGAGATGAAGTTCTTTTCTCGGAAGAAGCATTTGATGATTTCATGAAAAACAATAAAAGGTGGTCAACGCATGCGAAAATCACAATGTTAAATGAAAGAGCTCTTAATAAAATAAAGAACTACTTTACTGGTAGAGACTATGAGTATGAAAAAGAAGAAAGAAAAGCAGCTATCAAACAATTTAATAATTATTATGGGCCGAAGAAGTGGAAGTATTCGATTATCACACTCTATCAAGAATTTCTACAGTCGATGCTTTCAATAACCGAAGGAGAGGAACAACTTGGTATACAGGACTGTATCTTAAGCATTTCCAAAAAAGAAGTAGATGTTTATGATTTAGCTGCTCTTTTGTATATTAAGCGACGCATGGTACTCACAGAGGAGTTAGAAGATGCAAAGCATGTTGTAGTGGATGAAGCTCAGGACTATGGCTCTATGGTATTCGGAGTTTTACGATATGTGCTTCCACGCTGTACCTTTACTGTAATGGGTGATGTTTCTCAGAATATTAATTATGATTCTGGTATGAATGATTGGGAAGATTTAAAACAAGAGGTATTTAATAAGGAAAGAGATACCTTTGGTGTATTAGCGAAAAGTTATCGAAATACAATAGAGATCTCTAATTATGCGACCAGTATCTTATCTCATTGCACGTTTCCTACGTATCAAGTAGAGCCGATTATTCGACATGGAGCTACGGTTGCAAAGCATCAAGTAAGTAAGGAATCGGAGCTGGTATCAAGTGCAGTAAACATTATAAAGACTTGGCAGGAAAATGGGTACGATACCATTGCTGTTATCTGTAAGGATAGTGAAAGCACAGAAAAGGTAAGTAGACTACTCGGAAAGCACAGAAAAGTAATGGAAGGTAGCTTAGAAAACGCTGTATTTTCAAAAGGTATCATGGTACTTCCAATACAATTAACCAAAGGTTTGGAGTTCGATACGGTTCTGTTATGGAATCCAGATCAAAACAGCTATGAGAAGAATGATGCGAATGCAAAACTACTTTATGTAGCTGCAACAAGAGCTTTGCATGAGCTAACGATAGTTTATCAAAACAGACTATCGGAATTATTATAAGATAATACTTGAAAGCTTAGCAGTTGGTAAATAAGCTTATTTAAAAGAACAGCGATAGAACTGAGCTTATAATTCTTAAAACTATGATAAGTAAAAAAGGCATAAGGATTTTCTAAAAAGCTGAATGATTCACATTCTAGAAGCATTTAATTTTAGAAGAATTAAGATCCTTATGCTTTTTTACATTGGTTATAGGTTATTTCTCTAGAACCTATCTTAGATTACTTGTAAATAAATAGTAAGACGTAAAAATATTATAAAGAGGGGGTTGAAAAAAATAGTCAATTCTATATACTGAAATTGACTAAATCGGTTAGGAAAAGGGGGGGGGAGTAGTTGAACGAGAAATTTATGGAGCTTCCAGAGGAAAAACAGTTAAAGGTAATCAATGCTGCCATGGAGGTTTTTGCGAAGAATGAATATAAACATGCAGTTACCGATGACATAGCATCGAAGGCAGGAATCTCGAAAGGATTATTGTTTTATTATTTTAAAAATAAGAAGAATTTATATCTTCATGTATTCCATTATACAATGGATGTTATGCGTAAACAGATTTTAGATGAAAAATTTCAGGAAATTGATGATTTCTTTGAATTATTGGAGTATGCATCTTATAAAAAGTGTGCGATAATAGAAAAAAATCCGTATCTAATGGATTTTACTATGAAGTGTATCTTCGGGGATAAAGAGAATGTGTCGCCAGAATTACAGAAAGACATTTCGAAAGAGACGGGTACGATTTATTCCGTGTATTTTAAAAATATCAACTTGAATAAGTTTCGTGAGGATATCTCTCCTGAATATCTGACTAGAATGCTTACTTGGATGTCTGAGGGTTATGTGCTTGAGAAAAAGATGCAAGGTAAGTGTCTTATAATTGAGGATATTATGGCTGATTTTAAGCGATGGTCACAGGTTTTTCGAAAGATTGCATACAAGGAGGAGTATTTAAATGAAAGTAATTGAAGTTGACCATATTACGAAAGACTATGGTAACCAGAAAGGGGTATTTGACGTATCTTTTTTTGTTAATAAAGGGGAAGTTGTCGGGTTTCTCGGACCAAATGGTGCAGGCAAAACGACTACCATACGCCAGCTAATGGGTTTTTTGCATCCTGATGAGGGAAAGGTTTCTATCCTAGGAATGGATTGCTTTGAACAAGCAAGCACGATTCAAAAAAGCTTAGGGTATTTACCTGGAGAAATCACCTTTATGGATGACATGACGGGATTAGAGTTTCTACATTTTATCGCAAAGATGAAGAAAATGAAGGATTTTTCTTATGCAGAGAATCTAATGAGTTATTTTGAACTTGATCCCAAAGGAAAAATTAAAAAAATGTCGAAGGGGATGAAGCAAAAGATAGGTATAGTTTGTGCCTTTATGAATCAACCGGACATTTTAATTCTAGACGAACCTACGAGTGGTTTAGACCCCTTGATGCAAAACAAATTTGTCGATTTAATTTTAGAAGAAAAGAAAAGAGGAGCTACAATTTTAATGTCTTCTCATTTATTTGAAGAGGTTGAAAAGACATGTGATAGAGCAGTTATTATAAAAGAAGGAAAGATTATGGAAGATGCTCAGATTGAAAAATTAAAGCATAATAGAAAGAAGGTATACGAGATAACCTTTGCTTCGAGAGAAATGGCAACACAATTTCTTGAAAATACATCTTATAAGGAAGCTGAAGTTTCCGAAAATGTAATTACGATCAGTATGAGCAGTTCTACAGATCAATTTATAAAATCACTTGCTACATATGAGATTTTAGATCTTAACGTAAAAACTCAATCTTTAGAAGAACTGTTTATGACTTTTTATGGAGGTAAAAACAATGATTAGTAAGACACTATTTTTGCGGGAAACAAAGTCAAATTATAAGATTGTACTAATCTTTCTTGCAGTACTTACGATGTATGGCTCTATGGTTGTTGCGATGTTTGATCCAAAACTTGGAGAAAGTTTACGAGCTATGGCTGAGAGTATGCCACAGATATTTTCTGCCTTTGGTATGACGAGTGTTGCTGACACGTTAATTGACTTTCTTGCAAGTTATTTATATGGTATGATATTTATCTTTTTTCCATTGATATTCATTATACTAGTATCTAATCGTATTATGGCACGATACATTGAGAGAGGTTCTATGGCATATCTTTTAGCTACGCCGACAAAACGCAGCACAGTAGCATTTACGGAAGCCATATTTCTAATCATAGGGTGTTTTATACTGGCGGTTTATGTAACTGTATTATGTATTACTACTAGTGCTATTTTATTTCCTGGGGATCTTGATATAGGTAGATTTATAATTTTAAATATTGGTTTATTTGGCGTTTTTCTATGCTTTAGTGGAATCTGCTATTGTTCTACCTGCCTATTCAGTGATTCTAAGTATCCATATGCTATCGGTGCTTCTTTGTGCGTTGTGTTTGTACTTATAAAAATGATATCACAAGTTTCAGACAAGGCAGATAAATTTAAATATGCAACACCTTTAACATTATTTGATACAAGTGGAATCATTACGGGAGAAACTAGTGCTTATATTGGGATTCTGATTTTATATGGAATTGGAATTATTTTATATGGAATTGGAATACGATATTTTTCAAGAAGAGATCTATCTATATAGACGGAATATGAGTTGTATGTGATTTGTAGGGTACTATCCTAGTTTTTGGATAGTGCTCTATTTTTATTATAATTGATTAACTATCATGCTAAATCTTATCTATGTGTAAGGATCAGTTACTAAAATAATAAGTGCTATTCTGTTAAAACTAATTCATGTCAAAGATGTTTAAAATCATGCGGGAGAGATAAAAGTGAATTGAAATATAAAATAATATAGGTAAAAGGTCTTATAAAGTACAGATTTTTTATGCGATATTCCATTAAATATATAGATTAGCTGAATGGATTTTAAGAGATGGAACAAATAACAAAGAAACAATGGGAATTTGTAGAAAATTAGTGCCAACAACCTTGATATATAACAATATAAATGGTATTATCTAGGTGTAAATAGCAAAAATAACCATAATCAAGTTGCAAAATATAAAAAAATATGGTTTAAAAAAGTATGTAATTGCTACTATATGTAATAAAATAGAAGATCATGATGAAGATAGAAAATAATTCCAGTTGAAATGGCAAGAAATCTGTATTATAGGGAATAAAAGCGCTGAATTTAAAAAAATATATAGTAATTTTTTGTTTTATTTGATACAATATGGTTGTATTTACATAGTTTTCAGGGAGGAGAAGGTATTATGAGTAATAGCTTATTTCGCTCAAAAAAAAGTACTACCGCAAAAGTTCCAGCAGAGCGTGCTAAACTGTTAGAGGAGCTTTCAAAAGTAAGTAATGGTGAAATCAATAAGATTGAGGAAGATGGATTTTTCGATGTGGAATTAGTACAACAAATCAATGCCATGATTAGTAGTCTTAGAAGTAGAGGAAACCACGATGTGCTACGAATGAACGATTCCATGGAAGAGGCAACGAACAACTCGATAATGAAGGAGATGCTCGAAACTGTATTGAGCCAGAGTAATTCAATCGAAGGACTAAGGAACTCAAGTAAGGAACTAGGAGATTCCATTTCGAATATTTCAAATGTAGTGGAAGATATTAAACAGTTTGTAGACGAAGCTGTGGTTACTTCGGTAGATAGTGCACAGAATATGACAAAAAGTATTGAAGTAGTAAACCAGTCAACAGAAGAGATACGAACGATCAATGATATGGTACAGACATTTCAATCTAAAACAATGAAAATCCATGAAATTATTGATTTAGTAAAAAAAGTTGCGCAGCAAAGTAACCTTTTAGCATTAAATGCTTCTATTGAGGCAGCTAGAGCTGGAGAAGCTGGAAAAGGTTTTGCAGTTGTTGCTGGTGAAGTAAAGGTTTTATCTGAAAGTACAACGGAATCTGCAGCTGATATTATGCGTTATGTTAAGGAACTCCAAGTAAATACAGAAGAATTAGTAGCAACGATCCATAAAACGACACAAAAACTCGAGAACGGGAATCAAATTGTAGAACGTTCTGTTAATAGTATTGAGACTTTAAAGAATCAGATGAATACGATTAATGATGAAATTAGCAGTATCTATAATTTTATTCAGAATCAAGAGGAGACGGCGAGTACATTCGTTACTTCCATTGATACACTTTCGGATTCATATGAGGAGATGCAAGGTCAATGTAACAACGCTGGAAAATACTTATTCGAGCTTGTTCGTGGTACAGATAAGATAAGAGGTAGTCTTGTTCGCAATGCAATGGGGTTAACAACGAAAGAATACTTGCGTGTATTTGAAGTTGATCATATGGTATTTACGTGGAGACTTTACAATGCGATTAGTAAGTATGAAACTCTTCAGATTGATAAAATTAATAATCCTAAGGATTGTAAACTTGGTAAATGGTGTAGCAGTCTTAACGATGAAAAGATATTAAATCATCCATCATTTTTACAGGTGAAGAAATACCATGAAGAGCTTCATACAATTGCAGTGAAATGTATACAAGAAATTGATCGACAGAATCGTGCACAGGCAGTTCATTATTACGAAGAAGCGTCTGCTACACTCCAAAAATTATTACACGAGATGGAGAAATTAAAGCAGATTGTATAACAAATATTTAATTATATAGGCTCTGAGTCAAGTTTGGGGTATGCTTAATCATTGCTCCATTACTGGATATAGAGCTATATACAAAAGGTATGAACTACTTCCAGAAATCTGGATAGGTTCATACCTTTTTTCTAAAATATTTGACTTAGTATCCCAAGGTGTTCAAGGAGTATCTTAAAACCTAATAGGATAAGTACACCACCACCAAGACACTCTGCTGCACGCTTATAACGAGCTCCAAAAATATGGCCAAGTCTAACACCAATCATGGATAGAAGGAATGTTACGATGCCAATTAAGCTAACAGCAACCACTAGATTTACATTAAGAAATGCAAAAGTAATACCAACAGCGAGAGCATCAATACTTGTAGCTACTGCAAGAACAATCATTACACGAAATGCAACAGAATCATTGGTACTACATGCTTCATTTTTTAATGCTTCCCTGATCATCTTGATACCTAGAAATACTAAAAGCCCAAAGGAAATCCAGTGATCAATCGAGGTGATATAATCACGAAAGGAGATACCTAAAAAGTATCCGATTACAGGCATTCCAGCCTGAAAGAGTCCAAAATAAGCTCCAGTAATGAATGCTTTTTTTAAGGACATTTTTTTCAATGCGAGTCCTTTACAGACAGAGACAGCAAATGCATCCATGGCAAGACCAATTGCAAGTGTGAATAAAGTGAAAAATGACATAATCTTACTCCTTCTTTTTCATCATCGTATGTTTGGCAATGTTAGAGTAGTCGTGAAAAGGAAGGAAGTCATCCCTTTTACAACAAAAAAGAGACCTATCTGTGGTATTGCCACAGATAAGTCTCGCTATTCAAAGTATAGCCAGATAGAATCTATCATTGTGTTGACTATACTACACAGTTTGTGCTAACTACTCCCTTACCAGTAGTTATATCTTATCGAATGAAAACATAATTGTCAAGTTAAAGATAGGAAAAGCAGCTCTGAGAAGATAGGAAATACAACTCTGAGAGGTAAACTTTATAATGCCTGATTTCATTGTAAACAGCTGATGTGGATAATTTTCAAGAAACAACTCTGTTATATTCACCAATTTTAATTATTAGGGATATGGAAGATCAAAATTAGTGGTATGTATAAATTACGGTGGGTACTGGTAATGACAATAATTTGCTTTTTGGCTGTCTATAAAAATATAAGCCTCTTCGAATTCATCTTTATAATAATAAACGGAACAGTCCTTTCCTACAAAATTTGTTTGCAATTCTACAAACTAGTTTTAGTATAACCGAAATGTAAATAAATGACAATGATAAAATGAACGACTGCACCATTTTTGACATATAAAAGTATAAGAATCTCTATTTCATATTATATTGTCTATTGATATGATAACTATGGAACGAGCTGAAAAATAGTATGTTTTACCCACCCAGATACCGCCACGAAAGGATGTTAAAATTCATGAACGCAATTACGAAAAACAGACAATGTAAAGAAGTATTGTATCAGATGACAGAAAAAGCTTTTGGTAAAGATAAGATATGCTTTGACAGGGAGATTGTAGAATTAGATGGTGGGTTTTGTAACGTTGTATATCTAGTTCCTTTGATAGAGGAAGATGTAATACTTAAGATTGCCCCATCCGATCAAGTTGAGATGATGTCATATGAAGAAAGAATACTAGAGACTGAGGTTGCTGTGATGGGATTAATGGAGAAGTATACAAATGTTCCCACCCCTAAAGTACTCTTTTTTGATGATAGTAAGATGATCTGTAATTCCTCTTACTTTTTCATGTCAAAATCATTAGGTGTGACCTACAATAACTTGAAAAAAGAGCTTTCTGATGATCAAAACAAATCCATCTTACAAGAACTTGGGCGATATAACAAACAGATAAACAGTATAAAAGGCACTTATTTTGGTCTTATTGGGAAAACATCCTCTCGTTTTGCAACATGTAGAGAGTTCATACTTTCCTTATTCGATATGTTAATCAAGGACGGTAAAAGAAAAGGGAGAAATCTAGTACATATTTCTTACGATGACCTTTGGGAACTTCTAACATCCTGTGAGGAGCTATTTGATGAAGTAATCACACCGAGGTTAGTTCACTGGGATTTATGGGATGGAAATATATTTGTTCAAGAGGGTAAAATATCTGGGATCATTGACTTTGAGAGGGCATTTTATGGTGATATCTTAATGGAAGATGCCTTCTCAAGTTTTAGCGAGCCTTCGAAGATTTTTCTAGAGTCCTATGGGAAAGAAGAATTTACAAAAAATGAAAAGATTCGTTGTACGATTTACCGCTTATATCGCTGTATTGTTATGATTGTTGAGTGTGATTATCGTTTGTATGATAGTGATTGGCAGTACAATTGGATGATAGATACTTTAAAAATTGAGCTTGAAAGATTAAAAGCGTTAATAAAATAAAGAGTGAATACAATAAAAGAGCTATTAGATAAAAGAGTAATTCAAGAGAGCAATCTAAAAAGGTTAAATAAAAATAAAGAAAGTAAAGTTAATATTATCTTTGTTTTATATAGATAATAGAGGCTATATACACTAATGAAAGTATTATTATAAAAAAGTTATTGAATTTAATTTCGTTAGGAGTTATCTTATTTATCATTTCTAAAAATAAGGATAAAATTAGTATAGCCAAAAAGATAATACTACATATTTGTACAAAATTTATACTACATGTAAAATAAACTATAATAATTAGTATCATTAATAATATCGAAATCTTTTCAACGAATCTTAGTGATTTGATTTTCTTTTTTATTTTCATATAATCCCCTTTAAAAAAGTAATAAAATAGTCCTTAAAGACTATTTTATTACTTTTGTTAAATAATGTAAAGTTATTATCCCAATAACCCCTATAGTGTATCTGTGTTTAGGAATAAAATAGAATAACCTAACTCTTATATTTTGATAAGCTATTCTACCTATCTATTGTTTTGCTGCATTTAAATGAAACTCTTTTTCATAACTAATATCAGGTGGTTGCGGGTAAGTATAAAGGTCCCCCTTATAGTTACGCATTACTACCTCGTTATCATCGATTGATACGATATATTCCGGATTGACAGGTATTTTACCACCGCCACCGGGTGCATCAATAACAAACTTTGGTATTGCATAACCAGAGATATATCCTTGCAAATGATGAATAATCTCGATACCCGTTTCTACTCTAGTTCTAAAGTGGCCTAACCCCTGGCTTAAATCACACTGATACAAGTAATAAGGACGAATGCGGTTCTTTACTAGGTTTAATAACAAATCTTTCATAATGTCTGTAGAATCGTTAATACCACGAAGCAGAACACTCTGATTTCCAAGAGGTATGCCTGCTTCCACTAACCTAGCACAAGCGTTCATGGAATCTATGGTAATCTCTTTTGGATGGTTAAAATGAGTATTAATCCAAATTGGTTCATAATTATGAAGCATGTTTGTTAATTCCGGGGTAATTCTCATTGGTAAAACAACAGGAACTCTGGTGCCGATTCGTATAATCTCCACATGTTCGATTGACCGAAGTTTTTTAAGTATTCGTTCTAGCTTCTCATTACTCATCGTGAGTGGATCACCGCCTGAGATAAGAACATCTCGAATTTCTTCCTTGCTTTTGATATATTCAATAGCTGTATCCACTTCTTGGTCCGAGATTACCATGTCTTCTTCACCAACCAAACGACGTCTGGTACAGTGTCTACAGTACATGGAACATTGGTGGGTTACCAGAAAAAGTACACGGTCGGGATACCGATGTACAATACCTGGAACTGGGCTTTCGCCTTCTTCATTCAATGGGTCTGCCATTTCACAAGGAAGGATGCGATTTTCTAAGCTACTAGGAACCGCTTGCATACGAATCGGACAATTTTTATCCGCTTGGTCCATTAAGGAAGCATAGTATGGTGTAATCGCCATACGGAATTGACCCAAACAGTCGGATATTTCTTGTTTCTCCTGTTCTGTTAATTCGATTGACTTAGAGAGCTCACTAACCGTTGTAATACGGTTGCGAAACTGCCACCGCCAATCATACCAATCGGAATCCGGAATTAAATTACCATGAAAGATATGTTCGCTCATTTCTTACGCCCCCTCGTTAGATATGAAATGGAAGACCATTCCGTTGGAGTGCGTTTCTAAGAATACTGCGAACTAATGTAACATAGTCCATTCCACAAAACTCAGCCAGCATTGGAAAGTCGCTGTAACCTGGAGCCAAACCAGGAAGAGGATTTATTTCAATGAAATAAGGTTTCCCTTCGGAATTTAATCGAAAATCGACTCTGGAAAAATCGTGGCAATGAAGTACTTTAAATATCTTTTTTGCCATAGTAATCATTTCTTCTTCGATTTTTGGATCAAGGTTTGGTGGGCATTCATAGCGAATTAATTTTTTATAATCTTGTTTCACATTATAGCTATAGATATTAAACTTATTGTTTTTCTTCAGATAAATAATCTCCATAGGGTAAAATACATGAATATCGTCTCCATTACCGAGTACGCCAACGGTAAATTCTCTACCGTCGATGTATTCCTCCACTAGCATATCCTGGCCATAAGCCTTGATATTATTAGATACGAGTGTTTTTAGTTCTTCTTTGTTTGTGGCAATGCAAATATCGGAGATACCTTTACTGGAACCTTCCGCATTTGGTTTTACAATGCACGGAAAAGAAAATTTAGTATTAAGACGATTGTCGTCTTTCGTAAACACTCGGTATTTCGGTGTTCTGATGCGATAGGTGGATAAAACTCGTTTGCAAAGTGCCTTATCAAGTGCAAGGCATAGGGTTGTTTCGTCCGAACCGGTAAATGGAATGTTAAACATATTAAGAACTGCAGGAACCTCAGCTTCTCTGCCTCTTCCTTTCAGCCCTTCTGCAATATTAAACACAATATCCACCGGTGTCTCTTGTAGCCGTTTTGGTAAATTAGTATCTGCCTCCATTAATTCTACGTGGCAATTGTCGCCCTCTAAGGCGTTTTTGATGGCTAGAACCGTATCGATGCTGTCATATTCTGCTTCTGCATCTACGACTTCGGTACGAATCCCCTTCTTTAAGTTATAAGTTATTCCAACCCGTAGTTTGGAATAAGGGTCAGCTTCATCTCCCAAGCTGCCTTTTGCATCATTTTCCATAAATTTCACCGTTCCTTTGATGATTTTTTATCGTTGCTTGGATATCTAATGGATTTTTTGGAACATAGGCCAAAGTATCTTATTAAGCTTAATATTGTTAATCAAACTAGCTCTTTGTAACTAATTAATCATAGCTATCCGTCGCTATTTAATCGAAGGAATTCTATGTACATTAACCAATGTTATTCTTTGTATCTCATCCATAGATATCAAGGAAATTCTACACTTTTTTAGTATGATGTCAATAGATAAATCACAAGCTCATATTAAGATTTTGTTAAGTTTTTAAACCACGTTTTTTTTTGGTTTTACGATTGTATTTTTAGGATAAGTTAATCAATGAAAACACCGATGGTATTGAGCTTATTTTCATGACATATGATAGTAATAATAGTAAGAATATCAATATAGAATATGCTTCAATTTACCAAAAGGAAACACATAATATAAGTATATTCTTATAGAAAAAAAGGAGAGTAGATGAGTAGGTATAAGGTATGTGTATATGCTGTATGTAAGGATGAAGAACAGTTTGTAGATCGCTTTATGGTAAATCTAAAAGAAGCTGACATGGTAATCATAGGGGATACTGGATCCACAGATAATACAGTTCAAAAGTTTAAGGATACCGGTGCTATTGTTTACGAGATGCCAATCAAACCATGGAGATTTGATAAAGCAAGAAATGAGCTACTAAAGTTTATACCAGAGGATGTTGATATCTGTGTGGCACTTGATGTGGATGAGATAATTAATGCCGGCTGGAGAGATGCACTAGAAGATGTATGGCAACCAAGTAGTTGCCTTGGTAGGTACCAATACATCTGGAGTTTTAATCCAGATGGTAGCCCTGCGGTGCAATTTGTACAGCACCGAATCCATGCGAGAAAGAATTACCACTGGATATATCCAACCCATGAGATTTTAGAGTATACAGGAAAAGGCTGCCAAGAAGATGTGTTTATTTCAGGGTTAGTAGTCGAGCATTATCCTGATAAAACGAAGGACCGTAGTTTTAACGTTAGTTTATTAGAGTTAGCAATGCAAGAGTTCCCGGATGATGTTAGAAATCTACATTATCTTGGAAGAGAATATATGTTTGTCAATCGATATGATGATGCGATTGAAACCTTCAAAAAATATTTAGATCATCCGCGCTCTAATTGGAATGAAGAACGAAGTGCAACAATGAGATTTATTGGACGCTGTTATAATGGAAAAGGTGAGTATCTGCAAGCGAAAGCTTGGATGCTAAAAGCGATAGCAGAAATTCCTTATATTCGTGATTCTTATATAGAACTTGCATTTCTTGCATATGGTGAAAAGGATTGGAATACAGTTTACTACGCAGTAACCGATGCACTTAAAATAAAAGATAAGAATATATTGGGTTACCCAAGTGATCCACGTGCCTGGAACTCCGATATTTATGACATTGGGTCCATTGCATGTTTTCATATTGGATTAGTCGATAATGCAATTGAGTTTGCAAAGATAGCATTTCGATTATCACCTGAGGACGCAAGAATTCAAAATAATATAAGTTTTATGGAGAAGGAAAAAGAGCTACAACAAGAAAGAGACTGGGAAGCGGTGAATCAAAGAAAGGAAACAAAGGACATTCAAGAGGTATGAAAATATATAAAAAACATAAAAAATAAAATTAAAGAAATAAAACTAAGAAATAAAATTAGTTTTAGACAGATAGTTAACATCACACCATAGTGAATTAATAGCTATGGTGTGATGCTTTTTGAATTTTGTTTATAGATATTTTTGAATTTTTACATAGTGTTTTTTGCTTTATACTATTCGTAATGTAATACTAAATGATGGAGATTAGTAGTTATAGATTAGCAGCATCTACAGCATCTACAGCATCTACAACATCTACAGCATCTACAGCATCTGCAACATCTTCTATCGCAGTCGCAGTCTCTACGGTCGCAGTCTCGGTCGCAATCTCTGTCGCAGTCTCTACGGCAATCGCAATCGCAGTCTCTATTGCATCTGCAGCATCTATTGCATCCAAAATTAAAAAAGCAGCACATATTATCATTCCTTTCTTTTTATATTTATACTATAAGATATGATTTCCTTTCTGCTTTGTGACAAAATAAGAGCTTTTTTAGCAAAAAAATAAATGTTATGTATTAAGAAAGTACTTATTATCAAATTTACAAGATTTTTGTTCCTTAAGCATATCAAATAAATGTAAAGAACATTTAAATTACGTGACATAAACTTGCCACACAGGGTAAGTTATAATGTTACAAATTTATAGTATGAGGTGACAGGAATGCAAGGAAATCGTTTGTTTGAAATCACATATCTTCTAATGGATAAAAAAAGTATGACAGCAAAAGAGTTGGCAGAGCATTTTGAGGTATCTGTAAGAACCATATACCGAGATATTGATGCGCTTTCCTTAGCCGGAATACCAGTCTATACAACCAAAGGTAAAGGTGGCGGGATTTCATTAATGGAATCTTATGTCCTTAATAAAGCGGTGTTATCCGAAAAGGAACAAGAAAATATTTTAGCATCTCTCCAAGGATTACATGCAATCAGCCGTTCAGAGGAAGCAACACTAAGAAAACTTAGTTCCATCTTCGGAAAGAAAGAAGAGACTTGGATCGAGGTGGATTTTTCAAGATGGGGAAGTAATACGGAAGAGAAGGAAAAGTTCGATTTGATAAAACAAGCAATTCTTGAAAAAAAAGAATTAGAGATTATTTACTATAATTCATCTGGAGAAGAGTCAAAGAGGATAGTTTATCCATTAAGGCTTATATTTAAAGCACAATCCTGGTATTTATATGCATATTGCAAAGAAAAAAAAGATTATCGTGTCTTTAAATTGCGAAGAGTTAAAAATCCTCAGATACATTCAAAAAGATTTGTAATTGAGGTGCCACCGATCGACTTGGATGCAATGATAAATCAAAGTGAAGTAAAAATGGAACAAATCATATTAAAACTGGATCATTCCTTATCCTATCGTGTGTTTGATGAATTTCAACAAGATGAGATAATAGAACTAAATGATGGAAATTATCTAGTGACATTTCAAGCATCCTTATCTTGGGTTTATAATTTTATTTTATCTTTTGAGGATAAAGTTGAAGTTGTTTCACCAAACTCTGTGAGAGAACAGATGATAACAATCTATCGCAATGCATTACTTAAATACGAATAAAAATCTTCTCTTTTGAGATATTAAGTGTGTACGGGAGAATTTTATGAGATTATAAACACTCCGAGGGATGCGCATTCATCCTTTGGGTTCGGCGCGACAAAGTACTGCAAAAAAAAATTCATATCGTACAAAATGTGTGAGGATAGGCGAAAGATAAATAATATTACAGAACAATTAAGATAAAGTTTTATCATAGAAGGATTGGAGCAGAATACATGAATGAAAAAATATATGAATTTGAAGCAATCATAAAGAAAGTGCCTGATATTGATGGAGCTTATATTGAGATTCCGTTTGATGTGAAACAAGAGTTTAAAAAAGGTAGAGTTCCTGTAACTGCTACATTTGATGGTGTTGTTTATGAAGGAAGCTTAGTTAGAATGGGGACTCCTAGTCACATCATAGGAATAAAAAAAATGATAAGAGAGCAAATCAAGAAACAACCAGGAGATATCGTCAAAGTTACCATAAAGGAACGACAGAAACAGGAGAAGTGACATGGATGGAAATGCAGAATTATTAAACTTTGTTTATCAAAATTCTCAAATGGGAATAGAAACATTACATCAAATTATTGGAATTGTTGAGGATAACAAATTTAAGAAACGCTTAGAGTCACAATACAAAGAATATGAAAAGATAAACAAAGCCGCCGAAAAGCTATTGAATTCCAATGGTTACGATGAAAAAGGAATTAGTGCTTTTGATAAGATTAAGACCTACTTCATGATAAATATTCAAACGCTGACCGATAAAAGTACGTCTCATATTGCAGAAATGTTAATTATAGGTAGTAATATGGGTGTAATTGATGCTATTAAGAATCTAAAGAAGTACAAAAATGCGGAACAAGAAATTAATGAACTGATGGATCAATTACTAAAGTTTGAAGAAGATAATATCAAAGAGCTAAAGGAGTATTTATAGGAGGTTTGCTATGGCGAAAGCAGGGATGAAACGACCAGACCCACAAGAACCACATGGAACAGAAAGTAATAAGAAATTACATTTAAAGAAAAATGATCAGCCACCTGTACCAGAAATTCAGGGTAAAGCAAAAGCTGGTCATAAAAAGGCATCTCAAATGCAGGAGAATTCAAAATGAAACAAAGGGAATGGAAAAAGACAAATAAGGATTATAACAAAGAGTCTCGAATATCCAGTAAAAGTTATAAAACTGCCACTTCTCCTAGAACAGAGTCACAAGGAGGAGACAAAGAGCAAGCAGATCGTCTTTTTTGCGAATTGGAACATGAGCTTATCACGAGAGAAAAGCCATCTCTTTATCTCAACACGTTATTATCTAGACCTGAGTTTTATCAGTATCCTTTTTCCATGCTTTCCTCCCTAGAAAAGACAGAACAATCTCCAAAGTATCATCCAGAAGGCAATGTCTGGATTCATACAATGATGGTAGTCGATGTTGCGGCTACTGTAAAAGAAAAGAGTGAAAAACCAACTGCAATTATGTGGGCTGCCTTACTACATGACATTGGAAAACCTGAGACAACCAGGTTTCGTAAAGGAAGAATTACCTCCTATGATCATGATAGAGTTGGAGCTGAACTTGCAGATAAGTTCTTGTCTGAGTTTATTACTGATCGAGAGTTTATAAGATATGTTTGTTCTTTAATACGTTGGCACATGATGATACTATACGTGAATAAGGACCTGCCATTTGGAGATTTAAAAACGATGTTAAGTGAGGTTCGAGGAGAGGATTTGGCTATCCTTGGATGGAGTGATCGTACAGGTAGAACTGGTATCGATGTAAATGCGGAAAGAGAAGCGATAGAGTTATTTTATAAAAAAACAAAAATCTAAGGAAATGTAGCTAATATACTTGAAATAGAAAGGAATTAGAAGGTATAATATGATAGAAGCTAACTTTTTCTATATTTTATTATAACGCATTACTATTGATTTGTAGTAAAATCAAGGGCTGTTGCAACATAATATTTGCCCAATGGAAATCATATGCATTTAGAATAGTGAAAGGAAAGAATATTTTCCTTTATGAGTTATTCATTTTGTTTATGATTTTTCAATATGGCTAATTATGCTGCAACAGTTTTTATGTGTTTATTAATCAAGAGAAGGATTGTAAGAAACAAAAGGAGAAATCATATGAGTTTTTTGAGGGTAAAGCATCGAGGAACGAAACTGGAATATCATCATACACTTTATGCAAGTTATATTGGGTACATAACACAGGCAATTATTAATAATTTTCCACCATTATTGTTTTTGACTTTTCAGAAAGAATTTGAGGTATCTCTGGAACGTATCGCCATGATGGTGTCCATAAACTTTATCATACAAATCATTGTTGATTTTATTGGAGCGAAAACAATAGATAAAATAGGGTATCGTATTTCAGCTATCGTAGCTCATGGTTTCTGTGTCCTCGGCTTAATAAGCCTTGGAACATTACCTAAGCTACTTGAAAACCCTTATCTTGGATTGTTAATCGCAGTGGCATTCAATGCAATAGGTGGCGGAATTATTGAAGTAATCATTAGTCCTATTGTAGAATCATTACCAGGGAAAGAGAAGGATAAAGCAATGAGCTTACTCCATTCCTTTTATTGTTTTGGTCATGTAGGGGTTGTAATTTTCTCTACTTTGTTCTTTCTTTTCGTTGGAATTGGACATTGGTCTATCCTGGCTTATCTGTGGATGTTGGTACCGCTTGGTAACCTTATCTTATTTTCCAAGGTACCACTTTGTACGTTATCGGATCATCACGAGGAGAATATAAGTTTTGATGAGGAGAATGTAAGTTCTGTGGAGAAACATCTGCATAGAGAAGAGAAAAAGATAGAAAAATCGCGAAAAAGTATTTTTATTTCTTCTATGTTTGTGTGGCTTTTTTTACTAATGATATGTTCCGGGGCGGCTGAACAAGCGATGTCTCAATGGGCATCTTATTTTGCAGAAGTAGGACTTAAGGTAAGTAAAACGGTTGGAGACTTGTTAGGACCATGTGCATTTGCCTTATTAATGGGAATTTCTAGAGCATTGTATGGGAAGATGGGAGAGCGAATTAAGTTAGAACGTGCAATGGCACTTTCCAGTGCTCTTTGCATTTTAAGTTATCTAACAGTGATATTCTCACCAATACCATTTCTTTCTTTAATTGCCTGTGCAATCTGCGGATTCTCGGTAGGTATTATGTGGCCAGGAACTTTTAGTCTTGCAGCAAAGCGTTATCGTATGGGTGGAACAGCGATGTTTGCTATTTTAGCATTAGCGGGAGATGTGGGATGTGCCCTGGGGCCTGCCATTGTAGGATTCGTTGCGAATAGGACAACATTCGGTTTAAAAGCAGGTATGATACCAGTTATAATATTTCCAATTATTATGATAGTTGGTGTATCAATGATTCAAAAAATGGGGAAGAAAAAATACTCATAAGAAAAAATACTCATAAGAAAAAAAGAAAAGGAAAGACTATTTATCGAAGAATAAGAACTACAAAGGAAAGGAACTATTGATAACGATGAAGGGTGACATGACTTCCGGAAATCCTGGGAGAACCTTAGTTAAATTTGCGATCCCCATGGTTTTGGGAAATTTATTTCAACAAGCGTATAACTTAGCGGATACAATGATTGTAGGAAAGAAGGTGGGCGCTAATGCTCTGGCGGCAGTTGGAACCTGTTCTTCTATCACATTTTTGTTTATAGCAATTGCGACAGGGGCAGGTATTGGGGCATCTGTTGTAATATCTCAATATTTTGGAGCAGGGAAATTCGGAAAAATGCGCAGTGCGATTCGTACTGTAATGTTAACGATGCTCGCCATTAGTTCTTTTATTACAGTATTAGGATTATTATTACATCGAAGTATTTTACGAGCAATGAATACACCTCCTGAAGTATTTGAAGATGCTGCAATTTACCTAAGCATTTATTTTATGGGAGTTATCTTTTTATTTTTGTTTAATACATTAAATGCGATTTTTAATGCTCTAGGAAATTCGAAAGTGCCATTGTTATTTTTAGCATTCTCTTCAATATTAAATATTGTACTTGATTTAGTATTTGTAATAAATTTCGGGCTAGGTGTTGCAGGAGTAGCTTATGCAACTTTGATAGCTCAAGCGTTATCGGCGGTGTTATCATTTTTAGCACTGCTAATTTATATGAAGAAATTAAAGGTACAAGAAGAATCCAGGTATTTCGATCTTGAAATCTTAAAGACAGTTGCAAATATTGCGGTTCCATCTATAATACAGCAATCTATCGTTTCTATTGGAATTGTCTTAGTACAAGCCCTTGTTAATCGATATGGACCTGACGTTATGGCTGGCTATACAGCAGCTACAAAAATTGATTCTGTTGCAATCATGCCTATGGTTAATATAGGTAGTGCCATGTCAACCTTTACCGCTCAAAATATTGGTGCTAAGAAGCCAGAGCGTGTTGCAAAAGGATTGCGTGGAGCATTATCCATGGTTTGGATTTTTGGTTTATTTATCGCTGGTATATTATATCTTTATGGGGAACAATTTATTGGTTTCTTTATTGAAACTGGTGCTAGCGAAAAGGTAATGGAAGTTGGTATTGAATACCTAAAAGTTGTATCGGTTTTCTATGTCATTATGGGAACTATGAATAATTTTAACGGTGTTCTACGTGGAGCTGGAGATATGAAAGTTTTTATGATTGCAACTCTTTGTAATTTAAGTGTTAGAGTTGTTCTTGCGTATGGTCTTGCTACATTATCAGGTATTGGTTATCATGCGATTTGGTGGTCTATTCCAATCGGTTGGACTGTTGCTCTAATTGTTGCATATGTTCGTTACGCATCTGGACGTTGGAAAAATGTACGAACTGTTTAGATTTTCCTATAAGAATTTATTATACCGATTTTGTTTAAAATAATAGATTTATTCATATTCTTCTTTTTCCTGTAATATGATTAAAAAAAACGGAAATTTATATGGAAATTCATGTAGTAAAACCAGGGGATAACGTATTTGCAATTGCAAATCAATACGGAGTATCGGTACAACGACTTATTTTTGATAACGAGATCTACACACCCGAGAATTTAGTGGTTGGTCAAGCATTATTAATCCTGCATCCCACTAAAATATATCAGGTAAAGCCTGGTGACACGCTCTATTCCATAGCACAGAGTTTTCAAGTTAGTGTCATTAGTTTAATTCGTAACAATCCGTATATTATACAGGAGCAACAATTAAGAGAAGGCCAGGTTTTAGTCATCACTTATGAGGGAGTACGAGATAAAATTATTTCTACGAATGGTTATGTTTATCCTTATGTAAGTTTTCAAGTATTAGAGCAAACTCTTCCATACCTAACAACACTAAGTATCTTCTCGTATGGTTTTACACCGGAAGGGGATTTAGTTCCAGTAGATGACGAAGAAGTATTAGAAATAACAACAAAGTATGGAGTAGGTCCTGTATTAACACTGACACCTTCGGATGCAAATGGAGCTTTTAATAGTGCATTAGTAACTGCTATAACGCAGAATAAGGAAGCTCAAAATCATTTGATTAATGAATTATTAGCTACAGTGAAGGAAAAACAGTATGTAGGCGTTGATGTAGATTTTGAATACGTCAAAGGAGAAGATCGCATCGCTTTTGCAGAATTTGTTGCAGAATTAACAAGAAGAATGAACGCAGAGGACTTCTTTGTTTCTGTAGCATTGGCACCAAAGGTAAGTGAATCTCAGGCTGGTTTATTATATGAAGGCATTGATTATCGCTTGCTTGGGGAGAGTGCAAATAGCGTTCTTTTGATGACATACGAATGGGGCTATACTTATAGTGAACCTATGGCGGTTGCACCAATTAATAAAGTTAGAGAAGTGCTTGATTTTGCAGTGACTCAAATACCAGTCGATAAGATTGATATGGGAATCCCAAACTATGGATATGACTGGACACTTCCTTATGTCAAAGGAGAGTCAAGAGCAAGAGCAATAGGAAATATTGAAGCAGTCCAAATCGCTGCTGCGAACAATGCGGTAATTCAATTTGATGAAGTTGCTCAAACCCCATTTTTTACCTATACTCGTGAAGGCGTAGATCATGAAGTATGGTTTGAGGATGTGAGAAGCATCAAGGCGAAACTAGAACTCGTGAAAGAATATGATTTCCGAGGTGTTGGTTATTGGCAGTTAATGAGATTGTTCCGTCCGAACTGGTTGTTAGTAAATGTGATGTTTGAAATTTTATAAAATAAAAAGATAGAAGATAGGCATTATGAGAATGACATAATGCTTATCTTTTTTTTGACATTATAAGAAAAAGTACGTATGTTTTTTCTAATTAATCTTCTACATATTCGCCATGGATTTTTACTCGTCCGTTATCAGGACATTCCATATCAAATTGTTTTGCTTTACGATTCCCATAATCTAAAGTAGCTCCATTTTGCAAAGCATAAACGAAAGGATAAATACTATTCCATAATTCATGGCATAAAGGTGGACATAAATCTTCCACTAGATAGTGATCACCTTTTTTACAATACCCGCCTCTGCACTTGCTTTCAGTTATCATTAATCTTACTATTCCCATACAATTCCTTCCAATAAATTCGTGTTTTAGTACACTATGATTACTTTTATTGATATTTTAACATGTTTTATTCTATTAGGATAGCTTGTTTCAGATCAAGGTTTCTAAAATCCATTTTGATAATGAGCTTGTATTCAATAAAAAAATAACTAAAATTCACACTTGACGATAGAGAGGTTACGATGTAAATTATTAAATAGTAATTAAGTACTAAAGATATATGAGGTGGGGAATGTTTGATTTTACATTTGATTGGTTTAAAGAGTTAGAAACTGGAGATGAATTAATTGATCAACAGCACAAAGAGTTCTTTCGTATCGGAAGGAATATTGAGCAGTTGATTGTTAGAAAGTGTATCGGAGTTCAAGAGCAGGAGTTATTAGACATTGTGTGTGAACTTAGAGAGTATGTTTCCTACCATTTTTATTCAGAAGAATCCATTATGCGTCAACAAGGTTATTCCGGTTACGTGCATCATGTAAAGGAACATTTAAAATTTAAAAAATACGTCATGGAAATTGATTGTCCAGCTTTAGCAAAAAATCCGTATAAGGAATTAAAGGCTATAAAAGTGATGATTCAGTCGTGGGTATTTAGTCACATGATGGGCGAAGATGTAAAAATGGCTAAAGAAATTCAACATAAAGTGAAGTAATGGCAAGGAGAGGCTTGAGCAAAATTAGTGGAAATAGTATTTTGCAAAGCCTCTTTTTGGCGCTTGGATTACGGTTAAGTGAATATCGTATTAGTGAATAAATAGTATTTATGGACATGTTTGGTTATGTCTGATATAATCGGAGAGAATTTAATGATATAGGTGTAAGGTTTATTAAAAATGAATGATGGAGATAGGTTCACTATATTTTAGATAAGAGATTAAGTGAATTATTGATATAACAAAAGGAAGTAGAAAAAAGAAAGAGAATAAAAGGTAGGCAAAGTTAGAGAAGAAAGAGAAAGAAAATCGAAATGAAATAACATAGATAATTGCTTATACCAAAAAAGAAGGGAAAGAAAACGATGAAAAATCCTCCAAAAATAAATGATGTAGAGAAAAACAGTAGTGTTGCTGGCAAACGAAATAATCTTACAAAAAATAATAGTGTAACGAAGAAACAACATACTAGTAAAGAAGCTAGTCGAAAGACAGACAAGCCTTATATTAAATTAGAGAAACATGGGAATAAGTCGATGAACGCTATAAGTAAACAAGAGTTTTCAGATAAGCAGGAGAGCTCCAAAAAGAACATTGATTCAAAAAAGAATAAATATACTAAGAGTTCGGAGGCTTGTCAGAAAAATAAATTTCAGAGCAAAGGACTTGGAGTTAAGAATAAAGACGTGAATGACACAGCAGAAAAAAGTAAAAAGCCTCGATCAAACAAAAAGAAGATTTATGGGGAGTATGAATGCTCTCACTCTAAAAAGTGTGGAGGTTGCCATTATTTAGACTTACCATACGAAGAACAATTAACAATCAAGCAAAAGCAAGTAGCGAAACTTTTGTCTGATTTTTGCACAGTTCATCCAATCAAAGGAATGGAACATCCTTATCATTATCGAAATAAAGTTCAAGCAGTATTTGGTCGTGATGCGAAGGGAAATATCATTTCTGGTGTCTATAAAGAAGGTACTCATCAGATCATTCCTACTACCGCTTGCTTAATTGAAGATAAAAAAGCGGATGAGATTATAGGAACAATTCGTGGTATGTTAAAATCCTTTAAGATAAAAACCTACGATGAAGATACTGGTTTTGGTTTACTACGTTATGTGCTAGTAAAAAGAGGATTTACAAGTGGTGAAATCATGGTAGTTTTAGTTATCGCATCCCCAATACTACCTTCGAAGAAAAACTTTGTTGCAGCTCTTAGAAAGGCTCATCCAGAGATTACAACAATTGTATTAAATATTAATAATCGTACTGATAGCTTGATATTAGGCGACCGTGAAACTGTTCTTTATGGGAAAGGATATATTGAGGATACATTGTGTGGCAATGTATTCCGTATTTCATCAAAATCCTTCTATCAAGTAAATCCTGTTCAAACAGAAATCTTATATCAATTAGCTATCAAGGCTGCTGGATTAACAGGCAAAGAAAGAGTGATTGATGCTTATTGTGGAATAGGAACGATTGGTTTAGTAGCTAGTAAATATGCAAAAGAAGTACTTGGAGTTGAGGTAAATAAAGAAGCAATCAAGGATGCGATAGCAAATGCAAAGCGTAATGGCATTACAAATGAACATTTCTATAATTCCGATGCAACGGAATTTATGACTGTTATGGCTGAAAAAGGGGAAAAGGCAGATGTAGTTATCATGGATCCCCCTAGAGCTGGAAGCACAGAACAGTTTATTGATGCAGTGGAAAGCATACAGCCAAGTAGAGTTGTTTATATTAGTTGTAATCCAGTTACACTGCAAAGAGATTTAAAGTATTTTGTGAAGAAAGGTTATCAGGTGAAAGAGGCTTGGCCGGTGGATATGTTTCCGTGGACGGGACACGTTGAAACGATAATAATGATGACAAGGGCTTAAAACCCAATAACCATGCGGGTTTGAGCCACTTTTAATCATCGTTTTTCAAGCCTCAAAAAACAGTCTAAATATAGATGACATAGGGTTTAAATCCCGATGTAGAGAAAATTCAATTGTAAATAGAGATAATAGGCAGTGAGCAATTGAAAAACTAACTGCCTATTTTTTACAACTGAGAGAGCATTGAAAATCTTGTCAAGTACTTTATGAAAATTTTATTTTGGCAATCAAATAGTGGATATTGCTGAGTTGTATGGATCTAATAGTGAAGAGCAATCTTTTACCTGTGACATAAAAGTCTGAATTTAAAGATATAAAGTTAAATTAACTGTAGAATTAGTTTCTATCATATATAATAATGCATAATTTATTGGAAATATAATGAAATTTGTTGTATAATTAAGATATATATAAATTGAATTTGAGGAGTTATGTTTTTGGGAGAATTTAGGGAGTTTAACATGCCAGAGGAAGTAGGTAGATGGGTGTCTACAAGCTTTTCTGATACTGCCATACAGCATTTTGATTTGAATAAGCAGCCTCCGCTTAGCCCACTGACCTTATATACTGGTTCTATGTCGGAGAAAATTAACGCTTCACTTCGTAGAGGGGAGTTGAGTAATAGCTTTTCTCACTTTGAAGGGTTGCAATATGATTTGTTTCAAAATACAATTCCTGAGCACATTACTGTTTGGAGATATATTACCTTTCAAGAAATGTTTTTGCTATGGAGGAAGACCGCCTTTGGTAAAATATGCACATCTATTGGAATTAAGAATAAATAACTATGGGTGAGGAAGTTTAAATAGTTTTTTGTAATAGAGAAATAACAAATTACATAAAAGGAAGTTAACAAAATGAGTATAGAAAATAAGGTTAAAAATTTACGCAGTGAAGCACAAACAACACAAGCTGCAAATAAAATTATCGACCAACTCAAAAAATTGGAAAATAGCAATAATGAAGATACTTCCTATCGCTGGATTTGGGAGCTTATTCAGAATGCAAAAGATGTAGTTAACTCCACAGGGAAAGTTGATATTTTCGTTAATTTCGATGAAACTAGAAAAGTAATAGAATTTATGCATAATGGAAAGCTGTTTTTAACAAAAAATATTGTTTTCCTTATTGAACAAGTTTCTACCAAAGAGAGAAATGAGCTTGATAGGAAAGAAAAAAAGATAACCGGAAAGTTTGGAACTGGGTTTTTAACTACGCATTTACTTTCAAAAAAAGTAAATGTAACAGGGTATTTATGTGACGAAGATGAGCCATTGTATCAGTTTAATATTGATATTGATCGCTCAAGCGATAACCAGTTGGAAATCATCAAATCAATCGAAAGAAGTTGTGAGCAACTTAACAAAAATGCAGTAGAAGTTACGAAAGAAATAAATGAAAATAATTTTAATACCTGTTTTACATATGAGTTAAACGCTTTGGGAATTCAAACCGCTAAAGATGGTTTGAATAATCTTGTTGCTTCTATTGCGTATGTTTTCGCTTTTGTTCCGGAGATAAAATCTATAACCATTCAGGCTAACACAACGAAAGGCAACTATAATCAGGTGCTTTCTCGTGGTGATGATCTAACTGTCACGTTGAAAAATGCACAGATTATAACTGTGTGTGATTCAAGAAAAAAGAATCCAAGATATATTTTTACTCTAAAAGACGAAACGTTAACACATTTGTCAATTGCAGTTGAACTTTTAGATGTTGGCGAAAAAGCAACTATTCAACGACCATATGGAAATTTACCCAAACTATTTTGTGATTTTCCTTTACTTGGCACAAGCGACTTTGCTTTTCCGATAGTTATTAACAATCCATATTTTGAACCGACAGAACCTCGTGATGGAATTGAATTGGAGAGTAGAGCCGAAGAAAAACAGTTTATTAAAGATAATAAACTGTCATTAGAAACTGCTGTTGAACTATATAAAGCTGCATTAAGCTTTTTTGTGGAAAACAATTATAAAGGTGTTTATAATATTGTAAAAATAAATGAGCAGCCTCATAAAACTTGGCTGAATGCAGAATGGTTTGATAATAAAATACTTGAACCTATAAAAGAAGAAATTAAATATTTAAATCTAATTACTACAAATACTGGTGATAAAAAACCATTGTTTGAGGGATGGGATGATCCTGTTGTTTTAATTCCTAAAAATCAAGAAAACAGAGAAGAAATGCTTAAACTTTGGTCGTTATCAAATGCTTTGTTTCCACAGTTCCTTCCAAAGCAAGATGAGTTAGAAGCATGGTGCAGTTCGCTTTGGGATGAATGTAAAAACTTGGGTATTGAAAATATAGTGCAAGCAATTCAAAGTTCTGAAAATATATCTTTTTTAGAAAATATATTAAGTGGACAAGATGTATTTGTCTGGTTGAATGAGTTTTACAAATTACTTTTAACAAGCGAAGATGAGAGCTGTAAAAAAACAATAGAACAATCCGAAGTTTTTCTCAACCAAAACGGTAAGTTCTGCTGCCTAAATAAAGTTTCATTTGACAAAGAACTTGATGATACATACAAGGAAGTTTCATTAATATTAGATATAGATGTTAAGGATAAATTACTTCATAAAAGGGTTTCAACAGAGATTTCAAATCATGTTGATATAACAGCATATGGATATTCAGAATTGTTTTCTGAAACTATACGATGCTTACAAAACGAACATCAAAATCGTGAACATTTCTTTCAAAGAATACTATGCATACAAACAAATGAGAGACCGAAACAAGATGACTTTTTGAGCATCGCCAAAGAGTTTTATAACAATACAGCATGGGAGACTGTTGGTTCTAAAAAGTATTTGAAATCCATTTTTGAACAGGCACTAAATTATTGGGTTGTAAAGTTGTGTTCTGATATACAGCAAAGTAAAACGTTGGATGTTTTTGCCGAGGAACACTTTTCAGACAACGTAGACAGTGCGATTTCATTTATAAATCAAGTGGTGTTGTTTTTAGAAAAAAATGATTATATACATTTGGCAGACAAGTATTCCGTTCTTCCAAACCAAAATGGGGTGTTTAAAAGAAGCACTGAACTACAGCTCGATACAGGAGAGATTGACGAAGTGGTAAAAGATGCTTACTGTTTTACAGGAGTAGACCTCAGAATAAAACTGCTTATGAGTAGTATATATTTTCCATTGTCTGAAAACACAGCAACTAATCTTTACCCATTAGCAGAAGCAATAACAAATTATATTGAAAATCACAAGAATAAGCTTGGCGAAGATAATGATCAAGAGAGATTGGTTTTTCAAAATTTCTTTTCATACTTAAAGAGCACGCAGGATAAAACCATCAGAAATGCTTTTAAAACCCTTTACAGCAATTTATATTGGTTTTATAATGACGACATAATTTCTGACAACATGCAAAAGGCTGAGAAGTATGAGCAGTTGCTATCTAAACATGGTGTAAAAAGTTTTCAAGAGCTAGAAGAACTATTAAAACAAGCAAGCAATGTACAATCGGCGGAAACAATTAATATTTCAAGAGAGCAACTTTCTCAGCTTGGAATAAATAATGAGGATGATTTATTCCAAATTTTAAGTATAGTCATGGCGGATGGAGAGTTAACTGATTCCCAATTAGACAAACTTCCAAGTGGGATGTCTATAGATGATGTAGCCAAGAAATTCTTGCATAGTTCAAAAAAGAATAAACTTTCATTTGAGTATTATGAAAAAATAATGAATCGTGCAATACAGCAAGTTTTTTATTATTTAAAAGAAACTGGCTGGTATGAAATTCCAGAAACATTGGATCAATGGAGAGCAACAAGTTATTCAAAGACGGTTTTTTTAGCAAAAAAGAATGGTGTTGATATTCGCATTGTTGTAAGACCAAGTGATGATGATAAAATCATTTTCTATTATGAACAAGAGATTGCTGCAATGGATGATACTGATTATGAGCTTTGGACTGATAATGGTGACGGAAATACACGAATGATTACTTTAGGTGATATTATTAAAACGACTGGAATTTCAGTTATTCCACTCAAAAATCTTAATCCAAAATAGTAGAAAGTGAGGGCTATAATCTTGATACCAAGTGAAGTGTTAAAATTAATAGAAAACAATAATCGTGAAAATATTTATTGTGTTTATCCTGTTGCACCTGATGAAATTATTGGAAAACTAATTTCTGCGCTGTCAAATTGTGTTGGCGGATTGATTATTTTTGGCGTGCAAGATAATGGAAAAAAACTAAGAGTTAAAGGATATAAATTTAATGTAGATATTGATTCAATAAAAGAAAAACTTAGTGACAATGTTAAATTAACATTTTTAGACTTGCCACATAAAACGGAGATATTAAAATATATTAGCATTGAAAAGAGTGAAAATGTAGTCTTTTATAATGGTGCACCTTACAAGATTGATGACAACAAAAACGTGACTGAACTTTATATAAAAAAGGTGTTTCTTTCTTATTCGCACAAAGATACTTGTATCGCTGATTTAGTTGATGAAAGGCTAAACTTTATTGGAAAAGGTAGACTGGTAATTACAAGGGATAAAAGGACATTAGAATATAAAAGTGATATTGAAAAATTTATGCAGACCGTATCGGCTCATGATTATATGATATCTATTATATCTGATAGTTATTTAAAATCCCAAGGATGTATGTACGAAGTGTCAGAATTAATGCGAAACAGAGCGTTTAATGATAAACTATTGACGATTATCTTATCTCAGTCAGATGAAAGTTTTTATTCAACTGATAAAAAACCTGAACAGGTTGAAGCGGATGTGTATTCGCTAAATCGCTTTAAGTATATAAAATATTGGGAAGCTGAAAAAGAGAAAGTAAATAAACTGAATTTAGAAATAACCGATTTAGCTCTTAAGCAAGGATTGGTTGATGAGATTAAACAGATAAATGTCATATCAATGAATGTTGCGGAGTTAATTGAGATTTTCAAGAAAAGCTTAGGAAAAGATTTTACTGAAATCAATCAAAATGCGTTTTCGGATTTGTTATCTATTTTGCTTTCATAGAACGGTTTCAAACAACCAGTTGGAAAATCTTAAGAGTAAACTACTCAACCAACCCTTGAGGCGATAAAATAGATGACATAAAATTATAGTAATATTGCATAAAATGTGCTTAAAAATGATATAATTTATACAATTTTATTGTGAAAAATGACTAAAAATCCGGTCGACTTATTCCCTGTTACGAGGCACGTTGAGACGGTAGTATTGATGTCAAAGTCAGTAAAATAAAAAGCTGATAAGTACAAAAAACAAGTGGATTCTATGTTTAGAGGGGTATGCATGACGATAGTTATCTTAATAGATGAGATTACTTGAGAGGGGAGCGTTCGGAGTGGAAATAGGTAATGTGAGAGAACTTTCTTTCGATGAAATCCGTAGACTTTATAAGGCGTACTTACAGAAACAGAATATATCTAGCACTTCTGTATATATGGCAGACGTCGATGCTTTCTATCTGTGGAGAAAAGGAAATGCAGAACTATTCTGGAATGTAATAACAGATGCGAATTTTGAAGCCGAAGCAAAGAGTGCATTATTAAAAGTATTGCAGGAGCATTCATGTGAAAATGTGAACCTGCTTATTAATGAGTATATGTCACATCTTAGAATGTTCCGTGTGTTTTTGTATACAGACATGAATGCTGAAAACTCTATGGTAAGAGAAGCGAATAAAGCAATTGTAAATCGTTGTAACTGCATAACGGACAAGATAAATAGAATCACAGTCGATTACCATAGAGTTACTAAGATAAAACCGAAACAGCCTATCAGCGAAACTGCAGAATATGTGACGTGGGATTATACGGAACAACTGATAGTTGACAGAGAATCGGAGAGCATTGAGCATATCCAAAACATAGGAACAGGATGCATTGTTTCACGTAAGTATAAAGTTGAGGGCGGTGTGGAAGGTCTTCTCGATGATCTGGATGCAAATTGCCTATTTGATAATATTGTTGGAAATCCACTGGATGTTATTGAAACTCCAAACGAAACAAAGGATTATATAATAACCATAGATTCCATGAGTAATCCGCACCGTGTCATCCAGGGTACTTATGATAAAAATGGACTTCCGGTTGACTGGGCAGAGTTTATGGAAACAGTATTTAGCTTTATGCGGTTTTATGGTTGGGGTGAAATCCTTGACCCATCTGTCTATAATAAAGTAAAACGCCGCAAAAATGAGTATATATATTGCAGCATAACCTTTGATGAGGGATACAAAAGTTACTATTACATAACTAATGACGATAGTATAGAGGTTGGTGACTATGTTTTGGTTCCTGTCGGAAAGGACAACCATACTGCAGTTGTTGAGGTTGTAAATATTGAGTATTTCTCTGAAGAGGATGTACCACTTCCAGTTGAAATAACAAAGCACATTATTCGCAAATATACGGATGATGATTTGGAGTTAAAAGATAGTTAACACTGAAAACAAAGATTATTGCGAAAGAGATTATTCGAATTTCTCATTGTGAAATTAAAGTTTTTGTACATGATTAGAAGTGTAGTTAAGCAAAGCTGGACTACACTTCTAATCGGTTTAATGCAAAATTCATGCCTAACGACAGCATATAAATAACAGGTCATTCATGTCATTACTGAGGAGATGTTGTTCTCCTTAGTAATTATCATGTAGATATCAAACTACTATAACACTCGAATCAATTCCTCTAATTTCTCAGACAAATCCTTAGCAACTTCAAAATTCTTATCTTGTAAAGCCAAGGCTATTTTAGTCTCTATCTCTTTTTTCTTCTGCTCGTTTTCCAAGTAATCTTTATCAAAATGATTTGCATAAATCATCTTTCGAAACTTACGTGTACTCATTTTTCGTATCGCTTGATCTTCGATGATTAATACATAATCCACACAGTTTGCAATCGTATAAAAGTCGTGAGAAACCATAAGAACCGCACCATTATAATTTGCTATGGCGGATTCTAGTGATATTTGAGAATAGGTATCTAGATGACTGGTTGGCTCATCAAGAAGCAATAGATTTGCATTACTAACAGCAATTTTTGCTAATTGAAGTAAATTTTTCTCACCTCCAGATAATTCACTAATTTTTTGACGAAGGACCTCATCTTCAAAACCATAGTCAGCAAGATGTGACTTGATTTCCTCATAGGTTTTAAACCCAACACCCAAGAATTCTTCTAGAATCGTATTCGATTCAGTAAGCATCTCACCTTGTAATTGAGATAAGAAAGCAACTTGGATGCCTTCCTTGATTTTAATAGAATCATGATTATTTTTATAAATATCTCGAAGCAAAGTTGTTTTTCCAGTTCCATTTGGTCCAATCAAAGCTACTTTATCGGTAGATTTTATCTCAAAATTCACATGTTCTAATAAAGTATCATCAAAGGATAAACTATAGTCATCAACTTTTATAGCAATTGTTTCTTCTTCCATAGGTTCTGTAAAAAGATTGATTTGTGGTTGCTTAATTTCAACAAAAGGTTCTTTTATTCTACGTGCTTCCAACCTTTCTAGATGAGAAACTCTCGCATGGAGAGTTCGTCCTCTTGTGGCACAGGTATAATAAGTCGCATCAAATCTCATTTTATCAATAATTTTTTTATTTCTTTCGATTTCTTCTGCTTCGGCAGCAGCTTGTTCTTGTAATTCAATTTTTCTTTGTAGTAAGGCAAAGTTATAATCAATATATCTTCCATTAAACTCTTGTAGTTCTGTGTTTTCTAAATGAATGATTTTGTTAAAGCAATGATTTAAGAGGTATCTATTGTGAGTAATTACTAATAGTATCCCTTTGTGTGAATTCATTAGATCTTTTAGAGCATTCAGTCGCTCAAAGTCTAAGAACACGTCAGGTTCATCCATTATTAATAAATCTGGGTTTACTAGCATTGCTTTTATCACTTGAATTAGTTTGAATTCACCGCCACTAAGCTGTGAAATCATTAAATTTTCATGTCTGTTAAGGTTTGCTAGATTTAGTTTCTTTGTAATGTTACTTTCAAAATTATTACCATCCATTGCATCAAAGGCATCCAGTACATGTTGATACTTCTCTAATAATGCTTCAATTTCTGATGAAGTTTCCATTTCAGCACATAGTAATGTCATTTGATTTTGTTGCTTAATAAATTCTTCCGCAATATACTCAAAGACGGTCATGTCTTTGTTTTGGTCTTGTCCCAAGAACTGACTTACATATCCAATTCTACAACTTGATGATTTTTCTAACTTACCATCAAACAGATACTTTTCTGGGTGCATAATAAGATCAATCAACGTACTTTTTCCAGTGCCATTTGATCCTATAAAGGCACAATGTTGACCGTCTTCTAGTGTAAATGAAATTTTATTATATAGCTCCTTCTGCGGGAACGAGTAGGATAAGTTTTCAACTGATATCATATGATTACCTTTCTTTGTTTTAACAATATGTTCATTCGAATTTTCTTTAGAGTTGTTTTATATTAATAGTTTTCATACTTTATTGTGCCAATTAAGATAATTTTAAGTCCTAAAAATTACACCTTCCTATCGACGATGAAACATCTATTATTTTTTATTTTCCGTTTGATAGAATAACATTATTTAAGGTTAATTTCAATCATTTCCTAGATAAGCTGTACATGATAGCATTAATTGCGACCATTTTAATTAATAATGACAGCCGAAGCAATCCATGATGGATAATTGTGTTTACTGTATTCAAGAAAATGTAACTGTTTTACTAATAATTAGTTACCATATAAAGGAATATGTGATAAAATGTAAGAAGTGTGTACTCATTGAAGTGGAGGAGCTGCCTATTGGGAAAATGAATGATAGAAAAGGTAATAGCATAAATGGAGGTTAAAAATGAAAGAAAAAATTTTGAGAGCTTCTTTTTGGGTAATTGTAGTTGCTATAGGATTTATTATTGTCGATATAATGAAAGGACAGAAAATTGATATCTTTATAACTGTTACCGCTGCTCTGATTATGGGGTTAGTAGATATCATTTTTTCTATGGTCGGTGATATAATAAAAAAGAAAAAATAAACAACGTGCTTATTTATTATAAATGTAACTTTCAATAGTTATTTATAAATTTGAGGGGTGAATTTCATGTATGAACGAATGTTGGACAAATTAAATATTCCAACACTGGAAAATATTCAGGAAACAATCGGAACAGCAGCTATGAAAAAAATTTATCGCTTTGAAACTTACTTAAAGGAGTTATACGATCTAGAGAGAGAGTTAAAATTCCCATTTGGTAAGAATTATGGCTGGGGGTATAAATACAGTCATAAAAACAAACATTTATGTTATCTGTTTTTTGAACAAGGTGGATTCACAATATTCACTCAGATCGGTGACAAACAGGTTCCTGAAATGAAAACGAAGCTTGTTATTTTATCAGACAAGGCAAAAGAAATATGGGATAGTCGTTATCCTTGTGGTGAATATGGGGGGTGGATTAATTTTCGGGTACATAGAGAAGAAGATATCATAGAGGTGTTAGAATTCATTAAAGTAAAGGTAAAACCGATTGTTAAAACAGTGAAATATTAGTTTGGTTAAAGGTGCTAATTAAGTTCTGGCGTAATAGTCTAATTGTGAAACATTATATGAACCAAAGTGCTAGAACATTAATTAGCGCGTGAAGCTACTTTCAATAAGAAAAATTAAAGAATCATTTTAATTTTCATCAGATAGCTAATGAGTTTTCTAAGGCAAACATTCCAAATACTAGAATAAACAAGAGAAAAAGAAAAAAATATAACAAGAGTAAATGGAATTGATAACGAACTGGCGAAATCCGTAAATGCTGACATACTTACGATATAAGTTAATACTACTATCCCAAGAGATAACGCTATACTTGAAAATATGGTAGAGAGTAAGATTTTTTTTCTGTAAAGTAATGCTCCGATCATAAGGCCAAGAAGCCCAGTGGTAAATAGGAGAATCATGGACTCTTGCATACTAACTAGGGTAAGTATGGTTACGGATGCAAAATATACAGTAAATCCAAGTAAAATATTAGATACCGCAGCAATGGCAATCGGTAGCGTGCTAAATGGACTTAAAGCTAATCCTAGTGCAGGCAAAAATACAGGTGCTGATTGGAATAATACAGTGAATGCGGTTAACATGCCACCAATACAGACAAATCTTATAATATTTATTTTTTTCAAATGAAATCTCCCCGATTCTGCAATTAATATTTTGGAATATTGATTCTAAGTAATCGCTTTGTAATAAGGTTGAAGGTATATTTCATAGATATGTCATACAAACACACCTTATAAACATACCTTCAGTAAAAATATAGTTACATAAAATCAAACTAGTATGATAAGGATACTTATCTATTTTTATTATTTGTATTATAATACGAGACCACTAGAATTGGTAAAAATGTTTGTACCCTTCTTTTATTTTATTGTCTAATACACTAATCAATAAGATTTCTCTATAGTCCTATCTTAAAGATTTTAATTATGAAATAATTAAATTTATCAAACCCTAAGTTAGATAGAACAATTACGAAGTAATTTCAAAAATAGTACCTTGATTATAATTAGTGACATTCATAGAACTATAAACTCCTAAATATAACTTGGTTTGATCTAAATTTGTGCCCAAACTAACATAATAAGACGATTGAGAGCCAAAATTATAGTCAGTGTTAATAATACTAAAATCATTCACTTTACAATCTGAGCGAGGGTTGGTATAAGCTAAAACCCCTCTATGTGGAGGCGGAGAATCTTCATTACGTGCTAGATCGATAAACACAATATTACCAGTTAAATCAGATATTTGATTTCCTATATAGGGTTGAACTCCTGTAAGTGCAGTTGCTCCAAACTTATCAGGACGAGAATCTTTGTGATAATAGCAGGTCAAAGGCTGTAGACGTAGGGTGGATGTTTTCACTGCCTCATCGTAATAGGCAATTATTTTCTCATCAAAAGCTGGATTAGTAGAGCAGTTATCTATAATAGAAGTAGGAAATGTACCTTCCCATCCTCGCCAGCCAAGGTTGATAAAGCCTTCGAGGTCAGGTTCAGTTTTCATTACTTCTGCTTGAATAAGTTCAGTAACCGGTACAGATTTGTATTGGTCGAAGGTAAATATCGTCTCTACCAGATCCTGTCCGACATTTCCTACATATTTGATATACTGATCATAAAACTTTTGAAATGAGATTCCTGACATATTGCGGACACCTTTCGCAATTACGGTTAGTACTTCTTGAATTGGTTCAGGTAGTTCGTTAAAACGAGTAGCAATGGTGGTATTATCGAAAAGTGTATTTCTATCTACATCAATTTCGATTATCTTACCGGCGATTTCCCTATCGTCCTGGCTTAAGTTGAATGGATCATAACCGGATCCTCCATCACCAGTAGTTAAAATAAGATTTCCTGTTTCTGGAGAAAAGTTCAAGCTATTAACACCATTATGATTTAAGAATGGTCTCTTTATATTAAGTAATGTACGCCGTTTTTGAGGCTGACCATTCGATAGTAAAGCCCATTCTTCCACAGTATCAATATGATCATATTGAGTTTCTCTATTTAACCATTTTAAATTTAAAGTATCCGGTTTGCACGGATTAGGTTGATATGAACTAGGAAGAGCACCAGGACCTTGTGTCCCCGCTACTGAATAATGAAGATAAAAAAGGCCGTTGTTTTTAAATTCAGGATGGAACGCTAGACCCAACAATCCTCGCTCATCATATCCACCAGTAGAAGCACCTAGCTCAAGTACACGCGACCGAATATCTAAAAAAGTTTCTATCACTCCGTTTCCTAAATAAAAAATCTCGCCTATCTGAGTGGCAAAAAATAATCTTTCCAATGAGCTCCCTGGAAGTACTGTGGTTTTTAAAACAGTGGGTAAATTTATCTTATCCACCATGGGGCGTAAATGAACATTAACTTTTTTCATTAAACTTCTTCCTATTTCCTATTGGTTTCTTTAAAATAATATGAATAAAAAAGTACCATTATACCAACTGGTGGTAAAAGGTTATGCATACCACTGTGTCGAATCGAGAATACGTCCAATCATTGATTTTTCACATACATAACGGAATAGCAAAATCTTTTAATTACGAAAATCCTTAAAATAAAGTGTGAAAGCAAGCCCAAGATCAAAAAGCTTAAGGGCTTTTTATTAGCATTAGATTGAAGAAAGGAATACTTGTTGACAATATACTCCATAAAAGTAATAATAAATTACTATGTTTCTTAGAATGTTAAATGAAATGAAATTTATTAACTGAGATATTTCTATCTATCTACTGGATAACCTATATTTAAATCTTGAGTGATTTATATTTACTTATCATATTTTAGGAGGAAAGCACATGGAAGTTTTTGATGAATATTTAGCTCGTATTGACAATCCACAACATCGCGCTAGAGTGGAAGAAATTTTAGGTTGGGTCATGAGTCGATACACAAATTTGATACCCAAAATTGCATGGAATCAGCCCATGTTTACAGATCACGGAACCTATATTATTGGATTTAGTATATCAAAGCATCACATTGCTGTTGCCCCTGAACGAGTAGTGATAAATCATTTTGCAGATGAAATTGTAGAAGCGGGATATGATTATAGCAAGGAATTGATACGTATACCCTGGGATAGTGAGGTAGAGTATTCTCTGCTTGAGAAAATAATAGAGTTTAATCTGCTGGATAAAGCAGAATGCTCTACTTTTTGGAGAAAGTAGAGCAAACGAGGCCTTTTTTTAAAAGGTAAAGCAAATTGAGCATTCTTGATACCTATGCGGTTTTAGGTTAAAAAATGGTGCAGTGGAATACATCGTTAAAGTTCTAATAAGAAATAAATCAAAAGCTGATGTGACAAAAGATTCGCTTAAAAGTGCTAAATGTGTCTTGTATGGACTATGAAATCCATGCCAAGGCACTTTTTTTGTAGGAATACTACTTTTATATTCATGTTGATATTGAGTCGATTAAGTAACCACTTTTGGTATAAGGAAAAGTTCACAAAAGTAAGTTAGCTCCTTTATATGGTAATAAATCAGCTTATTGAGAAAAATAATCAATAAATTAGAAATCAGACGATTGACTGATATGGTACATTTTGTTAGAATTGTAAATAGAAAACAGTCTATAGTACTATAAATTTCGACATAATCAGATAATGACGGATATCTATCCTTTATTTATTATTTAATTGGAATGTCTATGAAATAAATTTTCTTTTGTTTATGATTACTGTCATATGCCCTAAATACACAAAAAGAGAAGTATTCACTGGAGGACAACTTATGATACAGATTAATGCAAAGAAAAAAGTGATGAAGTTGGTAGAAATAATATTTGATATATCTTATCTCTTTACAGTTCTGATTACTGCAGTGCTACTATATAAGACTGCTGAAATTGGAAGTCTTCGATGGCAATTCGCGCTTATGTCTTTTGTATTAGGAGTGGGAGACTCCTTTCATCTTATTCCAAGAATTTATGCGATGGCAGATAAAAACAATCGTAATCATACGGTTTCTTTAGGTATTGGTAAATTTATCACCTCGATTACAATGACTTTATTTTATCTTTTTTTGTGGGAAATTGGTAAAATACACTATGATATAAAAGTGAATCCCCTCCTACCCTTACTTATCTATGGATCTGCAATACTTCGAGTTGCGTTATGTTTTCTTCCTCAAAATAACTGGACAGATAAAAATCCACCATTAAAATGGGCAATCATTCGAAACATACCATTTTTCATATTAGGTATGACAGTTATGATAATCTATCTGATTGGTGCCTTATTAAATGGAGGAAGTTTATCATTTCTATGGCTTGCGATTCTTATCAGTTTTATTTGTTATACACCAGTAGTTCTATATTCTAGCAAAAATTCTAAAGTTGGTATGCTTATGCTTCCAAAAAGCTGCGCTTATGCAGCTATTGTATTAATGGGATTTTCTATCACTTGAGTATGAAAGCAGCCCAATCACTGTGATTGGCGTGCTGTAATTCATAAAATGCAGAACTTTTGCATGGTAAAACAACACCAAATTGAAGGAGGTATTATGATGTACGATGGCAAGAAATTAACAAATGAAGTAGGTGCACCAATACCAGACAATGAGAATTCTATAACTGCTGGTCCTAGAGGACCCGTTGTTATGCAGGATGTATGGCTATTGGAGAAAATGGCGCATTTTAATCGGGAAGTGATCCCAGAGCGTCGTATGCATGCGAAAGGCTGGGGCGCGTATGGAAATTTAAAAGTAACTGGTGACATCTCTAAGTATACGAAAGCCAAGGTTCTTCAACCTGGTACAAAAACAGATCTTTTCATTCGTTTTTCTACGGTCGCAGGCGAACGTGGTGCTGCAGATGCGGAGCGTGACATTCGTGGCGTTGCAGTAAAATTTTATACAGAAGAAGGTAACTGGGATCTAGTTGGAAACAATACTCCTACTTTTTTTATTCGTGATGTACATAATTTCTCGGATCTTAACCGCGCAGTAAAACGTGATCCAAGAACTGGTATGCGTTCAGCACAAAATAATTGGGATTTCTGGACATTACTGCCTGAGAGTTTCCACCAAAGAACAATTGTGATGTCAGATAGGGGAATACCAGCATCATTCCGTAATATGCACTTTTTCGGAGAGCATACCTTTTCTTTCTATAATGATAAGAATGAACGTGTTTGGTGCAAATTTCACTTCCTAACACAGCAAGGTATTAAAAATCTTACCAATCAAGAAGCATCTGAAGTATGTGGACGAGATCGAGAAAGTCATGGCAGAGATCTTTTTGAGTCAATTGAGCGTGGCGATTATCCAAGATGGACGATGTATGTTCAGATTATGACAGAAGAGCAAGCAAAGAATCATTATGAAAATCCTTTTGATATAACAAAAATTTGGCGTCATAAAGAATTTCCATTGATAGAGGTAGGTGTTCTTGAACTTAACCGTAATCCTGAAAACTATTTTGCAGAAGTAGAACAATCAGCCTTTACACCAGCACATGTTGTTCCGGGAATTGGATTTTCTCCAGATCGATTTTTACAGGGAAGATTGTTTGCTTATGGAGATGCACAAAGATACAGACTTGGTGTCAATCACAATCATATCCCAGTAAACAGGGCAAAATGTGAAGTCAACGAATATCACCGAGATGGTGCAATGCGAGTAGATGGAAACTATGGCAGGATGCCCGCATACTCACCAAATAGTGAAGGATATTGGTCACCTCAGCCAGATGCTGCAGAACCACCGCTTGACCTGGAAGGTGCTATGTATCGATTTGATCCAAAGGACGATCCTTCTGATGATAATTTCCGTGCAGGAGGAGAACTCTATCGCTTAATGACAGAAGATAAACGTAAGCTATTAATAGAAAATACAGCTGCTGATATCGCTTCTGTCACAGACAATGTAAAATATCGTCATGCAGTACACTGTTACTTAGCTGATAAGGAATACGGAGAGAGGATTACGAAAGCTATGGGTCTTGATCTTGAAAGAGTAAAAGAGTTATCCAAACTAGACAACAATGGATTGATTGAGGCAACATTAAATCCATAATCATAATTAGAATTTCATGATAAAAAAGTCGTTCTTTTATAGAGCGGCTTTTTTGTTCATGACAAGTAAAAGTACGCGAAGCGTGCTTTTACTTGTTTGGTGTTAAGAAATCTTTCGAATCGTATTAAGAATATAATAGTTATTCCTACTGAAATCTCGATAAAACTGATAGAAATTATTGACCTTAGTGCTTTAAAGTGATATAGTAATAAACAGCTAATAGCATAGGAGGATATCATTTATGAAAAAGAGATTATTGTCAATACTTGTCGTATCAGCAATGGCAATAGGATTGGCCGCTTGTGGAACAAAAAATACTGCAAGTAATGGAAGTAAAACATACAGAGTGGGGATTTGTCAGTTAGTACAGCATGAAGCGCTTGATGCAGCTACGAAAGGATTCATGGATCAATTAAAAGAAGAATTGGGTGATAGCGTAACGTTTGATGAACAAAATGCTCAAGGAGATCCATATACTTGCCCAACTATTATTAATAGTTTTGTCTCTAGCGATGTGGATTTAATCCTTGCAAATGCAACAGCTGCCTTACAAGCAAGTGCAGCAGGTACAAATAAAATACCTATTCTAGGAACCTCAATTACGGAATATGGTGTTGCTTTAGGAATAGATAATTTCAACGGTACAGTGGGAAATAACATTTCAGGTACTTCGGATCTTGCTCCTTTAGATCAACAAGCACAGATGGTAAAAGAATTATTACCAGATGCAAAAAAAGTTGGATTACTCTATTGTTCTGGGGAACCAAATTCTCAGTACCAAGTTGATACAATGAAAGGATATTTAGAAGAACTAGGTTATGAATGTAAAAACTATGCATTTTCTGATTCCAATGATTTAGCAGCAGTTGCTACTAGTGCAGCAGGCGAATCTGACGTTATCTATGTACCAACCGATAATACGGTGGCATCCAATACCGGAATTATTGATAACATCTGCCGACCAGCGAAAGTACCAGTGATTGCAGGAGAAGAAGGAATTGCAGCGGGCTGTGGTGTAGCAACGTTAAGTATTAGCTACTATGACCTTGGAGTGGAAACTGGTAAGATGGCAGCGAAAGTACTAAAAGGTGAAGATATCTCCAAGATGCCAATTACTTATGTGGAAAATGTTGCAAAGAAATATAACAAAACGATTTGTGATGAACTAGGGATAACAATTCCAGAGGGTTATGAAGAAATCAAAAGATAATTTTACAGAAATGAGTACACAGGATAACAAATAGATCATTGAATCAATTTCATGTTATTACTAAAAGTACGAAAATATCGGAGGATAGAGATAAATGGACATAATGGCATTCATAATGACATTCATCAACGCTCTGCCAGGTAATGTTGCTCAAGGACTTATCTGGGGGATTATGGGGATAGGTGTTTTTATTACATACCGAATATTAGATATTGCTGATTTAACGGTAGATGGTAGTATGTGCACCGGAGGAGCCGTTTGTATAATGATGATGTTAGCTGGTCACAATCCATGGGTTGCATTAATAGCATCCGTTGTAGCAGGCATGCTGACAGGCTTTGTAACAGGGATTTTACATACCCTTCTAGGGATTCCAGCCATATTATCAGGTATCCTGACTCAAATTGCATTATATTCCGTAAACTTAAAAATTATGACGAGGGCAAATCAGTCTATTAGTGTAGATAAATATGATCTACTTGTTTCACTTAGATATGTTAGAGATGTACCACTTCTTCGAAATACGATATTCTTTATTGCAGTGTTGATTATCATATTAATTGCACTTTTATATTGGTTCTTTGGAACAGAACTTGGATGTTCCTTAAGAGCTACAGGGTGTAATGGGAACATGGCACGTGCACAAGGGATTAATACAAATAGAAATAAAGTCCTTGGATTAATGATTTCTAATGGCTTAGTGGCTTTGTCCAGTGCACTTTTAGTACAGTATCAAGGCTTTGCCGATGTTAATATGGGACGTGGTGCCATTGTAATAGGTTTAGCTGCTGTTATCATTGGAGAAGCAATCTTAGGAAAAGTGTTCCGCAATTTTGCACTCCGTCTATTAGCGGTTGCTTTCGGATCTATTATCTATTATTTAGTTTTGCAGTTTGTTATCATGATTGGGGTAGATACAGACTTATTAAAGCTTTTTACCGCAGCAGTGGTAGCCATCTTCCTTTCAATTCCATATTTGAAAAAGACCTATTGGACAAAACCAGTGAGAAGGGGAGGGAAATAGCTTGCTAGAAATACTTGATATCTATAAAACATTTAATCCAGGCACAGTGAACGAAAAGTGTGCCCTCAATGGACTCTCCCTAACGATGGACGATGGGGATTTTGTTACAGTAATTGGTGGAAATGGTGCTGGTAAATCAACTTTACTGAATGCAATTGCTGGAACCTGGCTTGTAGACGAGGGAAAGATTCTTATCGATGGAGTGGATGTAACCAAGTTACCGGAACATAAACGTGCGAAATATTTAGGAAGAGTGTTTCAGGATCCAATGACAGGTACAGCGGCCTCGATGGGAATTGAAGAAAATCTTGCCCTTGCAAAGCGTCGTGGAAAATCTCGTACCTTAAAAGTCGGCATTAGAAAATCCGAACGAGAAGAATACAAAGAATTATTAAAAATACTAGACCTTGGACTTGAAGATCGTCTAACCTCTAAAGTAGGACTACTATCTGGAGGACAAAGGCAAGCATTAACCTTACTTATGGCGACAATGCAGAAGCCAAAACTCCTTCTTCTGGATGAACATACCGCAGCCTTGGATCCAAAAACCGCAGCTAAAGTTTTAGAAACGACTGAGTTGATGGTGAAGCGTAATAATCTAACTACCTTAATGATTACTCATAATATGAAGGATGCCATTCTGCATGGTAACCGCTTGATTATGTTAAAGGATGGAAAAATCATTTTAGATATTAGAGGAGAAGAGAAGAAAAAGCTTACAGTAGAAGATCTTCTTCATAAATTTGAAGAAGCTAGTGGGGAAGAATTTACGAATGATTCCGCTATTTTAGGATAATAAGGAAGCTCTAGAGCAGTAATGTTCTAGAGCTTTTTTTATGTGAGTTTCGGTTCATAGGAAAAGTCTTTGCAAAATTACTATTCAAGTATTAATGCACAGACTTTTTTATAAAAAGTCTGAAAATAAAATACTCAACTTGACAAAAAGCAGAAATATAGTATAATTGATACATTGTAGTATTTACGAAATAATGTGATGCATAAATATGTGTAAAAATAAGACTTAGAACTAAGAATTACATATTTAAAAATCGAAATATAATATCATGATATGATATTTATATTTTATATTTAGTTTTTTTATTTAAACTATAAAAAAAATCTGAATACGTAAACTCGATTAATCATCCAGTATTTATTAAATTTGATATTCATTTAAAAGTCTAAATGGCTTTTGTTATGATAATTACAATATAATATAATTAAGGAGGCTTTTTAGCATGCAAGAAACCGCGATTATGAACATTGAAACGAGGACTAGTACTAGCAAGGGAGCGAATAAGTTATTAAGAAAGAACGGATATTTACCAGGTAATATTTTTGGTAGAGGAGTTGAATCCATTTCAATAGCTGTTAAGAAAGATGAGTTTAAAAAAACATTGAAAGAATACGGAAGAAATGCTGTGTTTAAGCTTGTAGCTCCAAATAAGGAAGCATATACCGTTATGACAAAAGATATCCAGGTTGCTCCAATTTTGAATGAAATAGCTCATTTAGATTTTCAAGTGGTATCACTTTCGGAAGAAACGAAACAGAATGTAGCAATCAGAATTATTGGAGCAGAGTTTCTAGAGTCAAAACGATTACTTCTTAATAGCCATGTGGATACCATCTCTGTAATTGGTTTACCACATGATATTCCTCATGAGATAGATATTGATGTATCTAATATGGAGTCAGGGGATAGCATATTGTTAAAAGACTTAAAACTTCCAGAAGGAATCACTTCTGATAACGACCCAGAACTAAAAATAATTTCAGTAAAAGGAACTCGTAAACAAGAAGTAACTGTAAGTGAGTAATAAGCTTAAAACTGAATATTTTGCTATTACATTTGCATAAAGTGCAGCAAAGTCAATAATACAAAAGAAAATAAAGAAGGGGCTGTGAAAAAAGCACCTAACTAGAAAAGAGGATTTTTAATTCACGTTAGTGAGTTAAAAATCCTCTTTTTGTGGTAAAATTTATCTGCAATGAAAAATCAAACCACAACTTATTCTAAATCAAAACAAGGCATTTTGCCAATGTTTATTTCAGATTTTCTTGATATTTGTGATCCGGTTTTGACATTTGACGAATTCATGGAGGGAATTGACTTAGCTAAGTATCTGAGAAACATACCAGAACATGAAACTGGGCGCATCAGATATAATCCCGTCAACATGCTGAAAACGGTGCTTTTTGGATTTATGACCCAGGGCTACATGTCACTAAGAGAACTGGAAGATAACTGCAGAGTAAATATCAGATTCATGTATTTAATTGATAACGAAAGACCTTCCTACAGGACTTTTTCCTATTTCATCAATGATGTTTTAGGTGACTCCATTGAAGATATTTTCAACGATATCAATAAAAAGATTTTTGAACAGGAAAATGTAGACCTCAACCACCTTTACATAGACGGTTCAAAATTTGAAGCAAATGCGAATAAGTACAGCTGGGTATGGAAAAAAGCTACTGAGAAATCCAGATACCGACTGTTTGAAAAGATAACTGCCCTTTTTCATGAAATCAATACAGACCTTGAATGGTCAGGGCTTAAAATAGAAGCAAACGTAGAGTATGCACCTGAACAGCTACGTGAAATAGCTGATCAGTATGCCAAGGTTTGGAACGTTGATAGATCCGATTTTGTTTATGGAAAGGGACATCGAAAAACCTGTCAGCAGAGGCAGTATGAGAAGCTTTTAGAGTATGCCTCAAAGCTGGAGGAATACATAGAAAAGGTGAATATCTGTGGCCCTGCACGTAACAGTTATTCCAAAACAGATCATTCCGCCACATTTATGAGGATAAAAACGGATTACATGGGAAATGATCAGTTACTTCCGGCATACAATGTACAGGTTGGGGTAGCTGATGAATATATAGCAGTTGTTGACGTTAACCAGTATCGTTCAGACATGGACTGTTTTGTACCACTCATGGAGCAATTCAAAAAGACATATGGATTTTACCCGAAATATCCAACTGCGGATGCCGGATATGGTTCATATAATAACTATATTTACTGTGAACAGCATGGTATGGAAAAATACATGAAATTCACTATGTTCAAGAAGGAAACCGAAGATAAAAAATACCATAATGATCCGTTCAGAGCTGTCAATTTCAGATTTAATTCGGAAGGATACATGATATGTCCAAATGAAAAGAGATTTATTTTTTCTCACCGAAGAGCAGTACGTGGAAATGAATACGGACGTCAGGAAGAAATCTATGTCTGCGAAGACTGCAGCAACTGTCCATATACAGCTCAATGCAAGAAAACAGAGAATAATCGTACTATAAGAATCAATCAAGAACTGACAGCGATGCATCAGGAAGTGATTGAAAATCTTGAAAGTATACATGGTGCACTTTTAAGAATGAATCGATCCATTCAAGCAGAAGGAACATTTGGAATCATGAAAAATGATCGAAACTATAAAAGAATTGTCAGAAGAGGAATCAATTCTGTACGATTAGAGATTTTTTTAGTTTCTATCGGACAAAATCTATATAAATATCATAATAAAAAGATGCGACTTCAAAAATCAGCATAAAATCCAAAATGCTGATTCTATGGGGTAGGGGGATTTATGCTCTTTTTTAGAGTGTTGATTTAGATTAAAAACAACTAGAGACGTCGGTTAAACCGACGTCTCTGTGTTAGGGGCTTTTTTCACAGCCCCTTCTTTATTTTTATTCAGGACAAGGAAATGTTCGCGAAGCGTTCTTTTTCTTGTTAATAAGTGCGACAGCTTACTGAAGCAACTTATTTCACAATAGGAGTATAAGATGATTAGTTAATTTCCGTTCCTAACATAAAGAGGAATGTGACGTAGGCTAACTTGTTGGAATGTGACGTAGGCTCTCTACAGTTGACATAGGACAATGAAAGAACTATAGTATTCAGTGTAAGTAAAGAAATCTGTTGCCAAATTCGTATTAATTAATGATGATGCATAAATAGATGGTAACAAGATGATTCTATTATTAATTAAGGAGAAAATAACTGCTATGTCAGAAGAAAATCAAGAGATTATAGATAAATACACGAAAGTTTGCATTTGTAAAGCAATCAGTAAAAGTACCATGAAAAAGATAATCAAAGAAGGCGCTGATACCTTGGAAAAAGTTCAGAAAGCAACTTCAGCAGGGAGCGGTAGTTGCGGCGGAAGGCGATGTACACCTAAAATTTTGTCATTGATAGAAGAGTGCAAACAGGAAATGAAGGATGAAATATAGGTTGAAATTTTAGGTTAAATTGTAAAAAGTAAAAATTGAAAAGTGAAATTTAAAAGTGTGAAGTTAAAAAGTAAAAGTTGAAAAGTTTGTAGTTTAATAGTGAAAGATAGAATAGGAAGGTAAAAATTGAAAGTTATATATTGAAAGTTAAATTTGAAAGGAAGAAATTATGAATTGGAGCTATAAGGAAAACCAGATTTTTAGTTTAGACAATAATGGTGAGGTAATCTCCAAAGTTGATTTTACCAAGGTGGATGAAAACACTATTGATATTGAGCATGTCTATGTAAGTCCTGAATACAGAGGACAAGGAGTGGCGGATAAGACTATGCTAGCAGTTGTTGATTACCTAAGAGAAAAGAAACTAAAAGCAACAGCTTCCTGCTCTTATGCAAATAGCTGGTTTAGAAAAAATGAAGAATTATATAAAGATATCATTGCCATTGAGATGAGAACTCAGGCAGCAGCTTGTAAAATTAATAGTGAGCATTAATCTTATTGCAAAAATAGGAGTATAGAATACTTTATACAAGAAATCCAATTTATCTTTGATTTTGTAAGCTCTTTGCATACAATTTCGACATAAAAAGACACTATTCAACACAGAATAGCATACTATATTCTAGATAATTATGATTTTATATTATAGAAGAGAGGTGTTATTTTATGACGAGTGATCCAAAGCGAGATTTACAAAATCAAAAGGGTGATCCACAAAAGACATACGTAAATCCGTCAGACCCTAATAGTATTCCGCCATTTGTTGATGAATTACCAATACCGGAAAAAGCAGAACCAGTGTGCAAATGCAACGAATCTAACAGTGAAGAAATAATGTATAACATTATAATGTGTGGAACTAAGCACAGCTTTCACAGGGACTTTCCGTTAACGAGGGTTTGGGGATATAATGGAACTTATCCTGGTCCAACAATAGAAGTTCAAAAAGATATACGAATAAAAGTAAAATGGGAAAATAAATTACCATTAAGGCACTTACTCCCGGTAGATCATACACTCCATGGGACAGTAGACACTCCGGATGTAAGAACAGTAGTACACTTGCACGGAGCTAATGTAGAAGCAGATAGTGATGGACATCCAGAAGCGTGGTTTTCGAGAGATAATATGTTTGTTGGTCAAAAATATACCAAAGAAGTATATGAGTATACAAATCATCAGTCAGGTGGAACGTTATGGTATCATGATCATGCAATTGGAGTGACCCGTTTAAACGTTTATTCTGGATTAGCCGGATTTTATCTCATACGTGATTTTCTAGAGAGAAGACTTAATTTACCAGAAGAACCTTATGAAATTCCGATTATGATTCAAGATAAACAGTTCAATGCGGATGGCTCATTGTTTTATCCAGACAATGCAACACCTCCTGTTCCAAATCCAGTTCCATCTACACCTTCCTTTTTCTTTGGAAATACCATTGTTGTAAATGGTAAGATATGGCCGTATTTAGAGGTAGAACCTCGTAAATACAGATTTAGAATATTAAATGCGTCCAATGTCCGTGGCTATGACTTAAGTTTAAGTAATGGAGAGGTATTTCATCAGATTGGTACTGAATTAGGTCTATTACACGAATCGGTGGAACTAAATTCATTTGTCATAGAACCTGCGGAAAGGATTGATTTAATAATTGATTTCACGCATTATTACGGAAAGGAAATACTGCTTAAAAATAACGTGCAGGGGCCTCCTGGTCCTGGTTTGGACACCATAATGAAATTTAAAGTATGTAAAGAATTAAAATGTCCTGATACTAGTACGATACCACACGAATTAACACCTATGCATAAGATTGAGCCTGAATTAGCGATAAGAGAAAGAACATTAAACTTAGTAGAGAGAACAGATAATTTCGAAAGAGCGCTACATTTACTAAATGATAGATCGTGGAGCGACCCAGCGACAGAAAAGCCTCAATTTGATAGTATTGAAATATGGCATCTTGTAAATCATTTTAATTTTCCACATCCAATTCACCTTCATTTAGTGCACTTTGAGATATTAGGAAGAAAACCATTTACTGACAATGATTTCGATGAACAGGGAAACTATAAGTTTAATTTAGAAGATTTAACCCCACCTCTGGCTTATGAGAATGGTCCAAAGGATGTGGTTAGAACAGATCCTGGGCAGGTAACCACCATTATTATGCATTTTAAAGAACACTCCGGGGATTATGTATGGCATTGTCATATACTTGAGCATGAAGATAATGATATGATGAGGCCACTTGTTGTAGAAAGGAACTAAAGTGGTATTTGGCGAAGTTGTTGTTATAAGAGTAATTATTGGGGAAAAAGAGTTCCTAATTTATTATTACTGAATTAGAAAAGTTGAAGACTAGCGTCTATATAAAAGCATTAACTAGGAGATTATCATAGGTAATGCTTTTTTAGTGCGCCAAGAAAAGGAATAATAGGTGAAAGTACCTACCATGCCCAAGTAGCGAATAAGGTAAGTTGAGAATATTTACTACCTAAATGAAAGAGCTCACGTATCGAGAATATTTATTGTCAAAAATTTTTACTACCTATAAAATATAGCTCTGTGATTCTAGAGGAATGGAGATGTAACAAGAGTTTCTGTAACAATATTTATTTTTTAATATAGATAAGAAAGAACCAGATTTAAAGAGAAATGATAAAAATAGCATAATATAAAGATAATCTACAACAAAAAATGACAAAAATAGCATGATATAAAGATAAGGCACATTAAAAAAACAAAATATAACAAATATAGAAAAATAAGGTATACTAAAAAATGTTTATTTGCTATAATAATTAAGAAATATTTAAGAAATGACATAAATAGGGGGGAATAGTTGTATGGAAAAGGTAAAATCGGTTGGTTCAGTTTTATTAACAGTAGGAATAATTTCATATCTATTATCATTGGTGAATTTGGAATTTAAAGCTTTGAGTATTTTAGGTGAATATAAGCTTTATGCAGAAATTGCCAGTGTCGTTATAGGTCTGATACTTATCTTATTTGCAAAGATTATGAATAAGAATGATGATGAAAAACAGGAATAAACAGTCATGAATAAAAATCAAAGCCTTTGTATCACTGCTGTTAAAGCAATCGTGCAGAGGCTTTGACTTTATAAGTGGTATAGGGTAGTATAGAGGTATCATGAAGTTTTCATTAAATAGTAATAGTATGAATACTAGGATAGAAATATATATACGGAAGATAGGAGGAATTCTATGTCTAGAGTAAGACCAATTGAATTAGTTGTTGATGGACCACGTAACCATTGGGTAGGGGATGGATTTCAGGTTAGTAATTACTTTCCATCAGGTAAAAACTTACTTGAGAGATTTACACCATTTATATTAATGGATTATAATGCACCAGTGGAATTTCCACCAAGTGATATACCAAGGGGTGTGGGCCCACATCCGCACAGAGGCTTTGAAACTGTAACATTTGCCTTTGAAGGTGCTGTGGAGCATCATGATAATAAAGGAAATCATGGTATCATATATCCAGGAGATGTACAGTGGATGACTGCTGGAGCTGGAATAATGCATAAGGAATATCATGAAAAGGAGTTTAGTAAAACGGGCGGAGTTTTCCATATGATTCAATTATGGGTAAACCTACCTCTGAAAGACAAAATGACTGCTCCAAGGTACCAAGCAATAACCCATGACGATATGGGGAAAGCATTGCTACCCGATGAACAAGGAAAGGTTACAGTAGTAGCCGGAATGTTCAATAAAACAAAGGGCCCGGCAAAAACATTTTCCCCAATGAATATTTATATTATTGATCTTATTAATAATAGTAAGGTTACATTAGAGGAACCAGGTAACTTTAACATGGGAATACTGATTCTTGATGGAGAGATAAAAGTAAATGGCGAATCTAGGAAGACTAAGGATTTTGTTCTCTTTAAAAATGAAGATGGGGTTGTAAATATTGAGGCAGAAAGCGAAAATGCTAAGATATTTGTTTTGAGTGGTGAACCAATCAATGAACCAATTGCCGTAGGGGGACCATTTGTAATGAACACGGTAGAAGAATTAGGACAAGCAAACGAGGACTTCAACTTTGGAAAGTTTGGAACTTTTGATTTTTAATAGTTTTCCTTTTAGTCGCAAGCTCTGTCTTAAGAAAAATGACGGTATACATGATAAAAATCCAAAGGAAAAAACTATCTTTTATTAGATGATGATTTTCTTTGGATTTTTTTGTATTTTCAGATAATATAATATCGAATCATCTATTTGCAGTGATTTTATATATTAGTTATAATGTATAGTTGTGTTTTACTGTTAGAACTTAATTTGATAAAAAACACATTCAATTATAAATAAATAGTGTTTTATTTGTAGTAATTTTGATTGACAATCTATAAATTTAAAGATAAAATAGACTCAATACACAACCAAAATATTACAATTAGGAGGTGAGACGAATGGGGGATAAGAATCCCAAAAAAGCTCCAAAAAAGAAAGGTTCTACTCAAACAAAGACAACAGCATCAGCATCAACAGTAGCTTCGACAAAGAAAAAATAATATGAAACAACGATTCCCTCTGATAGTTAAGAGGGAATTTTTGTGTTGGTAGGAAAAATCATCTTCACTAAGGAGGTATTATATATCCTTAAGTTTAATATGAAATCGGATCATTAAAACACCAATGATGTCTGCTAAAGCCCAACCGATTGGGATAGACCACCAAATACCTACAATACCAATGAAAGAAATTGAAGAGAGAAGGTAAGCTAATAAAACTCTAGTACCAAGGCTTACAATGGTTAGTATTATGGAGACTCCTGGTTTCCCAAGTCCTCGAAACAAACCATAGAACATAAATAAGTATCCGATTAAGCAATAGAATCCAGCTACGATGAAAAGGTATTGAATCCCTATTTTTAATATTTCAGTTTCTTCTTTCTTAATAAATATGTGCATTAATGGTTTAGCAAAAAGTAATATGAAGACTGAAATTATAACACAATAAATAGTAATTATCTTAACAGCAGAACGTATTCCAGAACGAATACGTTCTTGTTTTTTTGCACCCATATTTTGTGCAATAAAGGTTGAAAATGCGTTACCAAAATCCTGTACTGGCATGTAAGCAAAACTTTCTATTTTAACTACTGCTGTAAAAGCAGCCATAGCGGAGACACCGAAACTATTTACCAATCCCTGTATCATTAGAATACCGAAATTCATAATGGAGTACTGTATACTAGAGAGTATGGAATAATTTGAAATCATGGAAACAATATTTTTATTTAGGTATAGATGTTTACGTTTCAGACGAATCTGAGGTACAAGAAACATAGAAAAAATAGCGATACCAATTGCGGAAAAACCTTGTGCAATAATCGTGGCATAGGCAGCCCCTGCTATACCCATATTAAGAGGGACAACAAATATAATATCCAATACGATATTTATAACAGCAGATAGAATTAGAAATACAAGTGGTATGATAGAATTTCCCATACTTCGCATGATAGCACTGAAGTAATTATAAATAAAAGTAAAACTAATTCCATAAAAGATAATCTGCAAATAAATCTTTGAATCGTTAAGAACTTTAGTTGGAATATTGATAAAGTTTAATATATCGTCAATAAATAGGATGGAGCATAAGTTTATAACAATTGTTATTATTCCGATAAAAATAAAGGAGGTAAAAAAGCTGTTTTTTAATTTCTCTAATTCATTGGCACCAAAAAATAATGAGAACACTGCACCGCTACCCATACAAAATCCGACGATGATTGAGGTAAGTAAAACCATAACTGAAAAGGAACTACCTACTGCAGCAAGTGCGTTGGAACCAATAAATTTACCAACAATTATTGTATCAGCAACATTATATAGTTGTTGAAATATGTTACCGATAATCATGGGGATCGCGAAATTTAACATTGCTTTGGTTTCATTCCCATGAAGAAGATCTTTTGTAAGTTTCATGTTTATATATTATTCCTTTCCGTTATTAATATTAGTGATATAAGCAAGATATTAGTTTATTTCAGGTTTCGATATGTAATCTATAACTTACGATATGTAATGTATAAAGAGTACCATTAGAACCTAAATTTGTCAATGTTAGGGAAGGAAAAGAAGGCTTTCAATGTGAGTGAAGGAAAGAAGGCTTTCAATGTGAGTGAAGGAAAGAAGGCTTTCTTGTCATTATAACTAAAAAATGTTATGATAAAAGGACGATATTGCTAAAAAAAGGGGTTTGTTTATGTATTTAAAAGGATTGGATGAAGTTGATAGAACAATAATTACATTACTTACTAAAAATGCTAGAATGAGTTATGTAGATATTGGTGAGGCTGTTGGTCTTTCTAGAGTTGCTGTAAAAGCGAGGATTTCTGCTTTAGAAGAGAGAGGTATCATTGAAGAATACACTACGATAATTAATCCTCAAAAAATAAGTAGTGCTGTATCATCTTATTATGAGATTGAGTTGGAACCTAGGTATTATCAAGAAGTGATAGATATATTAGATAATAATGATACAGTAACACAAATCTATCAAGTCTCAGGAAAACACAAACTTCATGTGCATGCAGTAGCTGAGGATAATGATGGAATGGAAGCATTTTTAAATAATGTTATGTATAAATTACCGGGAGTTTTATCTTTAGACTGTAATATAATTCTCTCAAGAATTAAAGATATTAAAGGGCTGCGACTGTAAAATGTGGTCTATCGATGAAGTTGAGAACTACCGATGTGATTGATTTAGAAATCATAAAAAGAGTTATTGGCTAAGGAAGGTAGAGGAAATATGGTACATTTAGTTTATTGTGATAATGTAGGTAAAAAGGGAGAGAAAGTGTTAACTTAATGACATCTGATAATGAAATGAAAACCACCAGTCGTTATTCTAGACTGGTGGTTAAAATTATTGATTCTTTTCGTAGGATTCAGCAATCGCTTTGGTTTGATGAACAGTTCCCCATGGATGATGTGGAGGAGAATAGATGGTATAGAGTTTTATTGATTGGGTTCCTGTATTGGTTAGATTATGCCAAGTCCCAGCAGGAACAAAAATAGCATAATCTTCGAAAACTGGTTGCTGTATATATAGATTGTCTTTTCTGTCTCCCATTTGTAATAATCCATGACCTGATTCAATTCGTAGGAATTGATCAACTTCTGGGTGGATCTCTAAGCCGATATCCTCCCCGACTGGAATATCCATTAAAGTAAGCTGCAGATGATTTCCTGTCCACAAAGCAGTGCGAAAGGTGTCGTTATTTAGTGTGGCTTTATTTATATCAATAAAAAAGGGAGAAGGACCAAAATCTGTTCTTGTCATGGATGTACGATTGTTAGAAGGTCCATTCCCATTACTGATAGGAGTATTAACGAAACGGTTATAATAATCAAACATTTTGCTACCTAAATGATAAAATTTTATGATATTATATGAGGAACACCTATCAAATGTTAATAAAAAATGAAAAGGTTTATTTCAATACTAGAAATTCCTTGAAAACTACTTATTTCAAGTTGAAATTATAATTAAACATTTATTGAGATTGCTATTTTACAAGAAATTAAGGATGTCGATGTTACAATAGGAAAACTTATAATAGATAGCAGCTATTATTTAAAATATGAGAAAAAAACACTTACAAGTAGGAGGTATAAGATGAAGATGAATGGTTTTACTCAAAATATACATGGTAATAATTTCTATGTTATTAATAATTCTTTGAAAAGATTAATGAAATCAGTGTTTCATCTCTTAATAGTAACGATATTCCTCATTCCGCCATTACCTATCCAGGCGTCAGAACGTATTTCAGAGGATAGCACTACTGATAGAAATACAATGAAAACAGTAAACCCAAAAAGCGGAGAACTCCATGCATTCTATCCATCCAATGCAGTTTTTTCTGATCAGATGAAAAAGTACATAGATGAGTTAGACTCTATAAGTTTTGCATGGAGCAGAATAGATGCGAAAGATTCTGCTAGTTTAAATACTGTAAAAGGTAAGAACGGCAATTTTGGTTTCTATTATCCGAAGGATTATCTTAAACCGTTAGAATACGCAAAGAGTCAGGGAAAATCAATTCAGTTAAATGTGTATATGGATGGTGCTGATGCTACTAAATTGCTACCTTATGCGAAGGAACAGCAAGCTATGATTCAAAGTATCGTAAGTACTATGGAGACAAATATTACTGAAGGGATAGGTCTTACATATGATGGTGTGGTAATTGATTTTGAAGGTCTTCGAGATACTGATAATCACAATGTACCTATTCTCTATGATGGGAATCAAATCAGCACTTATTATTCACAATTTTTAAAAGAGCTAAAGGAACAGCTTGATTTAATTGATAAAAAGTTGTATGTCGCAGTAAATCCATTATTGTACTTCGATGGATATAATTATGCAGACATACTTCATATCGCAGACCGAGTGATCCTTATGGCTCATGACTATGAGCCAACTAAAAAACTGCAAAAGAATCAGATAGAGCAGTATACAGGATATAACGCTTTAGAACCTATCAGTAGCTTGGCACCCATACAGATGGTAAGAAAAGCTTTAAATGATATAAAGAGTGCAGCCTCTGATTCCTCACAACTTTCCAAGGTATGGTTACAGATTACATTTGACGCTGCCCAATGGCAGTTTGATGCAAAGAGTGCAAAAAACTGGGAGGAACTATCAGATACAACCTTAAGTAGGGCTGGTAGGCTTACTCCATTGTATCAATCGATTAAGGCTCGTGTTGATAATAATGATGGTTATGGAGAAAATATCACCTATGGTTATAATAATGAGCTACAAAGCCCATATATTCAGTATTACAATTCCTCTGATCGCTCCTGGAATGTGATCCTATATGAGGATAGTACTAGTATCAATGCTAAGATTGAATTAGCCAAAGATTATCAACTTGGAGGTATTTCCCTTTGGAGTTTAGCAAATATACCAGATTATAACGACAAAACTGGGAAGAAGTTTCATCTTAATGGTTGGAGCACAATCATTTCAAAGATGAATTCTTATGATACATTGTCACCAGACAGCAATAAATATATTAGTTTTACGGATGCTACAGTAGAACAGGCTGTTAGAGAAAAACTTGGAAAAGATACAGGAAATATAACAGTGAAAGAGCTTTTAAGTATCTACCGTTTGAAACTACCACAGGGGGTAAAAAGCTTAAAGGATATATCTAAACTTACTAACCTCGAGTATCTGGATGCAGGGCAGTTAAAGTTAAAGGATATAACAGCCATAGGGAATCTGACTAAACTTCGGGTACTATACCTACAGCGTAATTCCATATCCGATATCAGTGCTCTTAAAAAATTAAGCAAGCTAGAGGTACTATCTCTGAATGGAAATCAGATAGTATCTATCACTCCATTGTCTACCTTAACAAATTTACATGAACTATATATACGTGAGAATAAGATAAGCAATATAGAAGCATTGAATAAACTTACAAAATTGGAACTATTAGAAGGTGGGAAAAATAGTATTCAGAATATTGAAAATCTGAAAAACTTGAAAAACCTTAAGTCTTTGTCATTGGACGATAACCAAATCAATAATATTACTGGGTTAAAGGCTTTGACTAATTTGAAGAATCTAGATTTATCAAATAATAAAATCACAACGATAAATGCATTACAAAATATAAGCGGATTGGAGACTTTATATCTACAAAGAAATAATATCAGTAATATTAGCGCATTATCTGCTTTGAAAAAACTCAGAGTATTATCAATGAATGGTAATGAAATTGCTGATTTAAACCCCTTAGCAAAGCTTACTCTACTTGAAAAACTTTACTTAAAAGATAATAAAATCAAAAATATAGCATCTTTAAAGGGGTTGGTTAAACTTAATGAGCTATATCTGAAGGGAAACAGTATTTCCAATTACGGTCCTGTTAACACAGTATATTCTAAAAATCAGTTTCTCTGTGATTTTAAGATTAATAAAGGGGATTAGATGTTCCAGGTTGTAAAAATTAAGGAAAAGGAAACGGAAACGGAAAAGGAAAAGGAGTAGTCGATTTATTCCTATATTTTTTTCATCTTGCCAATAGAGAGAATTAATGGTGTAGTAAAACACTCCAAAGAGTTGATATTTTAGACTAAAGAAAGCGCAATCGAAAATCGATTGCGCTTTCTTTATCTAAGGATAGATATTTGATTTTCTACCTTTAGGAATACTTGATTTTAATATTATATGTATACAATGAAAGAGTATTGAAACAATATATCTTATATTCAAAGTTGCAATTTACAATTAAATACAAAATTATTATGAAAATAGCACAAATAATAAGCAATAAAAAAGTTATATTAAACAAATTGGTTAAACGTTTTAACATTTTAATTGACAAGTTTATTAAAAAATGATATTTTATATTTACAGATTGATAAAACGTTTTATCAAAAACACTAAATTAGATTATCTATGAAAGAGAAGGAGAAAGATATGGTCGAAATTATTATTTCAATTGCAGCAATTATACTGCTTACCGTGCTTATTGTAAAAAAATACAATACAACAATTGCCTTATTGTTTTGCGGTATTATATTATTAGCTGCGGCAGTAATTTTAGGACATCCTGTATTGGATACGGAAGCTTCGACAGGATTTGTACTACTTGATATTTTCAAAAATATTGAAACAGCTTTCTTAAGTCAATTAGGAAACATTGGTTTAACACTTATGACTTTAATGGGATACTCAACCTATATGACCTACATAGGTGCAAACGATAAAACTGTTCAGGTCATGTTAAAACCACTTGGAAAGATTAAATCAAAATATATTTTAGTACCAATTATCTTTATACTTGGTAACTTATTATCTTTAGTAGTTCCAAGTGCATCAAGCTTAGGTGTATTATTAATGGCTACACTTTTCCCAATCCTAACTAGAGTAGGTATGAGTCCACTGACAGCAGCAGGTATCATAGCAACTACGGCAACCATTATGCCAACTCCTCTTGGAGCGGATAACGTAATTGCTGCTGAAACATTCGGAATGACTATTCTTGATTATGTTGGAAAGCATGCAGCTATTTCGATCCCTTCCATACTTCTTATGGCAATTGCTCATTATGTATGGCAAAAATATTGTGATAAGAAAGATGAAGCAAAAGGAACCTCATTTAAAACAGAATTAAAAGGGTTACGTGAAGACTTACCTCCAATGTTGTATGCGTTATTACCAGTATTACCATTGATCTTAGTAATTGTTATAAATCTAGGATTTCCTTCTCTAGAAGTTGGGCTAGTAACCATAACATTTATCAGTTTAATTGTTACAATTATCTGTGAAGCGTTTCGAAGAAAAAACATTGCTAAAGTTACTCAGGATGTTCAGGAGTTCTTTAAAGGTATGGGTACAGGTTTAGCATCTGTTGTATCCATTATGGTTGCAGCAACTGTTTTCGTTAATGGTTTAAAAGCATTGGGTATTGTTGACATGTTAATGGAATCTGCAAATGGTCTTAAGGGAGCAGGAATCATTATGATGTTAGCGTTTAGTGGTATTACCTTTATTATCGGCTTAATAAGCGGTAATGGTTTATCGGTATTCTATGCTACTGTAGGTCTAATTCCAAGTGTAGCAGCTGCAGCTGGTGTATCACCAGCGATGATAGCATTGCCAATGCAGATGATTGCTAACTTAGTTCGTTCTATTTCTCCAGTCGCTGCTGTTATTGTAATTGTCGCATCTTCAACAGGAGCAACACCGGTTCAGTTAGTAAAGAGAACAAGTGTACCAGTTGTTATAGGTATCATAAGCTGTTTAGTTTTATCGTTCGTATTATTATTTTAAGCTAGTGGCAATGAGGTAGAGCTGGTAACGTAAGCGGATTGCGAATATCCACTTTGACGTAAAAATGAGCGCTGAAAAGCGCTCATTTTTAACAAAAGTATCGTGTGCTGAGAAACTGACATATGTCACTTAATAATGCATGAAACGGGTGATGGGATGAAATTAGAAATTGTTGATAATGCATTAACACCAGAAATATATATTGATGTCAGAAAGCAAGTAAACTTTAAGTACTATGAGTACGAAGATGTTAAAATTGCTCTAAAGAACACACTTTATTCCGTAGTCATTTTCGACGAGGGAAAACCAATAGGGATATCAAGGATTGTCGGTGATGGTAGAATTGTTTTTTTTATTAAAGATGTTGTAGTCATTCCAGAATACCAAAAGCTAAAGATTGGCTCCTTGTTAATGAGAAGGTTAGAGCAATACATCAAAGAAACAGCATGTGACGGAGCATATATTGGGCTAATGTCAACTCCAGGGCAAACTGAATTTTATAAAAAATTTGGATTTATCGAAAGACCGACAGCAGAATTTGGACCAGGTATGGTAAAATATCATTATAAATGATTTTAAAGGATTGAAAAAATAAATTTATCTAACATTATAAACGAGGAAAGAAATCAAGGAAAGAAGTAAGAAAAGAAGTAAGTAGGTTTTAAACGAGAAGAGGTGACCAAATATGAAAAAACTAATTGTATTAGGCAGTCTTAATATGGATATTTCTATACAAAGTGATTATATGCCTAGAAGCGGTGAAACTATTAATGGATATGGTTTCCTTATGAACTCAGGCGGTAAAGGTGGGAACCAAGCGGTTGCAGCTGCTAAGCTTGGCGTAGAAGTAAAGATGATTGCAAAAGTTGGAAATGATATTTTTGGAAAGCAACTAATAGACGACTTGAAATCTTATGGAGTAGATGTTTCTAATGTTGAAATGTCAGAAGAGGTATCTTCTGGCGTCGCTATGATAACAAGATGTAACAATGATAATCGGATTATCTTAAGTAATGGTGCAAATCATACACTCGACATCGAAACCATAAAAGAAAAGTTAAAAAAGATTGCTAATCCAGGAGACATATTCTTAACTCAATTAGAGAATGATTTCGAAGTTGTAAAAGATTCAATTAAATTCGCAAAGGAGCTTGGACTTTATACCATTTTAAATCCTGCACCTGCAAGAATTATTGACGATAGTTTTTATAAGTATTTAGATTTAGTGATTGTAAATCAAAGTGAATGTGAACTATTAACCGGGATTTATCCTGAGGGTGAAAAAGCTTATCAAATCGCGCTTCAGATATTTAAGGATAAGGGAGTAAAAGCAATCATAACTCTTGGTACAGATGGAAGTATCACAAATTATTCTGGTGGTTATGAGTACATTTCTTCAAGAAAAGTAACAGCAGTGGATACAACAGCAGCAGGAGATTCTTATATAGGAGCGCTTTGTCGTTATATGATTTATGAGAAAGATTTTTTAGAAGGTTTAAAGTTTGCTTCTGATGTAGCAGCTTTAACAGTAACAAAAAAAGGAGCTCAAATCTCTATCCCTAATTTTAATGAAGTAAAAGAATATTTTAAGGAGGATCGAAATTATGAATAAAAGACCGATAATAATAGATACAGATCCAGGAATTGATGATGCTTTAGCAATTGCGATAGCGCTATATTCAGAAGAATTAGATGTGAAATTAATTACTACAGTTGCTGGTAATGTAGGAATAGACAAAACAACCTATAATGCGTTACGCTTATTAAAATTCTTTGATAAAGAAAACATACCTGTTGCAGTTGGAGCTGACAAGCCACTGATTAGACCATACGAAGACGCCAGTTCTGTTCATGGAAAGAGTGGTATGGAAGGCTATGAATTTGAAGATCCTACAGTGGCACCAATTACCGAAAATGCTGTGAATGCTATGCGAAAAGTTATCATGGAAAGTAAAGAGGCTATTACGATTGTTGCGATTGGACCATTGACTAACATTGCACTATTATTAAAAGTTTATCCAGAAGTAAAAGAAAACATAAAAGAAGTTGTTATGATGGGTGGAAGTGCAAGCCGTGGTAACAAAGGGGTTATGTCAGAATATAATGTAGGTGTTGATCCAGAAGCTGCTTATATTCTTTTCCACAGTGGCTTGGATATCACGATGGTAGGTTTGGATGTCGGAATGAAAGCCTTGGTATTACCAGAAGATAGTGAAGCAATTAAATCAATGAATAAAACTGGAGATATGGCTTATTGCTTGTTTAAAAAGTATCGTGGTGGTAGTTTTAACACAGGACTGAAAATGTATGATAGTACTGCAATCGCTTACCTGCTTGCACCAGAAATTTATGAGGTTGTGGATACTTATATTGATGTTGAGCTTGCTGGAACAATGACTGCAGGATGTACCTTAGTTGATCTAAGAGGTTATTTAAAACAACCGAATAATGCTAAAGTTTGTATCGACATTGATGCGGATAAATTCCGTGAATGGTTCAAAGAATCTATCCGTAAGTGTATTTAGCCTTATCAGGGAGGGCACCCGCTTTTACTCAAAAGCTAAAACTATATCATGCTTCATACTGTCAAGAGGTTGAAAATAATGTAAGATAGTTTTAAAAGAAACACCTTTATTTTCCTATCTTGACTGGTATGTGTGCAAAGCACGCAGATGGGAGTTAACTTCATATGAATAACTTTATCATGTATAGTATTGCATTAATGTCAGTTATTATTGTAATTGTTATGCTAATTAAAAAGATGGATATTAAGATAACCATGTTTGCAATGGGCGTTGTACTAATGTACATTGCAATGTTTATGGGAAATACAATTGGTGGTGATAGCTTTAAATCATCAGGATTGACACTCTTAGATCCATTACTGGTAATAATTAATGAATTTAAATCTTCACTTAATTCGGCTGGTTTTATTATTATGATTTTAGGTGGCTATACCGCATATATGTCATCCATTGGTGCAAATGAAGTTACGGTTCATACCCTAACAAAGCCTATCAATAAGATAAAATCGGTGTATATTTTAGTTCCTGTAGTTTTTTTAATCGGTAATTTGCTCTCCTTAGTGATACCAAGTGCATCTAATTTAGCAATTATATTACTAGCAACACTATATCCAGTACTTCGGCAAGCAGGAATGACACCGCTTACTACCGCAGCAGTAATTGCAACAACAGCTACGGTAATGCCAACTCCTTTAGGAGGAGACAATGTAGCGATTGCCACTGAACTTGCGAAATATCCTGAATTCGCAGGATTAACAGTATCGGATTATGTTTTGAAATATCATGCAATTGTATCAATACCTACTTTAATAATTATGGCAGTAGTACATTTCTTCTGGCAAAAGCTTTTGGATAAAAGGACTGCAAACCAGAAAGAAAATGAAGTGAAAATTGATTCAGTAGAAGAAGTCAAGGGTGGCATACTATTTCGTACCGTATATACCATATTACCAGTATTCCCTATTCTATTATTAATCGCTATCTATTTATTCGATATGTTTGCTGGAGTTACCGTGAATGTAAGTGTAGAGCTTGCTGTAGTGGTTTCTTTTGTAATTGCTATCCTCTGTGAAGCGATACGTAATAAAAGTACCTCAGAAGCCCTTCAAAAAACAGAATCATTCTTTAAGGGCATGGGGAATTCCATGTCAATCGTTGCATTGTTAGTGGCTGCTACAGTTTATGTTTCGGGTCTTAAATCTATCGGCCTGATATCAACATTACAAACCACAATGCTTGAGATTCAAGGCTCGGGTCTAGGATTTATTCTACCATTAATACTTGTTGGACTAACAATCTTGATTGTTTTATTAAGTGGAAGTGGAACTGCGCTTTTCTATGCGTTAGTACCTCTCATGATGCCATTAGCTACAGCCGCTGGTATCAATGCATTGGCTGTGACAATTCCAATGGCATTGGCTGGAAACATCATAAGGGCAGTCTCTCCTGTAGCAGCAGTAGTTATAATTGTTGCTGGGACAGTTAAGATTAGTCCATTAGATTTAGTAAAGCGAACTTCAATCCCAATGATTTCCGGTGTTATCAGTATGTTTATCTTATCTATGATTTTATTCTTATAGAATAGACTTTTCTGATGCTCGTGTGTTAGTATATATTGTAAAGGATTCTTTGTCTGGAGGTTGCAGAAATGAAAGTTACAATTAAAGATATAGCACGAGAAGCGGGAGTTAGTGTTGCGGCAGTTTCTTTAGTGTTAAATCAAAAGGAGTGTAGAATTGCTGGAGATACGAAAAAAAGAATAATAGAAGTAGCGCATAAATATAATTATACGGTTAATCAACAGGCAAGAAGTTTGGTTACTAAGAAATCCAATGTAGTGGGATTAATCATTCCTGATATAGAAAACATCTTCTTTTCATCATTATCCAAAAGAATAGAGGAATATTGCCGGAAAAAAGGGTATGCAATCATGATTGTGAATTCTGATGAGAACCCAGAGGAAGATATTGAACTATTGCATCTACTTGTTTCCAGAGGTGTAGATGGAATTCTTTATACACCAAGTATCGGTACTAAGGATGATTATGAGAAGATTAAAGATTATTTAAAAACAATACCTATCCCCTATGTCATGGTTGACCGTTATTTAGATGATATTGAATGCAATAAAGTCTATATTGACAATATCAATGGCTCCATGCAGGCAATCTCCATGTTAGTAAAAAGTGGACATACCAAGATTGGTTGTATCGGATATGCGGTGTCAAAAGATTCAACGAACTCTCGTGTTACAGGATATATTGAGGCTATGAAACAATTCAATTTGCCAGTAGATGAAAAGTATATTTATGATGGTCAATATAAAGTAATTGGTGGATATAATGCAGGAAAAGAGATTGTGAACACTGATTTAACAGCTGTATATAGCTGCAATGACATGATGACACTTGGTTTCTTGAAATATTTGAGTGAATGTGGAAAAAAAGTTCCGGAGGATTATTCGATCGTAAGTTATGATAATACACTACATAATTTTGTCGTAACTCCAAAGATCACAACGATAGATCAGGATTTAGGAAAACTTGCAAGAAATTCTTGTAGATTACTATTTAAAAATATTAATAATGAAACCAAAGAACCAGAAGTTATTTGTCTTTATCCTCAATTACTTATCAATGATAGTGTTAAAAATATAAGTTAGTAAAAAATATTAGTTAGTTAAAAATATAAGTTAGTTTTAAATAATCTATTGAGGTTGTTTTAATCACTCGAATAGACGAAATTTGAATCAGAAATGAAAAAGGATTGGGAACTGTGTGTGCCAGGTACCCAATCCTTTTTGGATGTCTTTCTGACTCCCATCTGTTTTATTTTATTTTGTGAAAAATAATACGATGAAATTGTCAAATAGCAAACTTACTGGTATCATATAAATGGTAGAAGCGACAGACAAGCTAAGTGACTGTAGTTTTTAAGAATAGATCAAAAATGAAGGATTTGAAATAGATGATGAATAAATTGGTTATTGGAATATTAGCACATGTGGATGCGGGTAAGACGACGCTATCGGAGAGTATACTTTATACGAGCGGCAAAATTGGAAAACTGGGTAGAGTAGACAACAAAGACGCATACTTAGATACCTATGAGTTAGAAAAAGCAAGAGGAATCACTATATTTTCAAAACAAGCTTTATTGGAAATAGGAGAGACTCAGATTACTCTGTTAGATACACCTGGGCATGTGGATTTTTCTGCAGAAATGGAGAGGACACTTCAGGTGCTTGACTATGCTATTTTAGTAATAAGTGGAGCGGATGGAGTTCAAGGGCATACCAAAACATTATGGAGGTTACTAGATAAATATCAAATACCAGTCTTTCTCTTTGTGAATAAGATGGATCAAAATGGGACGGATAAAGATAAGCTTATCATGGAGCTAAAAAAGCAATTAGAAGATGGATGCATTGAATTTGGACAAGATAAAACAGAGGAGTTTTATGATCAAATCGCTATGTGTGACGAGACTATGATGGAGTACTATTTAGAAAATGGGTTCCTAGAAGAAAAGCAGATAAAACAAGCGGTGAAAGAACGTAAAGTATTTCCTTGTTTCTTTGGATCAGCGTTAAAATTAGATGGTATTGAAGAATTTCTTAACGGGTTTCTCACATATACAATACCACCATGTTATCAAGAGGAGTTCGGGGCAAAAGTTTTCAAGATAACAAGAGATGATCAGGGAAACCGATTGACACACATGAAGCTTACAGGTGGAAAACTGAAGGTAAAAGATACCTTAACTAATGGACTTTGGGAAGAAAAGGTGAATCAGATTCGAGTCTATTCTGGACAAAAATATGAAGCTGTAAGTGAGTTAGAAGCAGGTAGTGTATGTACAGTGACAGGATTAAGTCAAACTAAGCCTGGAGAAGGATTAGGCATTGAAAGAATTTCTGATACTCCTTTATTAGAACCCGTATTGTTCTATCAGATTATACTACCTCAGGGATGTGACCCAAGAATGATGTTACCAAAACTTCGCCAAATTGAAGAGGAAGAACCAGAGCTTCATATTGTCTGGGATGAACAGTTACAAGAAATCCAGGCGCAGATTATGGGAGAGGTACAGATAGAAATCCTTCAGAGTATGATTCAGGAACGTTTTGGTGTAGAAGTATCCTTTGATGCTGGAAGAATCGTATATAAAGAAACAATTGATAATGTAGTAGAAGGGGTAGGACATTTTGAGCCATTGAGACATTATGCGGAGGTTCACCTGTTACTAGAGCCGGGAGAACCAGGAAGCGGTTTAGAGTTTGGGATAGATTGCAGTGAGGACGACTTGGGAAAAAGTTGGCAAAGACTCATAGTAACTCATCTAGAAGAAAAAGCTCATAGAGGAGTTCTTACAGGCTCTGCAATAACTGATATGAAAATCACGTTGATTTCAGGAAGGGCACACAATAAACATACCGAAGGTGGAGATTTTAGAGAAGCTACCTACCGCGCAGTACGACAAGGGTTAAAGGAAGCAAAATCAATACTATTAGAACCTTATTATACCTTTCAGTTGGAATTACCTGAAAAAATGGTAGGAAGAGCTATGACAGATATTGAAAAAATGTATGGTACCTGTGAAATTTCACAGACCAATGGTGATATCGCGATTCTTTCTGGGAGCGCTCCTGTCATTACGATGAGAAATTATCAAAAAGAGGTAATTGCATATACGAAAGGCCATGGAAAACTGTTTTGCAGCTTGAAAGGATATTTTCCCTGCCATAATACAGAGGAGGTTATAGAAAGTATCGGATATGATTCGGAAAGAGATATTGAAAACCCAACTGGCTCTGTATTTTGCGCGCATGGAGCAGGTTTTTTAGTGGATTGGGATGAAGTTAAGAATTATATGCATGTAGAAGGATATCGAAAGAAAAACGAAGATAGTTCGGTAAAAGTACCTGACTCTAAGGTCTCATACACAGAAGAACGCCTTATTAGTGTAGATGAGATTGATCAAATTATCAATAGTACCTTCTATTCTAATCAAGGAAAGAAATCAGCCTGGAAAAGAAACAAAACGGCACGGGAAAGTTACTATGAACCTACTACCTATGTGACTAAGCCAAAGGAAAATAAGGAAGAGTATCTTCTTGTGGATGGATATAATATTATTTATGCATGGCCCGAACTAAAAGAACATGCCGAAGAAAATATGGATGGAGCAAGAATGAAATTACTTGAGACCTTAAGTAATTATCAGGGGATTCGAAGATGTCAGATCATTGTTGTATTTGATGCTTATCGAGTAGAAGGACATCAAGAGGAAGTGATTGATTATCATAATATTCACCTAGTATACACTAGAGAGGCACAAACAGCAGATCAGTATATCGAAAAGTTTGCTCATGACAATCAGAGAAAATATAATATTACAGTTGCAACCTCAGATGGTTTGCAGCAGATAATTATAAGAGGAGCAGGATGTTCTTTGTTGTCAGCGAGAGATTTAAAGGATGAAATTAATAGAGCGAATGAGAAAATGAAACAGGAGTTTTTGGAAACACAGGGAAGAGACCGTAATTATCTTTTGGATTCGCTTTCACAGGATATCAAACAGAAGATGGAAGAGCTAATGAAAGAAGAGGATCACATATAAACATATTTGAGACATAGTTCCATATCGCAGAATATGGAACTATCAAGACAGTTCCTTCAGCAGTTATTGAGCAAATTGATCTCGCCCAAAGAAAGCTATACTATTTCTGCATTTGTTTAATTTCATTGTCTGCTCGAAAACGATGCACACTATGGTAGAAGTTCGATAATAGTCCCAGACATATTGAATCTTTTTTTGAAAGTCATTTCTTTTAGATTTACTTTCATAAAAGTTACGATACCTCATTTATTATATCATTCGTTTGCTACATGCAATAAATTCACCAAATCATAGGAAATGACAAGTTTAGATGAATCGGAGAATGATATCGCTTTTTAAAGAAAATAACTTTTTATATCTCTTGACATTTATCCTTTTATTTTTTATCATACACATAACGGTGTTATGAATAGAAACGGCGTTACGTATTTATGGAGGGATACGATATGGCAAGAGAAGAGCAAAAGATGCGCAGTGAGATGATACGACAGACGATTCTTGATACAGCTCTAGAGATAGGAATCCAAGAGGGATTCGAGGCAGTATCAATTAGAAAGATTATTCAAAAGATGAAATATTCTACTGGTGTGGTATATCATCACTTCAAAGATAAGCAAGAAATAATAGATGCCATCGAAGAAGCGGAGACAGGATGGCTTCGTTCACAAATTTTAGAATTATTGGATGAAAAAAAAGATGTTATTAGCAATATGCGGACTGTATTTCATAGAATTCTTATGTTGGCTTATGAGGAGCCTGAAAAATACAATCTAATCGTTCTTCATAAATACAGCAGACGAAAATCTGATAAGCCAGAATGGATATCACTCATCAGCCAAAATTTAAAAGAAGGAATGGACGCAGGCTTAATAAAGCCAATGGATTTTGAAAAAGCAGCATTTTCTATCTGGAGCTCGTTTCTTGGATTTAACCTTATGATTTCTAGACTCACTGAACTAACATTAGAACAGGCAGAAGAGTTATTTAAAGTTCAATTTGATATAATTACAGGAGGGATTCTAAATAATGAATAACGTAAAAATTGTATATGCAACAAAAACTAGACATTCAAAGAAGATAGCGTTAGCACTTGCGAAAGCATTGAATGTTCAAGCAGAAAATGTAGCAAGTAAACCCATTCTTGGAAAAGTAGACTTGCTTTTTATTATTGGCGGTATCTATGGAGGGACTAGCCTACCTAGTCTTTTAGAATTTGTGAATAGTCTTGAGAGAGAAGATATAAAAAGGGTAGTATTCCTTACCTCTAGTGTAAAGAAAATACAAGGTCAGGATGCAGTTAGAAAGATCTTAGAGGAAAAGGAAATTCTAGTTGAGGATGAGCTACATTGCCAAGGTAGCTTCTTATTTATGAAATTTGGTCACCCAAATGAAAAGGATATAAAAGAAATCGTAGAGTCTTCAATGAAGCTAGTGAAAAGATAAAGAGATGGGAAAGTATCATAAATACTAGTGGTAGATGAAAGGGGATATATGGTTACTATAATAGCAGATGAAGGAAAGAATTGTATCGGAATAGAACTTTATCAAGGTTTTCTTTCAAAAGAGATTCCAGCAGAATATATATCGCTAGACAATGTGGAAATAAAACCATGTGTTAGTTGTGGTGGTTGTACCTATAAAACTTATGGTAAATGTACAGTAAGAGATGACGGAGACTGGATTTATCCTAAAGTTATACGCTCAGATGTGCTAATATTTGTTACACCAATTACATTTGGGAGTTATTCTTTTAAGGTGAAACGTGTTTATGATAAAATTTCGTTGATTATGGACCGTCATTATTTTGTAGAAAATAAAGAGTTAGTGAAAGGTGGTAAGCTTGGTAGTAGGTTTAAGTTCTTCACCATTGGTAATATGGAAAATTGTAGGAAGGAAGAATTAGAAGCATTTCAAAAACTCTTTCATGAAAATCTTGTGATTACCAGAGGGATTGGAAAGTGCTATATTGCAGACAAATCGTTAAGTGAAGAAATGAGGAATCAGATCATCGAGGAGGTTAAGAAAGTATGAAAAATATATTGCTACTCAACGTAAGTCCTCGTCAGAATGGAACGAGTTATGTATTGCTATCGATGTGTCAAGATTATCTATTAAAAAAGGGACATCTTTGTGAAATAATTCACCTATATCCAAATTTAAATAATCTTATAAAATTAAGAGAGGCTGTGGATAAAGCAGATACCTTGGTACTATGTGGTCCTTGTTATATTAATACATACCCTGCCGATACAATTGCGCTATTAGAGGAGTTATCATTACATAGAGAAATCTTGCATCGTCAAAGTTTATATGGAATCATTCAAGGTGGAATGCCATATCCCCATACTCATGAGAGCGGTTTGTCCTTATTAGAAATGTTCTGTAAGAAATGTAATGTTTCTTATAAAGGTGGATTTGTAATGGGATTGGGTGCAATCTTAAATGGACAGCCTATTACAAAACTTCCAAACTCAAAAAAGATGATTCGTCAGCTTCAAATCTTTTTTGATTATATCGATAGGGACGAAGAAGCGCCAAGTAAGGTTTACCAAGTAGCTCAAATTAAAGTACCAAGTTTTATCTATCGAATTATGGCGGTTACGATGAATCGGAAAATTGATAAAGATCTAAAAAGCCATGGAATCGATATTAAGCAAAAAAGTCCATATTTGATATCGAAATAAGTTAGAAGGAGATAGGTAACATAAATCACAACTGATCTACCATTATATGTAATAATAGTAGATAAATGACTAAAACTCTTAAAAGATTGCTATATATTTAACAAAGTACTATAATACCTTTTATGACAGATTATTAGGAGGCTTAATATGAAAGGTTATGGTATGCTTTCCATCAATCATGCAGGTTGGATGGAAAAAGAAAGACCTTCTTGTGGAGCACTGGATGCAATTGTACAGCCGATTGTAGTAGCACCTTGCTCGTCGGATACACATGTACTTCACGGAGGTTCAGGAGAAAAAACAAATTTAATCTTAGGTCATGAGGCAGTTGGTAAGGTAGTTGAAGTGGGAAGTTTGGTAAAAAACTTCAAGGTTGGCGATACCGTCGTCGTACCTTGCACTACACCGAACTGGCTTGCTTTGGGAGTTCAAGGCGAATATAATGCACATGATGAAGGCCTTATGAAGAGTTTTAAGTTTTTAGGACAAAAAGATGGTACATTTGCAGAATATTTTCATGTGAATCAAGCAGATGCAAACCTTGTGATACTCCCTAAAAATATTGCGCCTGAAGCGGCAGTTATGACAGTTGATATGATGTCAACAGGATTTCACGGAGTAGAAAATGCGAATGTTAGCTTTGGCGACACCGTTGTTGTAATCGGTATTGGTCCAGTTGGTTTAATGGCAATTGCTGGTACAAAGCTTCGTGGTGCTGGTAGGATTATCGCAATCGGAACCCGCCCTAACTGTGTTAAGGTTGCCAAAGAATATGGAGCAACTGATATTATCAGTTATAAAGATGGGGATATTGTTAAGCAAGTGATGGAATTAACAAAGACTGGAGCAGATTCCGTTATTATCGCAGGTGGTAATGCAGATAGCTTCCGCCAAGCAGTCGAGATGACAAAGCCAGGTGGATATATCTCTAATGTCAATTTCTTTGATATAAAAGATGTCTTGGCTATGCCTGCTTATTCATGGGGGCTAGGTATGGCGAACAAAACAATTCGGGGCGGATTCTGTCCAGGAGGAGCTGTACGTATCCAAAAAATGCTTCAGATGATAGAATACAATAGAATAGATACTACTAAATTAATAACTCATCGTTTTACAGGGTTAGAAAAAATTGAAGATGCTTTCCATCTGATGGATACAAAACCGCAAGATTTAATCAAACCAGTTGTGTTTATAGATTAGTAATGTGAACATAACAGAAGAGTATTAACTTAAGTTAGAGGCACTGGATTATCAGTGCCTTTTTTCATTATTCCTGCCTAGAGATTTTTTCGCCTAATTACTTCTAATACAGCGAATACTATTATCTCTTATTCCTGATATAGCAATTGATTTTCTTAATACCACAGTCGGTAACTAGATTTTACCCTGTATGTCTAAAGAAAGTAAAAGCAGATTTAAGTAATATCAAATTAAAAGAAAGATTCATATGTCCTCGTTAACCAATAAATTAGTATCTAATAGGAATAACTTATAAATCTCTGTTTCTATTATGATAGAATTAACTGAATAAGTTTAAATAAAGTGATAGAATCCTTATAAATAATTATATCAATAATCTTGAAAACAAAAATCTTGATTTCAAGATATCTTGACAACAAGATTTATTTGAGTTATAATTATCTTGAATTCAAGATAATATGATAAAAATAATATTTACTGAAAGTATCGCAGAGGTGGTCAAGTGACTGATGTTAATTTGAAATTAGTGATTGCAACAGCAAGATGTTATAATACTGTTTTTTCTAGAATTGAAAAAAACGTTCAAGAATATGGATTAAATATTAGCGAATTTGGAGTATTGGAGATGTTACTTCATAAAGGGGAGCAACCAGTGCAAAAAATTGCAGAGAAGATCTTAGTAACTAGTGGAACCATTACTTATGTTTTGGATAAGCTTCAAAAGAAAGAGCTAATTTGTCGTAAAAAATGTGATAAGGATAAAAGAATTTTCTATATTAGCTTAACACAAAAAGGAGAAGAGTTAATCACTGGAGCATTTGCAAAACACAAAAAGTTCTTGGATGATTTATTTTGTAGTCTTGATGATAATATAAAGAATGATATTGTTTCTAATATGTTCACCTTAGTTGACACCTTAGATGATCAGGTACCTTAAAAATCAAATAAAAACTTAACTATTAATTGTAGCAATGAATATTATGACAAGTCACTATAATAGTAGATAGTGACATGAAAGGAGATCTCTTATGATAAGAAAAATAGATATGAAAACAATGGGTAAAAGTAACCTTGGATGGCTTAACAGCATTTTTCACTTTTCGTTTGCAGAATATTTTAATCCTACCAACATAAATTTTGGCGTTCTACGTGTGATCAATGATGATTTGATCGAGCCACAGGAAGGATTTGATACACATCCACACAAAGATATGGAAATTATATCATATGTGATCGACGGTGAATTAACACACGCTGATAGCATGGGAAATAAACGTACCTTAAAACGTGGCCACGTGCAATATATGAGTGCTGGTACTGGGGTGTTTCATAGCGAGCATAATTATGGTAATGAAACTCTAAGATTACTTCAGATTTGGATTTTCCCAGATAAAAAAGGTCATACACCGAATTATGGAGATTATTTGTTTGACTGGGATTTAAGAAAGGATAATTGGCTGAAATTAGTTTCTGGAAAGAATGGAGATGCACCAATTAAAATAAATCAGGATGTTAATATCTATGCCTTAGAGCTTGAAAAAGGTATGGAAGACCAGTTTAGAGTTGAGAAGGGAAGACAAGCTTATTTCGTACAGATTGAAGGAGATTCTAACATCAATGAGGAGCATCTTAATGCAAGAGATGCGTTGGAAATCAAAGAAGAAACTGTTTTGATAAAAGCAAATGAGAAATCCCACTATCTTGTTATTGAAATGAAGAAGGATGGAATCTAAATCTAAAGATAACGTTTGAAAAGCACATGGTAACCATGGTAATACCCTGGTTACCATGTGCTTTATTCATGACAAGGAAAAGTTTGCGAAGCGTACTTTTTCTTGTTTACGATAACTTAAATACAAACCCTCTAAAAAGCTTTCAGTAGTAACTGTACTACAATAGTTATTCTTAATTATTTAGCTACATTAGTTATTCTTTATTGGCTTCACCCAGAGTTCCATTTTTGTTGTGTTCACATCATGATTAGCATATCTTTCTGCGGAAAATGCTTCTGTAGTAATATTATGTTTCGGTAGCCAAATTCCATAAAGGTATTGCAGTGCTTTGTAAAGTGCATCCATCACTAGTCCTTCAAAATTCTCTGCTTCAAAGGAGCAAATAATGTATTCACCAGAAGGAAGCTCCCAGGTTGTAAGTTCTTCTGAATTAACTAATGCTGTTGACTGTGCTCCAGCAAAATAGTAAAAATAACCTTCTTCCTCGCAGGTATAAGAAACACCTAGTTCGTCACCATCTGGAATCAAATCAGTGATACTGTTTTTTGTATTATGGAAATTATCCCAAAGGTTAATAAGCGGGTCTTCCCCAGAATCTACTCCGAGACCTTCCATAAATTTAACTGGTACTTTCGCTTGATAGCCTGAAAAATATTCGTTTGTGTTTAGATGTTTCCTACTTATCTCTAGTACAATACCATCAGTGATCAAAGGAACATTTTCGTCAATTAATGTGTAATTAAGAAGTAGTTGTGGTTTCGTCATTCGATTGAATATGATTGGTGACTTACGATAATTTTCTGGTGTGATACCAAAGGTATCTTTAAATGTACGAGTAAACTGCTCATGAGAAGTAAAACCTAAGTCCAGTGCGATGTCTAGGATACGCTTGTCTAATTGTAATAAGTGCTCGGTTGCTTTTGCCATTCGACGTAATTTGATATATTCTATGACAGGTTTCTTTACCAATCGCTTAAATAGGCGTTGATAGTAAAAGGGTGATAAAGCAGCTATCTTGGATAGGCTCCCGATATCAAGCTCCTCTGAAAGATGTTGCTCAATATAATCTATTGTTTTTTGTATCTGTTCCCATGCGTGCATAATGATTAGTACCTCCTTCTGAAAAATGATAACATATCTACTTTAACGTAGGCTTGATTAGAAATGCTCTTTTTACTGTAATAAGAAAATACAATTATGCAAAATCATTCTATTTACTCTTTAGTATCAGAATCCTTTTGGTGATCAACGGTATATAAAGGGCAAAAATTTCAGCAATAATTAGTTGCATAATATAACCGGAGACATCAAACATTTTATTGATGGTACCTATTCCAAAGGCAATTCCTATAAAAAAGTTAGTTGTCATGAGAAAAATGAGAATAATGGTTAAATTATTCCATAGGAAGCTTTCTTTTTTCTTAAGTAGTATAAAATATATTAAGAAAAATAAGATAATAGCGAAAGTAGCGATAATAGATATGACTGCATAAGTATCAAACTTATCCATTGCCCAGTTCATGAAATCAGAATCAAATTCTCTTATCTTAGCTCTTTTGTGGAGTCTGGTAATGAAAATCGGTCGCATAAGAAACATTCCGGCGATACCTAGGAATGCAAGAATAGTGGATAAGATGATATGACATAGATTCATCCATTTACTTTTACCAAAACTTATTATGCAATTACCTAGTACATAAAGTAGGATGATGATTGCAACTGGTGATATTGATATTGATAGTCCCATAAGTACCTCACAAAGTTTAATGTAATATAATACCATAAATAATACCATAAAATAACAGTGGACTTCAATCTATTTATGTAAATTAAGAATGTTTACAAAGATAATTAATATAATAAAAAGGAACATACTTTAAAGGCATAGGTGGCATGAAGTTTCAATTAGAGAATCTAAAAAAGATTGATTACAAAAGAATTATCAGGATAAATTACAAAAAAGCAATTGCATTCGTAATCTTTTTTGCTTTTTGTTACTGTTTAGGGAATGTAACTGCACGTGGAGTAGAACATTTTAGGTCAACTATGGCTGTTTCTGAGCAAATAGATAGTTGGGGCCTAGGTTTCGGACAAGAAGGAACACAACCAAGGGGCAATGTATCAGCAGAGCAACTAAAGGAGTATGATGCTTACTTCATTGGAGATAATACTGATAAAGTAATATATTTAACATTTGATTGCGGATTTGAAAATGGTAACACTGGTAAAATACTAGATGCCCTGAAAAAGCATAATGTTACTGCTACTTTCTTCGTAGTTGGACATTTTCTAGAAACCTGTCCTGATCTTGTAAAACGTATGGTGGAAGAAGGACACACAGTAGGAAATCATACCTATCATCACTATGATATGTCTAAGATCTCAAGTTTGGATAGTTTTCAAAAAGAAGTAGATGATGTAGCTACTTTATTTGAGCAAATAACCGGGAAAAAACTAACGAAATATTATCGACCACCACAAGGGAAATTTAACACTGGGAATTTAAAGATGGCGAAAGAATTAGGTTATAAGACTTTTTTTTGGAGTCTTGCTTATGTTGATTGGAATCAAAATAGTCAACCAACCAAAGAACAAGCATTTAATAAATTATTAAAGAGAGTACATAATGGAGCAATTGTCCTACTTCATAATACATCTAATACAAATGGCGAGATATTAGATGAATTATTAACAAAATGGGAAGAGATGGGATATAAATTTAAACCATTATCCGAATTATCAGATGTTCAATGATTCAAATATCTTCATCAAGTATGTTAAACAATATAAGTTTTAAGAGCGAGCAAAAGTCAGATGGTTCGGGCGGTGTTCGTTTCCTTTTTTATCAGTTCATCCAGTGGGATAAATCCGATGCCGTCATACTTGATGTGGATCTGCTGCTTGCGCTTGTCACTGGACTTGTTCAGGGCATCCACATAGATGTCTTGCACAAGTTTCTCTCAGTGCATAAGGGTCAGGTTCCTAGATGTCCACATACTTGTATGCTAGATAGAAAAAGACCGCCTACATTTTCAGTAGACGGTCTGCTTGATTGGTATGCAATTTTCAGACTTGACGGCGGTGAATTATTGATAAATTGTTTACTGCAGTCAAGTTCGCATGGATAGCTTCGAAGCAGAGCAAGGGGGGGCAGCCCCTTTTTGCTAAAGGATTTTTTGTATGATTTTTATTACTTATTTCATCATTTCAACGCCTTCATTTGTAGGGTAAAATTGAAGCGCATCCTGAATTGTCATAAATGCTCCAGCATCATTCCACCCGTATGTCATCCGTTTTTCCTTTGCAGTCATAGCAGGATATTGAAGCCATCTTTGCTGATGTGTGTAGTTTACCCAACTGCTAATGAGAAAGCCATCCTGAATCTCCACGATAGGGTAAGCAACATAACCACGGTAATTTTCTCCCTTTTTTGGCATAGAGAAGGTAGCAAAGATATCGGTGTTTATCTGCTCACCCCAGAAGATGCTGTTAGAGATAAATGTCTGATTGCCAAGCGAATAGTAGGGAGCAGCGAATACTACACCATCTCTGTCATATAGTACACGACCAGATACTTCACCGTCAGATGCCCATCCCTCTGAAATATCTCGATATACAGGCCAAAGTTGAATCGACTCCGTACCGTAAAAACCAGGATCAATAGTCCAGAGAAAATGATGGAAGATTATCCATCTTTCTCGTTCCCCAGGGATTTGTACTCCAACACCGGTGATACGCAACTCTTTTACATCGTAGACGGTCTCTTGTCTGATATAGCGGTTTTTTCCGCTGCCACGCTCCGTAGTTACCGTTCTGCCGTCATTTACCGGCTTGTCTGTGACATGAACAACAATCTGTAAAGCACCAGCACAAGCTGAGATATCCTCGGAACTAAGATCGTTTAAGACATATTCGGGGAAGCCAAGCTCTATAAGATGAGCCTTGATATCTTCTACTTCATTATGTTCTGACGCATCTACTGTGCTCCAATCCATAGAATAACTACCGCCGAAGTAGTAACCACAAACGCAACCGATGATTAACACTGAAACAAGAGCAAGTACAATACATTTGTCAGTTACCTTTATAGAGTCATTTTGGATGGAATATCCTGCTTCATCAAGTTCTTTTGAACGTTTGTAGATACTGCGGATAATAAAGATATATCCGATGATCATTGCTCCAGCAATTACAAGTCCGTTATATCGAACAACAGCCAAAATGCACATAAGTACATACCAGATCATCAGTGCTACGGCACCACCTGTCTGAGGAGTTAGGTTTACTTTTTGTTGAACGACTCTTAGTCCAAGCCAGAAACAAAAGAACTCAATAAGCAAAAGTGACAGGTTAGCTATAATTAATACTGATGTAATTGATGGAGAAAAAATGGATCTTTGGATGATGGTGGTATTTAGAATCAGCATTGGGAAAAAGTATGCTGCTCGAATCACTGTTATGATGAAACAATTCTTAAACCACTTGTTTTCATGCCGTAGGGTACGGAATCCTAACATTGACAACACCATTCCGATAGCAGGAAGAATGTAATTTAAGCCCCAGAAGTTCAGCGTGATTGCACTAAGTGTCATACCAATGAGTATGCGATTCATTGCTTTTTTCCATGGTGTTACTTCTGCAACTACATCTTTAGGTGGCAAATCCGAAACGCTACTTTCAAGTATGGACTCAAAATCCTTTTCATTCGTGGTTTTCCATTCGTGATCATTCATGTACTTCACCTCCTTATACTTTGCGAAGTTGCTTTTTATTAGTCAAACAAGACGGAATTTCGATTCTTTCTATTATGTCATCTGGCTATATCATCAAAATCATTACATTTTAGCCATTTCACTTCACTAACACCATACTCTTGCTTAAGCCAGGTCTCCCCATCAGTATTATGTGCTGAATGATTCTCAAAAATATCTATGCAAATAAGTTCCTCATTCTCAATCCCTAATATGTAAATCAATTCACTTGGTCTTGATACTATTTGAAAAATCAACTCTTTTTCGTTATCACTGTTCACATCTGTTAAAGTAAACAATTTTTCAGCATTTTCAAACTCAGTCTCGTATTCATTTTCATCAAAAAAACTCAACTCCTGATTATAACCTTCCATGCCTTGCGTATAAGGATTTTGCACTTTGATCTCGTGTCGCAAAAACTTGCAATATAACGGATTGATATCCAAATCAGTAAGATTGTTTTGTTCTTTCTCTTTTGTTACAGGTTTCTCTATGTCTTTTTCATCAGTGGTTTTGTCTACGCCTGAGTCGATTTTATCCGGTAGGTTTGCCTCAGTCTTTGAGGACATTTCTTTTGCTTTGTCTTTCACAAAATATTTAGCACAGCCAGAAAATAATACGATGCTAGTCAGTAGAAGCATTGGTAAGAGTATCGTTTTGGTTTTCATCAATAACCCCATTCTTTTAAAATTAATTGTCTTTATAAATGAAAAGATGATTTCTCAATCTAGGAAAGACCTTATTTTATTTACATAATTTAACTTGCTAATTAGATTTTAGCACATTGTATCTAAATCAACAACTTATTTTCTTCTTACTTTATTTCTTCTCATTCCTGTTCGATATTACAGTATGTTGAATCAATATCCAACAAAAGTCAGATGGTGATTTTATGGGAAAGCAGATGTTGTCAGGGCTATAGCATGGACTTGAACATGATAAAGGCATGGATTTTCTTTGAAGAAATCTAAAATTCCAAGAAATATTAAACAAAGCGAAAGAAAGTTGATGTTATCTATGTCGATATGATATAAAATAAGATAAATCAGTACTTTAGTAAGTATAGGAATGATAAATGATTCAATATCTAAGGAGTATGAAAATGAGTATTCATAACGAGAAAGAAACCTATGATTGCCCTGTTGAGGCACTTGCTAATCTATTAGGTAAAAAGTGGATAGCGACCATAATCTGTACAATAGATCATGAGAAGAAGCGTTTTGGTGAGTTAGAAAAAGAGTTAGAAGGTTGTACGAGAAAGATGCTTACTCAACAACTAGAATTACTTATGAATCAAGAAATTGTGCGAAATCAAAAAGAAATCAATGGTAATAGTATCGAATCTCACTATTATCTTAGTGAAAAAGGACTAACATTATTACCTTTAGTGGAAGAGATGATTGCATGGGGAAGTAATAATCTAAAGTGTGATAAATCGGGACGTTACTAAAAAGTGCCCTATTGCTTGAACTCCTACGGTTTGATAAGCTATAGATATAAACTTTCGTATGAGAAAAGTTAATAGGAGGTAATGTGGAACAGATTAATTTTATCATTGTATTTTTAGAAGGCGTATTGTCCTTCTTATCACCTTGTGTCATTCCTATTTTGCCAATTTACTTAGCTATTTTATCAAATAGCCGGAATGATAAAAACATAAATCATCAAAAAAAACGTAATAAAAGAGTGCTATTAACAAATACTCTCTTATTTGTTTTTGGAATTTCTACTACATTCTTTCTCTTAGGGACAGGAATAGGGATATTTCGGACCTTTTTGACGGAATATAAACGATATCTCCTAATTGGTGGAGGCATCTTTATTATTCTTATGGGGCTATTTTATGTGGGTGACATTAAGATTCCTTTTTTACAAAAAGAAAAGAGGATACAACTGAAAACAAAGCAGATGAATCCGATCATAGCATATTTATTAGGTCTTACCTTTAGTTTTGGATGGACTCCTTGTATTGGGCCAATGCTTGCTTCTGTTCTTGTTTTGGCGTCAACAAACCGTAATGTTTTAACAGGAAATCTTCTGATCGGTGTTTATACGTTAGGCTTTATTATTCCTTTTCTTATTGTGGCGGCATTCTCTGATAACATGCTTAAATTACTGGATAAAGTAAAGTTAAAATCAGCTAAATTAAAAACATTTGGAGGATATATTATTTTATTAATGGGACTTCTTGTCTTAATTAACGGGATTACTACACCTAAATTTATCAGACCTGCGTATGCACAAGGATCAAATTCGACTGGAGAATCTGGAGTTATAATGGCACCAGATTTTACATTAGTTGATCAGTATGGAACTATTCATACCCTGAGTGATTATAAAGGAAAAACTGTATTTCTTAATTTTTGGGCTACATGGTGCCCACCTTGTAAAAGAGAAATGCCTCATATTGAAGATATCTATAAGGAATATGGAAGTAATGAGGAGGATGTAATCATCTTAGGTGTTGCTTTCCCAAATGAAGGTGGAGAAAAGTCAAAGCAAGGAATCATCGAATTTTTAGAAGACAAGAATTATACTTTCCCAGTTGTTTTTGATGAATCATCGAATTTATCCTATTACAATAATATTTCCGTATACCCTACAACCTTTATTATCAATCCGGAAGGAGGTATCGAAGGATATCTGCAAGGCGCTATGAGAAAAGATGATATGAGGAGCATAATAGATCGGGTAAAAGATAAAAGTGAAAGATAAAAGTTAAGATAAAGTCACATAGAAATGATAAGAATCACGACGTAACCCCCCAAAATATGGAGGTAACCTGGCAAAGAGAGTTTATTCTTTTGCAATAGCAAACGGTTACGATTGAGCAATTCCTATAGAATAAGGATTCGTAATATTGGTCAAGATAACTAGCATAGTGAATTTACTAACTGAAAATTGGAGGTTAATGAATGATTCAAAATATTGGAAAAGTTACGTTGTATGTGAATAATCAAGAAGAAGCGAAAAAATTCTGGACAGAAAAGATGAATTTTGTCGTACGGTTAGAACAACCAATGGGACCAGAGATGAAATGGCTTGAAGTAGGACCAGCAAATGATTCCTTTACGACATTCGTCTTATATGAAAAAAAACTAATGGAGATGCAGAATCCAGATACGAATGTTGGACATCCATCGATCCTTTTAAGTACGGATGATATACAAAAGACTTATCAGGAATTAGTAGACAAAGAGGTGAAGGTTAGTGAGATTTTGACCATGCCTTATGGAAGTATGTTTCATTTTTATGATATGGACGATAATATGTTTTTAGTAAGAGAAGATAGATAATTCTGATCACGAGTTCTTATTAAGGAGTATCCTATAAATAGTAAGAGACAGGTAGAGAAATATTAATCACGAGCTCTTATTAAGTATATCTTAGAACTAGTAAGAGACAAGTAGAGAAATATTATGGGTATCAACAGAAAACTCCAAGTAGGAAATTAATTTCCGACTTGGAGTTTTTTGTTGATACCCGTTTTCATGTATCATAAATTAATTTAGATGTTGTTTTATTAATGTGGTATTTTAGGCCTTACTCACTCGTATTGATTATATGATATTGTTTAAACGAAGAGTCCTTTGTGGTATTTTTATTACTCTGATCTAAGTGCAGTTACAGGATCTTTCTTAGCTGCCTTCTTAGATGGGATCAAGCCCGCTATTAAGGTCAAAATCATACTTATCACTACAAGTACTACCGCATAGCCCCATGGTAAGACTGCAATTGTAGAGATACCAGATAAAGCAGCAATAATTGCGTTAATCGGTATTAATAGTAGGAGAGAGATACCAATACCAAGTAAACCGGAAGTAAATCCGATAATTAAAGTTTCCGCATTAAAAATACTAGAAATATTTCGCTTTGAAGCACCAATACTACGTAAAATACCAATTTCTTTCGTTCTCTCAAGAACAGAAATATAGGTGATGATACCAATCATAATGGAGGAAACGACAAGTGAAATTGCTACAAAACCAATTAGTACATAACTGATCATATCGATGATAGTAGTGATGGAAGACATCATAAGTCCTACAATATCAGTATAGTTTATGGTCATTTCTTCATGGCCAGCATCTTTTTGCATTGTATTATAATCTTCAATAATATCAGCAATCGCATCTTTAGATTCAAAGTTCGTTGGATAGAGGTTAATTCTGGATGGTTTGTCAAGATTCACAATTCCTAACTGGGCTATGTTGCTATCATAGGAAGCTTCTTTCCCTGCGGCAGAACGTATTTGTTCACCGAAGGTAGCAATGATTTCTTCCTCTGTCATGGTAGTGCTAAGCTCATAAAATTGTTGTTGTTCCTCCATGGATAGTGTTTTTACGAAATCCGTGATTTCTTCCATTGTCATGGTATCCATATAGCCATCCATGTCAAAAGGCATATTCGTAAAAATATTAGTTTCTGCATCCGCAAGCTGAGCTTTTGCTATATCACTGTTATTAATATTGTTAATAATATATTCTGTTAAAGAAGAGGTATAACCGATTGCACCGTTAATCGAAGTAGCACTTGCTTCTGGATTCGGACGCAGGATACCAACAACTTTAAGTTCCAAAGAATCCTCCACTAATTTGGTCATAAATGCATTATCCTCACGCATATCCTTCCAAAGACCGGCTTCCTTGTTATATTCATAATAGTCTGTATTTAAAACTAATTTAAAAGAAGTTTTTAAAATCTCATCATAAGTAAAAGACGCCTGTTCAGGTTCTTTCACATCTTCTCCTTTTGCTAATGCCTTCTGAATGTTTTTATATTCTTCCTGATCCATTAAGCCAATAGAGTAGAGAGACAAATCGCTGATTTCGTTGTTTTCATCAACAACAAGTACTACTTCATTATATGCACCTTCTGCTGGAAAACGTCCTGCAAGAACATCGTACTGAGATTGTAAAAGTTCTTGATTTCCTAACATTTCTTCAAATACATTGGAAGACATCATCCCCATACCTGGAGCACTCATACCACTCATACCACTCATACCGCCCATTCCAGGATTTCTTAATAATTCACTTGGATTTAACTGCAGGATACCATCTGTTGTATCTGAACTATAGATTTGTAAATCCAAATCATACCCGTATTGAATTGTAGATACATAATCAAGTATCTTAGATTCTCCACTTTCAATATATTCCTTAAATGTGCCTAGGTCATTTGCTTTGGTTTCTTCACTTAAGGTGGAAAACATACCGGTAACAATATTATTCGAGTAAATCTTATCAAGCTCATGTTCGACCCCATTCGAGGTATTTTGTTCCATCATCGCAGTCATCATCGATGTCATATCGATACTTTCTCTTTCGATACTGATTGGATAAGTTGATAGAGTATCTTTTTGTACCGTTTCTATATAAGCATTAATACCACTAGAAAGAGCTAAGATAAGAGCGATACCAATAATACCAATACTTCCTGCAAAGGAAGTGAGGATAGTTCTAGCTTTTTTGGTCTTCAGGTTATTAAGACTTAGTGATAGTGCCGTTAGGAAAGACATCGAAGTTTTACCCATCGTTTTGTGCTCTGGCTTAGCAACTTCCTGTTCATTTTCCTGATAAGGATCAGAATCATCTGTAATCTTACCGTCACGAAGCTTCACAATACGTGTCGCATAATTCTCTGCGAGTTCAGGATTATGGGTAACCATGATAACAAGCCGATCCTTAGCGATTTCTTTTAATAAATCCATTACAAGGATACTTGTTTCTGTATCAAGCGCACCGGTTGGCTCGTCAGCAAGAAGAATCTCCGGATTATTGACAAGAGCTCTAGCAATCGCAACACGCTGCATCTGTCCACCTGAGAGTTGGTTTGGTTTCTTATGGACTTGATTACCAAGACCTACCTTTTCTAATGCTTCTTTGGAGAGTCTTTTCCGTTCCTTTTTAGTGATTCCAGAGATAGTAAGAGCCAATTCTACATTGGATAAGATGGATTGGTGAGGGATTAAGTTATAACTTTGAAAAACAAAACCTATGGTATGATTTCTATAGGAATCCCAATCGCGGTCCTTATATTTTTTGGTTGAGATACCATTAATGATCAGATCTCCGCTATCGTAACGATCTAGACCACCGATGATATTAAGTAAGGTCGTTTTACCTGATCCACTTGGACCTAGTATTGCAACAAACTCATTATCCCGAAGAGTTAAGCTAACATCATCGAGAGCTGATTGCACTAGATACTTCGTGGAATATTTCTTTGATATGTTCTTTATTTGTAGCATAATGTGTTGTCTACCTTTCTGTTTATTGTGGGGAAGCCATTACTGACGTATTATATATTAGAAAGAGAAACTGAAAATAAACTATACCGTATTAATTTGATTATTTAAGATTTTTCTTTCATGATTAATATATCTTAAATAAATAGGTTAATCAACATCTAAGATAAGGTGATATGTCATGGACAGAATAATTGTTGTTTTAGAAGAGAGATGGTTAGTAGTAAGAAAACTTAACGACAACAGAAACAAGTTGACTGATGGAGGTGAGATTGTCCTTGACGGTAACAATAGTAAGTATCAAGGACGTTTGTATGCAACACTTAAAACTCGAGTATTAACAGAAGAAAAAACAGGTAACACAATGAACACCAGAGAGTTCGTTTTTGATAGTGTCGATGGTATCGCTATTTTGCGGCTACAGTTCCTGCAACAGAGGATGAAGATAGTTTTATTACTTCAGGTACAGATGAAGGTATCAGCGACGGACATTCAGGATACAGCTACGGTGATGAGGAAGATAGTATCACACTGGAAGGGACGATTTACGGAGCAATAGGCAATGCTGATAATACCTTCTATATCAATCCTGTTTTCCAGAGTGCTGATGGCAGTGTATATGCAACTGCAGGAAATGGTTATATGATGAATGGTGTGCAAGGAGAAGGGGTTGTTTACTCAACAACTCTTGACGAAACTACAACAGATACTGGAAACGGAAAAAGCAAATCAAGAAGTATCTCAATAAAAATATCACTGTCTATGATGTTTGCTCCAGAAAAAATTTCGATCATTCAAATGAATCAGGATAGCGCCATAATATCGCGGAATGAGTACGCTTCTGATGAGATTCCGGAAACCCTTACCATGGAAATGGATACGGCATACCTTATTGTTGAAACCTATAAATATGACTTTGAAGGTAATTTGGTTGTCACGCGTTCCTTGTATGATAGAGATAAGGAAACTATAGATACCTTTTATTGCAGGGACGATGGTATCTGTATTAAAAAGTGGGCGCAGATAAATTGGAATAACAACGAGATTAACAACCATTAATCCTCATATTCTATCTATAATACAGATGAGCAATATTGAACACGCTTAAGAGCAGCAGAAGGTAATTTGGCTGCTCTTTTTTACTTGCTATTAATAACTAAGTTAACTATGGAATTACTATTGAAAGCATAAGTATTACATACTTTTGTTAATTTTGGGAAAGTAGTACAGTCGTTTACTAATTAAATTGAAATCTAATTTTAACTTAACATGAAAATTTGTTTATTTTAGGTTTATCTTCCATGATATAATAGAGTTAATATAACATGTTATCTAGAACAAGAGATGTGCATTTACACACTGTTGACCTATAATCGTAGATATTCTGAACTCCGATAACCGGAGTTATCCGAAGTTACTTTTTACTTTTTATAAGGTGTGCTGTATGCATCGATAATACGATTATTGGGATAATTCTTAGTTCCGATAGTGTGAATGAAAGAATTTCTCAATAGATGATGTTATTTTATTTCTCAAGGAGGAACGATTCTATGTTTCAAATATTGGTCGTAGAAGATGATAAAAATACTTCCAGGTTAATGAAAGCAGTACTAATGCATGCTGGATATGAAGTTTTTTGTGCAGACAATGGAATTGATGCATTGGAATTAATGGATAAACAACATATTGACTTAATAATTCTTGACATAATGATGCCAAAGATGGACGGTTATGAATTTACGAAACAATTGAGAAATGTCAATGATAATACGCCAATTCTCATGGTAACAGCCAAACAATTATCGGAAGATAAATGCAAAGGATTTCTAGCAGGAACAGATGACTATATGGTGAAGCCTGTCAATGAAGATGAAATGCTGCTTCGCATCAAAGCCTTACTTCGTCGTGCTAAGATAGTGAATGAACACAAGCTTCATATTGGCAAAGTAACGCTAGATTATGATGCACTGACTGTTTCCAAGGATGGGGAAAGTCAAACTCTTCCGCAAAAAGAGTTTTATTTGCTCTATAAGCTGTTATCTTACCCGGATAGAATCTTTACTCGAATACAATTGATGGATGAGATATGGGGGATGGAGTCTGAAACCGTTGATACAACGGTAAATGTGCATATAAATCGGTTGAGAAAGCGATTTGAAGGCTACTCGGAATTTGATATTATAGCAATTAGAGGAATCGGGTATAAGGCGGTGAAAAATTGTGATTAATTCCAATAAGAAATGTGGAAGGTTTCGACTGGCGTTACTGTTTGCTTTTATCATATTTATCATTATGCTAGTAACAGTAACTTTATTGTTTGGTATATTTATTGTGTTAAGTCATTACAAGATGTTTGAGTCGATGTCAGCAAGAGCACCTTTAACACCAATCTTTTTGTTTGCAGTAGTAAGTGTGATAATTGGTACTATTATATCAATTATCTTTAGTAGAATACCTCTATCTCCGATTCGAGAAATTATATCTGCAGCAGATCGATTAGCAGAAGGTGACTTTAGTGTGAGAGTAAAGTTAAAAGGACCACAGGAGTTTCAAAAATTGAATACAAGTTTTAATCATATGGCGGAAGAATTAGAAAGCATAGAAATATTACGTTCGGATTTTATCAATAATTTCTCGCATGAATTTAAAACCCCTATTGTATCGATGCGGGGATTTGCAAAGATGCTTAAGTACAATGACCTAACCAAGGAAGAAACGGATGAGTATCTAGATATTATTATTAGTGAATCGGATCGTCTTGCAGAGCTTGCTACGAATGTACTAAATCTATCTAAAATAGAAAATCAGACAATAGTTACAGACAAGACTCGTTTCAATGTCAGTGAACAGATAAGGCGAGTAGTCGTATTGCTTGAAAAAAGATGGATGGAAAAAAATCTTGAGATAGCCTTTGACTGTGAAGAAATATTTCTTTATGGAAATGAAGAACTTCTAAAGCAAGTCTGGATTAATTTAATTGATAATGCAATCAAGTTCTCTGCTCTGAATTCAATCATAGATATTCAAATAATCCAAAATCAAGAATATGTGGTTATCACAATTTCGGATCAAGGAACCGGAATGAGTGATGATACGAAAAATCGTATTTTTGATAAATTTTATCAAGGTGATACTTCTCATGCAACAAAAGGAAATGGGCTTGGATTAACGATTGCTAAGAAAATTGTGGAACTTCACGACGGAAAGATACAGATAATAAAATCAGATCAAAGTGGTACTAGCTTTGAAGTAAACTTACATTCAGACTAAAGATAAGTTCACTGGGTTTTTGTTATTTTGTTTCGCATTTTTTTATCGCTTCCTTGATGTAATCTTAACTTTGATTATATTGTGAAGTGTCGCTAGCTTATCGAGTATAGATGGATTACTGATCATGAAAAAAAATCAAAGGAGCTTGACCGGGATATACGAGGGGGACTATTGTTTAATGAATTCCTCACATGTAGAAAAAGTATAAGTATGTTACGATAGGAAATCGAGTAGGAAGTAGCAGATAGTTTCAGCTATTTTCTACTCGATTTTTTTTTGTAGATCACAAAGCAGTAACATAGCAATAATTAACATTGATATATTAAAAATAATGTGCCATCAAACGATTTACCCATTCCGGAACTTTTGCATCTTCTCTGCAATCATACATTGGATAATACGGTTTTAGTTTGAAACATAGCCAATTGGCTCTAAAGTTATTTGCATAGATATATAGTATGGCAGATTGTTCTAATAATTATATTATTACATTATATTCCAACTATCAATGCTTATTTTGCAAGTATTCGTGAGTAAATAAGATAGAACGGTTTATCGGATAAAGATAATTTTGAGCAGTCATTGAAATTACATCGTTATTAGAGTGTTTGCATCAGTGTCTTTTGAAATCAAACAATTAATATAAATAGTATATTGACAAACTAACGACTGTTAGTTATTATGATACTAACAAGCGTTAGCCAAGGAGGAATATGAATGATTGAGTTATTTTTTGGAAATGTTCCAGCAGTAATTTCAACGATTGTGGTAATCGGAATATGGTCCTATATCATAATAACGATACAAAAAAGAAAACAAATTACTAATTGGAGAAGTCGCATAGCTTTCTTAACTCTATGTGGTCTTATACTATGTATCTTTGTAGCAACAAGAGACAGGTATGATTTATCAGTAGTAGCAATGACGGAGACGGAGATAACAGGAGGTATATTTGCAGCGGATAGTATACAGTCCTATCTATGCTGCATCGGAGGAGGAGTCATAGCATACAGCTTTGTGTCAGCGATACTTATCCGTAATCAAAAATACAGGGAGATTATGTTCTTTCTTTTGTCTTTAACAGTGATACTAAAGACTATCATTATTGAAGCTTCAAGAGTTATCATGATTCTATCTTAATAATTTTTAGCAATATTAATTATAAACAAACAGCGAATAGAAGGATATTGAAGTTTCACAAGAGTTATGATTTATGAAATATAAACTACATAAAAATACTCTATTGTTTCATGCGAGTAATAGTAAAATTGGAGGTTTCTATGACTACAAAGGAATTGATACTAAGTAAGTCGTTACAGCTTTTTTCAAAGAGAGGTTATGAAGGGGTGTCTATGCGTGATATAGCGGCAGAAGTTGGGATTAAAGCAGCATCTATTTATAATCATTTTTCTAGTAAAGAAGAGATATTCAACCATTTATTGAAGGAAATGGAATTACGGTATCATCAGGCAGTGAGTGCAATCGGAGTTCCAAAAGGGAGTGCGAAAGAAGCTGCAAATGGTTATGTTGATATTACGGAAGAACACTTACAAGAGATTGCAAAAGGCTTATTCTTATATTTTTTGAAAGACGAATTTGCAGCACCATTTCGGCGTATGGTAACAGCCGAACAATACCGCAATTCGGTCGCAGGTGATACTTTTCAAACGATGTATGTTAGTAATGCATTAAATTTTCAATCTGCCCTTTTTGGAGTTCTTATTGCTCAAGGTGTATTTATGGAAAGTAACCCTGAGACAGTAGCACTACATTTTTATGCACCAATTTTCTTGTTATTGTCGAAATATGATAAAAAACCGGAAAAAGAGGAAGAAGCAATAGAAGCTCTTAGAAATCATGTTAGCCAATTTTCTAGGTTATATTCTCGGGGGTAAGCTTATGAAGTTAGTGGTTTTACACGGACAACAGCATCATGGTAGTACCTGGAACACTACACAGCTATTATTGAAGGAACTTGTAACCAATCAAGATTCGTTAAGTGAATTTTATGTAAATGATATTCCATATTGTATTGGATGTTATACTTGTATTTTAAAGGAGGAGGAAAATTGCCCTCACCGTAAAGTGACCAAAGAAATCATTCACTCCATAGAACAAGCTGACGTAATTATCATAGATTCGCCTAATTACTGCATGGGAATGACAGGGCAATTAAAAACATTCTTTGATCATATGGCTTATCGATGGTTTAGCCATAGGCCATTAGGGAATATGCAGCACAAAATTGGTATTGCAATAGCTACGACAGCTGGAATGGGGGCGAAAAGCGCAACAAAACAAATAAAAAAGCAATTATTTTGGTGGGGAATTCCAAGAATATTTTGTATCAATGCAGTGGTAGCAGCTGCAAATTGGAACGATGTTAAGCCAAAAACAAAAGATAAATTATTACTTAAAACAAAGAAGATAGCAAAAAAAATCAAAAGAAAACATGGTCATGTGAAACGAGGAATTCGACAGAAAATAATTTTTAAACTAATGGGGAACATGCAAAGAGCTGGTCTTGGTACACCGAAAGATGCTTCCTATTGGAAGGAACAGGGTTGGATATAAGTAAACTATTCAGAAGATATAGGGCTGTTGAATAAGAAAGAGACCAATGTTTTGAGAATACATGCACTTATTAAAGACGATAAAAGTTATCAATTGAGATGATAAAGATATATTGAAAAAATTAGGTATTGCGATCACCATTTCTCTTTAAGTAATAATTTCAACATAAAGTTACTCCTCCTTAAGTTAGACATTTTTTTTATTTCAAATGTCTAATTTAAGGAGGAGCATATTGATTATTATACAGTAATTATATCTCATAAATAATAGTGATAGTACATTATTATAGCCTGTGACTTCCTATCGTAATGAAACAAGGATTGTTAATTATTCATATTTCACTGACAAATCACTTCTCTATAGTTATGGAACAATTAGACCAAGAGCAGAAATTGTTTGATAGCCGCCTATTATATTTTTACACTGAAATCCATGCTGTTTTAAAATTCGTTCTGCTACATAAGCCCTTACGCCAACCGCACAGTAAATCCAATATTCTTTGTTCTTATCTAATTCACTTAGTCTATCTCTTAACTCATTCACATTGATGTGTACAGAGCCATCCACTTTACCATCATTTCGTTCACCCTTGGTACGAACATCGAGTACAACAATATTCGGATTGTTTTTGATTTTTTGCAGTTCCCTTGGGTGAACTAATTCTGTTTTTTTCGAAAGAACATTTTCAGCTACATATCCTGCGAAGTTAACAGGGTCTTTCGCAGAACCATAAGGTGGAGCATAGCAAAGCTCTAAGTCCACTAAGTCATGGATGGTACCACCCATCCTTAATAGAGTAGCGATCACGTCAATTCTTTTATCCACACCATTTGTTCCAATTCCCTGAGCACCAAGAATTGCTCCTTTCGAATTGAAGATAAGCTTTAGCGTGATAGGTTCTGCACCTGGGTAATACACTGCGTGATGATTCGGATGAATAATGAGAGTTTGGTGTTCGATTCCTTGCAAGGACAATTGACGCTCTGTGTTTCCTGTTGCTGCTAAGGTTAAATCGAATACTTTGATAACGGTTGACCCTTGGGTATCTTTATATATGGAAGGAATATTACAGATGTTATCTGCGATAATTCGTCCATGCTTATTGGCTGGTCCAGCAAGAGGTACCGCAGTTTCTTGCTTGGTTACAAAATCCGTTACCAAAACAGCATCACCACCAGCATAGATATTAGGGATATTTGTCTGCATATGCTCATTTGTAATGATATGACCACGTTTGCCAAGAGTAATACCAGAATCCTTTAAGAAATCTGTATCAGGTACCACTCCAATTGCAGAAATTAAGATATTTCCTTCTACATAATTACCGCCCTCAAGCTCTAAAGAGACGCCAGTCGCAGTCTCATGTAGAGCAACAGCTTTCTCTGATAAAAGTAAATTCACCCCTTTTTGTCGCATCTCATTTTCTGCTAGAATTACCATATCATCGTCAAATGGCGCAAGGATATGAGGAAGGGCTTGTACCAAAGTTACTTCAATATTTTTTTCTACTAAATTCTCAGCCATCTCTACACCAATATATCCACCGCCTATGATAATAGCTTTTTGAACATCATGAAGAGCTGTTTTGATTCGATCCGTATCATACATATTACGAAGAGTAAAAACCTTATTTGATTTGACCCCATTGAAATTGAAATCAATCGGTTTGGCTCCTGGTGCTATGATAAGATAATCATAAGTCTCCTCATAAGTTCCTTTCTCAACGGATTGAACTGTAACGCTGTTTTTTGATGGATTAATCTTTGTTACTTCACTATGAATTCGGACATCAATATGAAATCGATCCTTCATAAGTTTTGGTGTTGCCATTAATAATTCATCTCTATCTGTTATCACATCGCCAATATAATAAGGCAAACCACAGTTTGCAAAAGAAATATATTCTCCTCGTTCAATAATGACGATTTCCATTGTTTCGTCTAATCTTCGAAGTCTAGCAGCTGCAGATGCGCCGGTTGCCACTCCTCCAATAATTACTACCTTTTTCATGTTGCATTCCTCCTATTGAATCCCTATCGTACTATTCCATATGGCCATCCCATAATGCCACCAAGGTTATAAACATTAGTATAACCTTTTGTGGTTAGTATTTGACAAGCTCTGGCACTTCTTGCACCACTCTGACAATATACATAGATGGTAGCATTTTTATCTTTCGCTATGGTGCCAATCGTTTTCTCAACAACAGATAACGATATATTTTTAGCTCCTTTGATATGACCAGATTGAAACTCATAATTTTCTCTTACATCTATCAACATAATATTTTTATCATTCTTTAAATTATTAGCAGCTTCTTCATACTTTATTTTTTTAATAGAGGAATTTCCTCCAAATGTGCTTAAAATGTTATCTAAAAATCCCATAAATAGTCCTCCTTACATTTTTTATCTATATTGATATCATTGTTATTTTCGTATGTTATTGCATTACAAGATTTGTTCTTGTGTCGTTTTATGTTTTTAGTATAAGACTTTTAAACTAATTTTACAGTGACTAGATTACATAAAGATTATTTTTGTTATTAGATTAACGTCTGGTTCTTTCTTTTTCATAAACTAGAAGCAGTTGCACAATTATATATTTTTTTGTATAGTTAAGTTAATTTAAAGAGTTATTAAAAGTGTGTTATCTGTTATATCTCTGGAAGATAAGTAGAATGGGAAATCATTTAATGATAGAAAAATTAAGAGAACTAAGAAGGATAAGTAATATGCGAATTGGACAATTAAAGAGCGATCTGCTACAATACGATGAAATAGTACCCTTGAATTTCTCTATTGAATTAGAAGGGATCAGTGCATTATGTCTGGCATTTACAAGGGTAAAAGATACTATTTCTTTATGGTTGTTAACAAAAAATGAAGAGGAAGAAAATCGTAAGTTATTAGAACAAAAGCGACGTAGGCTGCACAAGAAAGAAATGTTAGGCAAATTAAAACGAAGAGAACAGATATTAACGAATGATGTTGAAAGGGATGCTTTATTACATATTAAATGCATTCATACAGACCATAAAGATTATTTCGTTACCTGTAGTTCCTCTACCCCTTGTAATCAAAATGAGAGTGAAATCATCCAATTTATTACATTGTTAATGAAGGAAAAAGTCACTTTTTCTGGTTGGGATGATGTGGAACTGAATCACTTAATTATTACGAAAGTTGACTTGAAAGGTAACTTTAAAAGAATCCCAAAGGGTCTAAAAGAACAAGGAATAGAACTAGAATTTCAACCTTATTTTATAAAACACCCAGTGAAAAAGAGAATTACCCTTAAGGCTGGTAAGCAAAATCGTAAGATTACATATAAATTAAAAGACGGTACTATACAAACAGCCTATATCTTAGATCTCTTTTTCTATGATATCTGGAAGGAGGAAGAGAAACGATTTGAAGACCCAAAATATCAAAAATATTTCACTATGGAACAGCTTGAAGAAATGAAGTCTTCTTTTTATAAAGCATTGGAAGAGAATTATCCCAAAGGCACGCTGATTCCTGTAATTGAATATGAGAGTCTGGATGGGGTCCAACTTGATTTTTATAGTAAGGAGGAGTTAGAGGAGATTATTATTCCAAGAAGTGGTTCTTGCAGTAGTATGATGTTTTTATTTAAAGCAGAGAAAAAAGAAGGACTCCATGGAATGAATAGAAAGCAAAAATCGTTAGGTGGTATCAGAGATATTCCGACTATTATGGAAGTAGAATTATTAGAAATTCAGTGTAGACAAGAGAGAGAAAGTATTAAATTTAGTTTTGAACAATAACCTACAAGGGAAGGAAGCTTTGCAGGAATACCTGTTAATCATAAAAAGATATAGAGGAATAACAAAAATCAAGGGTTTCTTAATATGATTCAATATATCTTAAACAATAGGGGGAATGACAATGACATATTTTACTGCTGATTTGCATCTGGGGTATAAGAAAATATTAAAATTTCGAAAACAGTTCCCTGATATACAAAGGATGGACTCTTATCTAATTACAAGGTGGAATCAAAAAGTGAAAGAGGAGGATATCGTATATATTCTAGGAGATTTGACTCATAAATCGATCGATTCTGATAAAACCATTGAGTATCTTAATAAGCTTAAGGGACAAAAGTACCTTATCCCAGGGAATCATGACCTACACCTACTTAAGGATGTAGATCTTAAAAATTGTTTTGAATCCGTTGACCTAATGAAGATGTTAAAAATGAATAACAAAATCCTAACCTTATGTCACTTTCCTTTATTAGAATGGACGGACTCACACCGAAATGTAGGGGAAGGGAAAAGTCTTCTTTTATATGGGCACATACATGATTCTAAGACAGAGGGAGTCTATGAGTTTTTAGCTAGAAATTATCCTTATGCTCTTAATGTTGGGGTTGATATCAATCATTTTGAGCCAGTAACATTGGAAGAATGTAGAAGGAATAACGCATTCTTTTTTGATAGATGACCCTTTCGTCTAAGCTGATTTTATAGCGTATATGAAAGATAGAAGTAATTTATAGGTAGGGTAGTAATCTTTTCATGGCAATATGCTGACGATAAGCTGTACGATAATCGATAAATTGAGAAAGAAGCGATGATGGAAAATAACACCATAATAAGAAAGTTATTCTACAGAAATGAGGGTACTATGATAAAATTAACAGATAATGCAAAGAGAGAGATCTGTGAGAAATTATCCATTGATGACGCTGCCTTAATCTTTCTAGGTGGTGGAAGAGAAGATTCAGATGGTACTGTTTTTACATATGAAGAGGATTCTAAGAAAAAAGTACTAAAAATTCTAGCATTTCCAGAAACTGAAAAATTACGCAGCATATGTTATGGATTATTGTGAAGGTAAGAATCCTGAAAGTGCTGAACTAACAGATGAGTTAGTTTATCATCGGGGAAAGCTGACAGGAAAATCTCATACAATTACTAAGTCATTTCAAGAAAAGATTGAGGATTCTAACCTTGGATTTGAGCAGGAAATAGATTTTTTTACGAACTGGTGCAAGGATACTGAGATAAAAGTTGCTTGGAACCAGATGAATCAGACCTTAAAAAGTTTCAGTCGTTGCATAGATGACTATGGATTTATTCATAATGATAACCATCAACATCGTAGAATGTTATTATTTACTTGCATGCAAGACTGGTTGAATACAGAACCTGAACTAAAGAAAAACTTTAAAGAAACTATTTTAAATCCTCCTATGATTCATTAATAGATGATGTAGCTTTATTCCAGTTATCTTTAACCTAAACTATTCGCATTGACATTGTTAGATTGGTATTGAATGATTTGAAATAAATAAAGTATAATGTTCATAAGCAATGAAATACTTTCGTGTTTTTGTTTGTTCTGGTAACTACATTCTACACAAAAAAGGTAGTACTTTTTATTTGAAAAAGTACTATGACCTTGTTAACTTTAAGGTTAAGAAAAATGAGTGCTGAATGCGTAGATATGGTTATTAGATGAAGAAGTCAAGAATAATAGCGAAACTGTGAACCATATAATGAACAGGAATTAAAGAAAAGAGATCTTTAAGTCCAATAATGATTAAGATTTAAAGTAGATTTTATTATATTTGTATAGATCAAGGAGTTTTAATATATGAAGTTTTATTTCGCACCAATGGAGGGTGTGACTGGATATATTTATCGAAATATTCATCATTCTTACTTTCCTAATGTGGACAAGTATTTTACCCCATTTATAGTAGCAAATCAAAGTGTAAGTTTTAAAACAAGAGAATTACAGGATATTAAACCGGAACATAACCAAGGGATGAATGTAGTCCCTCAAATATTAACGAACAATGCACATGATTTTATACAGACTTCAAAAAAGATAAAGGAGTTTGGATACGATGAGATTAATTTAAATCTTGGCTGCCCGTCTGGAACCGTGGTGGCAAAAGGCAAAGGTTCTGGATTTTTAGCTAGGAAAGAAGAATTAAATCGTTTTTTAGAAGAGGTATTTAATGCAAATGTCACAAAGATCTCGATAAAGACAAGAATTGGACTAGATAATCCGGATGAGTTTCAGGATCTGATGTTAATCTTTAATCAATATCCATTGGAAGAGTTAATTATACATCCAAGAATTCAAAAGGATTTTTATAAGAATACACCGAATCTAACCGTATTTTCGGAAGGATTAAGTACAAGCAAACATGAGGTTTGCTATAATGGCGATATTTTTACTGTGAATGATTATAAAAACTTTATCGTCAAATATCCACAGGTGAATGCAATCATGCTTGGAAGAGGAATTATCGCAAACCCAGCTCTGATACAAGAAATTACATCAGGTGTGGGTTTAGATAAACGTGTCTTAAAAGAGTTTCATGAACGCTTAGTAATAGAATATAAACGTATTTTGTCTGGTGACCGTGATGTATTATTTAAGATGAAAGAAGTATGGCATTACTGGGCATACATGTTTACCGATGATGAGAAGTATAGAAAAAAGATTAGAAAAGCGGAGCGATTTTCGGATTATGAAAGAGCGGTCGAAAACTTATTTTTCGAACAAGAGATAAAAAAAGGGGCAGGTTATCTTTCTTAAGGTCTATAATTTTAAGATGGATTAAGAAGTTTTTACTAAGCTGTCTTTCAATAGACATAATGATTCTATGCAGCATATGTTAAATAGAAGGATAAGGATAAGGATTACAGTTATGGATTTTAATGAAGATTTTTGTTACCGTGAAAAGGACCTATATAATACAAAAGAGTTTGAGGAATGTGATTATTCAATACCAAGGGAAGAACAGATGCGTAGGAATAATCAAGAAGGTGGATTAGTGGCTATCTACGGGACGATTGTTCATATTGACACCGTATACTCAGAACAAAAAAAAGATTGTATTGAGTATTATGATCTTTCCATACAGACAGAAAATAATAATGAGGTTCATTTTATTCTCAGTGCAAATACGTATTTTGTGGATTGTTTTTATGATGAAGTTGGAGCAAAAGTGGTTGGTTTTTATGATCCTATGCAGCCGATGCCTTTAATTTATCCTCCTCGCTATCAAATCAGAGTGATTGCTCTAGAGTTACCTGGACGATTCGTAAAAGCTGATTTTTTTGACTGCTTTTTAGTAAGTCAAGATAATCAATTACAACTTGAGGTTACGAATAATACGTATATTATAAATGAGGATCGAGGTACACCTTATTGTGGTAATATATCGAATAAATATATGATTGTTTTATTCAGTAGAACGACGAGGAGTATTCCTGCTATAACACAGCCTAATGTAATAATTGTTCTTCGTTAACAGAAAACAGAGGAAATAGGGGTTATGAAATATTTCATTATTATAGAAGAAAATATCCTATGTAGATAAAAAAGGAGGATTACCATGGATAGTGAACGTTTTATAAAGACCTATTCACAAGGATTTTCTAACGTGAGCCAAATTTGGGTGGATCGAGAAACCGGAGTGAATTATCTTTTTCATTGTTATGGAAACGCTGGTGGATTAACTGTTTTGTTAGATAACGAAGGTAAGCCTGTGATAACACCTATTAATAAATATAACGATGGATTCTTGAAATAATTATAAAGAGATAATTAAGATTCGAAAGGTTGCAACCTAATAATGAGTCTGAGTTATCTCTTTTATTATTTCTATAGTTTGAACTAAGAGGTTATCTCCATCTCGTATCTATAGTTTAAACAAAGATGCTATATTCTTCTTTCATCTATAGTTTAAACAAAGAAGCTATAGATGAGAGATGGAGATAGCTATGATATATTACATAAGTAGAAATATTTATTAACAATATCTTAGCTATTCTCTCTTTTATAACTATCCTATTAAATAAATTTAACAAAATTATTAAAAGAAGCTTTTCACATTGGAATAAATATGGTAGAATAATATTGTCAAATTATGAAATACATTGTATAATTAGAAAAACTAGATAAAAGTTAATAAATTTGTCATAATTACGACACATTTACGTAGTACAATTGTAATAGTAGTTTTAAAAAGCACAAAATTGAATGTTAACGAAATTTCAATAATAAGAATACTAGATTGGATAAGGCTTTATAAAGTCGGGAAAGGAACAGAACTCATGTTACCATTTATGAGAAAAAATAAGTTAAGAATTGCTATTGTAGGCGCTGTAGTTGGTTTAGGAGCAGCAGTAGCTACTCCGAATAGTTCAGCAATGAATAATGCGCAGGAGGTTAATGCAAGAGCACTTGTTGCACAACAACTTAGTTTCACTGATATAACACCTGGTTTAATAAATGTAAATCCAAGAAGTCTTGAGAATGAGATTGGTACATTTTCATTAGATAATCCGGGCGAAGAAGATAATTCTTCATTAAATACAGAGAATACTAATAAGACTCAAAATCAAGAGAACTCAAAGAGTCAAGAGAATGAAGATAATTCGTTAGAAGAAAACTCAGACGATATTCAAGGGGAATCTGATCAAGCAGATATTGCTTTATCTAACGAAAATAATACTTCAGATATTTTATCCTCTGCGGAAGGAGCAAATGAGGATACTACGGTGATGTCCGTAGAGGAACCTCTTGATACTCTTGAAAAAGAAGAGGAGCCTATTGTTGATGAAGAACCAGCTCCTAAGTTTTATACGATTGGTGTGAGACATAGCACAGTAATGACAATTCAGCAAAGATTAATGGATCTTGGCTTTATGGAGGATGCGGAACCAACTGATTATTATGGCTCTATTACTGCCGATGCAGTAACGATGTTTCAGAGACAATCTGATTTAAAACAAGATGGCATCTTAGGACCAGAAACCTATGAGATGTTATTATCGGATAGCGCGAAACATTATGCTGCTAAATTAGGTATGGATGGTGCTGATATTAAGCGTATCCAACAACGTCTTTATGAAATGGGATATCTTGCTTCTGCTGATATGGTAACAGGGCATTTTGGCGATGTAACAGAAAGCGCTGTAAAGAAAATGCAGGAAAACAACGGTCTTGCCTCAGATGGTAAAGTTGGTGAGATGACGGTGGACTTGCTCTATAGTGAAGAAGCGAAACCAAACCTTATCGCTTATGGAGAACAGTCAGATATCGTATTAGCTGCACAGAAGAGATTAAAAGAACTAGGTTATCTTACAACGACTCCAGATGGTAAGTATGGTAATGATACATCAATAGCAGTAAAACAGTTCCAGTCAAGAAATGACCTTGTAGTGGACGGTTTCTTAGGACCTTCAACGAGAGAAGTATTAAACAGCTCTAGTGCAGTTCCAAACGGCTTAATGCTTGGTGATAGTGGTGAAGCAGTTAAGCGTGTTCAAGAATTATTAAATAAATATGGATATATTTCTTCTGACAACATGACCGGATATTTTGGTGAAGTTACAGAAGATGCGGTAAAGAGTTTTCAGAAGAACAATGGTTTATCTGCTGATGGTAATGTTGGCGTTATGACCATGACAAAGTTAACAAGTTCAGATGTTGTGAAAGCAGGATCTACTTCCAGCGGAAGTAATAATTCTGGTAATTCCAATAGCAACAGCGGATCTTCTAACTCCAATAATTCAGGAAATTCTTCATCCAACAACTCAAATAACAGTTCATCCAATAACAATTCTTCAAACAGTAATTCCAATAGCGGAACAGTTAGTGGAAGTGTGAGTGAATTAATTCGAGTTGCGAAATCTAAGGTCGGATCTCCATATGTTCTTGGAGCAAAGGGACCGAATGCATTTGATTGCTCCGGATTTATTTATTGGTGTTTAAATCAGGTTGGTGTTAAACAAAGTTATATTACATCAAGTGGTTGGAGAAATGTTGGTAAATATAAGAAAATTACAAGTTTATCGAATGTACAAGCTGGTGATATCATTGTTGTTAGAGGACATGTTGGTATTGCGGCAGGCAATGGTAAGGTAATCGATGCTTCTTCCTCAAGTGGAAAAATTGTTTATCGTGATATTACTTCTTGGTGGAGTAATCGTTTTATCGTAGCATGGCGTATCTTTGATTAATTGATTAGGATTTAAGAAGCAGCAAAGAGAGAAAATTATCAAATTTCTCTCTTTGCTGTTTTTTATTGTTGCTTGATAAATTTCATAATCTATTAGTACTCCCATATACTATAAAGAGCTAGTACGAAAGTAAGTTGGAGGTAATTATGAATTTAGAGAAGCAAATATTAGAGTTTTTAAATAATAGCCTAAACTGGTACCTCTCTACTACGCCATGTCTTGTTCTAGAGAATACAGAAAGAATTAATTCAAATGAATTAGTAATATTTGAAGTAGAAAATGTAAGCGAATCTACAGATGCCGAACGAATGAGAGCCATAGAGAATATATTAAATTCGTTACCAATTAATGAAACGAATTTTTTTTACATCATATATGGATTTCAAGGAGTAATAAGATTCTTTTACGGAATAGCTCCCAATCTAGAATGTCAATTAGATGAAGGCTTCATTAGAAGAAATGTTGATTTCAGTGCTGAAGTTTTATACACCTCATTAACTGGAAATTTTGAAGATAGTGAAATAGTTCAAATTAATCAGGAGGCGATTTCAGACCTTCTTCAAGAAATTGATAGTTTTAGATTCAATGCAATGGTAGAGGGAACGCCTGGTGTACTTACTACAACAAACTTAAATTTAGGGATTGACCGGATATCTACCATCATGAGAGAGGATGATTTTGTATATCTGGTAATAGGGCAACCTTTTACCTTACAAGAAATTGCTTGTTTTATTGATCAAATAGAAGAAGTTGATAATCTATTATCTCTGATAACGGAAGAAATCATTACGAAACAATGTTCCGATACTAATGCTAATTCTTGTTCTAATAATCTTACGAGTGCTGCTTTGAATATAGATACTTTCTCAAAAACCAGGCAAACACAAACAGGAATACCGATTATTGGTGAGAAAAACGAGGGTGAAGAAATCATCGAAGAAAATGATGAGTTAGAAGAAATCGTTGACTCCCAAATTATTAAGTTAGATGGTACTGTGAAGTCGAAAACTACACAAGGTGTGATTAGTAATGTATTAAGTAATACCAATACTCTAACGAAGACAGACTCCACAATCATCAGGGATGTTTTCGGAAATATGAGTGCTAGAGAATGGAGAACTTATATTCAGACGGTATTATACCCAAGACTGAATTATGCATTAGGAAGCTCATTGTATCTTTATAGTTCTGTTTTAAAGACAAATAAGAAAGCTGTTTTAAATAAACTAGAGTCGATTACTCAATCAATTTATTCTGGAAGTAGCGGAAATAATGTCCCAATAAAGTTTACTTGTATTAATGAAAATGAGATCGCATTAAACGCTTTTCAAAATTTTCAGTTTTTAAATTATGTTCAAATTCAAAACTGTCATTGTAAAACTTTTTCCTGTGAGGAGATGAAAGCACGTAAGGTTTTTTCTCAGGTATTATCTTGTGAAATAGCGTTTGGTGGAAATTTAGTTTCAAGTAGAGAATTAGGGATAATGGTATCTTTACCGAATAATCTTACATCGATAAATCCCTCCTCGGAGTATTTATTAAATGATTATTGTGTGGATAGCAATGGCTTCAAAGCTCATGCTGTAATTATAGGAAATTATGTAAAAAATGGAGAAATTATAACATCGCAAAAAATAGTACTTACGAAGAAATTATTAACCCATAATATATTCCTATCTAGTACCGATCAAGAGTTAATAAATAGAATATTATATCGCATTCTGGAAGAGAGCAGCTTTTCTTATCTAGTCATAAATACAAAGAGTAACGAGCAACTGAATCATATGTTTGAAAATTCTCGGATTTATGATGGACATGATAATGAAACTGGAATCTTTCCTATTAATTTATTTCAGTTTTATGAAGATGAACAGATCCAAACGCAAGTGGATTTTTTAAAACTCTGTTTTCAAACGGTATTACCATTATCAGACGCTTTATTAGGTATCGTGGAACGAGGGTGTTATGAGTGTTATGCAGATTACGGTTGGGATATTGATACAAGTCAAAATTCATGGTTTGGAGAGAATACATTTACAAATACAGTGAATGCATTTCCAATGTTAAGTGACTTAATTGATAAAGTAAAAATATTGATTCGTAATGAAATATCAGATAACAGTATAAGAGATGAATGTAATATGGAGCTAAGATCAAAACTTGAGGTATTATTATTAGGGAAGAAAGCGAGCATCTTCAACGTTCATCAAAGTATTGATTTTTTTACTATACTAAAGCAAAAATCGATACTTAACCTTATGTCTTTATCGAACCTAAAGGAGAGAGAATATTATCTTGCCTTACTTATTCAAAAATTATATCAAAGTACAAAAAAAAGGAAAGAGGGGGAGAAAGAATTTCATTTTATTACTGCTTGGAATAGTCTACATGAATTATTTCCTAAACAAAACCCACTATCTTATAAACGCTTGGAACTTTTTGACCGTTACATAGAACAAGCCACCGAAGTCGGACTTAGTTATTATTTATTCGATTCAACACCAAGTAAAATAGATCACGATATTCTAAAGCAAATTTCAACAGTATTAAGTGGACGCCAAGTAAAACTGGAAGACTTAAAGAGTATAGACGATTGTATAAGGTTAACTGAGGATCAGAGAGAAGCATTGTTTGAGTTAGAAAAAAATCATGTTCTATTTTCTTTTGATGACACTTCTTTTGTTTATGAATGCGAATGCTTTTAGTAATTCATTGATTTCAAACTTCTTTTTTATTAGTATCATAGTTTGATTCATAGGTATAATCCGGAAGAATTATAAGTTTAAAAATTATGCATTTTAGTTATAATTCTTCCTAATAATTTGATTAAATTGTGCATAAATACCAATTTATGTAATATTATTTCGTCATGTTGAATATTGTAAATACTTACATATCCATTTATGATTAAGATACTAATATTTTGTACGTAAATAAGATCACCTAAGGAATTAAAGTGATAACATAGGAGTGCTATATGTAATCACTTACATTCTTACTTTTTTATACACGAAAGGAGGTCAGGGGTTTCATTCCTAGTTGTACCATTTGAATTATGTGTTAATCCGTGTTTTTTAAAGACAGAAAGAAATGATTAGCTCATCTATTGTGAAAGATATATGAGATGAAAAATTTTCTTTCTAAGTGTGAGAATCAAAAGGTTACTTTCTTCTAATTATGGGATGGCGCGAAGCGCAAAATGGAGGTAAATATGAAATTAGGGAAGATTAGCAAACGAGTCGCATTTGTTGTTACTTTAGCCATGATGTTCGGATTATTATTACCTATGATGAAATCTGAAGAGACCTTAGCAGCAACGACAACAACACATGAATTAAATGTTTCAACTTCGATGACAGTAGGTAAATACACATCTGATATTACTGTAAATGGATTTACATTTATAGCAGGAGGATCTACATGGGAAGTAGATAGTTCTAATAAGTCTTATGGCAGTGTATCCTACACCCAGAGAGTAAAATCCGGTGGTAAGGGTACTATTAGTAAGAGAGCCATTTCTTTTACTGCATCTGGAGCTGGTCAATTAACTGTTTATGCGATGAGTTCTGGAAGTAGTTCTAGAAGAGTAACTCTATATGGGAACGGAAAAGATTTAGAAAGTTACACAGCAGTACAGGATAACATAACAGCTATGACATTTACAATTCCTAATTCAGGCACCTATGTTATTTATCCACCAGATGATGGGATTAGCTATTACTATTTTAAGGTAGTTAAGACAGACTCGGCGCAGACTCCAACCCCAACACCTACAATAACACCATTAACTCCAACACCTACCACGGTACCATCAACCCCTACACCTACAGTAAAACCTACTCAAACACCAGTACCAACAGTAACTACTGCACCTACTCCAACACCTTCCACATCGGATGTAGTTTATGTTTCTAACAGTGGTTTAGCAAGTGCAAGTGGTACTTATTCCAATCCAAAGTCCTTAGAAGCAGCGATTAGTTCAGCGAAAGCTGGTCAAACCATTTATATGTTATCAGGAACCTATACATATAACACACAAATTACGATTCCAGTTGGTATTAATGGTACCTCTAGTGCAAGAATCAAATTAATGCCATACAATAATGGAAGCGTAACGCTTAATTTCTCCTCTCAACCTTATGGTGATACTGCAACTAATGCACGAGGTATTCAGCTTGATGCAAATTATTGGCATATTTACGGTATCCGTGTTTATGGATCTGCTGATAATGGTATCTTTGTAAGTGGAAAAAATAACATTGTAGAAATGTGCGTTTTAGAAGCTAATCGCGACTCTGGCTTACAAATCAGTAGACGTACTTCAAGTTTGTCAAGCATGTCTGATTGGCCTGCAAATAATCTCATCAAAAACTGCACGTCCTTTAACAATTTTGATACTGCCACTGGTGAAAATGCTGACGGATTTGCTGCAAAATTAACTTGTGGTGAAGGGAATGTATTTGATGGGTGTATCGCTTATAATAACGTAGATGATGGATGGGATTTATATACGAAGACAGATACCGGAAAGATTGGTAGTGTAACCTTAAGAAACTGTGTTGCATTCCGTAATGGTGCAACAAGTACAGGAGCCTTTACCGCTAATAGTGATGGAAATGGATTTAAACTTGGTGGAACTAGTATAGCAGTAGCTCATTACGTAGAAAACTGCATTGCATTTGAGAATAAAAATCATGGCTTCACTGATAATTCAAACCCTGGTCCTATTACATTAAAGAATTGTACTTCCTTTAATAATAGTTTAGCTGATGGAAATAAATCCAACTTTGATTTTGCTAGAGCAGACTCATCCAACAATTATTTTACCAATATTATTACCTTCAGTACAAAATCTGTTTCAAGTGATAAGTATAAGGGAACTGCTACAAATTGTAGCTTTTACAATAGTTCTAAGTACTATCTGATCACTTCGACTACAAGTGTTAATTCAAGAAGTGGAAGTTATGGAACATTAAATACAACAGGTGTTAAGACTTCGGACTTTGTGTCCTTATCAGCACCAACTAGTAGTACAAATTTACACCAGACATTGAGAAATTCCGACGGTTCCGTCAACTTAGGTAGTTTCTTAAAGTTAAGTAGTTCTTCTGCATATAAGACAATGGGAGCGAATCTTGGAAATTAAAGAATAGCTTTGGCATCGGATGAAACCAAGATACAAAATATTAGGCGAATCGATCTATGTTAACCTATGAATATACTTTGGGAATTTTATACTTTGGGATTATAATACTTTTACAAATTATTTCAATAATAGATTATTAACATTATGAAGAAAAAACTGGTTTAAGAAAAGTTAAGTTATTTAGAAATTGATAGGATGTTTTATTTTTAAGAACAGTTGGATCTTATTAATTTAAACTAACAAAAAATCTATCATTAGAAGTTAATTATTGTATAAAGAAGAAACTGAATTCTCCTACGTGAGGCTCTTTAGTCTCTAGGGTTCAGTTTCTTCTTTTTGATTGCATGTACTTAATTTTGTTAATCAGTTTTTGATTGCATGTACTTAATTTAGTTAATCAGTTTTTGTTGTTTTTAATAAAATAAGTTTACTTTTTAAGTTTGTATTCGGATAGATAATAAGACAATAAAGTTTTGATAACCCTTAACTGATAACTCATCAATAATCACTTCTTCAAAGAAATAATTATCAAGCATTAGCTTATTTTCTTTTGCATAATGTAAGATACGTTTATAAGTCTCATCAATGGTATCATATCCTTGCGTGTGATATGCGGTTAGATAAGTACCTGCTTTCTTTTCAAATATATTAGCACCAGGAGGAGATGATTTTATCGTAGTATAATAATAATGATAGGAAAAACAGTCACCTAATTCTGCATTTTTCCGATCTAATATTTGTCCAACTGCATATGGAGAAGTAATCCCAAAGGTATTACAGTATTTCATATGATTACTAAAAGATTCAGAAAAACTACGATCATCGGAGGAGGGTAATGCGGTAGTGACTAATAGCAATTCTTCTGGATAATTCTTATGCGTAAGAGCAGTGATATCTGCTTTATAAAAGTCTTTTGTCACCTTGATCTTATTTGAAATTAGTTGTTTCATGGCTAAAAGGTGTTCTAATTGTTGGTCGATATCTTCCTGCTGCTTTTCTAATAATGTGATAAACCGTTCAGGAGTTCTAGTATCAAGATATACTTTAATCTCTTTTAAGGACATCCCCAATTCTTTTAAGGATGTAATGACATAAAATGTTTCAACTTGGAAAATATGATAGTAGCGGTAGTCATTCTCCTTTTTAATCTCGGGGGAGAAGATACCAATGGAATCATAATGAAACAAGGTATGTTTTGTAACTCCAACCAAAGCTGCAAACTCTCCGGTGGTTAAATAATTTGACAAATTAATTTTCATTCGTTTTACCTCTTGACTATCGGGTTACCCTATACTTTATTATACCCAGTGGTGTATCGCAATTCAAGCATTAGATTGATTATTATTGTTAAGCAATATTAATTGGGTTGTTATAAGAAACTATATATAAACTTTTACAGATGATATTGGAGGAAACTATGGAAAATAATTTATCAAAAGAATTTCATTTTGGATCATTACTCAAATTTGCCCTACCTAGTATGATTATGATGGTGTTTATGTCATTGTATACTATGGTGGATGGTATCTTTGTTTCTAGATTTGTTGGTACGCAGGCACTTTCTGCAGTTAATATTGTCTATCCGATTTATAATGTAATCATTGCAATCGGGATTATGTTAGCAACCGGTGGTAGTGCGGTTATTGCAAAAAAGCTTGGTGAAAAGAAAGAAAAAGAAGCGAAAGAGAATTTTAGTTTAATTATATTGGTTGGAGCAATCATTGGGGTTTTGATCTTAATCATCGGATTATTATTTTTAAAACCCTTACTTTATATGCTTGGCTCAAATGAAAACTTATTCCCTTATTGTTATTCTTATGCTAAGGTTTTATTATTCTTTGCTCCTTTTGGTATTTTACAGTTGTTATTTCAGTACTTTTTTGTAACAGCTGGAAAACCAAGTTTAGGTCTTTCGGTTACCATTGTTGGTGGTTTAGCCAATATGATTCTTGACTATGTATTTATCGTACCTTTGGAGATGGGGATTTTAGGGGCAGCATTGGCAACTGGTATCGGTATTGCAATTCCTGCAATTTTCGGCTTAATTTACTTTACGGTAAACCGAAAAGGAACGCTTACGATAGTAAAACCAAAGTATGATGGTAAGGTATTACTACACAGTTGTTTTAATGGATCATCTGAAATGGTAAGTAACATAGCAATCGCAATTGTTACATTCCTTTATAATATTATTATGATGCATTTCTTTGGGGAAGATGGTGTAGCTGCAATCACTATTTTACTTTATTCACAATTTTTATTAAATGCAATATTTTTAGGTTACTCTATGGGTGTAGCTCCAGTATTTAGCTACAATTATGGAAGTGAAAATAAAAAGGTGATTAAAAGAATATTTCGATATTCATTATGGTTTGTCACCTTAACATCAATAGTTTCTTGTTTTCTTGCAATAACTTTAGCTCCCTATATTATAGCTATATTTGCAAAAAGAGGTAGTAGTGTCTATCAAATTGCGATGGATGGTTCCTTATTGTTTAATTTAAACTATTTATTTGCAGGTATTAATATCTTTGTTAGTTCCCTATTTACTGCATTTTCTAACGGTAAAATATCTGCCATTCTATCTTTTTTAAGGACTTTTGTTTTTATTGTATCCGGCTTGATTTCATTACCGATGATATTTGGAGTTTCTGGAGTATGGTTTGCGTTAACCGTCGCTGAAGCATTAACGATTGTTGTTAGTATCTTATTTCTAATTAGATATCGAAAAAAATATCATTATGGAGCTTAGGCTTGCTGCATTATTCTCCAAAGAAATAATGAGTTAATGAAGTTACTTGATAAAATTATTTAATATTACGATTCAGACACTATAACTTTGCACTTTACTTTAACACCATCCTCTTGACAATACACATAGGCAGTACCTTTTTTATGTGAATAAATTTTCCCTTCGTTGCTTACTGTAACAACATTGGAGTTACTTGTAGTAAAAATCGGAGTATTTCCAGAAGAAACAGTCGCATAGAGAGTTTTACTTTCTCCTTTTTTCATAAAAATTTCTGTCTGACTTAATGTTATTTCTGGTTGCTTTACTGTTATGATACAAGTAGTGGATACACCATCTACTGTAGCAGTGATTGTTGCAGTTCCATTTTTCATAGCAGTAATTGTGCCAGAAGAATCTACGATAGCAACACTCTTTTTATTTGTTTTGTAGGTTGGGAGAATGTGGGAAGAAACAGATGCGGTTAAAGTGTAGCTTTGGTTACGAAATAACTTTATACTAGAACGGTCTAGTTTAATCGTTGGTTTTTTTACAGTTAAAGTACAGAGCGATTTTGAACCATTTGCACTGACAGTAATCGTTGTCGTCCCTGGCTTTATTGCAGTAATAAAACCTGTTTCATCAATAACTGCAACAGATTTTTTACTGCTTTTATATGTAACAAAAGATCCATCTGAAGTTGTTGCACTCAATTGATAAGTCTCTCGATTTTCAAGGGAGACTTTTTGTGCGTTTAGAGTTATGATTGTCTCTTTCACAGTGATTATACAGGTGGTGCGTTCTTTTCCGACAGTAACTGTGATCGTGGCGGTACCAGGTTTTTTGGCAATCACTTTTCCGAAAGCATTGACTGTTGCAACCTTAGAATTACTACTTTTAAATTGTGGCATGTCTAGTGTGAATGAGAGTGGAATCAATTGATAATCCTCACCAATATTTAAGGAAATGTCTTGGTCAAGGACTATGACATAGGAAGCAGCAGATATTTTCTTTTGATGGAGTGGAGTTGTACATAGGAAAATTAAGATAAAAGATAAGAAAAATAATTTGATATTGTTTTTTGTCATAGATATCCTCCATAAGATAAGGAGAATAATGCAAGTTAGAAATGCAAACCTAAAGCTAGCTTATCATAGAACAATAAAAATGTCAAATTATGTTATATGATTTGGCTTTTACTATATTTAAATCGGAATGGACTGGGAATAAAGAAAAGAATCATGAAAAAATCACGTTGAAGATGATTGATGCAAAGTAAGAATGTTATGAACTGGGGAAATGTGAATTATCATATTCATTATGCGACTCGCATAAAATATATAATAGTGAAGTATGGGATGAGATGTAGATGCCGGAGGTCCGTAGGAGTATGAAAGAATGGGAAGAACAACGTAAGGTGTATAATCCGCAGGATGCTTCAAACGACAAGAAGTCAAAGAATCATTATTTTCTCGCATCTACGGATTATTTGAATTTTAGCAAGGATGGATTAGGAGAAGTAAGAATCTGTAATCCAAGCGTTTCCAAGAAAGACATGATATTGGATAAGCTTAGTTACATAAATTATAGCTACGCAATTATAGGGGTAGATGCTTATATTTTTGCAAAGCTAGAAGGTGAACTCTTGACTCACGAGATTCAAATTGAAAGTCCCTTATCGTTTGAAAAACAGATTAGTTTATGTGAAATTACATTTGGTAGAAATCTAACTTTATTGGATGGATTGCTCTTATATCAGTATATTATACCGAAGCATCAGACTGTTTATGAAGAATTAGGGAAGCCACTTGTCTTAACTCCCGGAACTGAATGGGTATACCAATTTCGTATACTGAATCAGGTAACAGATGCTTGTATTCGTATGGGAGTTCGTTGGTGGGAAAGGTGAGGTCATGGAAGATAATATATATGATAAGAATTCTTCTTATGGAGAGTATGGAGAGAATCAAGATGATTTAATCATACAATGGATGGAGGAATTTGGTACCAAAGAAATGGAAGCAAAAATGCCTCTTAATCAACAGGCATATCAATATGATTACATAGGGACTTCAAAAATTATTTCCTTTTTACGAGAAGGAGCAGGAGCTATTATTTTAGCTAATCCAGAAGATTCCAATACCAAACTATGTGTAGAGAAGATAATCTATCATAATTATTCAGACGCAATTCTTAGTGTTGAAGTATTCCATAATGTTGAAGTGCCAGTGGATGCTTCTCAAAGCAATCAATATGCACCAAAAGATTTAAGTAATTATCCTCAGGAACCTTTTGGCAAACTGCTTTCTCATGAAAATTTGGCTTATCATAAAGATTATTGTTTTTTGTCCTCAACAATTAATTCCTATCAGTCCATGGATGATCCTTTTCTAAAGGGGATGGTACTAACTCCTGGTACGAATCTTGCTTATGTTTTTCATATTGTAAATCAACAACCACAAACCGTAATCTCTGTCACATTCCATTGGACAGAGATTACATAACATGATGGTAAATAGTACAGATTGACACTTATATCAGTTTTCTATAAAATAAGCAAGGTAAATAAGTTCATTAGAGTTCAGGCTGTGATAGGATAGAGACAGTTTGAACTCTTTTCTTCCTAAGTGGAGGTTTGTATGAAAAAAACAAAATGGTTAGCGTATCTCACCTTCGCAGTAACCATCGTATATGTGATATGGCGTATCTTCTTTACCCTTCCATTCTCCTATGGATTTCTACCATTGTTTTTTGGATGTCTATTATTAATATCTGAATTGATTGGTTTTTTAGAAACTTATCAAATCTATGTTGGATATTATGTTGAACCAGAAAGACCTAGTATGAAAGAAGATGATTATCCAGATGTCGATGTTTTTATCGCTACTTATAATGAGCCAGCAGATTTATTGCGAAAGACGATTCATGGATGTTTATCTATGGATTATCCTGATAAAAATAAGGTTCATATTTACATCTGTGATGATGGAAGCAGAGAAGAGATAGAATCTCTTGCAAAACATATGAAAGTAGGTTATCTAAAAAGAGAAGAACATAAACATGCAAAGGCAGGTAACTACAATCACGCATTGGAATATACATCTTCTCCGTTAGTCGCTACATTTGATGCGGACATGATTCCAATGAGTGATTTTTTGATTTCCTTAGTTCCGTATTTTTTTCTACCTTTTTATGAAAAAGTGGATGGGGTATGGAGAAAAAAAGATCAGGTTAGTGAAGAAGAAATAAACGAGCAAAAAGTTGGCTTTGTTCAGAGTCCTCAAAGCTTTTATAATGCAGATTTGTTTCAATATAATCTTTATTCTGAAGGAAAGGTACCGAATGAACAGAACTTTTTCTTTCGCCAGGTACAATTAACAAGAAATGCAAATAACACAGCAATTTATGGTGGTTCCAACACTATCTTATCAAGACAAGCCTTATTAGAGGTTGGAGGATTTTACACTGAGTCAATCACAGAGGATTTAGCGACAGGATTATTGATTCAAAGTAAAGGATATCGTTGTTATGCAATCTCAGAGGTTCATGCAAATGGATTATCACCAACAGAAATAGATAGTTTATGTAAGCAGCGAGAGAGATGGGCAAGGGGTTGCATTCAAACCTTTCGGAGATTAAAAGTTCATAAATTAAAAGGATTGACTAGGAAACAAAAGAGAAGTTATTTCTATTCGGTGCTTTATTGGTATTCTCCATTAAGAAGAGGTATGTTTATCTTAGCACCAATCTTATATACTGTATTTCATATCCGAATCTTAGACAGTGGTTTCCTAGAACTAGTGATATTTTGGCTCCCGCAGCTACTTTTATATAACGGTTTATTAAAAAAAATGAATGGAGAGATCCGTACTTCAAGATTAAGTAATCTCTATGATACGATAATGTTCCCATATTTAATTCCGACAGTAATTCTTGAGACATTTGGTATCAGTAATAATGTATTTCATGTTACGAACAAAGATAGAAAGAATGTAGCGAGTGATTCACAAAAACGCTTTACTAGAAGGTATTTTATTATCTTTCTCTTTCTATTGGGTTTGACTATGGTTGGAGTGATTCGTTGCTTGAAAAATATAATCTTTTTGGGGCAGATTGGTTATCTTATCCTTCTTTTCTGGTTGATTGTAAATGGGTATTATGTATTAATGTCTATTTATTTCATGCTTGGTAGAAAAGTAAACCGAGAAAGCGAGCGAATTCAGATAAGAGAGAAGATAACAATTAAAACCAAGGATCAGGAGATTGATGGAATGAGTTTGGATATCTCCGAGAGTGGCTGTGCTGTTCTATGTGATTTTCCATATAATATCTCTCCAAGTGATATTCATACTTTGATTATTTCATATGGTGGGCAGAATTGCTATCTAAAAGCTAAAGTAGTTCATGTAAAAAAAGAAAAGGAAGGTTATCGCTTTGCATTTTCCTTTGAAGACGTATCAGAAGAAAACTTATATTCTCTTTACACCCTTTTATATGACCGAATACCTCCAATGCCTACAACGGTAAGTAAGAAGAGCAGTTTCTTTGAAGATTTACAAAGTAATATCAATCATAGAAAAAGAAAAGAAATCTATTCCAATCGTAAGTTACCAAGAATCTCTATGAATGAGGATTTTCTAACTACTACAGGTAATATTCTTAAGGTTACTAGTTTTAACTATGAGTATTTGGTTATAACAAATCCCAATATAGAAGTAAGGGATGATCTAGTAATCTTTCATAAAAGTTATCCAGAGTTATTGTTTCAGATAGAATTTATACGTAGTTATTCGAAGGGGCATGAGGAATCACACTTGTTTTACATCTTAAATAATAAAGACTTAGGAAAGTCACCAAAACTACATCTGTTGATAAAATCGTTGTATGAAAATCAAATCATAGAAAGCGAGAGAATAATCTCAATACAGAAAAAGAAAGAAGAATATTTCCAAGAGATTGATTTTATCTAAAATAGTGTATGAAAAGAGTAGGAACAGAAATACTAATATGAGAAATTATGAGGTGGATTTTAATGCTATTTTCCAGTGTGATTTTTCTATTTTATTTCTTTCCTATCGTTTTAATATTGTATTATCTGCTAAGTTTTAGTCGACTAGCTCAAAATATGTTATTATTTTTTGCTAGTCTATTTTTTTATGCATGGGGAGAGCTTCGATATATCCTTTTATTATTAGCTTCCATTCTTGCAAATACCTTATTTGGATATCTCGTCGAGATATTTAGAAAGAAAGAGGAAGAGGACAAGAATAGTGATTATAAGAAATGGAAACAGATTACTCTTGTCTTTATGTGTTTATTTAATCTTAGTTTCTTATTTTATTATAAGTACTTTACTTTTGTTTTAAAGAATATCTCGCAGTTTTGGGATACTGATCTAGTCATTCCTCAGATTATATTACCACTTGGTATATCATTCTTTACTTTTCAAGCAATCTCCTATGTGGTAGATGTAGCAAGGGGCGATGCGCCAGCTCAAAAGAATCCTTTTTATGTTGGATTATATATTGCATTCTTTCCACAGCTAATTGCAGGTCCCATTGTACGTTATAATTCAATTGCAGAACAAATCAAAAGTAGAAGAAGTACATGGGACAAATTAAGTGTAGGATGCTGTCGTTTTGTAATAGGCCTTGCGAAAAAGACTCTAATTGCGAATCAGATGGCTATTGTAGCAGATCATATCTATCGATTAAATAATGCGACCGAGGTATCAGTAGCCTTAGCATGGATTGGCTCCATTGCATATACATTACAGATTTACTTCGATTTTTCTGCATATTCTGATATGGCAATTGGTTTAGGACTTATGTTCGGATTTAAATTCGAAGAAAATTTTAATTATCCCTATATCTCAAAGTCAGTTACTGAGTTTTGGAGAAGATGGCATATTTCACTTACTACTTGGTTTAAAGATTATGTTTACTTTCCACTGGGTGGCTCCAGAGTGGAAAATAAAGATATTATGATTCGTAATATGCTTGTTGTATGGGTTTTAACAGGGGTATGGCATGGTGCGGAATGGACATTTTGGATGTGGGGCTTATTGAATTTCGCAGTCATATTCTTAGAACGTCTATTTGAAGTAGATAAAAAGAGTCATAATATTTTTCTTCGAAGAGTCTTTACGTTATTTTTAGTTAATTTAGGATGGGTATTATTTCGATCCGAGAACTTGTTATTAGCAGGGAACTATATTAGCAATATGTTTGGATTAAATCAAAACCAGTTATATTCTGCAGAAGCTGGTGTATTTCTAAGAGAATACTGGATTTATTTTATCGTTGCAATTCTTTTTTCTACCCCAATTGCGAGAAATATGAATCAACACTTGTTCTACCATCCATCCAAGGTTATAACGAAACTAGTTAGTATGTGTTATCCTTTCGTCTTGCTAATTATTTTCTTTGTATGTGTATCGTTTTTAGTAAAAGGAAGCTATAATCCATTCATTTACTTTAATTTTTAAAATTATAAGGAAACGTGTTCTATATAGATATCATGTGATAGATAGCAAGGAAGCTGTTGTTTAAGCCTCATTTAGTTCCTTGATATATAAGTTAAAGTATTAGCAAGTCAATGTGAAGAGGAAATAATGAAATGCGTTTAAAAGGCGCAGGAAATGAGGTTAGAATGAAAACGTATTTTATGAAAAAACGAATTGCTTGCGTTTTATTTTTGGTAATTCTAATTCTCTTTTCTATCCTCAACTTTTCTTTAAATTATGACAATATTAAAAGCCAGGTGGAAAAGACGAACATCACAAACACATTGTCGAAGGAATATAGAGGAGTAATAGAGACTGCTTTAGATGAAAATATCTTATCTAAATATTCGTTCATTGAAGCTTATGGTAGTATACAACTTTTGCTGGGTAAATATGAGGTAGATAACTTTAGTATCGTGAAGGATCATGAAGGAGTATTATATAATACTTACTTTGGAACAGGTGTTTCTTATGAAATAAATAGTATTGTAGATACGATTGACAAAATTCGCAATATTGCAAGTAACTCTGGAGCAGAATTTTTGGTTGTGTCCCCACCTGATAAATTTCTTAATGGAGTTTCCCATTATAGAAAGGGATATCCATATAATTATACGAATGAGAATATTGATTATTTTGAGGAACTATTAAGGAAAAAAGGAATCTTTTTTGTGGAATTACGTTCCGTATTCGAGAAAAGTAATTCAAAATTAGAGGATATATTTTATATGACAGACCATCATTGGACAACACAGGCTTCTTTTGTTGTTTTTCAACAATTGGTCTGGCAGATGGAAAAGCACTATAATATTTCACTTGATAAGAATCGATTTTTTACAGATCGAACGAATTATAGTCATTTATTGTATCAAAATATTTTTTTAGGGTCTCAGGGGAGAAAAACAGGGGTAACTTACAGTGGATTAGATGATTTTATCTTAATTTATCCTAATTTTTCAACTCTCTTTACCTTTACGATCCCATCTTATGATTATTATGCTACAGGTCTGATGGAAGATGTGATTATTGATACCTCACAGATAAAAAAAGAAATGACTATATATGAGAAAGACTACTATGGTATATATCAAAAAGGAGTTGCATATCCATATGGGAAAATCAGTAATGTACTAAATGTGGATGGACCAAAAGTGTTAGCAATCCGAGATTCCTTTTCTTGTGTGCCTTTAACTTTTTTTGCATCGGTATGTAAGGAAATGGACTTGATTTATCCTTATGAATTTGATGGAAATATTACCGAGTTAATAGAGCAGGGCGAGTATGATTACGTTATGGTTTTTGCTTACCCAGGTAACATGACAAATGCATTTTACAACTTTCGATTTCACTAAGCGTTTACTTTACAAGTAAGCGCTTTTTGTGTAAACTTATTAATTAATAAAACTAAAGATAAAGTGCGTGAATCAATCTACGCAGTCATGGAGGTTGATATGAAAGTATTAATTCTTTCTTGTAATACCGGAGAAGGGCATAATGCAGCGGGGCGTGCTTTAGAAGAGTATCTAAAGGATTCTGGTGTAGAAGTAGAAATGATGGATTTTATGAAGCTATCCAGTGAAAGAACCTCTCGTATTGTAGGAGGAGCTTATATCTCTATAGCAAAATTAACACCACACTTCTTTGGATTTATCTATCAGCTAGGAATGAAGATAAGTAGTAATCGTCATAAATCTCCTGTCTATTATGCAAATGCATTGATGGCAAGACATTTAAATGAGTACTTAAAGAAACATCCTGTTGATATTTTAGTAATGCCTCATCTATACCCTGCAGAAACGATCACTTATATGAAAAATAAGAAGATGCTTCAGTGTAAAACTTTAGCCATTGCAACAGATTATGCTTGCATCCCTTTCTGGGAGGAAACTAATTGTGATGCTTATGTGATTCCTCATGAGGATTTACTAGAAGAGTTTTCTTTGCGTGGAATCAAAAAAGAAAAGCTATATCCATTCGGGATACCGGTAAAAAAAGCTTTTTGTAGCATCAAGAATGAAAAGAAATTCTCTGTCGCTAATATCACACAGATTAATAACTCTAAAACTGCAAAAGAACGACTAAAACTCCCAAGCAACCGATCCTTATTTTTAGTAATGGGTGGAAGCATGGGATTTGGTAAGATTCAGTTATTTACGTATGAATTAAATAGAAGTTGTAAGCATGGAGAACAGATTGTTGTTATCTGTGGCAATAATTATAAATTGTTTCGAATATTGAAACGTTGCTTCCGTGATAATAAGAATATACACATTATTGGTTTTACGAATAAGGTAGCTTTGTATATGGAAGCAGCAGATGTTGTTTATACAAAACCAGGAGGATTAACTTCCACGGAGGTTATTGTTAAGAATAAGCCTCTTGTGCATACTGCCCCGATACCAGGCTGTGAAACGAGTAATATGGAGTTTTTCGCTAGTAAGGGGATGGCTCTATCTGCTCATTCCTTAAAATCTCAAATTAGTCTAGGTCAGTTATTAATAAAACAGGAGTCAAGAAGGATAGGAATGTTAAAGGCACAACAAAAACATTCCAAACCAAATGCTTGCGAGGATATTTATAATCTCATGAAAAAATTATGTGGAGAGGATGCAAATGAAATTTCTCATATGTAGTTTGTTTGGATACCTTAGTGGTAGTATATTATTTGCTTACTGGATTCCAAAGGTTCTAAAACGTATTGATGTTCGAGAACTAGGAGAGGATGGTAATCCTGGTACTGCGAATGCTTTTTTATATGGCGGAGTTTTATGTGGGGGCCTAGTCTTACTTTGTGAACTATTGAAAGGAATGCTACCTGTTTATCTCAGTTCTAAAGTTCTGGATATTACAAACAATGGATTTTCCTTTGTCATGGCAGCACCTGTAATAGGTCATGCCTATTCCTTATTCCATAAGGGAAAAGGAGGTAAGGCAATCGCTGTTTCCTTTGGCGTTCTTCTAGGGATTATTCCAGAAGTAAGACCATTGTTTTTGTTGATTTTCTTTTATTTGTTATTCTCTGTAATTATTGTTATACGTCCACATTTGCATCGGTCAGTAGTAACCTTTTTATGCTTTTTCTTTTATTGTTATCGATTATTAGAAGTCAAGTCAATCATTACTGGATGTTTTTTCATAGCGTTCCTTGTCATCTTAAAACATTTAAAGGCCTATCATGGGGAAGCGCTTGAAGTATTTATTCTTCATAGGAAAATCTTTGGGCGGTTGCAAAAGGATGAGGTTTCTAATCAGTTATAAATAGGTTTCATAATTATGTGTGGTAGTAATAATCTTACAGCTTAGTATGGTAAATAAAACAAAATATGATATAATATGAGGGACAATAAAGAATTAGTATCCGAAGAAACTTTCTTTATTTGTTCCTTTTTTATAATACCGTTCAAACGATAGTAGATCTGAACAGGAAAAACAAGCATTTTTCAAGATTTAAGGGAGGTAAGATCAATGGAAATCTATGATATTACACAGGAATTGTTCTCTTGTCGTGTATTTCCGGGCGATGTGGCCCCTAGTTTTGAAAGAACAATGGAAACAAAACGAGGAGATGTTTGTAATTTAACAGTATTTCGCATGTGTGCACATAATGGAACACATATTGACGCTCCTTATCACTTTATCGATGGTGGGAAAACTGTGGATCAAATTGATTTATCACGTATGATAGGGGAGTGTACCGTAGTGCAGCATAAAGGTGTACTTACTAGTGAGGATGTACAACGAATTATGTTAAGAGGGAAGGATAGAATACTATTAAAAGGAAATGTAGTAGTATCTTATGAAGCAGCTAGGGAATTCAATCATTTTGGAGTACTGTTAGTTGGAAATGAATCACAGACAGTAGGTCCAGAGGATGCTCCAATGCAGGTTCATCTTGAACTTTTATCAAATGAGGTCGTATTATTGGAAGGAATAAATTTATCGAATGTTCCGGAGGGAGATTACTTTCTTTTTGCTGCGCCACTAAACTTAGGTGGAGCAGATGGTGCACCTTGCCGTGCAGTTTTAATACGTTCGTAGAAAGGATACGAGAATATGTACGAGATGAAACCAGAGTATATGACGGGTATTGCCTTAATTGATGAGGAACATAAAAAACTTTTTGAATTGGCTGATCAACTGTATGAAATATTGAATAATGAATTTATTCCGGATAAATATGATTACATAGTTGAAGTTATTGATGGATTAAAAGAATATGCTAAGAAACACTTTAAAGATGAAGAGGATTACATGGTGAGTATTAATTACAAGCGGTTATTCTCTCAAAAAATTGAGCATCAGGAATTTTTAGGAAAAATGGAAGGGTTTGATTTAGAAGCAATCGATGAGGATCAAAAGCAATCCTGTTTAGAGCTACTTAATTATGTTAGTGATTGGCTTGTAAATCATATACTTGGTAGTGATATCTTAATTGGAAAGTAGGAAGAAGCGTATGAACAAGCAGATAAAACTTGATAAAGATATGCTTTATTCAAGAGAACGAGGCTATGGCTTTATTACGGAAACCATACGAGATTTAGATAAAACGCTTAAGATACCAGAGTTAAATAGCGGGTTTGATATCTTATACTGGTATATGGACCACGAAATCTCCAGAATAATGGAGGATGAAGATGGTTGTTATGTGGAAGGAGTATTATCCCATGGCTCCACTACTTCAGTATCAGTTCCTTTATTTTTTAAGCTAGATGTAGAAAGCGAAGGAAATTATCTGATTACATTAAAATTAAAGGCAGGAAAAGAAGGAGTGAAGTCGCTCACTTTGTTTGGTGGGAGGAGGCACTTATGTTTTCATGATAGAAATCTTGAAAGTAAAGAAGAGCTTACCTATTCCTTCCTTGTTAATGTGAGTGATATTATTCCAAGAGACTATACGAAGCCTTGGATGGATCGAAGTGTGGATTTTACTTTGATTGGCGATGGAATACGTATTTCTCAGGTACAAATTCAAAGCGTAGAATCTAAAACTATTTTTCTTGCAGGAGATTCTACCGTTACCGATCAACCAAGTGGATATCCATATGAACCTTATGCTTGCTATTGTGGATGGGGACAGTCTTTGTCTGCCTATTTGTCCACAGAGGTAGCTGTATCAAATCATGCTCATTCTGGTTTAACAACAGAGAGTTTTAAAAGCGAAGGGCATTACGATATCTTAACTCGTCTAGCAAAGCCTGGTGATATTGTACTGTTTCAATTTGGTCACAATGATCAGAAACTAGAGCATCTAAAAGCAGAGGAAGGTTATCGCAATAATCTGATTTGCTACATGAAAGAGTGCAAAAAAGCTGGGTTATTCCCTGTCCTTGTAACTCCATTATCACGTAATACTTGGAGGGAGGATGGGACTGATTATGTAGATTTACTTGTGGACTATGATAAAGCGTGTAAAAGAATTGGGGACGAGTATCATATTCCTGTCATCGATTTACATAAGCGAAGCAAGGACTTCATCTTAGAACATGGACTTGAGAAGTCAAAACGCTATTTCTATCCAGGGGATTATACACACAGCAATGATTTTGGTGGATATTTATTTGCTTCTTTTGTAGCAGATGAAATGAAAAAGATTCCTGAACTTTCGAAATATCTTACAGATAAGCCGAAAGCCTTAATACCAGAAGATACTCTTGTTCTACCACAAAAGCCTATGAATGCAGTTTACGATACTCCACCTGAGCATGCAGCAGGATATCAGATTCCTTTTTCCGGAGTATATGCGAAATCTCCTGCGGATGTAACGAAGGAGTTGGAGTTTTTATGTGGGTTTTCTAAAATGTAGTAATAATCATAGATTGACTTATAATTAATAGAGAACATGTTATTATATGATAAAAGTGAGGCAATTAACTGCCTCACTTTTTGCTTTGTTAGTACTCTTTATTCTGAGTTTTTGAAGATATGTTTTTCGTAGTATTGGATGTTGTTATACTTTGTGCGTCTTTCTCAGTTTTCTCTGTTACCACACCTTTACTAGGGCTATATGGTACTTTATCTTTTTGAAAATTATGGTTTGGATTATTAGTCATCTCGTAACTCCTTTCTAGACTTGTTATTTTTAAAACCATATAAATTGGGGTCTTAATAAGTATTTTTCAAAAGGTGGTATCTTATACAATTTTAATAGAGCAATATATGAATTTTATAAGTGGGGTAAACCTCGAGATTTAGTTAACTAACAGGCAAAGGAGGCGATAGGAATAAAACCAATTTTAGATGCGTGTTGCGGTAGTCGAATGTTTTGGTTTGATAAGCGAAATGAAAATGTAGTTTTCATGGATAACCGGACATTGAAGATACACTATGCGACGGTAGGAAACTTGAAGTTAAGCCAGATATTATTGCAGACTTTCGGAATATGCCTTTTAAAGATAATACATTTCAATTAGTAGTATATGATCCTCCACACTTAATCAACGCAGGTGAAAGTTCATGGTTGGCCAAGAAGTACGGAAAGCTTAACTCCGATACATGGAGACAGGATTTAAAACAAGGGTTCAACGAATGTATGAGAGTATTAGAAGATAAAGGAAAGACATTTGATAAGTTTGTAAGCCAGCTTAAGAATCTAGGTTATGATGTAGAGTTTAATGAGCTAACAGCATGTGATTATGGTGCTCCAACAAAGAGAAAAAGGTTCTTTATGATTACTAGGTGTGATAGCAAACCAATTGTTTGGCCAGAGCCAACACATGGGGAACGAAATAGCAAGGCTGTACTAAATGGTTTATTAAAACCGTATGTTCCAGCTTATGAATGTATAGACTTTTCACTTCCTTGTCCTAGCATATTTGATACATCCGAAGAAATCAAAGAAAAATACGGATTAAGAGCAGTAAGACCGTTAGCAGACAAGACAATGAAAAGAATAGCAATGTATCAAATCATCACCTCCTTACTTGGATTATACCAAACATAGGAAGAAATCATCAATAGCTATTTGTATAAATAAGGCGAAACGCAATGTAAATTTTGTAAATTAAACTATTAAGTTGTAATACACAGGATAAAAAAAGATAATGGCGAACATTGGAAATTGAATATTGATAGTTGGAAGGATATGTAGTATTCTTTTACTAAAGACAGTAATATTAAGGAGAAGTCATGTTTGAGATAATAGAAAACAAAAAGTTATTGAGCGGTTTGCTATTGATTGCTGTTATTGGTGATTTTGTAGTTCCATATGTACTTGCATTATTTTATAGAGATTATAAGCATACCACAATGGTTATGAGTTCGTTAGGAAATCCAAAGAGTCCTGTGCGCGGAATCTATAATATTTGGCTGGTAATCTTGGGTGTGTTACTGATTATTTCATGTAATCTTATTAAACTAAGATATTATTCTGTATCAAAAGGTTATTCTGTTGCTACTATCATTTTGATATTAACTTTTGCGATAGGTGCAGGTATAATATCTGGTATTTTCAGCGTTAACGAGAGCAAGGAAGTTGTTACTATGGCTTCAAAAGTGCATGGAGCTTTTTCGGCTATGGGTTTTATGTTTTTATTGTTTGTATCGCTACTTTTGGCTATTTTATCTATAAAAAATGGTGATAAAATAATCGATATATTCTTTATTGTTTGTTTCGTTCTCGCATTAATATTCTTTGTTTTATTTGTTTTGGCAGATAAACCTGAATTCCAAGATACAATAATAGCATATGAAGGAATATGGCAAAGACTAACTCTGCTTTTTATGTATGTTCCATTAGGGTTCATCGCTATAACAGAATTATTTAGTACGAAACTTGCTAATAGTTGTCAATAGTTTTTTGAAAAATGTTTTACATAAAAAAGGGTAACTTTAATAAAGGTCATGAAAATTCATGATGAAAAAAGAGGAAATTTATTTATATACTTCCATTACTCTAGCGTAGTAAATATGTAAAAATTTATTTACACCTGCCATTTTGCAACTGTTTTATGCTTACCTTCTGATTCTTTTTTTAGAATAAATTGGTATACTGCATCATCTTCAGGTTTATGTACTTTTAGGGAGTGCATGATTTCTTAAGTATGAAGAGCCACGCTTAGAGATATGTCGGTTTGTTCCTTCAAACTGTCCTGATTGATAGGGAGGAGCATCGTTACCAGCATAAGCATTAAGCGCTTTGGCACTAGTAAAACGACGGATATCCCCTATTTCAGCGATTAAGAGAGGAGCTAAACGATCACCAACCCCATGCATAGCTCTAACTACAGGATACTCTGGTAGTGTATATGCAATAGACTGCATTTGACGCATTAATAAGTCGGAAGAAGTACTAGCTTGTTTTAGCATTAAAAGGCATTGAGAAAGAGCGAGGGATGGGTGGTATCCTGATTGCGAGTAGTAATGGAATTAGCAGCTGTTTCGTATTGGGTAACTTAATATTTAGTTATTTTGTACATTTAAAATTGAATATTGATAGTTGATAGTAGCATAGGTATAAATTGGTAGACATAATTTTTTCGTGGTGATATCATATGATTATTGGTTTGCTGTTAACTACTTGCATCCAACAACATTTTCGATATTCCTGACAGTTTGAAAGTAGTTTCTGAATCATCAGATGCTGAAATTGATTCGAATGATGAAACAGACAATAAGTTGGAAGCCATCGAGCAATCACTTAAAGCTCCATTTTCCGAGGTAATAAAATATAAAAACTATATTTCTGGAAATGCATGATTTGCTACGCACCAAGGAGTAAAAGGTCTGCAATTTCCAAGGGTTGCTGTTGTTATTGATGACAGGGAGGCAGAAACATTTAGAATATATCAAAAAAGGAGGAAACATTTTGATTCTAAAAAGTGACAAACAATTTAATATGTTTCCCTCCCATGTGGGATTGAGAAAATATATTCTATATTACAACATCGTATTTCCGTCTAAGGATATGTTTACAGAGAATTATATGCTTATGCCTAACGCTTGCGGAACATTGTCGCTTGCTTTCGATGGAAATACAATCATTGCCGAACTATGGGGCGCATCCCTCACGCCTATTTTGTTAGGTGCAGAGCCAAATAGTTATCACATGCTGCTGCTTATCCAGCTTTCGCCCTATGGATTGTATCAAATCACACACCAAAGCCAGACGGAGTTTGCAGACAAACGCCTTTCGCTTGCAGACATTGACAACGAGTTGTTCCATTCGTTACATTATGTTTTTGCATCATCAAAAACTGTAACCGACTTAGTAAATGCTTGCGAGAAAATTTTATACAAACGTATGGAAAAACCTGTTGTATCGGATGCTTTGTTGTTGGCAACCAAAGCGATTTCTGATAATCATGGACAATTACAAGTGAAAGAGATTGCCAGACAATCCTGTTATAGTGAACGGCAGTTAAACCGATTGTTCCGCACACAAATTGGAATGAATGTTAAGGACTTTGCACGCTTAACCCGCTTTAATTATGTATTAAAGCACATTCAAAAATCGCCCTGCTTTTTTGCGGCATTGTCACAACAAGCCGGATATTTTGACCAAGCCCATTTTGATAAAGATTTCAAGGCTATCAGTGGTGTTTCACCCCAAGATTATCTGAAAACAATGTCGGATTTTTACTATGACGGCACAGAGATATACGATACAATATCCTCAAAGGAGGATTGAAAAATGAAATATCAAGGTTGTCTTTTGGCGGTTAAGGATATAGCCGCATCCAAATACTTTTATGAAAAGGTACTTCATCAAAATGCGGTCATGGACATTGGTGTACATGTGACTTTTGAGGGCTTTTCGCTGCAACAAGGATATGCTGATCTCGTTGGCTTGGCAGATGATAGTACGAAAGAGCAGTCACATAACTTTCAAGTCTATTTTGAAGTAGAAGATTTGGACAAGGTGTATGCCGAAATGAATAGCATATCCAGTTTGCAATGGGTACATGATATTAAAGAATACCCGTGGGGGCAGCGTGACATTCGGGTATATGACCCCGACAAGCACATTGTCGAAATTGCAGAGGATATGACCACAGTTATCAAACGCTTTTTTAATCAAGGCATGTCGGCAGAAGAAGTGGCTACACGCACAATGTTTCCTCTTGAAGTTGTAAAAGAGTATGCGTTGGGCTTTGGTATGTAATACATGGCGGCTTTGGTAAATCAAAGCAGCTATTTTACTCTAAACAAAGGAGGAACGCTATGAACTGGGAGCCGTGGACAGGCTGTTATAAAATAAGCGATGGTTGCACTAATTGCTATTTTTATGGGCCACATGCGAAACGCTATGGTCAAAGCACGATACAAAAAACAGATAAGTTCGATTGGCCCATAAGAAAAAACGCAAAGGGCGAGTACAATATCAAAGGCAATAAAATTCTTGCAACCTGTTTTGCGACTGACTTTTTCCTGCCAGAAGCAGACGAGTGGCGTAAAGACATTTGGGCTATCATCAAGGAAAGAACAGATATTGATTTCTTGATTTTAACAAAGCGGATTGACCGTTTTCTCGTATCACTCCCATCCGATTGGGGTGCAGGCTATGACAATGTGAATATTGGCTGCACTGTCGAGAATCAAGAAATTGCTAATTACAGACTTCCACTCTTTTTATCTTATCCGATAAAGCGGCGGTTTATTGCTTGTGCACCACTTTTAGAAACGATAGATTTGACACCGTATCTTCATGGAGTAGACCATGTTACTGTTGGTGGTGAAACAGGGCGAGAAGCCCGTGTATGTGACTATGATTGGGTGCTTAATATTCGTGAACAATGTGTAAAAGCAGATGTAACATTTTGGTTTAAAAATACAGGCTCACTTTTTAAACATGATGGCATGGTGGAAAAAATAAATCCATTTAAACAAACCAGTGTAGCAAAAGCGCTTGGTATTGATATTTCAGATGGAAAAAGATTGTTCTGATAAAATAACCCATTTGGCTTTCCGTCACAACTGCAAATAAAAAAACCTTTGTACTATTCGCCTTTAACAAGTTTTAAATTACCTATTGGTAAATATACAGCGGAATTTTTATTTTATTATCCGAATGAAGATGATGAGATTGATAATGACACCATCGAAGTGGATTTTGAAATTGTGCCTAAATCTATAAGTTAATGATTTGTAACCTACTTTAGATGTTTATGGTGCATTCAAAGACGAAAAATCATAAAACGAAAGAGATAATATAATAGTTACATCAGTAAATTATTATTTCATGAAGTAAGAGTTCTTTGAAAAAAGAATATTGATAAGTAATAAGATAAATAGTATTACAAAGACAAGTCAGATTTGAAAAGGAGTGAAACAGAACGAGCAAATATAACCCTTTATGGGAATATGTGCAGAAGAACGGTGATCAGTCTTTCCAATTAACCTTTGATGAAATACAGAATATCGCAGGACTACCGATAGACCATTCTTTTTTGAAGTATAAAAAGGAATTAACAGATTACGGTTATCATGTTGGAAAAATATCTATGAAAGAACAGACAGTCATTTTCAATAAGATTGATTGACAAATTTCTGCTTATAGTGAGATAAATAACATTGAACACATATATTCAAACTACTAACTATTATTGAGTTGGTAGTTTTTTTAATTCGATAAACTAAAAGTTACCGAGGGAAATCAGAATTTAATAGTACATTGATAACTTAATATTGATAATTGGTAAAATAAGTAGTATTCTCTTTGTAATGGGAGGAGTATATAGTGAATGATACAAAAAATAAAAAACCAATAGTAGTAATCTTTTTAATTATAACATTCGTATTAAGCAGTATTTGTTATTACATAAGAATAAGAGGTGGCGATGCGGCTGCGGGGATGACATCTATACTTATGTGGTGTCCTGCTATAGCAGCATTTATTATTCATAGGATATTTTATTACAAGCAAAAGGTTTTGGGATGGAATAAATGTAAGATACGATATATTTTGATGGGTGTATTTTTACCAATAATCTATTTAGGAGTTTCATATGGATTATACTGGATTGTTAATCCATCATCCTTTACTGGTGAAATTTATACAAGCTCCATAGGAAATCTTCTATTACTAATTATGTCTTCAATATTTACCGCTACAGGTGAAGAAATTGGATGGAGAGGATTCTTATTGCCGAGATTAGCTGATATGTGGAATGTAAAGGCTGCTATTTTGGTAAGCGGACTTATATGGGCGGTATGGCATTTTCCACTTATGATAGCTGGTTTGTATCAATCAGGGACAACTATCTGGTACCAGCTTCCAATGTTTACCGTTGAAATTATTGCTATGACTGCCATAATGGCTTTTTTAAGATTAAAATCACAAAGTGTATGGCCGGCTATCTTACTTCATGCAAGTCATAATTACTTTGATCAGGTTATATGTGGACCATTAACTAGTGCAGATAAACAAGCATATTTTGTTGGAGAGACAGGATTCATAACAGCTGTCATGATAATTGTTATGGGTATTATAATAAAAAGAAAGATGATGTACCGGCAATCATTGCATAGATTATGAGCATAAACCAAAGTAATTAAATTAAATATGTATCTCTTGGCTACCAACTATCAATATTTAGTTTAGTTGGTAGTTTTTTATTGAGTTAAACTGATATTAAGCTGAATAAATCAGCAGAAAGAGAGAATTTATTTGAATAGTGTTAAATTACGTGAGTGTACAAAAGCAGGTCAAATTTTACTTTATGATGGAGAAACAGTAGGCTTGCAATATGTTCTGAAAAAGATTTTCAACGGTGAAAAATTGCCAACTATTAAATTGTGCAGCAATCAAGAACAGTTAGATGATGCTACAGGAAGCTTTAAAAGCAGTGTATCAAGATACACAGGCCGGAATTGAAAAAAGCTATCTGCTAGGAAAACTTGATACAGTACTTGTTGATATAGATATTGAGAAGAAAGATATTAGGCAAGTAGATAAAGATGCTTAAGAATTTGAAATAGTACAGTAAACTAGATGTACATGGGTAACTTAATATTTAGTTATTTTGTACATTGAAAATTTAATATTGATAGTTGATAGTATCATCATAGAGCAAAAGCAAAGACGTTCTATTAGGTATACTCTTTTCTCTTATCTAAAGTATGAAAAACGTTTTGTATCCATAAAATAATGGACTTTATTAAAAAAGAAAAACTGCGATACTGCTAAATAAAGGAGATATCGCAAGATTATATGAGGAGGTTAGAAAATGTATGAAAGATTGTCAAATAAAAATGAAAAGCCCACAATGGAAGAATTTTTAGCGTATATCGGAGAAGGGAAAGAATTGTTTGATAACGTCGATGCTTTTTTGTTAAACGATATAAATTCAGTAAAGATGATAAAATTTGATGCTCATAGTAGATGTTGGAAGATAAGTTATCATGTAAAAAGTAAATATATTTGTGATATTATTACGGAAAAAGATACTTTTACTATAGTAACACGATTATCCGATGAAAGCATTAGAAATGTCTATGATGGTTTATTACCATACGCTAAAGAATGTATTGATAACAGCCCTTATCGCCATAAAGGTTGGATAGAATACCGAGTTTTAAGCGCTATTCATTTAGATGATATCAAAACGATGTTGCAGATTAGAGCGAACTATAAGCAGTAAAGGTACATATTATGAATACAGCACAAAGTTTACTTAGTCCACAATATTTCTCTTGTTAAGTTTATGAGCTATGCAAAATAAGCCTATCACTTCGTAATCTTTCTCAATAGCGTATTAATTATGTTTAATAAGAAATAGGTATACGCCTATCAACTATCATTATATGGTTGGTAGGTTTTTTGCTGCACTAAACTAGAATTATAATGACCTCAAAAAGTGTGCTAAGATTTTTTCTTGCGGTGTTCGTCGCAAAGTAAGCCAATACACATGCCTAATACAAGACAAATAAAAATATTATGAAATAAAAGACCAAATGTTAAACCTAAGCTAGTACCAATAGCTAAACCGTTAGAACCATCAGATTCTCTCTTACATTTATTATTACGCATAGAATTCTCCTTTTGTTTGATATAGGAATATTTTACATTAAATGAGTAGTTTAGTAAATAGCTTAATAGACATATACACATTGACAACTACATATCGATTAGTAGATAATAACCTCATAGGGGGTGCCAAGAATGAAATATGTGATAGCACAATGGACATATTATGATGATTTATTAGAGTGTCCAGATGAAATTGCAGATAATATTGTGAAATATCAACAAAAATTTGATATTTGGATAAATAGTCTTGAGGATAAAGAATGGTTGGAAGATTATACATTAGGAGACTATTTACCACTAACAATAGAACTATTTATTAAATGGATTAATCATACAAACAAGAATAAAGAAAATGTAAGATTGGTAAATAGTACTTATGATCGAATAAAAGAAGATTACATTAAGATATGGTGGTAACATTATTTTTTCGGGAGAGAATTATGGGGTTAAATTATTATTTAGTGTAGTAGGTGTACATTGAAAACAGAATATTGATAGTTGGTAAAATATGTAGTATTCTTTTGATAAGGATTATTTATATTTGATGAAGGAGGCTTTCTTATGCAAAACAGACTTGAAGAGTTGCGCAAAATGCTTGATCGTATTGTGATAGGTAATGAGCCTGATAAAATCTGCATGTATGCTTCTCATATGTATGGAGTTTCGAAGTTTTGTACATTGTTGGCAGAAAAGAGAAATCTGAACGCTGAACTTGCAACTACATGCGGGATGCTGCATGATATAGGATATATGGCAGGTGGAAGTAGTGACAACCATGCAATAGAAGGGGCAAAACGAGCAGAAACACTATTAAAAGAAATGAAAGCATATAATGATAATGAAATTAAAATAATTACCAACGCAATAGCAAATCATAGCGATAAACGCAGTATTCATGATGAATATGATGAATTGTTAAAAGATGCAGATGTAATGGATCATTGCTTCTACAATAATGATTTTTCAATTGCAGAATGGGAATTTGATAGGTATAATAATCTACTTATAGAATTTGGGATTAACTTAATAAAATGAGCATTATCCGAAGAGAATAAATTGAATATGACTTTATGGCTACCAGCTATCATTATTTAGTTGGTAGTTTTTTAGTACGCTAAACTAGAAGTTACCGAGGTAACTTAATATTTAGTTCATTAGGTACATTGAAAACTTAATATTGATAGTTGATAGCGTTATTGGAATAAAAAGGTGGATGCAATCTTTTTGTGGTGGTATAATATGATTATTGATTCGCAGTAGTTTAATATCAATAAAAACATGTCCTATGTTTTGTCTACATACTTGAACTTAAATTTTGATTATGTTGTCCTTTCTTCTGTGAGGATGATATACCAAACAACACGTGAGTCTATATTGAAAAATATTACAGCCAAGGATTACATGATAATTGGATTCACAATGACCTGCTCCAAAAAAACGCTTGTTAAACGACATGAAAAACGTGGCGATAATAATGAGGTATCCTTTGAATGGCTAAGGTTAGAACACTATCCAAACGATTATGTTATCAATACTGATAACAAGTCAGTTACACAAATGCTTATCATAGTAGACGTACCTTATTTACATATAAATACTATTTCCCAGCAAATACTGAATCTTTAGTATCTTCTGTTGTAGATTAAAATGGCTTATACAAGAACAATTGGTTTACAAAACCTGAGTATATTTCTAAGGTAATGAGTGAGGTAGAAAAAATAGGCAAGTATTTTAAGGATAAAATACCAATACTATTAGGTGAATAGTATTAGTATAATCTGAACTTAGGATACATCACAATCTTTCTCAATAGCGTATTAAATATTGAATAAATTTAATGAGAAAAGTATCGCCTATCAACTATCAATATAAGCTTAGTAGGTTTTTTGTTGCACTAAACTAGAATTAAAATGGTGCCGCTCATACGGCACCATTAAACGAAGCTGATTATGTATGGATTAGTACTTGATAACAATATGATTAGTTAATGATTTATTGCCAAGACCCACCCCAACCTCTAACATATGCATTTGTACTATAGGAAATAATTTCAATGTAATAGGAATTATCTTCAGAAATAGCAGGGATTTTAATATAAAATGAACTAGAATTACTTTCATTATAATATGTTATGCTACTTGCGTTTCCATCAATAATCATTATCTGATAATCTGTTAAATATTGAAGATTTACGTAAAAGTGAAAATCCTTACCTGCAGGTATTTGCCAATTTTGAAATGTATAAGCATCATTCAAGCCGGCATAATGATTAGTTTGAGATAAGTTTAATGGGTCAGGCCTATATTCAAAAACTCGAGAATTATCAGTGATAGTCACATAGGTTAAACTTGAATTAGCTGCATATGTAGTAATTGGAGTTGTTAGTGGTGCAAGAAATAAAGCTGTAGCAAATACAAAAGCTATAAAACGTTTAATTATTTTTTTCATAGTATGGCTCCTTTCTTAAAAACTCAACTTTAGGTAATAGAATATACTAAGCAACTCATATCCGGATTTAATATTTAAAGTTACTTAATGTACTATAAGATTACATTAAATTACAATATATGTAAATTAGTAAAAAATCACAAATATAAATATATATTTCAGTAATTATAACTATTAAGTACATGTAAAGTGAAAATATAAGTATAAAAAATAATGTTTACGAAAATAAGGAGAGGAAATATTGAAAGACTTGAATAGTATAACAACCGAAATGATGGAACATACCTACGATAGCATATGTCGGCATCCAAGAGTAACAAGAAATTTATAAATGAAAGCGAGGATTACATGAAGGAATATGAAGATATTTAAGGGCTATGAGAAACCAGAATCAACAAATTTCGCAGGTAGAGAATTTGTGTTACCACCAGGAGAGTATACATTAACAACATACTATGAAGAGGATTTGTCTGGTGAAAAAAAGCACGAACTTATTTCAACAGAATATATCAAAGTATAAGCTAAAAATAATTGGGAAAGTATGCATGAATCAAAGACTACAAAAAACTTTATATTAGAAGCAAACTTGAATAAAAATATTTTTGAGGTAGATGAGTTCATACGTCTTTGGTCTAGTATGACATATTGTGGTGAAGAGGATAGTATTGTATTTCCTTATATGTCATTTTACCCTTTAGAGATATATATTTACAACGATAAACATGAAGAGCTTAAGTTAGATTATTCTAATTATTTTAATTTAGATGAAGGTAAAGAGCTTACGAATACTAGACCATTGTACTATGCGCCTTTGACTAGTTTTTAATTACCTGTTGGTATATATACAGCGGAATTCTTATTTTATTATACGAATGAAAATGGTGAGATTTACAAATGAACTCCAGTATGGCAGATTTTTATATGATACCTAAAGGAGTTGTTGATAAAAAAACCTAAAATTAACCCTACTATTTATTTCTAGTTGGTAAAGTATTTGGTAGATTCAGTATATAAATATTTCATTGAGATACATAAAGTTAGTATTATGTCGCTGATGCGTTATAATAAATAATTACAGAAAGGAGAGTTGTAAATGATGAAGAAAAATACTAAGCATAATGTGTATTTATGGGGGGATAACGTTTATTAACTCCTCATAATAAAATGGAGGATAAATTGAGAATTTTAAATTTTGAGCTAAACCATGTAAAAGAAGCAAGGGAAATTGCTATTGCAAACTATAACGAAGAGCGAGAGTGTGTACAGATACTGCCTTGTATTGATATTTTTCCTGATTTGGAACAGTTTGCAAGTAATGAACTAGGTGTTGCTGCATTTGATGGATCCAGGATGGTAGGTTTTTTATGTTCCTATAAGCCATGGGATAATGCATTTGGTTCAATGGCTAAGGGAATATTTTCACCCATTCATGCACATGGAGCAATTAAAGAAAACAGAGGTATGATTTACAAACAAATGTATCAGGCAGCTGCAGAAAAATGGGTAAAGAATAAAATTGCATATCATGCAGTCGCATTATATGCACATGATTATGAGTCAATAAACGCATTTTTTACATATGGGTTTGGACTTCGCTGTATCGAGGCAATTCGTCCAATGGAACTCTTAGAACATCCTGTATGTGGAGACATTACTTTTGGTGAACTAGCAAAAACAGAAGTAATACAGGTTAGAGAAATGCGCCGGATGTTATCTGAGCACATGAGTAGTAGTCCATGTTTTATGTATACTTCACTGAAAGATTTCGAACAGAGCTTGATACATGAAGAAGGACGTAATTCAAGGTTATTTGTTGCAAGGGATAAAGAAAAGCTAATCGCATTTGTAGAAATAACCAATGGAGGAGAAAATTTTGTAACTGAGGTTGATGGCATGCTTAATATTTGCGGTGCATACTGTCTTCCTGAATATCGTGGAAAGAATATCTATCATAGTCTACTTAATTATACGTCTTTGCTGTTAGAATCGGAGGGATATAAACTTTTAGGAGTTGAATTTGAGGGGTTTAACCCGACAGCAAAAGGATTCTGGACAAAGTATTTTACTGCATATACTAATAGTGTGGTTCGAAGAATCGACGAATGTGCATTCCATGACTGATAGAGAAATCGAATAGAGATTTTCTCACAAGTATATGTATCAATATAACGATAAATAGGTGTGATACGAGACTACCAACGATCAATTTGTTGGTAGTTATGTTTATTTGTAGTAACTGAGTAGTAAGCAACAACCCAAAAAAGCAGCACATTGACAATGCCATATCGATTAGTTAATATGGTGTTATTGACGTGTAAGAAAGTAGCACATCTTGAAGATGATAGAGAAACAACTATGCTACTAGACTACGATATTGAAATGATCCCATAAGTTAGATATATTTTGTTAGCAACTAATGGAGTTGTCAAGGTTTTGTAAACAAAAAGTTAAGTGTATTTTATGAATTTTATTCTTCAAAGTATTGATAGCTAGTAGTAAATACTGTATTCTGTAACTATGTTATTCAGAATTTTTAAGAAAAAATATGAAAAGCACTATGAAGGGGTTAATATATAAATGAATAAATTATTATTAAAATCTGTTACTCTGTTACCTGATCCTTTAATCACTAAGTTTGTTAGGTTTTATGTTAATTTACAAATGAAAAGGCATGTTAAACTAGAGGTAAAAGGTCTTGAGAATTTAAATTGTAATTTTAAAAGGCCTTATTTATTCGTCTGCAATCATTTAAGCAATTCTGATGGTTTAATTTTGAACAAAGTACTGGAAAAAGAGAATGTTATCTTTGTGGCAGGGAAAAAATTAGAATCGAATTCTCTTACAAATTTAGGATTTAAAACCGTCAGATCAATATCAATATTACCAAATTCACCGGATAAAGATGCAATTAAAAAGGTCATTAGTGCTGTAAAGGAAGGTAATAACATATTAATTTTTCCCGAAGGGACCAGGAGCAGAACAGCAAAGATGCTGGAAGGGAAAAAAGGAATTTTACTCTTTGCAAAGCTCACCAATGCCCCAATAGTACCAATAGGTATTTGGGGTTCGGAAAAATTCATGCCTATAAAGGAAGATATGGGTAAAGAGGCATTTTATGATGCTGATATCAATATTAACATAGGTCAAGTTTTCAATCTGCCTAAAAAATCTGATGAGGAAACCAAAGGAGACTGGGAAGCAAATTGTTTAAACCATATTATGGTGAGTATTGCTGAACTTTTGCCAAAAGAATACAGAGGATTTTATGAGGACAAAAGCAATCAAAAATATGACAACAACCCTAATATCTAGATAACACAATTAGGAGGAGAAAATGATACTCTATTTCACAGGAACTGGTAACAGCGCTTATGTAGCTCATACTATTGCGAAAGAAACAGGTGATAGCGTCCTATCATTAAATGAGAGAATTAAGAATGGTTCTATGGAAGGAATTTCATCCGAGCAGCCTCTGGTGGTTGTAGTTCCTACATACGCTTGGCGTATCCCTCGAGTGGTAAGTGACTTATTGACTCAGATACATTTTAATGGGAATAAAAAAGCTTATTTTGTGCTAACATGTGGTGATGGTATCGGAGCAGCAGAAAAATATGTGAAAAAGCTATGTAAAGAAAAGGAATTAGAATTTATGGGTTGTGCTCCAGTTGTGATGCCAGAAAACTACATTGCAATGTATGCAGCACCTCCCAAAGAAGAGGCATTAAAGATTATAAGTAAATCAGAGCCAACGATTGAAGATATTACTAAAAAAATAAAGGAAAGAGTTTCTTTATCAAACCAGAGAATTACGTTTGGTGGTAGATTATTAAGTGGAATTATCAATAGCTTTTTTTATACATTCTTTGTGAAAGCCAAAGGGTTTTATGTGACAGATTCTTGCACAAGCTGTGGCTACTGTGTTCGTGCATGCCCTCTCAACAATATCAGGTTGGAGGATAGAAAACCGGTGTGGGGAAAAGAGTGTACTCATTGTATGGCATGTATCTGTGGATGTCCGACTAAGGCGATTGAATATGGTAAAAATAGCAAAGAAAAAGTACGGTATCAATGCCCAGAATATCCTATGAAATAACACTCATAGAAAATAAAGTCAAAATAAGTAGATTTGAAATGATTATGATTATTTTTTTAGAAAGGTTTCGTATGTAGTATAGAAAAAGCTGAATTCATAGACTAGAAGTAAAAAAAGCTGAATTCATAGACTAGAAGTAAAAAAAGCTAAATTCATAAAGTCATAAGGGCTGATTATTAGCAAGAAAGCACAGATATTAACATAGTGCTAGCATTTCTTAATAATCAGCCTCTTTTTCATTTAACTTAATTGTGAAGCTTCGATGATAGTAATAGAGGTATTTCCTGTACGAAATTGATCCATCTGATCAAAAGGTACGTTATTTACATGACAGAGTAAACATTTAATAACAGCACCATGACTAACGATTGCTATATCTTTCGATTCATTTTTTAGAATGGATTGAACAGCAGCAAGAGAGCGGGAGAGCACGTCTTCATAAGATTCTCCATCCGGCGTTTTTTTTGTGTTTCGTTCTGAATACCACGAGTTATAGATCTCGCTATCCTCTTCTTTTACTTCTTTCCAAGTAAATCCTTCCCAACGACCAAGATTCATTTCTTCAAGACCATGAGTGATTTCATATTCAACATCAATAGCTTTACTTAATAGTTTCGCTGTTTTCTTTGCACGCTTTTGAGGGCTAGTATAGATTTTATGAATTGGATAACCAAGTGCTTTGATTTTTTCTCCAAGTGCGATGGCCTGTGAAACACCATTTTCGTTTAACTCTATATCATTGCTTCCTTGTATTTTATTTTCTACATTCCAATCAGTTTCACCATGTCGTATGAAATAAATTTTCATAGGCATCTCCTTTTTCAACATTATCTGACCTTTTATTCAGTGTAGCATAATATGATAAAGTTTTCATTAGTATTTCTTCCGAAAAATACGATACTTCCTTCGGTGTTTCTTGTCGCATTCAGATAAGATATGTGATACAATGTATCAAAAAAAGCCTAATCTATTAAAATATTTAATTAATAGAAGAAAACATGATTTACGATTTATTATAGAGGAAGAGGATTTGCTATGAAGATAAGAAAAGCGATTCTAAAAGATTTAGATTTTATTATGCAAATAATAGAGGACGCGAAAGAGTTTCTAAAAGAACAGGGAATCGATCAGTGGCAGAATGGATCACCAAATAGTGAAATTATATTAGAGGATATTAAAAATGAACAAGGTTATGTGTTCTATGGGGGGCATGAGATAATTGCTTATATGGCACTTTGTTATGGAGAAGATGCTAGTTATCATACAGTCTATGATGGAGAATGGCTTTATCCAAATGCTATCTATGGAACCATACACCGCACAGCAATCTCATCAAGTTACCGTGGAAGAGGGATTGCAAATCTTTTGTTTCAAGCAGCAGAAGATTATTGTAGGAAAGAGAGACTGGATAGCATAAGAATAGACACTCATCCTGATAATGAGTTGATGAAACATTTAATACTAAGAGAAGGGTATCAACCTTGTGGATATATTTTACTACAACAGGATGGTACAAAACGATTAGTTTTTGAAAAAATAATAAATAAAATTGAAACTGACCGCAAAATGTCAAGGGAGATTATTTATGACAATTAGACATTTTAAAATATTTATTGCGGTTGTTGAATGTGGAAAGATGAGGCGGGCAGCTGAAAAACTCTATATTTCTCAACCAGCAGTAAGTCAAGCTATTCAAGAGTTAGAGGAACATTACCAAGTAAAATTGTTTGAACGGCTATCTCAGAAGCTACTCATTACAGAAATGGGAGAATTATTGTTAGTATATGCAAGACAGGCTGTTGAGTTATTTGAAAATACAGAACAGGTAATGAAGAATGCTGGTGAAGTATCAAGGATACGGCTAGGAACGAGTGTTTCTGTTGGAACAAGTCTTTTAAATGACTTATTGGATCAATATGAAGAAAACTATGGCACCTTAGATACCAGTGTCATTATTCATAATACTCAAACGATTGAGGGGCTAATTCGTAGTTGCCGACTTGATCTCGGTATAGTAGAAGGTTTTGTAATTGATAAAGATATGAGACAGATTCCAATCTGTGAGGATGAGTTAGTCTTAGTTGCCGGCCGTCCTCATCCGTTATACCAGAAGGAGAAAATAACATTTGAAGAATTAAAAAATGAAATATTAATTTCAAGAGAAGAAGCAAGCGTTAACCGAAATCAGTATGAACAGCTTCTACTCGAGAGGAATATTTCAATGCAAAAAAAATGGACTTGTACCAACAGTGAAGCAATCAAAAATGCTGTGGAACATGGTCGAGGCCTTGCTATCTTATCGCGAATGATCATAAATGCAGAAGTAGAGGAAGGGATACTAAAAGTTCTGCAATTAGAAGATATCCATGTGCGTAGGCAAATCCACCTAATATATCATAAAGATAAATTTCTTTCAAAGCCACTGAAACAATTTATTACTATCTGTTCCAATATGAAGCTTGTTTAAAAAATAGCATATAATATGGTACCAATCACACCGCTACCAAAAATTATTGCGATTGCATTCACCTTAAATTTTCGAAGAAGGAATAAGCCACCTACAAATAAAAGAGCTTCGATTATTCTAAAATTAGATAGTGCAAAATTGCTGTGGTCAGATCCAAATAATCCTAACATTAAGATAGAAATACCTGCTGAAGCAATTAAAGCGACAACAGCTGGACGAAGGGCAGACAAGATCGTCTGGACTCCAGAAAAATTTCTATATTTATAATAGAAATAAGCCAGTGCTAGACAGATACAAAAGGATGGTAAGACGACACCTAAAGTACAAATGATGGAGCCAGGCACTCCTGCTAGACGTGTTCCAACAAAGGTTGCTGAATTAATGGAGATTGGTCCAGGAGTCATCTCTGCAATAGTGATTAAGTCTGTGAATTCTGCTAAAGTCATCAATTTATGAATCTCTACGATCTGTTGTTGAATTAATGGAATGGCAGCATAACCGCCACCAACACTGAATAAACCTACTTGAATAAAGCTTAAAAATAATTTGAAAATCATACGGTTTCTCCTTTTTTCTTCATCTGAATGATTAAGTCGATAACACCAATAGCAACACAGGATAGTATTATTACCATGGCACTAACCTTTAGGAAACAAGTGAGAACAAAGGCAATTGCCATTAATCCGATATATAAATAGCGTTTTGTTTTACAAACATTTTTTGCAAGATTAATAACTACATCGAAAATAACTGCTGCAACACCAGCTCTCATAACCTGTAATGCAGTTGCAATCACTGTATTTTCTCTGAATTGTTTATAAAAAACAGCAATTACAGAAATGATAACCATTGGTGGGATTGCAGTACCAAGAACTGCGACAAGGGAACCAAGAATCCCCTTCATTCGATAACCAAGAATAACAGAAGCGTTGATAGGAATTGGCCCAGGAGAAGATTGTGCGATTGCAGTAATGTCTAGCATCTCATCTTCAGTAAGCCAACCAAGTTCTTCAACGAATTTCTTTTTCATGAGGGATACAATGACAAATCCGCCCCCAAATGTGAATGCACTAAGGCAAAAGGTTGCTTTAAATAACTGCCAGAGTACATGTTTGTGTTGTGGCTCAGAAGAAGGTACCACTTGTTTTGTAACATTTTGTTCCATGAATATTACCTCTCTTATTGATAGTATAAAAGTCTTGCTCCAAATAAATAACTAAGGTTATTTTTGCAACTATTCGACTTTTTTAAACATGTGTTTATGATAACGGATAAAAGTAGATCTGTAAAATATGTACTTTTTATCAAACTGATAAGTATTTACTTATTAAGAAGGAGATATATAGCATGTAAAAGTCCAAAACGCTATGTAATGATTTTACAATGATTCGTGGACAGTTTATAAAGGATAGAAACAAGGTTATTTTAGTGGGTAAGCAGTTAGGTTACTAAGGTTTCTATAAGTTGGATTTTATTAAAAAACTTATCATTAATTCTTTGCTAATATGGTTTATAGAAATCGTTACGATTACTATGGATCATAGGCAAGTGGAAAGGAGTTTCCAATGATACTTAGTGTTAGCAGAAGAACGGATATTCCGAATTATTATATGGAATGGTTTCTTGAGCGTTTAAAATCTGGGGTAGTTTGTGTGAAAAATCCCTGGAATCCACATCAAGTAAGTAAAATTCCATTAAGAAAAGAAGACATTGATTGTATTGTATTTTGGACCAAAAACCCACAAGGTTTGATAAAATATTTAGATAAATTACAGGACTATATGTTCTATGTTCAATATACTTTGACAAGCTACGGGAAGGATATAGAACCTTGTTTACCGGATAAGCGTAAAGTCCTGATACCACAATTTCTTTACTTAGCAGAAAAGCTTGGAAAAGAACGAATGGTATGGCGTTACGATCCGATCATGATAAATCATCGTTATACGGTAGAATATCATAGGAAGGCTTTTGAACAAATTGCTATCGCTCTTGAGGGGGCAACGAATCGAGTGGTTATTAGTTTTTTAGATTTATATCGTAAGATGAAGAACCGTGAGAATAAGGAAGTACCATTTCGTGAAGTTACAAAAGATGAAATATATACATTATGTGCTGAATTTGTGCAGATTGCAAAAAGGTATAATATGTCTGTTATGACGTGTTCAGAAGAAATTTCTTTAGATCACCTTGGAATTTTACATGGTTGTTGTATTGATAAGGCGATGATGGAAGAACTTGTAGGGTATGAGTTAAAGACGTTAAAAGATATCAATCAAAGAACAAACTGTGGTTGTATTCAAAGTATTGATATTGGTAGTTATGATACATGTCCTAATGGCTGTGTATATTGTTATGCTACAGAGACAAAAGATCAAGTGGAGTATCATCGTAACCACTATGATATTTATTCAGAGCTATTATGTGATACAGTTTCAGTTACTGATAAAGTAACCTTACGTAAGGTTGCAACGCTTAAGAAATAGATAGAAACAAAAGCAATATCTTAAGATATAGAAGGTTATTCTCATAGGAATTAAAAATATAAGCAATTAAAATAAAAAGTTTAACTTTGTTCCTATTTTGATTGTTATTCTACATGATTCATGTTATTCTATGCTTAAAACATCACATTCACAAAAATAGAAGTTTTTTCGTTCGTTGGCTTGAGTTACTATAGTGTGTATGGGGGTACTCTTAATGAATAACTTGATGGTAATGTCAAAATTCCTGCTTGGCAAATTACGAAGGGTTTATTTTATGGCTTTGCCAGAGAATAAGCAGGACTTAAAGAGAAGTAGGATGTGGTATACACTTGGAGATTCTGCAAATCAAACAATTGCACAACTCGCTGGTGGTACTTTTATTGTAACTTTGATGTCTTATGTTGGTATTTCCGATGCTAATATAGGTATTCTAACATCACTTGCAAGTTTGGCAGCAGTATTTCAGCTGATGATGATGCGGTTTGTAAACAAACTGCCCAAATATAAATTTTATGTTTGCTTTACAGTCTTACAAAAACTAGCCTTTTCACTCATCTATTTTGTTCCCTTATTTACGCTTAGTGGGAGGGCTAAGATGATCTGGGTTGTTGCAGGGTATTTTTATGCGCAGATATGTACTCAGATAGGAACACCAGCAAATCAAGACTGGATAGCAAGCCTTGTACCGAGCAGGTTACGCGGGCGATATTTTGCGATTAAAGATTCCGTGGCAGTGTTTGTAACAGTAAGCGTGATGTTAATTGCAGGTATTGTTCTTGACCATTATAAAAAAAGTCATTTAACGATAGGGTTTGTATTGATTGGTATTATGATTGCAATATTAGTAATAGTAAATTTTGTTGCATTTAGCTTTATGAAAGAGCCAAGGTTATCCTATACGAATGAAGATGGTTTTGAAATGCATGGTACACTAGCAAAACGTGCAAAATCAGTACATAAAAATGATTCTCATGATAGTATGAAGTCAGAACTTAAATCAGCGTTCGGAAATAGATTCTTTCGTAAAGCTTTGGGTCTAAATTGTTTATGGATGACTTCTTTTTACATAGCAGCACCGTTTAACTCTAGTTACCAGATCAAAGAATTGGCACTCCCGTATACTTTTATTATGATAATAGGGTTTTGCTCAAATCTTTTTCGTATTTACATATCACCTAAAGTCGGACGGCTTGCAGATCGGTTTGGTATGGCAAAAGTATTTAAGTACTCCTTGTTAGGATTACTACTGAATTACCTTTTGACTGCATGTTCGCTCCCTAGTAATGCTTATATTATGATACCAGCGGCAGCATTTTTCTCAGCTTGTGGTTGGTCATTTATCGGGATTGGTTTATTTGGAATACAGCTTGAATTTTTAGATGAAAAAAGAAGGATGATTCAACTTAGCCTGTTGTCCTCTATTTCCGGTGTTTATGGTTTTCTGATCTCTTATCTCGGTGGCAAATTATTAGATTATTTTCAGAAAAATCCACTAGTTATATTTCAAAAGGAATTATATGCGCAACAGATTTTAAATACCTTAGGTGTCGTATTATTACTGGTAACTTTTACTTATACAAAACTTGTGATACAAGGGAAATCACCGAAAAAACAGGTAAGATAATGAATGTAAATTCAAAAAGGTATGAAATCATATTTCTTAAAAAAGTGATTTCATACCTTTTATATTTGATGCTGAAGTGAGTTCTTCCTTAATGGCATATTCAAATAGTTTATTGAATTTCTACGACAAACTTAACATTACCATCCATTTCCTCTGATAGCTTTGTAAAGCACTTATAATTCTCACCTTGCTCAATTAAAGTATCTAATTTCCCTTGGATTAATGATAGTGTATCATTGTATTTATCATATAATTCTTTGATTCCTTCTTCGTAGAATTGGTTCATTCCATCGGATACCTTCTTTCCACCAAGAGCTAAGTCACGAACAGCATCACTCATTAGTTTTGAGGAATCTGTTAATTTCTTTGCTCCATTTGTTATGGAAGAAGTAGCACCTTCTAATTTTGTTACACCAGTATATAACTGATCAACTCCTGATTTCAATGCTTTAGAACCAGCATCTAACGAAGTGAAACCTTCCCCTAATGCTTTGCTACCAGCAGTAAGTTTTGACAAACCACTTTGTAATTGTTCATGCGCAGTATCGGTTGAAATACAACCTTGATACAAAGTTTCAGCTCCTTGAGAGATTTGTGTGATGGCACTTTCTAATTTTTCAAGATAACCACTTAAGGTCTGACCGCTTAGTTTTAGTCCTTCCGCAATTTGTCGTTGTGCAGCTGTATTTTTTTCAAGAGCAGAGATAATGCTAGTGTCCGCATTTGCGGCTTTTAACGTAACAAGGATCTTTTCATTATTTTCAACGGTTTGCATTAATTGTGATAATACATCATTTTCTTTCGCCTTACCGTCAACAATACCAGTGACTAATTGTTGTAAGGAAGAAAGACTTTCTTTCATAGATTTGCTTCCTGTAACCAAATCTTTAAATTGATTGGTTAAGGAGGTGATACCAGTGTTTGCTTGATCTAATCCTGCATCTAAGGAGGTAGCACCGTTTAATAGTGAATTAACACCTTCTACAAGGGTAGAAGATTTAGAATGTAACTCTTTTACTCCATTCATAACTTTAGCTACACCATCCGTATATTCTTTCGTCCCATTCAATAATGTAGTTACTCCTGAAAAATATTCTTCTGACTTTCCTTGAAACTCTGTTAATGAGCTTGAAAGGGTACCTGTGCCGTCTTTTAATTCCTCACAAGATTGATATAAGGTATCCATTGATTCGGATAGTTCAGTCATATTTAAATCTTTATCTAGTTCGATATTAGAAAGGATTCCAGTAGTTATGACATTAAGAAACATGACAGGATCATAATTTGTTACATCGCAGTTAATCTCAATTTCCTCTGGTAATTCAATACTTTCTAATTTGAGAGTATCCTGTACACCGCATAAAGCTACACCAACTATTATATATTTATCTCCATCGGATATCACCTTAGCATTCTTAGCAGTGACGTTTGTTATCATATCAGTACTTGCTGTCATAGCAGAAAGTATTGAAAATGGTACTTGTTCTTTTCCTTTAAACTGAAGCCTTATCGTTAGTGCACCGCTTTTTCCAACCACATCCTCCGCACTAAATTCTTCTCCATCGAGAATATAGGTAAGCTTCATATCAAAGGGTAATTCTTTTGTCGTAGATCCCTGGTAATAAATATCATTGCCATTAGCAGCCCAAGAAATGGATCCATCCGCATTGGTTGTAAATGTTTCATCCCCTTTGATATTTGTAATATTCTCTAGATCTGATTGATCTAACAAAGTAGAGTCATTGTTAAAATTCTTTAGCCAATCACTTACGATTACTTGGGAAACTTCACCGCTTGCATTCATCTTTACATAAACTACTTCTTCTTTTTCTGTTTTATCGCTTTTTCCACTATCGTTTAAACTTTTAGTAACAGAGGCTTTGTTGGCCATAGTTAAATTATTAGTGACATCTTTTAGTTGGGAAGCAGCAAGAGCCGTACCTTCTTTTCCTGAAAACGTTGTGCCTACATAGCAGATACCTCCGATCATGGCAGTGCAGAGTACACAAACGGTAACTTTATTCATAATACGTTTCATAGTCATTCCTCCTTTAATTTGCTTTTTTATTTAAACCAAAGCCAATACTTGTTTTACATATGATACGATCAAAGAGCATAAACATGGAAGGCAGAATAAAGATAACCACCACCATACTAATTATGGCTCCTCGTGCCATTAAACTGCATAGCGAACTTATCATATCGATATTGGAATAGAGTCCAACACCGAAGGTAGCAGCAAAAAAGCTTAATGCACTTACAAAAACAGATTTGATAGAAGTGCGATGTGCAATCGTGATGGATTCTACTTTGCTGTTTCCGTTATTACGTTCCTTTCGATATCTTGTTGTCATTAATATTGCATAATCAACGGTAGCACCGAGCTGGATGGTACCGATAACGATCGAGGCAACGAATGGAAGTTCGGTTCCTGTATAATATGGAATACCCATGTTAATAAAAATTGCTAATTCTATCACGCTAACAAGGATAATTGGTAATGAGATTGATTTAAATAATATTAAAATAATAAGGAATATAATAACAATAGAGAGAATACTTACAGTTTTAAAATCGGTATCTGCGATTGTAATTAAGTCCTTGGTTAATGGGGCTTCTCCCACTACTAAGGAATCCTTACTATAGTTCTTAACGATTTGATTAATCTGTTCAATTTGATTATTTACTTCATCGGTAGCAACCTTATAGCTAGAAGTTACAATCTCAACTTGATAATCTTTATTTCGAACTGCAGAAATAAGTTGATCTGGTATCATAGAGATTGGAAGCGCAGGTCCGATGAGGTTATCAATACCGAGTGTCCATTCAATACCATCGATTGAGTTTATTTCAGACATTAGTTGATCTACCGACTTTTGTGACAAGTCACTCTTTAAGAGAAGCATAATTGTGGTATCCATATTGTAATTTTCTTTTAATTTGTCATTTGCAATTACACTCTTTAAATCTTTTGGTAAGGATTCATCAAGATTATAATATACTTTTGTATGGTTATTACCGTATATTGCAGGAATCATCAAAACGACAAATGCTATTACAAATATAAGATAGTGCTTTGTAACAAAAGTGGATAATCTCCTTAAATCTGGCAAGAAATTTCTGTGTTTGGTCTTTTCAATCCACTTATCACAGAGAAGAATCATGGATGGGAGTATTGTGATACAGGCAATCACACCAAAAACAACACCTTTTGCCATAACCAAACCGATATCTTTTCCTAATGTAAAACTCATAAAGCAAAGTGCAATAAACCCGGCTACTGTTGTAATTGAACTTCCAACCACAGAGGAGAAGGTATTTGATATTGCATGCGACATCGCCCTGTCTTTATCACCTGGGTAACGTAATTTATTCTCTTCGTAGCTATGAAGTAAGAAGATGGAATAATCCATAGTTACTCCTAGTTGAAGAACTGCACTTAATGCTTTGGTGATATAAGAGATTTCTCCAAAGATGATGTTACTACCAAGATTATAAACAATTGCCATACCAATACTTAGTAAGAATAAAAATGGCACTAAAAAATATTCCATACTAATACATAAAACAAGGAGTGATAAAGCGACAGCAATCAATACATAGATTGGAGTTTCTTGATTAGAGAGGTCTCTGGTATCGGTTACAAGAGCTGACATGCCACTGATAAATACTTGTTCACCAGCAACTTTTCTAATTTGACCAATGGCATCCATGGTACTGTCAGCTGAAGTAGTGCCATCATAGAGTACAACCATCATGGTAGAGTTCTCTGAGTTAAATGCATCCTTTATTTTATGTGGAAGCATTGAGATGGGAACATCAATAGAGAAGACATCATCATACCACAGCACATCTTTGACGTGATCTACCTCCTTCATTTTCTCTTTTAACGTAACCACATCTTTACTGGGCATATTTTCAACGATTACCATAGAAAAAGCCCCTATGCCAAAATCTTCAACTAAGATATCTTGGCCAATCATAGTCTCTGTGTCCTTTGGTAAGTATGTAAGTACATCATAGTTAATTCTTGTGCACGCCATACCGATAAAGGACGGGATTAGTAGTAGTATACCAAGCAACAAAATTAATTTTTTGTGCTTGGTAACGAACTTACCAAATCTTATCATGTTTTCATCCTCCATTCTTTAAAAAATGACTAATGGTCATTTACTAAGGATAATTTATAACACAAAAATGACCACTGGTCAATATTGATGTTTGAATTTAATGAAATCTTAATGAAAGCCAAGCAGTTCTTGCTATTGATGTTTCAAATATTCTGTGCTAGTATAAAGATGATTTGTCGAAAGGAAGTACTTTCGATACGAAATCCCCATGGATAAGAAAGGGGCTGAAGGCTGATGGGAAGAATAATGGAAAATAAGCAAGCAAAACGAAATTCGATCTTTCATTCTTCGTTTGATTTATTCCGAACCAAGGGTTTTTTTCAGACATCAATCTCGGATATTGTTACAAAGGCTGGAGTAGCTAAGGGTACCTTCTATTTATATTTTAAGGACAAGTATGATTTACGAGATAAGCTAATTGCATATAAAGCAGGATCACTGTTTCATGCAGCTGAACTTAAGTTAAAGGAAACAGAGATTAAGGATTTTTCAGAGCGTTTAATATTTATTGCAGATCAAATTATTGATCGACTGGCAAAAGAACCAGAGTTTCTAAAATTTATCTCTAAAAATTTGAGTTGGGGTGTTTTTAAAACTGCTTTATTAAAAGGTCATGATACTGCTGAGACTGATTTTTATGATACATTTTTGCATATGGTAGAGGAGAGTCCATATGAATTTAAGAATCCTGAAATAATGCTGTTTATGATTATAGAATTAGTTGGCTCTAGTTGTTATAGCTGTATTCTTGAAAATGAACCTTTACCAATGAAAGAGTATAAACCATATCTTTACGATGTGATTCGAGGAATTATCCAAATGCAAATCGTAAGGGAAAAAAATTAGTATTTGGAAATATGAATAGAGAAAATATTATTTATTCTAAAAAAAGATAATCTTTTATTAAAAAGAAGATAGGCTTTGTAATAGTCCGAACAGAAAAAGTCGGGCTATTACAAAGCCTTTTATCTTGTAATTATAGATATTAATCGTTATTTGTGAAACAATAAAAATAAAAAAATGTGAGTATTAAGTTTATAAAATATAAGAAATTTTAAGTTTCTAACAGAATTTGTTCATAGTATTTTAGAACAAAATTTGTTATCATATCCAATGTTAGGTTATTTTAGATATGAAATTACCTAAGAAATAGGAAATAGAAATACTGGGGAAACCAAATGACAAATGAGATCAAGTTACAAAATTATAGTATTACAGAGCAAGAGGCGCATTTTTATAATGATGTGAAATATGTTACAGTAAGTTTAGAGCGAGAGCGTAATCAAGTATTAGAAAAGTTTCAATCCGATATCTTAACTCTTGATGTGGTAAGCATGCGAGAACGCTTTCAAAAGGAATATCAAGAGATGTTTTATTCTATAAAAAATAAGCTACATAATCAGATGCTACAGTATCATGCTATCGACTTGTTACAATTCATTAAGCAAATACTCGTTCAATTAGAAAATGGTTATCAACAGTTAATTAAGATGGAAGAGGTATCAAGAAATATCCAAGAACGGTATCAGCTGTCTTTTTATACAATAAGAAATCTAATTGACTTTTTAGTTCTCTCTATGCAAATTGAGAAAGATACAAAACCTACTGCAGCTTGGTTTGTGGAAGCAAATTACGAAGCAGTGATAGAAATGATTGATTTGACGCAAACCAAGGTTGAGGACTATAAAAAGGCAGAAAAACGTCTTGGAAAGGTATGGAAAGATGAGATATTCCAAGAAGAAAACATGCCTTTAGTTGAGCGTTTTCATTCTGTAAATAAGGGAGGTTTTCGTTACTTTCATAGTTTTTATTGGAAGCAAAAGAAGTACTTCCGTTCTTTATTTAAAGAAGATTTAGAGCTCTTAAATGAGCAAGAATATGAAGTTTTATATCAAAATCTTTTGATATATCACGAATGCAAAACATGGTTAGATAAAGATTTAAAAAAAATTGATAGTCTATTAGGTGAAAATTATCAAAAAGAAGAGACTGCCTTTCATAAATTGAGAAAAGAATATGATTCCATCTATCGTTTTCTACATCTGTTATCGATAGAGCTTCCGATGAACTGCATTAAGGAGCTCTTAAAAGAGGATGGTATTAGGAAACTAAAAGAATTAATCGGAACATGGATAAATGAAGAGGATAAAGAGAGGCTATATGAATTAGAAAACATTCCTTTAGCAGATACCAATAAGATAATGGATCTGTCGTTACCAGAAGGTACCAACTTACTATATCGTTTAATGGAAAACTGTCAGCGATTTACGAAAGATATAGAACGAATGCTATCCTTAGCTTATAAAAAAGGAGAAGGATTAACGATTGCTGAAGTAAGAAAATATCTTCTATTAATGGAAAGAATCAAACAAAAAGAAGAATGGCTTTTGGCGAATCAAGATAGGATAGAAGAGGTATTTGGTGGGCACTATCGAAAATATTCCACTGACTGGGAAGAAGTAAAACAATATCTGCTTGCTTCTAAACAACCAAAAAATTATGGATTTTCATTCTATATCGAAGCTATAAATCCATTCATCGAAGTAGAACCTGAGTTAACTAATGAATACGTATGGAAAATTTGTGAAACTGTTCTTCTAGCAGAACATCCAATCAAAGAGGAAATCTTCCAAAAAAGAGTGGTAAAGCTGTTAGGGCAAAAAAGAATCACTACAAAATTAAAGGATAGTATGAAGTCCTACTTAGAGAATAACCTTATAGTTGGGTTTGTTCTAAAAGAGGGTGTATTACAAAAGGAGGATAGTACAGACTATAATCTTCGAATCAATTTACCTGAGAACGGAAGAAGAGAAATCGAAGGGATTCCGGAATGTGAGTTATGTTCAGGAATAGTATCTATTATACGTGTAGAAAAAGAAATTACGTTGGATGAGATTAGTAAAATAATTGCGGAGCAATTAGGATATCCAAGGCGCACAAAAACATTCCATAATGCAATTGAGGGAATTGTAAAAAGGTTAAAGCAAGAAAATAAGATAGTTCGCCATAGTGGTGGATGGCGAATTTGTGAATAAATCATTTCGTTTATAGAAATTGTTCCTACTATACTTTACATAATTTTGGTATGATTGGGTGAAATTATGTATGTAGTAGGTACGAATTTCTGAAATAGAATCTAGGGGCCATTTTGCCAAGCTTGTCAATGGGTGGAAGTAATTCGTAAGACAAATGAAAGCGAGGTTGTTTTTATATGAATGGATTAAACTTCTCACCTAGAATACAAGCTTTTCTCTATAGTATGATTTCTGGAATATTAACTGCATATGCATTTTTAGATAAAAGAGCTTGGTTTTTATGTTTTTTTTCTTTAATACCGTTCTTTCTTATATTCTTTCAAAACAATAAGACGGAACTAAAAAAGATATTACCAATTGCAATCTTTTCTTATTCCATCTTTTATTATGGTCCGGTGTTGTATTGGCTTTTTTATTTAACTCCTGTCATGCCTTTGTCTGGGATTTTAGCAGTTTTATTGCTTGGTTTAGCAATCATTTTAATTGTGTTACAAAATGGACTTGGATTATATATTTCTTTGCTTTCTTTTAGGCGTATACGAACTGGCACGGCATGGGATATTGTAATAATTTCATGCCTTTATGTACTAGCGGAATGGCTGCAAGAATTCCTCGGTATAGTGCCATTTCCATGGGCAAGATTATCACTTTCCGTAACCCCTTGGTCATTATTTCTACAATCGGCTTCCTTGTTCGGTGGTCTGTTTATTTCCTTCTTGCTATTATTGATTAATGGTGGAATTGCATTTGGGATTGTGAAAGCAGGTAGTCGTTATTTTGGGATTTTACCATTAAAAACGGAGAGAATTCGATGGAAAAAGGAAGCTCTTATTAATTTAACTGCTTATATTTTTATTGGCGTATCCTTGATCGGAAATATTGTGTTTGGAACTTTTAGGGTAAATAAAAGATTGGATGGTGAAAATTCTGAAGCAATCGAGGTCTTATTAGTACAAGGAAACCATTCTGGATTAGATAAATGGCAGACAACGACAGTTCAGATTTTTGCAGATTATATGGATTTAACAGATGATAATGTTACACCGAATACAAAACTTGTATTTTGGCCAGAGACAGCAGTACCTTTTTATCTAGAAGAAGTTAAAGAGGAACAAAGTGAGTTAATGGCATTATGTGAAAAGCACAATATCAGTATTATTCTTGGTGCTTTTGACCGTGAGGTAGTGGATGGTGAAACAAACAGTTATAATGCAATGTATGTAGTAACAAAAGATGGAATATCAGAAAAGCCATATTATAAGCAGAAACTAGTTCCTTTTGGAGAATATCTACCATTTTCCAAGATATTTCGAAAAATCTCACCTGACTTTACATCCATGTTAATGGAGCAGCTATCAGAAACCCCAGGAACAGAATCTTTTCCAGTAGCAACAGAGTACGGAGAGGTAGGTGGAATCATATGCTATGAATCCATATTTCCTAAGATATCAAGAGAAAGTGTTAAGAATGGAGCGGAGTTACTTGCTGTGATAAGCAATGATTCTTGGTTTGGATATTCTGCTGCACTTTATCAGCACCATTCTCAGTCTATCTTACGTGCAGTGGAAAATGGCAGGTATGTTGTTCGTGCAAGCAATACAGGGCTAACTTCAATTATAAATGAAAAGGGACAGGTCATGGAGAGAGCAGATGCTTTAGTAGGTACAACATTACGTGGTAATGTCAGGTTCTTTGACCATAAAACTGTCTATACTAGAATTGGAGATGTTATTGTAATTCCCGGTGTATGCCTGATATTTGCTGCCATTATAAAGAGAAGATTTCATCGTTTTTAATCGTGGTTGAACTATAGTTAATGGAAGCTATCAAATTATTATAAAAGAAAATAGATTTTTTTAAAGTAAAAAAAAATGCCCTTTTGGTAAAGAATGATATGTTTGTAAATAGCTCTCTTTGCCAAAGGGTATTTTAAATAGTTACGACTCTCTAATTATGATATTTTCCCTTTATAAATTTGCTTTCTAAAGCTTTTTGTACACATTCTTTCATATCTTTTTAAAATAAAAAGATACAATGTACCATATGAGATAAAATTTGTAAGAATTGACATAAAATGCTAAATTTCATATAATGGAGCTATGGAAAGATTATTTTGGAGGAGAAAGTACAATGTGGATGTATTATGCTAGTGCAGGTATTCTAGTAAGTTTGTTAATATTATGCGTGATTTTATTTATTGTAAATAAATCAAAGAAAAAGGCAATGAATACGGTGAATCTAAAACTTCCAATGAATCAAGGAGAAGTAAGAGCTTTTGGAGTACGCGAAGAGTATCTTATAACAGTATTAGACCGGTATCAATATCTAGTTCGACACGGTGAGATTGTTGGTGTAAGAGATATGACCAAACCAGATTCTTTTAAAGAATATATGGGAGGACAATAGAATGCTTAATGTAGGCAGCTTTACGAAAAAAGAATCTGTATTGGAATTATCGAATACGATGGATTCTATCTATCGAAGTTATCAAAAAGAGATAGAGCAGTTAACTATGGATGATGAAACAAAAAAGAAAGAATATCAGCAGTTATTATTAGCGGTGGATAATATTAGAACCGCTTATTTGATTCCTTACATAAATCAGTTGTATCTGGAGTTAGAAGAGTATGGAAGCCCAAGTAAAAGGCCAAATTACATTACTTTTTTAACAGATCAATCCATAGAGAAAGAATGGATGGATACCGAGATTAAGCGTACCTATCTTCTTGCAAGAAAACGTTTAACAAAAGAACAGACAGACCCGAAAGATTTGGTTACAAAATTTTTATATGAATGGACAAAGAATAAGAAAAAAATAGATGTTGGTAACCAAGATATAAAGAATCTACGAGATAGGATAGCTTTAAGAAAACAAGAATATCGAAATGAAATAAATAAAACATCAGAGATGATTTCGAAGCTAAATCTTTATCTTAATGTACTAATTTTTATAAAGGATAGTATCAAGGAAATTGTTTTGCCTGAGATGGAGGGAGTTCATGCCTTCTTGGTCGCAAAGAATATGGCGGCTCAGATTTCGGTTAGACAATATCCAGGAACAATTACTTTAGAATCTATTCTGAAGTTAGCGAATACACCATATGAAAAGCATTATTTTTTTATTAAACAAGTGTTTCTATTTTATTCGAACGTCATTGAGTTAATGGAACATTCTATCAATGTTGATTTCTCTACTAAAAAATGTATTACACCAAAGGACTTGTCTTGGTTATTAGGAAAAAAAGACATGATAGAAAAGTCTGTCAAAGAGATGAGTCAGAATATATTTTATATTCAAAAGTAGGGATTAGGGTAAAATAGCCAAATATTTAATCTTGCAATGTGAATTAAAATTAGATACACTATACATAATCACTAAAATATTTGTGAGAAGGAGATATTATTTGTTAATTTACATAGGAAAAATAACATTTCGGAGGATGAGATGAAACGAATTCCGATCGTAATTCAGTTAATTTTTATCTTGTTATTATTGTTCTTAATACCAACAGTAATGACAGGATATTACAGTAATGTTCAAATGATGAAATATTCAGAAGAAGAGATTGCGACCTCTGCTATGGCTCAGATTGATACAAGCAGCTCTTATAGTGAAGCGATGCTAATGAATATTGTAAAGAACATATTACAGATGGTAGGCACGAATGAGTTTAATGGATTAAAAAACCTAACTTCATATGAAGTATTAAACTCAGAATATAGTAAAGTTAATGTTGCTGTAGGTATATTGGATCAGATGCGTGAAATTCAAAATAACAATCGAATAGTTAGTTCTATTTACTTTTGTCTGGATGGTGCAGATTATGTGATTTCTACAAATCGAGGGATTGTAAAGAATCAAGCATATGAGGATATAGCTTGGATGGATGAGTTAGAACTAAAGGGACTAGGTTCTGCAGGAATTTGGTATGCAAGAACGTATAATACAGCAACCCTTTCCGAACTAGCAAATGGAAAAACTTCTGGAGAAATGAGGAATGTAATTTCTTATATCTATCGACTTAACAAATTAACAACATCAACAAAAGGTACCATTGTTGTAAATGTAGATGCACAACGCCTAAATGAATTGCTACTTTCAAGTTTATATTCCAAAGAAGCACAAGGAATTATGGTAATGACAGATGGTACGATTATATCGCATAAGGAGAGCTCTAAATTCCTTAAAAAGTTTGGAGAGATTGAATATGTGAAAGAGTCGTTAGCAAGTGGCATCACTACTGGCTACCAATATCAGAAAGATGGAGAGAGGGCAATCTTATTAACTTATCAAAAGTCACCGCAATTTCAGTGGATTTATGTGAATACCTATAATATGGATACACTGATGAGTAAAGCACAAGGCATACGTAGTGGCTATACTGTATTTATCTTAATTATCATTGCTCTTGGAACAATTGTAGTGGTTGTATTAGCAAGAGGATTCTCAAAGCCAATGAGAAAGTTGGTTCAAAACGTAAAACAGCTTAATGGGATGGAAGAACTTGGGGTGAAAAATGAACTTTCTTACTTAAGTGGTGCAATTGAGAAGATACAGGAGCAGGAAAGTGAATTGCATCATCTTTTAAAGGAAAAGGAATTGGAAGCTAGAAACTTACTTTTACATAATCTTCTGACTGGAGAGATAACAAATCAAAAACAAATGGAAGAGCTTGAAAAGATATTCCCGTACAATCATTATATGGTTGCAATAATCTCAATCGATAACACAAAGCTATATTTAGAGACAACTGGTAAAGATAAGCGTGGTATTCAGCGCTTTACTTTACAAGATAAGATAAAGAAGGCTTTTTCAGAAGGTTATCATGTAGAGTCCATGAGAAATGGAGCAGGTATGATGGCTATCATTATTAATATGAAGAGTTATGATTATGTAAAAGTATCAAGAGAGTTATTTAATATATTAACAGGGATTCGACAAGAAGCACAGCATGTCTTTGAATATACGGTCTCAATAGGTGTTTCTACTGTACACAATGGATATGAGCTTATTAATGAATGTCATGTGGAAGCATTAGAAGCAATCAAACGAAGAATTATTGTTGGCCGAAATCAAATTATCTTCTGGAATCCGCAAAAGAAAGAGAATAATAAGTATTCCTATTCCTATAACGGAGAAAAAAAGATAATTAACTACCTTTCAGTGGGAGATGCAGATAGTGCCAAAGCAGAACTTTCCGGAATATTTGATGATATTAAGCATAAGGAAGATATCTCTTACGAAAATTTATTGTTGATATTAAACCAATTAACAGGTGCTACAGTAAAATTTATGATGGAACACAATATGAATACTAGTAAGGTTTTTGGAAATAACACAAATCTATACCAGACCATTGGTGGAATGGATACTCTAGAAGACATTGAAGTGTATTTAGGTAAGGTTTTTATTTCAATCACAGACTACTTAATGAGCTTCCATGAAGATACTTCAGAAAAAAGCTCAGAACAGATTATAAAGTATTTGAGAAAACACTATAAAGAGGAAATCGTATTTGAAGAGCTTGCAACTCAAATTGGAATTAGTTATTCGTATATGAGAAAAATGATACGAGAGGAAACTGGGAACAGTTTGATGGACAATGTGAACCTTTTACGTATTGATGAGGCAAAACGTTTGTTACTACACTCGGATTTAAGCCTTACACAGATAGCAACAGAAGTCGGATATCATAATGTACAGAGCTTGAATCGTTTCTTTAAGAAGTATGAAGGAGTATCTCCGAGTGACTTTAAGAATAATATAAAATAATTCAAAAGTTTCATTTGTGCAAAATATCCATAAAACCAAGCTGTCAAAATGGTTTTATGGATATTTTTTTTGATTTCACCTATCAGATTTGATACTCAAAAGACATGATTTGGTAATTTGGACATACTGATTTCTAGATAAAATATTGTATCATATTTCTCAATGACGCATGAAACCCTATTAAAACAAGGGTTTTTAAAAAAATCAAAAATCATATGCAGTGTCAAAAGTGATTATTTACAAAGTTTTAGATCCAGTTTATAGTGTGAGTATGCTAAATGAAAAAACGCACAAAACTACAAACAGAAGGAGATGGTATTTGTGAAATTTGCCAAGGCAAATAAGAGAAGCAACAGCGTGGTTCCTTTACAAATGAGGAAGAGGGGCATTTTTCATTACATAAAGAAAGATTGGCAACTATATGTATTGTTATTAGTACCATTAGCATTTGCCTTAATCTTTAAATACGGTTCTTATTTTGGGTTAACCATAGCATTTAAAGATTATAAGATATTAAAAGGTTTTAATGGTAGTGAATGGGTAGGATTCGATATATTCCGTAAAGTTTTTTCCATGAGAAACTTTGGAACCGCTGTTCGGAATACGTTATTACTTAATGTATTAACCTTGTTATTCGGATTTCCAATGCCAATAATTTTAGCTCTTTTATTAAATGAAGTCAAGAATAAATACTTTAAGAAAGTAACGCAAACCTTAATTTATTTACCTCATTTTCTTTCCTTTATTATTATTGGTGCAATGGCTTACCAGATTTTTGGTCAGGCAAGTGGTGTGGTTAATAACATTATTGAGTCTCTGGGTGGAAGCAGAATACCGTTTTTACAAGAGAATACTCATTGGTTAGTATCTTACGTTATGATTAATGTTTGGCAGACAATGGGATGGGGAACGATTATTTACTTGGCTGCGATAACTAGTGTAAATCCTGAATTATATGAAGCTGCTACCGTAGATGGAGCAGGTCGCTGGGGAAGAATCAGACATGTTACACTTCCATGTATTAGAAGTACGATTGTCACCCTTCTTATTATGAACTTAGGTAAGATTATGGCTGGCTCTTTTGAAAATGTATATGCACTTATGAATGTAGCTACTCCAGAATATACAACAACAATTCCAATCCTAGTTTACCGCATGGGCTTATCCAATGGTAAGTACAGTGAGGCAACAGCAATCGGTTTATTCCAGTCAATAATTGGTTTAGCACTTGTTCTTATATCGGATCGAATTGCAAAGAAACTTGGCGAAGATGGCTTGTTATAAGGAGGAGAGCAGATGGAAGCAAAATTACAAACAAAGAAATTAGACAAGAAGATAGTAAAACATAAGATAACTGACGGGATTGCATCATTTTTTATCCACTTAGTATTATTAATTACTGCATTAACTTGTGTATTACCTTTTATCCATGTTTTTGCAAAATCAGTCAGCAATGAAGCTTATGTCATTGCCAATAAAGTATTATTATTACCAAAAGATTTTACCATAACAGCATATCAGAAAGTTTTTGCGGATACTAGCATATTACGATCCTTTTATGTATCTGTAGTAGTAACTATTCTATTTACGATACTTGGTATTTTAATTACTTTATGTGCAGCGTATCCATTATCGAGAAAAGGATTAAAAGGACGTTCCTTTTTTACTTTCTTATTTATGTTTACCATGTACTTTTCCGCAGGTATTATACCGGAATACTTATTAATGAATAACTTAGGGCTTCTAGATACTTGGGCTGTATTAATTTTACCTTTAGCATTTAGCCCATATAACTTCTTAATTATGAAGACATCTCTACAAAGTACGATACCTGACAGTTTAATTGAATCGGCACATCTGGATGGTGCATCACAATTTCAGATCCTTCGAAAAATTGTGGTACCATTATCAAAACCGATACTTGCAACCTTATCTTTATTTTATGCTGTAGGTCGTTGGAATGCTTATTCCGATGCATTGTTCTATATAAAGCAGAATGTATCTTTAAGACCGCTACAGTTAAAGATGTACTATTTAGTGGTATCAGCAACAGAGTCATTACAAGCAGCATCGGAAGGTGCAGCACAGGTTACAAATCCAGAAGTTTTAAAAGCAGCATGTATAATGTTTGCAACAATTCCAATCATCTGCGTATATCCATTCGTTCAGAAGTTCTTTGTTCAAGGTACCATGATTGGATCAGTAAAAGGTTGATAGTTTTCCGGGGGTACCGGATGCTATAGAAATGTATTAAAAAAAAGGGAGGTACTATTATGAGAAAATCAATGAAAAAAGCAGCAGCTCTTGTTTTAACACTTGCTATGTCGACCGCATTATTAGCGGGCTGCGGTAGCAAAGACAAATCCGTTGATACCAAGAAAGACCCTACGACAGCACCGACACAGGCAGCTGAAAATAACCAGGGGACTACAGATCCTACCAAAGCTCCAGAAGGTGCTTTTAAGGATTACTCCAATGGATTTGAAAAAAATGTAACCATTCAAATCCCTGTTTATGACAGAGCTTTCGAAGGTTGGAATCCAACGAACAACTATTACACTCAGTGGGTTCAAAAAGAATTTGGTGATAAGTATAATATCACAGTTGAATTTGTTGCCATCGGTAGATCAACTGAGGTAACTGACTTTACACAGATGTTAGCTGCTGGTACTGCACCAGATATCATTTTCCACTATGATATGCCACAAGCAATCGCTTACTATGATGAAGGTGCAATGCAGGAATTAAACTACGACGAAATTGCTAACTATGCTCCTACATACTATAAAAACCTAGGTTCTACAATTGATTCCTATGGTACGATCAATGGTGAAAAGGTATTCTTCTTTGCATCAAGACCAACTGCTTACAACTGGGTTACATTAATCAGACAAGACTGGATTGATAAAGTTGGTAAGACTATGCCTACTAACTTAACAGAACTAAATGAATTATTTGCTGCTTGGAGAGATGCAGGACTTGGTAATGGTGGCGGAACTTTAGTACAGAACAACTTTACCTATGATTATTTCTTCCGTTCCTGGCCAATCGATACAGATGAAAGAGCTTTATATTCTGATCTTTCTATCGCTGCATTACCATGGGAACCAACACATCAGTTTTTAAAGAACTTAAATTATCAGTATAATAACAATTTAATTGATAAAGAGTTTTATTTAAATACGGATGATGCTTCTACAAAAGCGGATTTTGTATCTGGTAACAGCGGTGTATATAGTTTCTATATCTCAAGTTCTACTGATGTTACAACCTCATTATTAGCGAATAATCCAGATGCTAAGCTTGCATTACTTCCAATGGCAGCTAACGTTCCAGAAGGTGGTGTTCCACAGCAACGTGGTTACTGGCCATTTGGTATGATTATGGGTATCAACTCTGCTACTCCAGAAGAGGAGAGAGTCGCTGTATGGATGTACCTTGAGTGGTTAAGTCAGCCAGATAACTTATTCTTCTTCCAGAATGGTGTAGAAGGTGAGAACTATACTTTAGATGCAGCTGGTTTAGCTGTTAAGAATTTAGAATATACAGGAGAATCTAAACTTTCTAATAATAACAACAAGGATTACTGGTGTTTAGTAGTTGAAAGTGCACAGTATGCAGATGAAGAATTAAATTACAAAGCGAATATTGCAAACTGGGCTCCAGCAGGATTTGAATACCTCATTGAAGATGCATATAAGGATTATGTTGCTAACTTAGAGTACATGACTCCAGATGCAATTTTCTTAGATACGATCCAATCTGTTGCAGAATACAAATCTGATTTAAATGATCTTTGGAAAGAATTATATGTAAAATGTGCGATGGCTCCTGAAGCAGAATTCGAAGCTGTATATCAAAAAGCTTGTGAAGATTACTTAGCTGCCGGATACCAGACAATTCTTGATGAGAAACAAGCAGCAATCTCAGCTGGAGGATATAACTAGGGCTTAATCTAGAAACTTACACAAGATATGATTTTGAGACAATCCGATAAAAATTGACGATAAAGCGATTAAAAAACGTCAGAAGAGATAATTAGTAGCAAATGATAAGAGAAAATGTTAGAAACACAAGAAAAATAGTATAGTAATAAAAAAGTAGAAAGTTATGTAAAACTTAAAACAGAAAAGTTACTTATGAAGAGTACAAAGGATAAAAGTAACTAGTTCATACTACCAAGTAACCCTCCTGTTTTTCAGGGGGGTTATGTGGTATCATAAAATCAATACTAAGGGAGACATTATGTTCAAAATTGAGTATGACAAAGAAAATTTATTACAGGTGATTGACAGCGTTGTGAAAAAAACTATGACTATGGATATGACATGGGATTGGCCTTGCGGAGTTGCTTATTATGGTATTAGTGAGGCTTATCGCGTTACAAAGAAGGAAGAATATATTAATCTATTAAAACAATGGGCAGATGAATACATTGCTCTTGGGCTACCTAATTGGACAGTAAATACATGTGCTATGGGGCACTGCATGATAACATTATATGAAGCAACCGAGGATGAAACATATTGGGACATCGTTATGAGCAAAGTAGACTATATTCGTAATAAGGCACTTCGTTTTGGAGATCATGTTCTTCAACATACCGTATCAGTAAATAATGATTTTCCAGAACAAGCATGGGCGGATACTTTATTTATGGCAGCATTTTTCTTATTGAGAGTAGGAGTAAAACTTAAGGATGAGGATATGATTGCTGATGCTCTAAATCAGTATTACTGGCATATTAAATATCTTCAAGAGCCAAGTACAAGCCTTTGGTACCATGGCTATAACAATATAAATAAAGATCATATGTCTGGATTTTATTGGGGACGTGCTAATGCCTGGGCAGCTTATACTATGTCTCAAGTTGGTAAAATACTTCCTGAACCATACTTATATCCTATTTTTATGGAAATTGATTGTGCTCTTAGAGACCAACTAGCAGCCTTAAAGCTTCTACAGACCAAGAATGGTTTATGGAGAACAATCCTTGATGATGAAGAATCTTACGAAGAAGTATCTGCTAGCTGTGGAATTGCAGCAGCAATGGTTACAAATCATAATCCGCTTCACACAAAATATATTCAGAAATCTTTGGATGGTATTCTAAAGAATATATCAGAAGATGGTAGAGTACTAAATGTATCTGGTGGTACAGCAGTAATGAAAGATCGAGAAGGTTATCGTAATGTACCAAAGACTTGGATGCAAGGATGGGGGCAAGGATTGGCACTTGCGTTCCTTTCAGCAATTGTAGAAGATAGTACGAAATAAAAAGAATTTTACACATCTTCTTCATAGCAAGGAAAAGTTAGCGAAACCTTGTTTACGGAGGTAACTCATCTGTTGGCAGGTTTGGTAAGCAATAGGTGTTTATGAAAAATAAGTTGTTTAGACAGGGCTATCGTAATACATTCTTATCGTTGATTACGGTAGCCCTATATTGCATAGATAAGGAGAAAAAAAGTGAATCAGCATAATGAGATTACAAAAGGTGGATTTACATTACCTGGAGAAGCAGGATACGAGGATTTGACATTAGAGCTTGCAAAAAGATGGGGAGCAGATGTAATTCGTGATAGTGATGGAACAGTTTTATCAGATGACATCTTAAATGCAGGTTATGGAATCTATTCCACTATTTGTCTGATTCGAGACCATAATGCTTGGGCAAAAGTGAATATGGACAAATTACAACAAACTTTTCTTGTCACAAGTCCAGTGGTAGCTAATTCAGATACTTTAATAATAGATTTAATGGAAGGCTTTTTTAAAGAGCAGTTCTTAGTAAATGATAGCAAAGAATCATTGATGTATTGGCAAGTGCATGATAGAACGACAGATACTCTTATAGATAATGAAAAGTGGAGTTACCAACCGCAAAATCAATCAGTAGTCATAACAGGTATCTGTCCATGGCATAAATATACGGTTAGTTTTATGGCCTATCGTATATGGGAAGAAATCTCAATGTATAACCATACGACAAACAACTGGAATAAAGAACACTTGATGCAAATTGATCCAATGCATAAAGAAACAAGGGAGTACTTACTTACTTGGATGGATCATTGGTGTAAACAACACGAACAGACGACAGTTGTTAGATTTACCTCGATGTTTTACAATTTTGTCTGGATGTGGGGAAGTAATGAAAAAAATCGCTACCTTTTCTCCGATTGGGCATCCTATGATTTTACAGTGAGTCCGCTTGCTCTTAATTTGTTTAAAGAAACATATGGATATGCGCTTACTGCAGAAGATTTTATTCATCAAGGTAAGTTCCATGTTACTCATATGCCAGCAGATCAGCATAAGCTTGACTGGATGGAATTTATTAATAACTTTGTCGTGGATTTTGGTAAACAATTGATTGATGTGGTACATAACTATGGAAAATTAGCTTATGTATTCTATGATGATAGTTGGGTAGGAGTTGAGCCTTATCATAAAAATTTTGAAAAGTTTGGTTTTGATGGCATAATAAAATGTGTGTTCTCGGGATTTGAAGTAAGACTTTGTGCAGGAGTTAAGGTAAATACGCATGAATTAAGACTCCATCCATATCTATTCCCAGTTGGACTCGGAGGAGCTCCTACCTTTATGGATGGTGGGAATCCAACACTTGATGCAAAGAATTACTGGATTAGTGTAAGAAGAGCATTGCTTAGGGAACCAATCGAACGTATCGGTCTCGGAGGTTACCTTCATTTAGTCGAGGATTTCCCAGACTTTACAGACTATATCGAAAAGATTGCAAATGAATTTCGAAGAATCAGACAACTTCATACGGTTGGAAAGCCGATGGTACTTAAGCCACGAGTTGCCGTACTTCATAGCTGGGGTTCTTTACGTTCATGGACTCTATCTGGACATTTTCATGAAACGTATATGCATGATTTAATCCATATCAATGAAAGTTTATCAGGACTACCAGTGGACGTTAAGTTTATTAACTTTGAAGACGTGAAACAGGGTGCCCTAGAGGATGTCGATGTTGTAATTAACGCCGGAACTTTGAATACTGCTTGGAGTGGTGGAAAAGCTTGGGAGGATCCGGAAGTTATTGAACGAATCACAAGATTTGTTTATGAAGGGAAAGCATTTATTGGTGTAAATGAGCCAAGTGCTGTTAATGGTTATGATACACTATTTCGATTGGCACATGTACTTGGTGTTGATATGGATTTAGGCGACCGTGTTTCTCATGGCCGTTATACCTTTTTACCAGAACCGATGGAAGAATTAGAGTTTATCGATCATGGACCAAAAGAAAAGAAAAATATCTATCTCACCGATGGATTAGCAAAAGTATTGAAAGAAGAGAATGGTTTGCCAGTTATGACTTCTTATGAGTTTGGAAAAGGACTTGGTATCTATCTTACTTCTTATGAACACTCGATTAAGAATGCTAGAACTCTGCTCAACATTATCTTATATGCAGCAGGCGAATCCTTCCTACAAGAAGGGATTACCGATAATGTGAATACAGAGAGTGCTTATTATGAGGAAGATAAAATTTTAGTTATGATTAATAATAGCGATACCTTGCAAAAGGCATCCGTAACAATTAAAGGGGTAACCTATACAAAGGATATACCTGCTTTTGATACTGTAATACTATCATTAGAGTAAACTCTTTAAAATGTTTATAGAATACTTTAATGTGTAAGTGAATATTCACTCTATTATAGTAAATATGATAAATATATAGAAATTTGCTATGGACAAAAGGAAGAATAAGGATTAAAATAAATATAGACTTAACAATAACAATCTACGGAATACATTAACTTATTCTCTTTCCGAATAATGTAAGAGGTTAATAGATATTCTATCAAAAATAGCGATATAGTTTGATGATATTTAATATACCTCTTAATTTCACCAATGGGAGAGTGAACTGCTATCTTCTTATTCTAATATGTAGGAACCAATTCAGCAAAAAATATATATTGTTGAATGCTGTCAGTAAACCAGTGGTACAAGCAAAAAAGTACTATAGATTTGCGTTGACAAAATATGGTATTTATAATATAACAATTATAAATACTTTAGATAACAAATAATGGTTGATTACATAGGAAATTCCAATCAGAATTAGGAATGATAGAAGTTATGCCAATATGTATCTGGAGGTGAAGTTATGGGTAAGGATAGTGGTAAAGCAACAGGACCTGTAGGAAAAGCAATTGCAGGAAAGAACGATAAGAATAAGGCAGGTGCAAGCACCAGCAAAACAGCTACTAAGGCTACAAACAAGTCAGGAAAGCGCTAAGAATGAGATAAGCACCTCTAATCTATGACGGATGGGGTTTCTCATCTGTCATAGATTGAGCTTCAACATAGAGAGAAAGCTAAGGGTTGGTAGCTAACTGTTACTATATATACAAGAAAAAGCACGCTTCGCAAACTTTTCCTTGTCATGATAAGAAAAAGCAAGTTTTACGAACTTTTCTTTCTCATGAATAAAAAAGTATGCTTTACGTGTTTTTATCTGTCAAGAATAAAGGAGAAACAATTTGATAAAGGTAGCATGTTTTGACACCAAATCCTATGATAAGGAATGGTTTGATCTTAAAAATAACGGTGAGTTTCAAATTAAATATTATGAAAATAAATTAAACGCAGATACTGCAAAGCTAGCTCATGGTTGTCAAGCAGTAATCGCTTTTGTTAATGATTCGATTGACAAAGAAACGATTGAGGATTTATATCAACTTGGTGTTAAAGTAATTGCAATGCGTTGTGCAGGATATAACAATATTGACTTTAAAGAAGCTTATAATAAGGTAGCAGTAGTGCGTGTACCAGGATATTCGCCACATGCTGTTGCTGAGCATGCTGTGGCATTATTATTATGTTTAAATCGAAAAATCCATCGCGCCTATATTAGAACAAGAGATTATAACTTTAGTTTAAAAGGGCTAATTGGATTTGATCTTTATAAAAAAACGATAGGAGTTATAGGTACAGGGAAGATAGGACAAGTATTTATAGATATTTGCAAAGGTTTTGGTATGCGAGTATTGGCTTATGACTTGTACCCGGATTATAGCAAAGAAATAGAGTATGTTAGTCTAGAGACACTTTTAAGTGAAAGTGATATAATATCTTTACATTGTCCATTGACGGAAGAAACAAAACATATGATCAATGCAGATAGCTTGAAATTAATGAAGCATGGAGCTATCATTATAAATACATCAAGAGGAGCATTGATAGATAGTGAAGCATTATTAACTGCTCTGAAGGAAGAGAGAGTTGGTGGTGCTGGTCTTGATGTTTATGAAGAAGAATCCGATATATTCTTTGAAGATAATTCTAATTCCATACCAAAGGATGATGTATTATCATTATTGGTTGGTCTGCCAAATGTTATCATAACTTCTCATCAAGGTTTCTTAACCAATGAGGCGTTAAGCAATATTGCTGAGACTACAATTGAGAATCTTAGCGCTTATTTTCATAATGAGCCTTTGATAAATGAAATATGTTACTTTTGCCTACCAGGTGGAGCTAATCCAAACTGCAGAAGGCAAAAAGAAGGACGATGTTTTTAGAGAGGAGAATACGTATGAGTAAAGAGCAGAAATTTTTTAAGTGTGAACATTGTGGAAACATTATTGGAATGATTGAGGAATCTGGAGTTCCCGTAGTATGTTGTGGTTCAGAGATGACAGAGTTAGTTGCCAACACATCCGATGGTGCCCATGAAAAGCACGTACCAGTTGTAGAAGTGAAGGATAATTTAGTTTATGTAAGTGTTGGTAGTGTAGCTCATCCTATGGTTGAGGAACATTACATAATGTGGGTTTATTTAAGAACTAACCAAGGTGGACAGAGAAAGAGCTTAACACCAGGTAGTGAACCTAAGGTTGTCTTTGCATTAACAGAAGGCGAAGAAGCAATCGAAGTATTTGAATACTGTAACTTACATGGCTTATGGAAAACCGTTCTATAATTTTATAATAAGAGTAAGAGAATATATTAGCTATGCTAAGTAGAAGAGTAAACGAAGAAATTTAAATATAAGACGGGGATACCAATTAGCATTGTCACTAAGAGGTATCCCCTGTTTTGTAAGAAAAAGCATACAAGAATCAATGGTCTTTAAATTGGCTCTTTGTCAAGTGTTGGGGTATGATTGGACTCAATCATGCCCCATTACTGGATTTAGAGCTGTTTTTATGTAGAGGTTCTAGAAATTCTATTTTTGGGCATGACAAATAAACCTTCGTGCCAGTCTGTTTTTATGGCTCTTTGTCAAGTGTTGGGGTATGATTGGACTCAATCATGCCCCATTACTGGATTTAGAGCTGTTTTTATGTAGAGGTTCTAGAAATTCTATTTTTGGGCATGACAAATAAACCTTCGTGCCAGTCTGTTTTTATTTAGTTACAAGAGTGTAAAATACGGGTACGAAAACGTTCAAAGTTATGGATACCATATGAGGTACGTTTAAGAACCTTAATCTTGTTATTAAAGCCCTCTGTGGAACCGTTTGTAATTCCGTACTTAAAAGCATTTAATATTTCATTTGACCAATACCGATATGTTGCAGCGCACTTTTCAAACTCTTTAATACCTGAACTTTCAGCATTGCGGATCCATTCATAGAACTCTGTTCTTTGGATTGAGTACTTTGTATTCTGACAAATATCATAAAACCATTCTTTTAGCATATGTGCTTTTCTTAAATCATCATTATAAAGTAACATAATGTCACATGCTTTTTTATCCCTATTTTCTAGTTGTTTATACCTTGCTAAAATTAGTTTATGACTGCGTTTATAGTATTTTCTCATCGTTGCAGTCATGCTTTTTTGTAGTCTTTTACGTACATTTTCGATGGCCCATGTAACTTGACGAACAAAGTGATATTTATCGATTATGACTTGAGCGTTAGGGAAAAAGCTATGAGCCAAATCAACATAAGGTTGCCACATATCACATACAAAATACTTTACGCGGTACCGCTCACTTCGGTTTATTTCTTTAAAATAAGAGGCTAAATGCGCTTGTGAACGATTTGGGAGGATATCCATTATAGAACGTTGCTTTGGATTTACTAGAATACATTGATATTTTCCAGTTTCAGCATTCCCCTTAAATTCATCAATTGAAATGGCTTCTTTTAAAGAAGGACAAGTATAATGAATAGTATCAAGAATTCGCGCCACAGTTGTAGCTGAGACATTCGCTCGACGGGCTACGGTTTTTAAAGTCACGCTTTGTCTAAGTTCATTTACGATGTATTTAGTAAGTCGAGTAGTACGTTGTTGGTAATGTGCTAAAAAATCGTATTTTTCACTGAATCTTTTACCACATGCACAGCGATAACGTCTTTTTCTAAGTATTAGATAGCAGTCCTTCATCTGAAATGGTAGATCCCTAATAGTCTGTTGCCTGTAATCATGAACCTTATTTGTCTTAGCACCACAGGAAGGGCAAGTGTGAGTTTTTGCCTTAGTTTCAATAAATATTTTTACAAAAGAATCCGCATGAATGATATTTTTTATTTTTACCTCTTTTAAATCTAGTAATTTATTGATACAATAATTATGCATTATTGCAACCTCCTGGTGATTGTTTTGGTAGACTGGCACTGGGAGGCTTTTTTATTATTATAAAATAAAATGTTGGAGTAGTGAATTAATTTATTCACATACCCCAACATTTATTATAGAGCCGTTTTTATTTAGTTACAAGAGTGTAAAATACGGGTACGAAAACGTTCAAAGTTATGGATACCATATGAGGTACGTTTAAGAACCTTAATCTTGTTATTAAAGCCCTCTGTGGAACCGTTTGTAATTCCGTACTTAAAAGCATTTAATATTTCATTTGACCAATACCGATATGTTGCAGCGCACTTTTCAAACTCTTTAATACCTGAACTTTCAGCATTGCGGATCCATTCATAGAACTCTGTTCTTTGGATTGAGTACTTTGTATTCTGACAAATATCATAAAACCATTCTTTTAGCATATGTGCTTTTCTTAAATCATCATTATAAAGTAACATAATGTCACATGCTTTTTTATCCCTATTTTCTAGTTGTTTATACCTTGCTAAAATTAGTTTATGACTGCGTTTATAGTATTTTCTCATCGTTGCAGTCATGCTTTTTTGTAGTCTTTTACGTACATTTTCGATGGCCCATGTAACTTGACGAACAAAGTGATATTTATCGATTATGACTTGAGCGTTAGGGAAAAAGCTATGAGCCAAATCAACATAAGGTTGCCACATATCACATACAAAATACTTTACGCGGTACCGCTCACTTCGGTTTATTTCTTTAAAATAAGAGGCTAAATGCGCTTGTGAACGATTTGGGAGGATATCCATTATAGAACGTTGCTTTGGATTTACTAGAATACATTGATATTTTCCAGTTTCAGCATTCCCCTTAAATTCATCAATTGAAATGGCTTCTTTTAAAGAAGGACAAGTATAATGAATAGTATCAAGAATTCGCGCCACAGTTGTAGCTGAGACATTCGCTCGACGGGCTACGGTTTTTAAAGTCACGCTTTGTCTAAGTTCATTTACGATGTATTTAGTAAGTCGAGTAGTACGTTGTTGGTAATGTGCTAAAAAATCGTATTTTTCACTGAATCTTTTACCACATGCACAGCGATAACGTCTTTTTCTAAGTATTAGATAGCAGTCCTTCATCTGAAATGGTAGATCCCTAATAGTCTGTTGCCTGTAATCATGAACCTTATTTGTCTTAGCACCACAGGAAGGGCAAGTGTGAGTTTTTGCCTTAGTTTCAATAAATATTTTTACAAAAGAATCCGCATGAATGATATTTTTTATTTTTACCTCTTTTAAATCTAGTAATTTATTGATACAATAATTATGCATTATTGCAACCTCCTGGTGATTGTTTTGGTAGACTGGCACTGGGAGGCTTTTTTATTATTATAAAATAAAATGTTGGAGTAGTGAATTAATTTATTCACATACCCCAACATTTATTATAGAGCCTTTAAATTTAAGTTATTGTATTGATAGCAATATTTATTTTTTTAGAAACTTCCTTTTAAAAAAATTACTTATTTTTTGAGTCAAACGCAAGCTATCTTCTTTTTTATCTGGTATTCTCTGAAGAATAAGAACGATACCAGCGATAATTAGCATAACAATTAATATACTAAACATACCTTTCCACATGAAATCCAAGGTTGTAAACACATTTTCTAAATTCATGTACATACTCCTTTCGAAATACCTTAATTCTTTAATGTAACAGAAGGTTTAAGATAATACCACCAGCAAGAACGGAGCCAATCTGACCTGCAACATTTGCTCCAACTGCATGCATTAACAAGTGATTGGATGGATCTTCTTTGATTCCCATCTTTTGGATAACACGTGCAGACATAGGGAAGGCTGAGATTCCAGCACCACCGACCATTGGATTTATCTTATTCTTTAAGAATAGGTTAAGGAATTTCGCAAATAATACACCACCAATCGTGTCAAATACGAAAGCAAACAAACCAAGTCCCATGATTAAGGCAGTATTAATAGTTACGAATTCTTCTGCTCTCATACTAAATGAAATTGTAATACCAAGCAATAAAGTAATTAAGTTCGCAAGAACGTTCTGGGCAGTATCAGATAATGTGTTTAACACTCCGCATTCTCTTAACAGATTACCGAACATTAAGAAACCTACGAGAGAAACTGACATTGGAGCAACTAAACCTGCTATCACAGTAACGATAATAGGAAATAGAATTCGAGCGCGTTTTGAAATAGAAGCAGGATTGTAAGGCATACGAATCATACGTTCCTTCTTCGTTGTAACTAACTTTATAGCGATTGGTTGAACAATTGGAACTAAAGCCATGTAGGAATAGGCGGCTACGGCTATGGCTCCTATGTACCTAGATTTTAAAACCTGAGAAACTAAAATTGAAGTAGGACCATCGGCTGCTCCAATGATACCAATAGATGCAGCGTCATTTAGATCGAATCCGAGAATCGCAGCTAATGTCATCGTTAAGAAGATACCAAACTGTGCGGCACCACCAAAAAGAAACATTTTTGGATTCGATAATAGAGGGCCAAAATCAATCATTGCTCCAATACCGATAAAAAGTAAAATTGGAAGTACTTCGGAGGCCTCAATGCCTACGTGAAACAACCATTCAATAATACCGTTTACGTTCCCAATACCTTCATAGGTTTGGTTGAGAACACCGGATAATGGGAGATTTACTAGGATTGCGCCAAATCCCATCGGTAATAAGAGTGCTGGTTCATAGTTTTTGCAAATTGCTAGATAGATTAGAATACCACCAATGAGATACATCACAGCTTGTTCCCCAGTAATGGCGGTTATTCCGGATAGTAAAAAGTCCATAACATCCTCCACTTTCTCCTTATTTTTGTGTCGTAGAAACGCTAAATGTTCGGCGATTCTTTACAACACTTTAATTATATAGTTCATAGGACAGAGAATCAAGAAAAATCTGCTAAGATAATGTTAAGAAAGAAGAAATAGAAAGAGATATAGAAATAGAAAAAGAAAGAGATATAGAAATAGAAAAAGAAAGAGAAATAGAATAATGAATATGAAAAGATGTTGTAAAGAATGTGTTAAAAAACGTCTTATTGTATTGTTGTTCTGTTGTACGAATGGTAATATGTGTTTGAAATTAAACAAAGGGGGAAAAGTACATGACCGTTTCGTTATCTGAATTTTTGGAACAGATTACGAGTAATCCAGCGCTACTTATCACTGTAGTATTAACATTAGGAGTGGTATTAGTTAATGGTTGGACTGATGCACCGAATGCAATAGCTACCTGTGTATCAACAAGATCGCTTTCACCAAAAAAAGCGATTATAATGGCAGCAGTGTTTAACTTTTTGGGTGTGTTTGTAATGACTATGGTGAATAAAGCTGTTGCTGAAACTATATATAACATGGTAGATTTCAGAGGAAACTCAGGGGATGCATTAATTGCACTTTGTGCAGCATTGTTTGCTATAGTGATCTGGGCATCAGCAGCATCGTACTTCGGTATACCAACGAGTGAGAGTCATGCGTTAATTGCAGGAATCTCTGGAGCAGCGATAGCTTTACAAGGTGGCTTTGGCGGTATCAATGGTAATGAGTGGATAAAAGTTCTTTATGGACTTGTGATATCAACTGTTATGGGATTAAGCCTTGGTTATTTAACAACAAAAACAATTGAACTTCTCTGTAGAAGAGCAGATCGTAGAAAGGCAGATGAGGTATTTAAAAAGGGGCAGATTTTAGGCGGAGCAGCAATGGCTTTTATGCACGGTGCTCAAGATGGCCAAAAATTCATGGGTGTCTTTATGCTTGGAATGTTCTTAGCAAATGGACAATCTGATGTGACTTCTTTTGCAATTCCTATTTGGTTAATGGTATTATGTTCCTTCGTTATGGCGCTTGGAACCTCAATTGGTGGATATCGTATTATAAAGACAGTTGGTATGGGAATGGTGAAACTTGAAAAATATCAAGGGTTTGCAGCGGATGTTGCAGCTGCATTATGCTTATTAGTTTCGTCTGTCGCAGGAATCCCTGTTAGTACAACTCATACGAAAACAACTGCAATTATGGGTGTTGGAGCGTCCAAACGTATGTCTGCCGTTAACTGGGGAGTTGTAAAGGAAATGGTAATGGCTTGGGTACTAACTTTTCCAGGCTGTGGTTTGGTAGGGTTCCTAATGGCACATCTTTTTATGAAAATTTTCTAATAACAAAAGGAGAGATTACATGGCTAACAGTAAAAGATACAACTATTTTGAAGGATTTATCGATCATGCCTCTTATTGTTCAAAGGCAGCGGAATTACTATATGAGACTTTGGGAAATTTTGAAAATGTAGATCTAGATTTAAGAGTAAAAGAAATGCATGAAATTGAGCATGCAGCTGATTTGCAGAAGCATGGTATGACCAAATATCTTTTAAAAGATTTCTTACCACCAATTGAACGCGAGGATATTGTAAGTTTATCTCAAAAGATAGATAATGTTACCGATGCGGTTGAGGATGTTTTAATAAAGTTGCATATTTATAATATAAAACATATTATACCAGAAATTTTACCATTCGCTTCTTTAGTTAGAAGATGTTGTGAAACTACAAGTGCTACTTTAGTTCAATTCCAAAACTTTAAGAAATCTACTAAACTTCAGGATGCAATTATAGAACTAAATCGCCTTGAGGAAGAGGGAGATGCATTATATGCAAAACTTGTAAGAGATCTGCATATGAATTGCAAAGACCCAATTGAGCTGTTTTCTTGGACACGTATTTTAGATCGTTTCGAGACTTGCTGCGATGCCTGTGAAGACGTTGCAGATGACATTGAAAGTATAGTATTAAAAAATTCATAATTAATTTTACTTTATGAGGTAGAAAATGAAACTGTTAAAAAGGGTAAGCCCTGGAAGACTAATATCCTTGGGGTTTGCAAGTGTGATTTTGATTGGGGCAATTCTTTTGTGGCTACCGATTTCTGCAAAAGATGGAGTAGATGTTAGGTTTATTGATGCTTTATTTACTTCAACAAGCGCGGTTTGTGTGACTGGATTAATCGCTATAGATACGGCAGATACGTTTAATACATTTGGTTGTACCGTAGTAGGTCTCCTAATTCAGATTGGAGGATTAGGGGTTACAAGTGTAGGTGTTGCTATCTTATTATTTGCAGGTAAGAAGGTTGGTATTAAGGGAAGAGTACTCATGAGAGAATCAATGAATTTAAATTCTCTTAAGGGAATTATGCAACTAGTGAAAGCAGTATTATTTACTACTTTATGTTTTGAGGTGGTGGGAACGATATTAAGTTTTATCGTTTTTGTGAAAGATTATCCACCATTACGTGCGTTTGGAATTAGTTTGTTCCACTCGGTTGCTAGTTTTAATAATGCAGGATTTGATGTTTTAGGAAACTTTCAAAATCTCTTAAACTATAGTGATAACGTATTACTAACATTAACAACTGCAGGTCTTATTATTTTTGGTGGTATTGGTTTTATTGTTACTAAAGAGCTTGTAGAAAAACGCTCGATTCGAAAATTAAGTTTGCATTCTAAAGTAGTTCTTCTTATGACAGGTATTTTATTAACAGCAGGTACCATATTATTATATCTGACTGAAGATATTACTTGGCTTGGTGCATTTTTTATGAGTACTTCAGCTAGAACTGCAGGATTTAGCACATTTAATGTTGGTAATTTTAAAAATGCAGGTTTGTTTATCTTAATAATTCTTATGTTTATTGGTGCTTCCCCTGGTTCGACTGGTGGTGGTATTAAGACAACAACCTTTTTTACAATAGTTAAAAGTTTGCTTAGTACAGCAAAAAATAAACATTGTACAGCATTTAAACGTAGGGTTCCTAGCGATGTGATTGCAAAATCTTTCGGACTATTCTTACTTGCAATTGGTGTTGTATGTTTTAACACCTTGCTAATAAGTGTAATTGAACCCAATTTTAGTTTTATACAAAACTTATTCGAAGTAACGAGTGCATTTGGTACCGTAGGATTGTCAACGGGAATTACACCAGATCTGAAAGATTTATCAAAAGTTATTATAATAATAACTATGTTTATCGGAAGACTTGGACCGATGACAATAGCAACGCTTTGGTCACATAAGGAAAAACCAAGTATAAGTTATTCTGAAGAAAGTTTTATTATAGGATAATTTTATTATCCATTCAATAACATCGTAAGTAAGATAAGGATAAAGAAAATGAAAATGGCAGATTTGACAGACAGGCTGCTGTCAGGGAGAAATATGAAAAGTAATCGTTCACCAATTGAATTTGGTATCATTGGGTTAGGTAGATTTGGCTATGCCTTGGCTGAGACTTTAGCAAGTGCAGGAAAAGAAGTAATGGTAATCGACAATAATGAAGATACTATTAAGCAGATTCGTGGTATCGTACAGGAAGCTTTTGTTGCAGGTACCTTGACATCTGAAGTACTGGAAGAGACGGGAATTCAAAATTGTGCTACCGTAATTGTATGTATTGGTGAAAAAATTGACACCAGTATATTAACCACACTTCATGTAATTAACATGGGTGTTCCACGTGTCATTGCTAAAGCAATCAGTGTGGACCAAGGTAAGGTACTTGAGAGGTTAGGGGCTGAAGTTATCTATCCAGAGAGAGATATGGCAATACGGCTCGCGAATCGGTTGCTTTATTCCAAGGCATTAGATTTCATCGAACTAGATGGAGATATCACAGTAGCAGAGATAAAAGTAACCAGTAAACTAAAAGGCAAAACAATCGCCGATACCAACATACGTAAAAACTTCAGCATAAATATTATCGCATTAGAACATAATAATGTAACTACGATTGAGGTATCGCCAGAGACTATTTTACAAGAAGAAGATGCCTTAGTAGTGATCGGAAGAAAGGATCAAATCGCTAGGTTTGAGGCATTTATTGCACAATAAAAGCTACATATAATGCATTTTTTTCCGATATTGGATTGGTGTCATCTGATGTAATGATTTAAATAAACGACAAAAATATCCCAAATCAGTATAACCACTTCTGATTGCAATCTCGTTGATTGGTAGTTCTGTATTTTTTAGCAGGTATTCAGAAAATTCAGTTCGTAACTTACTAAGATAGGAGATTGCAGTTAGTCCGGTTACTGATGTAAATATTTGATTCATTTGATTTCTGTTTCGTCCAAATTTTTTACATAATAGTTCTAACGATATTTTTTCTGTTATATTTTCTTTTAGGTAGCATATTATTTTCTCTACTTCATAGTATATTTCTTTTTCTTTTCTTACTAAATCAGAGTGTTCAAAACCCTTAGTTTCTAAGCTGTTTAAAAAGAATAACAACTCAATAAAATAAGAACGGCTTCTACAAGGCCAGTAGTCCGAATCTTGTTCTTCTAGCTCTCTGTTTATCTTAGAACATAAATTAACTATGACTTGCTTTGAACCAGGTAGTATTGGAATTCTCCAAGTCTTCTCTTTTGATATTCCATAAAAAAAATCTAAAAGAATGGCATCTTGATAAACGGTAGGTGGAATTTTTCCAAACAGCTCTTGTTCCTGTAAAAGAGTTTGAGTTAGATAATCATTGAGTGCTATTGGTAGAAAGAATAAGGTGAGGCATTCTATATTGGATTCTGATAGTGTAATAATGGTATCTTTTTCTGATAGTAACAATAGTAGTGGAGACTCTAAATCAAAGGTAGTATTATGATAGCGAAGAGTTGCTTTGCCATTTAAAATCAAAACGAAACGACAATAGGAAGAGGATTTTATATCCTCCGTAATGCGGTTCTGCTTATCCACTTTTAAGTAAACGTCTCTTTCCCAATATGGGTTTTTTGATTTGGTGTAATAATCCATACATTGCCTCCAATAATATTCATTGTGTTATGAGAATACCCTCTTATGCATATTTTAACATAAGAGGGCATTCGGGGCAATATAATAGGAAAATTATGGCGTTTTTAATGCAATGGTATCACCGTATTTGATAACGGTTTTTCCATCTGGATGAAATTCTTTTACATTCTCTTCATTAAAAGTTTCTAAGTCAGAGGATGTATGCATTGGAATATTGTAGGTTGCTTTCACTAATCCAGCACATTCCGTTGCTTCTTCCGGACCCATATTGTAATGTCCATCGATAGGATACATAGCATATGTAATGTTTTTGTCTGCTAAATTTCCCATAGAATCGATTTTTGAGGTGTCACCTGCATGATACACTGTTATTCCGTCAAAGGATATAAGATAGCCTACACAACCCATGCGATGGTTATCATTGTATGCAGGAACTGCTTCAATTGTAACACCTTTTTCTTCAAATTTTTGATATTCCTCTTTTTTTAGAGCTTCATTTTGAGTAATAACTAATGTAGTATCTTTTTTGTTAATTAAATCTACTCGGTCATGGTCACCGTGAGCATGAGTAACTAAAACAATATCGGCTGGTGTTTTATAATCTCCATCAAAATAAGGATCTATGTAGATGACTATTCCTTCTTTTGTAACAATTTTTGTAGTTGCATGACCTATTAGTGTTAACGTAGCACCATCTTTACTACAGCTGCTTAAAAACATTACAGTACTTAAAACTGATAATAATGCAAATATCTTTTTTAACCTCATTTTTCTCTCTCCTCCATGATCAATATTGTAATAAAAAATTGGAAATATTTCGATGTATTTTATGCACAAATAATTGGATTATATGCACATTATAATAAGTGAATGAAAAGAGATATCATTCTATTAGTATAATTTGAAGCGAATTTTAGATACTAAAAAAGATAACTTAATCTTTTTTTGTGACCATTAAAGAGAATCAGTGATTTTTCTTAATGGAGAGAAGGAGGTAATATGACTGATTTAAGATGTGAAGTATGCAACTGTGCGTATAATGACAATCACCTTTGTGAAAGAAAGAACATATCAGTAAAGGGACCAAGTGCAGAGTCTCCCGATGCGACCTGTTGTGACAGTTTTTGCGAGTGTGGACATGGTGCTAAAAATGCGGTTCATGGGGAAGCAGCACTTGAAACTGAAATCTATTGCAATGCAGAGGATTGTGTTCACAATGAATGTGAAAAATGTACTGCTCATAGTATTGATGTCAGAGGTATTGGTGCCAGCCAACCAGAAGGTACCCTCTGTGCCACCTTTAATTGTAGACATGGAGAATCTAGTTACATCAATTCTTCGATTTCCTAAGATAATCGAAAGGTACTATTTTTTAAGTTAATCTAACGATAACTAATAAATAATAAATAGTAAATAGATGATAAACGTCTCTTATGCTGTGAGAACAAAAAAGACAATCAGTTTTAGGCTGATTGTCTTTTTTTATACTAAATGATATTTTTGTAATAATAGATTGTAGATGATTGAAATTTAGATTTGAGATTATGCCTAATAGTAATCTTCGGAGTCATAAACTTCGTCGATTTCTTCTTTGTCTTCGTAATAGTCATCATTCATAGACTTACTTTTATAGACTTGTTTGGCATTGGCTTTGCTATTGCTAGCATTGTTAGAGCAGTTGGAAGCTGTTCTTTTGGTTGGAGTAGATTTACTATTTTTAGAACTTTCCATGAGAATAATCTCCTTTCCTTTTTGTCCGTAGTATGTACATTTTCATAAATAATATTCAAAAATTAAGGATGGGGAGTATGCAGGATATAAATGGTATTAAGAGGATTATTCTCGTCCATAACAAATCCATCGATATGGCCATTGTTAATAATTGTAGTGCAATGGTTTACATCATATTGTTGTTCACATTCTTCTAATGTAATAATATCCATATTCATAAAATTACCCCTATCTTGTCTTTTCTCTGCATTATATTCATTGCCGAGCATAGATAGAATAGGGGTAAGATAATAAATTTATTTCGTTAAATCAATTTGAAATCGTTCTAGAACGAATTAGTACTTAATAAAACTACATCACTAATAAAATTTCATTTTCTACCGTTAAGGAATTAGCAGGGATGTAATTTGAAGACAACTTTGTTCCATTTAAGTAACATTCACGATAGCCACCTTCTGCACCATCTGTATTCTGGATAGTAATAGTTAACTTCTTACCACGGAACATCTTAGTGATTTTAACCTCTTTCCAAGTGGATGGAATCGAAGGGGAAAGTAATAGACCATCAAAGTCAGGACGCATACCTAAGATACCTTCTACGCAACCTACCATTACGGTAGATGCAGTTCCTGTTAACCAATGTACATGGGAGCGTCCTTCAAATGGACTATCCACGGATTCTGTAAATTGTCCATGAACATATGGCTCGAGAACACGAACATCTGCATTATCATTCTGAGAAGATGGAGAGCACTCAGTAAAGTACTCATAAGCTCGATTTCCGTGACCCATTAACGATTCTGCTAGAATAATCCAACCTTGTGGCTGTGAGAAAATACCACCATTTTCTTTGGTTGATTTATTAAATAGGATAGCGAGAGCACCGCTAAATGCGTGATCTACATAGGAAGGAGCCATTACTCGGCACCCATATGGTGTATTCAATTCACGATGCACACTCTCTAAAGCTTTTTCTGCCTGGTCTTTTGTAGCAAGACCGCTAATAACTGCCCATGATTGAGGATTTAACCACATATTTGCTTCAGGATCATGTTTAGAACCAATGACTTGACCATCTTCCTTATAGCCACGGATAAATCGGTCATCTTCCCAACAGTATTTCTGAATGGTTTCCCCTAGTTCTTTCTGAACTTTATCTAAGTAAGAAAGATATTCTTTATCACCCTTTTCCATAGCAAATGGGCGAATCACTGTCATAGCATAATATAACTGTAGTGCAACGAAAGAAGATTCTCCCTTTTTACCAAGGCGCAAGCAGTCGTTCCAATCAGCATGAAGACCAGCAGGCATGTTATGTGATCCAAGACGCTCCATAGAGAAGTTAATTGCTCTCTTTAGATGATCATAAACAGTACCTTCATCTTTGTTGGCATATGGGATAACTTCATCAATAAAAGCTTTATTTCCTGTTTCTGCAATGAATTTTAATACCGTAGGAAATAACCAGAGAGCATCATCTGCACGATAAGCTGGATGTCCAGTTGCCTGTGCATAAGAAATATCATCTGGTGTATCTTCATGACCAGCATTATGATTAAATTTTACTAATGGTAAACCACCACCATTATCGACCTGTGCTGATAACATAAAGCGAATTTTCTCCCCAGCCATTTCTGGATCCAGGTGAATAATACCCTGTATGTCTTGAACAGTATCACGATAACCGTAACCATTTCTTAACCCTGCGTAAATAAAAGAAGCAGCTCTTGACCAGATAAAAGTGATAAAGCATTGATATGCATTCCACGTATTTACCATATGATTAAAGTTTTCATCTGGGGTTTTTACTTGAAATTGCTCTAGTTTTCCATGCCAGTATGATTTTAATTCACTAAGTTCTTTCTCTACGATGGATATGTCTTCATAACACTTTAATAGTTCGGCAGAATCTTTATCATTTTTCTTGCCTAATATGTATACCAATTCTTTCGTTTCTCCAGGAGCAAGGGTGAGCGTAGAATGAAGAGTACCACAGGCATTGGAGTTATAATTTAAGGTATTATCACAACAACCATTGATGACAGCGATTGGATTACCATAACTATGATAACGGCCAATAAATGACTCTTTATCACCATTGTAGGAGACAATAGGTTGCCCTACGCTTCCAAAGAATCGTTCACGATAATTGGTTCCTTCTGCATTCTTACCATCATTTTCGTTGATCGTTTGGAGGATTTTATTACCTTTAAAATAAGTTTTCGTAATAAAGAGTGTGTATTGTAGATTAACTTGATCATTTTCATAGTAGTCTTCATTTGTAAATTCTATAAAACCAAAGGTGGAAATCGTTCTTTCCTTATCATCTGAATTGGTTACAGATAATTTCCATACTTCATGTGTCTTATTAAGAGGGACGTAATATAATGCTTCGGAATGAATCTTAGAATAATCTGCGCTAATTTTGGTATAGGCGGTGCCGTGGCGGCATTCATTCTGATAGACGGATAGATCTTTACCTACTGGTTGCCAAGAAGCTGACCAATAATCGCCGGTTTTATCATCACGTAGGTAAATATATCGTCCTGGCTTGTCTTCTTGATTAAATATGTATCTGGATATTCTACCATTTGCACCACTTTTTACGAAACTATAACCACCTGCATTGTTTGATATGATAGCACCATATTCGGGAGAGCCTAAATAATTCGCCCATGGAGCTGGAGTATTAGGTTTGGTAATCACATATTCTCTGTTTGTTTCATCAAAGTAACCGTAATTCATAACAATCTCCTTTATTTTATTAATATGGTTAAGACATAAAAATTCCTTAACTTTTGGTTCATTATAGCATAAGTTAAGATTTAGAAACAATGTTTAATCATATCCTTATAAATTGGTGGAGATAAGATATGACATGGGAAACGATGAGATATGCCTTAAGGATTTAGTGTGCTGTCGATTCTTATCACATTCAATGGATAAGCGGCATATTTTAATAGTGAATACTGTACAAGGAGGGGGAATATGAAAGATATCGTTACATCCATTCAGCTAGTAATTTCTAGCCTTGGTGGTTATCTTGGGTGGTTTTTAGGTGGTACCGATGGATTTTTATACGCATTATTATTTTTCATAATTGTCGATTATCTAACTGGTGTGATGGTTGCTATCTTACAGCATAAGGTGTCTAGTAAGGTTGGGTTTCGTGGAATCTTTAAGAAGGTAGTTATCTTATGTCTTGTCGGAATAGGCCATATCTTAGATACGAAAGTTATCCGTAGTGGAACTGTAATGCGAACCGCAATTATTTTCTTCTATTTATCGAATGAAGGAATTAGTATTTTAGAAAATGTTGCATTGATAGGACTACCTGTCCCCAAAAAATTATTAGATGTCCTTATTGCATTAAAATCAAAAAATAGTGAAGAAGTTGTGGATATAAAAAAAATAGAAGAAACATTTAAGAGTAGTACAGAGGAGATAGGAGAAGAGAACAGAGAAGATCAAAATGAAATTAGCAAAGTAGAGAAGCATCAGGAAGAGGATTGTAAGGAAGATAATAAAGAAGTTAATAAAGTAGATAATAAAGAAGATAATAAAGAAGATAATAAAGAAGATAATAAAGAAGAGGATTATAATGAAGAAAATTATAAAGAAGAGATACTAAAAAAAGAGAAACTAAAAAAAGATGAGTATAATTTAGAGTGTAAAAAGGAAGAAAAAGATGAAGAAAAAAACCATAAAGAAAAGAACCACAAAGAAAGGAACAAGTTACAATACAGAACAAAAAAACAGGATGTATATAATAAGTATAAAAAATATAATAAGTATAAAAAATATAATCATAATTAAAATCTTGATAGTGAATAGAGACTGTAAATTATTTTGTGGAAACTAGAGAAAATCCTCTTAGATTAATGTTAAAATAAATATTAATCTAGGTGGATTTTTTATGGCAAGACATGTTAAAAGATTTATTAGGTGCAATGGAAAATCATAGTAGTATACTATTACTTTTTATTGTTTAGTTCCTAATGAATCATAGCCCTGTAAGAACTGTATTAATGTTCTTATAGGGCTATGATTTATTCATTTATTTACTTATTTATTTTTTTCTACTTCAGCCATCTTCATTGCACGAACCTTTAATGAAAGACCAAAGAGATTGATGAAGCCTTCTGCATCATGATGATCATACAACTCACCTGTAGTAAAGGATGCAATACTTTCATTGTATAGAGAATATGGAGATGTTGTACCTTGCTTAATAATATTTCCTTTGTAAAGCTTTAATTTAACTTCTCCAGTTACATATTCCTGAGTGACCTCTACAAAAGCCTGAAGGGCTTCACGGAGAGGCGTAAACCATTTTCCTTCGTATACTACATCAGCAAATTTATTACCAATTTCTTTTTTACAAGAAAGAGTAGCACGATCTAAGATTAATTCCTCAAGCCCTGTATGTGCTTCCATTAAGATTGTTCCACCAGGAGTTTCATAAACGCCACGGGATTTCATACCAACAACACGGTTTTCGACGATATCGACAATACCAATACCATGCTTTCCTCCAAGCGTATTTAGTTCTTCAATAATCTCTGAAACCTTCATCTTCTTACCGTTAAGAGCAGTTGGAATACCTTTTTCAAAGGTTAAGGTTAAGGTTTCTGCTTCATTTGGAGCTTTCTCAGGAGAAACGCCAAGTACAAGCAAATGATCGTAATTTGGAGCATTTGTAGGATCTTCTAGTTCTAAACCTTCATGACTAATATGCCATAAGTTACGGTCACGGCTATAGCTATGGCTTGCGTCAAATGGTAAGTCAATTCCGTGAGCTTTACAATATTCAATTTCATCTTCTCTGGATTGCATCTTCCAAGTGTCATTACATCTCCATGGTGCAATGATTTTCAAATCTGGAGCAAGTGCCTTAATACCTAATTCAAAACGTACCTGGTCATTACCTTTACCAGTAGCACCATGGCATATTGCAACCGCATTTTCTTTTCTTGCAACTTCTACTAATTTTTTCGCAATCACTGGACGAGCCATCGAAGTTCCTAGAAGGTATTTATTTTCATAAATTGCACCAGCTTTTACACATGGCATGACATATTCATCTACAAATTCATCAGTTACATGCTCTATGTATAATTTAGTTGCACCGGATAATTTTGCTCTTTCTTCTAATCCATCTAATTCATTTCCCTGTCCAACGTCGATACAGCAGCAGATAACTTCATAATCATAGTTTTCTTTTAACCATGGAATAATTGCAGTAGTATCAAGACCACCGGAATATGCTAAAATAACTTTTTCTTTCATAATAATATCCTCCTTAAACAATTGGTTTCACACTTAGAAATGTATATCCATGCATGAAATTCATCTTATAATTTATAAATATACATCAAACTTAAAAAATATGCAATCCTAAAATTAAGAAAATTTTAATTTAATCTTAGGGTATGTTTAAGACTAATTTAGTTGTTTCGTTTCTTAGACTATGATAGAATATTAACTTGGAGGTTGCAAAATATTAGAAAAAAATGGTGAAGTAGTTGCAATCTAGAAAGGAACATTAAGAATGAAACAATTTTTTAAGAAATATAATCACGCCTGGGTATTGCTTTATACGTTTATCTATTTAATATGGTTTTTCTATTTGAGTCAAACAAGCATTGATTCTTATCACTTGGTAAAATCAAGTCTAGATGACAAGATACCATTTATTGAATGGTTTATCATTCCGTATTACATATGGTTTCCTTATGTCCCTGTTGTTATCGCTTACTTCTTCTTTACTTGCAAAGAAGAATTTTATCGTTGCACCGGTTTTTTATTTATCGGTATGACAATCTGCCTGATCGCATATACCATTTATCCGACTGGGATTAATTTTCAACATGATTTAGATTCTCTTGGGCGTAGTAATTTTATGATTAATATGACACGTTTTATTTATAGTGTTGACCCGGGAACTAATGTCTGCCCAAGTATTCATTGTTATAATTCTATAGGTCTTTCGATTGCAATTATAAAAAGCAAGCGACTTGGGAAGTCTAAAGTTATTGTTATCGGATCAGTTATTTTAAGTACTTTAATCTGTATGTCAACAGTTTTCGTAAAACAACATTCAATCATTGATGTATATTTTGCAATTGGGCTTGCAGTTATTATGTATCTTATTATATATGTTCCAAATTATGAAAGATTATTTAAAAAATGTAGATTAGAAGCTTTAAAAAATAGACAATAATCATTTAGTGGAGGTTTTATGTATCAGATTGTCTTAGCATCAGGTTCTCCAAGAAGAAAAGAAATTTTATCGCAGGTTGGTATTGATTTTACAGTATGTGTTAGTAATAAAGAAGAAATCACATCTGAAACATCACCTGAAAAGGTTGTAATGGAACTTTCCAAGATGAAAGCAAAGGATGTATCGCAACAATATGCAGCGAATACAATAATTATAGGCTCAGATACCATCGTGGCATATCAAAATCAGATTCTTGGAAAACCAAAGAATGAGGATCATGCAAAGGAAATGTTACAACTGTTATCTGGGGAATCACATGAGGTATATACTGGTGTAACCGTAATTATTAAAAATGACTCAGGCGAAGTGTTAGAGCATACGTTTTATGAAGTATCTAGAGTAACATTTTCTGAGTTAACAAAGGAAGAAATTTTAGATTATATAGCTTCCAAAGAACCAATGGACAAGGCTGGAGCCTACGCAATCCAAGGAAGATTCGCAGTTCATATTTCAAGAATTGAGGGAGATTATTATACTATTGTTGGACTTCCAATTGCTAGATTATATGAAGAGGTAAGGAAGTTAGGGTTTGACATTGTTAGGAATCGAGAGGTGGAGTAGTAGTTTAAATAACGCTAGATAAGATAATTTTAATATATCTGATTGTTATATGGCAATTTATGCAGGTATACTTATATTAAAGGGCATCTATGTAGATGTTCTTTTTTTTATGTTTTTGTGCAGTTATATTTGAAATAATTTTTGAAGTTGTATTGCTTACTTAATGAGTATTCTAAATAATATAAGAAGCTGAAAAGATGTTAAGCAACAGTTGTGTAAGGAATAGTATAAGAAAAGATCAAAAACAGGAAAGAAAACAGGAAAAATCTTTAGGAAAAGTAAAATAATGTCGAAGAATGACTGCTAAATATTGATATATGGTATATTATGGTTTATGATATAAAGAAAAGTGCTTTAAGTGAGGGAGAAACGCATGAAAAAGAAAAAGCTCTTTATTGCTTTCGTAATCATCATTATTTTGTTACTCATTCCGGTTAGTTTTACTATTACTGACAAAATACGTTATGACAACGGAAAAGAAGCAATCTTTGTTTGGGATATTGGGGGTGGTGGAGAAGTTATTATATATAAAGGTATTTTCTACAGTATCCTGTACTTTTATCCGGAAACCACAATCGATGATAATCAGGAAATCTCCTCTGAATGGGTATGGTTTTGGGAGGATTAAAAATGGGGGTATTTAGATGAAAAATAGTGTTTTCTATGACATATGTAACAGGTTAGATAGTTGTAATAAATCTTGTTATAGTGACAGCATTACTTGCACTAAGAAAATATTGAAACATCAAATAGGAGGAGATTATAATAAATTTTTAGAAATAAAAGCTGAATGTATCGATTCAGACTATTCATCTGGAGCAGCGAATTTTATTTCACAGGCAGCTTTAGTTGTGGCAGTATACTCTTTTGCAACGGATATTCTTGATAGGATTATAGATTATGTTATTATTAAAATAATAATTTCATTATTTTATTTTCTTATAGCATCAGTATTTAGTATTTATTGCCTTAGAAAAATTACAAATAAAAAAAGTATTATAAAATGGAGAAAATATATTTTAGTAGTACTTGATGACATGGAAAAAAATTGGTCTACTTATTTCAATTAAGATTTAGAGGTTGTTACAAAAGAGAAAAGACAATTTGCTTTGGTCAATGCATGGTGGTGGAAATACGCACTCACCCTACGCATTCGGTAAGGTGAACTGTATTTGCCTACGCAAAGTGCATTCGCTTCTAAGTTGAAACTTGATAAGCCTAGAGTTGCGAAGCCACGTTGCTTTCGTTGCAGTTCATGAGCGGACAAGTTCCGCTATCTATAATGTAGCATTAAATATAACTAATGCAAATTAATACATAATATTCTAACAAATTATTCATCAAAATTAATAAAATTAAAATATGAAAATCAAATAAAAAGGAAGATACCCTGTACGAGCTGGTATCTTCCTTTTTATTTAGTTATAAGTGCTATAATTTATAATTATAAATTAACATATAAAAAAAGCTTGCATAATATACAATACGGATGTATAATTATGAAAACTTTTGAATAATTTACCTTATTAGTAGTAGAAATATAAAAAGATACAAGAACTGTTTTAATGAGAATACATAAAAACATAAAGAACTTAGGGAAGAGTCTACGAAATGATTCTGCATGATAAAAGTACACAATGCTGTGTCAGAATGGAGGTTAGTATGATTAAAGTGGGTATTATTGGTTCTACTGGATATGCAGGGCAGGAATTGGTTCGTATTTTATTACAACATAAAGATGTTTCGATTGTGTGGTTTGGATCAAAGAGCTACATAGATAAAAAATACTCAGAAGTATTTCAAAATATGTTTCAACTAGTGGAGGAAAGTTGCCTCGATGATAATATGGAGGAACTTGCAAATCAAGTAGACGTAATCTTCACAGCAACACCACAAGGTTTTTGTGCATCTCTTATGAAAGAAGATATTTTATCGAAAGTGAAAGTAATTGATTTAAGTGCAGACTTTCGAATAAAAGATGTGAGTACATATGAAGAATGGTATGGCATAAAACACAGTAGTCCGAACTTTATAAATGAGGCAGTCTATGGACTATGTGAGATAAATAGAGAGGAAATAAAGAATGCACGTTTAATTGCAAATCCTGGGTGTTATCCAACTTGCTCTATCTTATCTATTTATCCACTTGTGAAGGAAGGTATCATAGAACCAGATAGCATAATTATCGACGCAAAGTCTGGAACCTCAGGAGCTGGTAGAAGTGCAAAGGTTGCCAATCTTTACTGCGAAGTAAATGAGAATATCAAAGCTTATGGTGTTAGTACTCATCGCCATACTCCTGAGATTGAAGAACAATTTTCCTATGCAGCTGGGGAGAACTTAACGATTAATTTCACACCTCATTTAGTTCCAATGAACCGTGGTATTTTAATAACGGCTTACGGAAAACTAAAGAAGCAAGTGAGTTATGAGGAAGTAAAGGATATTTATGATAAGTATTATGAAAAAGAATATTTCGTTCGAGTTTTAGAGAAGGGGATGACTCCTGAAACCCGTTGGGTGGAAGGTAGTAATTTCGTGGATGTGAATTTTGTGATTGATCCACGAACCAATAGAATTATCATGATGGGAGCAATGGATAATTTGGTAAAAGGAGCTGCTGGGCAGGCAGTCCAAAATATGAATCTAATGTTCGGGTTACCTGAACAGGAGGGACTTAAATTAGTTCCGATGTTCCCATAAAATTTAATATTAGTATAAGGCCGAGTTACCCAAAATCCTATTTATTATTATATTAAAATAAGGTCGAGTTACCAATATCTTATTTATTACTGCATTAGTTTAAGGTTAAGGTTACCAATATTTCATTTGATATAGCACTCTCTCTCTCAATCTTAAAGCTATCTGAGGATAGAGAATAGATGATCTTTATATAAAATAATGTTTAAAAATTAATGGCATCGTATTGAAAGAAAGGAGAGTATGAGGAGATATTCTCATACGATAACAATTATGGAGATTATACAAGGTGGAGTAACAGCAGCAAAAGGATTTAAGGCGTCAGGCATCTATGTAGGAATAAAGAAAAAGAGAAAAGATATGGCGTTAGTATATAGTACGGTTCCTGCAGTCGGAGCAGGAGTATTTACAACTAATATTGTAAAAGCTGCACCAGTAAAATGGGATATTAACTTATTAAAACAAAACAATGCAATACAGGCAGTTGTTTTAAATAGTGGTGTAGCAAATGCATGTACTGGTGAACTTGGGGATATCAACAACGAGAAAATGGCAAAAGCAGTAGCGGATGCACTTTCTTTACCAGTAAGTTCTATATTAACAGCATCTACTGGTGTGATTGGTAAACAATTACCGATAGAGGTTATTGAGTCGGGTTCCAAAATACTAGTAGAGGAATTATCAGATACGATAGAAGCAGGCTTATTAGCAGCAGAAGCAATTATGACCACGGACACTATTTCAAAAGAATGCGCAGTATCTTTTTATCTAGGTGAGAAAAAAGTTACGGTTGGTGGTATGAGTAAAGGTTCTGGTATGATTCATCCTAACATGGCAACGATGCTTGGTGTTGTAACTACGGATGTGGCGATTAGTAAAGAAATGCTTCAGGAAGTAGTAAGTACTGATGTAGTTGATACATTTAATATGATATCTGTAGATAGAGATACCTCAACGAACGATTCTCTCATGGTAATGGCAAATGGTCTTGCAGAAAATGAGCTTATTACTGAGAAAGGTGTGGCATATCAACTATTTTATGAGGCATTTCATTATGTTACAGAAACCTTAGCAAAAATGATGGCTGGAGATGGTGAGGGAGCTTCGAAATTATTAGAGGTTTCTGTCATCAATGCGACTTCAAAGGAGCAAGCTATCACTTTAAGTAAGTCGATTATAACCTCTAATTTAGTCAAAACAACAATATTTGGTAATGATGCAAATTGTGGAAGATTCTTGTGCGCTATGGGATACGCTGGTGTTGAATTTGATCCGGATAAAGTAGATTTATTTATCGAAAGTAGCTTCGGGAAGTTACAGCTAGTAGAAAATGGTATGGCTACTAACTATTCTGAAGATTTTGCTTCCAAGATACTTTCTGATAAGGAAGTAATTGCGATTGCAGATATGAAGCTTGGTACAGCTTCTGCAAAAGCTTGGGGATGTGATCTTACGTACGATTATGTGAAAATCAATGCAGATTATCGTTCCTAACTATAATTATGAAAAGAATAAAATGCTCATTCCTCCTATTATACGATAAAAAATGAGTACCTATTGTTTGCATCCACATGAAAGTGAAAGTGAACATGTAGCAGAACTATCTATTTCATAATTCACATTTTGTTTGAAACATAAATGCTATCTAAAAATACATCTTAAGGGGATTTCATATGGACCAGTTATTAGTAAAGGCACAAACCTTAATCGAGGCATTGCCTTATATTCAAAAATTTAATAATAAAAAAGTGGTCGTTAAGTATGGGGGTAGTGCAATGCTAGACCCAGAACTTGAGCTTAATGTAATAAAGGATGTCGTTTTATTAAAATTAGTTGGAATGCAGCCAATCATTGTACATGGAGGTGGTAAGGAGATTAGTAAATGGGTTTCCCTACTAGGTCACGAATCAAAGTTTGTAGAAGGGCTTCGTGTAACAGATGAAGTGACAATGGAAGTGGCTGAAATGGTACTTGGCAAAGTAAATAAACATTTAGTACAAATGGTACAACAACTTGGTGTGAAAGCAGTTGGTATTAGCGGTAAGGATGGAGCAACACTTTGTTGTGATAAGAAACTTGCAAATGGAGAAGATATTGGATTTGTTGGTAATATTACCAATGTGAATACTAATTTAATTGATACCTTAATTGCCAATGATTTTATTCCTATCATAGCACCAATCGGACTAGATAAGAATTTCGAGGCGTACAACATCAATGCAGATGATGCAGCGTGTGCAGTAGCTACCGCTATAGGTGCTGAGAAACTTGCTTTCTTAACGGATATCGAAGGTGTCTATCAAAATCCAGAAGATAAATCCTCTCTCATTTCTGTTTTAACTCTTGAAAAAGCAGATGAATTAATACAAGAAGGTTTTATAGGCGGTGGAATGCTGCCAAAACTTAAGAATTGTATCGATGCAGTTAGAAGCGGGGTAGCTAGAGTGCATATCTTAGATGGTAGACGAGAACATTGTTTATTACTTGAGTTTTTTACGAATAAAGGAATCGGAACTGCGATTATCAATGATGAATCGATTTTGTTTGAACATGAAAATGCAAATCAGGAGGGATAAAGATGGAGAATATAATTAACCAACAAGAACAAGTATTGATGCATACCTATCAACGCTATCCTGTTGTATTAGATCATGGGGAAGGTGTTTATCTATACGATACGAATGGGAAAAAATATCTTGATTTCGCCTCTGGAATTGCAGTTTTTGCACTTGGTTATGCCAATCAAGAGTACAATAATGCCCTAAAATCTCAGATTGATAAGCTGATCCATACTACGAATTATTTTTATAATGAACCAGCACTAGCCGCGGCTAAGAAACTAACGAAAGCAAGCGGTATGGATCGTGTGTTTTTCACCAATAGTGGTACGGAAGCGATTGAAGGAGCAATTAAGCTAGCTAGAAAGTATTACTATAAGAAGTTTGGAAAGGCGGATAGTGAGATTATTGCTATGGAACATTCCTTCCACGGTAGAAGTATGGGAGCTTTATCCGTAACTGGTACAAAAAAATACAGAGAAGCATTTGAACCATTGATTGGTGGAGTAGTTTTTGTTCCCTATAATAATTTAGAGGAATTAAAAAGTAAAATATCTGACAAAACATGTGCAATCTTAATGGAAACAGTACAAGGGGAGGGGGGAATCTATCCTGCTGACCCGGAGTATTTAAAAGAAGTGCGTAAAATATGCGATGATTTGGGAATCTTACTTATCCTTGATGAAATTCAGTGTGGTATGGGGCGTTGTGGTACTATGTTTGCATACGAACAATATGGTATTTTTCCGGATATTGTTACTACAGCGAAAGCGTTAGGGTGTGGTATGCCAGTAGGTGCATTTGCTGCTAAAGAATTAGTTGCAAATGCTCTAGAACCAGGGGATCATGGAACCACCTATGGTGGAAATCCACTCGCTACAGCTGCTGTAGCTAAAGTTTTTGACCTATTTGAACAGGAACAGATTTTAGTGAATGTGAAAGAAGTAGGAGATTATTTGCAGGAAAAATTACTAGACCTTATGAACGAAAATCAATCCATTATAGCTTTGAGAGGCAAAGGGATGATGTATGGTTTAGAATTTGCAAATCCAGTAAAAGATATAATCTCAAAAGCATTAGAGAAGAACCTGATTTTAATTTCTGCTGGTACTAATGTGATTCGATTCTTACCAGCACTGATAATAGAGAAGAAACATGTAGATGAAATGATTACGATATTGAAGGAATGTATTTCGATGGCAGAATTAATAAGTTGCTAATATTGAGGTTGTTTCATTAAGACAAGAAGCCTAATTTAGCTCAGTTATGAGTTAAATTAGGCTTCTTGTCTTAAAAGGAGGGAGTATAAGTATTTAAGATTTAACTTCTTGAGACACTATATAAACGTACAAAGAGACGACATGTAAAACGACTTATCTATGTCATGTTTAAGTAGTTACTCGATGCATAGAAATTCAAAGAATAGGGAAAACTACAGACATTTAAGTGAATTATGCGCGAAGAAGCGTGAGGATGATTAGGAGGTTTTGAAATGATTGGTTGGATTGTTGCATTAATTTCTGGTGCGTTAATGAGTATACAAGGTGTCTTTAATACAGGTGTTACAAAACAAACAAGTGTGTGGGTAGCATCATCTTTTGTTCAATTTACAGCTTTAATCGTTTGCTTAGCTGCATATTTTATCACTGGAAGAGAAGGAAATTTTGGACAGCTAATTCGCATTCAGGATAAGTATATGTTACTTGGTGGAGCAATCGGAGCTTTTATCACCTTTACTGTTATTCAAAGTATCGGTACCCTCGGACCAGCTAAGGCTACGATACTTATTGTGACAGCACAATTAGTAGCTTCCTACCTTATTGAGTTATTTGGTATCTTTGGAACAGAAAAAGTTCCTTTTGAGTGGAGAAAATTAATAGGACTGGCTCTTATGATTGGAGGTATTATTACCTTTAAGTGGGGAAAATAGTAAAATAGGAGAAAAAGTACTCTTTCTGAGCTTTTTCTAGTCCTAAATAATCAAAAAATATTTACTTTTTCCCACTTGTATTCACCTTTCTAATTAGGTACAATGGTATTGTGTAGTGTATTGAGACTATTGCTCCTAAAGGTTATCAATGAAAGGATAATCCGATGGAGAAAAAACGAAAAATTGCAGGTTTTTGTTTGATTTTAGCTCTCTTGGGAGCTGGTGGTATTTATTATAGTACAGTTTTTGGTGGAACATCAAATTCTGAAGTAGTACTGTTAGATAGTGAAGATAAGGAGTTAAAGGATCAAAATGTTCAAGAAGATCCAAACAATCGAGAGGATTTAAATAACCCAAACGATACTTCTTTGAAACTAGATAAGACTACTACAGGACAAGGAAATGAAGTAGCCAATGTAAATACCTTAGAACAAGACCAATTACCGGAAGCTGTAATTCATGTCTGCGGAGAGGTTAAAAATCCCGGAGTGTATACACTTTCAGAAAAATCAAGAGTTGTTGATGCAATTGAAGCTGCGGGAGGATTTACGAAGGAAGCGGCAGAAGATGCATTTAATCAAGCTGCTTTGATTACAGATGGACAAAGGATTTATGTTCCAAACAAAAAGGAAGTGGAAACACTTTCCGATGCAGAAGTTGCAGAAGTCGTATTTTCTAACCCTTTAGGACAAGAAAAGAACGATGGAAGTTCTAATAAAACAAAGGTCAATATAAACAAAGCTACAAAAGAAGAACTTATGACTATACCTGGAATTGGAGAGGCTAAGGCGGAAAGTATAATTTCTTATCGCACAGAGCAGGGAAATTTTACCACCATTGAAGAACTTCAAAATATATCCGGAATTAAGTCAGCAGTTTTTAATCGAATGAAAGACTTCATTACGGTAGGAAAATAGCCGTAAGTATCGAACAGGTTAAGGTACAAAATTCCACCAGTTATTATACAGTGGAAGAAGACAGATGCAGAGATGAAAGAGGTGGATTTGTTGAGTAAAAAAGTGCTTGTAGTGGATGATGAAAAATTAATCGTTAAGGGAATTCGATTCTCCCTCGAACAAGACGGTATGGAAGTAGATTGTGCATATGATGGTGAAGAGGCACTTGGTTTTGCAAAACAAAAGGAATATGACGTTATCCTTTTAGATGTTATGTTACCAAGAATGAATGGCTTTGAAGTGTGTCAACAGATTCGTGAATTTTCGAATATGCCGATCATTATGTTAACTGCAAAAGGCGATGATATGGATAAGATTCTCGGTCTAGAATATGGTGCTGATGATTATATTACAAAGCCATTTAATATTTTAGAAGTAAAAGCTCGTATCAAAGCGATTATGAGAAGAAATTCAAGGAAGAATACAGAAGCAGAAACTTCTAAGACTATTGTTTATGGTGATTTGAAGATTGATAGCGAGAGTAGACGCGTATTTATTGCAGAGAAAGAGATTAATCTTACAGCAAAAGAGTTTGATGTATTAGAATTACTAGTTCTTAATCCGAATAAAGTATACAGTAGAGAAAATTTGCTTAACATCGTATGGGGATATGATTACCCGGGTGATGTTAGAACTGTGGATGTACATATCCGCCGCTTAAGAGAAAAAATAGAAGAAAATCCTAGCGAGCCTAAGTATGTACATACAAAATGGGGTGTTGGCTATTATTTCAAAAATTAAAAGTAGTTTTAAAAGTATGCGTCTGAGTTTGTTGATTGCATTGATGGTAGTCGGAATAGTTCCGGCTGCCATTTTAACGACCGTATTAATTCGCTCTTATATGGCTCAAAGCATTAATGAGAAGTTAGATAATGTTCAGGTTTATGGAACTTCTGTTGCGAATAAGATGCTATTTAGCGGATTCTTAACCAATGCAACGTCAAATGAAATTGCAACGCAATTGACTTTGTTAGCAGACCAGTACGATGGTAGAATTCTTGTTGTAGATAATACTTTAAAAATAATTTCGGATACGTATGAAAAAGAAGCTGGTAAGGTACTGTTATCCTCGGATGTGATAAAATGTTTGCGAGGGACAAGCAGTATAAAGAAAAATTCAGGCAAAAAAAGAGCCGAGATTATGATTCCAATCATATCATCGGATCAAACATTACCACTGGGTGTTATTATCATAAATGTTTCTTTGGAAAAAGAATATGCAATTCTTGACAGCATGAGCCAAAAAGCTATGATTTATTGTTGGCTTATCATGATTGTGTTATTTATCGTAGCATTTCTCTATTCCAAACGCATGGTAAAACCACTAAAAGCGATTATAACTTCCATACATCATGTTTCTGATGGTTATATGGATGATGAAGTTAATATTCAAGGTTATACTGAAATCGAGAAAATATCCGATTCCTTTAATGAGATGTTAGGAAGAATGAAGACGTTAGAGGAGTCCAGACAGGAATTTGTGAGTAATGTGTCTCATGAGTTAAAGACACCTATTACATCCATTAAAGTTCTAGCTGATTCATTGCTAAATCAACCAGATGCACCGGTTGAACTATATCGTGAATTTATGGCGGATATAAATGAAGAAATCGAGCGTGAGAATAATATCATCTCCGACTTGTTATCCTTAGTTAAACTTGATAAGAAAACTGGCGAGATGCATATTGCAACTGTAAGCATTAATGAGCTGTTAGAAATTATATTAAAACGTTTAAAACCAATTGCTATGAAACGAAACATTGAGTTAGTATATGAAAGCTTTCGGAGTGTATTAGCAGAAGTGGATGAAGTTAAATTATCGCTTGCTATATCGAATTTAATCGAAAATGCAATTAAATACAATATTGATGACGGATGGGTCCGTGTTTCCTTAAATGCAGACCATAAATATTTTTATATCAAGGTAGCCGATTCTGGAATTGGAATTCCAGAAAGTGCACAAGGCAATATTTTTGATCGATTCTACCGTGTTGATAAAGCTAGAGCAAGACAAACAGGTGGTACGGGTCTTGGACTCTCAATTACAAAGAATGTTGTATTAATGCATAATGGCGCCATAAAAGTTTATAGTCAGGAAAATGAAGGTTCTACCTTTACCTTACGAATTCCGCTCAGTTATATTCCATAAGTAGTAAAATATTTGGTGAAGGATAATCATGATATAATCATAGTTCAAGGTATGCTATGATATTGTTAAGCGATTATTCAGCTACAAAAGAGCATGAATCAAATTGTTGCTCCGTGGAATAAACTTAGTAATTGTTATGTAAATTACCCTACTTTTTCTGTAGGGAAGGTTAGAATATCGCATTAGGAAGGAAAGTATATGAAAAAATATTGCGTTTGGTTGATCCTTTGCCTATGCCTCTTCCTTATTGGATGTCAAAAGAAAGCGAATGAACCAGTTACTGGAATGAAACTATTTTATATCAATAAGGATGAGACTGAAATTGTATCAGAACCTTATACTCTTAAAAGTACAGATAAAAAAGGTCAGGTAGAGGAATTTATAGAAGCGTTAAGTATTGAACCTAAAAATCCAGATTATAAGCTTGCAAAACCAAGTGAAATAACTTTACTCGGTTATGCCTTTGGTGAAGCAGGACAGCTACAATTAGGATTTGATATTAATTATTATAATGTAACTGGTATCTCTGAAGTATTGATGAGAGCAGCTATCGTAAAGACATTTACACAGATTGAAGGGATTACCTATGTTGAATTTCTAGTCAATGGACGCCCTTTGATACTGGATGGTGAAAACTGGGTTAGTATGATGAGTGCAGATCAATTTATTGATAATGTAGGAGATTTAACCTCATATTCTCAAGTAGATCAGGTATCTATTTTTTTTGCAAACGAGACAGGTGATGGGTTATTAGAATCCGTGAGAAGAATTGAATACGATGGAAGTATACCAATTGAACAGATTATAGTAGAACAATTGATTGAAGGGCCACTTGAAGCTGAAGTTGAAGCTGGAATGCAGCCAACGATTCCTAAAGATACCGTTCTTCATAAAATAAGCAAAAAAGATGGGATTTGTACCGTAGATTTAAGCTCGGAGTTTTTAAATAAACTACCAAATGTCACAGAAGCAACAACGATCTATTCTATTGTAAATACACTAATTAGTGAAGAAAATATTGATAAAGTACAAATCTTGATTGACGGCGAGGTTACCAATCTCTATCGAAAGATTGCAATTGATCATCCTTTAGAAAGAAACCTTGATATTATTAAGAGTGAGAAGTAAAGTTTAAGGGCACTTATATTAATGATAGAGTGTTAATGCTCAAAGAAATTAAATATCCAATAACACAAAAAAGATGATATTCAATGGAAGAATAGAGTTATCTTTATTCTATTCTTCCTTTATTCTTAAGAAAAAAATACTTAACATTTAACTTATATAATTTACATTACAATTCTATTCTTACTAGTCATTTTTATCTTTCTACAACTCAATTAATAAAAGTTAGTAAGAGTTCTTCAACAAGTTCTGCAGGGTAATAGAAAGATAACATAAGTTATGCCACGTGTCCATTTCGATAAGTTCATTAATATTATTCTATAATTATTTCACTATAGGATAACTTATTAAGATAGTTTATAATTGCCATTCTTCTGATATCTATGATATCTTCTGGAAGATGGTCAATTGAAGACCATTCAAGCTCATAACATTTCTCTGGCTCCATAATTCTAGGTGTTCCTTCATAGGAAACAATTAAGAAATAAATATCATAATAGGAGCAATTTCCATTTCTACCAACACAATGTGATAAATGTAAAAATGTTATATCTATTATACTAACATAAATACCAAGTTCTTCTAGACATTCTCTGTGTACTGCCATTTGTGCAGTCTCATCTTCATCAACATGTCCGCTTCCAGCAATACCCCATTTACCTTCTTGACAACCAGTGTTTTTTGTATTTTATCTCATCTTTCAACGGAAAGGTTGCCCTTTTATGTTATCTAATTATTATTCTACTTGTTTTCTCTTAACTCTTATTGATAGATTTTTTTATCCACAATAACGAATATAAATTAAAGCTTCTCGCATGAATTCTGTAATTAGCAGGTACTTTCGATTGGTAGGTTATGAATATTATTAATTTACATTCTAGTTTTCAATCAACCTCATTAAAATTTAGCATGGAGGAATTATCCTATGATAAAACGTCCCTTAGTATGGATATTATTTGGATTTGTAATTGGAAATTTGATATACCGGTTTACCCTAGATACCTATCAATGGTTTGCTATTATCCCAGTGCTTGTTACAATATTCATACTTTTAGCACTGATAATTAAGGAGAAAATGGAAAAGAAACATAATTCGTCAATAAACTACAGTAGTAGAACAATGGAAAAATACTCTCGTTGCAATTATAGAACATTAATAAAAGACGATCTTTTGGATAATGATAAGATGAAGTCTGGTGTTCGAAATTATAATAGAGTTTTTCTTCTGATTTTTTTACTATCGATTCTTCTTGGTTTTCACTTAATGAAAAAAGAACTAAGATTGGAAAAGATTGAACAGGAAATAACAGAAGCAAAAGAAGTTACAGTATGTGGAAAGATATACGACATTAGTAGAACGGAAAAAGGATTGACATTAACTATTGGTGAGGGCGTAGTTTCTACGAAGGAGGATAAGAACCCTAGGGAGTATTATTTGAACGAAAAGATTCTAGCTTATATCACAAAAGAAAAATATCCGGGAATTATAACTGGAGAAACCTTCAGAATAGGAAATGCTATCTATCTTAAAGGAACTTTAAGTCCATTAACTCATGCAAGTAATCCAGGGCAATTCGATGAATATACATATTATAAGAGTAAAAATATCAGTTTCAAATTTTATCCGAAAGCAGTTGCTCTATACTCGAGTAAAGTTTTTCCTATTGCGAACATATTCTACAAATGTAGACAATGGCTAACGAATCAGATGTTTTCTATCTTGCCGAAGACGGAAGCGAGTGTAATGAATGCGATTTTATTTGGTGATAAATCAATGCTTCCAGAAGATATTTCTGATTTATACCAGCAAGGTGGAATTTCACATATGATGTCAGTAAGTGGTTTGCATGTATCATTACTTGGATATGCCATGTATAAACTTCTTACTAAATTGCGACGTTCTGTAAAAGTAGCCATCTTTTTATCTGTGGCATTCTTAGTTTGTTATGGAGCATTGACAGGCTACTCTGTTTCAACTACGAGAGCAGTAATTATGTTTTCAATATCACTCGGATCTATTATCTTTGGGAAAACTTATGATATACTATCATCCTTATCTTTAAGTGCGCTAATTATTCTGATACAACAGCCGAGAGAACTAATTTCACCGGGATTTTTATTATCGTATGGAGCGGTTCTTGGAATCGTCTTGTTATACCCAAAGCTATGTAATCTTAGTGAGTCTATAAAGAATAAGTATATTAAGAAGTTGATGGAAGGAGTTTTTTTGAGTTCATCAACACAGTTAATGACATTACCTTTACTTGCTTACTTCTTTTATGAAATTCCTCTATACTCCGTTCTAGTAAATCTTATATTGGTTCCATTTTCATCTTTTCTTCTTGTATCCTCTGGTATCGCTTGTTTGATTTCTTTTATCTCTGTTAAGATTGCGGGATGGATTATCGGAGCTTCTTATTATATTTTAAAAGGATATGAATTTATCTGTGGAATAAATGTGAAACTTCCATATCATTATATTTTAGTTGGTAAACTTCCCATTAATCAAATTCTTTTCTATTATACTATTTTGTTTGCTGTTTTTACTAGTATTCCAATTATAAGAACTAGAAAAAGTAAGGAGAAGACAGTACCAAATGCAAGTACTGATTATTGGGACAAGGAAATACAAAACAACAAGGATATAATAATCAACAAAGATAAAATAATCAACAAAGATAAAATAATCAACAAAGATAAAATAATCAACAAAGATAAAATAATCAACAAAGATAAAATAATCAACAAAGATATATTAAACTACAAGAAGGAGATCCCTAATATCAATGATAGAAAGAAGGAAGTGCGAGAAAAACATTATACTTTTCGCTATATGATTCTCCTTTTTCTAATACCTCTATTAATCCTATGGAAAGGAGAGGAGCTTTTGATAACATGTCTTGATGTGTCACAAGGTGATAGTATTGTAATCGAAAAAGATGAGATAACTTGTTTAATTGATTGTGGCAGTAGTGACGTCAAAGAAGTAGGGAAATATCGATTGCTTCCATTTCTTAAGAGTAGGGCAATTGGTGCTATTGATTATGCATTTATCTCTCATGCAGATGATGATCATTCCAATGGTATCTACGAGATTTTAGTGGATATGCCTATATTAAAAGGAGAAAATTTTCAGCGTGGATATTCAGGCAAGATAGTAATCCGAAATATTATTCTACCAGGATTATCAATGTATGATGAAAGTTATCAAAAATTTATCACTCTTGCTAATGAGAAACGAGTGAACGTACATTATTTTTCGACAGGAGATGAATTAAAGTGGAACGATGTTACAATTCGAGCTCTTCACCCTAATAAAAATTATGTTGCAACCTCAAGAAATGCTCATTCCCTTGTTCTGTACTTAACATACAATAAGTTTCAAGGAATATTTACTGGTGATGTGTTACAAGATGGAGAAATCGCTGTACTTCGAGAAGTTAAGAAGATGAAAGAACTATCGCTAATTGACCCGGAGGAACGTATTGAATTTTTAAAAGTAGCCCACCATGGCTCAAATACTTCTAGTTCGGAAGAATTTCTTGAGGAAATTAATCCTACTTATTCCGTTATTAGTGCAGGAAAAAACAATCGATATCATCATCCCCATCCACTTGTGTGTACTCGATTTCAGGAAAGGAAGCTTCCCTATGATTTGACGATGGATTTGGGTGCAATTGATATTATCACTGATGGTGTTCTAATGAAGAAAAGTAGTTTCTTAAGGGAGTAAACGAATAGGTAAAATATAGTTTAAAGAAGAATGTGTGATGAATAACATTGTAAAGGAAAACTTTCCAGATAACAGTGAGGTATAAATAGGAAGCATTTGTTGTATTAACTAGGTGAAAATGCTATAATTATGAAATAATAATAAAAGATAGATTGAGAGATAATAAGAAACTATCAAAGCCACGAAAAGATTTAGACAAGGTTAAATTTATGGGTATAGGAAAGAAAGATTTACGAAAGGAGAAAGGATATGTTTTATGAAATATCCAATACTGTTAAACCAGTAGATTATAAGGAAATCAATAGTAATTCCATCTACGTAGGTATTATTTCACTAAAAGAGCTAGATGAGATTTATGATTTTTTCGATTTTTCGGAATCAACTTTAACTACTTGTCGAAGTGAAAATAGAAACATGCAAAATACGATTGCGGTTTATGATGAATATAGCTTTGGGATTATTAATGTAATTGATAGTAAAGATATACACAAAAGTCCTGACAAAGTAGCATTCTATATCATGAGTAATTTATTTTTGATTGTGGATATATTCGATGAAGATAAAAGTACCGTATCAGCACTTGATATGGTGCTTACACGAGTGAAACAAAATAAAGTTACGTTAGAAAAGTTAATCTATAATTTTCTATCTCGTCTTATCTTTGAAGAAAACATAGAGATAGAAAATCTCGAATTAAAGATTAGTAAACTGGAGAAACGAGTATTTTCCAATGAAATAAAGAACTTTAATGATGAGTTGTTACTTATACGAAAAAAACTATCTACAATGAGAAATTATTATGAGCAGCTTGTTAATATTGGTGAGGATCTAATGGAAAATGAAAATGATATTTTTCAAGAAGAGAATTTAAGATATTTTAAGATGTTTACAGATCGAGTAGATCGATTATCTAATAATATTCAAATGCTAAGAGATTATGTATCGCAAGTTAGAGAAGCATATCAAGCACAGATGGATTATAATCTTAACAACATAATGAAGGTTTTTACTGTAGTAACGACAATTTTTTTACCTCTTACTTTAATTGTTGGATGGTATGGAATGAATTTTCAATATATGCCGGAAATCACTTGGAGATATGGATATTTGGGGGTTGTTATCTTAAGTGTTGCTGTCGTAATCTTCTGTATTATTTGGTTTAAAAAGAAAAAGTTAATGTAGAATTTTATGGAATAGACTGGAATAGTCTGGGGATATGGATGCTTTTCATTGACAAGCACAACTAGAAATAGTATACTCATACTAATGGATTAATATCTGAAAGTGTGTCTTTCTATCACATTTTCGTAAGAGTGTTAGTTCCACTTGTGTATATGGGGGTTGTAGCATTGCCAAAAAAATATGTGAAATATGTTGTGAACACTGGATTTTTGTTCGCAGTTTTTCTTACAACCTTTTATCTAGTATTCAAAGATAGGGAACTAAACGCTGTGTTAGATTCCATCCATCGGGCGAAGAATGGTTATATCGTTTTAGGAATGTTCTTAAGTTTAATGTTCCTATGTTCAGAGTCCGTAATTATTCAATATCTGATGCATACAGTAAAGCAACAGGTATCATTTTTACAATGCGTGAAGTACTCTTTTGTAGGATTCTTTTTTAGTGCAATTACTCCTTCAGCTTCTGGTGGTCAGCCAATGCAGGTATACTCCATGAGTCGTGATGGTATTAATGTTGCAGTATCTACTGTAGTACTTATGATTGTAACAGCTGCATATAAAACAGTATTAATAATTTTATGTCTGATTGCAGCAATCTTTGAATGGAATTATATTTCGATTCATGCTTCTAATATTTGGTTTTTAATCTTGTTTGGCATAATTGCAAATGTAGGCTTTGTCTTATTCTTAATAATTGCAGTATTTAAACAATCTTTTGTAACCAAAATAGTAGGTAAATCAATTTTATGGTTAGGGAAACATAAAATTATTAAAAATCGGGATAAGTGGTTAAGAAAAACATTAAAAACATTGAAAAAGTACGATAAGAGTGCAGATTATCTTAAGGGAAACAAGAAAGTTTTGTTTCATGTTTTTATTATTACGATACTGCAAAGACTTAGTCTTTTTTCGGTCACTTATGTAATTTATCTAGCATTTGGTCTGCGTGGAGCAAGTGCATTTGAAATTATTGCATTACAGACCATTATTGCTCTTGCGGTGGATTCATTACCACTCCCAGGAGGAATGGGAGCTAGTGAGAGTAGTTTTTTAGTTATATTTTTGACAATCTTCGGAGAAGAATTCGTTTTGCCTGGAATGTTATTAAGCCGAGGTATTACTTACTATGCCCTAATAATTATTAGTGCGCTTGTTACGGTACTGAGCTCCTTAACGCAAAAACGAAAGAAAAATTTAGAGAGTGGTGGACAGCTATATGATAGGATTTTATAATTATTCGGTAATATTAACTTACCTAGGATTAGCATCAGCTATATTCGGCATTTCACAAGCATTTGCTGGCAATATTAATTGGGCTTTACTATGCCTTATAATTTCTGGAACCTGTGATATGTTTGATGGTAAAGTAGCTAGAGCGATGAAAAATCGTACTGAAGATGAAAAAGTATTTGGAATTCAAATTGATTCGCTTTGTGATCTTGTATGTTTTGGTGTATTACCGGGTATTATTGCTTATATGACCTGTCAGTATGAAGCTCTCGGCATAATTAGTGCTACTTTATTCGTTCTTGGTGCAGTGATTCGATTAGGTTATTTTAATGTAATGGAGCAGGCAAGACAGAAAGAAACCTCAGAATGTCGTAAATACTATCAGGGATTACCAGTAACAACGATTTCAATGATATTACCAAGTGTATACATAATACGCCATTTCATTGGAGTAGATAGAGTTCCAAGTACGGTTTATTCTATCGTTTTATTAATTGTAGCATTCTTATTTGTATATGACTTTAAAGTGAAAAAACCAGGAAATTTTGGTTGTATAGTTATGACCATTTATGGAGTTTGCATCTTGGCAGGTGTTATCTTCCTAAAATAGGTTGCATCAATCAATGTTATTGAGAAGACTGGGTAATATAAATCTATAATTTAAGGGAAAATCCTTCGTCTAAATGAAAGTTAGTCGAAGGATTTTACTATTCAATGTAGTTGATTAGTTAAATGTCTGCCTTGTAATGAAAGTTGTCGAAGGATTTTACTATTCAATGAAATAGATTAAGTAAATGTATGCCTTATAATGAAAGTTAGTCGAAGGATTTTACTATTCAATGAAATAGATTAAGTAAATGTATGCCTTGTAATGAAAGTTGTCGAAGGATTTTACTATTAATGAATTTTATAAAGTAAATCTATGCCTTTAGATGAGTGGTTAGTATAATAAAATAATCACAGGTAAAAAGATTATTGAAACATTACTTACTTTAATTAAATAACCATTGCGAGGAGTCATTTATTTTGTTATTCTTAATTAGATTTGAGAATTAAACAATTAGATAGGAGCCTATATATTTCTTATATAATTTCATCCAGAAGAAATATACATCTGTCTATTGCAAACTATTACTAAAAACAAAGGTATGGAGGAAAAGATGAACTATCGTGACCGACAAGGTAATTCTTTTAAGAATTCCACAAACCAAGATAAAACATTAGAAATGATGTATTCCAAAGCACCATTTCGTTTAGCTTTGAAAGCGTTATCTGCGCCCGTAGTATCAAAAATAGGGGGAAGATTTATGGACTCCTTTTGGTCTACTTTTTTAATAGACTCTTTTGTTAAGAAAAATCATATCAAAATGAGCGATTATGAAAAGAGAAGATATCGATCCTATAATGAATTTTTTACTAGAAAGATAAAATCTAAAAGTCGTCCAATTAATAAAGAATCGTCTGTTCTAATTGCACCATGCGATGGAAAAGTTAGTGCTTATCCGATTACACTAGATGCTAAGTTTAAGATTAAGAACAGCTGGTATACAGTTGAATCCATGCTAAAGAATAAAAAATTAGCAAAGGAATATGTAGGCGGAACATGCGTGATACTTCGCTTGACCGTTGATAATTACCATCGTTATTGTTATGTGGATGATGCAGCGAAAGAGAGAAATCACTTTATTCCAGGTAAACTATATACAGTAAATCCAGTTATCTTAGACCATGTGAATATTTATAAAGAAAATAGCAGAGCATATTGTTTATTAAATACCAGAAATTTTGGAGAAGTAATCCAGATGGAAGTCGGTGCACTGATGGTTGGTAAGATACATAATTACCACTCTGTTGCAATGGTAAAGCGTGGGCAAGAAAAAGGACGATTTGAATTTGGCGGATCTACCGTTGTGCTATTATTGAAACGTGATGCTGTAAGTATGGATGAGGATATCTTGCGAAATACTATAGAAGGATATGAGACAATCGTAAAGATGGGCGAGCAGATTGGTACTTCAATATTCTAGATTTGGTAGCAAAATTTTTAGGCATATATAGAGATTATAAAAGGAAATAGAATAATAAGTTTGTGTCATATCATAAACTTTTGATTCATGACAAGGAAAAGTTCGCAAAGCGTACTTTTTCTTGTTTAATAATGTAAGCATAGGCATGGTGAAGAGATGAATACTTTAAAACAACATATTAAAACAAATTCCTATGAACGTTTTTACTTACTATATGGAAATGAAGCTTATTTGAAACGTTTCTATAAAAATAAATTAAAAGCAGGAATCCTTGGTGATAGCGATGAAATGAATTTTACGTATGCCGAAGGAAAAGATATTGATTGCAATGAGATGATTCATATTGCAGAAACTATGCCATTTTTTAGTGAGAAAAGATTAATACTGCTTGAGAATAGCGGATGGTTTAAAAATCAATCAAATTTTGCTGATTATATCAGAGAAATGCCTGAATCAACGTATGTCGTTTTTGTTGAAAATGAAGTGGACAAACGAAATCGCCTCTATAAAGCTGTGAAGGATTTAGGTTATATCAGTGAACTAAATGGTTTAGATGAAAAGAGTTTAAAGATATGGGTTGTTTCCTTGTTGCAACGAGAAAATAAAAAGATTACGGATGCAACATTAACTTATTTTTTAAATAAAGTTGGAACAAATCTTGATAATATTCAAAGCGAGATTGATAAACTAATTTCATATTGTTATGAGAGAGAAGTTATCACCGAAGAAGATATTAGAGAAGTCTGTTCTGAGCAAATTACGGGAAAGATGTTCCAGATGTTAGACTCTATTGCAATAAAGAATCAAAAACGAGCGTTAGAGTTATATTACGATTTGCTTTCTCTACGTGAAAAGCCAATGACGATATTGTATCTATTAAATCGTCATATTAATCTTTTAATGCAGTGCAAAGCACTACTTGCAAAGCGTAACAGTAATACAGAAATAGCATCTAAGATGGGGGTACCACCATTTGCTGTTACGAAATACGCTGCTCAGGCTAGAAATTTTTCGGAAGACACCTTAAAGAAATCCTTGATTTTAGGAACAGAAATAGAAGAGCAAGTAAAAACTGGAAAGTTAATTGACCAGATTGGTGTAGAGGTATTAATTATTAAGACTGTATTGGGCTGATAATTATGAAGATCTTGGTGAGTGGGTAATAAAGAAATTCTTGATTTATATAATTAAATTATGTTAAACGCCAAACTCGGTATGTATTATAAATACCGAGTTTTTATATTAGTGAATATAATACTTGTTAACTAATTCGTTTCTATTATTTACATTTATGTTTACGAAGAGATGAGTTCAGGTAACATAAATTCTAATACAAAATTATGGTTTTAATAATTTTCTAATATATTTTTTAACTAACTATATTGCAATATAGAATAGTAAGTGGTAATATATAGAACATAAAGAAAGATAGTGAACAGTAATATAAGTTTTATCAAAATACTTTCACTTCCTTTAGAAGGAGTTATCTAATTAAAATTTTCATCTGGAACTGCGATACATGGTACTGATGAAAGGGTTACGAGATACAAGAAAAAGTATGATATGCGACTTTACTTGTCTTGAATAATTAAGGAAAGGAGTGCAGGGAAATGAATACACAATTAAAAAAAGGTGCCTTAGAGTTATGCGTATTGGCTCAATTGGTTTCAAAGGATCAGTATGGATATGAGCTGACAGAAGCAATATCTACAAAGATGTCGATTGCATCAGGAACCTTATATTTAATCTTAAAACGACTAAAAGATGAGGATTATGTTGAAACCTATTTAGTAGAATCAGCGGAAGGACCGGCAAGAAAGTACTACCACATAACAGAAAAGGGAGTGGAGTATTTTCATAAATTAAAGTCAGAATGGGATAAATTTGTAATTGCAGTTGATGAATTAATGAACGGCTCTTAATAGCTTTCTTTGTGATTCGCATACATTTGGAGGGAGTATATGGAATATAACATACAATATTTTAAGTCATTATTGATACAAGGAAAGTTAAGGCAAGCGGTTAAGTACTTATCAGATTTTGAGGAAAATAAAGATTTGGTCAAGAAATATTATGAAACATTTGAGCAAAAGAAGGATATTATAAGGTCTGATAATGAAGTAATTCAACGAATTGATGTTATCTATCAAGAATACTACCGAATAGTATTTTGGGAGGAGAAACCAGAGGAGTTTGCGTTGCGGTATTTATGTGAGTCCTTTTCCTTACTGCTTGGTGACGAGGTTCCAATGCTTAAAACAAAAGAAGCGTTGATTCAAGCAATTGAGCAGCTAGAAGGTAAACTTAAAAAGATTGTAGAAGGCGAAGGGTATCATTATTTAGGTGATACAACTGCTGCATGGTACGGACCTTATATATGGAAAGAAACTGTACCTACCAAGTATATAATAGACTTACCGGATCAAACATACGACTTGGTAGTAAACATGATGGAAGGCTTTATATCAAGAAGTTGGCTTGATTATTTATCCTTTGGTGAGGTTGGTACTGGTGGCTGGGCTGGGGATGAAGGTCAGTTGTATTGTGTGAAACAATGTTATTTGAATAAGATGGATACACCATCCTTTCAATTATCTTATCTGAAACATGAGGCGCAACATGCAGTCGATAAAATGAACTATGACTCGTTAGATTCTGTTGTATTGGAATATCGAGCTAAGTTAGTAGAGCTAATTTATTATCCGGACATTAGTAAATTTCTTGACTTTTTATTAGAGGCAGATAAAACAAATACAAAAAACTCGCATAGTTACGCTTCCTTCCTTATCATGAGTAAGCTTTCAAAAAGAATCTTACATAAGGATTACGAAGAAAATGAGGCTGCATGGCTTCCTTTTGAAAATGAAATACGTAATGTAGCGAAAGAGCTGTATCGAGAGCATCCAGATAAGGCGTATAAGCTAGACCATTCCTGAACAACGTTAAAAGCATATTATTCAATATAGGATATCATGGAGAACTCATAGAAAACGGTGGGGCAATATTGCTTGACGACCTGTTATTAATCACCTCCGTCATAGGCGTGGATGGCAGCCAGATGAAAGAGAAAATCTCTGCTCCAAAACTACTTGAAGCCTTGAAATTTCTAACTGGCTGCGGTATTTATTTTGATGGTATTAGTTTAGATGTACGAACATTAGATTTGTCAAAAGCTGCATCACTTAAAATTTCATATCCAGATAACCCTATTATGCTGACAGGTTTAAAGGTTATGGCGATAGCCCAGAAAGATTTGTACACCAAGGGGAATCATGATATTTTCTTGAGGTGCGATTATAGGGTTGTGAAAGAGGAAGAAACAGAAGTCATCTCTAACTTGAATGATTTTGTTGCTCCGTTGCCTGCCGAGATACAAGATTTCGCTTTGAAACTACATAAGCGTTATCTGGAAGCGGGATTGACCTGTAAATTGGATGTATTCTATCTTGGTATTCGATTTATTTATTCACATAAAAATAAAGAAATATGGACGTTTTCGGCAGCGCATGAATCCGGTTATCGCATCCTCATTAAGGCACAAAACACTCACATTTATACGGATGTTATCGAAATGTTTCCATTATATTTAAAGGAAAAAATCTCCCGGGGCTATGGTTGCAACAAGAAATTATTCGGAGAACCTTGCCAAAAAGGTTGTCACGGGTTTAGCTTTCCTTTAGATGATTCGATCATTGATATAAGCCAGAATATTGAAGTATGGCTTGATAGTGAGGTGTCATGTTTACAAAGAAAAAAGCATACGAGTAATTAATGAAATTTACAAAAATATTAGTTTATTTACTATTCCTTATTAAGAAGAAGGAAATAACTAACGATATCGGGACATTTACGTATAAAGACAACATCTACAAGTATAATATTGAAGTACAACAAATGAAGTTGTCAGTAAATTGAATTTTCTTGCTAAGTATGAAAAGCGTTCATCAAGTAAACAACTTGAATACATCGTAGAAGAGTACATAAAAACTTTTGAACCAAAAACGGTCAACTAATAATACATAAAACTGGAGTTGTAGTTATATCTTAACTAACTCCAGAAAACTGGGGGAGTTATCACAATCGAAGATTGGTTAAAAGAGCACAAGGATTTCAGAGGAACTTTACCCGAGTAATGATATCTAAACAAGCAACTACTAGCGGTATGCCAATCCTTTAAAATTTATAAACAACATAACTATAATCATCCATTAACCCATTAAACTTAAGTGTTTGAGGGGTTTTGTGGTTATCTTAATAAAATCGCCAATACAGCTAAAACGACAATTGGAAACACCGTTGTAATGTCGGTCAATTTATTACAAACCATCTATAAAACTATAATTAGTTTTGTCGTTTCTATCTATTATTCATGTAATAAAAGATAATATTTTGTATTATAATTTGAAATAATATCCATTTATTGATATATTTTTAATATACATATATTAGCAATGCAATGGTTATCACTTGTTGATTCCTTGTTGTTAGCTATTATGAAATGGATACATATTTCTTATGAGAAGGTGGTTGCATGAACGAAGGCACATTACCGATATTACAGACATTAAAATTGAGAAACCTCATTATAATGCTTTTATGAAAATCAATCACAATCATTTTCTCAAAGGAGATAATTGTAATGAAAGAAATACTATTATGTGACAACGGTGAATATTTAAGAGTTTCTGATTTATGTGAAAAATTTAATCTTAATGTAAATATTGATGCATTCCATGACCCTGAATATCATAATACTTACCCAAATGAAATAGAAAAACATTTAGAAAGGTACAAAAATATAAAAGTATGTTCCATTCATGGTTCTTTTACCGATTTGTGTTTTGGAAGTAAAGACAGTCTTATAAGAGAGGCGACAAAAAGCAGATTTGAATACTCATATGAAATATCTCGCAAATTAGGTTGTAAAAACATAGTTCTTCACCATGGTTATGTACCTGGAACAAGTTATCCCCCTAATTGGGTTAAAAGAAGTAAAATATTCTGGGATGACTTTTTAAGAAATAAAGATTCTGAAACTGTTTTTTATATAGAAAATCAGCTTGAACATACTCCTGACTTAATTTCTGAAGTAGCATCAACAGTAAATGATAGTCGTTTGAATATATGTCTTGATATAGGTCATGCTCATTGCAATTCAAAAACATCAGTTTTAGATTGGGTTAAAAAACTTAATAAACAAATAGGATTTGTCCATTTACACAACAATTATGGACAACAAGATGAGCACTTAGGGTTTGAAAAAGGTACAATTGATTTTTTGGAAATTTGTAACGCTTTAGAGGAATATGCTCCAAACTCAATTTGGGGAATAGAAACAAATATAAATGATATGGAAAGTTCAATAATTTGGCTTATAGAAAATAATTTCTTAAAGCAAAAGTTTAGATATGATTCAATTTGAACTTAATCCACAATTTTTCTCAATTACGAAGTTGTTAAATCCCATTAAGCTTAATATGGGATAGATGATCCTTCACCTTTTTACAGCGATACAAGCTACTGGCAATTATGGAGAGTTCCAATGCGTAACCCGCAGGCAGGTGACAAAACTATTTTCTGGAAAAATGGTTCGCTTCTGCATTCTGCAATAGTAAGTAGTTTAACAAATTGCACCTCAAAGCTTGGACATTACGGTGTATATAAAGCAACAATCGCTGAAATGGAGAGTTTTTATGGATCAACAACAAAAAGTTATTATATTCCAAAATAAATATTAATTTAAATGGAGACTGATATTATGAAACCAAAATTTATATTGCCTTCATGCTTGTACTCATCGGCATGGATACTTTATACGGTTGTGCGTCTTCTTCACATGAGGAATCTACCACCGAAACAGAATCCACATATGAAGAGTTAAATGTTGACTACACAACTAACGACGACGGGACATATACGTATAAAGACAACATCTACAAGTATAAAATTGAAGTTTCTGGTATCGAAGGAGAATCACAGGTTACATTAATTATCTTAACAAATGATGAAAAAACTAGTTTTGAAGATGTCTCTTACAGTTTGAAAAAAGCAGAGGCTAGCACAGGAATACCAGAATTCGTAGTATTAGGATGGTATTAAGAGGGGCTGTCGCACTGTCGGATATAAAAGGTGATCATGATAATACTCTAGTAACAGGTGATGTAGCAACAAGAGGTGATAAGGATAATCCTAAAAGCGGTACAGTAATTAGTGTAAGTGCGTATAAAAAAGATACAAAAACATTTTTCACCAAAGAAATTACTAAAAATGATAATGAAGCATTACCTAATGCAATACTTGATATGGAAAACAGGAGTAGAGTATTGGGGATATACATGGGCTTCAACTTTATCAATTGAGGATGGTTCAGGTTCGTATACATATAAATAATCTGAATGAATTTCAAATAGCTGGGGGATAAACTCAGCTATTTAAGATTTAGAAAGGTGGTAATTTGAAGAAACATTTTCGAATGATTGCTATTGCTGTCTTTTTCGTGTTTTTTATTACCTCATGTCAACATAATTCTGAAGATACTTCATTATATTTATCAATTGCTGCAACGTATTATGATGATGGCGTTGGACCTGAAAAAGGAATGAGTACACTAATATATCAGTATAATTTAAATAAGGATACTGGTAAAACAGTAGATAACGTCAAATATAAGTCGCAGTATCCATTAGCCATATATAGCGAAGAAGAGAATGTGATTTATTACACATCTTATGATAAGATAAATCGTGGTGATCAAATATGGAGTTATGATATTGGTAATAAAACTACAGTTGAATTGACTACAAATATATCTGTTGTTAATTATATTATTCCAAGAAAAGAATACATTGTTATTATTGGAAGAGAACGAGGAGAGAGAAGAATTAAACCTATGATTTATGATAAGGTAACAAAAGAGGTATATGACGTAGAAACACCAGAGATTGATTTTCAATGCAATATTTGTACATACAATCCAATAACAGAAACCATCTTGATGATAGGAACATCAGAAGTACAAGCAGATAAACTAAGAGAAAATTGGAATGAAAGAGGGGGAAAATATTATCCTCCAGATACATACATCTACATGCTTAATGAGAAAAACGCAGAATTAATATTGAAGTTGCAGAGTTACGAGGTAAAGAATATTTCATCAGATTTAGAAGGAAATGTCTATTATAATGGTGTAACTGAAAAACATTCTGATGTGCCAGTGACATATTATCGTTATATGATAAAATCAGATCGGATTGAAGAGTTTGTGGTTATGGGGAATGATAGTCCATTTCATATTAGAGAAGATTATTTTTTTATTTCTGAAAATGAAATTGTATTTCGTGGAAGTGCAAAAAATGAAGAAGAGGAAGAAAGGTATCCATACGGTATCTATCGTTATAATATAAGTACAAAAGAGTTTAAGTTAATATTTGATGGAAATGAATATACTGATGCCTATATTAATAATTTTATCATTTTGAAAAGCAAAAGATGAAAGTTTACAAAGATAACTTGAAATAAGAGCAGCCATAAAAGCGGAAAATTAGCTTTGGGGTTGCTTTTTCTAATTTAGGCTTCAAGTATTGAAAAGCTATAATTTTTACCATGTATTACCTTTGTATGTAAACTCTTATTATCTAATAATTGCATTTTATTATAGGTCTTAAAGGAGATAGTTAATGATGAATTTTAAAGAGCCTATAATTATGCCTAGAGGTACTCATTTTGGTAATAATTATTGATAACCTTGGAATTGAATCCTCAAATAGAGTATTTTTGTGAACAACCTCTTGAAGCTAAAGTTATAATTGATGGTGAAGAAACAAAAACTATTTTTGACTTCTGGGTTAAATATAAAGATGGAACCGAAGAAATGCAAGTCAAATACTCTGAATTAAAACAATCTGTTAATACATGGATGGAATATGATGATTGTGGTTCAATAATATATGGACGGCCAATCAATACACAAAATCTTAACTAGGAGACAGTGGTATATATTATTGCGCTAAATCCAGGTTTAACGTAATATTGGTGTATTTTAATAAGGTGTAGTCACTTTAACCCCTTTTTTTGGGTATTGGGGCTGATCTCTTTATTTCTTATATTAATAGACTCTTCTATAATACTCAATTGTTTTTATATCTGCTTTTTGTATTTACTCTCATACAATTTTTAAATATTTTCTCTAATTTGCTTGAACATGTTTTATTTTTTATCTAAAGTAATCTATTCAACATTATCCCTTGACTGTTTTATCTAAGCTTAAAAAGTTTTAATCTAGATAACCATTGATTACCTAAATTTAAAACACTCTAAATACTTCTTTATATATCAGTGTAAATTGTATTATTATAACGTTAATGTTTCACTATGTATTCCTAGTATTTCATCACAATGAACGTAAAAACTAATACTTCAAAGGAATATCCATTTTCCCACTTATTAAGCTTTATATATATTACGTCTTATCTAGCTCAGTTTTTATAAGTTCTTTCATAATTTCCTTATAGCTACATTTCGTCAAAAAACACATAGTTATCTTTATGTATTTCACTTCAAAGACATTCTAATACCTGCATCGGTTTTATTTTAGAGGGGGAACCAAGGAATCTTTATGGCTAATTATTTCCTAATGCAAATTATCTAGTCCATTTATATTATTACCATCTTGTTACATTATATTCATTTGTTAATATTTTAACATTTAACTTGTAGTCATATTTATATTATGTTAACTTTAGATGTCCTTCCTTACATTCCTTACCTTCTTCACATTGCTTCCATATACCTTCATTTCGCATCAAATAATAAAACTCATTAATAATTCCTTAAAAATACCCGGATGGTTTCCACTATAAATAAACGAGTTTCGTACATGCAAAGCGTAGATCTAGAATGTTCTAATCAAACCCAATCCTTTACCAGGCGCATCTAATCTCACATAATACTCTCCCACCAAGGCGTAGGTGCTTTGATTTATAGCATATTTTACTTTTCCTTAATGAAATAACAGACGCGTTTATTTGGTCATTCGAGTGCTCTCCCAACAGATTACTTCAATTTTCAAAGTTGAATTACTTGAATTACTCACTATGTATGACAAAGCACCGAAGAACCGTTATTAAATAGATTTGAAGTTAAAGGCACAGAAAATGCTATGAATCATTATCATGACCATAACAGCTTCTTCAATCCTATAGCAAAATTAATTACTTTGATGAAACTCCTCAATATCTACGAGTAAAGCTTCCACATTCTCCTCTTTTGTTGCCCAACTCGTACAGAAACGAACTGCATGATGAGTCTCATCTATCTTAGTCCAAAAATTATAGGAATACTTTTCACCCAAGTACTCTAATAAGCGAATAGGTAAGATAGGAAATTGCTGATTTGTTTTTGAATCATACAAAAAGGAATAACCATTCTTTTCGAACGCTTCCCTAATACGCATTGCTAACTTTACCGCATGTTCGGAGATTTCTTCATAAAGGTTGTTCGTAAATAAAGTCTCAAACTGTAACCCCAACAAACGCCCTTTCGCTAACATACCACCACGAAGTTTGATATGATATCGGAAGTCTTTCTTAATTGAATTGTTCGTAATTACTACAGCCTCTCCAAATAATGCTCCTACTTTTGTTCCTCCAATATAAAACACATCACAGTTTGCTGCGATATCTTCTAAACTCAAATCATTTCCTTCTGAAGCTAAAGCATATCCTAATCTCGCACCATCGATAAATAGTGGTAACTCTAGTTCTTTGCATAGGTTATAAAGCTTCACTAATTCGTCTTTTTGATACGTAGTTCCATTTTCGGTTGGATGTGAAATATACACCATACCAGGTTGTACAACATGCTCATGACTAGAATCTGCCCAGTGCTCGTCGTAATACTCTCTCACTTGCTGCGCTGTGATTTTCCCATCTTCGCTAACAAGGGGTAATACCTTGTGACCTGTTGCTTCAATAGCTCCAGTTTCATGACAATTAATGTGACCCGTATTCGCAGAAATTACTCCTTGATGCGGTCTTAGTACAGAACTTATCACTGTTGTATTGGTTTGCGTTCCTCCTACTAAAAAATGCACTTCTAGATTAATATTGCCACATGCTTTTTTAATTAACTCGCGTGCATGCTCACAATATGGGTCTTCCCCATATCCTTTTGTCTGCTCCATGTTAGTGGAAACAAGCTTTTCAAGAATCCTTGGGTGTGCACCTTCTGTATAGTCTGATTCAAAATGTATCATCTCATCTCTCCTTTATATAAATAATCTGTATTTTCTTAATTTCTTCCATCATTTCAGGCTCACCATAAGATGATTATCTCATCTTAATATCATTAATCTAAAGTTCAGCTTTAATCAAATAAAGATAAATGAACAGTAATCCAGAGAATATTTCATTTATTATAACACTCCTTATACATTGGAACAAACTTTTTTTACTTACTCATTAAATAGCATAGTCATTCGACATTTTTTTGTCTGTTAATCTGAAAAAATCATAGTCCATATTTTGTTACCCTTTAAGTAACTAATTATAAAGTTATCAATTAATGAAAAAAAAGGTACCCTAAGTATCTGTCGCATGACGGAATTTGAATAAACAGAGTTTTTAGAATTATATAATATAATTAAGCTGCACGACATAAATCTTTATTTCTAACTCTCTCTTTCGCTTAATGGCGCATAAAAGTTACAAAATTTCATATAAAAAGATGGTGCTTAAAACTAATGAAACTAGCTTTAAACACCATCTTAATATCAGTAATCAATACACATCATAGTATATTATTCTCATATATCAATGTTTTATAGAACAATCAATATTATCTTGAATTGATCATCCATTCTATCAATCTATCTATAATATTAAGATATTATTTTAATGATAAACAACCCAGATAAATACATATCCGATCCATACTGCCATTAATGTAAATGGAACACCGATTCTCATAAAATCTTTGGTCTTAACCTCATATCCATCTTTACGAAGAATGCCAATTGCAGTAATATTAGCAGATGCTCCAATTGGTGTTAAGTTACCACCTAATGTTGCACCAATCAATAAGCCAAAGTAAAGTAGATAAGGCTCCACATTCATCATAGCTGCGATTGAACTTACCACAGGAAGCATTGTTGCAACATAAGGAATATTGTCGATAAACGCTGAGAATATTACAGAGGCAAATACCAGTAAGGTATATACGATAAATACATTATCCCCGGCAATAAGAACAAAATATTCGCTTATTTTATTAATAACACCTGCTTCAGTAATACCTGCTATAACAACAAATAAACCAATTAATAATAAAAGTGTTTGATAGTCTATCTCTTTCAAAGCTTTTATTGCTGAATTAAAATTATGATTCTTTATATAAGACCATAAGATACCAACTAAGAAGAAACCTACACAAATAATACCATTAGTAATAGCTGGCTTTTGTGGTATAAAAGAAGCGAAAATTAAAGAAACTACTGTGCCACATAGTAAAATTGTTGGAACAAAATCTGTTACTTTCGTCATTTCTAGCACAGTAACCGGTTGCTTTTCTTTTCTAAATAGCATAACTAAGACTAAAAGAGTTGCAACTGCTCCAAGCTCTACTGCCCAGAAAATACCTGGTTTACCATTCATAAAGAAGAAGTCTAAGAAATCCATCTTTGCGTAGTTACCAAGTAAGATTGAAGTAGTATCTCCTACTAACGTAGCCGCACCTTGAAGATTGGAGGATACAGCAATACTTATTAAAACTGGAACTGGAGAGATTTTCACTCTCTTTGCAATCGCAAGACCAACTGGAGCAACCATTAATACAGTTGCAACATTATCAACAAATGCTGAGATGATACCAGCAAAAAAGGATAATACCACGATAGCAAAACATACGTTTGGTACCTTTCTAATTAGCAAGTCAGACAATAAGGCTGGCATTTTTGATTCAATAAATAATGATACAGTCCCCATAGTGCCCGCTATCATTAATATTACATTAAAGTCAATCGCAGGGAACACTTTCTTAATTGGAAGTATACCAATTACAACAAATATAATCGCTGAAGTTAAAGCGACAAGGTAACGATACTTAGGCAAGCTAAGCATTAATACGTATGTGATAATAAATAAAACTAAGGCTGTTATTAACATTTTTCCTCCATAATCATTCGTGTTATTGTTGTATCTACGTAATCTTAATTCCTTCATTTATAAGCAAATTTATGCTCTTATGTTTCCATCAGTGCTATTAACCAAGCAAATATTGGAACAGCATTTGTTTAGCTTATAAACGAGTAGTTCTGCAGCGGTGAAATAAGCCCCCCCTTTTTGAATGGAATCATTTTTTATTTGTTAAGGTATTTTTAATATGTGAAATTAAAATATTATATAAATTCCCTAACCTAATTCTATATTTTACTATATATAATATCTCTCTTCAACATGATTCGACGTTTCCCGCTATTTCTGAACAAAATATTAACATCAAGAATTATCTATCATAAATTTATTAATGGTAATATGCCTTGTATATGCTCATGCCGTAGATGCTCACTATATGTTCATTAACCATCTATCCTATGTTCATTATTTACTTTAAGTAAGAAATTTAACGTGATTGAGAATGAGTCCTCATCACATAAAAAGACAAGTTACCTAATACGATAACTTGCCTTATCTTCATAAAAAATATTCATTATTACATAAAAAGTATTTCTTAACTATCTCACTCGATCAAAAGATAGATACCTTGTTCCCTGGAAGGTAAGTTTTCCAACATCTCCTTCTACCAATAACCCATATTGTTGCCCATCTACACCAAGCTCTAAACGATCACCACTTTCAAACTGAAAAGTAACATAATAATAATCCGTATAAGAAGTGTGTGAAGCATGATTCATGTTATGATGTGTATGACGAGAAGTGCTCATTCTCTTTGTAACAACAGTTGCTTCAACTGTCAAGCGTGGAGAATTATTATTCTTGTGCCAACGTCTTGCATTTGATATTAGCGTAAAAATAATCACACCAAGTATCAATAAAAATACAATCGTAAAGATTGAAAAAAATCCCCCAAACATACTACTATACCCAAATGGTTGAAACATAAAAAGTCCCTCCCTATAAATTTTATCGTTCCTTAGTAACACCATAATTATGGTAATCTCATTTTATGGCAATTCTGTGTTAGATAAGATTATACCATTGCTTTAATTCCTACTTCGTTGCTTCAAACTCTTAAATATGCTATAATTATGGTAGTACGAATCTTCGTGATTGTCAAATGATACTACAAAAAATATTAACTTTAATAATATGAAAAGAAATTGAGGGATACATAGATGGAAAAAGAAACTTATCATCAGAGAAAAGCAAAGGAAAATATCGTAAAGCTAAGAGAGCTATTAACCCAGCTACCACCGTGGCTAAAAGATTTCTTCCGTGGGATTGAGCAATCAACTGAACCAAGAACAAGAATTGCGTATGCGATTGACTTACAGACGTTCCTTGAATTTTTACAATCTCATAACCCAAGTTTTAAAGAACAGCCTATTAAGGCTATACCAATAGCTATATTAACCCAGTTAAAAGCTAGTGATATCGAAGAATACTTAGAATACCTAAAATTTTATAAGAATGCAGAAGGAAAAGAGTTTATTAATAATGATCGTGCGATTAAGCGTAAGCTCTCCACACTACGTACGATGTATCACTACTATCATAAAAATAAAATAATCGATGAAAACCCTGTCCTTCAGGTAGATATGCCTAAAATTCACGAGAAGGCAATTGTTCGTCTTGATGTAAATGAAGTTGCTGAATTACTGGATGTTGTCGAAACAGGAAGTAAACTTACCGATACCCAGAAAGTATTTCATGAAAAGAATAAGGTCCGTGATCTTGCGCTAATGACTTTACTCCTTGGTACTGGTATCCGTGTTTCTGAGTGTGTAGGGCTTGACTTAACTGATGTAGATTTTGATAATGATCGTATCAAAGTAGTGCGTAAGGGTGGATATGAATCCTATGTTTACTTTGGAGAAGAAGTTCGAGAGGCACTTCTCTCCTATATGGATGAACGTGACCAAATTATTGCTGTGGATGGTCATGAAAATGCTCTCTTTCTTTCTTCAAGAAGAAGCCGTATCAGCGTTCGTAATGTCGAAGTTTTGGTTAAAAAATATGCAAGGACAGTCACAACTCTAAAGAAAATCACACCGCATAAACTAAGAAGTACTTACGGTACCTCTCTTTATCAGGAGACTGGTGACATTTATCTTGTGGCCGACGTCTTAGGCCACCGTGATGTAAATACAACGAAGAAGCACTATGCTGCTGTTGAGGATGAGAGAAGGCGAAGTGCTAGGGATAAGGTGAAGTTGAGGGAGAAGATGTAGTAAAGTAACTCCCGCCCGCCGTGTACAAAAAAATGACTGATTTTGGACGAAACTTCGATTAACACTTACGAAATCAAATTACTATTCTAATTAAAATAATGGACGAAACTATCATTAACACTTATGACTGAAACGGTTTTGTAAAAATTCCCCTGCGTTATGCGAAAAATCCCCTTACGTCACCTATTGCTTATGACGTAGCGTAATGTGTTAAATTACCCTCGAAAGGAGGTTTCTATGTCATACTACACGACTGGCGAAATGGCTAAACTGTGCAATGTTTCGGTGCGAACGGTACAATTCTATGACCAGCGGGGTGTTTTACATCCATCCGCCGAAAGCAAAGGCGGCCGACGGATATACAACGATGATGACCTTTCCAAATTGCGGCTAGTTTGCACACTCAAAGCAATCGGACTCTCCCTTGACTCAATCAAGGGTGTGTTGAAAAGCGAAATGTCCGGCAAAATCCTCACAATTTTACTTGACGAGCAAGAGAAAGCGCTTTCAAACGAAATTGATGTGCGGCAACGGCAGCTTGAAATGATAAACATCATCAAAGAAAACATTGCCAACAAAGCCATCGTTCCGGCAAATTCAATTCTTTACATAGAACGCATTATGGAAAAGAAAAGCAAATCGCAGGGTAAAAAGAAACTGGCACTGGTTTATGTTGGAGTAGGAATCGCCGCGACTTTAGGGCTCTTGTTCATGGCGTGGCTCGTTGTATCGCGTATCTGGTGGGGACTTGCGGTATATATATCCTTCGCAATACTCGGTCTGTCGATTTCAGCTTATCAGTTAAAAGATAATGAGTTTATTTGTCCCAAATGCGATTCAGTTTTCAAGCCATCTCTAAGACGCGCTTTCTTTACTACTGGCAGCCATAAAGTCCGCTGGACGAAATGTCCCGAATGCGGACATAAAGATTGGTGCGTTATACGGAAAAATGAGCAGATAAAGGAGACTGATAACAATGCGTAAACTACTTTCAAATGATAAACTAAAGTTATTTGCTTTTGTAATGCTGGCGCACGTTTTTACTTACTTCGCTTGCGGGCTGATATTTTCGCAAATTATGAATTACGACGATAAGTATTTACAACTCTTAGGTTTTAGACCTATGGATGAACTCAACGGTTCAATGCTCATACTTGGGCAGGTAGTCAGAGGCGTCTTGCTCGGATTTGTTGTATGGTGGATTAAAGACAGCATTGTCGGTAAAAAGCTGGCATGGCTAAAACTCTGGGCTATTCTTGTAATACTCGGTATCATTAGCACATATGGGCCTGTTCCCGGCTCTATCGAAGGATTTATCTATCTTGCTCCTGTTGATGTACCTGTTAATATTGGGTTGAGCATTTTAGAAGTATTAACACAACCGTTATTGTTCAGTATAATGGTTACTTATCAAAGGAAGAAAAAAGTGAAGTCTGCAATACGAAAAGATAACACGGTAGTATAAGCACTAACTACGAAACGCTGCCATTCAGGGCCGATTCGTAATAAGCGAGATTTTCTGTGGCACATATGGTGACCGGCAGGAAGAAGCATTATCTTCCTGTCGTTTTTTTTATTTGTGATAGATACTTTACATTATACAAAAGATTACAGGAATATGCCGCAAGATTGGTATTTGTTTGGTACTTAATTGTACCTTATAAAATTTTTAAAGAGTTACCTTGACAATAAGGGCAATCCACCATTACAGTTAATTCAAGATTATAAGAGATAAATACGCACTGCAACCTCTAGTTGCTAAATAATAAAGCTAACTTGATATCCTAAATAATGTAAATATGCTATAATATGCTTATTACATAATTAAGGAGAACTTCTCTATGAATCTTGGTGAAAGAATATATAAACTTCGAAGTGAGAAAAACTTATCTCAAGGTGACCTTGCTGAGATATTAGATGTTTCAAGGCAATCAATCTCAAAATGGGAAAATAACAATGCAGTACCTGAATTGTCCAAATTTATAAAAATGAGTGAATTATTTCAGGTCTCTCTCGATGACTTAGTAAAAGAGAACTCAACTACCGATATGGATTCATATAAAACAAATCTAGCTAGTCTAGAAGAACTCCATACTACTCTACCAACTAGAAAAATATTAGGTACTATTCTTTTGTCCCTAGGCTTTATAACGATTTTAATTTTAACAACGCTACTAGGAATAGGTAACTTTGTATTTGCATGCCTCTTAACATCACCACTTATCATTTGTGGTATCATTTGTTTCTCCTTTAAGAAGCATCTTGGGCTATGGTGTAGCTGGGGCGTATATTTTTCCATTGATGTTTATCTAAGGCTCGCTACAGGTCTTAGCTGGAAAGTAATATTCTATACCTTTCGTTGGACTTACAGAATGAATTATATGAGATTAGCAATTGGATGGATTCAATTCTTCTGTTTACTTTTATTTATATGTATTACCATTATAAAATTTCGTAATGCGCCTTATTCTATCCAAGATAAAACTAAACTTCGTATTATTTCATCTTGGATTTTAGTTGTTTTAAGCCAAAGCACCTTGTTCCTTATACCTATTATTATAAGAGCATTATTGCTATCTTCCAATCATACCTTAAATGGAACCCTTATTAACATAACTACTGTATTCATTGATTGGATTAGCATTATCGCTTTTACATACGCACTAGTTAATACAATCCTGTATAGAAAGAATAGAAAAATAATATAAACTACAAAAAAGACTGAATCCCATTAAGGTTTCAGTCTTTTACATATTAATTTTTAATATATTTTGTTTTACTCTTATCTAAGGAAATTTATGAAGCTCATTTGTATAAACCAAACACATATCCTAATAAAAAATGAACGTTAGATAATAATAAAGGTATATGGATATGATTGAAGGAGGGATGTAATTTTCCCTCCTTTTAAGTTCGCAATTGTGAAAGAAAGTGAGGTAAAACGAATGCACATTATGTTTATGCTACGCCTATGCTTACAGTGATTCTTTTAATGTACATGAAATGAAATATCCGCAAAGACCGTCAACGTTAATACCGTTACCCAGCGAATCAAAGTCATTAAATACTTCTCCACCCCAAAAGCATGACGCATCAATGTATTCTTCCGATTTACTTAGTATATCCTTTACTTCCCCTTCAACATAACCTCCCCATCCCTTGGCAATGTATCCTTCAGGGATATCAAAATAATCCATACCATTCGGAACTGGAGTATCTACTTTCATGAATTTGCCGATGATATATCCAGTTAATTGATTTTTTTCTTCATATTTATCCCACATATATATACCACCACCGTAAGGCTCGGCGGTAGTATATTCCGTCATCTCATCAAGGGTTTTAAAAATCCAGTCCTTCGCCTTCCAAACGCTCTGAACTATTTCTCCAGTGGCGCTGTGTGGATTCCCCCAATCATTCCGAACATACACAGCCTTTCCGATAAACCTGTATGGTCCACATTTTACTACCTCGAATTTCTCAAGTTTTGTTTGATTGCTTTCCATTCCTATTCCTCCCTATATTATATAAATAATGTTCCATTAACAGTTGATAACAATTGAGAAGTGATAAGAAATACTTATTCTCCGTCCAGATAGTTTACTTTCGACTCAATTTTGAATGATTTTTGCATGTTTCCATAAAAGAAAGGTCATCATCCATTACACATAATATCCAGCCTGAGCTCGGAACATTGTAGCGTAAATTCCATCCTCATATCCAATAAGCTCCTCATGAGTTCCATACTCCTTAATGTGATCTTCTGCAAACACGGCAATGCGGTCACAGAATTTACAGGAGGACAATCGGTGTGATATGTAAATCGCTGTTTTCCCACCGACTAGGTCATTAAATTTACGATATATCTCATACTCTGCCATGGGATCTAGCGCTGCAGTGGGTTCGTCCAAAATAACAATAGGTGCATCTTTGTACATGGCTCGACTAATTGCAACCTTTTGACGTTGTCCGCCTGATAACTCTGTTCCCTCTTCATCAAAGCTCTTATAGATAATCGTATTCAGACCCTTCTCCAGTTTCACAGCATCTTCATAGACACCACTTAAGGTTAAGGCATTCTCTATCGCTTTCTCCATAGCATAGGAACTTTGCTCCAGTGCCACATTTTCCTTCAGACTAAAGGCAAACAGCTGAAAGTCCTGAAATATGACAGCGAACAGCTTTCGGTATTCTTCATCAGAGTATTCCTTAACGTTACGCCCATCCAAAAGAATAGCCCCTTCGTTAACGTCATAGAGGCGGCACAGAAGTTTGATAAAAGTAGTTTTGCCCGCACCGTTAAGTCCAACGATAGAAAGATGTTCACCTGAGGTAATCTTCAAGCTCAAATCGCGTAAGATGTAATGGTCTGTTCTAGGATACTTAAAGCTTACATTACAAAATTCAATTACATGCTCTGTTTCCTCAATCGCTCCAGCCCCCTTCTCCATTACTGAGGGATACTGTAGAAATACGATATACTCATGAATATAATTGGAACGTTTCACAACCTCCTGCACACCATTTACGATATGAAACAAAGCCCAGAAGAAGTTACCTGCCGCACCGGCATACATGGTGAAATCACCGATGGTAATGATTTTTTTAATAGCCAATACTCCGAGGTAGAAATAAGAACTACCATCACGAAGGCTGTTTATTATATCAGTTTTCCAAGAGTTGTGCCGTTGACGTATCATACGTTTCGCCCATACTTCAAGCATTTTACGATTCTCTATATCCGCTTTTTCACCCATCATATCTACACTATCATAGAGCCGGATATCTTTTCCGAAACGAAAATCCGCCAATTGATAAAAGAAATAGCCGAATTTACGATTTAGCGCAGAAAGTTCAAGAAAGCTTTGTACCTCTATTTTATTATTAAGGTAATTATAATAAGTTACTAAGCACAAGCTAACGCCCTGAATAAGGAGCAGCCATGGACAGCCGACAACGATAATTGTAACAATACCTATCAACACGGTTAAGTTCATTACAATCGTATAAAAGTTTGACAGAATTCCTTCTACACCACCGCTATACCAGTTAATTCCTTCCTTTGCCTTGTTCAACTGATCCAGTGCTGCTGGATCCTCCGTATGTTCAAAATCCATGGTCATGGCATGGTGCGCCAGCTCTTCTTCTAGGTGACGATTGAACCATTCGCCGTAGGATGTACGCATAGCATGAGTTAAGTTTGCGATACTGCTACATAAAAAATGAGAACCAATCGAGAGTCCAATGGTCAGTAACAGCTTGAACCTTACTTCAGTATAGTTTTCCCCCTGTAGTACTTCCAGTAGGTAGTCAATGATGTATTTCGGAAGAATAACTGCCAACATGGTTCTGCTAACCTCTGCAACTAATTGTATAAAATAAATTAGAAATAAGATTGGTTTCTTCTTCCATACCAGTTTTAAAATATATATCAGAGAGTGTTTCACACATCCTTTTGATTTCTTTGCGGAAGTATTCGCTTCGTTGCAGTTTTTATCCTTCTTCTGGTCACGCTCCGATGTCAGTGCCATATTCTTCGCCATCACTAACTCCTCCTTTCTCAACATAGTACTGAGCCTGCAATTCGAACATATTTGAATAAGGTCCTTTTTTTCTTAATAACTCTTCGTGGGAACCATATTCCACCATTTGTCCATCTATAAACATGGCAATATGATCACAGAATCTGGTTGAACTAAGCCGGTGACTGATATAGATCGCTGACTTATTTCCAATCATCCGGTCAAAGTTCTGATATAACTCATACTCCGCCAGTGCATCTAAGGCTGCCGTTGGCTCATCAAGAACAATAATCGGTGAATCCTTGTAAAGAGCCCTGGCCAATGCTAGCTTTTGACGTTCTCCACCGGAGAAATCCACCCCTTCCTCATCAATGACCTTGAGAACCTCGGTATGAACTCCTTTGGGAAGCTCCTTTAACTTATTACGAAAGCCTGCCATATGTAGGCATTCCTCTGCACGCGCCACATTGGTGTTCTTAGGTGTATCCATAGAAATATTTTCTGCAAGGGGAAATGCAAACAACTCCACTTCCTGGAACAAAGGAGCAAATAATTGATAATAACTTCTCTTTTGAAAACTTCGGATATCCACTCCATTTAATAGAATTTTACCACTGGTCGGTTCATAGAGACGAAGCAATAACTTAATAAAAGTTGTCTTTCCTGCACCGTTAAGGCCTACAACAGCCAATCGTTCCCCTGGCTTAAACGTAAGATTTAATTCCTTTAACGCGTACTTCTCTGATTTCGGATAACAGAAAGAAACATTCTCGAATACGAACTCGTATTGATTACCTCCGGGAACCGGAAGTCCGTCATCCTCCAAATCCCCTCCCTCAAAATCGAGAAAGCTTCGAAAGTCACTTACTTCACGACTTCTTTGGCGCAATCCGGAAAAATTCTTTAATACTGAGCTAAGGCTACTATAGAACGTCTCAGCTGTTACTACATAGAGAAATGCATTAGAAATCGTAATGTCTCCCTTGATAACTGAATTGATGATAAAGGTATAAATTCCCACTTGGGAAAGTGCCCACATTACATTGTCAAATATTCCGACATAGAACCAACAACGTTCATTTTTCTTCTGCATATTGTAACGGTATACATTAAGATTTCGGCATTTTGCCAACAACCAGTCCGTTAGATTGAACATGCGAATATCCTTGGCTGCTTTGAATTCTGTGCTAATATTGTTCATGTAATTGTTTTTACGCCACCAGGGTGCCAATACATCCCATACCGTTTTCTTAGTGTAATCATTCACTCGGTCATTCATCACAAAGGAACATGCTGCCGTGGCACAGAGCAATAGCAAAATGAGGGGATGCAGAGTTCCCATGATAACAAAGCCCACGAATGCAACTGCCATCTTTGACATGCATTCTACCCCTGTACGCATCATTCCCTCAACTCCCTGTTCATTGCCACCACTAGAGTTCTGTGCTTTACGAAAGGCATCCATAACATCCGGATTCTCCAGATGCTCAAAGTTCACCGTCATAGCCTTTCTGTTCAAACTTGTCATCAGATGCATACGTACCCCGATATAACGAAACCAGGTACTGGACCAGTAATAGGTATTAATTACGCAGGCAAGCATGATACACGCGATAAAGGTCAGAATAAGTGGTATCAAGGCTTGCCAGTCTTTTCCCTCGGTAATTAACTCAATAACACTTCTGGAAGTAAAGTTCCAGAGGTAACTCATAATGGGAGCCACAACAATACCCATTGGAATCAGATATCGGAGAGCCTTCTCTTCCCTGAACATGGTTCCAAATATGAATTTCAGGTTGGACCGAAGGGAATAATCCTTATGTAAAGGATTTTTTTCCTTTTCCTTAATAATTTTCTTTGCTTTCATTTTAATCGTTCCCTTTTCCTTTAAATTCTAAGTAACTACCTCCATACTATGTAGAAGGAAGGTTAACCACCTTATACACGATTGCTATCAACTATGACAACTAAATATCCATATTATACCATATTGGGTATCAGAACACAAGTTCGAGATACAGACATTGATAACTTATTAATAGGCTTGACGTTGGAATCTGTAGTGCAAATGGATTGTTTATTTAGGGATATTAGTGATTTATCGTATTTAGGAGAAATAATTAGGGAAGATTCCGTGGAAAATATCCAGCACGAAAAGCATATGAAACAAAATTTATTAGAGAAGGTATTGCCTTTCAGGTTGATGCAATAGCTATCAGGAAGAACTAGATAAATTCAGATTTGTAGAGTCGTTATATCACATAAAAATGAGTGCAGTGAACTTTTCTTTGTAGAGTTCGCTACACTCATTTTGATCCGTTCAATCTGAATTAAGTTGCTTTGAATTTGATAAATTTTATAAGAATTAAATTGTGCTATTTTACGTTTACAGTAGATTATGTTCAACCTACTTTTTATTTGGTTTTCTTTTTATTTGGTTTTCTTTTAATAAGTAATAACTTCTGAATATCTTCAAGTAGTGAATTTCCTGGTTCAAAAGACATCCATTTTCCGTCATGATAGGTTGTTGAATTATGGTAGATGTTTTGAATTTCATCAGAATAAGTATGTTGCTCGTTCTCAAATCTAGCTCTTTCCTCTTTTCCAAAAACAATCTGTATGCTAAAACAATTTTCTTTCGCATAGAGCGTACACAAGGTTTTACCACCACGTCGATATTTATGCTCGTATCTCCAATTATTCCAATTGGTGTTTTTTCGCAAGATATCCATTTCGTATAAGTTTTCAACTAGATTACAGACGCCTGTCCATACATTATATTTCTCTGTACCAAGCATTTCACTAAGTTTTTGATTTGTTTGGAAAACTTCTTGCATAATAACTCCTTCGCAAATATTCACGATATCAAGTGGTTTTTCTATTTGGATGAAGTCATGCTTTCGCTTGGAAGGTTGTGTAGTTCCTTCTTGTAAATACCAAGCTGCTTGAACTGCTTTCATTCCAAGTTTTCTTGCAGTCTCCAACTCATAACTTCCTCCGTCCCCAACATAGATACATTCCTCTGCCTTCACAGAAAGTTCCTCCATACATCTTTGGAAAATCTCCTCATCTGGCTTTTGAATCCCCTGTTCATAGGAGAGATAAATTGCATCAAACCTAGGAAATAGTTCGCTTCTGCGGATTACTTCTGCTTCCTCTGAAAAACAGTTACTTATTAATCCGACTAAAAATCCCCTTTCTTTCAATGTTGAAAGCATTGGGATAATTTCAGTATGTAAATGTCTAAAACACTCTTCTTTCGCGGCTATTCGCTTTTCAACAATTTCCTTAAAAAGCTGTTCAGAGTAACAATGCTGCTCTCGAAGAATACGTTTTATTACATCCTCAAATGTTAGCTTCCCTACAGTTCGTTCCTGTTCCGTAGAATGCCAAAGTACCTGAAACTGGTCCTCTGGAATTCCTGCATCCTTTGCCATTTGTGCTCCAAAATATAGTGGACTATTATAGTGCGTTATCAGCGTTTCAAACATGTCAAAAATTACTGCTCGTGTCATTATTTTACCTTCCTACTAATAAATTTATAACAAAATAACAAAATCGTTAATTCACAATCGCTAGCGAACTCTATAAATATCTAAATCATCAATGCTGACATTTTGTAATGAAAACCCTTTGCTTATAAGTTCTGCTGTTAATCGCATTTTCTCCTCCTTCAGCTCTGCTATTATATGAAAGCCCAATTAATAAATCTAATTTCGCTTTTGCCACCGAATGCGATATTATTTCTTTCCTAACCCCTTCGATAATAAACACAATTAGAAAAACAGGTAGTGGAAAACATTATACTCATTCTCCAAAAATGAACTTATTCTCCGTATAGATAGTTTACTTCCTACTCAATTTTCAATGATTTTTGCATGTCTCCAGCCATAATTACGGTATTCTGCTATCTTTACAATTTTTATTTCCAGTTCTTGCATGATAACACTCCACTCTACAAATATATACAATCAATTCTAAATATTAATTAACTGATTGCCACTAAAATATCGTGTTCGATATCATTAATCCAATCTTGCGGTGCAGTTTCAATATTAAGAAGCCCAAGCATGACTGGAATGTCTGCTACTCTCGCTAGTTGCAGCCAATTATCAGGAAGTCCGCCATACCCATTAGCGAACGACTCATAGATGTCAGTATTTATATACTGCTGAACATCATGAGCTTTATTTCTAAAAAACTTTCCGATATCTCGAAATCGACTTTCAGCCATAGCATACTCAAAATCAATGAAATATACATTTTCATTTGAAATCAGAATATTTCCATATCCGATATCACCATGACAAAGAACAAAATCTCTATCGATTCGGTTAATAATGTCCACATTCTTTTCCAAATATTCTATTAACTTATCTTGGATTATAACAGAAAGACGTGAACCTGATTTTCCTTCAAGCATAGACACTATAAACTCTCTCGTATTTTTCCATGGGTTATCTAGTTGTAACTCCTTGTCAATATATCCACTCATAGGATATTTTTTTTCATGTATTTTTGATAACATCCGACCAATTTCGAATGCTATTTCTCTTGGATAACAACGATTTCTTCTGATATATTCAGAAAGTGTTTCTCCATGTATGTATTCAATTATTGAATAGGGATAAGGGCAAATTTTCTGACTATCATCATAATAATAAAGTGTAGGAATTTGTATGTATTTTCTAAGATAATCATACAATATTGGCTCAATATTTCTACTGTTACCCGAGTAGATTTTAAGAAGATAATTGGTTTGTCCAACTGTTATACAGTAATTACTTGTACTCATACCACTGTGTATGGGTATCACATGATTAATAACTGCTAAATTATCAAAAACTCTGAACATTTCACTGATCTTTTTATTATCGATATTGTAAAATGAATAAATGCGTTGTTCCTGTGACATTGAACACCTCTACTAATTCTAATTTGTTATATTATCTATGCAATATTATTTTGATCGCATACTTAATTTCTTGTAATTATACTAGCCGAATGAAATATCAATCTATCAAAACATAATATAAGTGCCTTAATTCTTAGTTTGGTCATAACTTAACTTTAATTTCTATCAATTGCATTATTAATCTCAGATAGCAGTTCATCACTGTTCTTAATTTGATACCCACCCTTGTTGCTGCTTTCATACACAATGTTAATATCTCCTAAAATAATATGTAGTGGTCTATTTTCGTAAATACCTTCAATCTCGAATACAACTGAGTCTTGCTGATACGGTGCAAAGGAAGCTGGAATACGGCTACATTGGTATTCGCTGATTATTTGTTTTAACTTTACTAAGTTTATTTGATCAGTAATATCAGTATGGTTATCTTCTTTAGCATAAATCACACGATTGATATTATAATTACCAACATCGTTTATAATTGCTTTTGGTTTTAAGAAATATACTACGGATAGGACAATACTAATAGCTATCATAGCAATAATGAGTATTATTTTTCTCATTTAAATTACCTCCTGCTCTATAAATTAGCTATATCATAATCTACTTAAATTCATCATTGTAAAAAACTGATATTGTTTGAATATCATCATAAGGAGTGTTACAACGTAGTAGGACAAAATTACATTATTTACCTTTCATGGAAAGTATAGCATAACTCTTTTATAGAATCAACGTATGCTTCTTCTAAACAGTATAGAAACTCAACATAAAAACTCTTCATGGTCTTCCATTCAACTAGTAATATTTAGTATAATTCATTACTCCACTCTAGCAAAAAAAACCACGAACCATATTCAAATGATTCGTAGTTTTTTTATTCGCTCCAATAGAATAATTACTGCTCCCTCTATTTCTGACTGTTATTGCGCCACTGTATACAACGAATAAAAATACTCTCGTTTCTCCATCAGTTCTTCAAATGTACCAACTTCATCCACTTTTCCATTTCGTAATACTAGAATCTGATCGTATTTTTTCAGTAATGCCTCCTCTAAACGATGTGTCACAATGATTCGAGTAAGCCCTGAGATATCTAAGATGGAATTTGTAACTGAGAATGCGGTCGCTGTATCTAATGCTGCGGTTGCTTCATCCACGAAAAGAACTGGGGTTTCATGCAAGAGACTTCTAGCGATAGAGATACGTTGCCTTTCTCCTCCTGATAAGCCGCAACCATTTTCTCCACAGGAATAATCATGACCACGCTCTTTTATTAAGTTCGAAAGACCTGACATTAAAATTGCACGTTCAACCTTTTTAGCTTCGAACTCTCGAAACATTGTGATATTATCTCTGATAGAGCTATTGAAGATAAATACATTTTGTTGAATAATGGATACCAAATCATACAAGGAATCAGAACTAATCGTTCTAAGTTCTTCCCCATCATATAAGATTTCACCCTTATAATTCTCATAACTTCCCATTAAAAGATTTAATAACGTAGATTTACCACTTCCCGACCCACCTACTAGTGCATAACTTTTCCCAGCTTCAAAACGCATCGAAATATCCTTCAGGATTGGGCTGTCTTTTTCATAGGCATACGATAGATTTCTTACTTCTATAGCATCATCCAGTTTATTGTCTACTTGCTTTCCTTCGCGCTGTACATTGGAATATATTGCATCAATTAATTTATCAATGAGTGCATTTGCAGCTTTACGATTGGCTAAAATCTGAGGGACATCTGAAATCGGACTTAACACGTAATTCATTAATTGCACAAAAACAATGACAACTCCAGCTGTTACTCCTTTTCCAGACACTGTGAGATACGCACCGAATAAAAATACACCAAACTGAGCAATTACCCCTGCAATTAAGCCGATGGTTTGAATCAACAAATCTGTCATTCTTCGTTTGCATTTTAATTCTTCAGTCTTTTGATTATTCTTGGAAAATTGCTTGATAATCTCTCTTTCAGCTTTAAAACTTTTGATAACAGAAAATCCAGATAACGTATCTTTTACCATCCCTAAGAAACTTTCATTTTGGTCTGAAACATTTTTCTCGGCTGCTGCCAAGCGATTTCCTGTAAGCATAGATGCAATCACAGGGACAAGTGATAATAAAAACGCAATCAGAGTTAAGTAAGGACTATAAAAAAGCATTAAGATAAATGCTCCAATAAACATGATGATTTGCATTACCAGTGTAAATATCTTACTAAGGTAGTTGGTTTCAATACTTGTAGCATCGTTGGTTAAAGCAGAGATATAGGTTGATGTATTCTCCCCTGTGAATGAACTGATGCTCTTCTTTGTTATTTCTTCAAAAGCATAATCTTTATATTGTTTCATGGCTTTTTTTATGAATCTTGGTAATGTCTGAAATTGAAGTATCATAACAAAGATAAAAAAAACTACAGAGAAAGCAACAATAAGTGTGATTTGTAACAAAGATAATTCCGTTGACATTCCTGTGGAAATATCAATAATTTGTTGCATTTCCCATGAAATAATTAAATTGAGCAATGCAATTAAGATAGTTGCAAAAATTGCCAAAGTGAATAACAACTTATTATGCCTATAAAATTGATTCTTAAATTCTTTTCTTTTTGCTTTATTATCTTTACTCCCCTTCATGCAAAAGTTCCTCCCATAGTTTTAGCATATCTTCCTTAATTTCCACATTTTCATTTATCGAATTCATAATTCCCTGTGAAGCGGTGACCCCAAAATCATCAGATAACGTATCTTTGCTAAACGAGCAATAGTTTATCTTGCTTAAGTTATAATCGGGTGCAGCATCAAATTTTTCTGCCGTAACTTTTGCTTTTCTTAAATATTCTTTGGAAGCCTTATAGTCGCCCATATCACAATATAATAAAGAATTGCAGGTAAAGAGAATAACATCTAGTTTATCAAGATAACAAACATCATCGGATCTTAGTCCCTTTAAAAAGTTATGTACCCATTCTACAATATCTAACGCTTGTTGATACTCCTTCCTATTGGAATAGTAATTAACATACCCTATCATTGTCTTAAAAAGTTTGGATATCTCTTGAATAAAACTATCCGATAGATATGGAATTGCTTCCTCATATTTCATTGACATGATAAGGTAAAATCCAATGTCTACGTTATTCATTCCATCGTAGTTATATTTTTTTAAATGTTCTATGGATTTTTCCACATCGCCTAGTGCCATATAGATATTCCCAATACTATTTTGCAAGGACACTTCGCTAATCGTCTCATCTGTATTTTGATCAATTAATTTACAAGCACGTTGAAGTAATAAGAGTGACTTCTTTAAGGCCTCCTGATCTCGATGCTCAATTCCCTTCATCTGAAATACTCTTGCACTCTCATATACAACATCAAATCGATTCGGATATTTTTGCAAATATTTATCGGCTTCTCTTTGTCCTTCCTCATACTTTTTTTCGTGACGTAATCTTTTAATTTCTTCTACTATCTTATCAGGATTTGACTTACCAAGCTCATAACCCAACAACACATCAACTGATAGTTCGAAAAAATCAGCCAAGGTAATAATAAGACTAATATCAGGAGTTGAAGTTCCTGATTCCCATTTCGATACTGCCCCGATGGTAACACCAACCGCTTCTGCCAATTGTTCTTGTGTGAGGCTTAGTTCTTTTCTATACTTTCGAATATTTTCACCAATTTTAATTACCATTTCATCCCTCCTAAATGGTATCATATCATAACTGTTATAATTCGATAAGCTACTAATTGTAAAGTTGGTAAAGAAATAATTTTACTGATGGTAAAGTTTTATTATAAAATGTACTTATATTATCTAAAATAGTTTTTTAGATATCAGCTATTTCAAAGTAAGCACTACTAACCTTTCTTCATTAATTAACATAAAAAACGGCTACTCAGAATGACATACACCCCAAATGTTAGAATTCAATTCTATCTAACATTTGGGGTGTATTAAAAATTAGCTATTTTTCTTAGAAAGGTATTCTATTACAACATACAGCATTAGAAACTTACTTCTTCATGTTTACAAAGATCAACTTTTTAATTATACCTCAATATGACCACCGGTATCATAACACTCATCTGTAGTAAAATCTACTACAAGGTTTTTGTTTTGAATTAATAAATTGTTTATCCATTCAGCAGTTACCTTCACCTTAGGTTTAAATTCTTCTGATGATAAATATTGTAGCATACAGTGATATAGACTATTCGCAGCAGGATCTCTGCAATCGATATTCAACGTACAAACTAACATTCCTCCTTTTCCGATTCCAAGTTCAAATACACTTGCTTGCTTACGGATTAGTTTATAACTACTTACTATTTCAATAATTGGATCGAAAGGTATCGATAAGTCATTGAATACGATTGCTCCACCGTCATGGAACATCGGATAGAATTGCCAATCACAAAAGCCCTCCTGTGGAAAGTTTCTCATAAGTGGATGATCATAGATCACCGTAGCATTGTTACCATTTACCCGTCCGCCTGACATCATTTGAAATGAGATTGGTAAGCCTGGAAACGGACCGCTACCGAGTAAGAGAATTCGTCCTCCGTTTGCCATATATGCTATTGATTCCTCGTCAATTGTATTAACAACTCTGATTTTTTCTTCTTGCAGTTTACTTTCCTGTATACTATTATCCCGAAATATCCAATAATCCCAACTGTTTGTAATTTCATAGCTTCCACCCGATAAACGAGTGTTTAGTTGAATGTGCTTTCCGATATTGTCGATCCTTGGAATTTCAATAGAAATATCACCAAATTCCGTAATACAACCATTGGGTATATTACTCACTTCCATCTGGCCACGGGAATAAACCCTCTTATCCTCATCTTCGAGATACCAAGATAAGATTCCATGATTCATAGGCTGCGTCCCAAATAACGATACAAGTAGCTTTACACAAAGCTTTTGTCCTGCAACAAGGTTTCGATTCGTACTACAATTAGATAGTAGTACACTTTCTCCATTGAATTGCTGTACGTCCTTAGCAGTAAATCCTGCCTTTAGCTCATAAAACTCATTTAGAATTCCTACCGCATACCCAGTACGATGCCAGTGGCAATCGATGGCACCTAAAAAATCATAACCGGTCACATTATTACATCTGCGGGCTTTCTCTATACTAAACTTAACGATTTGTCGCATCCATCGACAAGAGTTTTGATAATAGGTTTGAGCGTTTGGTAGCATCCCCATTTCTTTTAAGTAGTTTCGTACCGCTGTAAAAAGACCGGGACCTATTCGGGTATTCTCATAACGCTGTTCTAAATCAAGGTTTAAATAGCTATCATTAATTCCCGCCTCATGAACTAAGCAGGGACGTTCATAAATAGAAAAACGCTCCTCTATCTTGGCTACATCTGGATAAAGAGAATGATAACTAAAAACCCAAACTCCTGGCGAAAATACATCACTGTATGATTTCAGTTTCTGAAGTTTTATCGTATTGTGTGGTACAGGATATTTTGTATACCCTGAAGCTGTTTCATCAAGAGAACATTCAACTCTAAGGAGCGCTCCCATAGGATTGAATAGAGAATCTGGTACAAGTTCATGACAATGCTTTGCCATAAGCTCTAGTTTTGCATCCATTGCATCGTCAATTGGAACTTCGTTGCCACAGCAATATAGAACTACGGAAGAATGCTTACGACATGTCATAATAATATCAAGAAAATCTGATTCCAAAAAACCATTTGGTGCTTCCACTTGAATCAGCATACCTAATTCATCAGCAGCGATTAAGCATTCTTCCGGCGGTGTCCACGTATGAAAGCGAATCCAGTTATAACCGATGTTCTTTAGTGCTTTTATAGCCTTTCTGTAGTAGGATAGCTCGGTAGGTACTGTACATGTTTCTGGAAAATATGCATGCTCCGTCAATCCACGTAGTAAAATAGAATTACCATTCAAAAGTATTTTTCTACCCTGTCTTTCTATATATCGGAAACCAAATTTTTGTTTTATAGTATCTACTACCGTGTTTTCATACCATAAAGTAATCATCAATTGATATAAACGAGGTTCCGTATCCGACCAGGTTTTCATGCCATAGGTATCAGAAATCCATTTTGTAACCGGTTCATTTGAAACCACAGAGCCGTTCGCTATCTTTTGATTGTTAGTGAAATCGACTATTTCCCAACCAAGAGTTAACGCTTGATGAAAAGTATCAATTCTACTTATATTAACTTCCCATAGGAGCTTACTTAAATCAGAAGTTGTTCTAACATAACAATCCATTATTCTTGCTTTTTCTGATACTTGAATACTAACGGAACGTGTAATCCCTGCACTTTTACCTTTATAACCTCGGATACTGCACCCAATACGATCTTTTCTTATGTTTGAAACTGCTATAATTAATTCATTCGATTGACCAACCTTCAACCATTTATTTAGATTCATCTCAAATGGTGTTAAGTGTCCAATGTGATTACCTACATACTCTCCATTAAGCCAAACCCATGCTTCAGATTATACTTCTAAGGAGAGCAAGCATATAAGTAAACAAATAGAACTTACCATTGAATATATGGAACAAAACTTTGCTAAAGATATCTCTTTATTAGAAATTGCAAATAACCTTAATGTTACTTCCCAATACTTATGTCGTATTTTTAAACAATTACTTAAAATAAGTCCTTATGAGTATCTTGTGAGGCTTCGGATACAGAAAGCAAAAGAAATGCTTATAAAGGAAGATAAAATGATAAAAGATCTTATTCAATATACTGGTTTTAGTGATGCTAGTTATTTCAGTGCAGTATTCAAACGTTACGAGGGGATGACTCCTGCACAATTTCGCCATTTACATAATTCCTAAAGGAAAAATAAATAGCGACAAAATCATGATAGCTCTTGTATTACTCAGAGTTATTTTTGATTTTGTCGCTATATTATCTTAATAAAACATTTTTAGTATCTTTCTATACTTAGCATCTTATATTTTACATCCTTCTACTTTGCATCCTTATGTTCTGCATCCTTATACTTAGCATCCTTCTATAATTCACATGCACTCAAAAGTACAAATTCCTCCCCATGTGATTTCCTTTCATGCTAAGTATTATCTAATTCCTCTTATCAATCTCTTCCTGTAGTTCTTGATACCATTGTTCTGCTTTCTTCATAGCGATTTCCATCTCGTCAAGAGTTGTTACTTGAATTAATTTTTCAAGTCTATCTACCTCAATCTGTGGAATGTGCTTAGAGATATGCAATAAATAATGATATGGATATAAGGGTGTGTACTTTAATCTCAATAAGATAACAAGTGGTTCGATTACATATTTGTTGTAATAAGCATAACTTTCAAGAAAGTTTTTTCTTCTTATATATTTTTCTACCCGAAAATGTTGACTATACCTATAATCACATTCTTCTCTACACTGATTTCTGTTTCTTATGATTTCACTTGTATCAACAGAATCAAATCGAACCACATTATCCTTATCAAATAGAATCTTAGCACCCTCTACAATATCATTTTGTATGTAGTGATATTCATTTCTATCTCTTGAGTGTAGTTGCCAGTTAAAATCCAATACCAGATACGGATTAGAATCTTTTATATGATACACAATCTGACCTAATTTGGGGTGTTGGTTTCCCCTCTCGTCACGCTCATCCAATTCCCCTAGGCGTAAAAGTGCCATTTCGACGTGTTCTAATGCCTCTTTTACATAGTCATCCTCAACATCGATCCAGTAATCGATATCAGAATATTCATCTTCATATCCCATAGCAAATGATCCCTCTAGCCAAAAGGCATAAACATATGGCAGTTGCTGTAATTCATTCTTTAATTCTTGCGTAATCTCTTTCTCAGAAATCATAATATCCCTCCCCAAAATAATCCATTGACTCAGATTATCCCATCCTACGTTTACTTAATTGCTCACCGCATAATCCCCATTTTCACCAATCGCGTAATGTCTATCCCTTTGCAAAATAGGTATGTATTATCAATTTTATCCAATTTAATACCATATCGCAAGTAATTTTTTCTAAAAATATAAAAAATTAAATAATACATTAACATATTACTCTTCCAGCACTAAATAATAAAATACTCGCTTACACAACACTTCACTGCGAATACAATGCCGACATTCACCTTTGAATAATAAATCTCCTAAATGAAGCGTTTAGTTAAATATATTTTTGCATTATCACTCTAATAACACATTATGAATGAAAGAAAGCAACAGCCAACAAAATGTCGACTGTTGCTTCTTACATAGGGATATTAATAATAGATTTTCTGTAATACTATTTTTTATCCCAAATGAATCGCTCCGTGTTCCCTGATATTCATCGGATAAATATTCTTAGGGTCAATATACTGAGACATATACTCAATATAGTGAACAGTTTCTGCTTTTGGCATAATACTCATGATAACACCCGCAAATCCACCTCCATGAATGCGGCAGCTGCCATCCCCTATTTTCTTAATAAATAACTCAGTTAATGCAAGAGCTAAATTAATCTTCTGATCTTTTTTATCTGTAGCAACGTAGCAGTTTTGTAACCATTTCCAAGAGGAGTTACCCGACTCTATAATAATCTTTAACAGGTGCTTTTCGTTATGGTCAGCTATCGCCTTAATAGCTTCCTCTACTCTAATATTTTCTTCATAGAAATGCATTGCACGAAGTAGAGCTCTGTCATTTTCAAGGCTTTCTTCTAACTCTGTAAAATGTTCTAAAAATTCAGATAAGCTACTATCGCATAATAGAGTTCCACCTAACTTCTTCGCTACTACCTTCATTTCCATTGGAATTTCTGAATATTCGTTACTTAAATCTGCATGACCTTTCCCTGTATTTACAATAATTAAGTCATAACCAATCTTAGAAAACGAAAAATCTACCTTCTCATATTTCACATCATCTGAAAAATCTAATGATATCGTACCACCAACTGCACATGCCATCTGATCCATTAATCCAGAAGCTTTACTCCAATACTTGTTTTCTGCATACTGACCAATTTTAGCATATTCAGTATAGCTCATGTTACTGTCATTAAAAAAATAGTTTAGCATGGAACAGAGTAACATTTCAAAGGAAGCAGAAGAACTGACCCCTGCAGCGCTGATAACACTTGTAGTTATGTATGCGTTAAATCCAGAGACGTGATATCCTAATTTTAAGGTTGCTTTTATCATTCCGGCAATCAAAGATATGGTACCTTGATTGATTGGTATCTCATCTATCTTAGATAGATCCAATCGAATTTCTCCTTCGTAACCTTCACTAAAGATCGAGATGATATTGGAATTGTTTGGATAGGCAGCCCCTATGGTGTCTAAGCTGATACTTGCAGCTAAAATTTTCCCTCCGTTATGGTCGGTATGATTTCCGATAATTTCTGTTCTTCCCGGAGCAGTAAAGAACTCCATCTCATCTGAATTAAAATGCTTCGTAAACTGTTTTGCCAAAGCTTCGTACCGCTTAGAACTACTCTCACTTTCCCCATAAACTTTATGAAGTATTTCTGTACTTGGAAGTCTCATCTTTATATCTCCTTTAATTTATCTTTTTTGTTTCATTGTGTAAATACTGCTTCTCTGGTTATTTTAAATATCTATGTGCTATTTACTCTTTGAAGAATGTTTATATGTTACCTATGAAGATATATTGTCCAGCTAGTTTACATGACAATCCACTTAATAAGGATGCAGCCTATTGTTATGGTTTCATTATAATTGATTCTTTTCAAAAATCCTTAAAGAAAATACGATAAAAAAGGAATATATTGAGATTTACCTATAATTATGCTAGTATAATTTATATAAACAGTAATATATTGATGTTCAGAAAGGAATGGGGCATATGCAGATAGTTACGAATAAGTATAAGCGAGAAATGAAAGAACATGGCAATGACCAGTTTCCTTTTTTGATAAGTTATGAACGATTATCGAAGTATGAATCAGGCTCTTTTTTGTGGCATTGGCACCCTGAAATCGAGCTCACATTAATTGATAAAGGTGAGATGATTTATACGGTGAATGACCATGTTTATCATCTCCAAGAAGGGGAAGCTTTGTTTGGTAATGTCAGTTCTTTACACTCTGGCAATAAATATAATAATAAGGATTGTGAATATATCTCCATCACGTTTGATCCAAAGCTTATCTATGGATATGATAATAGTATCATATACCGTAAGTATGTAGAACCTATCCTACAGAACCTTTCTTTATCCGCAGTCCATTTTGATTTGTCTGAGGAATGGCATAAAGAGATTATAACAATTTTAAATGATATTATCACAATTGGACAAAGGAAAGAAGCCTTTTTTGAACTCGATATCCTTATGCGACTTCAAAAATTATGGAAAATATTATATTCACATAATAATTCTACACCTTCCATGTCAGCTTTTGATAAGCGAAATTATGACAGAATTCATAGTATCCTATCTTATATCGATTGCAATTATGCTATGAAATTAACTCTGGAAGATATTGCGGAACATATTCATCTATGTAAAAGTGAATGTTGTAGGCTTTTTAAACGCTATATGAAAGTATCTCTGTTTGAGTTCATCCTACAATATCGAATAGAAAAAAGCTTAAACTATCTGATTAACACAGAAAATTCCATTGTAGAGATAGCAAATTTGGTTGGCTTTAACGATTCTAACTATTACTCTAAGGTATTTACTAAGATAAAAGGATGCTCTCCAACAAGATATAGAAAAAAGAGTTTATCCTAATTGATAATTTTATGCCTACATTGGTTGTTAATCTTAAAATCATTGTTAAGCCTCCCCCTTCCTTTTGCGCTTCGTAATTCCTCTTCACCATCGGCGATTACTATGGTATACATAATATCCTTCTTAGCTTAATTATTTCTACTGTACTACAAAGAATAGACAAATTTATTTGTTTGCTTTCAGTTAAACGGTTAGTCCTATTCATATCATTTATTCTGGTTTTCTGATATTCTGAAAGGCATTCTCTAAAATCTCGAGTCCTTCAAACAAAACATTACAATTTTCCCCTAACGGGCATTGAGCTGAGATTCCTAATTTAATTTCTGAACTCATTTCTAACCGAAATATTCTTACTAGAGACCAATGCTCCTTATCTTTCGAATAATGAAGTGCGAATTCATCTCCCTTTCTTATAATCTGCATCCATGCATAACCTTCCACCTTCTCACCGTTACAATCATCGGAGGTCTCATTGGTTACTACTGATACCATAGCTGGATGCCCCGCATCTGAGTTCTCATAAGCGAATTTAATCCACTTATCCTCATGATCATAAACAACGATGCAGCCTAAATCATACAATGCCTTAAAATCTGGCGTGATTTTACAACGTATGACAAAGTCTCCTATTTTATTGATATAGTAAAATGGGAAATTATTAATCTTAAAATGTTTACCTGGACTGTTAAATAAATTAGTTCCTTTATCTGCAGTCACAACAATCCTGCTCCCATCCTGTAAAAATTCTTCTGGTTGATTTCTCCACTGAAACTCCATAAACTCCTCCTGTCAAATAAGATAATAATAGAAACTAAGTTATAAAAAGCTGCAATTATTCTAATACTCTTTGTTCTCAATAAGATATATTACATTCAAGCTTTGTAGCATTTAAATGATGTTTTATTGCTCAATTGACTTATATTTCATAAATCCAATAAAATACATTTTTATCATATACTGCCTCCTAATTTATGTCAATATGCATTAATTTATAGGATGATTTTATTTGTATTTGTTCATTATTACATATTTTTTAAGTTTTTTATGCAGAAGGAACCTACTTGTTAAGAATAGACTCTGAATGGTTGATCTAGAGATCGATTTTCCAATGTCTCTTATTAATTTGCAGTGATACACAATATCAGCCGCCCATATGTGGTCGGCTGAAACATAAGCTACATTTGTTAGGAATAATTGTTGTGTATATAGAGAACACCGATGATATAAGCGATGGTACTTATTATCAGCAGGGAAATACCAACAAGCCAATAAATTATCATAAGTCGGTTTGTTGTCCCGTAGATATCCAAAACACCTTGAAATATACAGCCTACTGTCAATACGATGATACCCGCACTGTATAAGAAGAATGTGATCCTTCCCGGCATTGTTTTTTGACTGAGCAGATCCAACAGAAAAGATAGAAACGTACCGCCAACAAGAGGAATTACAAAAGCATAAATCATATAGTTTGAGTAAACCTCATGGCTAAAATGTTCGTAAACTGCACCAAAAATCAGAAAAAACAACGATGTCACAAGATATAGAAACTCCCACCGTTCCAGTGTCTTTGGATTTTTACTCGTTACCAATAAAAACAATGTCGCTCACGCTCCTTTCTTGAATGCTCTTACCATTGGTGGTCGGATTGTTGATGATCTCACCGTTAAAATACATGGTGGAAGAACCGCCGCCGTCAAGGTTATAGGCAGTCTTAGCACCAAGACCCTGTACAAATTCTGCCAGTTCATAGAGGGAAAGGCCTTCACTTTCGTTCGTCCGTCCATCCGAGACAACAAACAAATAATGCAGATCGTCCACAACCGCAATCGCAGTGCGGGGATTGCTAGCTTTTGATTTGCCGACTTCTTCCTCCTGCGTGACAGCGATTTCTCCATTATTGAGCAGGGCAGGACCGAAGGATAAAATTTGTACAGCTCCATCCTTAAGAAGCTCACTTGCCGACACATCTCCTTCGGTTATGATTTTGAAGCTCCCGTCTTTGTTGATGACCAAATCTTCCTGATTTTTGGATGGAAAGTCTCGATAGATCACACCATTACGAAGTACATATCCTTTTTCTTGTGCACCGTAGTAATCTCCGTTAATTGCCAGAATCGCATGGTTTTCTGCTGCGATTTTTGAAGTCTTTTCTGTCACATTTCTGCCGTAGGCATTTTGAGCAAGTGCCGTCTGCAAATATTCTGCCGAAGAAAGGGTTACATCAGCTACATAAATGGAAGTATCATATTCTCGGTACTGCGTGAGAGTAATGTTGATATTATCATCGCTGTATGTGTTGCCGGTGATGACAACCTGGTTCGTCGTTTTCTCGGTATCTGCATTCTCTTTTGATGAATTTTCTAAAGAATAACTATTGTTATCTATATTTTGCGTTATGTCCTGTTCACTGCTATCTTGCTCGTGTGTGTAGACCCGTGTAATCACAAAGGTATCCAGTGCAATATACACAGTAAAACTCAGCAGAAGAACTGAAAAAATAATGACTCCTAAATATTTTTTCAAGATTCTATCCCTCCTTTTCGCTTTTGTTTCGCTTGATTGTACCTTGATGTCTAAAAATAAGAAAACTCTGTACAAACCAATCCTAAGCCACTGCCGTCATCAATTACAATGGGTAAAAACTGAGCTTTCTCTACAGCTTCCACCAAATCAATAAGAAGATCGGTCGGTTCATACGCTGGAATCAATGCAATTTTTTCCTGTATTATCATAAGTCCTCCTTTTAGCTATGGGCGTGTTCCTTTTCCTCCGCCCATACCGCCGGGTTTACCACCCTTATCTCCAGGATTACCGCCCATACCTCCGGGATTACCACCCATACCTTCGGGATTACCACCCATACCTTCGGAACCGTAGATTAAGCTACTCATGGTTACTTCTTCGGTTGTCCCTCCGATAGATACCGTATAGGTTTCGCCCTCCACAATCTCAGGACAGCTGATAACTACGCAGGAAAACGACTTTTCTACTACCCAACTAAGTAGATTCTTACCGCTATTATCTGTCAATGTAATGGTGCTGTTTTCTGAATTAGAACCAACAGAAACCAGCATGGAGCCCTGCGTGGAAGAAGACCCGAAGTTTTGTGCCATTCCAGTGGAACCGGCTGCCACGAATATACCGCCGGTTATGGTTGCGTCCCCGTTATAATCCAGTGCACCGTTTCCGTCGTTTGTAGGACCTGAAACATAAGTCTCACCACCCGAAACATTCAATGAACCATTGGAATCCACGCCGTCGCCAGAAGCGTCAATGAATATCTTTCCGCCAGAAATGTTAATTGAGCTGTCTGTGGCAGTGTCAAAGCCACCTTTATCTTGAAATCCACTAAAACCACCGTTTCCGCTTTGGTCATTACCGCCTGCGGCGTTTAGCCCGTCATCACTGGAAATGAGATGTATGATGCCGCCGGAAATGTTAATATTCTGCCCTTCGATACCCTCATAGCTTTTTGTAATGGTAATGCTTCCGTCTGCCACGGTTGCAGTTCCATCGGCATGAAGTCCATCATCACCTGTGGAAATTTCAAAAGTTCCTCCATTTACCGTAAGGTCGGAATTGGAATGTAAGGCATCGTCCGCTGAATCAATGGAGAAGCTACCGCTATTAATCAATAGTTTTCCACTTGCCTTCATACCTTTGGCACTGATAGAATCTTCAGCGGTATTAGTACTTTGTTCTCTTCCAGGAAGATTCCAGCCCCAGCTACCATCTGATTCTTTGGTTACAGTACTGCTACCACCACCTGTCTTGATGGTATAGCTGCCATCTTCAATCTGCAAATAATTGGATGCACTTACACCATCACCATCTGCTTTAATATCATAAGTTCCGGAGGCAAGATAGACAAAGCCCAGAGAGGTATCGTCCGAATTCTCCGCGTGGATGCCATCTTTCCCAGTAGTCATAGTAAAGGTTCCGTCAGCGATTCGCACGCTGTCTTTGCCGCTAAGTCCGTGATTTGCAGAAGTGATCGTATACTCGCCGCCGGTCACAACCAGATCATCCTTTGATACGATAGCATGACCTGCTGGAGATATGACCGTCAGATTTCCCTGACCGTTTATTGTCAAATCGTCCTTGGAAAAAACAGCGGCGTCAATATTGTTATCATCAATGGCTGTAAATTCACCACCATTAGAAAGGATGTTCTCAGAACCCGGTGCAAGGGTCAAAAACACCTTGTCTGCCTGAGCAATGTAAATTGCTGCCGATGATTTGCTGTTAATTGTTACACCATGAAGCACCAGCTGCAGTTTATCAGTGTTTTCAGCATTCACAATAATCATGCCGTTATCTAATGTACCAGAAAGAATATAGGTTCCCTCATTCGAGATTGTGACGGTTGACCCAGAAATCTTAACAGCATCGGAACTGCATTCCGCCGAATCTCCGTTCAGGGTTATGCTTACACTTGTGTTTTTGTCATAACTGGTCTCATAATCCCGGTCAGAAAAAGTTTCTGAGGTATTCACATTTGTTTCAGCAGGTGTATTGTTTGATGTTTGAGCAGTTGGTTCCTTCGTAGCTTGTGGGTCGCCATCGCCTGTGCTTGTAGGATTACTACACCCTGCGAGCAACAGGAGCGACATTAAAACAGCCAAAATACGTATTCTGTTCTTCATAATACTGAACCTCCATTTCTTAAAGCCCTAATTGAGTCATTTCCTGATTGGAAATACTGATTTCTAAATTCCCGTTACGACAGCGTAGCTCGTCGATCAGTTCTTTTTCCATCTTTGGGTTACGCAGGGTTATATTATAGGTGAGCTTAAACAAACTACCCATATTCGTTGTTTTGACGCTGATTAGCTCACAGGCAGCAGCATATTGAGAAAAGAGATCCTCGAATACCCCTGTATAGTCTAAATTCTCCGGTATGGTAATGTGTAGCGTTTTGTAGCTATCGTTGTTTTTCTGTGCGCCAAAGTCCAAACGGTTGTAAAGCATCATAACTCCACAGAGAATCAGTGTAAAGAGGAATGCAAAGGCCAGGTATCCCATCCCTGCAATCAAGCCAGCGCCCATCGACAGGAATAAAGCACCAATTTCCTTTGCGGTACCAGGCACGGAACGAAATCGCACCAGACTAAACGCACCCGCCACAGCGACGCCAGTTCCCACATTGCCATTAACCATCATTATCACAACGCAAACCACTGCGGGAAGCATTGCTAAAGTGGCTACAAAGCTTTTGGTATATCGGGTGTGATACATATAAGCAAAGGCGAGGATAAGTCCTATCAGTAAAGATCCCCCTACACAAATCAGAAAATCCGATACTGAAATCACGCTGACCATATCGGTGTCAAAAAGCCCCCTAAAAATTGAATCAAGCATATAATTTACCTCCTAATGTTTTTGAAAAAATCATGTTCTGATACGCAATACCGTATTTAGAAAAAGAAGTCTTCTGAATGTGCTGCTGAGTGAGAAAATGAGTCATCCAAAGAGGGATGCCACCCGATGTTTTTACCTCCATCAAAATCTGCCCTTTCTCCAAAAGAGGTGTCCCCCATACCTCCGACTCCAGAGAGAGTTCCTCTTCACGGCATAATATGTTCTCGTCGAAGGTGATTCGAAAGTCGTCTCCGCTAAGAGAGTAAAAAGCTTCTCGCTCGTAACTTAGAAACACCACCGGATGAAGCGTCTTATAAAAGCTACGGAAATAGTCAATTTCGTTGGCAATCTGTGTCTGTTGCGGAGCCAGCTCTTTTCCAGCCAGCCAATTGAATGCTTGCTGTTTTGGTATCTGAATCCGTCGCTTAAATACCACTGATTTGTATTTCTTCTTTAGTTCAACAAACACTGGGGTGTCTTTATCTGCTTTTTCGTAACTACGAATCCGCAATTTTTCTTTATAAGCTGGTTTTTCAATCGATTGCCTTATTAACCAATAGGAGTCTGTATCATAGTAAATATTGCGTATCGTGGAATGTCCGTATTTGTCTAACTCCATATATGGTTTCATAACCTGGCAAAGCTGTTCCTTTTGCTCTAGACTAAGCAGGTACTTAATTTCAAAGCGCTTAAATATTGTCTGATATGCCATAAATATCGTCTCCTTTCTGCGGAAGCATCTAGTTTTTCGCTTCTCTTTACACCGATTATGACAGACGAAACATAACTGAACTTTAAAACACAAAAAGTTCATATATTCAAAACATCTGTATAAAGTATCATGCTATTATGTAGAAGCAGAAAGCTATTTTTAACTTGAATTAATGTTTGTCCGGTATGATATAATGAAATAAAGCAAAGCACAAGGAGGTGTACTATATGAGACTATTGCTTGCAGAGGATGAGAAATCTCTGTCAAAGGCTATGATAACAATTCTTAAGAAAAACAATTATTCCGTCGATGCAGTTTATAATGGAGAAGATGCTCTTATTTATCTTGAAGCCGGCAATTATGATGGTGTGATTCTGGATATTATGATGCCGAAACTAGATGGTATTTCCGTTTTAAAAAAGCTAAGAGCACAGGGGAACACCATTCCTATTCTTATGCTCACCGCAAAATCAGAGGTGGACGATAAAGTCCTTGGTCTGGACAGTGGTGCCAATGATTATCTTACCAAACCCTTTGATACCAAAGAACTTTTGGCACGAATACGCGCTATGACCCGCAATCAGACCGTTCATCTGGATTCCCAGATAAAATTTGGTAATATCACTTTGGACAGTTCCACTTACGAACTATCCTCTTGCGGTGGGAGTTTTCGTCTGGCAAACAAGGAATTTCAGATGATGGAACTACTGATTTCCAATCCCCATTGCCTTGTTTCCAGCGAACGATTTCTTGAAAAGGTTTGGGGGTATGATAGCGAAGTAGAAACTAATGTCGTTTGGGTTTATATTTCCTATTTAAGAAAAAAGCTGTTGGCACTTCATGCGAATGTTCAAATTAAAGCGCAAAGAAACGCCGGTTACTCATTGGAGGAGACATAATGCTGCAAAAACTGAGAATTAAATTTATTGCATTGGCCATGGGACTCTTGTTTCTAGTGCTTTCTGTGATTATGGGGGCTGTAAATCTGCTCAATTATCAACATGTACTAAGCTCCTCCGACAATACGCTGAAATTATTGCTTTCAAATGGTGGTAGATTTCCGGAGAAACACAGCATGGAAGATAAGTATTTTGAACGAAAGATGTCCCCGGAGCTTCCCTTTGAAACTCGCTTTTTTACCGTTCGATTAGACAGGGCCGGAGCTGTTACCTTTGTAGATACAGGGAAAATTGCAGCTGTTACTCCGGAAACAGCAGTTGCCTACACAGAACAAGTATGGGATTTAGGACGTTCCAAAGGCTTTGTAGGAGAATACCGCTTTGCGATTCAATCTGATTCCATGGGCAGCATGATTGTTTTTCTTGATTGTGGCAGAACACTGGATTCCGTTAAATCCTTCCTTCTCATCAGCGTAGGGATCTCTCTTGCCGGATTTTTTATGGTTTCCCTTCTGTTATATATTCTGTCCGCACGGATTGTGAAACCGATTTCCGACAGTTACGAAAAGCAAACACAGTTTATCACCAATGCCAGCCACGATCTGAAAACACCTATTACGATTATTGATGCGGATGTGGATGTTTTGGAAATAGAACATGGCGAAAACGAGTGGTTTCAAGATATTAAAAAACAGACCAAACGGCTTACGGGACTGATTCATGAGTTGGTTTTTCTTTCCCGTATGGAGGAAAAGGATAGTCACTTTCAAGTGATTGATTTCCCTATGTCAGACGTTATCAGCGAAACAGCCCAGTCTTTTGAATCACTGGCTGTATCCCAAGGAAAAACTTTTACCATACAAGTTCCGCCCCTAATCTCTTACCACGGAGATGAGAAAGCTATCCGCCAATTGGTTACCATTTTGCTTGATAACGCTCTGAAATACTCCGATGACAGAGGAACAATCTCCCTAACTCTGGAACAGGCTGCCCGTTATCTTTGTCTTAGTGTACAAAACACTTGTGAACCAATCTTACCGGAAGATAGGAAACATCTGTTTGACCGATTTTACCGTACAGACAAATCAAGAAACTCCCAAACCGGAGGATATGGAATCGGTCTTTCTATAGCGAAAGCTATTGTGGCTACGCATAAAGGGACGATTCGTGCCGATTCTCCAGACGGCCATTCACTGATTATTAGCGCAAGATTTCCCATATAATCTTAAAAACGTTTCGCGTATAATGTCATTACCACAAAAAATACTTAACAAGCACACAAAAAAATCGCCCGCACTTAATTAGATACTAATTGTTTGCGAGGCGATTTTTTATTAGTTGCATTCTTAACTTAAAACTATTATTCATCAATCTCGAGCATTCATTGACTCAACTGACTATTACTAAAAACGACAACCAACATTCTGGTTGTCGTTTTAATAAAATACTATTCTTTTTTACTCCATACCTCTTTCGTAATCTCTAGGTAGGTTTCATATGGTTCTAAAAAGTCTGGTCTTGGTTTGCTTATAAATCCTAATTTATCATATAACTTCCAAGCTCTTTTATTCTCTGGGTTAGGATCAACATAAGCCCTAGTTGCTAATGAATTATCAAAAACCTTAGTAATTGCATAAGATAGCGCATAATGAGCAATATCCTTCCCCTGAGCTTTTGGAAGTAACTTAATGTCAAGCGTTGCAAGGTCATGAGCGGTATCAATCTCATAATAAGTCTCACCACAGTACCCTAATTCATTTGCATAGATACTATAGTGCTTTCGGAGTTCATTTTGATTTACTCCACAAAGCCAGCGCTCTAAGTCTGTTAGTTTAATACCTAATCCATTTGGGAATCCAACATAATGCATCACTTCCCCATTGTTCCACAACTCCATAATATTAGATAAGTCTTCTTCCTTCGTTTCTCTGATGATAATATCCAAAAAAAATTCCTCCTTAATATTTAGAAGGGCTATCTTTTCGTAATCCCTCCTGTAACTTTCTTCGTGATTACTATTGTTTTCTTCATCTTATATCACCCTTTTACAATGTTTCTGTTATAATCTCCAAATGCAGTCTGATGTGATTTCTTCTAAAGTTGAAACTCCACACATTTCCATGGCATCAATGAGTTCCGCCCCAATTTTTTGAATATAGGATCTAACTCCCTCATAACCACCGCCAAATACTGCTGTAACAAAAGGTCTGGCAATCACTGCTGCATCAGCACCAAGCGCTAACGATTTAAAAACATCCGCTCCAGAACGGATACCACCATCCACAAATATTGTCATTTTTCCTTTAAACTCTTTTGCAATCTCTTCTAGAACTTCAGCAGTAGATGGACATTGGTCAAGTACCCGGCCACCGTGGTTAGAAACCATAATTCCTGAAGCACCTGCTTCGTAGGCTTTTGCGGCACCTTTTACTGTCATAACACCTTTTACTATAAATGGCTGATTTATCTGCTTGATTATCTCACGCAACTCTTCCACTGATTTTCTACCTGCTGGTGGTTGCATATTTTTTAAGAATGGTAATCCGGCTGCATCAACATCCATAGCGACAGCAAATGCATTACTATTCTCAACGTGTTGAAATTTCTCTTTTAAAGTATCTGTATTCCAAGGCTTTACAGTAGGAATGCCAACTCCACCTGCTGATTTGATACAATCTGTAGCAGACTTCATAACCTCAGGATTAACTCCATCCCCTGTAAAAGCAGCAATTCCAGCATCTGCACAAGCTTTTACTAATACTTCATTGTAGGTAAGGTCGTTGTAGGAGTCCCCATAATGGAGGTTAATAGCACCTACTGGGCCTGCAAAGAATGGGTAAGCAAATTCCTTTCCAAAAATCTGTTTTTTCGTGTCTATCGTTGAGGAAGCTACAAGTGTGTCCATATTCAAACGAATTTCTTTCCATTTATCGTAGTTTCGTATGGCGGTATCGCCGACACCTTTTGCACCTGGTCCAGGTATTTGATTTTTACAGGCTTTCCCATTGCACTCAGCACACGCCTTACAATAAGGGCCTATGTTCTTCTTTGCATTCTCTAAGATTTCTTTGTATGATATTGTTGTATTCAACGCTCAACTCTCCTTTGTATTTTAAATTATCTATCTTGCTTATATTGTATCACACATAGAATCAAAATGTAATGTAACAGTATGTTAACTATATGATGTGTTAAAATTTATTTTGTATATTCTATATCGATCATCTTCCACGGTAAGGATTGCCATCGTAACATCCTGATGGAATCTTTTCCGCCCACAACTTCCTGGATTTAGCCATAGAATATCGTCTTTTCGCTCAAAGGAGTATTTGTGAGAATGACCATATACGACGATATTTACTTCTGGTGGTAGTTGTTTTATTTCTCTTTTATTATGAATAAGATAAAAGGTAATGTTGTCCACTGAGATTGTTAAAGTGGAAGGTAAAAATTCAGCCCACTCTTTATCGTTATTACCTCTTACAACAAATAATGGCGCATAAGTTAATAACTCTTCATAGATTTCTTTCGTATGAATATCACCAGCATGAAGTATATAATCTACATGTTTTAAATGCTCACATACTTCAGGACGTAATATTCCATGAGTATCCGATATAATTGCTATTGTTGTCATTATAACCTCCATGCTGTATCTATAAATCTAAACTTTTTCCTGGTTTTTATATCTTGTCATTATTCTTTTGACTTCGTCCACGTAATCACTTTTCATATAGGACATTAACTGTGGAATAATCTCATTTTGATATTCTAACGAAAATGTTCCATTTTCTTGCTTCTTAAAACTTTCTAACAATAGATTTTTCGTTTGTTCGATACACTCCTCTTTTGCATGTTCTAACATATAATCATAAAAACTTTTTTGTTCTTCCTTCATACTGACCTCATTTTATTTATTCAAAAATCAATCGTCTCATCCATCTTTTAGTATTGTTTACATATTCATTTTTACTATGCAAAACATGTGATTAGAAACTATAAGGAAAATGGCAGTAGCCATAATTTCAGCTACTGCCATTAATTCTTTTCTAGTTTTATTACTAATTAATTGAGAATACTAAACATCTTCTTTAATGCTTTCTGTGTTGCATTACTATAGAAATAATTATAGCGATAGAACATATAGCCATCTACTTGCTCAGTGTCACGGCAGGTTGTAATCATATCCGCTAATATGTTTGTGTTTTTCTTAAATTCTGGTTCTTCATTCGAACCAGCTTTGTAAACTGGAATACCAACATAGACATTTACATTTGTATTCTTACGAAGTTCTAACCAACGATTTAATATGCCATCGAATGGATACTTACTATGTTCAAAACTCCAATATAACTGAGGACAGATATAATCCACATATCCTGGTTCTGATAACCAACGATCAACGTCCACATAATAACGATCGTTCATGCGTAATGTATCAAGGAATCCTCCTGGGCTGATACCAAATACGACATCAGGATTTTCTCTCTTAATTGCGGAGTAAACGCCCTTTACTAAGAAGTTTACATTCTGTCTTCTCCATTCATCAATTGGAAGTATCTCGTCAGCAATCCCTTGTTCTTTATATGATTTAACATAACTGTTATATTCTGCTGCATCAAACACTTTCTTATAACTAGAACCTAAGGTTGGATAAAAATAATCATCAAAATGAATTCCATCCACATCATAATTTCTTACGATTTCTAATACACCGTTACGAATTAAGGTACGTACCTCAGACTTTGCTGGATTGTAATAGAGATTTCCATCAAAAGATAAAACATTACGATCATTTAATTTTTTCTTATCTGTTAACCACTTTCTTGCTGGGTTATCTGCTGCCAATGTTTTTATGTCTGTGTTTTTTGTTGTAATACGATATGGATTTAACCATGCATGGAACTGGAGCCCTCTATCATGAGCTGCTTCCACCATATACTCTAGTGGATCAAACCCAGGGTCTTTTCCTTGCGTACCACTAATGTACTTTGACCATGGGAAATAACTAGAATCATACATAGCATCGCCAAAAGGACGAACATGAACAACCACAGCGTTCATACCCATATCCACAACATTATCAAACATTTCATCAATTTGAGCTTCAAATTCTGCTTTGGTATATCCAGTACTCTTAAACTCAAGATAGGATATCCAAACAGCTTTAAATTCCATATCAACATAGATATAACTTACAGTTACACCCCCATTGACATCCTCTGCACGGAAAGAATAGTAGCCAGACTTACTCACTTCAAAACTTCCACTCTTTGGTAACTCTTTTCCCGATGCTGCCCATCTCGCACTATTTTCTGAGGTTACTAGGCTTGGTAGGTAAACAAAGGATTTTAACTTTGCTGTACTTTTAACTTCATATGTTATCGTTGCTTTTTGATTAAGTACGCGGTAAGTTGCCTTTATCGAAGGATCGGTAACTTCCTCACTCGCTGCCAAAGCTGGCACAGCCTGATTGATCGCAAACACAAATAATAACATCCAGGCTAAGATAAACTTCCATTTTCTCTTAAACATTATGTTCAACCTTTCTTTTATTCAAACAAATAAATTGTTTATTACAGCAAAAGAAAGAACGCTAGGCGAACTTTCTTTTGTTGTTTAGAAAATCCTATTGGTATTTTTCTATTTTTTCTTTGTATCCCATTCCCTCTTATCGGTTGGTGGGATAAGCTTCAAATAAGCTCTCTACTGTATCATAAATAGTTTTTGCTGCTTTCTTTTGATAAGTAGAACTTGTTAATATAGATAAGTCACTTGGGTTTGTTAAAAATGCTAACTCGATTAAAACAGCAGGAACTGAATTATCTCGTACAACAACAAATCCCTTATCAATGATTCCAAGATTCTTTGTGCCTAAGGATTTGGATAGATTATTAACCAAGGTATTCGCTAATATCTTACTTGTTAATCCACTTGATGTTTTCGACTTATTTATACTACTATAATACACACTGGTACCACGAGCAGCGGAGCTTGTACTTGAATTACAGTGTAAACTGATAAAGAAATCTGCTTCCACCTGGTTTGCAAATGCCGCACGATCCGCTAATGGAATTAATGTATCATCAATTCTTGTGTAGTAAACCTTAATTCCAGAGCCTGTAAAATATTCTTTTGCATATTCATTTAATACTTTAAAGTTAATTACTTTCTCTTGAGTAGTTCCTCTAACTGCTCCTGGGTCTTTACCTCCATGCCCTGCATCAAGAATGATAATCTTATCATAGATTGCGCTTGGTCTATCGATTGTAACTTGTAGTTTTCCATCCACAATGGTGTATTCAAAACCTTGAATTACATTCGTAGTAATAAGTATTTCAGTACCTTTACTAGAAGAATAAGAAACCTTTATGTTCGCTACATTATCATACGTATTTACAATAGGATTTTGTTCAAAGAAGGAACGATGATCTCCTCTGATACGTATGGAAATCTGCTTTTTATGGTAGTTGTCTTCCGAAGAGATGTCGGACAAACTTACACCGCTAGGTAACGTAATGTTAAGAGGCGTATTATCAATTTCTGGAATTACTTCTTCCTTACCGATATATAAAGTAAAGGTGGAACCATCCTCGTGGATTTCGTAGGTAACTTCTGGCGCTGGTTTCTGAATAATTAGGAAGGCATTGTTTGGTGATGTTGTATTTAACGATACATACACCATAGAAGTTAATTCTTCCTGATTCGAGAAATCATAATCACCTAAGGTATTAATCGTATTCGGTATGGAGATATAGATGCTGTCCTCATCCTCTGTTATTATTGGCTTAATTCCTTGTAGACCAGTGACAGATATATACTCTGACCCATTTTCATCTCTACCAGAGCTTATCTGTGTAAGATAGTTTGGATAGAGAGATAAGGATAAACCTTTCCCCTCATTTTCAGATGTCATCGCATAATTTACCGATGCATCCGCTAAGGTAAAGATAACGTCTGTTTGATTATTCACAGCATCATAGATTACTCTGGCTTCCTTCACTAATTCATTACCAAAGGTAAAGATAGCGTCTGTAGCAATCATATTATCGAAGGTTAAAACTAGCTCATCGTTTTCTTTTGACGCAGTTACATTTGAAATTGTCTGACCAAACGTTAACTGGTATTTTTCTTTATCTGTAGATATTTGATTTGCATCTAGGTTTAAAAATTGAGAGGTACTTGTACTACCTGTATTAATAAAGTTATCAGAATTCATCGCATTTTTCGCTTCTTCTAATACGGATTGATAACTTTCTTCCGAAGTCCAATTAAAATATTCTAGTTCACTTAAGGTGCCATCTCCTGGAGTACTTGGTGAAACTGGAGGTATCGTTATATTTGGCTCTTTACCAACTTTATTAGTTGTTTTGATTTCAGAAGTCTTCGTAGAAGAATTCCAATTATAATCGTAACCTAAAGCTTTCGCTACGAATTGCGCAGGTACTAATACTGCTTCTGTTTTATTATCTTCATTGTAAACAAGTTTTGGAGCTACGCCACAATCCACCACCTGATCATTTAAATAAGCAAGATTGCTATCTAATTCCATTCGTAGATTTATGTCACCTTTTGTAAAAGAAACGGTACCCTTACTTGCAGAATACTTATAAGTTACACCCATACTCTTTGCAAAGACTTTGTATGCTTGAGTCATAGCGGTATTTGCTATTAGTATGCTTGGAAGATTGGAAACATTCACATTTTTACCATCAAATTTAACACTTCCTTGCGTTCCTGTATAACTCACAGACTGATTGTCATAGAATAAGTTTAATGGTTTCGTAATCGTAACCGTAGAGCTTGAGCTGTTCCAGTCATAGGAATAACCAAAGGTTTCCGCAACAAATCTTGTGGGCACTAAGATAGCGGTTTTTTTTGCCTTAGAGTACTTAATTGAGATTGGTGCTGCATTCATGGTTACAGATTTTCCATTTACTACTGCTGTCTTACTTCCTAAGGTTAAAACAAGTGTAGTCTTACCATCTCTTAGAGTTACTGTCTTCTTCTCTTTATTGTATAATGTTTTTATACCTAATGTATCTCTAAAGATTTTAACGTATGGTCCTAATGCTACTCCATTGCTTGATAATATACCAGGAGTATCTCCTAAAGGGATCGTTTTCCCATTAAAAACATAAGAGATGGGTTTCTCCGTAATAGTCATCTGGGAACTTGTTGTATAATTGTAGATTTTAAGGCCACTTGCTGCTTGCGCCTGATCCATAGGAGCAGAACTTATTAATAAGCTTACAATTAACAACACGCACATTTTCTTATAGTTTTTTATTTTCTTTCTCATAATTCACCTGCTGTACTTCATATTCGAGCCAAATCGCTTTTTCTTTTGGTCTACACGGATAGAATACATAGTAAATTTGTTATAATTGTGTCATAATTTCTCAAAACTTTTGTCATATCATAGGAAGTTTATTCCACTTATGAAAAATTAAGAATTTATAAATTTCTTTGTATCAAACGTGTTAATTCACGTCACTGCTTATTAAATTACCTAATTATCCCTTCTAATTCATTGGTTTATGGATAAGAAAAAAATCTACCCTCGAAACTCCCGATATGTTATAATGGTCAGTATGATTATTTACAAGAAAAGAAATAGACAGTATAGTTTTTATAAGAAGAGAAATAGACAGTATAGTTTTTATAAGAAGAGAATATTTCGGTATAGTAAAGAAGGGATGAGGAAACTTGAAATTACAGCAATTATATAGTTATACGAGAAAAGCAATTGATGATTATCAGATGATTGAGGATGGGGATAAAATAGCTATCGGTATCTCTGGTGGAAAAGACAGTCTTACATTATTATATGCACTGGCTGGCCTTAGGAGATTTTACCCAAAGAAATTTACCCTAGAAGCAATCACTGTTAGCTTAGGTTTTGATAATTTTGATACGAGTAAAATAGAAGCTTTATGTAAAGAACTTGATGTAAATTATACCGTTGTAAATACTGAGATTGCACCTATTATTTTTGAATCAAGAAAAGAATCTAATCCTTGTTCTCTATGTGCTAAGATGAGAAAAGGTGCTTTTAATGATAAGGCGAAAGAGCTTGGCTGCAATAAATCTGCTTATGCTCACCATAAGGATGATGTTATTGAAACAACGTTGATGTCTTTGTTATTTGAAGGTCGATATTATACGTTTTCTCCAGTTACATATCTGGATCGAATGGATATTACGTTAATAAGGCCACTTATCTATGTGGATGAAACAGATGTGATAGGATTTAAAAATGCATATGATCTACCAGTCTTAAAAAATCCATGTCCAATTGATGGCTATACCAAACGAGAATATGCAAAAAACCTCGTAAAGCAGTTAAACCAAGAACATCCAGGTGCAAAGGTTAGACTATTCCATGCAGTAACGGAAGGTTTATTACCTGATTGGAAGAAAAAGATGGTGGATGAGCATCCCTTGAAGAGTATTTCATGATAGGTAATTGTAGATTTCATTAAATTTAAAGTAGGGGTAATGGATAACTTATAGAATCTATATTTCAATAAGTTATCCATTACCCCTACTTCATTTCTCATCGTGTTTTACGAGTCGTCACTAGCAAACCATATCAAACCAGTTTCCAAGATCACCAGACTGATTGATACTTCCACTTCTGTTGTAAGTTTTGAGAGAATTTACAGCATTCTTTGCAGACTGACTAATATCAAAGGCTTTCCCTTGAATTCGTCCTGCATAAGAGCTACTACCAGTAAAGTATGATTTTAAATTGTTAATATCAGCTGATTTTAACTTACTCTCATCTACTGTTAGTTTATTATCTGCTCCAACTGTAATCCCCATTTTACCTAAGGCTACTTTATTTGACTTTGTAATTCCTGTCATATACGCAGTCTTCTTAAGTACAGAAAGGTCGTTTTGTTTGCTAGAAGATTCCAAAACAGAATTATAGGACGAAGCAAACTCATTCATTGCTTTTGTAATACGATCGTAATCGTAGTCCTTTACCTTAACCATTTCTCCTGTTTTCTCGTCTTTCACTTCTTTTTCTACCTGCTCCCAAATGGAGTTTTTTCCGGTAGTAAGAAGTTTATCGGTTGCTTCCTTTAGAGAGTCAGCATCCTTTTTTGCAGCTAGTATCTTAGATTTTTCTGAAGCAGTTTGCGTAGAACTTGAAGATTCAGACTCTTGTTCTTCCATCTTTTTATAATACGCAGTAAGTAACTTCTTATAGCTTCCATTGTTGATACTCATATACTGTGAAAGGACATTACTACTTCCACTAGAAGAACCATGAGAAGTCGAAGAAAACAAAGATGATGAATAGTTATAATAGTTTGTGGATATCGCCATATACATTCCCTCCTTTCATATGTGTTATATCGGTTATTTTTAGTAAAATATTAGTACTCTTATTCCGCCGTAATAACAGATACAAGATAAAATGGATTCTCTCCTGCCTCTGTAATACGAATTTCTACCGAATGAGTTTCATTTTTTAATTTGTCTTTTAGATCATGAAGATAAAGCCAATCTCCCCAACCATTTGGATAATTTCCATCGAGATCAATCGCATTACTTTCGTCCCCATCAATAATTGCAATTGCTTTGGGAGCATTTAATCGGTTGCTCTTCTTATATTGGAGCGAAATAGAGGAACCAGTTACGTTAAACTTGATGGAATCCCCCACATTCTTAGCACTATAACCATTCTTAAACACATCTGTGATTCCATTTTGCTTCGTTGCGTCCTTTTCAAAACCAGATAATTTCGGTTTCGAGTTTCTACTGTCATAACGATAAGAGTTTATGCTTGTTAAGCTTTGTGTTTCCACAGGAATCTCATAGATAACATCCTTAGAGGTAATTTCATTTTTCGCAATCTTATCAAGGAAGCTTGTAACAATTTCTGCTGCTAATGCATGACCGCGGTCGTTAGGATGGAGATTATCTGCAGAAACATCAAGTGCCGTTAAATTACCATTTAAAATCTCCTGATAGATACTCTCTTTCATACTAATGATAGGTAAATCATAGGCTTTTGCTATCTCGTTATGTCTATTTTGTGCATTATTTCCGTTGTTGTATTGTACCATATTTAAAACAATCACCGTAGGTTTTGATTCACTCTCTAATATCATTCGAAGCAAGCTCTCATAAGTCTCCCCATATTTTGCTGTCCCTTCATCGTTTACACTAAACTCTACAATGACAAAATCAGGGTTTTTCGAAAGTAAATCTTCTTTCACTCTGGCACAGGCAAATTGAGAAGTAGTTGCACCTATTCCCGCATTGACTAATTCAAAGGTAGATTCTTTAAAATTACTACTCCACCAATCATAAATTTTTCTCGCATAACAATTGTCATAAGAAGAGGCACCAGAGCCCATGGTGATAGAGCCTCCGATAAAGCCGATAGTGAGCTTTTCACCGGCTTCTGCTCTTTTCATTAACTCTTCCAGGCGATATGTATTCCCTGTATTAAGAACTGCTCTTTCTGTATAAGGTAATAGTTCCGGGATAATTCGTTCTTTACTCTCGATCGTTCCAGTAGTACCAAAGCCTAAGATATGAAAATTCTTTGCTTGTGTATCTGAAGTGACTCTTAGTTCTACTTCATGTTTTCCCGCTGTAACATCATTTAATAATGTTACTACTTGAGGATTATTCCAACCTGCTTTCGTGTTTGCATTCACAGTTTCCTTCTTTTTTCCATCAATATAGACCTCAATACATCCCATATTTTCATTGTTATCTTCTTTGTATAATAAAAAAAGGTTCCTACCTTCCATGGTAAATCGGAAGGAATCTGCTTCTTCTTTTCCCCAAATCCATCCATTCGGAAAATGAGTAACATTTGAGTTTCCTTCTAAAAAACCACCAAGTGAATTTGGATAAAGATTAGTACTATTATAGAATGTAAGAGAAGCATAAGGAGCGCCATATGCTCTTACATTAGCATAATCAGTTTCAGTATCGTCTGTATTATTGGCACCTGCTACGTCAAAATAATATGACAGACATTCTGTAATAAACTCGTGACCGTCTTTCGTTGGATGTGCTTCGTCGCTTGCGTAATCCTCCCATGTCATCTTCCCTGCTTCTATCTCTGGCCCAATGGCCTGTTTTATACTAATCATCGGTAGTTCAAATGCTTCCCCGACCTTTTTCATATGTTCTTCACAGGTATATCCTGCTTTCGTGACCGTAAATAATAATATAACAGCCGGTTTTGATTCTGAGTTAAGGCATTCGGTTACTAGGCTCTCATATGCCATTTTACTAACTGCATCGTTTGAATCATTGACAGCAAATTCAATGATTACAATATCGGGTGAATAGGAAAGAACATCTTTTTTTACTCTTAGTAAGCCTATTGTAGATGAGGTTCCACTAAGTCCTGCGTTAATACGCTCAATGTTTGTATTTTGATATTTTTGCTGCAGGTATTTTGTTGTCTTAATCGCAAAGTTTTGATTAGAATTCACCAGATACCCTTCGGTAATGGAGCCACCCAGATAAGCAATGGTTGTTTTTTCACCATTCTTCATCTTATCCAGTACCTTCTTAATACGATAGTTGTTCCCTTCACTAACCAAAGAATTTTTTACTCGTTGCGTTGCTTTTACTTCCACCGGTGTTACAGATGCTTCTGGCATAATTGATGCCTCAACATCATTATGTACCGCATCCTTCTCTCTGGTTTTACAGCCAGACAAAAGAATACTAAGTGCTAATATAGTCAGTATGGATAAAGAACTAAGCTTAATTAATTTCACTGTAACCTCCATTCTTATGCGAATCGTTGTGTTTCTGCTTGATAGTTATGTATTGCTTAAAGGTATTAAAATTCTTGTTTTTTACTATATTACCTATTTAGTGAACCATAGAAAACAAATAAAAAGCAGATATCATATTGGAAACAAGAATTAAAACCAATGATGATATCTGCTTATGTCATATAGAAATGTCGATTTTATATCATACCATTTCTAAAACGCCTTGTTATAAAACGCATATGTCATAAAACATTCTATACGATTGCAAAATCTAAGCTAACTTCATTAAAGCATCTGTCAAGGATTTTAACTGTTCATTCGCATCCTCAAAACTTGTGCCTTTTACGCCAATGTAGAATTTAATTTTAGGTTCTGTACCAGAAGGACGTACACAAACCCAAGCATCATTATCTAATTCGAAATATAATACGTTAGACTTAGGTAAACCAGTCTTTGAAACTTCTTTTGTTTCAAGGTTGATTACTTTATCCGTTTCATAATCGCGGAAGGATACTACCTGATAATCACCAAGTTGTTTTGGTGGGTTTTGACGGAAGTTTTCCATCATTTCCTTAATTTTTTCTGCACCTTCTACACCCTTTAAGGTCATTGTCTCAAGACCTTCACGGAAGTAACCATATTTCTCATAGATATTTAGCATCTGATCCCAAAGAGTAAGTCCTTTTGTGCTATAATAAGCAGCTGCTTCACAAAGTCCCATCACTGCAACAATTGCATCTTTATCTCTAGCATGAGTTCCAATGAGACAGCCATAGCTTTCTTCAAAACCAAACTCATAAGTACCTTTTCCGGCCTGTTCAAACAGTTTAATCTGCTCACCAATATATTTAAATCCGGTAAGTACTTCAACTAACTGAATATTATACTCTTTTGCTACCTTATCAGCCATATTGGTAGAAACGATAGTTTTTATGAGCGCACCGTCTTTTGCTAATGTGCCCATCTCCTTCTTTTGGCTTAGTAAGTACTCACAGATTAACATTCCAGACATATTACCGGTAAAAGAAACATATTCACCCGTTTTTGAATCCTTCGCATAAACACCAAGACGGTCAGCATCTGGATCAGTTGCTAATACTAAATCAGCATCTACATTTTTAGCTAAATCAAGAGCAAGTTGAAACGCCTTAGGATCTTCTGGATTTGGATATCCAACCGTACTAAAGTTACCATCTGGTAGTTCCTGTTCAGGCACTACAAAAACATTCTTAAAACCAAGTTCATTAAGAACTCGGCGTACTGGTAGATTTCCTGTACCATGAAGTGGAGTGTAAACAATCTTTAAGTCTCCTCCAACTTTCTTAATCACATCCGGATGAATTACCTGCTTCTTTAATTCTGCAATATATAAATCATCAATTTCTTTTCCAATTGTGTGATAAAGGCCTGCTGCAATCGCATCCTCTTTTTTCATTGTTTTCACTGTATTATAATCTGTTACATTATTTACTTCGGTGATAATCTGCTCATCTTTTGGATAAGTAATTTGAGCGCCATCTTCCCAGTAAACTTTATATCCATTGTATTCTGGCGGATTATGGCTTGCAGTAATAACAATGCCAGAGATACAGTTTAATGTACGAAGTGCAAAAGATAGCTCTGGTGTTGGACGTAGGGATTCAAAACGATATGCTTTGATTCCATTCGCACATAGACAAAGAGCAACCTCTTCACTAAATTCGATGGACATATTTCTGGAATCGTAAGCAATTGCTACACCACGATCTTCTCCATGCTCTTTCTTAATAAAATTAGCAAGTCCTTGTGTTGCCTTGCGAACGGTATATAAATTCATACGATTTGTACCAGCACCAATAATACCACGTAAACCTCCGGTACCAAATTCTAAGCTCTTATAAAAACGATCTTTAATTTCAATATCGTTCCCCTCTAAGCTCTTTAACTCTTCTTTTGTCTTCTCATCAAAGTACGCATCTTCACACCAAAAACGGTAGGTATCCAAATAATTCATATTTTCCTCCATACCTGCGCATGTTTTTCACGCATAGCAAGTTTGCGGCGCAGACACAAACCTGCTGGTTAAATACGTTACATTCAACCTTCAAAGTGCGAACCTAGATACTTTTCACACTTTCTAGCATACAAAGCAGGTGCGTAATCTTAGCGCAGTTTCGCCACGCTTTTTGGAGATTAATCTTCTGCATTATACATAGCACCTTTTTACCATACTATACTAACACAGTTTACTTCAATAATTCAAGATTGTTCTTAATTAAATTACATCGCTGTGTCACACAATCTACCGAGCGAAGTGGATCACTAGGAGTTTTAAAGACATAATCAATGAGTTGATCAATGGTAGTGGTCGCTACATGAAGTCTTGTATCAGAGGATGCATAGTATAGATAAACCTCTCCATTCTCTCTCGCAATCGCACCATTGGTAAAGACTACATTACTAACATCACCAACTCTTTCTTCTCCTCTTGGTGAAAGGAGCATTCCAGATGGTTCTGCAATCACTTTCCAAGGTTCCTTTAAATCCGTTGCAAATGCATAGATTACATAGCGTAAACCTGCTGCTGTATTTCGAACACCATGAGCAATATGAATGTACCCTTTTTCTGTTTTTATTGGTACTGCTCCCGCACCATTCTTTGCTTCGGTTATCGTATGGTATTTTCTTTGGCTTGTAATAATCTCTTCCTCAATGACAGGATTTAGGATATCGTCACAAAGTCCGAATCCAATTCCACCACCTGAACCAGTATCGATAAAGTCATCCATTGGTCTGGTATAAAATGCATACTTTCCCTGAACGAATTCTGGATGTAATACAACATTTCTTTGTTGTGGAGAGTGAAGTGTTTTAAGGTTTGGAAGCCTCTCCCACGTCTTTAAATCTTTGGTACGTACTATTCCCGCAGCTGCTATCGCAGCTGATAAGTCCTTTGTTCTAGTATCCTTACTTTCGGAGCAAAAAACTCCATAAATATAACCATCTTCATGTTTCGTTAAACGCATATCATATACATTCGTTTCCTCTTTACAAGTATCTGGAAGGATGATCGGATAATCTAAAAAACGGAAGCCATCAACACCGTTCTCACTTTCCGCTACTCCAAAAAAGGATTTGCGATCATTTCCTTCAATACGGGCTACTAAATAAAACTTTCCATTTAGTTCAATTGCACCAGCATTAAATACGGCATTCACGGAAAGGCGTTCCATAAAGAATGGATTCGTATCTTTATTCAAATCATATTTCCAAAAAGGTGGAATGTGGTCTCTTGTTAATATTGGATAAACATATCTGTCATAAATACCATTATATTCTTTCGTTTTTTCATTACTTCTAGCAAGAAGTTCTTCGTATTTTTGTAACTCCTCATAATAACGTTCGTGTATCATGATTCCCCCGATCTTACGCATGTTTTCAGCGCAGTATAAAAATATCCTTACATATTTCTTTTTATTATTTCAAAGCACATTCTACCATTGTGGTATGGACACTTCCATGGCTCTACAATAGGCTTTTTACTATATGGATTCCCATCTTTATCTACTTCCCAATACCACTCTGAACCTGTTCTTTTATCATGAACTTTCTCTAAGATAAACTGAAAGATATCCATTGCAGCCAGTAAAAATTTATTTTCATTACGATCAGACTCATATCCATTTAAAAATCCAACTACTGCCTCTGCTTGAACCCACCAAATTCTTGAGGTATTAACTATGCCTTTTTCACATTCATTTAATAGAGAATGATCTTGATAAGCAGTTTGATAAATCTGATTGGTTAAGTCCCTCGTAATTGGTTTTAATAAAGAATTATATTTTTGCTCATTTATAACATCAAGACCACGATCAATAAGCCATGCAGCTTCAATATCATGTCCATAGGAATGTAAATCAAGTATGCTGTTCATATGCTCGTCAAAAAATACTTCTTGTCGAAGTAGGTTCGGATTATACACCTTTGTCCGTATTGTATCAAGCATCCACATTAATCGCTCTTTAATTTCTACTTCACCTGTTACACGATAATACTCGGTATAGGCTTCGAAAACATGTAGTAATGTGTTCATCGTTTTATGAGCAATTACACCATTTTCTGAGAGTTTTTCATTATCAACTGGTTGAAATACTCGGTCAAAGGCTTCTAAATATCCAATGGAATCCGTACATTTCTTTTCGATTATCCCAATGATTGATTTCGCCAACGTGATGGCTTCCTCATTCTTAGTTGCTTCATAGTAGGAAGATAGCGCATAAACTGCAAAGGCTTGATTATAGGTATGTTTCGTTGTATCATATGCAGTCCCATCATAGCTTAACGACCAATAGATACCACCATTGATATGATCCAAACAATGGGCTTTTAAAAACTCATAGGCATGATCTGCATAAGATAGTAAGTCTTTCTCTCCAAGTAAATGGTATGCATTCGAATAAAACCACAAAATTCGACTATTCAAGATACACCCTTTTACTGCTTTTTTATCTACATGCAAGTCAAAATCAAGATACCCGTAAAATCCACCATTCTCTTCGTCTTTTAGTTTATTCCAAAAAGGAATGATTACCTCTGTCAGATGAGCTTTCGCAAGCTCTTTCATTTTTCTGTAGTTATCCATGGGTTTCACCTCGGCAAAAAGTTTTTATATGATAAAAGCATAATAACTAAATGCTTAATAAAAGAGTTTGTTATCATGCTATACATCCAAAGTTATAGTCGTAACATTAGGGATGCAAAGAATGTTTGCACCCCTAATATTAACAGGAAAGTCTCAATTCTAAAGCCTTTCCATGAAAGACTAGCCCCCCTAAGTCTTCCTTTAGGAAATTATCACAGATGCCAAATAAAAATCACTTTCAAGTTCTTTATCCGCTTCTATGATGGTAATTGTTAAGGTATGTTTCTTTTTCACATCTGAAACTAATATATCCTGTAAATATATACAATCTCCCCAGTTTTCTTTAAAGTTTGCATCAAGTATTACAGCATTTTCTTCCTGTCCGTCAATCACAGCTTTTGCGATTGGAGCAGGCTTATGAATCGTTTTCCTAAATTGAACTGATAATAACTTGCATTCAAGCTCAAATTCTATTGAATCTCCAACCTTAGAGGCAATGTATCCGCCCTTAAATAGATCAGTTATTCCATATTGTTCTTCTTCATCCTTAAGAAAACCATTTAATATAGGATTTAACTCAGAATTCTTATATCGAACAGATTCCTCATAACGGTTTGGTGTGATAGAATTCGGTAGCTCTATCTTCGAATCTATTATCCCATCCCTTGTCGTTGTAATGCTTGCAATCTTTTCGAGTGCTTGAGTAATTACATAAGCAACTAATTCATGGCCGTAATCATTTGGATGTAAGTTATCCGGAGTAATCTCTTCTTTAAGGAGTGTTCCCTTTCTTAACTCTTCAAAGATACTCTCCTTCATACTTACCATCGGAATCTGATAATGAGATCCTATTTTACTATGTATTCTCTGAGCATTGTTTCCTGTATCATATTGAACATTATGAAATAAAAGCAGTGCAGGTGAGTTTTTGGCCGATAAAATGGTCCGTATCAAGCCCTCATAAGTTTCCATGAACAGTTCGTTATCCTCATCATTCACACTAAATTCTGCAAACACAACGTCTGGTTCTTTTGATAATAAATCAGACTTTACTCTGGCCACTCCAAATTGAGAGGTGGTCGCACCGATTCCTGCATTTACAAACGTAAGATTATCATTCTGAAAATAAGTTTTCCACCATTCAAAAACTCGATAAGCATAACATGTATAAGGTGTACTTGATAGGGATCCCTGTGTTATAGACCCACCGATAAATCCGATGGTCAAAGGTTCCTTTTTTCTGGCTCTCTCCATTACATGATGGAATTTCTCTAGCTCCCCTAAAGAAATAATACCTCGTTGCGCCATACTGATTCTATCCATCCCATTGCCTCCCTAGAGAATTAAAGAATACCGATCGTATTATCATCTCCATTTACGACATGGTTTTCTTTGATATAATCAACGATTTCATCTACCGTAGTAAATGCTAATCCTACATAACTATCTGCTGCTCCATAATAGATTGCTATCTTACCGCTAGCAGCATCTGTTAATGCAGCACATGGGAATATAACATTAGCAACAAACCCTTTTTCTTCGTAATCCATCTCTGGAGTTAAAATAAAATTACCAGAACGGTATTTCACGATGGATGGATTCTCAAGATCAAGGATTGCTGCACCCATGCTGTAGACATAACCATTACAAGTACCGGTAACACCATGATAGAATAACAACCATCCCTCGCTGGTTTCAATTGGAGCAGCTCCGCCACCTATCTTTAAGGATTGCCACCACTGATTATATCCCTTTGTCATAACATGTTTATGCTTGCCCCAATATACTAAATCAGGACTCTCACTTACAAAGATATCACCAAATGGAGTATGTCCACTATCACTTGGTCTTGTTAACATAACAAAGTTACCATTAATCTTTCTAGGAAACATTACACCATTTCTATTAAATGGTATAAATGGATTATCTAATCGAATAAATGTCTTAAAATCTTCTGTTTTCGCTAAGCCTAATGCTGCACCATAAAAATCGGTACACCAGATGATATAATAAGTATCTTCTACTTTAATCAATCTTGGATCATAAGCATAACGAGGCATATAGGATTCCCCTTTTTCATTAACAAAAGCAATCTTTTCTTTTTCATAAGTCCAATGAATAGCGTCCTTACTATAACCTAAATAAAGATGCGGAACTCCATTGACTTGTTCTCCACGGAATACACCAATAAATTCACCCTGGTAAGGAACAACTGCACTGTTAAAAATACGTGCAACTCCAGGAAGTGGATTCCGTCCGATAATTGGATTCTCGGAATATCGCCAAACAGGGCCTTGGTAATCATTTGGCTTCTCCTGCCATGGTATATTTGGAAGGTTCTCGGTATACATTGTAACTTTACTCATGGTATCATTCTCCTTTGGGTATGTGAAATTCTAGCTGTCTAATCATGCGTTATAATCAAAGTATTTGGTATATTTATTGATACACAACTTATGAGGTAAAATGAACCATCTCCTACCATATTATAACACATATTTCCATTATATACTACCTCTTTTAATTCAAATTAAGTAATAATTTCATTTTTTTAATATATATTTAAGTAACTTATTATAGTATTTGCATTATAATTGCACTATCTTGAGTGCAAAACTGAGCTGTTACAAATCAAAGTTAAAAACCGATTCGCAACAGCTCATGTTCAACTATTGCATATCTTAAGAAGGTCTTACGTTTTTTTTCTGAATCATATTTTACCTAAATAATTAAATTAACCATTCTTGTTATAGCTTAAAATAAGTCATTATTTAAAGTATTGATCCAGCGCTTCCTGAACTAAGTTCTTTGTCTCTTCTGCATACTGAGCTGCTGTCTTTTCTCCACTCATAATTGGAACCATAGAGAAGTTATCTCCAAGGCCTAGATTACCCCACATATCAAACTGTTCTCTCTTACCCATCAACTCTAAGTATTGATAGTTTCTCTCAGTCATCATCATGTTCTGGAACCATTCAACATCATCACGAAGTTCTGTATCACCCTGATACCAGTTAGTCCAATCATAGAATACGTTATAAACTAACTCAGGATCCTCTACGCCATTTGGAATAAAGTAGTAGTTACCAGAGGTCTTCATCATCTTATTGTTTTCATAACTTCCGCTAGGTCCAGTTGGCCATGGCACACATGCGATTTCAAAACCAACATCAGGTGACATACCAAACTCTTTGAATATCCAAGCTGCGCCAGTAAAGAAGCAACTCTTTTGCTGTGCATAAAGTTGGTTGTTCACATTCCAGTCGTCTTGATTCCAAGGTGCTGCAGTATGATCTTCATTGTAAATTTTGTAGATAAAGTCCATAGCTTCAATTGTGGCAGGGGAACTTAAGGTTTCTGTTGCGCTACTTGCAATTGAAGTACCATTAGACATACATAAATTTTCGATCAGCACTGTCCACCATCCGGAATATCCATATACATCTGTAGTTCCATCCCCATTGGTATCCTTTGTTGTAGCAATTAGGTACTCTCTAAATTTATCCCAGGTCCACTCTCCTCTGTCATAAAGATCTTGTGGATTCTCAAGTCCAGCCTGTTTAATCATATCAAGGTTAAAAGATAATGGATTACCACCAAGCTGACTCGTCTTTGCTACTGGCTTAAATAAATAGTTATTATCAATTCCACTAAAGGAAAGATAACTAAGTACGGTTTGATCAGTAAAGATATCACTGTCAGCTGCTGCAAATTTTGAAATATCCATTGCATATCCACTTAACGCTGCTGGTGCACCGAACTGAAGGTCTGTTTCATAAATATCAACGTCTGGTTTACCGGACATAATGGAAGTATTGATACTTTCCATAATACCATTCCAAGTAAGGTTAACAAAACGGAACTCTACGTTGTATTTTTCTTCGATTGCTCTCATGTTATCTAACTGCATCTGAGCTAATTCTACATCAGTTACATCAGGATTTTCTTCAATTGTTTCATGATCCGAAGTATAGTAATGCTCATACCAAGTTCCTACCTTAATGATTCTCTTACCATCTGCGGTATATTCTGCACGTCCTGAACCAGATGGTTTACTTGCCTCTGGCGTATTTTCTGGTGCCTTTGTTGCTTGCGTAGTAGGTGTTGCATTATTATTAGAATTACTTGGCGTATCATCTTTCTTGCTACATCCAGCAATGGAGAACATCATTGCAACAGTTAAGCCAAGAGCTAAGATTTTATTCATTCTTTTCTTCATATTGAAACCTCCATCAATATTTTATATGGTTTAAGAAATATTGCGATTACTCTGCAGGATAGCCAATTGTTACACCGTATACTTCCCAAGCCTGCTCACCTTCTGCCTGTAAAATTGCAAGAGAACTAGCAAAATCTTCGGTACCAAGTGCTGCTACAATCTGATCATAAGTAATCTGACATTTATTACCCTCCGCATTCTTAGCTGCAGCGCCTTGTGCGATTCTAGTCCAACCAAATGGTGCGCCATCAGCTGGAACCGCTACTAACCATACATTACCAGGGGAATTATAGCTAATCGTAACCACACAACCTGGTTTTAAGAGGGAAGCATCAAAGGTTCCATCGTTAATTGTTGTATTAACACCAGCCTGAGACCATCCATCTGCTTTTACTGCGAAGCCTTCAATTGCAACTTCATCTTTTACCTTTACCATAGGAGGTGCATATTCACCAATGGTTACACTATATACTTCCCATGCCTGGTCGCTTTCACATTGAAGAATATTCAAAGAACTTGCAAAATCTTCGGTTCCAAGTGCTTCTACAATCTGTTCGTAAGTGATCTGACACTTATTATTCTCATCATTTTTCGCTGCTGTCTGTTGTTGTATTCTGGTCCAACCATATGGAGCTCCATCAGCTGGAACTGCTACTAACCACACATCTCCATCGGACTTATAGTTGATAGTAACAACAGAACCTGGTTTTAATAGAGAAGCATCAAAGGTTCCACCATTTAATGTGGTATTAACACCTGCCTGAGCCCATCCATCGGCTTTCACTTCGAACCCTTCAATTGCAACATCATTCATGGTTGCAGGAAGTGGCTTTGATTCATAACCAATTGTTACTGATTTAATTGACCATGCAGCTTCACCTTCCCCCTGTAAGATAGCAAGAGAACTTGCAAAGTCTTCGGTTCCAAGAGCCTCTACGATTTGATCATATGTAATCTGACAGGTTGAATTACTGTCATTCTTAACTGCAGTCTGTTGCTGAATTCTAGTCCAGCCATATGGTGCACCATCTACTGGAACTGCTACTAACCACACACTACCTTCGGAGGTATAGTTAATGGTAATAATACAACCTGGTTTAATCAAGGTAGCATCAAAAGTACCTTCATTTATTGTAGTATTAACACCAGCTTGTGACCATCCGTCACCACTTACATTAAAGCCTTCAATTTCTACTGTATCTTTTACCCTTGTTAAGTTAGACCAATCTGACTCACCGAATCCATCTGGTTTATCAAAGGAAACTGTAGTATCTACTGCCATTGCATTACCGTTTGCATCACGGATTACAATATTATCAATATAAAGATCTGCAGAACCAAATCCCTGATCTTTTCCGTTATCGGTTTCTTTTGTAAGGATGAAGAAGTTTTTAGCGCCAGCTACAAAATATTGAGCCTCATTGTCTAATAGACCAACTGCTTTATTTGGATTCTTCGTTTCTAGGTAAACAGACCAAGGATCTCTGGATTCTTTTCTATCTGTTCCGCTATATGCATATACATTACCGGAAACAGCACGGAATGTTCCATCCTCATAAGCAACCGTAACATCCATTTCGATGGAACGTACTTCTGCTACCTTATCTCCAAGTAAACTTGAGGTGTCAATTGCAATGTAAGGAACTTTATCTTCCTGTACATCCACCTTAAGCTGTTTCGAACCATTGAAGTCTTCTACCGTTAACACAGATTTATCTGCATTACCAGGAGCTGTATTCAACTCAATAAATCCATAATTACCATCTTCAAAATCAATACCAACGAAAGGTTCTGGAGTTGGTTCAGCAGTTGGTGCTACGGTAGCAGTTGGTGCTACAGTTACTTTATCAGCATCCGTAGGCTTATCGTCCTTTTTGCTACAAGCAGACATAGAGAAAATCATAACTAACACAAGAAAAATAGCTAAAAATCTTTTCTTCTTAAACATACTACTCCTCCTTATACTATAGATCATTTTTCTTTCAGTAAACCTTTGTTACTGTAAGAATTCATAAGCTGATATAAACCATTCCCCTGCGGATTATACCAAAGTAAAATCAACCCCTTTCTTAAATTTATACAAATCGGTTAACCAACAATACCGCTTCGTTCCACGCCTTCAATAAATCTCTTCTGTAAAACTACATAAACGATAATAACCGGTAAGATAACCAATACGATTCCCGCATATAGATAAAGTCTTGCGATTCCTGGTGTCATAATTTTATCTACATTTGATATGGTTTGTTGTAAGGTCGTTATCTTTCTACTAATTACTATGTCAGGGCTAATGTTAAATAAATTACCGAAAAATGTATCATTATACTGCCAAACCAGAGAAAAAATTGCTACTGTTAATACAGATGGAATCGCATTTACTAACATAATACGAAAATAGGTGTACCACATTCCTGCTCCATCCACAAAAGCTGCTTCCTCAATCTCTTTTGGTAATCCGCGAAAGAATTGATTAAAGATATAAATATAAAGTCCAGATCGTAATCCACATCCAAATAAAGTCATAATAAACATTGGTTTTGCTGAACCTAGATAATTCGGTACCTTTCCAGTGATCAAAGAAATCAGCCCAAGAGGGTCAAATTCTTGAAATGTTACATAAATCGGTAATATAACTGTATGTGTCGGTATTACAATCATTACGACAACCAAACCAAATAACAATTTCTTCAGTGGAAATTCAAACCTAGCGAATCCATATCCGACCATGGAGCAAATTACTACTTGAATCACCATAAGGCTAAGTACATAAGCCATAGAATTTCCAAGTGTTTTGATGTAATCAAGGCGTAGCCATGCTAATCGATAGCGTTCCATGGTAGGATTTTGAGGTATAACATAAACTAGTTTATTTGCAAAGTCTGAGTCTGAAAAAAACGAACTACTAATAATCCCGATGAGTGGACCCAATATAACGTAGCAGATACCCACCAATATCACAATTCGAAATAACCAGAGAAGAGCTTCTTTTGATTTTCTAACGTATTTTTTTCTTTTATTTTCAAACAGTTTATCGTTTTTCAGCTTTTCGATTTCAGTTTTATATTTTTGAACTAATTCCATTCTGCTCTCCTTTCTAGTTATAATAAAATGTCTTCTTTGATATTAATCCACACACGATTACAAGGAACAAACAAACGACAACCATACTGACTAAACTCATTAATGATCCAAGACCATAGTCTTTACTCGTAAAAATTGTATTATAGGATAATTGCACAACTTCACTATTTGCAAAATTGTCAACGACCGTGTATACAATATTCGTTAATATTAATGGCATGATCATCGGGAATGTTACTTTCCAAAAAGTCTCATATCCTGTAGCTCCCTCAATCTTAGATACTTCATAAAGCGAGCTAGGAACTGCCTGCAATGCTGCGATAAAGATGATAATCTGAACTCCAGAGGCAGTAATGATGCTACTAATTTGTGCTACTGCTTCAATAATATAATCAAAGACTGCATCAGGAATCGCTAAATCACGAAAAAGTCCGATATAATAATCAATGTTCACCCCTGTGGAGGTTGCACTTATGATTTCATCTGGAGAAGAAGCAATTCCACCACCAATCAACTGAGTGGATAAGGCAATTGCTTGTTGAATCGCTTCGGAGTTTAAGATAACCGGTAAGAAAAATACCGCTCTTACAAACGTCCTTCCCTTAAATTTTTTATTTAACAAAAGTGCAACAAAAATACTAAAGAAGATAATTAATGGCACATCCACCACCATATCTAACATGGAAGCAGTAAGAACTGGTTTAAATGTTGGATGGGAAGTAAATAATTCTTTAAAATTTGACAAACCTGTATAGGTCAAAGTATATCCAACTCCACCATCTTGTAAGGTTGCTACTGATACACCAAATTTCACAGTCATAATTAAACTTCTTAGATAAAACAGGATAAATCCAATAAGCCATGGAGAGATGAAGAGTAAGCCAACGATTGCTCTTTTTCGGCTGAGTGTTAATTTTTTTCGTTTCTTCATTCGTTCATCCCCTCCATTCCATAGCCCTTTGCAGGGATTATAATGCCATCTGTCTCATATGCAGAAGTAGTTGAATTCACATAAATGACTATACCATTATCATAGGTTATTTTTCTTACACCAGTATCTAAAATCTCATGTTTTTTCATTGTTGCACCTGTGACATTCTTAAGGACACTGTTCACTTCCTCATATAAAGTAATCGCGTCCTCTTTCCAGTTCTCATAAGTCGTACTATACTTACTGTTAAGTCCGGTATACTTTAGTTCGGAAGAACTCTCATAAGTAAATGTAAAATGAGGAGCAGCTCCATACTCAATCAATTTTAATATAACTTCACTCTTATCACTGATATTCATTAAATTAATAGCACTACCACTGTAGTCGATACAGCCATGGAATATCATCTGATAGAATGGTATCTCTTCATCTAAGATAAAGAAATCATTATGTGCAAGCGGAACATTAATGATATCGGATGCGTATGGAAGGGAATAAAAATTACCTCCATTTACCATCATCTGTTTTCCTGTGCTTTTTAACACTTCAAACTGTGCTTCTACTACTTGTTTTGATTCTTCTCGATTAATAAAATTAGTTCGTTTTTTATCAGAAGATAAAACATCTCCTAAATCACGTAATGAAATTCCGGTAATATCAATATCCTTCACTTCATCGGAAAAGCCTTCCACATAACGTGGTAAAAACTTTGGAGAAACTAGGTTATAGATTGTTTCAGGATATCCAAGAGAGGATAGCTGAATCAATGTTGCTGGGTTTACCTGACCAAAGATTCCCTCCATCGCACTTCCGTAGTAATATACATTTTCAACCCTATGTTTGTAGCGCTTACTGATCCAGGTCACCTTTTGAAACGCTACATCTGTGTAAAGTTTTCCGCCATTTTCTTCTAAAACTTTTGATAAATTTTCTAATTCTTTTTCGCTACCAAGTTTTTTTACTAATTTAAATTTATCTGTTACATCATGGAAGTAACCTCCATTAAATGTCCCTTGGTAATTCATAATTATCTTATTAACACCATTTTGATTTAAGTCCTTTACCATGGTACCCGCTTCTTCATAAGTCGTCATTGGATAAACTTCACGGTATTGGCTACCAAGAAAGAAATTAGTACGTTTTACTCCGCCAATGACATCCATATAGAAGTTAAGCTCTGTATTTTCCGTATGCTTTGTAAGCTTCCCTTCTGAGATTAATCGTTCTCTATAATAGTTTGCCATACCAGAATATCCGTCATATTCTTTTGTTAACATCGTATATCGAACCGTGAAATCCTGCTTCATCATCTTTGGTTCAATAATCGTCATCATCGTATTATTTCCCGTATTACCACCAATCGCTACTAATTCAAATCCTCTGACAGGAAAAGAAACATAAGCATTATTATACGAGTTACGTACTCCTGAAATACTTGCTGAAATATTCGCAAGGGAATCTCCTGATTCAATAATTGCTAATACCCCATAATTTTCTTTTTGAATACCAAACAAAGGTAATCTAGCAGGTTCTGTGTTCTCTACCACCGCGATATCTGCCACCAATGGATCGATTCCGTAAATAAACTGAGAATAATCAGATGCATTTACTTTGCCATTATTAAAATTTATTAAAGAACCGGAACCATTCGGAAGTACAAGATAACCGTTCTCATCCATTCCTCCTGCTGCGAAGTATCGTAATAATTGAATACGATATAATTTTCCGCCACCATGTTCCTCGATTTGTGAGGTATTAACCGTTGCCTTAAAACCATCCTCTACTAAGCGATATTCTAATGGTATCGTAAAGGAAATAGGAAGTTCTACGTCCCCTTCTGCAACTGACATATCATTTAAAAAATCTTCTTCGGTATAACCAGCTTCGATTAAATAGCCCTCAATTTTATTTAAGGTTGCCATCGCAGAATTGATATCAAACGCTAATTCTAAGTAACCCTCGTAGTCTTTTGATTCCTTATAACGCTTTCTAACATATTTGGCATCTTTTTCATTCATTTTCCCAAGAAAAGCTTCCAAACGCTCGCTTGATATGTACATTGGTACAATACCAGTTTTACTTTTCGCATCTCCAACCTTATAAATGAATCGAAAACCATCCTTTATCGATTCGATCGTTATCTGGTCTAATATCGTAGAATGTTCATAAGAGTTAAACACACTAAGCGCTTGATTACTATTAAAATATTCAACAATCAATTGTGATTTCAGTAAGTTCTTGTTCACTTCATTTGCTAATGTGTCTTGATCAATCAAATGTGGATTACTAAAAGCTGTTTCTCCATTTCTCTTATCATAAAGAGCGATTTCACCAGTACTTTGATTTACATATAATTTAAAGCTCGCATTTTCTGCTCCAAGTACCATACCTTCCACCGATGGATTATCGTCAGTTAGCGGTAGGAATTTTTTTCCCTCTTCATAGGAATATTCTAATAAATTATCCTTAAAATCATCGTATAGTACATAGTGAAACAAGTAATAAACGCCATATCCGATAACTCCAACCAGGAGTACCGCTAAGCACGAAAGTAGTATCTTCTTTAACAACTTCATGTTTATGTCCTCCTAGACTCGATTTTGCAGTTCGACGTATATATTTCGGAAGAAATTATACACCTGTGATAGTAAATCAAAGAGCATTATTGTTACAAAGATAATAATTAGCATGGAACAAAAGGTTAGAAATAATGTGACCAAGGTTTTAGCTAGGGAATAATTATGAATAATCATAATTCCCATCAGAACTAAGATTGCAGCCCAAGCTACACCAAAAATCAGGATAATATAGTAAAACGCCTCTTCGTCTGCTGCCACATATTGCGAGATTATGGTAGCAGGTACCATCGTTAATACCAAAGGCAACAAGGCATATCCAACTGCAGTTATAATATCCTTAAACCGTCCTTCTCCTCCCATCAAGCACGTAACAGACCAATTACCAATACAAAACAGGAAGAATAATAACATGACACCAACTAGCTCACTCATGGAGTCCACGCTTCTAGGATCTACATCATTTACAATAAAACTCGCGTGAATACGATTCATACTATAACAGAAACTAAATAGTGCTGTTATAATAATCGCTACTGGAACGCTACCACGCTCTCTGTGTCTTAACTCATAATACCCGTCCGACGGGTGAGACAGAATATAAAACGGATATAACAGTTTATCCTTTGAAAACCAACGTTTCATTCTAATCCACCCCCATCTGTATCGTCTTGTATGTTCTTACGTCTTCTTAAGACTTTTTTTGTAATCATTACACCTGCTGCGATAATAACAATTCCTGTTAAAATATAACTAATGTTATCCTTCAATATCTCGTTACGATAGCGCTTATATGCGATGGAATAATACTCACGGCTCATTCCAAGCTTTAGGTATTTCATAGCCATCTCGTTATCCCCTTTGGATAAGTAAGCTTTCCCGATACCAACATTAGCAATTTCAAAATTTTCATCAAGCTTTAATACCTTTTCCCATTTTTCAACCGCTAAGGCTTCATCACCATCGAACCGAAGTGCAACCGCTTCATTAATGAGCATACCATATTCTGTTGCATTAAATACTAAAATTTCAGCTCTCGTCGCATCGAGCACTAAAATCTTGTTCTGTAAGGATTCAATCGCTACCGGAGCGACAAAGGTACCTGCCTGAGAACCAAGTCCACCGAAAATATAGAGTAGATTTCCTTCACTATCGTAGGTAAAGATTCTCCCTCTTCTTGAATCAAGGATGGAATAGATGCCGTTATCGCGATATGCAACATCTACAATTTTACTTGGACCAGAGTAGATGTACATACCTCCAGTCATTAAATCACCGCCAACGTTTTTCTTAACTCCCTTTTTAATAACGTCTTCACCGCTAGGATTTAGTCTACGTACTGCTTGCACTCCTTGATTATCAATATTGGATGCAAACACAAAACCTTTTTCATCAATATCAATTCCTGTAAATTCAGTCGGGATAAATAATGACTGTCTGCTTCGTTCTTTCTTTGTAGATAACTTACGCCATATCTTCTCCCATAAACTAATCTCAACTTTTATAGTTCCATAAAAACTGGTAAATTGTCCATTCGAGTCAAAGACCATAATACCTTCTGTCATTCCTTTTGCGATACAAAAGATACGATCCGCATAATCAACGATAACTTTCAAAGGAGTAAACACATAACCTGCTTCTAAGACATCACTCTGTGGATTACTAACAATCTTTATTAATTTATCATTCGCATCAAGTACAACAATTCGCTTATTTTCAGAATCTGCTATATAAAGTTCATTTTTGTTTGAGATTGCAACTCCAAAAGGACGGTTAAAGGTGTCAAGAGTACCGTTATTATCAAACTCCTTAATTACCTTAATTAATTTTGTCATACTATCATTTAATACAACAATCCGATTATTATTCGTATCAGCAAGGTAAACAAGCCCATCTGGTGCGATACATAAATCTTGCGGATTGTTAAATGCTCCAATTCCAAAAGACACGCCCGTGATACTATTATCTGGAACATATGCCGCAGGCGTATGTACAATATAATCACGATAATCATAATTATAGGTATCATACGGAACATGGTCGTTTGCTAACGCTGTCACATTGCCAAACATCATACAAAAGATAATGGTAGTGATTATTACAGCGATTCGCGTTTGCTTCTTCGGTTTCATTCACTAACCTCCTACTCTTTCATACCTGATGTTGTCATTGTCTCAAGAATATTGCTTTGACAGATTAAAAAGAAGGTGATCGGGATTGCTGCTAGTATAAAACTAACCGCTGCGGATGCACCCGCTCTTGCAGCACCGCCTGCTGTAATCTGTTGTATTGCAAACTGTAAGGGTTTTAACTCTTCACTTCGTAAGAAGGTGCTTCCAGTATTTCCCCACATCTGCTGAAATTGAAAGATTGCTAACGTTAACCAAGCTGGTTTTACGTTCGGCATAATAATAGTCCAGTAGGTCTTCCACTCACTTGCACCATCAAGTCTTGATGATTCTACTAAAGAGGATGGTATCTGCTCCATAAACTGTTTCATCAGATAAAGCCCCATACCAAACTGCCAAGCCGGAAGTATCAATGCCAAATAAGTATTGTTAATATGTAAAAATGAAATTATCATATAATTTGGTATCTGTGTTACAGTCCAAGAAAACATCATAGATAACACAATCATATTAAAGATAAGTTTCTTCCCTGGAAAATCATGCTTTGCTAACGGATAGGCAGCAAGGGAAGCGACCAATACATGACCAACCGTTCCAAAACCTGTGATAATCAAAGTGTTAAAAATATATCTTGAGAATGGTACCCAAGTATCATTCATTAATACAAATAGATCCGTAAAGTTCTCAAACGTTGGATTCTTTACGAAAATTGCCGGTGGATACTTAAAAATTTCGTCCAAAGGCTTTAGTGCATTGTTGGCTATCATAACTAACGGAAGGGCCATAAAGATACCACAAATAAACATTAAGGTAAAAAGGAGCCCATTCCCGGCAGCGGAACGGTTTAGCTGCTTTTGTCTACGAAATAATCGCCTTTTCGGCTTCATGTAATCTCTAGCCACCTTATTCCCCCACCCTTCTTAATAATCGTTGTACAAGCTTATTCGTTCCTACCATCAGTAAGAATAATACGGATGCAATTGCTGACGCATACCCCATCTCAAATCGATAAGTACCATAGTCAAGCAAATGTGTTACAATCGTAGTTCCGGCATAATTCACACTCGGGTTTCCGGCTAATTGTATGGATACATCCGCAATCGCAAAGGACTGCGTAATCTGCATTACCGCACCGAACATTAACTGCGGTTTCATGGCTGGCAATGTCACATGCCATAGCTCTTGCCATCTGTTCTTTACTCCATCTACCGCTGCTGCTTCATATAATGTTCGATCTACAGTTTGCAAACCTGCAATAAATGCTAGGAATCCAGTACCAAGGCTTAGCCATAATTGTACTACAATAAGAAACGGTAGGATGAACCTTGCATCCTTCATCCAAATGATTGCTTCATTAATGACACCTAGATTCATTAAGTAACCATTTAAGATACCATAACGGTCCCCAGTAAAGATTAGGTTCCAGATTAAGTATGCCTGCCCACAGATGGAAGGTGCATAGAAAATCAAGGTTAAAAAAGCTCTTAATTTCCCATGAAATTCATTTATTATCCATGCAAATAGAAGACAAAGTAAATAACTGATTGGACCCGTAACAATTGCAAATAGCAATGTATTCTTTAAAGCAATGAGGAATATATTATCCTCTAAAAATAACTTTGTATAGTTTGCCCATCCAACAAAAGTCGGCATTTCTAACATATTAAAATAGGTAAAACTTAATATAATGGAAACCAAAATCGGTAGTACTGTAAATAAAAAGAAAAGAATTAGATAAGGTGCCATCATAAGGTAGGAAGTCTTACTTTTGACGATTCGTTTTCTTAGTGTCGATTTCTTTCTTACTTCAATTAATATTTCTTGCTGATTCGTTGTCAAAATATCCCCTCCTTTTCCTTAGTCTGTCGCCAATGGTAGATGAAATTCTTTTCTCTTGTAATTAATTTCATCATTAATATAGATGATATTATCCATGAGGCACTCTCTTGCCGATGCAGAGTCCACGTTTGCATTTACTTTATAAAATGCATTGTCAATGTTTCTCCAAGTAAAATAACCACCTGGTACCTGTCGTGTTCCTACCACACTCTTAAATTGTTCTTTTAAAGCATCATGGTCTGCAGATGGCCATGGAAGATTCTCAAATGCTTCCTTATTCGCAGTAGCCACACGCGCGGAAGCTCCCATTAAACTTTCCATTTCTTTTCCGTACATGGTTTGTGTTTCAGTACTGGTCCACCATTTTATAAACTCCCAAGAATCCTCTTTATACTTTGATGCCTCCATAATAACACAGGCAGAACCTACACTGGCTACACTACGATCTATGGTCCCATCCTCTTTTAGCATACCAGGAACTGGTGCAAATCCCCACAACCCCTTGATATCTGGGGCAGACACTTGAAAGTTGTTGTAAACAGAGTAATCTGCTATAATAATCGGGCATTCTCCGGTACGGAAACGGTCTTCTACACTGGTTACTTTATCAAGTTTATAATCCGTATATAAACGGCAATACTCCTTAAAAGCGTTAATCGCTTCATCACTATCAAGCGCAGATTTGGTTGCAGCTTCATTGTAATACTGACCGCCAAACTGATTTAAAAGCATTAAGAAATTCAGTTCATTTGGTAACATACCAAATTCCATTTGATTCTTTGCCAGTACTGACATAATAACTTTTACTTCATCCCAAGTCTCTGGTAAGGAAATGCCTAACTCTTTTAAAATATCTTTTCGATAAAACATCATTGGGAATGTCTGTGTCTCTGGAAGTGCAAATGTGCTATCTTCATAAGTAAATGGAACCATAGCACTATCAAAAAAGCGCTCCGTAACTTCCTCTAAATCACTAAACTGACTTAAATCAGTAACTGCATTACGGAGTCCATAGTTCATTGGCATATCATTCGAACTTTGGATTGCTGAGTTATTGGTTGGATTTGATATATTAAGCTGAATCGCAACATCTGGACCTTGACCAGCAAGTGTTGCTTGAAGCAAGGTTCCCATATCGACTAACATAACATTTACATTAATCCCTGTTTTCTTTGTAAAAGTCTCATCAATCAAGGATTTGATTACATTTGCTTGATCACGCCCTGTACCAACCCATAATGTAATGGTATTGTTCTCTGTTCCTTTCTCAGAGACATTACCAATCTGGTTATAATCAATGATAAAGGAATAAAAAAGTCTGCAAATCTCATACCATAATTTTGACCAAAAAGAACTTCCAGTTACCCCTGCATCAACATCAGGAGAATAGATGTAGATAGCATCCAACTGTAAAGGCTGCGATACTGCACTTGATAACCAAGTACCTACAGCACGGACATTTATTTTATAAGAAGTTACAATTTTTTTAAAATACTCTTGGTCTTTAATCAAAGCTTCTAATTGATCTCGCATCGTTACCAACACAGCTTCTTTATCACTACTGCCACCAGCAACTTCACGTAAATGTTTGATTGCTGAATCTAACTGATTATGTACATCAATAAGCTCTGCTTCGAGCTCCGGTAACTTTGCTTCAATTTGATAATCACTATAAACATCTGGTTTTACACCAGTGATACGGATTATCTTTCGATAGATAGAGTTTAGTTTTGATAAAGATTCCTGTACCTCTCCAATGATACTGGAGAACTCACCCAAAACATTCTGCATACGAAGGGTATGGCTTCCTGCTTCCAAATAAATCTTATAGGCATCTTCATTACCATCCATTAATGTATCAAATCTCCAATTCGATTGATACCGAAATCCATAATCGCTTAACTCGTTGAACAAAACATTACCGTCTATCATAATTTTTCGCGAAACATAGATACCTCTAACGAAATTTTGTTTCGCATAAAAGCCAATATTGTAATAACCGCTCTCTGGAACTTCAAAATCCCACTCCATCCACTGACCAACCAAACGCCAGGAATTGCCTCCAATCGTGTTGTTTAGCAATTCTTTCGTGCTTGACGGATAAACAGCAGGGGAGGATTGATCTTGTCTTGGGTACAACATTTGAGAAGACGTTTTCGTAACATTCTCTGCTTCGACCCTTACAAGGATGCCTGACGTATCCTTTGCATTCTCCGCATCCCATTCTGCTTTTTTGGTTTCATAATCAACTACTTCTGTAGAATTATTTAAAGTGATACTGCGAAGTAACATGGGCTCCTTTAAAGAAAGCATTGATATTTTATGTACCCCTTCCGTTAAATACACGGAAAGTTGATTGATTACATATCCATTACTATCATATAAATAACTAGTAATCCATTCTGGTGTTTCATATAAACTAGGCTTTAAGTCATTTCCTTGATTATCCTTTTCCCACTTCTTAGTTAATATTCCATCTTCATTGAGATAGGTTTCTGTGATGCTGTTTGACCAAACTCTGGAGAATTCTACTAGTGCTAGCTCATCGTAAGGAAGCGCTCCATCAATGAAGAAACTTCTTTGGATTTCAGAATTCTTTCCATTAATCGGATAATAGGTTAAGGATATATCATAAAAGCCAGCAGTTTTTATATCTACTTCATATTCGACTAAGCCGGTTTCAGAAGTAATAATCGAGGTTCCATCCATGCCTTCATAGTCTATCTTTTCTTCAGGGATTATTGGTAGTTCTTTTCCGTTTTGATCAAGTTCCCCTTCCGTATAATAGATATAATCCTTAGCTTCAATCACATATTCTTCGGAAGGTTTCACCATTTCAAATCCTTCCTTATATACAGTATAACGATCAATGGATTGGTCTACGGAATATGAACCTACGATTTCTTCGTACTCTTCCATCGTTTTATTTTCAGCAGCAGTCGCAGTTTTTTTACTCTGGAATGGAGTAAATAACATGGAAGCCGCCAAAATGAGTGATAGAGTTCTTCTAAACCTCTTTCTTTTCACCATTTTTTTCTTCTCCTTTTTGTTATTCATAATACCAAGCATCCTCCCCTTCCTGTGGTTTTGGCGTATATACCTTTAAGATACGCTCCAATAGAAACGAAGAAAAGTAACACCATCCCCCAGGAAGTATCAACCAAAATGGTAATGGTAACACCCAAAGAAGATATCCACAAATCACCGTTCCAATAATCAAAAGAATGGTATATGGTAAATGTCTAAATTCCATAAGTAATGCCATTTTTAATAAGCTACTTAGTTTTAATTGAAACCTAGACAATACAGGAAAGATGTAGGTCAGAAATCCTAATAACAGGAGAATCAATGCATCATAAATGATGACGATTGTGAGGGAGTTTGTATTCTCCCCTTTTGCAACATATTCTCTATTAATATAGAATAACGCACCGATCAATATTAGGCTGATTGTAATAACTCCACCTGATAATAGAGTTCTTTTAAAGGAACGAAAAAATTCTTTTGTTGGATAACTTCGTTCTTTTCGAACACTTTTTACCATCGCATAATAAAATGATGTGATTGAGCTTCCAATTGTTATAATCGGAAGACAACAAACAATACATAATATGTTAAGCAAAACGATATGGCCTATCTTTGTCATTGTTGTTATAATTTTTCCATCCGAACTTAACCATTCTGCCATGGCCGAATCACCTCTCTTCTAGTAATATCTCATGCATTTTGATAATTTCCTGTCTATTCATGAATCGGGTAATTCTTTAAATCTGGAAGTTCATCTAGTGTAAGAACACTATCATGGGCATAGACCTTCTTCACCATATACTCCTCTGTATATTGTTCCGACAGCTTGTTAATCATCGTAGATTTCGTTACAAATTCACCACCCCAAGTAGCAAAGAATCCCCACATAGCGCCATCACGAATTGCTAAGTCTGGATCAAACAAACAACCGTTTTCTGATAGTACAATCATCTTCTTTGCTTCCGTATAATTCAAGGCTTCCAAATATTTATTGACCTGAGAGGTATAAACCTTTTCTCCTGGATAAATATCCTCTCCGATGATATCTACATATTCATCCCCTGGATACCATTCCTTATCTTGACCATTCCATAACCAGATTAAATTATTTAAACCATATTCCTTTGTTAATTTCTCGTATAATAATATGTACAATTTTTTGTAAGCTTCCGCGCCTTTTGCTCCCCACCAGAACCATCCGCCGCTCGCTTCATGCAACGGTCTCCATAGAATCGGAACATCAGCTTCTTGAAGTTTCAGAAGCTCTTTTGCAATAGCATCAATATCATCCATTAATAATTGATATCCTTCTTCATCCTGACCATTCATAATCTTAGCTAAATCTATGTTTGTTTCTTCTGTATAAAAACCACGATACCAAGTTCCCGTTAAATATTTCGTTGGTGCATTCCAGTGCCAACAAAATGTGACAATACCACCCTTTTCATCGAACTCAATCGCATAATCAATTGCTTTGGAACTGCTGCCTTTTTCAACTCTCGATGGTGTATATTCGATTAGGTCGAGACCTAGAACTGCCGGAAATTTACCACCTGTTGTTTTCCAAAGAGCAGAAACTTCTATTCCATACATTCCTTTATCACTATATTGACCAGATAAAAACTTCTCTCCATAGATATCGGTCAGATAACTCATCAATCTCTTCGCACGCTCGCTTGCATTTTGATTTACTAATGTTGCAGGAACTTCATAGATACTTGCATCAAGTTCCTTGGCGGATGTTACTACTAATTTATCCACGACAACCCACCCCCAGTATTTTGATAGCTTAATGCTATGTTCTCCACTTGTAAGATATATTCTTTCTAATTTCGAATCTGAGAACGCGTTTTTGTCTGTCACTGCTAACCCCATACTTTCACCATCTACTGTGACATAATTTTCTTTGTATCCGCCCAGGGCCGCACTAATAAAATTTAAATCATAAAAACCATCTTTTTCTACGGTAACTTTAAATTCGCAGAAGTCACCGTCATTTTCAAAACCACTGATATATCCTGTTCCAGAATATCCACTTTTGCTGCTTTCCTTTTTCACACTTCCACTAAGTAGAGCATCTTCCGCTTCCAATTCAATCGGTATCATAGTTGGTACTGGTGTAGCGGTGGGTGCTTCTGTATTTACCACAACTTCGCTTTCCTTGCTACTTTCGTCTGTTTTATCAAAAGATGCGCATCCACTGACAGATAAACCAAGCAGTAAACACATTAGATAGAGGCTTTGCTTTCTCATACTGAAATCATCCCTTCGGTTATGTATCGTTCGATTTTGGTTATTTTTATCTGATGTAGGAACTAGGAATCGCACTTTTATTATTACCATGCATCTATATTGCACTTAATAGTGCATTTAATTGTGTTAAATATTACATTTATTATCTCTGATATATGCATTATAACACATGCATTTTTAAGAAACAAGTATATATTGTAATATATGTACAATTAATTTATAACAGCCACATCTTTTTAATGTATTTTTTTTAATGTACATTATTATCCTAATGATGCATTATTTTATAAATGAAGCATTTTGTAGCGCATTTATGCTCTATATTTGTGCATCATTCGACCAATTTTTAAAAATAAACATCAAAACCTTACGTAAAAGTAGAAAGAATCCTTGATTTTTTTCCACAGATGCAACAGAACCAGAAAAAGCACGCTTCGCGAACTTATCCTTGTCATGAATAAAAAAACTAACCATAAACAGTTTTTTTAACGTACTGTTTATGGTTAGTTTTCAAGTTGCATTGCAAAACTATATTCTCATACTATGATAAATTTTCAAAATTGCGCTTCGAAGACATTCGAATAATTGGTTGTGTTTCAATACTTATTATTTCACGTGGAAAATCCGGATTTTCCATTCTCCATAAAAGCTGCTGAACAAGTCGTTTTCCAACCTTTTGGTTTCTTACCGCTACTGTAGTTAATATTGGCTCCACCTGGGTAAGCCCTTCTACATTATCAAAGCCAGTAACTGCTACATCCTCTGGTACACGATATCCTCGTTTCTTTAAGCAACGTATGGTATCTAAAGCAATATCATCGTTCGCACAAACAATAGCCTCTGGGATATAAGGGAAAGCGCTAATCGTTGCTTCTACTTCTTCTATCTTATAATAACGATTTGCTTTATGGGATACTGCAACTATATCAGGATCAACAGTTAGATTTGCCAGACGCATCCCATCAAGGAATCCTTCATAGCGTTGTTTTATTGACTCACAATATGTGACATCTCCGATAAATCCTATTTTCTTCATTCCTTGGGAAATTAAGTGCTCCGTAATCATGCGAATACTGTTTTTACCTTCACATACAATTACGTCGTTATAACCATAACTTCCAAAACCATTCGCTGGTTCATCTAAAAATACCGTTGGCAGTTTCATTTTAAGAATCATATCGGTATATTTGCAGGTAAATACACCAATAAATAGAACTGCATCTACATTTTCTGTAAAGTCTAATGGCAATGTTAGATTTTCCTCATCATCATCACTGATAAAATTAAGCCTAAGCTTACAGCCATTTTTATTTACTTCATCAGAAATCCCCATGATAATACTATTCCAAAATGCACATAATTCACGCCTAGCAAGAACAACGATCGTCTTGTAATCAGTCATGTTAGTTTTTAGTTTAAATTCATTCAATACAGCAGGAGCTAACTTTAGATAACCTAGTTCACACGCTTTCTTAATTACAAGATAACGAGTTTCATATGCTACGGTATCAGAATTATTGAGAGCCCTTGCAACCGTATTTCTTGACAGATTCAATTCTTTTGCAACATCCTGAATTGTTACCTTCTTCATACAATCTTATCCCCTATTTTACGTTCTATGGTTAGGGTGTCCCATATGTAATCAAGACCGGCAGAATATCGACATACTAACCACGCTAATATCAGATGAGTTATATTTTTGAAATCCTTCTTTTTTTTTGCATATACATGCAATTTTGTGCATGTAATAAAAATTCTCATCTTTCCTATTCTTTCTATAACAAATCTTACTATATATATTGCAATTTTTCAAGCATATTTAGCATATATTTGTTTCTTTATCAAAATGATGCACCATGTCAAGTACTCTTTTGCTAAATGTTTGCATCATTAGAAGCGTTGATAAGCCCCTTGCTATTATCATAAGAATCCCATTGACATTTTATAACGTATCCTGTATTATCATAAACAGTATACAGCTGTCTTGTCAGCTGAATACTTCAAATTAACAACAGCGAGGTATCATAACAATGAAAAACAGTAAGATTCAAACAATTACCATCTCAGCTCTTTTGTGTGCGATTGGGATCGTTATCCCAATGTTTGCACCAAAGATTGTTCTAGAACCAGCTTCCTTTACATTAGCAAGCCATGTTCCTATTATTATTGCAATGTTTATATCTCCGATCGTTGCAATCTCCGTAGCATTGATCACCAGTATGGGATTTTTCTTTGCTGGCTTTCCACTCATTGTTGTACTGAGAGCATTAACACACTTAATCTTTGCTTCTATCGGCGCATTCCTACTGAAGAAGAATAGCGATATATTGCAAAAGAAATCAAGTGCAACATTATTCGCCTTTCTCTTATCGATTGTACACGCAATATGCGAAGTAATTGTAGTCACCTTCTTTTATTGGGGTGATAGTGTAACAGGATTATATTACGAAAAAGGTTATCTCCTATCAGTGCTTGGGCTTGTTGGAGTAGGTACCATTATTCATAGTATGATAGACTTTAGCATATCTGTAATTGTATGGAATCCACTTAAGAAAATAATTACAGTTCCAGTAAGCGCACGTATAAAGGCAAAGTCATAATCTATCATGAGGTAATTTTTGTGAATTCCAATAACTATTACAATGGAAAGATATTGGTATAAGGTTGATACTTATGATCCCATAATTAAAAATCTGTTAAATTTAGCAAGATTAGTAGTTTAATTTCGTAATAGTATGTTATTAAATATTATTTCTATAATGATTTCTCAGTTCTACATAAGTAGTCTTAACATTCTACAATTGTAGATTTAATTAAAAGTATCATTTGAATCTATTTATGCAGCTAGTAAATAATAATTTGGAGTATGAAAAAACGTGACTTAATTCATATAATAAAAGAAGTCACGTTTTTTATATCCTATTCCATAATATCATCCGTAATAAACATAGCATCCCCAAAAGAGAAGAATCGATATTTCTCTTTCACAGCTTCCTCATAGGCCGCTATGATATGTTCTCTACTCGAAAGAGCAGATACTAACATTAATAAAGTGGATTCAGGTAGATGAAAATTTGTAATTAAGCAATTCATAACTTTAAACTGGTATCCAGGATAGATAAAGATTTCTGTAGCCCCACTTTTGGCTTGTACATATCCATCTTCATCAGCAGCGGATTCAATTGTTCTACAACTAGTTGTTCCAACGCAAATGATCCTCCCACCTGCTCGTTTGGCATCATTGATTTTTTTTGCTTCGCTCTCTTCTACTTGGTAAACTTCGGAATGCATATGGTGATCTAAGATATCATCTTCCTTTACTGGGCGGAAAGTTCCAAGTCCAACATGAAGAGTTACATTTGCAATGATTACTCCCATATCTTCAATTTGCTTCAAAAGTTCCTTCGTAAAGTGAAGTCCAGCAGTAGGGGCAGCTGCAGAGCCTTCGTGCTTTGCATAAACTGTCTGATATCTATTTTTATCCGCTAATTCATGAGTAATATAGGGAGGAAGTGGCATCTGTCCGAGTTCATCTAAGATTTCTTCAAAAATACCTTGATAGGTAAACTTCACAAGGCGATTACCTTCTTCAAGCACATCAATAATTTCACCAATCAACTTACCGCCACCAAAACTAACCTTTGTACCAACTTTAGCTTTTTTACCAGGGCGAACTAAAGTTTCCCAAACATCGTCTGCTCCCCTTTTTAAAAGCAAAAGTTCAATTGGAGTCCCTTCTTTACCATAGCTATGCCCCGGAGCCAAAGGCACCTTCTCAATGATTCTCTCTCCCATGAGCCTTGCTGGAATAACCTTCGTATTATTTACTACAAGGCAATCACCCTTTTTTAGATATTTTACAATCTCCTTGAAAATATGATGTGTAACCTTACCACTTTTTTTATCTAAAACCAAAAGTCTAGAGCCTGATCGGTCCTCCAAAGGATCTTGTGCAATCAACTCTTCTGGTAAATCAAAATAAAAATCTTGTTTTTTCATGATGTTCTCCATTCCTGCATATCTTGTACGCTAATAAAATTGCTAAGTATAGAATCATTCTAATGTTTTCTACCTTATTCTTTACTTATTAATATTGCTCTACCTTACATCCCTCATAATAAAAAGAAATGATATCTGTATAGCGAAATCCTTCCAATGCCATTCCTCTTGCACCAGACTGACTCATCCCTACACCATGTCCAAAACCCATACCCGCAAAGTAATAAGTATTAGAATTATACGGTGCATTCTTTATGAAATTAGTTAAGTTATCCGCGCTTCTTACGATATATTGTTCCTTTATCGAATCTAGTGAACTCACTTTATTATTAGCACTTATGACATAGCTATCTTTTAATGCTTTTGTTTTACTACCTTGACTGCCTTTTACCGTAACAACATCCGGCTTATCCTGATAATTGATAATTTTAAACTTGGTACTTGGAAGCGAAAACATACTACGTATACTATTCGTACTGATTAAAGTGCTACCTTTTGCTCCGGTAACTTTTAAGGAATAAACACGATTTGAAGCTGTTAAAATGCTTGGAGAGATCTTTTTAATTGTCCCCACACTTTTTCCATTTTCCTCAAGTATGGCTTGAATATCAGCCTTTGTAAAAACTTTGATCCAAGGACCCTTCTCTGGGATTTTCTCATACTGATCGATAACACTTCGCAAATAAGGAAGTTTCCTTCCCCATACATCTTCCGAGGATTCTGTTCTTCCCCCACTGGTAGAAGAATAATAAGAAGTTATCATTTTTCCCTTGTATTTTACTACTTCTCCTTGGGTTGCAGCGACTGCAGCCGTAGCCTGCTTTGTCTCATATTCATAGCCACGGTATACTTGGCTTATTTGAGTATCCTCTATGCTATAAGGATTTTTTGCATTCGAATCAGCGGTATAACCAGTTTGCGTTAGGGCATAACTTCTAGCACAAACAGCTTGTGCCTTTAATGCTTCTAAAGGCCAGCTGCTAACCATCTCACAAGGAACAACGCCAAGCAGATAGGATTCTATATTAATTACATTGATTGCTGTTAAGGTAAGCTTTCCATAGCAACCGATTTCTATTCTCCCCCGATAGGAACGCTCACCCAAATCAAGTAAAGCAACATTTTTACTATTTCTAGCAATCGGCTTTATCTGAGGATATGCATTCTCAATTCCACCATCCATTAAGAGCTCCACACCATCGCCAGACATCTTAACCCTATGCTTATTATTTTTTACTGGTCCAAGATAGGTATAACCGAACTTGCCTTTTACTTTTTGATACATCGCAGAAAAATCTGAACTACTCATTTCCCCACCAATATACACACGGTAGTGGTTTCGATAGATTACAGTTGGTATCGCTGGTACTCCCAGTTCAGCGATTTTATCCGCAGTTTTTTTCGCATCCTCATAAGTAGAAAAGAGTTTGGATAATACATAATAATTTCCCTTTGCTGGCTGAAAAGTAAATCCATTCTTTGATTGAAAGCTAACTTCAGAACGATATTTATCCTCAATACAATATCCAAGCGCTATTTCTGTAGTTTGAATTTTAATTGACGATTTTCCTTCATACTTTTCATGAAGCCCAACTCGAATATCTGTCATTTCTTTTTTATTTGAGACAAGTGGTACAGAGGAAAGAACTTGATTGCTCCATAAACTCTGAGCAGATACATAACCACTTGGTAGTATTGAAATACATATAATTATAAGGAAAAATCCAAAACATGATAAACTACCATATTGATAGGAACATCTCCTACTTCTTCTTATTGTCATTCCTCTACTCCTAACTTCACAATCTGTTATGTATTATAATAGTTTTTTTATAAAAAATCTACCTTAGCTGTTGTATAATTTACTTTTTTCATTATAATAGTAACTATATGTTGAATTTAGGCTGGGATTTTTTTATTTTGTAGTATTTCTTATTAGGGGAAAGTAATATTACCTAAGATTTATGTCTATAAGCTTTGACATAATCCTGATCTACACACAAAATACTTAGGAAATAGTAAGAAATCCAACGTTTTGTGTACACTGTCCTCAGCACAAAACTTAATACACACAGAAATGGAGTAATTTATGAAAAAATATGTAAAACTTTATGATGTTACTGCACTTTATCCAATCTGGTTTTTATTATTAATGCCAAATACTTGGATATTTTTAATTGCAACTCAATTTATTTTAGCAAGTTTTGTACTTCTGGGTGGACTAAAATATATGGAACATGAAGATGTCTCCTCCGTATGGAAAAAGACGATAATTTGGAATACATTATATGGTTTCATTGGATATCCAATCACATGCGGAATATTGTTTGCTACCCAATTTATCTCTGAAACAATGCCAAAAGGGGAATGGCTATTAGAAAATCTTACAACGCCATTAGCTACAAATCCATTCTCACATCTTACTTCTGCTATTTTTATTATAGTTGTTGTTGCATTTTCAGCTTTTATTTCTTACATCATGAATAGGTTTTTCTCCTTTAAGAAAACAAACCTAAACAAATCTCAGATAAATCGTCTATCGATTTATTTAGCAATTATTACAGCACCATATATTACAATGATTCCAAGCGTTAGTTTATATAACTCTTTGCTGAAATAGACTGTCAATAAAATGAACACGTATAATAAATATTAAGTATAAGTTCAAGTATAACCTTAATTTTAAAAAAAGAGCTGCATTTCTATTTTGAGAAATGAGGCTCTTTTTTATCATACTATTTTACAAAACCAAAGGATGGTGAATATCGGAATAAAGGTTTTCCGATGATATCATCAAGCGGAACATACTTTGATTCCCAGTATCTCGCATCATCGGATAGATTTCTATTGTCACCCATCATAAAATAACAACCTTCAGGAACTAAAAATTCCATCTCTTCTTCTTGTTCCATAGGCTCTTTTAGATAAGCTTCTTCTAATGGAGTTTCCGAATGGTTAATGTAAACTTTACCATCTTTAATTGTCACAGTTTCATTCGGCAATCCAATGATACGTTTGATGTAATTTTGAGATCGATCATCTGGCCACTTAAATATTACGATATCTCCACGTTTCGGCTTTGAAATCATATAAGACAGCCTATTACCAATCAGACGGTCATCCGTCATTATAGTATTCTCCATGGAACAGGTAGGTATCTCCACCTTAATAATCACATATTTATTTACAATAAGCGCCATAATAAAACCAGCTGCAATGATTAAAATCCAACTAATAATCTCGTTACGTACTTTCTTACGTTTTTCCTCGGCTGTTAATTCTTTCTTTTCTAATTCTGGTGGATTTTTCGCCATGACAACACCTCATTTCAAGTGGAATCTATATTAAGTAAGTTACGTTCATCCTTTTAATAAGCTATTTCCTTATTTTTTAATGGGGAGTCGCAAAAACTTGTGACATCCCCACCTATTTTAGAATAATATTTCTTTTTTTCTGCTAAGTAAACGTGCTCCAGTTGTAATCAAAAATGCACCAGTTACACAACCAATGACTGTCACGCAAATTCCAACTACAAGACTACTGATACCGGCTGAATTCATTGTTTTATATACTTTCTCCATGCTAACCTCGTTTCTGGCATAAACGCCTTTTATTAACAATGCAACTTTGTGCACAGGCACAATTTGCTGGCTGAAAACAGAAATTCTCAACCTTACCTATGTTCTTACAGGCATAGTTATCTTAGTGAGCCTAAGTGATAGAGACAAGCCTTTCAACAAAGAAGTTTGCAAACCTATATCGCTTTACAACTTCTGAGTACGTAAAAATACGCAAAATAAAATCAAGTAAGATTACGCCTCTACTCCGTACTGCTCATAATAAGCATCAATTGCCTGTTTCAATTGATCATCGATCACTACTTTTCCATTATAAGGCTTCCCATATAAATGTTCAACTACTTCTTTCATTGTCACTATCGCTGTTGTCTTAATACCATAGGTTTCTTCTATCTCTTTTAGAGCACTTTTGCTACCTTTTCCACGTTCCATACGGTCCACAGATACTACCAAACCTACCACGTCAACTTTTCCCTGTGCAAAAAGAATTGGCATAGTTTCACCAATTGAAGTTCCCGCAGTAGTTACATCCTCAATAATAACAACTTTGTCACCATCATGAATCGGGCTTCCAAGAAGGATACCAGTATCACCATGATCCTTTACTTCTTTACGATTAGAACAGTATTTCACATCTTTATCAAAATGCTCACTGATTGACATTGCAGTTGCAACACTCAAAGGTATTCCTTTGTAGGCAGGTCCAAAAAGTACATCAAAATCAAGTCCGTATGCATCATGAATCGCCTTTGCATAGTACTCTCCAAGCTTTCTTAATTGAGCACCAGTTCTGTAAAAACCAGTGTTGACAAAGAAAGGGGTCTTTCTACCACTTTTCGTTGTAAAATCACCAAATTTAAGTACTCCACAATCAACCATAAATTCAATAAACTCTTTTTTGTACTGTTCCATAGTATTCTCCTTTATATTTTCCTTGTAATAATTATTGGTACTATTCTAAAAAAATCATTCATGTAAAATTTATTCTGTATCATTCTTAATTAATCCTGTCTTCTTAAAAGTAGGATTAATATAGTTTAATACAAGCAAAAATATAGTTCATTAACCTTATTTCACACACCCGATCAAATCATTGATGTCACTTATTTGATTCTTCTTCATGTAGCTTTCTATTCCCTCAATTACTTCGATCGTAGCATATGGATTGACAAAATTAGCAGTACCAACTGCTACAACCGATGCTCCTGCCATGATAAATTCAAGAGCATCTTCCGCGTTTTGAATTCCACCCATACCGATGAGAGGAAGCTTAACTGCATTTGCAACCTGATACACCATACGAACTGCAATTGGCTTTACTGCTGGTCCTGACATACCGCCTGTCTTATTTGCAAGTGCAAAAGCTCTGCGATTTATATCAATTTTCATACCAGTAAGAGTATTGATTAAAGAAAGAGCATCTGCACCACCAGCTTCTGCTGCCTTCGCCATCTCTGTAATGTCTGTTACATTAGGACTAAGCTTTACAATGACTGGCTGTTTTGAATGTCTCTTTATCTCGTCCATTATCATAGCAATCATCTTAGGATCTTGTCCAAAAGCAATACAACCTTCTTTTACATTCGGGCAAGAAATATTAAGTTCTAGTAAGTCCACTGCCTCTTCAGACAATCGTTCTACCACTTCGACATATTCCTTAACGGACTTACCGCAGACATTAACAATAACCTTAGTATCATACTGCTTTAAAAATGCTAAATCTCTTTCCACAAACATCTCTACACCAGGATTTTGTAATCCGATTGCATTTAACATTCCGCCATAGGTTTCTGCAATTCTAGGCACTGGATTTCCCGTCCAAGGTACACTAGAAACTCCTTTAGTTGTTACTGCTCCGAGACGGTTTAAATCAACAAATTCACTGTATTCCATTCCCGAACCAAAAGTTCCGGACGCTGTTGTAACCGGATTCTTAAACGTAACTCCTGCAATTGTAACTTTTGTATTCATACTTCCTCCATTCCTATGCGTGATATTTACGTTTTTCATAGTTTGTCTTAGTTTAAATTTCTATTTCATCTGCATAGAAAACTGGTCCTTCTTTACAGACTCTTTTATTATTGACATTGCTATGATGATCCTTATCCTTCGATTTGCATACACAAGCAAGACAAGCACCAATTCCACAGGCCATACGTTCTTCCATGGATAATTGAGCTATCAAATTATGTTCACTCGCATAGTTTTTAACTCCACGAAGCATAGGCGTTGGACCACATGCAAAAATCATACCATCTACAATCCCATGCTCACGCATTGCATCGATGACATTTCCTTTTGTACCAACACTACCATCCTCGGTAGCTATGATTACTTCACCATAAGACTTAAATTCATCCACTAAGAATGTTTCGGAACGATATCCAAGTACTATTTGTTTTTTTCCTGGGAGATTTTTTGCGAGTTCCAACATTGGAGGAATTCCAATGCCACCACCAATTAAGATAGAATTAGATGTATTTTCAAGGAAAAAGCCATTACCTAGCGGCCCCATTATTTCAATTTCGTCCATTTTTTTTGCTTCTGCTAGTTCATTCGTTCCTGCACCTGCAATACGAAAAACAATTCGTAACATGGTTTTTTCTTCATTGATTTCACAGATACTAATTGGACGTGGAAGTAAACGACTTCCCTCCTTACAGTAAATAGAAAGAAATTGACCAGGTTTAGAAGCCTTTGCAATAGATTCTTCCTTTAACCATATACTGTAGATCCCATCACAGAGTTTTACATTCTCCGTAATGACAGCTTTTGTTTTTTTAATTTCCGCCATGTATCACACCAAGCCTTTCCAAATGATATCCTTAACATTGTATACGATAAGTTTTAAAAACGCAACCTTTGATTTCTTAGATACCACTGGTAAACTTCTTCCTTTGCAAGATCAAAACTAGAAAATAATTCGATCGCATCCTCTACCTCTGAGTAAACCTTCCAGTATCCGGTAATTAATGAATTTTTACCACCTTCTTTCATAAAAGCTAAAATATCTTCGATCGGATAACCAAGAAATACTCCAAGCTCGTGTGGAAACGCTTTCTCCTCAAAAAAATACATTTCTAGCCTAATAGATAATCTATCAATCATTTCCGTAAGACTGTCATGGGGATAATCATATTTATCTAATAATATCCTTGCATTTCTATCATTTACTTTCTTAAACAGCATGTCCTCTTGATAGATAAGATAAACGGTAAAATCTTCTGTTGAGAATAATGGATGAATTAATAGCTGATTGCAAAGAATTAGATGAAGAAAACAACTAAACACTTCTAAATGGGCTTTTGTTTTATGAGTTGCAGTTAAACTACAGGCTGCTCTGCAATGCATTATTACTGGTGCACATGGCAGTAGCAGCCCAAGAAACATATGATTTAACTTTTTAATATTACTAGAACCGTATCTTGCTAATACTTTCATCTTAGTAAACCCTTTCTTTTATTAAATTAACTTACTACCAGTATCATAACTGTAAGTTCCCACTATATAATTTCATTTCACTCAATACATTTCTTCCAAATTCGCTAATCGTACTCTTTAATAACACCATCATTTGGCATATCTTTTTCCTCAGAATTTTCATAAGGATCACTTTCTTTCAATTCTTCTTTATTTAAGCTATTTTTATACTGTTCCACTGCTGGATCTTTCATTGAAAAAATTCTGTGGTATTCTTTTGTTTCTGAGTCTTTATAGGTCTCCGAACGATTTCGGTATAGAAACTTAGTTAATGCATACGTATCTACCCATATCTCATTGTTTCCCTCTTTTTGTGATTCATCGAAAATCAACTGTAATCCAAAATGTAGATGTGAGGTAGTAATATTATTTGTATTTTCTGTTGTACTATAACCCGTTCTTCCAAGATAACCAATAACATCACCTGCGGATACAACACTTCCTACCTTTAATTCTTTGTTATATGGAAAATTCTTACGCATGTGAGCATAATAATAATAACGCTTACCATCAAAACTTCGAATTCCAATCCTCCATCCACCATATTGATTCCAACCTATCGCTTCTATGTAACCAGATTCTACTGCAATAATCGGAGAACCTACTTGCCCCATCATGTCATGACCGAGATGAACTCTCTTATAGCCATAGCTTCTGGAAGCACCAAAATCATCATAATCATAATAATAATAATTTTTTGCTATTGGAGAAAAGCCTTTTAAACCATACCGTTTTTCCCATACCTTCTCAGGCGCTTCAGTTGGTGTTGGCGTTTCTAACGGTGTACTTGTTGGAGTTTTCATAGGTGCTGCTGTTATTTCTTTTCCATTTGTTTGCTTGCTTGACTCATACACTTCAATCTCATATTCTCCAATAAGACCTCCTAGAACCGCTTCATAGGCCTCATAATAATAAGGATAATACTTCATGTCTTTCGTAAGACTATCGATTGTTTCTTTCCCTGACAATAATTTATTCGCGAGCTGGTCCATGTCCTTTGCTCTATATTTTTTGAAGTCTCCACCATATTTCGCACCTAAGAACGATAATAATTCTACAAAATGAAGTTCAATTTCTTTGTTATGAGTATCAATATCATAATGATATGCTTTATCGAGAGCTTCATATGTTGCATTAAATTCCACCCACTTAATATATTTTTTATCAGTCGCAGAATTTATCGCTACTTCAATTGATTGATTCGTTGATTTTTTATCCCATAAAAATGTAAAACAAAGGATAAGTATTGTTAATATTTCTAAACATATTATGATATTCCCTTTTTTTCGAAACCACTGTAATCGAATAGGTTTTCTAAGTTTGAATTTTCGATAAAACGTCTTCATGAATGTCTTACTTCTCCTACCGTATTGATAACATTTTATGTACTAATGCTTGTCTTTATTCGATGATAAAAAGTTATAATTATCAAGAAATTTTAAAGGTGGAAAGGCACGCAAACTGTCCACAAGACATAAAGTAGTAATAAACCAAAGCGTTGAGGTGCCCGCTTGAAGTCGTTTCCGAAACCGCTAAGCGCCAAGGAAGAAAACGAGATGTTACTTCAATGTAAAGCAGGAAACAAGGTTGCGAGAGATACTTTAATTGAACGTAACCTTCGTTTAGTTGCGCACATTGTTAAGAAGTATAACACGCCGGATCGAGAAACCGACGACTTAATTTCCATAGGCACGATTGGGCTAATTAAGTCCATCGATACCTTTGATGCCAATAAAGGTATTCGACTTGCTACCTATGCCTCTCGTTGTATAGACAACGAATTATTAATGATGCTTCGTAGTGGTAAAAAACAGGCACGGGAAGTATATCTTTATGAACCTATCGGCTCTGACAAAGAGGGAAATGAAATAAATCTTTTAGATGTCATTGAAAGCACTGATGAAGATATTGTAGATATCTTCGAAATTCAAGAAAATATAAAACGGCTTTATACGTTTTTAAACAGTGCCTTGAATGAAAGAGAGCGAGAAATCATTGTCATGAGGTATGGCCTAAGTGGAGAGAAAGAAATCACGCAAAGAGAAATTGCAGATAAATTAGGAATAAGTCGTAGTTATGTTAGCCGTATCGAAAAGAAAGCCTTAAAAAAGCTGAAGGATTTATTCGAAGGTTAAAAAAAAGCTTGCAAGAAACTAACATACCCCCTCCTTAAAAATGAGGCATATAAAGCCTCAAAGTAGTGGATCAAAAGAAAGAGAAGGTGAAAATCATTCGATTTTCGCCTTCCCTTTCTTTTTTATTCGTTACAAGAAGTACATCCACAATCCTGATTCGAATTATCAGATTTCTCTTGAACACGTATCAAATCATATTGTGTAGTTTCTTTATCAAAAGTAACAAATATCTTTTGTTTTGGATGTGGACAACTTTCCATCTCATTTCCATCCTCATCCGTTATTTTAAGAACTTTTGTAGTAATATTCTCACCATTTGGTTTCATGATCTCGACCATATCGCCAACACTAAACTTATTTCTCTGTTCCATCTCACTTGCTCCTTCTGCGTTATGAGAAGAAACAATTCCTAAATAAGTATACTCTTTTACATAAACATTGTTGTCATATATTTGAGTATTAGAGTCTGGCTTTTGGAAGAAGAATCCTGTTGTAAACTGGCGATACGTACACTTACCAATCTCTGCCTTATAGTACTCCATATTCTCAAGATATTTATCAAGTGATTCATAAAAATCATCGATTGCTTTACGATATGTTCTAGCAACAGTAGCAACGTATAGTGCAGTTTTCATACGACCTTCAATTTTGAAACTATCAATACCTGCTGCTACTAGTTCTGGAATATATTCAATCATGCAAAGATCTTTGGAATTAAAGATATATGTTCCACGATCATTTTCAAATACAGGCATATATTCGCCAGGTCTTGTCTCTTCTACGACATGATATTTCCAACGACAAGGATGTGTGCAAGCCCCTAGATTTGCATCTCTTCCAGTAAAGTAATTACTTAAAAGACAACGTCCTGAATAAGAAATACACATTGCGCCATGAACGAAGGTTTCAATCTCTAAGTCCTCTGGAATGTTAGCACGTAACTGACCTAGTTCTTCTAAGGATAATTCACGTGCTGAAACTACACGAGCTGCTCCTTGTTTATGCCAGAACTGGTAGGTACGATAATTTGTACTGTTTGCCTGCGTGCTAATATGAAGCTCAATTTCTGGTACTATCTCTTTTGCTATATCAAAGACACCTGGGTCTGAGATAATTAGCGCATCTGGCTTTATTTCTTTTAATTCTCGAAAATACTCTTCTACACCTTTTAAATCACGGTTATGAGCTGTTATATTTGCTGTAACATAAACTTTTTTACCAAACTGGTGTGCAAACTCTATTCCTTTTTTCATATCTTCTAAGGAAAAGTTTTTTGCCTTTGCACGTAATCCGTACATCTCACCACCAATGTAAACAGCATCTGCACCATAGATAATCGCTGTTTTTAAAACCTCTAAGTTGCTTGCTGGAATTAATAATTCTGGTTTTTCTCTACGAAACATAGTTTCCTCCTGTATTTTATTAAAATATCCTTATATTTGCGCTCATTTTGCATATTTCAAGTTTGTAAAACTGATCTTTCACTCTTTAACATGCCTATTAGTAGGCTGGAAGTTTGTGCCTAGGATTACGCAGGCACAAACTTCTGTGTGAAATTAGAAATTCTTAGTCAGTGTATTTTACTGACTTAGAATTTCTTTTCACACTACCGTATCCTTGTACTAACTGACATTCCATCTCCGACTGGAAGAATCATCGTTGTTAAATCGTCCCTATGAGTCAATTCATATAAATACTCTCGCATTCTTGTATGAATCGTTCGATCTCTTCTCGTGATGCTATACTTTGATTTTGCAATACTACCTTCTTGAAGAACATTATCTGTTATAAATAATCCATTAACCGGAAGTAATTTCATAATCTCAGGGAGAAAATTCATGTATTGCCCCTTTGCAGCATCCATAAAGATAAAATCATAACAGTCTGTAAGCTCACCTAGCTCTTGCTTCTTTCCAGAAGGGTTAAAAAGTGATACTTCTTCTAAAGTAGCTGTTTTATTTAAAACTTTGAGTGCATCTATTGCATCTCCCATTACGAGTGAAATATCGGAAGCTCTTCTTGCTTTTGCTAAATTTTTCTTTGCTTCCGTAATTCTCATTGGCACCTTTTCTATAGTAGTAATATGACAATCCTCAGGCATATATTCACTAAGCAGAGAACAAGAAAATCCGACCGCAGTACCAACCTCAAGTATTTGTTTGGGTTGTTTCATAGCGAGAAAAAATTTAAGTACCGCTTGTGCCTCTTTTCGAATAATTGGTACTGCATTTTCTAATGCTTCTTTTTCCAATGTTCTTAAATACTGGGGCAGCTCTAATTCTAACGAATTGATATATGCGGTAATATGTTCGTCCACGATTTTCATGATTTCCTCCAACTCATAATTTTCAATATATTATAAATTTAATATGCAAGTCTTTTCCTCACATATTAAAACGCGCAGAGAGTGAATAACTCTCCTACACAGCAAGAAAGGACTCTCGTAGCCGCTTGAAAGGATAAACATTTCAACAACGGCTACGGTAGCCCTATAATAAAGACAATCAATAGTCCATTCAGTATTTCCTATCTTGTTTCTAACTTACGGTATTGCGTTGCTATTTGGAGAAGTTTTTGTATCTTCTTTTTTTCCTTCTTCCTCTACTTCTACTATCGAATTCTTATAATCCGTGATAACATCTAATATTTCATCATAATCCATTGAAGTGTTTAGGATAAAAGTTCCTGGATAGATGTTATACTCTTTAAACTTTGTCTTTAAGTAAAAAGAATACTTATTGACAATGAGATTACCAGCTTCTAATTTTCTAGCGACATCCATAGTAGACTCACCTTTTGCAATCTGAAATTCTGTATCGATTCCTGGCTCTGCTTCAACAGATACAGAACCGAAAAGCTGATAAGAAAAATTATATGTGATTTTTACAGCCTGAATTATGACTAATATAATCGCAATATAAAATAAGATATTTAAGAATACTCTTAGTACTGCACTTGTGATTTTTAATGCAACTTTGGTACTATCGGATTTCGCCATCTTAAGCCTCCAAACTCTCTCTTACTATACCTCCATGATGATTGGAAGAATCATCGGATTTCTCTTCATCTTTTTCCATAAGTAGTCGCTGAGAGAATCTTTAATTTCATTTTTAATCTTGCCCCAGTCAGTCATATTTTTATTTAGACATTTATCAAGGGCATCGCATACTACAGTTCTTGCTTCCTCCATCAGATTCTCTGACTCTCTGACGTATACAAAACCTCTAGAAACGATATCTGGTCCGGATAATACTTGATTACTGAATTTTTCAAGCGTTACAACAACTATAATTAGACCATTTTCAGATAAATGTTGTCTGTCACGAAGAACAATATTGCCTACATCACCTACACCAAGACCATCCACTAAGATGCCCTGTGATGGAATATGATCTACAATCTTCGCTCTATCTTCGGATAAAGATAATACATCACCAGAAGATAAAATCACTACATTATCTTTCTTTACACCCATATCTTGAGCCAATTCCGCATGACATTTCAAATGACGGAATTCGCCGTGCACTGGGATCGCAAATTTTGGTTTTGTCAAAGCATAGATAAGTTTTATCTCTTCCTGACAAGCATGACCAGATACATGGGTATCTTGAAAAATTACCTTTGCACCCTTCATGGAAAGTTCATTGATAATCTTTGAAACATTCTTCTCATTGCCTGGAATTGGTGTTGAACTAAATATAACGGTATCTCCAGGTGTAATTGAGATCTTACGGTGAATGGAAGCTGCCATACGAGATAACGCCGCCATAGCTTCACCCTGACTTCCAGTTGTAATCAATACTAACTGATCATCAGTGTAGTTCTTCATCTGTTCAATGTCAATCAAAACATTGTCAGGAACTGTAATATAGCCAAGTTCTGTGGCAGTAGAGATAATATTCACCATACTTCTGCCTTCAATGACTACCTTACGGTTATATTTCACTGCAGAGTTAATAATCTGCTGAACACGATCTACATTAGAAGCAAATGTTGCAACAATGATACGGTGTTTTGAATTCTCTGCAAATATATTATCAAAGGTTTTTCCAACGGTGCGTTCTGACATAGTATATCCCGGACGCATAACATTGGTACTGTCGCACATGAGTGCAAGCACACCTTTTTTACCAAGCTCACCAAATTTCTGTAAATCTATGGTCTCTCCAAAAACAGGAGTATAATCCACTTTAAAGTCACCGGTATGGACTATGATACCTGCCGGTGAATAGATTGCTAACGCTGCTGCATCTGCAATACTATGATTGGTACGAATAAACTCAATACGGAAGCATCCTAAGTTTATGGATTGTCCATACTTGATTACTTTACGTTTCGTAGATTTCAATAAGTTGTGTTCTTTTAATTTATTTTCGATAATTCCTAACGTAAGTTTCGTTCCATAGATTGGAACATTAATATCTTTGATTACATATGGTAAAGAACCGATGTGATCCTCATGACCATGCGTAATAACAAATCCTTTTACTTTTTGGATATTATCCTTTAGATAAGTAATATCAGGAATTACAAGATCAATTCCAAGCATCTCATCTTCTGGAAACGCTAATCCACAGTCAACGACTATGATACTATCTTGATACTCAAATGCGGTAATATTCATACCAATTTGCTCTAGCCCACCGAGTGGTATAATCTTAACGGCTGGTTTCGCATCTGGTTCTGGTGTCTCCACCGGAACGGTAAGTTCCACTTTATTATTATTCGCAGCACGCTCTACCTTAAAAGGTCTCGGCTTTCTCCTCATACGATTGCTACGATCCAGGTTATTATTTCTGCGATTCGCGCCTCCTGCATCCATCTGGCTATTTTTGCTTTCAAGGTTGTTTTCTTTACTATTTTCTTTTCCTTTCAAAATTGCACCTCCAAAATTTTATATGTAATTTCGTAGGGCAAACGTTTGGAAGTGGACATATTTATTCTTTTTGATTTTTTGCATCTTTTTCTGCAAAACTCTTGCATGCACTGCAAATACCAAATAATTTTACTTCATGATTTACCACTTGAAAATCCATGGTAGCCTCTATTTTTTGCTCCAAATTCTCTAATAAATCATCTTGAAATGTAAATACTTGCCCACAATTCACACAAATTAAATGGTGATGGTGGTGTACAGAAGTCTCCATACTGCCTTTCCCTATTTCATACCTCACATATCCATCATTCAAATTAAGTTTATCAATAAGCTTTAACTCTGATAATACCTGTATGGTACGATATACTGTGGCTAACCCAATATCAGGATACATATTTTTTACACAATCATAGATATCCTCAGCCGTCAGGTGTTCATCCGGTCGATTACTTAACACCTCTAGGATTGCGATACGTTGTGTTGTTACCTTTAACCCATTTTGTTTGAGTAAGGATTTAAAGTTTTCCTGCATATCTGTCATTCCATCACCTACTTCTCTTGCTCATTCCAATGTTACGTTTGCTTACGTGAATTTCATTCTATCTGTTACTTTAACTTTACTGATTGTTTCGATTTAATTTAATTATTTTTCTATATTTTTATACTATCTGTTATATAATTTTAACTAGTTATCACTTTTATAATTATAAGCAGAATAATATAATTTTAAGCTTTATTATTTATATATTATCTGTAATTATTAGTTTCCTATTTGTTTTACTTGATTTATTTATTTTATACTCATTTATTCTTTATTTTTATAATTTAGTTCGTATTTTTCGATTGTAAAGTTCCAATATTGTCCAACCATACTTGATTTTATAAAACACGATATAATATAATTTGTCAATTATATTATATCGTGAAAAAGTTCACTATAATGACATTATACTCCTGTTATTTATAGATTAATGACAATACAATCGCATTTGATATTGCAATCGTATTGTGATACAAACTCGTCTATATCTTGTTACATAACAAGCAATGGTAGCTGCTACCTAGTTTCATACAGAAACCTTAATGATACAAATATAAAGCTTATTCTGTTACGATATCTGTATCTTCTAATAATTCCTCGAAAACTGCTGCAATAGCTTCTAATTCGTTGTCGTCTTCCACCATATCATACACTGCATCCAAACTTTCCTCTTCTGATACATCTTTTAGAATATATGCATCCGCTTCTTCAGCGTTGATATCCTCTGTTACTAATAAATACTCTGTACCATTTAATTTTGTTTGTTCCAGAACGTAAAAGATTACTTCCTCATTGTCCTCAGTAAAGAAGCTTACTTTTCTATTATCTTCCATTTGCAATAAAATCCTCTCTTATAATAGATTCACTAGTAATATTTCCTTGCTTACTATTCCTAATAAGCACCTATTATATCACCTAAAGAGCGCATAGGGATTTCCTATAGTGAATCTATTTTATTTAATTCCTTCTTATTCGATAAATAGTCTAAATAACCTTGTAATATAAATACAGCTGCAAGTTTATCGACTACTTCCATCTTCTTTTTGAGGCTAACTTCACCAGCATTTAACACCTGATGTGCTGCTACGGTCGTTAAACGCTCGTCCCATAATGTTACCGGAAGTCCAGTTCTACGTCGAAGATGCTCAGCAAATTCTTCTGATTTTTCAGCACGTTCACCAATGGTATTGTTCATATTCTTCGGATACCCGAGTACAATTTCTTCCACTTCATATTGCTTTATTAACTCTTCAATACGTGCTAGCGTCTGACGAAGCTTAGTCTCTGACTTTCTTCGTATCACTTCAATGCCCTGTGCTGTAATTTTTAAACTGTCACTGATAGCAACGCCAACCGTTACAGAGCCATAATCCAAACCCATAATTCTCATTTCACTTATTAACCTCTGAAATCTTTCATTAATAGAAAAGTGGCAATCATGCTACTTTTCTATTAATTACAAGTGAGCAGATTACATGCCCATCCTGCATTAATTCCATACCCTTATCTTCTTTTTAAATGATTATCAATATAATAATTCATTAATTCCTCTAAAATCTCATCACGTTCGACTTTCATAATCAAACTTCTGGCATTTCTGTGGTTTGTGATATAGGTCGGATCTCCGGACATGATATATCCTACAATTTGATTTACCGGATTGTATCCCTTCTCAGTTAAAGCGAGATACACGATGTCAATAACATCCTTCACCACGATTTCTGGCTGTTTTTGAACTCTAAAATATTGTGTATTGTTTATCTCCTGCATCTCATCACGCCCTTCCCAGTCAACGGTAATCTTTAACAAACCGCAATATCCAAATATTACAATTCCATTTTTGGACCGTTCCTCTATTTGCATCTTACTAATATCATAATACAAATGTTCGGAAATTTCAATCTATTATTTCGGAAAGCAAAACATCATCATTCAAATACCCGGTAATACGGACGTTAACTAACTCATTACTTTCTAGGTTTGATGCAGGAATAGCAACCTTAACATAACGAGTAGTATGGCCAATCATATACATTGTATCCTCTATCTTCGTCTCTTCTTCCGTCAAAACAATTTCTTCAGACCCGATAAAAGAATCCAAATACGTAGTTCTCATCTTTTTTTCTAATTCAAACAAAATATCACTACGCTTCGATTTTATAGGTTCTTGCACCTGGTTTGGCATGGATTCAGCCTTGGTACCTTTTCTCTTTGAATATTTAAAGATATGCATCTGAGAAAAATTAACTTTCTCAAGGAATGTCTTGGTTTCTTCGAATTCTTCTTCTGTTTCTCCAGGGAATCCAACGATAACATCGGTAGTGATTGCGGGATTTTTATAGTACTTACGGATAATCTCACAGCGATCGTAATAATCATTCGGTGTATATTTACGATTCATTCTAGCTAGTGTTTCCTTACTACCACTTTGTAGGGACAAATGAAAGTGAGGGCATAGTTTTGATTTACTAGCAAGAGTTTTAACAAATTCCTCGGTGATTATTCTTGGTTCCAAAGAACTTAATCGAATTCTGCAAAGTCCTTTTATTTCGCTCAAGCTTAAAATAAGTGTTAGTAAGGGCGAAACACCATTCTCAGGAAGTAATGCTGCTTGTTCCTTTACGGATAGTGTTTCAAGTCCATAGGAAGATAAATGAATCCCTGTTAATACAATTTCTTGATATCCATTTTCTACTAGACGAATTACTTCTTTTTTTATTTCTTCTTCACTACGGCTTCTAATTCTTCCACGAGCGTATGGAATAATGCAGTAACTACAGAATTGATTACAACCATCTTGTATTTTAATATAAGCTCTTGTTTTTTCTGTCACAGCGGCGATAGCCAATTCTTCGTATTCATAATCCTTATCAATATCTATGACAGCATAATTGCTTTGGTTTTCATAATATTCATCTACCAAAGAAACAATCTCGTTCTTTTTATTATTTCCAATGACAAGATCAACCGTATCATCTTCTAGTAACGCTTCTTTTGCAGCCTGTACATAACAACCTACTGCAATCACTATAGAATCCGGATTATGTTTTTTTGCTCTATGAAGCATCTGTCGCGATTTTCTATCCGCTATATTAGTTACTGTACAGGTATTTACAACATAAATATCCGATAATTCTTCAAAATCAACAATCGTTGCACCAGCATCTAAAAAAAGTTGTTGCATGGCTTCTGTCTCATAAGAATTTACCTTACAGCCAAGCGTTAAAAAGGCTACCTTTTTACCCGACACATTATCATTTTTATTCTTCGTTTTGTAGATGTTACTTATACTCGTTTCGTCAATTTCTTGCATTTGTAACTACAATCCTTTCTATATTCAGGCTTATCAATAAATAAACCGATAACTATCATAAAATTTATCTTCTTTTTTTCTACACTTTGTATATTGACATTTATTTTGGTTAAATGTAGTATAGTAGTGAGAAAAGGTTTCCTGTGTATTCCAGTTATACTGGGACGTAAGGTACCATTAATTCATAGTATCCTGCGGGGTTTACACTTTCCGCTATGGACTTGAATAATACATCAACATCAATAAGGAGGAAATTCTCATGAAAACAGTTAAGATTTCATTAAATTCAATTGATAAGGTTAAGTCCTTTGTAAACGATGTTACTAAATTCGATTCCGATTTTGATTTAGTATCCGGAAGGTATGTTATCGATGCAAAGTCTATTATGGGTATCTTCAGCTTAGATTTATCTAAGCCTATCGATCTTAATATCCATGGCGATGATACCATGGATGAGATTTTAGCAATCTTAAAACCATACATCGTTGAGTAACAAAACATAATCAAACAGTTGTTATCTTATGATAACAACTGTTTTTTTATTATCAAAAAGTGTTTTTTTTAATTAATTTTATTAAATTAATTTTATCAAACTAATTTCCTAAATTAATTTCCTTAAACTATTTTCCTTAATTTAATTCCCTAAACTATTTTCCTTAATTTAATTTCCTTAAACTATTTCCCTTAGTATTTTACTTTACGGTAATTATTTCTCTTGTATTAATCGCTGTCTTCACCATTTCATCAATTTTTTCTGTCAGATTAAGCTCATTCTTTTCAATGACAGAAAGAATTGGTCTAGTTACCGGATGTTTTGCAACAAAAATTGTGCAGCAATCTTCGAAAGGAAGAACCGATGTTTCATAAGTCCCAATACGTTCCGAGATATCAATAATCTCTTGCTTATCCATACCGATCAGTGGGCGATATACCGGCAACGTACAAACAGCATTGGTTGCAGCTAGAGAATGCATGGTCTGACTTGCTACCTGACCAATACTCTCACCAGTAATCAAACCAAGACACTTATCACGATTTGCAATTTCTTCTGCAATTCTCATCATATAACGTCGCATTATGATTGTTAATTCTTCATGAGGGCATTTCTCATAAATATACAGCTGAATATCCGTAAAATTTACAATGTGAAGCTTAATTGGCCCTGTGTAAGCGGATATAATCTTAGCTAAATCCACCACTTTTTGCTTCGCACGTTCACTGGTATAAGGAGGTGCATGAAAATAAGTCGCCTCTATTGATACTCCACGCTTTGATATCATATAACCAGCAACCGGGCTATCAATACCACCAGATAACAATAACATTGCTTTTCCACCTGTACCTACCGGCATACCACCTGGTCCTTTTAAGGTATAGGAATATACATAAGCTTTGTTACGAATTTCAACTGTAATATGTTCCTGTGGTGTATGAACATCAACAGACAATTCAGGAAAGCGGTTTAATAAATAAGCTCCCATCTTAGAACAGATTTCTGGTGATGTAATTGGATACTGCTTATTACCACGTTTTGCTTCAACTTTAAAAGTAAATGGTTTACGTCCATAGAAGTTTTCCACATAATTACCAACTTCTTGTTTTACAACCTCCCAATCAGTCGTTTCAATTACTACGACTGGGCTAATTCCGGTAACACCAAACACTCGTTGCAAAGCAGCAACAGTTTCTTCATAATCAAAATCATCTGGACACTCTACAAAAACACGTCCCTGTTCTCTGGAAACCTCAAAATTTCCTAGTTTACTTAAATTAAATCTAACTTGATCTTTTAGTGCGTTCTCAAACACATGACGATTTTTTCCTTTTAGACCAATCTCTGCGTATTTTATTAAAAATGCTTTATACATGAAACCTCCTAATTGAATTGTATTCTACCATTCTATTTATTTTCTGGTATAACGTCGTAACATTGGTACTATTTCCTTTAGTACCTCGAGCGTATAATCTATTTCTTCCATTTTAGTATTGACTGAAAAGCTAAATCTGAGTGTTGAGTCTAACAAACTTTTATCTACACCGATTGCAATCAAGGAACCGGATAAGCTTGGGTGATTCGAAGCACATGCAGAACCGGAAGAAACATAGATATCCTTATCCTCAAGAGCATGTAATAGCACTTCACTTCGTATCCCTTGAAAGCTTGCACTTACTACATGAGGAGCAGTTTGCCGTACTCTTTCTGACAAGGATAAGTCTTCTCGTTCTGTATATACTGCGTTTACTGTCACTTCTGACATCTGTTGTAATCCTTCAATCAGATGAGTTTTTAAGTTATATAAATGATTGATTTTTTCTTCATGGTTCTCATAGATTTCTTTCATTGCTTGATATAAACCGGCAATTGCTGGAACATTTTCGGTACCGGAACGGTAACCTTTTTGTTGTCCTCCACCATGGATGATTGGCTTTATCTTAACTTTATCTTTGATATATAAAAATCCTGCACCTTTTGGCCCATGGAACTTATGTCCGCTAACCGACATTAAATCAATTCCTTCTTTCTTTGGAAAAATCTTAAACTTCCCAAAGCACTGTATGGCATCGGTATGAAATAAAATATCTGATTTTTTCTCTTTTACAAGTTTAGATAATCTAGCAATATCCTGTATGGCTCCGACTTCATTATTGACATACATAATGGATACTAAAATAGTATCCTCACAAATCTCATTTAATAATGCTTCCTCGATGACTTTACCATTTGAATCTACTGGTACATAGCTGATTCGAAATCCAAAATCTTCAAGCGCTATTAAAGGATTATGCACAGATGCATGTTCAAATTGTGTTGTTATAATATGTTTACCCGAACGTTGATACGCTAGTGCTGTACCAATTAAGGCCATATTATTGGATTCTGTACCTCCAGAAGTAAATACAATCTCTTTCGGTTCAACCTTAAGTAGTTTTGCTATTGACTCCTTTGCATCTTTGATGTATCGTTCCGCTTCCATTCCTTTTCGATGCATAGAGGAAGGATTACCAAAGTTAACGTATAGTGCATCTACCATGATATCGCGCACTGATTCCGATACTTTTGTAGTAGCGGCATTATCTAAATAAGCTATCATACTACCTCCAAATTGGCGTTTTGCGCCTCTTAAAACATGGAATTTTATAGAAACATAACTCCAAAACGAAGCGCAGAATCCGACGTATCTATAATATACGAGTTTCAATGAAATGTAATCTATCAACTCCATTGATTAACTCTTCCTATCAATCTCTAATTATACTTCTTAGTACCCTTTATAGAATATAACTTACTCTTCTTCCTCAAAAGTTAACATGATATAAGATAGAATTGCAAGTCCTGCTGTTTCAGTTCGAAGAATACGTTTACCAAGTGTAATTGGAATAATTCCATGTTTCTTTGCTAACTCTACTTCTTCTTCCTCGAAACCGCCTTCTGGCCCAATCATAATACCAATAGAGCTACTCTCTTTTGATTGATTGATTAATGCTCTCGTTTCCTTAATCCCACTAGCACATTCGTAAGGTAGTATAGATAAATCACACTCTGCTGCCATCTTTACCGCCTCACTGTAAGAAATTAGATCATGAACCTTAGGAATAAAGCCTCTTCCCGATTGCTTTGCAGCCCCCTCAGCTATCGCTTGCCAACGTTCTAATTTTTTTTGTTCCTTTTTCTTATCCTCTAACTTTACAATTGTTCTCTTCATCATGACTGGAACAATTTCGTAAGCACCAAGTTCTACTGCTTTTTGGATAATCAGTTCCATCTTATCTTTTTTCGGTAAGCCTTGAAATAAAATTAATTTCGCAGGTAACTCAGTGTCGGTTTTTTTCCGTTCTGTTATCGATAACAGAATATTATCTTTTTCAAACTCTGCTATTATACAACAATAATCGTTGCCTTGTCCATCACAAGCAATTAATTTTTCTCCAACTTTCATACGAAGTACATTTTTTATATGATTTACATCCGCACCATCAATGCGGATTGTTGTATCCGAAACGTTAGATGATTCAATATAAAATCGATACATTTAAACTCCCATCTGCGTGCTTTAGCACACATACAAATCAAGATGTTGAAAAGCTTGTCTTTTCAACCTAACTCCCATCTGCAAAATCACATGCAAGAATCTATCTTCTATTTATTATAGGTCTTTTTTCATACGACATTATAACACGTAACAAAAAAGATTGCTACACATAAAAAAAGTGGGGTTTTGAAAACAATTCTGTTTCAACCCACTTTTTCTTTTACTCTGGTTTTCTCGCTACGATAGAAGTCCAATCTCCCATAGTAGTTATTTCTTCTATGATAAATCCATTTTTGACAATGGCATCTTTTACTTCTTCAGCTTTCATATCAATGATACCAGAACTGATAAAATAAGCTCCTGGTTTCATAAATTCACCAATCACAGCAGATAAAGGTATAATAATGTCAGCTAAGATGTTTGCTACCACAAAATCATAGCTGTGAAGTCCTATGCGCTCGCTTAGCCCTCTGTCGTCAATAACATTTCCAGCAAATAACTCAATTCTACCTTCTGTTCTTGTCGCTGTATCCTTTGATTGACGTAGCACAGCTTCTAATTGATTTACGTCACAATTTTCCTTGGATGCACTCACTGCATTTTCATCAATGTCAATTGCAACTGCTGTTCTTGCTCCGAGTTTTCTACCTATTATGGTAAGGATACCACTACCGCATCCAACGTCTAATAATGTAGCCCCTGGTTGCATGTATTTCTTTATATTAAGAATACATAGCTTTGTTGTCTCATGAGCTCCTGTTCCAAATGCAGTTCCAGGATCAATCTCAATGATTAAGTCTGTTTCCTTTTGCTCCTCTAGCTTCTCCCAAGTTGGTTTGATGACAATAGTATCATCCACACGAAATGGTTTGAAAAATTCTTTCCAATTGTTTATCCAATCCTTATCTTCCGTTTCAGATAAAGAAAGCTTTCCACTACCAACCTCGACAAAGGTACGTAGCTCCTCTAACCCCTCCTTAATTGAAACTTCTAGGGAAGGCAAATCATCTTCCTTCTCAAGGTAAAAATTAACGATTGCAATACCGTCATCCTCACCTAATTCAGGAAGAATATCAATAAACATCTTTTTCTTCTCTTCTTCGGTAATCGGCACCTTATCCACTACTTCAATCCCTTCAATTCCAAGGGATAGTAGCATATCACAAACAAGGTCTACCGCTTCCGTCGTTGTCTCCAACGATAACTTTTTCCACTTCATGTATTTCCTCCTGGTTGCATACCTTCCCCAAGGTATAAAACATGATGTCTCATACCCTAAGTTCATTCCTGGAAGGCTATCTTTCTATTAAGGTTGATTATTTCCCAAAAAATTTCTTTTTCTTTTCTTTTGAATCCTCAGAAGTTTCCTCTGTTTTTTTACCAGTTATGGATTCTTCATATTTCTTTAACAAATCTTTCTGCTCATTGTTCAATTTTGTTGGAACTTGAACAACTAACGTTACATAGTGATCACCACGGACATCTTTATTACGCAAGGTAGGAACCCCTTTGCCACGAAGACGTACTTTTGTATCTGTTTGAGTACCTGGTTTCACTTCATATAGGACATCACCATCTACGGTGCTAATTCTTACATCGCCACCAAGTGCTGCTTGCGTAAAGGTCATAGGAGCTGTTGAGTAAATATCATAATCCTGTCTCTGAAAGATCGGATGTCTACTTACATTTACTTCAACTAATAAGTCACCACGCTCGCCACCGTTAGTACCAGGCTCCCCTTTTCCACGGATACGGATACTTTGACCATTGTCAATACCAGCAGGTACAGACACTTGAATTTTCTTCTTACGGCTGATATAACCGCTACCATAACAATCTGGACATTTTTCTTTGATTATCTTACCTGTACCACGACAATCCGGACAAGTTTGTACATTACGAACCATACCAAAAAGGGATTGCTGAGTAAAGGTTACCTGTCCTTTACCATTACACTTATGACAGGTTTCTGGTGAGCTACCAGGTTTCGCTCCTGATCCATGACAGGTTTCACATTCATCTTTTAATGAAAGCTCGAGTTCCTTCTCACAGCCAAACACAGCTTCTTCAAAAGTGATACGAATGGCAGTACGTAGGTTTGCTCCATTCATTGGACCATTGCTGGCACGAGATCTTCTTCCCCCACCAAAGATGTCTCCGAAGATATCACCAAAGATATCTCCCATATCACCCATATTAAAATCAAAGCCGCCAGCTCCGCCGCCGCCTTGTTCAAAAGCAGCATGACCAAACTGATCATATTGTCTCTTCTTCTCCGGGTCACTTAAGACAGCATATGCCTCGGATGCCTCCTTAAACTTTGCTTCTGCAGTCTTATCTCCTGGATTTGCATCCGGATGATACTGCTTTGCAAGCTTACGATAGGCTTTTTTGATTTCATCGTCCGATGCACTTTTTGAAATCCCAAGCACCTCGTAATAATCTCTCTTATCTGCCATAACTATCCTCCAACATTCACATTATCTAAACTCCAGCATCTCATATTTTACATCCTACTAAACCACCGATATGCCAGTGTAAACAAGAAAAAATCTGTTTTACGATCTTATCCTTGTCATTAATTACAGTGTAAAAAGTCATTACACTAATTTCGATAAGTGACCTCCCGTCACAATTATACATGTATTCGCAAATAGCTGTCCCACGATTACCGCCAGTAACCATAAGACAGCTTAGCATACTTCACAAGGGCAAAACTAGCACATACCTTGCTTGAATAAAATATTATAACGAAATTACAGAAAAGACGCAACCCCCAATTTTTCAAGTGCTTTTTGCTCCCAAACCTCAGTAGGAAAAATAAACATTTAGGGGTTGCAAAAAGCGTTCCTAAGTGTTTTTCCCAACTTAATTAGGAAAAAGTCACACTTAGGGGTTGCGAAAAGCGCTCTAAGAGCGCTTTTTGCTCAATTATACTTCCCTATAATCTCCATCTACTACATCATCACCTGCATAAGTTCCACCCTGTGGGTCTGCACCTGCACCTGACATATCAGGGCCTGCACCTGCTGCACCTTGTGCACCTTCATAAAGTTTTGCAAATAATGCCTGAGCACTATTCATTAACTTCTCTTTTGCAGACTTGATATCTTCAACTTCACCTTCTGACATAACTTCTGGGTTAGCTTTTGCTACTAAATCCTTTAAGTGATTTAAGTCAGCTTCCACAGCAGCTTTTTCATCAGCACTTACTTTATCGCCTACTTCACTTAATGCTTTCTCTGTCTGGAATACGATAGAATCTGCATCATTTCTAGTATCAACTGCTTCTTTACGCTTCTTATCTTGAGCTTCGTATTCTGCAGCTTCTTTTACTGCTTTTTCGATATCATTGTCAGACATGTTGGAACCAGCAGTAATTGTAATATGTTGCTCTTTACCAGTTCCAAGATCTTTTGCGGATACATTAACGATACCATTGGCATCAATATCAAATGTAACTTCGATCTGTGGAACACCTCTTCTTGCTGGTGGAATTCCATCAAGACGGAATTGTCCAAGACTCTTGTTGTCTTTCGCAAATTGTCTTTCACCCTGTACTACGTTGATGTCTACAGCAGTCTGATTATCTGCAGCTGTTGAGAAGATTTGACTCTTCTTTGTAGGGATTGTTGTATTTCTCTCTATTAATCTTGTTGCAATACCACCCATTGTCTCAATAGAAAGTGAAAGTGGAGTTACATCAAGAAGTAAGATATCACCAGCACCAGTATCACCAGCTAACTTACCACCCTGAACACTTGCACCAATTGCAACACATTCATCTGGGTTTAAGCTCTTGCTTGGCTCATATCCTGTTAATTGTTTTACCTTATCCTGAACAGCTGGAATACGAGTAGAACCACCTACTAGTAATACCTTACCAAGTTCAGATGGAGATACTCCAGCATCTCTTAATGCATTCTGAACAGGTACTGCTGTTCTCTCTACTAAATCATGAGTTAATTCATCGAATTTAGCACGAGTTAAGTTAAGATCAAAATGTTTTGGTCCTTCGCTTGTTGCAGTGATGAAAGGAAGGTTGATATTAGTTGTAGTTGCAGAAGATAACTCTTTCTTAGCCTTCTCTGCAGCTTCTCTTAATCTTTGAAGAGCCATCTTATCCGTAGATAAGTCAACACCTTCTGCCTTCTTAAACTCATCAATAAAGTAACGAGTTACTCTTTCGTCAAAGTCATCACCACCGAGTCTGTTATCACCGGAAGTTGCAAGAACTTCGATAACACCATCACCGATTTCAATGATAGAAACGTCGAAAGTACCACCACCTAAGTCGTATACCATGATTTTCTGCTCTTTTTCGTTATCAAGACCGTAAGCAAGAGCTGCTGCTGTAGGCTCGTTAATAATTCTCTTAACATCAAGACCTGCAATCTTACCAGCATCTTTTGTAGCCTGTCTTTGAGCATCGTTAAAATAAGCAGGTACTGTAATAACAGCTTCTGATACCTTTTCACCAAGATAACCTTCTGCATCTGCCTTTAATTTCTGAAGAACCATCGCAGAAATCTCTTGTGGAGTGAATTTCTTGTCATCAATTGTTACCTTGTAATCAGTACCCATATGTCTCTTAATGGAAGAGATTGTCTTATCAGCATTGGTAACTGCCTGACGTTTTGCAGGTTCACCAACAATTCTTTCTCCAGTTTTTGTAAAAGCCACTACGGATGGTGTAGTTCTAGAACCTTCTGTATTAGCGATAACAACTGGCTTTCCGCCTTCCATTACAGCAACACATGAGTTCGTTGTACCTAAATCAATACCAATGATTTTTCCCATAATATATTCCTCCTAATTTTTTATAGAAATCTATTTATTGAGGACAAGGAATGCAATAACATTCTCTTGTTCTATAAAATAACCAATTTTATTATTCTAATGTGTAACATTCTTAATAATTAGCTATTTGCATGTTTTATAAGAATGAGTTAAGTTACTTACACTTCAATGATTGGATCATGTTAATTAACCACTTTAACCATGCTGTGTCTAACAACACTTTCGCGGTACATATATCCTTTTTGGAATTCTTCTGTTACAATGTTTTCCCCATACTCTTCATCATCTGTATGCATTACTGCATTATGGAAGTCAGGGTTAAATTCTTTTCCAACTGATTCAATTTGCTTTACTCCAGCAGCTTCTAATGTAGTAACAAGCTGTTTGTAGATTTTTTCAATTCCTTGAACAAAAGCACTCTCTTTTTCCTCTTCTGTTACAGCAGCTAATCCACGTTCGAAATTATCTATCACAGGTAGGATACGTTCGATTATATCTTTTGCACCAATTTCAAACATCTGAGCCTTTTCTTTTTCTGTACGTTTTCTGAAATTCTCAAACTCTGCCATATTACGCATTAACCGATCAGTTAATTCATCAATTTTTTCATCCTTTTTATCTTTCTTATCTTTCTTCTTAAAAAAGGACTTCTTCTCTTTTAATTCATCATCCGATACAGAATCTTCTTCGCTATTCTCAGCGTCTTCAACTTCTGTGGTATCCTCCACAACTTCCGATTGATTCTCCTGGTCGACAGTTTCTGAAGCTTTATTTGCACTTGCAATATCTTTTTCCATCATGTCTTCCACTTCATCTGCCATCAGATCTTTAAAATCCATGTTATCCGCCACGTTTATGTCACCCTTCTTTCTTTATCTTTCATTGTCTTTCTTAAAAATATCATCCAACTGACACATTAGGTTTTGCAGTGTACTAACCACCCGTTCGTAATCCATTCTCTTAGGACCAATGATACCGATTTTACCATAGACACCTTCTTCAATCTGATAGGTCGCTGTAACTACCGCACAATCCTTCATAGAGTCTACTGGTGTTTCATTTCCAATGTAAACCTGTATACCACGATTTTCAGCATTAGAAACTTCATTGTTCATAAGATTTGTCAGCTGTTTCTTTTCCTCTAAAGTGTAGAGTAATTCGCTGGCTTTCTCCATGTCATTTAGTTCCGGATATTTCAATATGTTTGTAGCACCGCTAGTAAAGATCTGAACATCATCTTCTTCACTAATTGCTTGTGCAACTGCATCTAAAATATCACTAACCACGGAGCTGTGTTCTGCCGCTTGTTCCTTCATCTTACGAATTAGTGCAAGATTAATCTCACTTAAATCCAATCCTTGAAGGAACGTATTTAATACAATGTTAAGTTTTAAAAGTGTTTCCTTATCTAATGGTTCCGCAATTGCTATTATCTTATTCTTTACAATATTGCCTTCTAATACAATAACTGCTAGAATTTGAGTCATATCAACTTCTGAAACTTGAAGGAATTTAACCTTTCTAGAACGATATTGCGGTGAAGTCACCATCGTTGCATAGTTCGTATTCACAGCAAGAAGTTTTGCAACTTGTTGTAATAAGGTCTCCATCTTATCGGCTTTTTCAAGCAACATTTCTCGCATGTTTTCGACTTCAGTTACCTTATCTTTCATCATTGTGTCTACATAAAGTCGATACCCCTTATCTGATGGAATTCGTCCGGCGGAGGTATGCGGCTGAATGATGTAGCCTAATTCCTCTAAGTCAGCCATTTCATTTCGAATGGTTGCAGAACTTAGATTTAAATCTGTATATTTCGAAATTGTTCTAGAACCGACTGGTTCGCCAGTTTCTAAGTAATTACGAATTATAGCTTGCAAAATTTTAAGCTTTCTGTCATCTAACTGCATAATCCCCTCTTTCTCAAACCAAGTCCGTTTGTTTTTTCTTGCAAGTGGTTGTTGCATTGATGATACGGAATTTCGTTTTTAATACTTAGATTAGAAACTTCCGTTGATGTTGTTAGCACTCATTGAGGTAGAGTGCTAACATCTTTATACATAAAATATCACTATTAAAATCGTTTGTCAACTCCTAATTTAAGAAAATAGATTAAAAATTGCTTAGGAAACCTTATTTCTTTTGATAAAAAAGTATCTATTATTGTATTTATGGTCATTATTTTTTTAAACATCTTACGTAAGATAGGTCTCATCCAAAAGAAATTCCGTAAATACCTGATTACTTAAATCAATACCTCGATCAGTTAGAAAAACATTATCTTCTACATTCATCAAAAGACCAGCCTTTTGTAACTGAACCAGCTTATTGCCATAGACTTCCTCCATGGTAAGAGAAAATTGTCGTTTAAAATCTTTCTTACTAACACCTTCACAAAGACGTAGACCAAGAAACATAAACTCTTCCATTTCAGCCTTCTTACTAAGTTTCTCTTCTACTTGTCTAACCTTCATCGATGACTCTAAAGCCTTTTCATAACTAATTATCGTATCAAGGTTTCGATATCTTACATGATATAATAAGGAAGAAGCACCTAGCCCAAGCCCTAGGTACTCTACTCTTTTCCAATATCCGATGTTATGAAGACATTCTTTCCCCGGTTTTGCATAATTTGAAATTTCATATCGGTTGTAACCATGCGAAAGTAGTATCGTCTTTGTGTGTTCATACATTGTTCTATCAAGTATCACATCTGGAATCGCATCTTTTTCTTCCCCATGTTCCGAGTATCTATCATAAAAGGAGGTACCTTCTTCTAGGATCAGACTATAGGCAGATATATGCTCCGGTTTTAACTCTAACACTTTCTTTAATGTAGTTTCATAGGATTCTAAGGTCTGATAAGGAAGAGCAGACATTAAGTCAATATTGATATTTTGAAAACCAACTTCTCTTGCATGTTCATAATTTACCACAAATTCTTCAAAAGTATGAATTCTTCCTAACAATCTTAATTCTTCGTTATTCGCACTTTGTAATCCAAAGCTCAACCGGTTAATGCCAAGCCCTATATAGCCTTCTAACTTCTCTTTTGTAACAGTACCTGGATTACATTCCAATGTAATCTCACAAGTAGATACCACTTCAAAACTTTCTTTTATCGTATTAACTATCTGTCCCATCTGTTCTAAAGGTAAAAGAGAAGGAGTCCCTCCTCCAAAGAATATCGAGACAACTCGGTATTTTAAAGGAAGTGACCCCTGACTTTTAATCTCTTTACACAAGAAATCGGTATACTTTAACATCTCATCCTGACTGGCTGGTGCAGATAAGAAGTCGCAATAGTTACATTTTCTTGCACAGAATGGAATATGAATATAAAGTTCTAAATCTTTTTTCATTATAACTCCCTACTGCGTGTTTTCACGCATATAATCAGGAGGTTGAAAAATAGTTTTCAAATTTTCAACCTAACATCCATTCCAACGCTTTTACGCTTTTTATAATAATTGCTTATTAATACAGTAGTTTATATTGCCAGTTTAAACTTTTCTCTTTCCTTGTATGGTACGTGATACCAGTTCCTAATCTTCATCTAGTTTTAATACACTCATGAAAGCCTTTTGTGGAATCTCCACGTTACCAATCTGGCGCATACGCTTCTTTCCTTCTTTCTGCTTTTCAAGAAGTTTTCTCTTACGAGAGATATCACCACCATAACATTTTGCAAGTACGTCTTTTCGCATCGCCTTTACCGTTTCACGAGCTATAACTTTACTTCCAATGGCTGCTTGAATAGGAACTTCAAATAAATGTCTTGGTATTTCATCTTTCAACTTTTCACACATTCTTCTACCACGTTCATAAGCAGATTCTCCGTGTACAATAAAAGAAAGGGCATCGACTTCTTCTTTGTTAATTAGAATGTCAAGTTTCACTAATTCACTTGGAACATATCCCTTCATCTCATAATCAAACGATGCATAACCTCTAGATCTTGATTTTAATGCATCAAAGAAATCATAAATAATTTCATTTAGTGGTAATTCATAACGAAGAAGCGCTCTTGTGGATTCCATATATTCCATTCCCAGATAAATTCCACGTCGTTCCTGACAAAGAGTCATAATCGCTCCTACAAATTCCGTAGTAACCATAATCTCCGCCTTTACCATTGGTTCTTCCATATGTTCTATTTCAGAAGGATCTGGTAAATTCGATGGGTTTGTTATCTCTAACATTTCACCGTTGGTTTTAAAAACTTTATAAATAACACTTGGTGCAGTTGTTACAAGGTCTAAGTTATATTCTCTTTCCAAACGTTCCTGAATAATTTCAAGATGAAGAAGCCCAAGGAAACCACAACGGAAACCAAAACCAAGGGCTACTGAAGTCTCTGGTTCAAATTGAAGTGATGCATCGTTTAATTGTAATTTTTCTAACGCATCACGAAGATCTGGATACTTCGCACCATCTGCAGGATACATACCACAATAAACCATTGGGTTTACTTTCTTATATCCAGGGAGTGGAGTTTTGCAAGGGTTGTCTGCATCGGTAACGGTATCACCTACACGGGTGTCTTTTACATTCTTTAAACTCGCAGTGATATAACCTACCATTCCAGCGGATAATTCATCGGTCGGAATAAACTGTCCCGGTCCAAAGATACCAAGCTCAACAACATCTGCAGTTGCACCTGTAGCCATCATCTTAAGGGTTGTTCCCTTTCTAACAGTACCCTCCATCACTCTGCAAAAGATAATAACACCCTTATAAGAATCGTAAATAGAGTCAAAGATAAGCGCCTGTAATGGTGCATTCTTATCTCCTTTTGGTGCTGGTATCTTAGATACAATCTGCTCAAGTACTTCTTCAATATTAATACCATTCTTTGCGGAAATCAGTGGTGCATCTTGTGCTTCAATACCGATGACATCCTCAATTTCAGCAATGACACGTTCTGGATCCGCACTTGGTAAGTCAATCTTATTAATAACTGGAAAGACATCAAGATTATGATCAAGTGCCAAGTAAACATTCGCTAAGGTCTGGGCTTCAATTCCCTGTGCTGCATCCACAACTAAGATTGCACCTTCACATGCAGCAAGGCTTCGTGATACTTCATAGTTAAAGTCGACGTGTCCCGGTGTATCAATTAAATTAAAGATATACTCTCCACCGTCTTTTGCTTTATATACGGTACGCACAGTCTGTGCCTTAATTGTTATACCACGTTCTCTCTCAAGGTCCATATTATCTAACACCTGAGATTGCATTTCTCTGCTCGTAAGTAAACCAGTCTTTTCGATAATACGATCTGCAAGCGTAGATTTACCATGATCTATATGAGCAATAATACAAAAATTTCTGATTTTCTTCTGGTCAATACCTGACATGTTTTTCCTCCTGGGATTTATCACTTACATAGCTATATGATCTTCGTTACTTTTAGGGGCACTGTATAGGTTACCCACAACAACTAAGCATTCTAAACACACATAAAAAACCTCCATGCTAACTATCTATCCATAGTGACACCTATCATTGCACGGGGATTTATTACTGACATTTCATATATTGTGTAAGCAAATCTCTACATAATGATGTATTATACCATACCGAAAGTTTGCTGACAAGAAGATACTATTTGGAGCATCTAAGATGCGGTATGTATAAAAAATGTTTGGAAAGCCACAATCTAATATGGCATTCCAAACATAAATACGAATCTCTTCCTATTATTATTACGTTCTTTTATCGTTCTATACTTAGGATTAACGAAGTTGAAGCAAGTAATTCATAGTAGCTTTAAGGATTCGTTAATAACTGATCTATGATCACTGATAATGGCTCCATTGCATTATAAGCTTCTTGTACCGTATTGTTTACTGTACCGCACTCAATTAATAAATAACGTTTCGCAAGATGTTGATTATAGCGATAGTTCTTTAGATAATTTCTGCGTACAAAATCTGGGTAGAGATTACGTCCAACCAAAGCTGCCTGCAAACTAAATGCAAGATTATCCTTTAAATTCGGGTTTTCTAGTCTTTCAATTGGACCATTTTGATCTCGGCATAAGCCATTAAAAAACATAATTTGGCAGGAAACTTTTCCATTAATCGTTGCTATTCGTTTCGGTCCGCTATCTCTATGTAAATCAATTACGACTTCAATACTAGGATTCTCTGCTAATATTTTTTCAATATTCGGTCTTGCAGTGCTATAGGCATAATTCCGATTATCTTCTCCATTCGCCTTTTTATCATATGCGGTCTTATCATGGTAAACAACAAAGCCCATTTTTTCTAACAGTTCTGTTAAATAATTACCTGCTCCCACAACGGTATCCGCCTGCACTCCTGCTTTACTATCAATATACGTTTCCGATGCATGTGTATGGTAGATTAGTATTTGAGGTGCGTCTGTTCTCTTTTTTATTGTCATATTTCTCTTTAACAAATCATTGACGTTAAATAATGATTTTGTTACCGTCGTAGTGGAATCTACAATATAAAAATTATTAATTAAATAATTAACATCACTTAATTTTTCAAGAGGGTAATTATTTTTTATTAAATTACTTACTGATATCGAAGGTTCCTCAAAGCCTAGTGAGGTTTGACTATTTAATTGGCTTGAGTTGTAGTCTGGTAGCATAGATACTTCACCTTTGCTATATTCAATAATTAGCTTTTCATCAGAGGTTTCATCTTCAATATCAAGAATTTCACTTCCTACTGAATTATCATTCTTAGAATAGTTATTATTTTCTTCTTTGGCTAATTCTTCAAGACTACTATCCGTAGTTTCCGTCGTATTTTCAGACCACACTTGCTGTTCCTCCTGTGTAGAATTTCTATAATCTTCATCTATATTCTCTTTGTACTCTGCTAGATTGACATAGTCAAGCGTGTTCTCGTAGTTAATATCCTCTTCCTCATGCTGCTCATGAAGTACTTGTTTCCCTTGATGAGAGGCATAATAATTAATCGAAAAGTCTTCTGCGACCGTATGTAACAAGGTAGAATCCGATACCTCATCTCGCTTTACATAACGAAATAATTCATTACAAGAGGAGGTAGCATTTAGATAAAGTGATTCTACAAAGCTAACTCCCGCCCTCTTCGCTACACTGGTCATCTGTTCCGAGGCAAACACAACGATGCCTCGGAATATAATAAAACTTGCGACAATAATACAGCACGTTAGAATAATGCGATAAATGATGAGTTCATATCTCCTAAAACGATGCCTCATGCTTACTTAGCTCCTTCCGCAAAAACACGAATTGATTGCCTCAGATATCGTAAAGCTGATGCATTTCATGGATTCGTCAATATTTTTTGGTGTTACAAACATATTATGAAAAGATTCCTGATTGGTTACTTCTGAGAAGAAGCTTTGAACTTCATTCTGAGAAAACCCTTGACTATTTAACATATTTTCCATAGAATCTCTGATTATCGTAGCAGCGTCCACCACGGTAGGTACCCCTAGAGCAACTACTTTCACTCCAAGACTATCTTCATTTAACGCCGCCCTATTATTCCCTATTCCAGCTCCTGGACTGATACCGGTGTCACTAATCTGAATTGTGGTATTTACTCGATGAACACTACGAGATGCCAATGCATCGATAGCTAGGACAACAGAAGGCTTGGTCTCTTTCATGATACCACGAATGATTTCCACCGCTTCCATCCCCGTTTGAGCCATTACGCCTGGAGCTAATGCACTGACACAAGTCAATTTATTTCTCTTTTGAAAATCTTCCCCATATTCTTTTATCAGATGTCTGGTAACAAATAAATTATCAACAACCCATGGACCTAGCGCATCCGGAGTAACTTCTCGATTTCCTAAGCCCACCACCATTACGCCCTTTTCTCTATCTTCACCGATTAGCTTTTTAATGTATTTTCCGATTTCTTCACTGATGGAACTATGATATTCATCGTCTTTTTCTGAAAGTTTTTGTGCCTCTATGGTAATATAGGTTCCCATCGGCTTTCTCATTGCCTTAGCACCTTGTTCATCTTTGATGATAACCGTAGTTATTTTCATGTCTTTTTCTTTTAAATAATCTTCTTCTAAAACGACACCTTTTATTTCGACATCGTCGTCTTCAAAACTTTCCCTGACCTCTAACGCTAAGTCTGTCCGAATATCTTCATAACCTTTCTTCATTCCTATTCTCCTTCTATCCTATGCTGTTTCTTTCTGATTCATGACCGTGTTTTCGCATAGTTTACGGGTCATCCTGTTTTATTCTTTTACATTTTAGGATAAAATATGTATTGACAGATGAAATGTTTTATACTATGATATAACAGTATGTTCACTACAGAGCGTCCGTGTCCGGATCTATAGCGAACTTTCATGCGCATATTATAAAAGAACGTTATTTGGAGGTGTACAGATTGGCTAACATTAAGTCTGCTAAGAAGAGAATTAAAGTTATTGAAACAAAAACATTAAGAAATAAGGCAATCAAGTCTAAGGTTAAGACTTTAGTAAAGAAGGTTGAAGTTGCTGTGGCTGCCAGCGATAAAGATCTTGCTACTAAGAGCTTAAAGGATGCTGTAGTTGCTATCGACAAAGCTGCTTCTAAGGGTGTTTACCACAAGAAGACTGCTGCTAGAAAAGTTGGTAGATTAGCAAAGGCTGTTAATTCTATTGCTTAATTTATATAGTATATAATATGGGAGTGCTTCTGCACTCTCTTTTTAATATATAGGAAATCACATCGCAACTTCCTATTAAAACTCCCCGAAGGATGCGCACTCACCCTATGGGTTCGGCGCGGCAAAGTACTCGAATGATTTTTAAGCAGCATCTTGTCCTTAACACTCCATTCTTTACATTTCATTTCGAAAAACTCATAAATTTACACTCCATTACGAATTGTTCATTAATTTATATTCCACTACAAAATTATTTTTCCATTACGAATTGTTCATAATTTACAACAATACTTCTTTTTGTAATCAATCGTTTACAAATACTAGAATTGTTACCATTGTTTTAAAAAATATTAATTTTTAACTGTACCACTTGTATTAGTACAGTTAATATGATATGCTTGCTTTAGTCAATTCCATCTTGGTATACATAGGACACTAATGCTCTCTAACAGAACTACAGTGAGCAAGTGTTACATACTTAACTACATAGATAAATGCTTTTTCGTAAAAATCAAAGATTCTCATTTCACTGCTTGTTTCATCTAAGAGAATTACAAAAAATATGAAATACTTTATTTCGCATGTTACCTATGGAAAACAATTAAAATATGGAAAGGAGTTTAAGTATGTTTCAAGTAAATCTTACCTCTAAAGTTCCGATTTATGAACAACTTTCAAGAAAAATCATGGAACTTATGATGAAAGACGTTTTACATGAAAACGACCAATTACCTAGCGTAAGATCTCTAGCAAAAGATCTTGGTATCAATCCTAATACGGTACAAAAAGCTTATCAAGAACTAGAACATAATGGTGTTATCTATTCTGTTGCCGGACGTGGAAATTTTATTGCACCATTAAAAGAGAATTTACTTAAAGAAAAAGCAATGAAGAGCTTTGATGAAGCGGTGTTTGATGCACTCTCCCAAGGCTTTCAAAAAGAAGAGCTAGTAAATAGAATTGAGGTGATAGCAGATGATCGAATTTAAAAATGTTACAAAACGCTTTGGGAAAGATTTATCGCTTGATCAGATTAGTTTAACAATTGAAGAAGGTACTGCATTTGGACTATTAGGATCCAATGGTGCTGGTAAGTCCACGCTACTTCGTTTACTTTGCGGTATCTATAAGGCTGACGACGGAGAAGTCCTAATCGATGAAGCTTCTGTCTATGATAATATACAAGTGAAATCCGATATGTTCTTTATCAATGATGAAACCGTTCAATATCAAAACATGACAGTAATTGAACTAAAAGATCATTATAAAAACTATTATAGAAACTTTAAGGAAGAAGTATTTGAGCGATTGATGGAGGTAACTAAATTACCAAGTGATAAAAAGATGTCTACTTTCTCAAAAGGTATGAAACGTCAAGCTGTTTTCATTATCGGTCTTTCTTGTGGCACGAAATATCTACTACTTGATGAAGCTTTTGATGGATTAGACCCAGCAATGAGAATTATTGTAAAGCGTATTCTAGTCGATGAGATGCTCGATCGTAAGCTTACATTAATCCTCTCCTCCCATAACCTTAAAGAGGTAAATGATATCTGTGACCATGTGGCGCTCCTTCATGAAGGTAGACTACTATTCTGTAAAGATTTGCAAAGTGTATATGAAGGATTTCATAAGATTCAAGCAGCATTTTCCAGAGATTACTCTGCGGAAGATTTTGATGGGCTGTCTATCGTTCAGAGTGAGAAGCTTGGAAGTGTGATAACCATGGGGGTACGTGGTGACATAGAAGAAATCAAGACATACTTATCTCACTTTCATCCAATTCTGCTAGAAGAAATCCCTCTTACCCTAGAGGAAATATTTATCTATGAAATGGAGGCAAACGGATATGACGCAAACGGCATCGAGCACTAGCTTTTTTGGCATCAGTTTAAAAGAAAAGTTAAAAAATAAGCGGTTTTGGACCATACTAATTATTACTAACCTCCTAACCGGTCCATTGTATATTTTAAATCATTACTATTTTGACTCTCAAAGTTCGATATGGATTACTATCTTAGCATCCTTAGTGATTGGTGCCTCAGCTTTCGTAATACCATTAAGCTTTTTTGATTACCTTTATCAAAAAACAAAAATAGACGATGTTTTAAAACTACCACTTACAAGAAAACAGTTATTTATGAGTGATTATCTGAGTGGTTTAATCCTCTATCTCGTACCGATTATAGGACAGTTCCTACTCAGCATGCTGTTACTTTTATTGCGAACAACAAGATTTATTAATTCTATACTAGAATATGATGTAACAATGGATGACTCCTTCCTTAGAATGTTACGCTTGGTATTTTTTACTTATCTCTTTATCATCGTAGGCTTAATGTTCCTATACACTCTTACAGTATTTGTATTAAGTTGTGTTGGTAACACTTTTGAAGCGATAACTGCCAGTCTTTATATTAATTTATTAATACCTGGCGTAATCTACTCTGTAGGTTACCTCCTTTTAAATCGCTTGTTTGGAATCAGTTTTCGAACGTTGTTTCAACAATTACTATATTTCACTAGTCCGGGAGGTATCCTCCTCTATTGGTTTAACAATCTAAATCGATTTCTTTATAGTGGAACTGGATTATGGACTCTATTCCTTGCATTACTGATGACATTAGGGATACTTTTTATTTCCTATCGAAATTTTATAAGAAGAAAAGCAGAAAGTGTAGGCACTGGATTTGTTAACCGCATCTTCTATTACTTTATCATGGCTTCACTAACATTTTTATTGGCTGCTTTCTTCTACCAGCTGGATATAAACTTTATCACAAGCGTATCTTTATTGGCGTTTATATTCTTGACATTTGAAGTAATCACAAATAGAGGTTTTCAAAAATTCTATCGATCCATTCTTCGATTTGCAATAATATCAGCAATCACTGGTTGTAGTATATTTCTTATCGATACTACGGAAGGTTTTGGCGTTGTTTATAGAACCACAGATATCTCAAATATAAAATCTGTCTCCATTCGTTACAATGGCGTTCTTGATCCAGATACTACAGCTTATGATAATTCTATTATACTGAAAGATCCAGAGAATATAAGGGCAGTCCTAGCATTTCATCAAAGAGTAATCGATGATTATATAGTAAGCAAAATTTCAAGCGAGAATCCAAATATGGTAAGAGTTCCTGTTGAAGCAACTAAGTATAGTAACTATCCTGATTCTCAAACCACAGAAGCAATTCCAGAGGAGTATTATTATGTTTATCTTCCAACCTATGATATTGAGATATCGTTTGATGTAAAGAATGGAATCGATTACACAAGATTTTACAGCGTAAGTTTTGATCAAAGAATGTTACTGGCGTCTATCGATCTCAGTGATGAATATATTGACCAAATAGTAAAACAAAATTCCAATCCAGGATCAATAATAGTCTCGGATGTATATGATTACTCCAGCATAAGTTATCCTATGCGTAAAGAAAAGATTCAGGAATTATATCATTGTCTTGCTAGGGATATGAAGAAGTTAACCATGGAGGAATATTTAACACCATCAAAACCTACTAGATTTAAGATTGGCGAGATTCCTATACTAGAAAGTTATACTGAAACACTAGCTTTCTTAGCTGATAATTATGTAAATTTGGATACATTCTCTACAAAAACAATTTACAATAATTCTGTAGCTAATAACTTTGGTATCTTAGCCCCTATCGAAAATACAAATAGTAAGCCTTTGTATTATTATGGCTACTATTCTTACGCTGCGACATCGCCAATGTATGTTAATTCGGAGCAAATTGAACAATTTAGGGAAGAAATTATAACCTTATTAGATCATGCTCAATATCAATATATAACAACAACTCCTTGCTATCGTATTATAGTTGGAAAATGGTCTTACGTAATTCCACCAGAATATACTGATTTAGCAGAACAATTATATGATAAGTTACGTTAGTAACTAGATATGACTTCATGACGAATAAGAGCATTGTTACTACATATCATTTCGGATGTAGTAAACAATGCTCTTATATTTTGCTTCCTTAAAAATTACATTCTGTTAGTTTACCAATATCATCTAATAGGTTACGATTCAATAAACCTTGTCACTCTCTCCTATATACTAATAGGACAAACTTCTACTACCATACTACCAGCTTTTACTTTGATAAATACTATCCGTTATTTTTAGAGTTCTTAACGCTGCATCGATATTACCAGGGAAGTTACCTATTCCGTTTATTTCATTGACTATCGCCTGTTCCATCGCTAAACCAACATGAATGGAGTCCCTCGTTACTATCTCTTCTCTACCTTCTTTTGCTTCAAGAATTATTGGAGCGTCATTATGAAAAAAGTCAAAAGATATCATCCCTCTCTCACCAATAATATCAACTTGATCACGTGTGATCAAAGCATTATAACACCAATTTCCGGTACCATAAATATTATTTTCATATTGGAAATTAATAACTAAACTATTAAAATCATTGCTATTATTACCTATTCTGTTTTTCATAAACTGAAACTGCTTTACTTCACCAAACAATTCATCCATATAATCAAGGATATGGATGTCGGTTTCGGTAAATACATTTCCTCCAGATATCTCAGGTATTGCTCTCCATGCACTTGTGTCTGCAATAGGATTTACGTAACGATGGATATGAAACTGAGACACCTGACCTATTTTCCCACTATTAAGTATTTCTTTTATCTTAAGGAAGCGATTTAAACTTCTACGATAAAATGCTACATAAGCCTTTTTTCCAGCAGCTAAAAATGCTTCCTTAATTGCTAACCCTTCCTCATATGTCATTGCTAATGGTTTTTCAATCAAGCAATGCTTCCCTGCTTTCGCACACTGAATGGCATATTCCATATGTTTGTCAGGAGTAACTGCAATATATACAATATCTATCTCGTCATCTTTTAACAATTCTTCTACGCTATCATATACGATACCTTGTTGATGCCTATTTGTCCAATCTACGGCTTTTGATTTTGTACGATTCGTTAATCCTTTTAATTTTGAGTTTTCTGCTAAATAAAGACCAGGACCGTTCTTTACTTCTGTAACGTCTCCACAGCCAATCATTCCCCACGTTATTGTTTGCATTCTTTTGCTTTCCTTCCTATAGTACTTGATACTAATTTATCATATTTTGTCTGATATTCCTATACATTTTATGTTTTATTGTGTTTTTTGTACTAACTATTGTTAATAACGTTATCTCTACCAATAGAAAAACGGCAGAGTTTCTTCTGATTTCAACCCCGCCGTTAGCTTGTGATATTGATAATTTTGCATATGAAGCCAGTGAACAGAAACAAGAGAAACATAATTCATGTCCATGTTCATATCCATGAAAATTATAGATAAGTAGTAAACTTTTGTGCGATAACTTCATATTGATCTTTAATGCTTAAATACAGTCCAATGGTTTGCTGTTTTTCTGTTTCAAATTTCGCTATAATACTATTATAATTTCTTAATAGACACTCCACAATCGGTTTACTAATCTTATTATTTTCTGCATCTTTCCAAAGAATTTCTTTAATCTTATCACTCTCAAACGCATCTTTATAACTTCGTTTTCCATAGAGAGCACTTAAAATATCGGCAACTGCCACTATTTGCTGAGGTAGTGTTAAATCTTTTTTTGTAAGTCCTTTATGATACCCCGAACCATCTAGCTTTTCATGATGACGTACTGCAATCTCTAAAACATCTTGGTCTACTACACCGCTAAGTATCATCTCTGTTATACGGACATGAGCTTTCATGATCTTCATCTCTTCTTCCGACAATCGCCCAGGTGATTCTAAGATTTCTAACGGAATGGCTAATTTACCCAGATCATGAAGTAATGCCCCATAATATAAATTATGAAGTTCTACACCACTTAATCTCATTAGTCTTCCTAGTTGCCTTGCAAAATTAACAGTCGCCATGGTATGAATTACTGTATGTTCGCTACGAAAATCAATGGTATATACCAGCATTTCTAAAAAACCTTTTTTGTATTTATCAGAAAATACTTTTTTTGATAGAAACTCTGCTAACTCTTTCTTATAAGTACCATTCGCGAGCTTTTCCGTAATCTTATACTTTGCTTCCGCTCGGAAAAATAAATCAAGTGCTTTCCCTGAAAACTTGATATCTCGATATTTTACAAAGAAGTCTTTCTCCATATCATCTGGACATAAGTGCATATAAGTATCCATATGATCTGCCAAATTTAAACACTCTATGATATGTAAATATTTGCTTGATATCAAGTGATAGCGATTATATTCAATATGATGATATAAGATAATCTCAGCTTTATCTTTCATCGGGGTAAAATATTTTAAAAATAAAAAACCATAAATAGAATGTGACCAAACATCTTTTGACTCAAAATCCACGACATTTTTTACGTTTGGTTGCTTATATAAACCAATATCATGCAAGATACTTAGCATGGTGTAATCAACTAAATCGTGATCAGAATATAAGTGTTCACATTCCAACATTTTATATACGATATACCCGGTTATCTCACCATGATTGATGATTTTAGGATTTATTATACTTAATGTTCTATTAATAATTTCATTCACATTTTCACTACTTATTACATTCATATTTCACTCCAGAAACATAATCTGTGTTTGTTATTTCTAAGATAGATATTCTTGTCCTTTTCAACATAATGGTCTCTAATATCAGATTATGTTGAGGAAGAAAAAATTATCACTTAATGTCTTATTATAACACAAATTGTAAAGAAAAAAAGTAGAGAAATTAAAATACATCGTTTTAGTTTTTATTAAAATTTCATATATCTTATGGATATTTCTATCATTATTTAAAATAATTACTTATTATCTTGAATAACAGCTCATTTTGTACTACCCTGCTTTCATTTTATTCACAAGATACTCAATCATGTTGTAAATTATATACGCATCTGACTTGTATTTATATTTTATTTGAACAGAACGCTTTCCAAAGGACGCTTTTTGAAACGATTTTTTTAAGATATCCATGCATTCCTCATCATTTGTATGAAAAGTAAAATGATTTTTTGTAACTGAAAAAGCAAAAAACAAAGTACCAATTCGATAAGTTGGCATTCGAAACCATATAACAGGTGTTATATCTGGATGATTTAAATTCATATATTCTGTGAAATCAGAAATCCATTCTCTCTTTATTCCATCAAATTGATTTACATAGTTAAGGATAGAATCCAAAACATTTTCCTCCCCTACTAGACAAAAAAATATGGTTCGTGATAAGATTACATTACTATTATGCCCAAACCTGTAATGAGTATTACTTAGGTATCACGGCTGGAATGGAGAAAGTTATGAATCAAGATGAAATACAAAAAAGGGTCTTTGAATCCTTAACAGAAAAAACATATATTGTTATGCAGGCTCACATTAATGGCTCAGGGCGTTTGTTCGGTGGACAACTTCTCGCTTGGATTGATGAATTGGCTGGTATCGTAGGTATGCGTCACTCCGGAGGAAATGTGATTACCGCTTCCATAGATAATTTACAATTTAAACATGGTGCACACTTGAATGATATCGTTGTCTTGGTTGGTCGCGTAACCTATGTTGGTAACTCCTCAATGGAAGTACGAATTGACACTTATGTAGAGAACAAAGAAGGATCTCGTTATCCCATTAATCGAGCCTATTTTGTCATGGTCGCTTTAGACGAAAAGGAACAACCAAAAAGAGTCCCACGTTTAAAAATTGAAACTATGGAGCAACAAGCAGAATGGGATGCTGCAATGAAGAGACATGCTCTTAGAAATCAGAGAAAGGCAGAAGGTTATTAATTCTGTTAAATTATCGTTTTATAAAAAACTTTAGAATTGCATTATGAATCACGGAATAGACTAATTTTGCAGCCATAATTGAATAGAAGCAGAGAATTCATGTCGAAATAACATTTCTTCTCTGCTTCTATTTCATGAAATCAGGGTAACTTCCTTCCTATTTTGCACTTCTATAATTCACTTCTATTTTACATTTCTATTGTTCACTTCTTTGTTGCTTTAATTTCCATTCAACATCCTGAATTACTCGAAGACGATCTTCTTCCCTATTCACGATATCGGTATGATCGGTGTCGATAATTAGGATATCACTTGCAGTATAATAGTTCTGAACCCAGTCATCATAACCTTCCCATAGAAAACGATAATAATCAATGAGACTACTATCTAGCTCAAAGTCTCTCCCACGGAGTTTAATTCTATTCATTACGGTTTCAAAACTCCCCTTTAAATAAATCATAAGGTCAGGGGATTTTTTCGGCATTCCCTTCAATTCTTCCATCATATTATGAAGAAGTTTTTCATAAATCTCCATCTCTAGCTCTGAGATTCTACCAAGCTCCATATTTTTTCTTGCAAAATACCAATCCTCATAGATACTACGATCAAGTACATTGTTTTGATTTGCAAACGCTTGCTTTATTGATCGAAATCTTGTATCTAAAAACCATAACTGGAGTAAAAAAGGATACCGTTTTTTCTGTATCTCTTCTTCGCTGGAAGTATAAAATAACGGTAATATTTTATTTCCCTCCACGCTTTCATAAAAAACATCTGTATGAAAATATTCTCCAAGCATTGTCGCATAGCTTGTTTTCCCTAAACCTATCATTCCGCCAACTACAATCACCACTGTTCTTCCTTTCTGTTACAAAAAACTTTTATTTCTCTCTTTATATTACCATATCATTAGATCAAAATAAATACAAAACACTACATTTTGATGTTTTATCTATTTTTACCACATGATATGGTGTTTTCACTTTTTTCTAAGATAATATTCCTAATGGATTATACCATAAATAATTCTTTTTCCTAGCATTATCTTCGATTTATAAAGAGAAATATCTGTTAATAATCCTTGTAACAAAGGGAAAACATCGTGTTAATCAATCACTATAAGCATTCCCTCTTATAATGTTGTTATACGAACTTTAAGTTGTAGTTAACACTCTTCTGTAGACTCATAACGAATACGAATCTTTGGTAGCTTTGGTAGTACCGTATAGGAGTTAAGCATCCAATCAGATGCACCAGTATTCTCATTCTCACCATCTGCAGGAGGTGCAAAAATTGTTAACGCCACCTCTTTTGCGAAAAACAAAGGCTTTTTCCAAAAGACTGGCATAATATCGATACAGCTAACCCCAGGAGCTTTATAGAACCACATATCTTCAATACACATCATGAGATTTAACTCTTTTAATCCTTCTTCAAAATAAACTTCAAAGAAAACTGGATTCTTTTCTAAGTGAATTGGCATGGTGATACCTTCAGAGTCTTCACTACCTCCCCAACGTAACGTCACTGGGATATTCATCTCTTCTTTTATAGTCATTACTGGCTTAAAGAAATCATCATGAATAATTTCCTTATATTCCTGAAGTAGAGGCTGTTCAATTCCAACTTCTTTGTTATTTGGATCCGTCATTTCAAGGCCTAGTCTTCCATCATCACGGAATTGATACATTGTAAAACCGCTTAACCAACATTCCTTATCTTCTTTGATAAAATCGCAGAATTCTTTCATCATACTAGCCTGTCTGATTTGTCCAGTTACATCACCATCTGCATTAAGCTCCGACATAACCATAGGCTTAATATTACCTCCATTTAAATAGCGGAAACGATCATAACTTAATTTTGCTAGTCGGTAAGTCTCTTCTGCTGTTTTACAGTAGTGAGATGTTCCTCCTCGTTCGGCGATGTCATATGGCCAACCATAATGCAGCGTTATGTACTTATCAACAGACCAGATATCGGTTTCTTTTACTGCCTCTGTAAATTCCTTCTCTTTTAGTATCTCTGTGGCATTTTCATCCTCGATACCACCAATACAAAGAATCGTCTGCACATTAGGTGCATATTTCTTTACTATTTTATGGAAGCGCACATAAAAATCAGCAACTTCCTGGTAAGTACATCGTTTATTAAAAGAGAACCACGAACCAGTGGCTTCATGATTAATACGAAGCTGTACCCTACCAAAGGTGGTTAAATCCTTTGCTATCGCTATTAAATGCTCGTCTGTTACATGAGGATCAATGGTGAGAGTAAGAAGGACATCCTGACCATGCTTTCTTACATCTCTCATATAGGTAAATGGTTCCTCTGATAAATCACCATGTAAGCCACCCTTATAAGTAAAATAATCATCATATGGATAATCCCAAGCAAATGATACAGAATCACTTGCATGTGCTACACTCGCACGCTCTGGCCAGCCTTGGTCAAGCGGATAATAACAATACATTAAACTAATAGCGCGATGCGGACGACCTAGCTTTTGTAAGATATAATCCTGATTAACGTAACCGCCTCTCTCACTACCATCTCCCAAATCAACTGCACATTTGGCAGGTCCCATATGAATCCCATATGCTTTTTGTTCCATTAATAGTTCCTCCTTTATCTGCTTATTAATACTTTATAGACTATCTTTTGATTTCTTTGATTAGGTTGTTCCTATAATATAACTTCTGATAAACAGTATTCTTTTTAGACTGTCAGCAAGAAAAAGTACGCTTCACAGTTTCCCTTGCCGTGTATTTGATTATCAGAATAGGTTTCTTCTTATACTATATCGTATTTTTACTATGCAGAAAATGGATTATTTTCTCCTAACGAAAGGAACTATCATGGATTATATTCTACTCTTTAACTTCTTTTCTCTTATCAAGATTACTGCTTTTAAGGAAGAATCACTACTAAAGTGAAGCATTTATTCCTGAATTCAATCTTTTATTTTATAAGGACCATACAAGAGATTGGACTAACCTCTACGATTGTTCCAATAACTTTATATAGCGGCTCTACACCAGCCTTATCTCCATCTATATAGACAGTCCAATTATTCTCAGGAAGTGTTATCGCAACTTTCTCATCGGAAGCGTTATAGATAATACAAAGAGTCTTATCCTCTTTCGTACCACTTCCATTGATTAGATAGGATATGACACCCTCTTTCTCTTCTGGTAAAAAGATCAATCGTTTTACTATCTCCTCTGTAGACTTCATTCTGAGTGCCTCTTGCTCTTTCCTAAACTTAATAAGACCTAAGTAGTAAGAAAAAACATCCATTACATTCGCTTTATTTGACCACTTTATACAATTGATTTCATCAGGCGCATTATAGCTATTTTCTACAAACTCTCCCACTACTTCTTTGGACGGTTTGCTTCGTAACATTTCCTCCCCAGCTTGTAAAAAAGGGATTCCTTGTGAGGTAAAGACAATCGCAGCACACAGTTTATTCTTTTTTACTTTCTTCTCATAATTATCTTCTTTACAAGAGTAAGCTATTTTATCCCATAAGGTGTAATTGTCATGAGCGGATACATAGTTAATACACTGCGATGGAGAAAGCGCCCAAGGAGAGTCGCTATAATTCACTTTCTGATAGTCGATTTGTGGATGAAAGGTTGCACCGACTACGCCAAATTTCACACTTTCTCTTTTCCCAAAATCACCTGTTGCATACCCTTTTTCATCAGGTATAAAGACACTTCCTTTTAGACCATCTCTAATATCATCACTAAATGCTGCAATCCCTGGTAACATATTCATATTGGCTTTCATTGCTCGCTGACTCGCTGGAAGAGGACAGTCTCCACCTAGCCAACCTTCTCCGTATAGAATAATGCTTGGATCAATTTGATCTACAGCCGATCTTACTTCCTTCATAGTTTCTATGTCATGAACCCCCATCAAATCAAAGCGAAAACCATCGATATGATACTCCTTTGCCCAGTAGGTCACAGAATCAATGATAAATTTTCGTACCATCAATCGCTCGGAAGCTGTTTCATTTCCACAGGCAGAGGCATCTGAAAATTTATCACCAACTTTACGATAATAATAATCGGGAACTAATTTATTAAAATTGGAATCCTCGGTTTTCATTGTATGGTTATACACAACATCCATAATGACACGAAATCCATTCTCGTGCAGTGTTTTAACTAATGTCTTAAACTCTTTTACTCTTACCTCCCCATCGTATGGATTTGTAGAATAAGAACCTTCTACCACATTATAATTTTCCGGGTCATATCCCCAGTTAAAGGTTGAGCAGTCTTCTTCCTCTACAGAGGCATAATCAAAGCATGGAAGAAGATGAATATGAGTTACTCCAAGCTCTTTGATGTGTGATAGTCCTGTTGCTAAACCTTCGGAATTTTTAGTGCCAAGCTCCGTAAGTCCCAGTAGTTTCCCTTTTTCTTTTATACCAGAATCAAATTCCATCGATAAATCACGGATATGTAATTCATATATCACAGCATCTGTAAAAGAATCAAACTTAGGTTTTGATTCCTTGGGAAAGCCAATTGGATTTGTTTTCTCTAAATCCAAAATCAGCCCTCTTTTCCCATTCACACCAGTCGCTCTGGCATAGGGATCGACAGCTTCTTTGCTTTGACCCTCTACCGTTACAAGATAGGTATAATATACCCCTTCATAATCTCCCATAAGTGTAGCTGACCAAATACCTTTTTCCTCTTTTTCCATTACTTCTGTAGCAAAAGGTTCTCCACTGCTACCATCATGATAAAGATTCACGGTTATCATAGAGGCCGTTGGTGCCCAAACTTTTAATTTTGTTGTATGATTTGTATAACTTGATCCCAAATCAGTACCGTCATAATAATTCTGCTTTTCCCAATCACTCGATTTCCAAAACTCATTCATTTCATGAACCGTCCTTTACCTTTTGCTAAATCTCTTTTTTCACGCTTATCTACGTACAGTATCATAATTCAGTTATATCATAATACTGCATTAATTTCTATAATATTTTCGAATATATGATATTTAATTTCGAATTATTCATAATGTATTTTCGAAAATAATGATAAATGCAAAAATAAATATAAAGGCAAAATGCGCCCGTAAATTAAATGCAACGAGATAAGAGGTTCGTTTTCTCTCTGATATGTATCATGCAGCTATTGTCATTAATAATAGGTAAAATAGGTCACTAAAATATTTAAATAATTGTATTCGTAGCCTCTTTCATTAGAATATAAATATTATCCTACAGATACATCATTAGAAAAGCCTGCAAGGTTTAAAAAAACCCAAGTCCTAAGACTTGGGTTAACTCTGTTGCATGAAAAAATTATTCTATTATTCCCATATCATATTTTGCTTGTAATATTCGAAGAACAGATTCCTCAATCCGTTCCTCTGTTATCCTACCACTGTTTACCGCGTTAACAACAGCAGTGATCTGTTCCTTATAATTGGTACAGCACAGCATATCATTACCTGCCTCTACTGCTAATACTGCAGCAGCTTGATCCCCTGTGTAGGTGGTTATTGCATCCATGGATAGATCGTCTGTTATAATAAGGTTTTGAAATCCTAGTTGATTTCTAAGAACTTTATGAACTGACTCTGATAGAGATGCTGGTAGTTTATCATCCATGCATTCTACAATGTTATGAGATACTAAAACAAAAGGTGCACCAGCATCAATTCCAGCTTTAAATGGTAAAAAATCAATGTTCTGGAAGGTCTCATAATCTCTTTTATCGTATGCAATCCCGGTATGAGTATCCACATTGTTTCCGTATCCAGGGAAATGTTTTAACACAGAACCAATTCCCATTTTCTTCATTGTTTCCACTACCAATGTCACATATTTAGAGGTTTCTTCTACGTCTGTTCCAAAAGCTCTAGCGTAAATAAAGTCTTCACTTTTGTTAGGTACATCACAAACTGGAGCAAAATTTATATTAATGCCTAGTGATAACAGCAAGTTTGTTTTCTCCTCCGTATCTTTTCGTATTTCATCAAATCCCCCTTTTTTATAGAGTACACTAGGTGATTCAAATGGTTTATCCCGAAAAGCTTTGTATTTACTAACACGGTTTACCGTACCACCCTCCTCATCTACACCGATAAATGCTGGTATCTTGGAATTCTCTTGATACTTAACTACTTTCTGAGATACACTTTCTTTCGTTTCATTCTCAAAATCTCGAGCAAATAGTAAGTATCCCCCAAACTGGTATTCCTTCATAACCTCATTAGCATTTTCCTCTGGACAACGGACAAAAAACATCTGCGCTACTTTCTCTTCTATAGTCATAGTACTCATCAGACTCTTAGCGACCTGCATGCTTTCTGACATTTCCTCTGGAGGTTGTGTCGGTGTCACTGTCGGTGTATTTGTTGGCTCTATTGGCGTAGCCGTTGGTATCTTAGAAGGTTGTTCTATGTTCGGCGTTATTGTTATGTTATTCTTGATTTCATCATCCTTATCGTTTGCATTCTTACTACACGCACATAAAAATACAGTTAGCATGAGAACTAAGATGCCATATATTAATTTTGTTCTTCTCATCTTTACCTCCATCACAACGCATAATCTATATTCTTCCCATAAAAATTTATATTATTTCTTACACTTTTATGAGTTTTACTCTAATACAAAGAAAAGCATGCTTCACGACTTTTCCTTGTATTAAAGGAAAGAGTATTCCAAATATATAACACATTTGGAATACCCTATTATTTACTCACAGAGATTTGCAACCACCTGATTAATTACTTTACCATCTGCTTTCCCCTTCAGTTCTTTCATGACTACTTTCATGATTTCCCCTTTGTTTTTTGTTGCCACAACTTCAGCAAAGTTAGCTTGAATAAACACTTTAACCTCATCTTCACTCATAAGCTTTGGTGCATATTCATGAATGACATCATAGCGAGCTTGATACTCTGCTTTAAGATCTAGTCTCTCAGCAGGACAGGTATCCAATTGCTCCTTTGCTGTCTTTAATTCTTTTAAGATTACACGGTCTACAAGTTCTTCCGTGATATTATCACGATGACCTTCATCAATCGCTACCTTTTTAATTGCGGAAATCAGAGAAGAGATACTATCTTTTCTACTCTTATTTCTCTCTTTCATTGCTGTTATCATATCTTTTTGTAATGTTTCAAATTGCATTGTTTTCCCTCCTTTACAATTTAATGTTATTGTACTTCCATTGCAAGGAAGCTGTCAACGGTCAATTCAAAAACTAATCTTCTTCTTGCTACTTAATTCTTATATGAAATAGAACGATCCAATCGGAATTGTATGTCATTTATTCATCATTCTTGTCGAATTGAATATATTGATCTTAGGGAGTATTATACTCTACTCTTACAAAAAGTCTGTGAAAGGAATGAGTATGAAAAAAAATCAAGACAAAGTGATTGGGATAAGCAAAATATATCAATTCGGAGATATGTTATGCAAGAGGCTACAAATGAAAGATAGAATAGCCTTTGGTATTAACTAAAAAGGAGAGTGGCCTTATTATGATAGAATTTGAAGTAAATAACCGTTATTTTAAACTTCCGCCATATCCTTATCACATAGAAACCTTTGCACTCTTTGGATCGTATATGAATGAGGAATTTGATGAACTAAGTGACATTGATATGTTAATTATCATCGAGGATTGTTCAAGGCAAAGATTATTGTATAGAAAGCAACAACTTGCTAAGGCTCTTCAGGTGCCTATAAATTGGTTATCCGTTTATACGAAACGGTCATTTGCCAATATGTGCGCTCATGGCGATTATTGGTGTTGGAATCTAAAACTATATGCAAAAATTTACTATTCAAAATCAGATTTCATTTATCATGCTTTTGATACACTAACTCCAAATGTTGAGGTACTACGCCTTATGTATTATGACATTGAGTCTATCGAAGAGGAATATCAAAATTTCATTGATCATAGAGTCTCTGCCGAGGAATTACTGAACTTAATTGCTCACTATACTAGAAATGCATGCATCCTTCTATGTTATCTTAATAAAGTTGTTGACTTTAAGAAATATTCACCAGCAAAACAATGTTATACATTTACAGATATAACAATGCCATTCACCTTTGAAGATTATGAAAAGTTATACCAACTAAAACGAGCCTATAAGAGTAATTCTCAGTCCTTCCGATATAGGATAGGATACCATTATGCATATTGGTGGTATGAAAAATATCATGAAATGTTTAATATCGTTGTTGAAAAAGCCAACGAGATATTGCAAGACGATTTTGTTAGTCCTTTAATATCCTTTGTACCTAATGAAAGAAAATAAGTACTAAATTTTTTCACACTCTATTGAGTAGTGAAAATGATAATTAAGTCCCTCCAATACATGGCTTAGCAAACGAACCAAATCATCTTCTGGAACTTATCCCTCAAGATTTAATGTTAAAACCAGTTGATAACTGTCCTGAAAAAAAGTATAATTTTTATGGTTGATTAAGTTATTTATCATAAGTTAATTATACTAGAGGGCTCCGATGGAGCCCTCTTCTTATATAAATAGATAAAAAATGAGTTGCTACAAAACTAACTTAATTAGTTAGTTTTGCAACAGCCCCATCTTTTTTACTTTAAGCTTATTATTTTCTTACCTCCGAAGCAATTCCTAATTCTCTCTTTAAAACATCCTGCGATTGCTTTTTTTGGCTATCCCATAATTCATGTACCTTATCAAAATGGTAATCCACTTTATCAGGATTTGATGGAAGCTTTGCTGCATCGTTGATTAAGTAATCCGTTAATTCTAAGGTATTAAGAAGATGTACCATTCTCTCCGGATATTTTTCATGAGGTATCGTAAAGAATTTACGTTGATAAATAATTGCAAATACCGTTGCATGGAAAGAGTTCGTCACTACATATTCCGCATTCTCTACAAGTCCTATAAACTCTTCCACTCCCGCATCATCAAAACGTCCTAGTTCATTGCTATAGCGTTTATCAGGACGATTATGAATGACAGGAAGTCCAGTAAGCTTCGATAGTTTTTCTGCAATAGGACGAACTTGATTGTCTGCGTTAATGACATGAACAAAAATATACCCCTTTTTATATCTTGATGGCTTCTTTAACCTATCAAAATCATTCACGTCAAGCAATAATGTAGGGTCTACTACCACGTCAATCTGCTTGTCCGTAAGTGGAGTAAGCATCTCTTTGGCAGATTCTTCTCTTACCGCAATAGAATCAAAGTTTTTTAAATAGTGTCTAAAAAACTCTTTTTCATAATCTTTTAATTCAGTCTTTCCAACGCTGGAAGCAAAGGATAGTTTCCTTACCGGTCCTTTGGTAAAATTTAAGAAAAATGTCCTATTTAATCCACCGGTAATTGCGCCGTTCCATACCTGATCACTACCAGTAATTAAGATATCATAGTTATCTCCCACCTTGGAATCTACAAGTTCCTGATAACTATGATAACATTTTGTTGTATGCAATTGATTCGCGATAAACGATTCAAACTTTTTATATTTACGATTTGCATGAATGCCCTTTTTCTTTATATTAAGCCATAAAGCAGAACGTAGTTTTCGGAATCTTTTTGCATTCTTTAATCCTTTATATAAATTAAGTGGCTTATATAACGTATCAATGCAGTCCAGTCGAAGATTAATAATATCAACTTCATAGCCTAATTTTTTTACATATTCTTGTAGCCCCCATGCTTGTAGCATACAACCATAATTGTGTGCTGAGGAGATGGTTACAATTCCAACTTTCATGTTTCTTTTTGTACCTCCGTTATCCTTCCTACTCACAGGTTTCCTTTTGTATCTTACCGATCCAACTATTTCGTATTAGGAACACCAATCAGTTCTTCAAACTGCTTTACAATGGATTGGTTATATTCGGTAAAAGAGATATTAAGCGGTTTTACCTTACCTTCTAAGAATTCTTCCATCCCTTTTTGCAATCCTTTTTCACTGTTTTCTACCAGATAACCCTGATGTTCTCTGATAAAATCACCAGAGCCCGGGATATCTGTTGCTACAATTGGAACTCCTAAAGTGTCTGCTTCCAGTAATACCAGCCCCAGAGGTTCGCGATCGGAAGGTAATAGGAACAAATCGCATTGTTTTAGTATAGTAAATGGATTTGAAGTTGATTTAACGATATAAATATCGTTAGCACATTCTAATTTTCGCGAAAATTCTACCGTTTTTTGGAACAAAGTACCATAACCACCGATAATAATCAGCTTTGTATTCGGGTGATTCTTATGAAATTCATTGAATGCAGACATTAGTTTTAGGTGTCCCTTTTCCGGCGAAAATCTTCCGATAGTTATAAATTTCATGGAATCACCTGCTAACATCTTCGTAAAGTCTTCATATGGTACGGAAAGTTCTGTTTCCTCCTCCATAAGAAACGGAAGTTTAGCTTTTTCTAAGATTCCATCCACATTGTGTGCATTTTGTAAAACAACTACCTTATCCATAAAGTTACCGATTTTCTTAATGGAGTCTTTTGTTGCTTCACTAACCGCTATAATCTTATCATAGCTTTCAAAGGCATGCTTAAGAATATTAAAGTGGAAATTCTTCTTTTCCTTATATTCTTCGTACATATCATTATGTGCAAAGATAACTTTAGAAGCTTTCGACTGTTGTAAATACAAGGTAATATCCGGTGCATATCCTGTAAATTGTACAATCTCATCAATTCGGACATTGTGAAAACGCTTATCAAAATCCCGCTTATAAAGACGATTCATACGCTTTTGTAAAAACTTAGAATCCTTATTAAAACGATAATATAGCTTATGATAAATCGCCTCCATCCATTTCCATTCAATCGTACTACCACAAAGTGGCATGAAACCTGTATTCGCTGGAAGAGCCGATAACCGCATCGGGCAATTAGTAAATTGGTTCTGCTTAAAAAAGAAATAGTAATTAGCTTTCTCTTTGTCAACCAAACTCATGAGATTTAATAAAGAGGTAGTGATACCGTTCATTGCTAAGTTTGAGCAATACACAAGTATGTTAGGATTTCCGTTTCCCTTTACTTTTTCTTCTTTACAAACCTTTTCAGAAAGAAAAACATGTCTTGCGATTCTATTTGCTGCATCAATATTATCATAAGTACAGTATTTTTCTAAAAACTCTTTATCATCATATGTCTTAGGCTTCTTTAACTCCTCACTTAACTCATTCACATTCTCAGCCTGTGGAAAAGGAAGGGAATCAAGAGGTATGTAAAGGCCTCGTTCATCCAGATAATCTTTACGATCATAGGTAAATAAAATTATTTTCTTTCTAGCATTAGCAAAATCGAAAAACACACTGGAATAATCCGTAACCAGAACATCCGCAGAATTTAAAAACTCATAGGTTTCATAGCCTTCTGGAAATGGTTTGATGTGTTTATACTCACTAAAATCAAAACAGGCTTGCAAAAACACATGGAATTTTACATAAAACACCTGATTATCCTCAAGAAGTTTATCAAGCATTGCAAAGATACAAGAACACGCTTCCACTTGTTCTGTATTATTGCTTTCGGTCAGAGTACCACGCCAAGTAGGCATATAAACAATCACTTGTTTCTCTGTTAGTTTTAATTCTTTCCGAATTATCTCTGCACGTTTTTTTTGATAAAACGCCGCATTCCTTGGATATCCTTCACAGAGTATATTTCCTTGGTATGTATTTTCAAGATAATACGCATGAATCATCTTTTCTTTCATATAATCGTTTGGATATAGTAAGTAATCTGCGATTTGAAAATTCTTTTGAATATTTCCCATCGCAAAAGCACGATTCGAAACTTCATATCCCATATGTTTTAGAGGTGTCCCATGCCATGTGTTTAAATAAATCTGTTCTGGTCTTTTGTAAAACCAAGTAGGGAAACTAGTATCATTTACTATATACTTAGCAGTAGCTAACATCTCTAGATATTTTTTAGAATTCATAGTAACAAGTGTAACATGATTCATCTGATACTTATCAAGCAGCTTTTGAATTCTATCTTTACTGGATAAGTTCACATTAAGATAACATTGAAACTTAGAATACTCCTTGTTACTTAATTCTTTCAGTAAATAAAATATATTACCCGCTAAATCAGCTCCTGCCTTTGACTCAAACAAAATCGCAGTTTCCTTTATTGGTTTCTTTCGTTTGCTCAAATAATATGAATTTCGATTGCAAACCTTTCCCGTGGTTATCACCTTAGAAATTTTGCCTTTTATATTAAAACTCATTGATTTATTCCTCGCTATCCTTTGGTTACTTATATTTTATATCTCACCTATTATATAATAAATAATAAGGTAATACAATCGAATTAACGTCAGATATCGACCAAATTCTACAGCAGTAGTAAACTCAAAGAATACCCGACCACATAATCTCCAAAGTATTCCAAAGTGGAACTGCATCCCATAAATCTATTTTTACATAAGGTATAAAATACGCTACAACAAACTGTTCCTTTTGATCAATTACCAGATTGCATCTACCTGATCCCTCATGTCCATAGGTGTCTTCAGAATAAATAAAATCATCATTGAAACGCTTGTCCGGACCTAGTCCATATCTACGATACACTCCATTTTGTCCCCAACAATAGTCCTTTACGTGTTCTTTGGTATAAGTTCTTGTCATTTTCTCAATTGTTTTCCTTCCAATAACTCGTGTTCCATTGTAATACCCCCCTAGGGATAACATAGTACCAAACTTAACCAGGTCTTCTGGCGTGGAATATAAACCGCTTCCTCCTGGAGGAATTAAGTTCCATAGATTTTCTTTGTTTTCTATTTTGTTTATAGAACTTTCTTGAGCTTCCATTAATCTTGACCTTTGATATTCGTTATAAAACGTTGTACGTGAAATTGCATCTATCGGTAACGTATAAAAACTGCTTGTCATCTCACAAGGTTCAAGTATATTCTTATGTATAAAATCTGTCAGCTTTTCTCCGCTGATTCTTTGAATAATTTCCCCTAAAATATGAAAACCAAACGTGGAATATCCCCATTGCATTCCCGTTTCAAAGTAAAGTCCGGATTTTAGCGAAGCCTTAATCCAGTTTCTACCACCAGAAGAAAATTCCTTATCAATGCATTCATAGACATTAGGGCAACCATTGCTTGGAAGAGTGCCGTAGTCTACTCCAAATCCTGAGGTATGACTTAGTAGATGAGTTAATGTAATCTGATGGAAGGGTGGTTCTAAAAACTCTTCGATAAAATCACTTACTGGTTGCGACAATCGAACCTTTCCATCCTCTACGAGACGAAAGAAGGCGGTTGCTGTAATAAACTTGGTAATTGAAGCAATTGGAAAGATAGAATCTGTTTTTAATGAATTTTCTTGCATTGTTCCGTTTGAAAATCTTCCGAGAGCATTTTTAGAAAAAAACTTTCCGTTTCTTGCCATACAATAACTTGCTCCGTATAATACATCTTTATCAATTTGCTCACTAAAAAAATGATCTAAAACAGTAATTCTACTTTCCTCATATCCAGCTTCTTCTGGTGTCACATAGGTTTGACTCATATATAGTCCTCCTTCTCCTTCATAAGACTATTATATACCATTATATTCCATTCAGAAAGCACTTTTCTAATACATTACTTTCGCTAATAAGGTTCGCAATTTCTTCCTAATTTACACTCTTAAAGAGATTTCCTCATGAGCTTTAAGGTTCAAACGAATGCAATAAGGGTCAAAACGAATGCAACTGACAGTTTATATATAAACATATAAATGAAAGAAACCTAATTTATAGGAGCATCAATTTATAATAAATGTAAGGATTGTGAACTGTTTTATATACAACCTCAATTTTTATTATAAACCTAATTAGCCCTATGTCCTTTTGGTACGTGCAAAGCACCTTGCACTCCAAATGCTTGACATAGAGCTAATACATTCTCTACAAAATAGGTTCATTCTTAATATTGTAAAATAAATTTCCAAAAAATGCACTTTACTTATTCATCACAAGAGAAATTATCAAAGTGTGCTTTTTTTTATAAAGCACGATTATAGTTCTTCTATAAAAACATCCGCAGTTATAATTTTTCCAATACGCTTTACATGACTTGTCATGTAAGTCATACCATCTTCTTCAATTTCTACTTCTACAGTGCCGCCAGGCATATGAACTTTGACCTTACGATCTGTTAGCCCTAATTTATAAGCAACATTAGCGGCTGCACAACTGCTGCTACCAGAAGATAAAGTATAACCAGCACCACGCTCATATATTTCAATCATGATTTCTTCCCGATTTAATACTTTCATAAACTGAACGTTGATTTTATTTGGAAAATGCTCATCACATTCAATTATTTTACCTAAACTTTTCACTTCTGTCTTAACTAATTCGTCTCTTAAAATTACACAGTGTGGATTTCCAATGGTTAGGCAGGTGGTAATTACCTTCTGACCTTGAAACTCCATTGCTTCTTCAATCACTTCTCTAGACTCACCTGTTACAGGAATTTCATCACTCATGTAGGATACTTTACCCATTGCTACATTCAGAGTACCATTTTTATCGTTGGTATAATGAATTTCAATTGGTCCTCCTAAGGTATGAATAGTAATAACATCTTCCGATACATACTTATGATCTCTTAAAAACTGTGCAAAAATACTGATTCCATTACCACTTTTCTCTGCTTCGCTTCCATCCGGATTAAAAATACGTACATAGATTCCATCTTCCTTTTCGTAAGGCCCCATTAAAATACCATCAGAACCTACCCCAAAGTGACGATCACATATTTCACGGATTTGTGAACCCGTTAATTCATATTCAAACTTTTTTGTATCAAATACTAAATAATCATTTCCATTCCCGTGATATTTTTCAAAGATAAATTCCATAGTTTAACCCCTTTCGATTATGTATCCCATTCAAATAATCTCACCTATCATAATCTTCTTTCTTAATTGCCCTATTTCTAGAGCTCACCTATATAAAATTATAAATATCTATTACTACACTAAAATATTACCATCATTTCTTTTCTTACTTATATGATACACAACATGTTTTAACTTAAACATATCTATTTCTGCTTGATATATTGCATTTTCTGTTCTTTTATATTATCATTAGGATAGTAATTTTATATTGAGATGAAATAGGAAGGATAGACAAGAAGTAGCATGGAACAAAATAACAAACGTGGTTACCTGAATGACCAGTTTCGGTTTTTTCATTTAAAAGATTCCCATACAGCACCAATTGAGTATCATTATCATGATTTTCAGAAAATTGTCATCTTTTTCTCTGGTAATGTCACTTATATGGTTGAGGGTAAGGTTTATCAATTAATGCCTTGGGATATCCTACTAATTAATCATCATGAGATGCATAAACCAATCATTCAACCGGGAGTACCATATGATCGCATTATATTATGGTTGAACCGTGAATTTTTAACGCAGGATTCCTTAAAGCAGTATCATCTTGATGATTGCTTTCAGGAGACAATTGCAAAAAAAAGTAATCTTTTACGAACCGAAGCGAAATATAGAATGAAGTTCTCAAATCTCTTACATGAACTTGAAGATTCTTTTCATTCCAAAGAATATGCGAATGAGCTTTATACTAATACACTCTTTTTACAACTCATGATCGTGATGAATCGAATGCAAGATTCTGCCCCACTCATGGAAACACAATCAAGCATACAATCCAATAAACATGTAGATTCCCTTATTTCTTATATTTCAGAGAATCTATCTGGCGATTTAAGTATCGATGCATTATCAAATGCTTTATACTTAAGTTCCTCCTATCTTATGCATAAATTTAAAGAAGTGACTGGAACATCACTCCATAATTATATAACAAAAAAGAGACTTACAAATGCATTAGAATTAATGAGGGAGGGTACACCAATTACAACCGCAAGTTTACAGAGTGGTTATAGCGATTATTCCACCTTTTTACGTACATTTCGTAAAGTGTATCATTGTACGCCGACGGAGTACTTAACTGGGAAGTTGCAATCCTCTCCTTTTCAAGGGCAAAATTATCGAGAGTAGACAATCCATTATTTCGGGACTAAAAAGAAGACCTCCTATGTCAGTTTTATAAAAACTTTCATTAGGAGGTTTTGCATAATAGATTATGTTCTATTCAGAGAAAGGCTTCGTTTGAAGATTGACATTTGTAGCTACACACTTTAAAAGGGCTTGTTTTTGTAAAATCTTTTATTCCTTTATAAGCTTTTAGTTGCGTATTTCGTAATCAAACATACGAAATATCAAGCGTAAGACCTCTAATACATACATTGATAAAAAAAGGGCTTTAGCCTAAGTAGATTATTCTACTGGACCAAAGCCTAATCTTTAATTATTCTAAATCTCTAGAGTCGTTTGGTTTCTTTTAAAAATAAGCTTTATAATCTTGAGGAAACAAATATATCATAAATTGCTTTTATCGCAGCTTCAAAATCTTCATTTCGAACACCAATAATGATGTTAAGCTCACTAGAACCTTGGTCAATCATCTTAATATTAATATCGGAATGTGCCAAAGCAGCAAAAATTCTAGCAGCGGTTCCACGCATTGCCTTCATACCTCGTCCTACTACAGCAATCAGTGCAAGATCGGCTTCCATATCGATAGAATCAGGCTCAGCAAGCTTATGAATACCTGCTAATACCTTCTGCTCTTTCTCTTCAAACTCAGATTGATGAACGAATACAGTAAAGGTATCAATACCAGAAGGTACATGCTCAAAAGAGATGTTATGCTTCTCGAATACTTCAAGCACCTTTCTTCCAAATCCAACTTCGGTATTCATCATAGCTTTTTCAATGTTAATTGCACAGAAACCCTTCTTACCAGCGATACCAGTAATCGTATACTTTGGCTTATGACAAGTAGATTCAACAATCCAGGTACCGTTGTCCTCTGGTGCATTGGTATTTCGGATGTTGAT
>NZ_JPOF01000005.1:2500-10250 GCF_000733755.1 Lachnoclostridium phytofermentans | reverse complement strand
ACTAAACGTAATTCTTATAACAGACGATGTTATGAGATTTATGATAAACAAACCGATAAAGTAACACTACGCTAGGTGATGAAATATCATATTAGAACATGCTGAAAAGTGTGACCTAATACAAAGGTTAAGCTAATAAGAGCGTATGGTGGGATGCCTTGGCACTAAGAGCCGATGAAAGACGTGATAAGCTGCGATAAGCTACGGTGAGGAGCAAATATCCTTTGACCCGTAGATTTCTGAATGGGGGAAACCTAATGGAGCAAACCTCCATTGACGTATGGTGAATACATAGCCATACGCCGGGAACCCGGGGAACTGAAACATCTAAGTACCCGGAGGAAGAGAAAGAAAACTCGATTTCCTGAGTAGCGGCGAGCGAAAGGGAAGGAGCCTAAACCGTGAGTTTACTCACGGGGTTATGGACCGCAATAAGTGACTTAGAGGGTAGAAGAATGGTTTTGGGAAAGCCAGCCAGAGAGAGTGAAAGCCTCGTATTCGAAACCTAAAGAGAGCGAGCGGTATCCAAAGTACAACGAGACACGAGAAACCTTGTTGGAAGTCGGGGGGACCACCCCCCAAGGCTAAATACTACTTAGTGACCGATAGTGCATAGTACTGTGAAGGAAAGGTGAAAAGAACCCCGGGAGGGGAGTGAAAGAGAACCTGAAACCATATGTTTACAAGCTGTGGAACCACCTTATGAGTGGAACCGCGTACTTTTTGTAGAACGGTCCGGCGAGTTACATCCAGTGGCAAGGTTAAGGACAAAAAGTCTGGAGCCGAAGGGAAACCAAGTCTGAATAGGGCGCTGAGTCACTGTGTGTATACCCGAAACCGGGTGATCTATCCATGGTCAGGTTGAAGCTGCCGTAAAAGGTGGTGGAGGACCGAACACACATCCGTTGAAAAGGGTGGTGATGAACTGTGGATAGGGGAGAAATTCCAATCGAACCCGGAGATAGCTGGTTCTCCTCGAAATAGCTTTAGGGCTAGCCTCGATAATATCCTACTTCGTAGGATAAGTCTAACGGAGGTAGAGCACTGAATACCCTAGGGGGCGTCAAAGCTTACCGAAGGTTATCAAACTCCGAATGCCGTATAGATGATGATCGGGAGTCAGACTACACGAGATAAGTTGGGTAGTCAAAAGGGAAAGAGCCCAGACCACCAGCTAAGGTCCCAAAGTGTGTGTTAAGTGGAAAAGGATGTGAGATTTCAGAGACAACTAGGATGTTGGCTTAGAAGCAGCCATACATTCAAAGAGTGCGTAATAGCTCACTAGTCGAGAGATCTTGCGCCGAAAATGTCCGGGGCTAAAACACACCACCGAAGCTGTGGAATCATACTTCGTATGATTGGTAGAGGAGCATTCTTAACTGCGACGAAGCTGTACCGTAAGGAGCAGTGGAGTGTTAAGAAGAGAGAATGCCGGAATGAGTAGCGAGATAGAAGTGAGAATCTTCTAGGCTGAATATCCAAGGTTTCCAGAGTAAAGCTGATCTGCTCTGGGTAAGTCGGGGCCTAAGGCGAGGACGAGAGTCGTAGTCGATGGACAACAGGTTGATATTCCTGTACCATATAGTAACAGAACTGTGGGGACACAGAAAGGTAGGAAAAGCCGGGAATGGAAAAACCGGCGCAAGCACAAAGTCAAGCTGGATAGGCAAATCCGTCCGGTGATGGTGAAGTGTGATGCGGAGTGAAGTTTAAGTAACGAAGTTTCTGAACCTATGCTGTCGAGAAAAGCCGCTATTGTTTACTATATGCCCGTACCGTAAACCGACACAGGTGGATGAGGAGAGAATCCTAAGGCCGACGGGAGAAGCATTGTTAAGGAACTCGGCAAAATGACCCCGTAACTTCGGGAGAAGGGGTGCCTGGGAAACCAGGCCGCAGAGAATTGGCCCAAGCAACTGTTTAGCAAAAACACAGGTCTATGCAAAACCGAAAGGTGAGGTATATGGGCTGACGCCTGCCCGGTGCTGGAAGGTTAAGGGGAGAGGTTAGACGCAAGTCGAAGCTTTGAACTTAAGCCCCAGTAAACGGCGGCCGTAACTATAACGGTCCTAAGGTAGCGAAATTCCTTGTCGGGTAAGTTCCGACCCGCACGAAAGGCGTAATGATTTGGGCACTGTCTCGACAATGCACCCGGTGAAATTGAAATACCAGTGAAGATGCTGGTTACCTGCGCCAGGACGGAAAGACCCCATGGAGCTTTACTTCAGCTTGATACTGGGATTCGGTGCTGCATGTACAGGATAGGTGGGAGACTAGGAAGTAGGAACGCCAGTTCTTACGGAGTCGCTGTTGGGATACCACCCTTGTAGTACTGGATTTCTAACCTGTAGCCGTGACCCGGCTAGGGGACAATGTCAGGCGGGGAGTTTGACTGGGGCGGTCGCCTCCGAAAGGGTATCGGAGGCGCTCAAAGGTTCTCTCAGAATGGTTGGAAACCATTCGTAGAGTGCAAAGGCATAAGAGAGCTTGACTGTGACACCGACGGGTGGAGCAGGTACGAAAGTAGGACTTAGTGATCCGGTGGTATAAAGTGGGATTGCCATCGCTCAACGGATAAAAGCTACCCTGGGGATAACAGGCTTATCACTCCCAAGAGTTCACATCGACGGAGTGGTTTGGCACCTCGATGTCGGCTCATCGCATCCTGGGGCTGTAGTAGGTCCCAAGGGTTGGGCTGTTCGCCCATTAAAGCGGTACGCGAGCTGGGTTCAGAACGTCGTGAGACAGTTCGGTCCCTATCCGGCGTAGGCGTAGGATATTTGAGAGGAGCTGCCCTTAGTACGAGAGGACCGGGGTGGACTGACCTCTGGTGTATCGGTTGTTCTACCAAGAGCATGGCCGAGTAGCCAAGTCGGGACGGGATAAACGCTGAAGGCATCTAAGCGTGAAGCCCCCCTCAAGATAAGATATCCCATTGCGAAAGCAAGTAAGACCCCTTAAAGACGATAAGGTTGATAGGACAAAGGTGGAAGTGTGGTAACACATGTAGCTGATTGTTACTAATAGGTCGAGGGCTTAACCTAAAAGGTTTGTTTAAAACATTCAATGTGAAGTAAAATAATCTCTATTAACCATAGAGATTATTGAAAGTATAGAATTAGAATGTATAATATTATACATTTATTAGGGAAAGTTTAGTAAGGATCGTTTTTAACGGTCTTTTTTTTTATCCAAGGCAAGAAAAGCGTATTCCTCGCGATTCTCTTGTCTTTTTTTGTTGACATTTTGATAATCTTAATAATCGATAGGTGCCATAATAAGATAAAAACTTAGATATTTTCTAAAAAATAAGAAACGCTATCACATAAGGTTAGATTAAGAGTAAGATATAGCATAAGTACTAGCTTATAACAAAGGCTTATCGATTTGGGCTACGACATTGGTAATTATACTTGCAATGAGAAGGTAAGAATAAACTACCTTCCTTATACTTAGTTTAATCTTATGAATGAATGGTAAGGAAACTTAAGGTAGGGTACAAGGGAATAATTGATTATAATGAATATGGGATATATTTGCTATGGAGGGAAGTATGGAATTAGAGAAAATGGAGAATTTTTTTGAGAATAGACTCGATGAATATGAAGAGCATATGCTTGAGCATGTAGAGGGATGTAAGGAAGGTTATCTTAGGATGGGAAAACTTATCCCAGAGAATACAAGAAGCCTTTTAGATTTAGGTTGTGGAACAGGTTTAGAATTAGAGGAAATATTACATAAGAATCCGTTTATTGAAGTAACAGGAATAGATTTATCTGCTGGGATGTTAAGTAGATTAAAAACTAAGTTTAACAATAATAATTTGAAACTAATCAGAGAGGATTATGTGCAATTTGATTATCCAATACAAGCATTTGATGTTGCGATATCATTTCAGACATTACATCATCTATCCGTTCAGAAGAAACAAATACTATATTCTAAATTAAGACAATCGTTAAAAGAGAATGGACGATATATTGAATGCGACTATATGGTAACAGAGGAGTCGGAAGAACTATATTATAACCTAGAGTATGAAAGAATGACTTCAGAGCAACAACTAAATCCGGATGTATACTATCATTATGACACACCATGTACAGTTGAACACCAAGTATCGCTTTTATCGGAGGCAGGATTTAAAAAGGTTGATGTGCTTTGGAGGGAGGGGAATACAACATTATTAATTGCTTATTTAGTTTAGCCTGAAGATTATAAGTTACAATAATCAATGGAGACATGCGTTGTCTACATTATAACAATAAGTATGTTTACGTAGCTAATTTAGAAAATGCTATCAGATCAGATTAAATAAAATAAGCAGGTACAACGTGATATTCTTAATTGCTACTAGGCAACGAGAAGATACACTTTGTACCTGCTTTTATTAGGTACCTCTATACCATTTACGCTCAAAAAGTAATAGAGTTTGGTTCAATATTAGATTTTGAGGAAGAATATTGATGGGTTTAAGATTAGGAATTTAACTTATTAAGGAGTACTTCAACATCCAATCCATGTACACCACAAGCTTCTTCTAATGTCTCCATCTGAGATGCAGGGCAACCAAGGCAATGCATACCAGCTTCCATAAGAGTAGAAGCACTATCTGGATTAATTCTAAGAAGATCACCTATTACAGTGTCCTTTGTAATTTCATCGGAGGAGTTGGAAGAAAAATCTTTTCCAAAGAATAATTCCATGTCTTCTTCTACTGTCTGAATTCCTGCGATTCCAAAATTATTTACTAAAACATTTGCAACATTTGGCGAGAGGAAAGCAGGTAGTGTTGGTCCTAAATGAATGTTCTTCACTCCTAAGTAAAGAAGGGAGAGTAAAACGATAACTGCTTTTTGTTCATACCATGCAATGTTATAAATGATTGGTAACTCATTAATATCACTTAACTCGAAAACTTCTTTTAACTTTAATGCTATAAGAGCTAAGGAGTAGGAGTCATTACACTGACCAGCATCTAATACGCGAGGAATTCCACCGATATCTCCTAAGTCTAACTTGTTATATTTATATTTTGCACAACCTGCAGTTAGGATTACAGTATCGTTTGGAAGTGCTTTAGCAAAATCCGTATAGTAATTTCTTGATTTTGCACGTCCGTCACAGCCAGCCATTACAACAAATTTCTTAATAGCACCAGACTTAACAGCAGCTACTACTGCGTCTGCAAGTGCAAGGACCTGAGCATGAGCGAATCCACCAATAATTTCACCGGTTTCAATTTCCACTGGAGCTTCACACTGTAGCGCATGCTTAATAATTACTGAGAAATCTTTACTTTTACCGGTTTCTCCTTCAATATGCCTACATCCTACATAACCAGCAGCACCAGTTGTATATAATCTATCTTTATAGGATGCTCTTGGAGGAACGATACAGTTTGTTGTCATTAGGATAGGGCCATTGAATTTCTCAAACTCTTCGTTTTGTTTCCACCACGCATTTCCGTAGTTACCTTTTAAATGCTTAAATTTCTTAAGATTTGGATAGTAGTGAGCAGGAAGCATCTCGGAATGAGTATATACATCTACACCAGTTCCTTCTGTCTGAATCAATAATTGTTCAAGGTCAGATAAATCATGACCAGACACAAGGATACCAGGATTTGTTCCAACACCGATGTTAACCTTTGTGATTTCTGGATTTCCATAGGTTGTGGTATTTGCTTTATCAAGTAATGCCATTCCATCTACACCAAATTTACCTGTTTCCATTGTTAATCCAATTAACTCATCCACAGTTAAAGTATCATCAAGTAACTTAGCTAAGGTTTCCTGCATAAAGATAGCAATAGTCTCTTCATCATAGCCTAAAGCATTTGCATGTTTTACATAAGCAGAAAGACCCTTTAAACCATAAGTAATTAATTCACGTAATGAACGAACGTCTTCTTCTTTGGTTGCTAATACTCCGACTTCATCTGAATTGGACTTTGCAATCATGGATTCGATTTCTTCCTTTGTGCTATCTACTGTTAAAGTCCAAAGGGCAGCTTCGGATAGATTTTCTTTATTATTTAACTGATTGATTAAATTTTCTTTTATAGCTAAGGTTTCTTTTACTCTTTGATAGAAAACTTCATCATCAAAATTTGCGTTTGTTATAGTTGTAAAAAGATTTAATGTTATATAGTGATTAACTTCTGGCAAAATGTTTCTACCTTCGAAACGAAGTTTTGTTGTTACCTCAGATAATCCTTTTGTTACGTAGATAAGTAAATCTTGCATATTTGCTAGGGCAGCAGTTTTACCGCAGACACCATTAAGGGTACAGCCTTTATTTCCTGCAGTTTCTTGACATTGAAAACAAAACATTTGATTCATATTTTATCTCTCCTTTTTAATTAATTTCTAGTTGCTATGCCTTTATTGTATTGGATGATAGATTAAAAATCTGTTGTTTTTACAACAAAAATATAATTATTATTAATTTTTGAAAAATCAATAAGTTTAAATCATAAAGTAAAAAGTTTAAATCATAGAGGAATAAGTTTAAATCATAGAGGAATTAGCTTAAATCATAAAAGAATATCCTTGAATCATAAAGGAATAAGCTCAGAACATAGATAATTATATAAATTATAAATAAAAAAAAGACCAGTAAGTTATGCAGTAGCAACTTACTAGTCTTTTTGAAGTTATATAGGGTTAGTTCTTAGTTTGTATAATTGTCGAAATATCCCTGGATTAATACGACTGGAGTTCCTTTGTCACCAGAACCAGAAGTTAGGTCACAAAGTGAGCCGATAAGATCGGTTAGACGTCGTGGAGTGGTACCCTGACTTGCCATATTACCAACTAAATTATCTTCTTTATGTTTAATTCTCTCGGAAATAGCATCTTTTAATGCATCACCAGATAGATTTTTAAAATCATTATCTGCGAGATACTTTAGTTTTACTTCATTTGGAGTACCTTCTAAGCCTTCCGTGTAGGCTGGAGATACGCAAGGATCAGCAAGCTCCCAGATCTTACCTACAGGATCTTTAAATGCACCATCACCATATACCATAACCTCTACATGGCGATTAGTTTTCTCCTTGATTTGTTTTTGTATATCCTGAACAAGATCGAAACATTCTCTTGGGAATAGCTTAATTTGATCTTCCGTGGATTTATTGGATCCTAATAAACCGAATTTTTCATTATAGCCACTACCATCGATTGGTGAATTCAAAATATCATCTAATCCAATAACATTTTGAGCACCAGCATTAGTTAAGATTCTCTTTGTTCTTACTCTGGTGTGGATATCACAAGTAAGTACATTTTTTGTATATTCTAAAATAGTCTTTGGCTGGTTAGAGAAGATGATTTCTACATCAGCCCCAGCATTTTTAATAATAGAGGAGTAGTAGTCTACATAATCAACACCGGTAAATGGGTGCTTATTCTCTCCAAATAGCTCTCGATAACGTTCTAAAGTAAGTACGTCGCTATATGGATTTACACCAGCTTCATCTAATTGGTCTAAAGAAACTAATTCATTCCCCACTTCATCGCTTGGATAGCTTAGCATAAGTACCACCTTTTTCGCACCCATAGCAATACCTTTAAGACATATAGCGAAGCGATTTCTAGATAAGATAGGGAAGATTACTCCAATCGTTTCTCCACCAAGTTTATTCTTAACATCAGTAGCAATAGCAGAAACATTTGCATAATTTCCTTGTGCTCGTGCTACGATAGACTCTGTTAATGCAATGACATCTTTTTCTCTTAAAGTAAAT
>NZ_JPOF01000004.1:10000-11803 GCF_000733755.1 Lachnoclostridium phytofermentans | reverse complement strand
TTTGCTTTATCAAGTAATGCCATTCCATCTACACCAAATTTACCTGTTTCCATTGTTAATCCAATTAACTCATCCACAGTTAAAGTATCATCAAGTAACTTAGCTAAGGTTTCCTGCATAAAGATAGCAATAGTCTCTTCATCATAGCCTAAAGCATTTGCATGTTTTACATAAGCAGAAAGACCCTTTAAACCATAAGTAATTAATTCACGTAATGAACGAACGTCTTCTTCTTTGGTTGCTAATACTCCGACTTCATCTGAATTGGACTTTGCAATCATGGATTCGATTTCTTCCTTTGTGCTATCTACTGTTAAAGTCCAAAGGGCAGCTTCGGATAGATTTTCTTTATTATTTAACTGATTGATTAAATTTTCTTTTATAGCTAAGGTTTCTTTTACTCTTTGATAGAAACTTCATCATCAAAATTTGCGTTTGTTATAGTTGTAAAAAGATTTAATGTTATATAGTGATTAACTTCTGGCAAAATGTTTCTACCTTCGAAACGAAGTTTTGTTGTTACCTCAGATAATCCTTTTGTTACGTAGATAAGTAAATCTTGCATATTTGCTAGGGCAGCAGTTTTACCGCAGACACCATTAAGGGTACAGCCTTTATTTCCTGCAGTTTCTTGACATTGAAAACAAAACATTTGATTCATATTTTATCTCTCCTTTTTAATTAATTTCTAGTTGCTATGCCTTTATTGTATTGGATGATAGATTAAAATCTGTTGTTTTTACAACAAAAATATAATTATTATTAATTTTTGAAAAATCAATAAGTTAAATCATAAAGTAAAAAGTTTAAATCATAGAGGAATAAGTTTAAATCATAGAGGAATTAGCTTAAATCATAAAAGAATATCCTTGAATCATAAAGGAATAAGCTCAGAACATAGATAATTATATAAATTATAAATAAAAAAAGACCAGTAAGTTATGCAGTAGCAACTTACTAGTCTTTTTGAAGTTATATAGGGTTAGTTCTTAGTTTGTATAATTGTCGAAATATCCCTGGATTAATACGACTGGAGTTCCTTTGTCACCAGAACCAGAAGTTAGGTCACAAAGTGAGCCGATAAGATCGGTTAGACGTCGTGGAGTGGTACCCTGACTTGCCATATTACCAACTAAATTATCTTCTTTATGTTTAATTCTCTCGGAAATAGCATCTTTTAATGCATCACCAGATAGATTTTTAAAATCATTATCTGCGAGATACTTTAGTTTTACTTCATTTGGAGTACCTTCTAAGCCTTCCGTGTAGGCTGGAGATACGCAAGGATCAGCAAGCTCCCAGATCTTACCTACAGGATCTTTAAATGCACCATCACCATATACCATAACCTCTACATGGCGATTAGTTTTCTCCTTGATTTGTTTTTGTATATCCTGAACAAGATCGAAACATTCTCTTGGGAATAGCTTAATTTGATCTTCCGTGGATTTATTGGATCCTAATAAACCGAATTTTTCATTATAGCCACTACCATCGATTGGGTGAATTCAAAATATCATCTAATCCAATAACATTTTGAGCACCAGCATTAGTTAAGATTCTCTTTGTTCTTACTCTGGTGTGGATATCACAAGTAAGTACATTTTTTGTATATTCTAAAATAGTCTTTGGCTGGTTAGAGAAGATGATTTCTACATCAGCCCCAGCATTTTTAATAATAGAGGAGTAGTAGTCTACATAATCAACACCGGTAAATGGGTGCTTATTCTCTCCAAATAGCTCTCGATAACGTTCTAAAGTAAGTACGTCGCTATATGGATTTACACCAGCTTCATCTAATTG
>NZ_JPOF01000004.1:0-5000 GCF_000733755.1 Lachnoclostridium phytofermentans | reverse complement strand
CTGTACCGTAAGGAGCAGTGGAGTGTTAAGAAGAGAGAATGCCGGAATGAGTAGCGAGATAGAAGTGAGAATCTTCTAGGCTGAATATCCAAGGTTTCCAGAGTAAAGCTGATCTGCTCTGGGTAAGTCGGGGCCTAAGGCGAGGACGAGAGTCGTAGTCGATGGACAACAGGTTGATATTCCTGTACCATATAGTAACAGAACTGTGGGGACACAGAAAGGTAGGAAAAGCCGGGAATGGAAAAACCGGCGCAAGCACAAAGTCGAGCTGGATAGGCAAATCCGTCCGGTGATGGTGAAGTGTGATGCGGAGTGAAGTTTAAGTAACGAAGTTTCTGAACCTATGCTGTCGAGAAAAGCCGCTATTGTTTGCTATATGCCCGTACCGTAAACCGACACAGGTGGATGAGGAGAGAATCCTAAGGCCGACGGGAGAAGCATTGTTAAGGAACTCGGCAAAATGACCCCGTAACTTCGGGAGAAGGGGTGCCTGGGAAACCAGGCCGCAGAGAATTGGCCCAAGCAACTGTTTAGCAAAAACACAGGTCTATGCAAAACCGAAAGGTGAGGTATATGGGCTGACGCCTGCCCGGTGCTGGAAGGTTAAGGGGAGAGGTTAGACGCAAGTCGAAGCTTTGAACTTAAGCCCCAGTAAACGGCGGCCGTAACTATAACGGTCCTAAGGTAGCGAAATTCCTTGTCGGGTAAGTTCCGACCCGCACGAAAGGCGTAATGATTTGGGCACTGTCTCGACAATGCACCCGGTGAAATTGAAATACCAGTGAAGATGCTGGTTACCTGCGCCAGGACGGAAAGACCCCATGGAGCTTTACTTCAGCTTGATACTGGGATTCGGTGCTGCATGTACAGGATAGGTGGGAGACTAGGAAGTAGGAACGCCAGTTCTTACGGAGTCGCTGTTGGGATACCACCCTTGTAGTACTGGATTTCTAACCTGTAGCCGTGACCCGGCTAGGGGACAATGTCAGGCGGGGAGTTTGACTGGGGCGGTCGCCTCCGAAAGGGTATCGGAGGCGCTCAAAGGTTCTCTCAGAATGGTTGGAAACCATTCGTAGAGTGCAAAGGCATAAGAGAGCTTGACTGTGACACCGACGGGTGGAGCAGGTACGAAAGTAGGACTTAGTGATCCGGTGGTATAAAGTGGGATTGCCATCGCTCAACGGATAAAAGCTACCCTGGGGATAACAGGCTTATCACTCCCAAGAGTTCACATCGACGGAGTGGTTTGGCACCTCGATGTCGGCTCATCGCATCCTGGGGCTGTAGTAGGTCCCAAGGGTTGGGCTGTTCGCCCATTAAAGCGGTACGCGAGCTGGGTTCAGAACGTCGTGAGACAGTTCGGTCCCTATCCGGCGTAGGCGTAGGATATTTGAGAGGAGCTGCCCTTAGTACGAGAGGACCGGGGTGGACTGACCTCTGGTGTATCGGTTGTTCTACCAAGAGCATGGCCGAGTAGCCAAGTCGGGACGGGATAAACGCTGAAGGCATCTAAGCGTGAAGCCCCCTCAAGATAAGATATCCCATTGCGAAAGCAAGTAAGACCCCTTAAAGACGATAAGGTTGATAGGACAAAGGTGGAAGTGTGGTAACACATGTAGCTGATTGTTACTAATAGGTCGAGGGCTTAACCTAAAAGGTTTGTTTCAATATTATTGTATATAATATCAATATGAAGTTTTGAGAGTACAATGCTACAAGAGTAGAAAAATATTCTTAGGCTCCATGGTCAAGCGGTTAAGACACCGCCCTTTCACGGCGGTAACAGGGGTTCGAATCCCCTTGGAGTCATATTGAAAGAAGTCGATTACTTTAGGGTAATCGACTTCTTTATTATTCATGTCAAGGAAAAGTATGCTTCGCAAACTTTTCCTTGTTTAAAAAGTAAAGACAATTCTTAAAGTGTACATAAAATAAAAATAGCATCTCAGTAATCAGTAAATTTGACATAATAATTGCTTAGATATAAAATATATGGTAGAATATAACAAGTCGTGGACGGAATGAGCATGACATCATACTCAAGGGGAGGTAATAGGTGACGATATGTTACATATTAAGAACTTAGAAGATGGATTAAGCGTTTTCAAGGCACTTGGTTCCAGTGTGCGTATACAAATTATTAATCTTTTACTAGATAATAAAGAAATGAATATGAACGAGCTAGCATCAGCACTTAATATAACCAATGGTGCATTAACCGGACATATGAAGAAATTAGAGGAAAGTGGAATTATACAGCTAATTCCGGAGTATGCGGGACATGGAAACCAAAAGATTTGTCGAGTTGACGTTGATAAAATATTTATTGAAATTATGGATTTGGAAAATTCTTATGACAATAATATATACGAAACAGAAGTGAAAATTGGTCATTACTCGGATTATTGTGTATTACCTACCTGTGGTATTGCTACGAAAGATATGTTAATTGGTGAAGTAGATGATCCTCGTTATTTTTCCCATGTAAAACGTGTGGATGCGAATATTTTATGGTTTACAAAAGGATTTATTGAGTACAAGATACCTAATTTATTACCAGCGGGTCAGAAAGTAGACCAGATTACATTTTCACTAGAGTTGGGATCTGAAGCACCTGGAGTAAATAATGAGTGGCCAAGTGACATTTCTTTTTATATAAATAATAAGAAAATTGGTGTTTGGACCAGTCCAGGAGACTTTGGGGATAAGAGAGGAATTTTTACACCAAAGTGGTGGTTCACAAACTGGAACCAATATGGCTTATTAAAAATATTAGTGATTAATAAATCTGGTACATACATTGATGGAAGAAAAATATCTTCTATGACAATTGATCAGTTTAATTTAAACTATCGAAGTGATATTTGTTTTAAACTTGCTGTAGAGGAGGAGTCAGCTAATGTTGGAGGCTTAACTGTCTATGGCAGTGGTTTTGGAAATTACAATCAAGATATCAAGGTAAGAATCCATTATGAACCGATGCAATAAAAATAAATGAATGAATTTAAACTTATAGTGTTATCTGACAAAATGCGAGAATCGATAAACTAACTGAATTAAGATATACTTAATTTAGAAGGTTTATTTGTTCTCGCATTATTGACTCTAGGTCAAATCTTTTGGGATGATTGTTCTTAATGTGTTTCAGTACTGGAGGTATAGTAATTTTACTTATGTTGTGCATGATTCATTAAATATATAAAAAATATCAGACTAAATGGTATGTTTAACGAGGAATCTAGCCTGTTTGCTCATAAGATTTATATGGGATGCTGAATTATTATTTACCGCTAATCTTAATTAGTTAAATAGCCGATATTATAGGGAATAAAGATATACTATTAGATTCTATTGCAGAATAAAAATGGAAAATAGTGTCGTTTTAACTATGTTACAATTGAATTATTTGTCATTTTGTCATATATAATGTATATATACACAAATAAGGTAATTTCTAACGGATAAATTAAACTCAAGATGATATGGGGTAGACCTATGGATAACAATATATTATTAGAAAGTGGCACAAATGAATTAGAAGTGCTTGAATTTACCATTGGCGGAAACAGCTATGGTATTAATGTGGCTAAGATTAGAGAGATACTTCCTTTGTAAGCCCAACACCAGTATGCTCACCCTACGGTTGAGGGTATTTATATGCCCCGTGATTTTATTATGACAATCATAGACTTAAGAAAGACTTTAAACATGCAACAAGAGTCACATCAGGATGGGAAAGATATGATTATTGTAACGAACTTTAATAATTTACATGTTGGTTTTCATGTAAATAAAGTTTTAGGTATTCATCGTATCTCTTGGGGGGATATCACAAAACCAGATGCTACTTTAAGTAATGCTGGAATGGGAGTTGCAACTGGTATTATTAAATTGGAAAATAAGTTAATTATCCTACTTGATTTTGAAAAGATAGTAGCCGATATAAGTCCTGAAACTAGTTTGAAAGTATCAGATATGGATACATTGAAAAACAGAAGACGATGTGATTTACCAATTATTATTGCTGAAGATTCCCATTTGCTAAATCAATTACTAGTCGATTGTCTTGCGAAAGCAGGTTATACCAATATCACTAGAACGGAAAATGGGAAAGAAGCCTATGACTTACTTCTGAAGTACAAGCAAGAAGGAATTGTTGACAAAAAGGTTGCTTTAATAATTACTGACATTGAGATGCCAATAATGGATGGCCACCGTTTGACAAGGCTTGTTAAGGAAGATACAAAACTAGCACAAATTCCTGTCGTAATCTTTTCTTCTTTGGTGAATGAGGATATGCGTAGGAAGGGTGAAGCTTTAGGTGCAGACGCTCAATTATCAAAACCAGAAATCGGACAATTAGTGGCAAAGATCGATGAGTTACTTTTAAACGAATAATTCCTATAAAAAATATTAGGTGGTGTACAAATGGATAGATGCAAGATATGTCATGCAGAAGTAAAAGATAATAGCGAATATTGTTTAAACTGCAAAGAATTAGGCTTAGACGATCAATATCTTAACACGTTATCTGCATCTATGGAGTCACTACATAGTAACAAAGATATTACTACTACGGAAGAAGCAGAAGATTATCTAACAAAGAATTATAGTATATTTGATATGGAATCAGAGAGTATCACCGATAATAAGGAACTAAAAGATTTACTAAATCAAACAGTGTTAGATGAGCGTGATAATATTGAGGATTCCGTAAAAAAAATACAAAGAGAAACTGATATAACAGAACTTCAGCAAGAAATAGATATAGAAGAGCGGCAAGAAATAGATATAAAAGAGCAGCAAGAAATAGAGTTAGAAGGGCAAGATGATGCTAGTTTAGAAAATGACGTAGCTAATTTATCTTTTTCTGAGTTAGTTACAACGAAAGAAGATAACTTGCAAGAGAAAGAAAAGCTAAACATAAGCGATTCGCTGGAGAATAAAATAACTAGCAACTATTATAAAGAAGCAGAGGGAGAATTTGTGGTGGGTAGTAC
>NZ_JPOF01000003.1:1565000-1766775 GCF_000733755.1 Lachnoclostridium phytofermentans | reverse complement strand
GGTGTAATCCATTCGGCTGGATTATCACTATGGTCATTGTCACAATCAAGAGGAACATTATCAGCTGTAATAAAATTGGAATTATTACGGTAATTATCCTTATATGCAGCCGTCACATGGTCATACTTCATTGCTACGTTCATAGCAGCCTCATCCGTAATAATATGTTTATTTGGATAAACACAGTTAGACAGACTGCCAACGCAATCTGCCGTATAAATCGTTAATCTCATTACTGTTCCACCTCCTGCAATTCCTCAGTAAAATATCTGATTTTCTTTCTCATCTTACCTGCCAATTCAATCTCTTCTGACATCCCGGACGAAATACTGCTGCCAAATACCCATAATTCATCACACTTACCGAGAAAAACCTTATTCATAAACATAGCAAGACCTCTCTCGTGTTTTCCGAAATGTACTGTGGCAGTAATAGATGTGGAGCAAGTGGAATCGTATTTTTGGCTACAGCAAAACGGGAATACATCCTTGCGTTAGCTGTGTTTTTATCAATATCCCCGGCATATGGACTGCACACATACACCATAGGTCGGAAAGCGCGGCCTTTCTTGCCGCACGCTCTTCCTTTTCAATTTTTGTTAAAGCCTCAAATACAACCGGGTCATAATAACCCTCTGCGTTAAATTTATCTATCGCCATAACTTTCCTCCTGTTCCATTGTAGGTAAAATACCATCTGCCTTTAACAGCCCATAAATGAAAAGGCGGCCTGCTTGTGTCCAATAAGTATGAAAGGCTGTGTGCATCGAGCCATCACTACCGGGATAACTGTGTGTCTTGGTATTGGTATAACCCATCTCGGCATACTTCTGATACAATAGCCATATTTTATTGCCCTGTTTGTACTGTACTCTTTTTCGTGAAGATACTGATTCATACGATTAGCGCTCCAACCATAATCCTTTGCAATAACAGAGATTGCTACAAGGTCTTTACAATTAAGCACCACATCGTAATAACTGGCTTTTGGTTTCATCTCACAATCTGCTGATTCTGAACAGCTACAGTTTCCATTAAAGCTTCATTCTTGCACGCTCTTCCTTCAACTCTGTAAGTGCTGCAATCAGCATGTCTGGGTTATTCAACACCCTCATTACTGCGTAAATACCATGTCTACGAATAGCAGGGAGAACTTCACTTGTAACCCAGCGTTTGAACTTTTTAGCAGTCGGTAGCTTACTCGAAAGAATAAGGCTGTAAAGACCGGACTCATTGATAACCGTTAAATCTTGGATTCCACCAAGGGTGTCGCATTTTGCTACCCCCTTATCTTCATCATCAACGTGCTTTGCCAGAGCATCTCTTGGATTGCTGTACCCTAAAATAACAGCTATGTCTTTACCCACAAAATATGGCTCACTATCAATAGCAATTGTGCGAACAGAGCCAAATTCCGCATTCTTAAAAATCTGTAATTCGCTCATAAGAATTACCTCCTGTAATTTATTTGAGGTTGACCCTCTACCTGTTAGCCTTGGGAGGGGGCAGATTGGACAGTTTTAGAAAAATTCTTTAAATTTTTTCTTGGCTCTCTGTAATCGTTTATAGACGGTATCTCTCTTTTCTCCTGTGGTAGCTGCATATTCTTCCGGTGTCATATCATCCAAACACATGGCAATTATGACCTCTGCAAAATTAGGCTTTAATACAGCACGGATTCTTTGGCACAAATCCTCGTATTCATATTTGCGAGTACGTTCTTCTTCCTGTGAGTAATCCCCAACAGTATCCAAGCCATCACTTTCATCAGCATCTTCATCATCTTTTCTGAACTGCTTTTTTAAGTTCCCACGATGACGGTCAAATTTGTGCCAGTTGTTGTATTCAGGCTTATTAAACTTCTCTTCAAAAGCATCCTGAATCATCGTTTCCTTCTCTTCTTGAGTGAGATTTTCTCCTCCTTCCAAAGACAGGCTGACCCACATTTCTTCGCTGTTAACCTCCACAGTTTCATACTTTTCTTCATAACGAATCTTCAACTTCATTCTCTTGTCCTTTCCGCCTGATTCTCAGCGGAAGGGCAAAGGGTACAAAAATGGCCGGTGCTTTAGAAGTACCGACCATCTTGCCTGAAAAAGAGCATAGGAAAATAAGGGTACTTCTATCGTACCTTCCACAGCTTGTACTGTGGTTGGCTCGATATTTGTATCCCAATGCCCTATAGCTAATCAGGCCTTGTGATATTGATTGTTGTGAATATCACTATCTACACATGTTCAACAGTTCTGATTTTTGAATGCACACACAAAATTTACAAACGCAAATTTGAACTTCTGGTAAAATGTACATTTTTGTGATATACTTAATAAAGCGAGTTACACTTACACATGTTTGTAACTTCCACTATCTACATTTTAGTATTTTTCAGAAGTCTTTTTCGGAATTGCACGGAAGCAATCGGAAGGGTTCGGAAAATCGAAAGGAGCAAATAAATGCTGTTTAAAGACTTTGCACAAATTCTTTACAATAATTGTGCTGGTACGGATTCTCAATACCAGTATTTTTCTGCTACTTTTTGATAGCATTATGAGGGATCCTTCTACCAAGGAAGAATTAGCACAAGAAAAGAATGATAAATACAATCCTTTTGATTCATTACAACAAGACACCATTGAAAGGCTATTTCGTGGTGGAAATCTTAATGTAAAAAAATTAAGAGTGGTATATCAGAAGCGTGATACCAATAAGTTTGCAAAATACATACAACAATTTGATGAGGATACACAGCTTAACATCGAAAAAGATATTAAAAATCACCTTCCCCAGTTTAATTCTGAAGAAGGTGATATCGGGTATGCTTGTGCAGATTTGTTTGTAGCAATTCTTCATGACCAAATTGACGATGAACCTATTATTAAAGATACTAAAGATAAAATTAATAATGCTGACGAACTGAGTAAAAGTTTTTATTACGACCCTAGAGATAACAAAATACATATTGACAATACAATTATAGAATTACCACCTCAACTACTACCTCCGGAAGGAATAGCGGATGAAGAAGGATTTTATATTGCTCAACTTCTCAACGCATACGCAGAAGCTTTAGGAAGTTCCAAGATTACAATTGACGATGTTCCATCTTTAAAACGTAAATATAGAGATAATTTTGAGGAACAACGTATCAATTATTACAGTGCTATTCGCATAGATAGAATTTTACGAGAATCTTTTGCTAATCCAGATATAGAAATGAAAACGTGGAAATCTGAAACATACGATTATATAAGTGATACCCTTCGTGACGAATATGATAACGGATTTAAACGCTTAGTCGAAGTTCTCAAGACAGTGATTCATTGTAAAACCACATCTGTTGTTGACCAATGCGAACGTCTTATAGGTCCTAAAGAGAGAAAGGGCGTATGCCATTTATTAGAAATAGATTGGACGGATGATTATGAATAATATTTTCAACTCTACATTCGAAATATCACTTCGTATTCTTCTTACACTATATGTAAACGAAAAAAATATGACAAAGGACAGCATTGTTGCTTCTGATTTTATTACAATTTACGCTGCCGACTTTGGTGTTGGAACCATAAATTTACATGGTGTAAACGAGTTTAATTTTTCGGAATATGCAGTAAGACGAGAGCAGGTATCCCTTGCTCTTAAAGAATTGTTACTTAACGAAGAAGTAACTCTTCACACATCAGCAGATGGATTCACATATTCCATCACAGATAAGGGGATTTCTATTTGTGATGAAATGACCACTCGTTATGCTGCTGATTACATCAACTTGGCATATAAAACAAAGGAATTTCTTACTGATAAGAACACAGTAGAAATTGTCGACATCCTTAACCACTTTGCCTTAATGCCAAGAGAAAGGAATCAATGATATGGAATTTTATATAAAGGAAATTATTGCTTCTGGTATAGATAAAACTACATCCCGTGTATCATTAAATCCCGGATTAAATATTATCTGTGGAGCATCCGATACTGGTAAGTCTGCCATCTTAAAGTCTATTAAATTTTTGATGGGTGGAACTAAGCCTTTTGGGAAAAAGAAAAATGGATATGACACCTTCACCGTAACTTTGCAAACATTACAAGGGGCTATATCTCTCACTCGTAAAGTCGGAAAGAATGTTATTTCCGTCAACTCTGAAGTGAAAGGAATTTCAAGTGGAGATTATGATGTGAAATTTGATACAACAAAAGGAAATTCTCGCCCTGTAATACAATCTCTTTGGCTTAAGCTATTAGGTATAAATCAGGATGTGCAGGTTCTCTACAATAAAGACGGCGTAAGAAAGCATCTAACCATGCTTCGTATTCTTCGCTCATTTTATCTTAATGAAGATGATATAGATGACCCACATTCTATTATTACACCTGAAAAACAAAACTCCGAGAAGGTTTATTTTCTCTCTTCTCTGTTATATTTGATTACTGGAAACGACTTCTCAGAACATAATGAGCAAGATTCTGATAAAATATCTGCTGCAAAACGAGGTGCTATCAAAGATTTTGCACATAACAGAATTGTGGAATGGTCACAACAACGAGAAATTTTGGAAGAAACTCTTCATAGTCTTGATGAAATCAACGTTGAAGAAGAGATAGACAAAGCGATTGACAGATTAAATGAGGTCGAGGGATCCCTAAATAATGCTTTAACCGAATTATCAGCTATTGTATCTGCTATAACAGAATGCCAAGACAAAGCTTCTGAACATAGCTTGATTCTCAATCGATACCAAGCATTAAAAACACAATACTCCTCTGATATTAAACGCCTTACCTTTATTGCTGAAGGCGAAAAAATCAGAGCAAATATGCCTAAAACCGAGAATTGCCCATACTGTGCTACTCCAATAAAAAGAATGCCCTCTATTAATTATACTGAATCTGCCAAAAAGGAACTTTCTCGTATAATTGTTCAAATGCAGGGATTGGAAAAAAGCGAAGCACATATTAACGCAGAACTTTCCGATATAAAAGAGCAAATTCATAATTTGGAAACTAAACGTTCAGATCTTCAAGGTTTAATTGCAGACAAATTAAATCCGGAAACTACTTCTTTAAAAGAAAAAATCCGACAGTACAGACAATATATTGAGTTGCAAAAGTCTTATTCCTTAATTCAAGAATTTTCCAAAAAATTAGAGGATGCTGTCGTTTTGGAAACTGAAAAGAAAGACTCCGATACACTCAAATCTGTATATAAACCAAGAGAACATTTTCCAGATAATTTTGCAATTGATATGGCAAACTATGCCAATGAAATTTTTACAGAGTGTCATTATCGTGGTTTTAATACAGCAGGGTTTGATATGGGTAAATTTGACTTGCTTGTTAATGGTGACTTTAAATCTGACAGTCACGGCAAAGGGTATCATTCCTTTATCAATACAGTGGCTGGTTTATCACTACGCCAATACTTTATCGAAAAATCAAAATATAATCCCGGTCTATTTATCGTTGACACACCTCTTCATGGTTTTGATGAAGGTGTAACGGAAGATGACAAAGAAAGTATGAAATTTAATCTATTTCAATATTTCATCAATCACTGTGATGTTGGGCAAACAATTATTGTGGAGAATAAAAGAAATTTACCTAAAATCGACTTTGAATCCGCTGGAATTAGGATTATTGATTTCACACATGATAATTATGTGAGTGAATTCAAAGATAGTCGTTATGGTTTCCTGTTGGATGCAAGGGAATAAAATTGGAGGAATACAATGCGAATTAGTTATAACAAATTATGGAAAATGCTAATTGACAAAGAAATGCAAAAAAAAGACTTGCGAGAACTTGCAGGCATTAGTTCTGCTTCTATTGCCAAGCTGGGCAAGGGAGCAAATATATCAACGGATGTCCTTTTAAAGGTATGTACCGCCTTAGATTGTAAGGTAGAGGACATCATGGAAACAATCAAGGATTAAGGAGGCACCGTTATGGCAAGAATTATTGGAGACAACAGTGATGGTTTCGCTAATGAAACTGAAATAATTAACTATATTAACAGTAAGCAATATTTTGAAAATCTTAATGGTAATATGCAAGAGTTTATTTCGTTTTTATTCGAATGTGATGACTTATATGGATGTAAAATGTATGCATCGAAACCCACCGGCATGGTTAAACCAGATATTGCAATTAGGATTGATAATGTAACCAAATACATCAGCGTGAAAAAAGGTGCCGGAAATAGTGTCCACCAAGAAAAACTTCCTGTATTTGAAAATTATCTTAGAAATTGTGGAATGGAAAGTAGAATTATTGCGTATCTTAAAGAATTTCACTATGGAGATGGTTCTACGGATGGAAATGGTGGCAATAGAATTAGCGCAAGTGAATGGATATCTTCAAACTATTCAAAGGTAGTATCTATTAATCACGCTTTTGATAATACCGATTTTTTAGTCAGTTTCTTTGATAGAGTCTTATTTGTAGGTAACGTATCACCTGCACCAACTGTTGATGCAATTTTTCACGGCAATATAAATAACGCTTTATGGGCTAATCGTGACGAAATTATTGATTATTTGCTTGAACAAAATAACACTTCCACAACTATACACTTTAGTAATTTAAATTATCAAGTATGGAATCGAAATTTAAACTATAATCCAAACACTGCTGACAGACGCCACGTAATGCAAATAAAATGGGCAAGTTTAGGAGATGACTTAAGCAGAATAAGGAGGTATGGAAGATATGGCAGATAATTCACACGGTACTAATAATGAATTAGAAATGTCAAACTATCTTGACGGAAAAAAATTCAAAGACTTAAATCTTACAATGAAGGAATTTATTAAATATATATGTGCTACCAAAGATATTCCTTACACCGACCAAACAGAAATATCTGCTACATATGTTAAGAATAATAAATTGAAACAAGATATTTATATTACCATAAATAATCAAAAGATGGGTGTAAGCCTAAAGATGGGATCTGGCAATTCATGTCATCAAGAAAAAATTGAAGACTTTATCTCTTTCATAAAGTCTGATTGCCGTGCCACCGATGAAATATGCAATCTTTGGCGTTTTTTCATATGGGCGGACGGAACCCTTGATGGAACAGGTTCAAAAGATAAAGATTCATCTGGTAAAATAATTTGTCGCTTTGATGCTGCTGGGTTCAAGAAAAAATATCCCGAAAAACGAAAAACACTTCAATCATTTATTGACAATAATAAGGAGACGCTTATCAATCGTGCTTTATTCGTTGGAAAATATAATAGTGATGTTGATTTTGTATATCACGGTACATATAGACAAGGGCGTTGGATTTCTAAAAAAGAAGTTATCGATTTCCAGATAAATCATGCACCGTCTTCTAACCGTGCCTGTTTTAGATTAGGCAGCTTAACTATTCAAGCATGGAATGTATCTTCAAAGGGTAATACAGAGCATAAACGTGGTGAGATTCAATTAAAATATGGTTCTATGAAGGATGACTTTGATGTTCTTATGAAGGACAGTGCAGATACAGTTGGCACATTCCTCGGTGATTTAGAAGAATATGGATTGAGTCAAATACTAAATAAAAACAAAGACAATCCGATGTGGAAAACTCTCCTTCCCGATGTTGATGACTTTTCACAATATTACCTTATAAAAGTATCTTCAAACCAAATGTCCTCACTTAGTGGTAAAAAAGTAAAAACAAAGAGCGATGCATACGTTGTTAAAACTACTTTAAGCCATGAATTTCTACTAAGCAAAGAATACATTCTTGACGAAAACGATATTCAAGATTTTACGTATGAGATACAGCACGGCACAGGTATATCAATAAAAATGAAAGAGTCCAAAAATTATACCTACCAAAAGCTCACGAAGAACTCTTTTTGTAAAGCGTTTGAACATATTCCTGATGTTGAATTTTGGCTTATATCGCTTCTGATATACAGTGCTGACAAAGAGAGATTTAAAAATCCGATAATTATATCAGATTTGGGCTATACAGTTGATATGTATCTTGAAAAAGTAAATTCACTTATGCATATAGAAATAGCTACAACTGACAATAGTGCATTTTGGGATAGAGTTCGAAAATGTGCACAGGTAAAAATTAAGCAAGAAATAAAAGGAAATACAGAATTAGAAGAAAGTATTTTTACAGGAAAACATTGGTTTCAATCACCGTATCATGCCGATTTTATATACGAGGGTGGTATCTTGAAGAAAAATGAGATTACTGATTTCTCAATCACAACTGGTTCTGGTAGAAGTAGCAGGAAGTATACAATTGAAATCACCCCTACAAAATAGGCAAAGGGAGAAGTGTTGGATAATTTCCAAACACCTCTCCCTTTTGACTATTCATCAGCTTTCAGTATTTTTACTATTTCTTCTGAAATATCTTTAACTATAGGTACTATTACACTATTACCGATTTGTTTATAACTTTGATGAAAGTTTTCTTTTATTTGATAAGTATCCGGGTATCCCATAATCCTTAAACACTCTCTTTCAGTTAACTTTCTCATATCTTTAACAACAACCGGAACATTGTTTCCTCCAGTTCCCATTTTCGCTGTTAAGCAAGGCGAAATTCCATCACATCTAAAATTGCACCTTGATTTTCTGACCTCATTTGCAATCAAAATATGATTAGAATCAAACCTCGTGCTATTCTCAAATGCCTTAACATGAGTGAGAATATTATCCTTACAGGTATTTGTAACAGTATAGTCAGATGATGCACTGCCCTCGATAAGGCTATCCAAAGTATATTTTAGTGGTTTATTTTCTGGAAACTTAAACTGAAATTCTTCAGTTATGTGTGGGAATTTTTTCTTATCGAACCCCACACAATACCATCTTGCTCTGTTTTGTGGGTATCCAACATCCTTTGCATTAATTACCCTAAAAATTGGCACATAGTCTATTTCCTTAAGGCAATTAACAATAGTTTCTATTGTATTCCCACCATCGTGATTACAAAGCCCTGCTACATTCTCCAAAAAGAATGCTCGTGGTCTTTTCTCTTTTAATATTCTAAGCACATCAAAAAACAAGGTTCCTCTTGTGTCCTCAAATCCAAGCCTTTTTCCTCCAATGCTAAAAGGTTGGCAAGGAAATCCCGCACATAAAATATCATGGTCTGGAATGTCTTTTTCATCTATTTGGGTAATATCTCCAGTTGGATATTCACCAAAATTCATCTTATATGTTTCTCTTGCATATTTATCTATATCACTGGAAAATACGCATTCGCAACCCCAATGTTCCAAGGCAACTCGAAAACCTCCAAGACCACAAAATAAATCTATAAACTTAATCATTTGCCATATACTCCTTATACATTTTTTCTAATATACCTGCTATAACAGGTGGACTTACAGCATTCCCCGATTGTTTATACATCTGAGTGGCACTCATTCCGGTATTTCTTATGTTGCTAACAAACTCTTTGCTAAATCCTTGTATATAAAAATTTTCAACAGGAGTAATCTTGCGTATTTTCTTTTTGCCAGAATCCGTCACAAGTATTTTTGTTGAATCAGCCCTCGCTAAAACTGTTGGCGAAATACCTTTTACAGAGTAAACTCTTCTTTGTCTTTCTAAATCATTGTGTACTTCTCTTGGCAAATCTATAATTTTTATAATCTTTGTCTGTCGTACGATATCCTCATCAACATCCACATCATCTAAATATTCTGATATCTTTTCTGTGTCAAAGAAAAAAGTAGCGTCGACATTCTCTTGCAAAATATCCTCAATGCATTTTTGCTTATTCTTAAATGAAACTCCATCAAAGAAATTAAATCCCTTAAAATCGGTTTCATTTAACTCCTTCTTTAATTTGTCGGCCTTGACACTCCTATTATCAGGTAAATACTTCTCTGTCTTTCCATTATAGATACCACAAATATAAGTTCTATCTCTGTTTTGTGGAACTCCAGCTTCTGATGAATTTAAAACTGTAAAATCTACAGAATACCCTATTTCATTCAGTGTATTTAAAATTGTTCTAATAGTAGCAGTTCCATCATGACTAATTAAATTTTTTACATTCTCAAGTAAAATGTACTTGGGTTTCTTTTCTGATAATATTCTCGCTACTTCAAAAAACAGAGTCCCTCGTATATCTTCAAAACCTTTTCTTTTTCCTGCAATACTAAATGATTGACACGGAAATCCAGCTAAAAGTAATGTATGGTCTGGCACGTCCTTTTCATCTACAAGTTTAATATCGCCGTGTAAATTCTCATCTCCAAAATTTGCAATATACGATTTCTTTGCAAAAGAATCTATTTCTGATGCAAGTACAATTTTAGAATTAATATTTGCTAATTTTAAACCTTCCTCGAAACCTCCAATCCCCGAAAAAAGTGAAACCACATTAATCTGTTTTTTCATACTATTTATCCTTTCTCAGAGTTGATTTTGTTTCCTCTTTGTCTTCAACTTTCAAAATCAGCTGTGAATTTATTTTATCGTAGTATACTTTAAATCTACTTTTTCCTTTTTCTACATCGAGATTTTCTAAAATACTCTTTGGCATTCTAATTCGCATATCTTGCTGTAATACATATGTATCAAGATAGATTAAATCTTTTTCATCCATAGCAGCATCTCCTTCAGCCTTATTTTAGTCTAATTATAAACTATTTTTAGTCTAATTTCAAGTTATAATGTAATTTTTCTTTAACAATCCTATCTCCACAACCTATCCCATCTCAATCCTGTCAACTCAACCTTACAACTTAACAATCGTGGATATGTTTGGTTATGGCACACAAAGAAAAATCCGAGAGCCGAGGTTCTAACCCCAACTCTCGGAAATCCCTTTATTTCAAGCCTTTTTACACACTATTTCTCAACCCTTGACATCAATACTACCGTCTCAACGTGAACCGAATGTGGGAACTGATCCACCGGTCTAACCTTCTTAAGTTCATACCCATGCTCGATCAGATACTTTAAATCCCTAGCGAGTGTTGCCGGGTCACAAGATACATATACAATCCTGTTAGGCTCCATCGTGGCGATAGTCTTTAATAAACTTTCCTCGCAGCCCTTTCTAGGAGGATCAACAACAATTACATCTGCATGGATTTTCCCTCCGCTTACTTGATATTGCTTTGGAAGCACCTCTTCTGCTGCACCTACAAAAAACTCTGCATTGGCAATGTTATTTAATTTTGCATTGGATTTTGCATCTTCTATGGCTTGCGGAATAATCTCAACGCCATATACCATCTTTGCCTTCTTTGCTAAGAATAAAGAAATTGTTCCAATTCCACAGTATAAATCCCAGACAAGCTCATTCCCTGTTAGTCCAGCATATTCAAGCGCAAGGTCATACAATTTCTTTGTCTGTACCGGGTTTACCTGATAAAAGGATAATGGGGAGATTTGATACTTAATATCACCGATATAATCTGTGATATAGGTAGGACCATAAAGTGGGATAATCTCCTCTCCTAAGATAACATTTGTCTTCTTTGTATTCTTGTTAAGGCAAATACTCGTCACCTTAAATTTTTTTGGAAGGTTCGGGCACGCTAAAAGTTGGTTTACTAACCTTTCACTGGCTGGTAACTCTTTGCCATTAATAATCAAGCAAATCATAAGTTCTTTGGTAGTAAATCCAACTCGAAGTAGAATATGTCTTACCAATCCTTGATGACTTTCTTCGTTATAGATGCTGATATTCTCCTGCTTCAAAAAATTTCGAATGCAAGCGATGATAGGTTCGGTACTTTCATCACCAATATGGCATTTTGCCGTATCAATAATGGTATGAGTTCTCCCTGCGTAAAATCCGATGACTATTTCACCGTCAGAACGCTTCCCAACTGGAAATTGTGCTTTATTACGATAGGAATATGGATTCTCCATACCGACAATAGGCTCCATCGGTGGATGGTCAATGCCACCAATTCTTTTTAAACAATTAAGAACCTTATTTTGCTTATAGCGTAATTGCTCTTCATAGGATAATTGTTGAATCTGACAACCACCGCATTTTGAAGCAATTTCACATCTTGGAGTCACTCGATAAGGAGACGGGGTTATTATTTGCTCGATACGGCCATAACCATAGGTTTTCTTTGTCTTCATTACCTTAACAAGAAGTTCATCTCCTACTACTGCATCCTTTACAAACAGAGTGAATCCATTTACTTTTCCGATACCTTCCCCATCTGCACCGATGTCTTCTATCCTAATTGGCACGACTTCATTCTTCCCTGGTATTTTAACCTGTTCCATATCTTACTCTCTCTTTCTATAGCAATTACACGTGAGATTTATAAAGTATTCTAGTGTATCGGAATTGCTATTACACCCAACTTATTAAATCCGCTTTTACGCAAAAGAAGTTTGTGCCAAAAACTTAGATGGCACAAATCTTCTAATAAACTTTTTTTAATCTATCTATATACAGAATATCATTTATTCATAATCCGAAGATCTTCTTACATTAGAATCGAATAAGCGTTGGAATCCAAGCCAATCATTCTTATCCTCATCTCCTGTTAAGATTTCCTTCATCGTCTGTAGCTTTGCATCCAAATTATCTGCCATGCTAAGTGCTAACGCTTCCATAAGCGCTGGCTTCTTTGGTGAGCCATATTCCAGTTCACCATGATGAGCTAAAATACAATGCATGATTTCACTTGCCATCTTCTTAGGGAAACCAGGAATTGTTTTCATTCTTTCATTTAACTTTGCGGTTCCGATAAAGATATGACCCAGAAGATTTCCTTCATCCGTATAATCATTCTCTGGGAAGCTAGAGATTTCTTCTAACTTTCCAAGGTCATGGAACATCGCAGATACCAACAATAAGTCTCTTTGAATTATTGGATAGTTGTCTGCTAGATAATCGCACAAACGTACCACTCCTAACGTGTGCTCTAGTAACCCACCCATAAAACCATGATGTACACTCTTTGCAGCGGAGTGTCTCTTAAATCGCAATGCGAAATCCTTATCGTCAACAAAAAAACTCTGTGCTAATTGCTTTACATGTGGTTCCTTCATTTTGTCTATATATCTTAGTAGCTCTTTATACATATCCTCTACATTCTTATCGGTAGATGGCATATAATTCGCAGGATCATATTCACCTTCCTGGCATTTTCTAACACGTTTTACATTAAGCTGTAAGGAGCCTTGAAAACTTGTCACTTGCCCTTCGATATGTATATAATCCATGGTATCAAAATGTTCAATTCCAGGGCCCAGTTCCCATACCTTAGCGTCTTTTATTCCGGTTTTATCTTGTACTAATAAAGAATAATAGCTTTTCCCAGCTTTCGTTTTTAAAATTTGAAGTTGCTTACAAAGATATGTTTCCTTAAACATCTCTCCGTCTCGTAACTCACTTAAATATCTCATTTTACTACCTAGCCTTTCTATTCTAGAACACAACTGCGATTGAAATTAACTCTTACTTCAACCTCTTATTTTCTATTATACCCCACTGAAGTCAATATATAAAGTGTGAAATACTAGAACTCTTGTAGATTTTACTTCTATATTTGGGAAAAGATTATTTTTTCTGCTATCTGATACACCTTAAACTTTTTTCTAACCCTCCTTTGAGGTTTCCACTTTTATTTCCTTGTGTTAAAATCAGTATAGGATTTTCACTAAATTGAATATTCCTTAAGAACAGAAAATCTAAGAGATCAGGTTTATAATCATAGATAAAATCAGAAATGAGGTCAGTATGGAGTATAAGGTTAATTATCAAGATGACGCAGTACTAAGAAGTAGCTTTCATGCATTAACCCAAAAGGTATTTCATTTTCAACTAAAGGACTGGTACGACAACGGGTATTGGAGTGAACTATATGAGCCACATTCCATAATAGAGGGTGATTCCGTAATAGCTAATATTTCTGCTAATCACATGGCTATGACAATCCATGGGACGAAAAAGAATTTTCTTCAAATCGGTACCGTAATGACGGATCCTTCCTATCGCAACCAAGGTCTTAGCCGTAAACTAATGGAATCTATTTTAGAGAAGTATCTTAGCAAAGTGGATGGAATCTATCTCTTTGCTAATGACAGCGTGCTCGACTTTTATCCGAAGTTTGGATTTACAAAAAGTAAGGAATCTGTCTATCGTTATCATATAAATTCCTCAAAATCAGAGCAGAAACTTAATAAAGATTTAAAACCTCAAAAAGTGAATATGTCTGAGGATAAGAGCCGTAATGCTCTTCTAAACGTGATGAAACATAGTATACCAAATGAAGCCTTCTCCATGGATAATTTCGGTCTCATGGCATTTGGGTTAACAGGTCCATATTGTGATAACATCTACTATTTATCTGAACTAGATTGCTACATTGTAGCCACGATTCATGATGAAACTCTATTTCTTCACCAAATTATCGCTTCAAAAATTATCGAACCGAAAGACATCGCACTATACTATCGTGACACAATTAAGGTAATAGAACTAGGATTCACTCCTTTTCACACCTCTTTCTATGAAGTATCCGCTTACAAGGAGGAGGATAGTACCCTATTTATTCTTGGTGAAGATTTACTTGAAGTAGAACGTTTCAACGTGCGTTTCCCAGAGTTATCTCATGCTTAAGGATAGCATTTTTTTGCGATATTGGAGGGGGGATACCCCATTCGATTTGGCAATCTGTTTCTGATTACTGTAATAATTATTTTATGCAATAACTTTTACAAATGAGGCAAAAACAAGCTTTAGGAGAATAAAACAATGAAAAACCGCTCATGTGATTGCTTAATTATCGCAATTACATGAGCGGTTTTAATCTAAAACGTAATTATTCTTTTATATCCAAAACAACCTCAATACTCTTTTCTGAAAGTTCTTGCTTAACTTTTCGCTGTACCACAACCGTTACTTTTTCTTTCGGCTTATAGTTATTTAAAATACTCGTAAAATTAGACATCATGGAAACTGAGAATTCATTAATCTGAGTAATAATATCTCCTTGCTTAATTCCTGCAGTAAACGCTGGGGAATCAGCACGTACTTCTGTTACATAGATTCCACCTGTTAAATGAAAGGACTGTAATACATCTTGCGGAATATCTTCACCAATAATGCCGAAATAAATTCGTTCCGTTTTATTGGCCAGTTTCTCAATGATTGGTTTTAACCTGGAGATTCCAATCACTGTACTGACATCTGGATTTGATTCATCCTTCATTGTTTGGGTCATGATACCAATAATCTGACCTTCTGTATTGATAATTACTCCATCACTGTTACTATTTATATTCAAATCGGTATGAAATATATCAAGACGATTGTCCATAATATAATAATAACCACCTCTACTGCAGATCATTCCAATCATCATCGATCCACTATATCCATTTGGTTTACCAAGTGCAATCACCGGTGCACCAAGAGTAATGGAATACGACTCTCCAAGCTCTGCAGTCTTAATTGTTGTCAATTGCTGTGGAGTGATCTCATTTAATTTAACTGCAACTACTGCTAAGTTATAATCTTTATCATAAGACCATAGTTTACCAGAAACGGTAAACCCGGCATTAAACGTTACCTCTAAATCACTGGCACCATTAATCTTATCTAAATTTGTTAAGACTAGTAGCTCTGCATTATTTTCACCAATAATAATACCAGTAGTAGTACGTTTGGTTTCATAAGTTTCATCAAACCAATCCACTCGATTTTCTATAGCTGTTACTACAGCCAATCCACTCGTAGCTGTATTAGCAACCTTCTTTAATTCAAATAGCATACGTTCATAATCTTCTATGGTTGCTTCTATTTTTTTCTCAACAACCGTCACATCTTCTCCGTTTTCCTTATCTGGAGTTTGAGTTACAGCTGCAGTCGGTTCTGGTGTTGTACTGATACTCGGTGTTACTGTAACATTCCCTCCTGTATTATTGGCACCAGTATGATCCTCTGGCCCCTCCGATGGGAAAGTAATATGCTCCCTTTCTGTCGTATCAATTCCAAGCACCTTAATCCAAAACTGATCGGATATTATGAATACATATCTTGCCACCAATCCAAAAATAATTGCGAGAACCACAGCAAAGATTGAGGCATATGCCATTTTCTTTATCTTGTGCTTTCTCCTCGGTACTACTTTCTCCTGAATAAAGCGATACTCTTTCTCAGGTTCAGGTGTCTTTGTTTCCATATGTGATCTCCTTACGCATACATAAGTATCAATTGTGCCCGTCTTATCATTCTAGCACAGACTTATGAACTAACTATGAAGAATCTGTAAACAATAAAACTATGATTTCTGGGTATTTCACTGTATTTTGACATTATTACCAAGCAAGCGACTTTCCAATCGTCTTTATCGTCAGATCAAGGTCTTACCCTTGTCTTCTATAAAACTAATAATCAGTTCTTTGAAGAGAAAAAATAAATTCCGTACCAACACCCTCTGTGCTAACTACATTAATATTTTCGTTATGCGAAATAATAATTTCTCTTGCAATCGATAGTCCGAGTCCAGTTCCTTTCTTGTCTTTTCCTCTTGAGGAATCTGTCTTATAAAAACGTTCCCATATCTTTTTAATACTATCTTTCGGAATTCCTATTCCGTGATCCTTCACTGATATTAAGACTTTTGAGCCCTTTTCTTCCGTCGTCAACTTAATTGTAGAATCTACATTACTAAACTTAATCGCATTATCAATCAAGTTATAAAGGACCTGTTGAATCTTATCGATATCCGCATCGACAAAAGTTTCCTTTGCAGAAAATAGAAGATTAAGTATAATACGCTTCTTTGTACATTGTCCTTCAAAGGTAGCCGCTGTTTTACGTATGACAGAATTGATATCAAAGGAAGAAATATCGAGTAAAGTCCCTTTATTATCAAAGCTATTTAACGCTAATAGGTTCGTTGTAAGCTTTGTTAAACGTTCCGTTTCAAATAAAATAATATCAAGATATTTATTTTGCATTTCGTATGGTATTGTTCCATCTCTCATTGCTTCCGCATACCCTCTGATTGAAGTAAGAGGAGAACGAAAATCATGAGAAATATTAGCTACAAACTTCTTCTGATAATCATCCAAATTCTTAAGCTCGTCTGCCATGTATTTGACGCTATTTGCTAAATCCCTGTACTCGTCATTCGTCCGTATCTCCATTGATTCATCAAAGTTTCCTTTTGCATATTCACTACAGACCTTTGTAATACGACGTACCGGGAATACTGTAATATAGTAAATAATGAAAAAAATTATTAATAGTATTATTAAAAATACTAGATAACAGATATTAACAAAGTCGATATAATAAATACTTTCACTACGGATACTATCCATCGGGATATGGATACAAACATACCCTTTAATAGAATAGTTGTAAGGAATACGAACAACTACACTAAGCATAGGTTCTGCAAATATCCCCTTAAAATATACGTTCTCAGAAAATGTCTGTTCCAAAAAATTAGCATCCAGATTTGTAATATTCATCCCTTTTGCATTACTTCGTGTATCTGCTACTACAAGACCGTCTTTGCTGACAATCCAAATACGAGTACCAAGAAAATTATCAATTGCCCGCAGCTGTTCCACCATCTCAGAATGAGATAACTTTAAGGAATAGTACGCTGTAGCATAATCAGACGCAATGATTGTTGCCTCATCATATAACTCATCCTTTTTTCGATCAATCAGCTTCTGCTCCATAAATTTAACCCCAACGGTATTGAGAAGCAAAAACATTGAAATTGCAGAAAAGCAATAGCATAGAATTAGTTTTACAAATGCTGTTCTCTTCATAGCATCCTCTATTCTGGCGCTTTAACGCCCTTCACCAACGTTAATGTCTAGTTTTTTTTCACTTCAAATTTATATCCAATTCCCCATACAGTGGAGAGTCTCCATGAAATATGATCCTTGATCTTCTCGCGTAAACGCTTGATGTGAACATCCACTGTTCTTGTATCTCCAATGTATTCATATCCCCAGATGTGATCTAGTAACTGTTCTCTTGTGAAAACTTGATTAGGGTGAGAAGCAAGAAAATAAAACAACTCTAATTCTTTTGGTGGCATCTCTATGGAATCTCCAAAGTATGTTACCGAATAATTCGATTGATTTATTACAAGATCAGGATAAGAAACAAAATCCCCCTGTTCCAGCGCAGTAACCTGCTCTGTTGCTGACTGCGCTGGTACCGCACGACGAAGCACAGCTTTTACTCTGGCTACTAACTCCTTGGTATCAAAAGGCTTAATCATGTAATCATCTGCACCAAGTTCAAGTCCTAAGACCTTATCAAAGATCTCACCCTTTGCCGAGAGCATAATAATAGGCACTGCGCTGGTTTTTCTAACTTCCCTGCAAACTTCATATCCATCAATACCCGGTAACATCAGATCCAAGAGTATTAAATTAGGCTGATATTCCCGATACTGCGTAATCGCCTCTTCCCCGTCATAGACGATTTTGGTATCAAAGCATTCCTTTATCAAATACAATGAGATTAACTCTGCGATATTAGCATCGTCATCTACAATTAAGATTTTTTGCTTTGTTGCCATACTTACCTCCTCCCAGACTATTTAAACTCTACAATGGTAACCCCATGGTCACCTTCACCAAAGCCACCAACTCGGTAGCTTTTCACGTAATTAGTTCTCTTTAAATGTGCATGAACTGCTTCTTTTAAAGCACCTGTTCCTCTACCATGAATAATGGTTATCTGTGGCAGGTGCGCAAGATATGCATCATCCAGATATTTATCAACGATTGGAAGCGCTTCATCCACACGTTTTCCAATAATATTTATCTCCGGGCTAATGGACATCGATTTACTCATACGAATCTTGCCGCTTTGGGTCTTGGTCGACTCTTTAACAACTATAGTCTCTTCCTCGATTAACTCTAAGTCCGAAATATTTACAAGAGAGCGCAATATACCCATTTGCACATATAAGTCTCCCTTTGCATTCGGAAGAGTACTTACAGAGCCCTTTAAGTTTAAGCTAATAACATGGACGGAATCACCAACCTTAAAGTCGGAAGGCTTATGTTGTTTGCGATTCTTCTTTGTCTTAGATGCTAGACTAGAATTCGTATCTCCAAGCTTTTCACGTAAAGCTGCTCGTTCATTTTCCATTTCTTTGTTATTGGCTCCACCAGCGCTCCATTTATTATACTTACGAATCGTCTCATCTGCATAATCTTTTGCTTCTTGTAGAATCGTTCTAGCCTTTTCATTGGCTTCTCTTAGGATTCGATCTTTTGCAGCATCAATCTTTGAATTCTTCTCCGTTAGTTTTCGTTTTAGATCTTCCACTTCTTTTTTATAACGCTCTGCCTCTGCTTTATCCTTCTCCATCGCAATACGACTAGCCTCTAAATTGCTAATCACATCTTCAAAGCTTTCATCTTTTGTGCCGATGAATTCTCTTGCTTTTTCAATAATATAATCAGATAATCCAAGTTTAGAGGATATCGCAAATGCATTACTTTTACCTGGTATACCAATCAATAAACGATACGTAGGCTGCAAGGTTTCTATACTAAACTCACAACATGCATTGGAAACTCCCTCCGTTGAGAGAGCAAATATTTTTAATTCGCTGTAATGAGTGGTTGCCATAGTACGAATCTTTCTTTGATGCAGGTAACTAAGAATTGCCATCGCAAGAGCTGCCCCCTCTGTTGGATCTGTACCAGCACCAAGCTCATCAAATAGTACCAAGGAATTCTCATTCGCACGTTCTAAAATAGACACGGTATTGGTCATATGAGAAGAGAAGGTACTTAAGCTTTGCTCAATGCTCTGCTCATCGCCAATGTCTGCATATACTTCCTCAAAAATTGATAATTCAGATCCGTCAAATGCTGGAATGTGTAACCCTGCCTGACCCATTAACGTAAACAAGCCGACTGTTTTTAACGATACGGTTTTACCACCAGTATTTGGTCCTGTGATCACTAATAAATCAAATTTATCACCAAGGTAGATATCAATCGGAACAACCTTCTTTGGATCAATCAGTGGGTGTCGTCCCTTTTTAATATTAATATAGTGCCGAGTATTAAAATGTGGCTGACTTGCTTTCATATTCTTTGACAGCTGTGCACGCGCAAAGATAAAATCAAGTTCTGCAAGCGTAGTTTGATTATACTTCAGATTATATTTCTCTGTGGCCACCAGATTACTTAGTTCGGCAAGTATCTTCTCAATCTCTTCCTGCTCTCTTATTGCAAGCTCTGCAAGTTCATTGTTTAACTTAACAATCGCCATCGGTTCAATAAAAGCAGTGGAACCAGTAGAAGACTGGTCATGCATCATCCCTTGAAAAGTATTCTTATATTCCTGCTTAATTGGAAGGCAATATCTACCGTTTCTCATCGTAATAATAGCATCCTGAAGCATTCCCTTAGTAGAGGCAGAATTTAAGATACTTCCAAGCTGTTCATGAATCTTATCGTTCGTTAATTTTATCTGCCTTCTTACACTCTTTAATCCTGGGCTTGCATCATCTGCAATTTCTTCTTCCGAGATAATACAACGTCTGATTTCATTATTGATTGGAGATAACGGTTCTAATAATCGGAAACGCTCAGATAAGGTATCCTGAGCTACTTCCTCCGCTTCCTCGTTGTTTTTTTGATTATATCCGTAATTTTTAGCTCTTAGAGTTGCTGTTAAAATAGAGCTGATTTTTAATAACTCACCTGCTCCCAAAGATGCACCAATCTCTAACCTTATCAAAGTATCTCTGATATCTGGTATTCCAGAGAAAGAGAGTGTACCTTTTGCATACAGTCTTGTTAATGCATCTGTTGTCTCTTGTTGCATCTGAACAATATCTTCTAGCTTCGTAAGAGGCAATAGCTGATGACACTTTTCACGCCCAAGAGACGAACCTGCAAGAGCGCTTAGTTTTTCTATTATTTTATGATATTCTAATGTACGTAACGCTTTTTCGTTCATAATAACTCCCATCTGTGTGCTTTAGCACAAACAAATTATATGTTGAAAAACTTCCTTTTGCTTTTCAACCTAGCTCCCAAAGGTTTGCACCAGTGATAAGTTGGTACAAATTGTTAATCCCCCTCATTGCCACTGATCAATGCTTCAAATTCATTTGAAGTACACAACGAAATAGGTACTCTTATTTTACTATAGTTTTTGGAAAAAGTAAAACAACTCTATTGCTATTTGATTATTTAAGTATCTGATAATTTAAAGCTCTTCCTTCTTACAATTTGGTCATTCCTAATAATAAAAAAGCACGTACTTTCCCTTTCTATAATAAAACAAAGGATACGATAAAGGAAGGAATATAAAGCTAGTACTTTATAGCTTTATATTCCTTCCCTTATCGTATCCTATTTTCTAATAAAAATTTCAGTATTCTAAAGGACTACTTTTTTATATTCCCTCTTGCATATCCTACTTACTGAGCCATTTGCCATTCACCATTATCAGCATTCTTTTGTAGAACTAATTCTCTCCTCAAACAAAACATTACCTATTTCCGTAACTTACTTTGCTTCCTCCCAAGAATGATGATGTAAGTTACCGAGTAGACGCATATGGTCAAAGTTTTGCTGTCTTAATGCCTCATATAATACAATTGCAACAGAATTAGAAAGATTTAAAGAACGGATTTCTCCAATCATTGGGATGCGGATGGAGGTATCTTTATTCTCTAGTAAGATTTCTTCTGGTATTCCTGCACTTTCCTTACCAAACATAATAAAGCAGTCTGGTTCGTAAGAAACTTCTGTATAGACGTGTCTTGCTTTTGTAGTTGCCATATAAATTTTTGCATTTGGATTTCTTTTTATAAAATCTTCATAGTTTTCATATACAGTAACATCTAAATCCTTCCAGTAATCAAGACCCGCACGCTTAATTTCTTTTTCATCTAAGCGAAATCCAAGTGGCTCTATTAAGTGGAGCTTTGTTCCAGTCGCAACACAAGTTCTACCTATATTTCCTGTATTCGCAGGAATTTCTGGCTCAAATAATACAATATTCATAGTGTTATCCTTTCAAAAAACATTTACGGGTGCTTCCATTAAGGTAGCACCCGAGTTGTTATATCCTTTTCTTTGCGTTTCACACCTTCTTATTTTGTATCTAATATACATTAGTACAAAATTATAAAAAACTTATACTTTCAAAGTTTTCCTTAGTTACCTTTGATCGCAACGTTAATTTCAATTGTATTACCATTCTCATAAATGAGTGGAATACAGATATTTGCAGCAAAATTGTTTGTAAACTTCACAGTTCCTGTACACATTGTAGGAGGTGTAATATCTACTTCAATACCCTTTGTAGAAAATACAGTTGCTGTATTACCTAAAATCATGTTGCATAGCTCACAAATTGCACTCTTAGACAAATCATCAAGTTCGGTTAAGCTCATCATACACATCTTTGATGCAATATCGAGTGCTACTCTATCTTCAAAACTTAAGATAACCTGACCACTCATCTCCCCAGTTACTCCAAGCATGATAAGTAATGCCTTATCTGCAATTACTGCTTCTTTTGTGTATGGCTTACCTACTTTGGCATCAATCATTACCATGTCTTTCAGTACTTTAGTTGCCGCTATTAAAAAAGGATTTATATAGTCTGCGCTTATTACCGCCATTTTCCCTCCTATGTATCAACACGTTTTATCCATACAGTAGAAATACGCTTGATGCTATCCTTTTGGTAACAGTCAAAAAATAAGCAAATCACATAGACTTAACACTAAATCCGAAGGAAGACGTGGTAAGTTATGTGAGCTTATTCTCTAGAATGTTCCGTTCTTCCTTCTATTCTATCACATTTTGGAATATATTATCAACTTATTTTCACATTAACTGTGTTTTTTTACAAATCTATCCATTCTTCCTAATGCTTCTTTTAAATTCTCTATGGAATAAGCATAGGAAATACGAAGGAAACCTTCTCCGCACTCTCCGAAAGCTGTACCAGGTACAACAGCTACCTTTTCCTCCTGAAGTAAAGCATTTGCAAACTCATCACTAGTCATTCCAAGATTCTTAATACAAGGAAATACATAGAATGCACCAAATGGTTCAAAACATTCTAACCCCATCTCGCGTAAAGCATTTACTACATATCTTCTTCGTTTATCATAATCCTCGCGCATCATCTGAACATCCGGATCACCCGCACGAAGTGCCTCTACTGCAGCATACTGACTTGTGGTAGGTGCACACATGATAGCAAACTGATGGATCTTTGTCATCTGTTCGATAATGTTACTTGGACCAGCTGCATAACCTAATCTCCATCCAGTCATTGCATAAGATTTAGAGAAACCATTGATTACAATTGTTCTTTCTTTCATACCAGGTAAACTAGCTATGGATACGTGCTTCGTACCATACGTAAGCTCGCAATAGATTTCATCCGATAGAACAAACAAATCTTTTTCGATAACTACCTCTGCAATTTCCTTTAATTCCTCTTCGGTCATAATAGCACCCGTCGGATTATTTGGGAACGGTAATACAAGAACCTTGGTTTTGTCTGTGATAGAATCTAACAATTCTTGTTTTGTCAATTTGAATTGATTCTCGTGCTTTAACTCAATAATTACTGGTTTCCCATCTGCTAATAGTACACATGGTAAGTAGGATACATAACAAGGCTGTGGAATTAATACTTCATCTCCTTCATCTAGCATAGCACGTAGAGCAACATCAATAGCCTCGCTACCACCAACTGTAACTAATACATCATGACGGTAATCATAGGTTAAATTACATCTGCGATATAAGTAATTGCAAATCTCTTTTCTAAGTTCAATAAGTCCGGAATTTGAGGTATAAAAAGTCTTACCCTTCTCTAACGAATAAATACCCTCCTCCCGAATGTGCCAAGGGGTATCAAAATCTGGCTCTCCCACACCAAGTGAGATAGCATCTTTCATTTCACTAACAATGTCAAAAAATTTACGTATTCCGGATGGTTGTATATTTACGACTTTATTATTTAATGGATTTCTCAAGGTGTAATCAGCATCCTTTCATCTTCTATTTCATGCACTAGTGGCATACCATGCTCTTTATATTTCTTTAATACAAAGTGTGTAGCTGTACTAAGAACCGCCTCCATAGGGGCGAGCTTACTAGATACAAAGTTCGCTACCTCACGCATACTCTTACCATCAATAATGACAGTAAGATCGAAACCGCCAGACATTAAATACACTGACTTTACCTCATCAAATTTATAGATACGTTCCGCGATACGGTCAAAGCCTTGCCCTCTTTGTGGAGTAACTTTTACTTCGATCAAAGCAGTAACCTTCTCACTTTCGGTTTTATCCCAGTTAATCAGAGTAGGATACCCACAAATGATGGATTCTGCTTCCAAGTCCTTGATCGTGGCCGCGACTGCTGCCTCCTCGGCGCCTAGCATCACCGCTAGTTCTTTGGCAGTTAATTTACTGTTCTTGTCAATCGCTTTCAAAATCTTCTCTCTCATGTTAATCCTCTCCTTTACTAAAAGTCAAAGGGAAGTTTATTCTCCCCCTCGCTACTAGATCTAATCATATAGACCCTTATATATCTCATCTCCCTTAAAAGGTTCAAGATAACGTATTTCATCTTCTTTTCTTACAATTCGGTCTGTAGTATTCGTGGTTTTCCCTATCACAGAAGCTTCAATTCCCTTCTCTGCTAATGCCTCTATCAGTGCCTCTCCTTGTTTTGTTACAAACAAAGCACATCCACCAGAATATAGCAAATAAGGGTTTAGATCAAGAGCTTCACATACTTCTATTGTTTCCTGCCGTAGTAAGATAGAATCTAAGGAAATGTCCAATCCGCACTGCAACGAATCTCCTACTTCCCAGAGTGCTGCAAAGATACCTCCTTCCGACACATCATGGGCACAAATGATATCAAAATCCTTCGATATTTCCATTTCCTTTTGAATTGATAAGAGTTCACCAAATTTTTTACCACCCGCTAAAAAACTCTCCGTCAGGCGTTCTTTTAACTTTTCTTCCTGGGATTCGATTAAAAGCTTGGTTGCGGATAATCCAATATATTTAGACATTACGATTTGATATTCTTTTATGGAATCTTCTGTGGATTCCTGCCTATCCATCGTATCTGTTTGTTTACTAACTTTTCCTGTTGCATGAATCGTTACAGTATTTTGTGTTACTGCTGCACCAACCATTGTTTCTCCAGATAACACTGGAATCGAATACAATGTACTCAATCGATTCAATTCTTTACTATATCCTTTTAGCTCCTGTTCATCTGCATAACTTCGCAGTGTTAAAGCTACAGATAATGCAATCGGCTCTCCACCTTTTGCATAGATATTATTCACTGCACGGTGGAAAACTGATTCTATAAGTCCAGGCTGATTTCCTTGCATAGAAGCTGTTGCAAAAAGCAAATCAGTATTATCATCAAACTTAAGTCTTCCTGCATCCAGACTAATCACGGGTGTATTTTTTTGCTTTGTTCCACTATTTTTTAATAATTTTAAAACAGAACGTTTTAAAATTACTTCACTTATCTTTCCCGTTTTCATATCTTTCTCCATTCTAATCACGTACTTTCCAATAAGCAATTTGCTAGCTGCTTATGAAAGACAGTAGGATTAAGCGCTATTATACAACATCCAAGAATTACTTTCAATAAATACTTGGAAAATTTCTGATGCAAACTATTTTATCCCTATGATTAGATATTGAGGAGACGCTTCATATGTGCTTGTACTTAATAAAATGCGATCGATAAGCTCTCCTTGATAGTGGATTAAGCGATATAATTCAACTTTATAACCATTATGGGCAGACTGAGTCACTTTCACATAGTTTTTGGGTTGATTTTTATCATAAGTAACAACTGCAGGCCCTGGCTCAATTGTCTCAAGAATAATAGACTCATAGGAAACCTTTCGATTATTTTTATCTCTCGTTTCCATCCCACGGATACGCACGGTTAGTCTGCCGGAGGGGTCAACGATTGCTTCAATTACAATCGGTGTTTCCAAGGTATTCTGAAAGCAAAAGTCCATATAATCCCCAGCAATGGCTGCATCTCTGCCAAGTTCTACATAGCTTACCGTCATCGAGTGAGGATGCCGTTCTGTAATTCTTAATTCGGCTCCAAGCACGGCATTATATAGCGTGGAAGACACCTGGCAAACTCCTCCACCAATTGCATTGACAACTCTTCCATCTTGATAAGTACCTGCATCCTCATATCCATTTTCCTTTGTAATCGGGGAAATAGCCCCAACAGTTGAAAATACCTCACCAGGGTTTACAACTTTTAGATTTAGTTTTTTAGCAGCATTTACGATATTATTTTTTCTCGCCTTTGCTGAATTGTAAAAGTAGGTCGTATACTGCCCCAAAATCGCATCTGCATCGATTTCTACATCTCCTGGCTTTATTGGAGTTGTATTTTCCGTAATTGTTTCTTTGCCTTCCTCCGAATCAAAACTGGTGGTCGGTGTAACCGTTTCTGTATTTGGCGTAATGGTAGACGCTTCATTAAGTAAAGCCCCATCCAAAGTATGATCTTGTTCCTTTGGTGGGGCTTCATTATTACAACCTACACAAATAATTACCGTCAAACATAGTAATACGAACATAAGGACATTTTGTTTCATTTTCATGGCTGCCTCCATCAATAACTCTTATGTTCTATTGTTTGACATTTGGAATATATTTATGTATATTTTTCTTAAGTATATACTATTATAAATCGGTTTTAAAATGCGTAACTGTATTACATATTTAAGTAAATCGGTTTGACAATACGAAAATACGCACCTTCTATGAGAAGATGCTTAAGATTGTTGGTACCACCATTGCTAAAACGAGTACTACTACAATTACAACCGCCATGATTCGCTGCGACTTTTTATTACGAAACATACCTACACCTCTTTTCCAAATAAATTAAACATAAGAAAGGAATAACACTATGCCTATTATACTCGGTATCATTCTTATACTTGGAGCTTGGATTGCTTATCATAAAACAAAATCTGAAAGAGAACATAAAAGAGAATCCAAGTCTTTCTGGGACAAAGAAAATCAGTCCAACTTAGTTCGAAAAAAGGATTTATCTAATTTACCTTATATCACGATTCCTTATGACTCCCTACCAATAAAGGAAACCAGCGATCCCGAACTAGCTCATATACAAAAACAGTTGCATGAGCTACGCGAACAAAAAATTGTCAATCTGTCTCATATTACCAATACCGACTTAAAACTTGAATACGGAACTGCAAATCTTAATCTCTTAAGTTCCTATGATCAAAACTTTACCACCCTCATCCGCCTCTTAAACAAATGGGCAACCCTGTTATATGATAAAAACGAAAAACAACAGGCATTGGTGGTGTTAGAATTTGCACTCTCTATTGGGAGTGACATTAGTAGTTCTTACATTTTACTTGCAAGACTTTATCTGGAGTTAGATAAAAAGGAAGAAATCTCATCCCTCATTGCCCGTGCAAAAAGCTTACAAACAATCTTAAAAGATTCTATCTTAGATCAACTTTATGAGATGTACGGAAAAGAAGAGGCTTAATTTTTCATCCTTCCATATTGTAAAATAGTTTTATCGATAAATCTTGATGCCATACTTTTGCTGAAATCTAAAAGCCCTGACGGCACCTCTATTTTATGATAGTTAACCAAATCAAGCAAGTACTTTTTTTGTTTCTCTGTCATGGGCTCCTGTTTCTTTCCCTTGTATTTTAACGAAACCGGCAGAAATGTTGATTTAAAATTATCTTTAAATTCTTCATATAGTTTCTGATATAAGGTTGCAGCCGCAATTGCATCTTCTAATGCTCTGTGGCTGCATTCTCTTACGATTTGATAATGCTCACACATCGCTTCCAGATTCTTTCTTTCTAGATCTGATTTTAATGTTCTGGATAAATATAGGGTATCAATTCCCTGTCGTTCAAAACCGATCTTCAATCTTTCTGCAGCTGTTTTAATAAAACTATAGTCAAAAGATACATTATGTCCCAGGAGAACATCCTCTCCCGCGAAAGAAAGAAATTCTTCGATTACTTCCCTCTCTGTCCTTGCGTTCTTAAGCATCGCGTCCGTGATACCAGTTAATCCCGTGATTCTTTCTGGCAATGGACATCCTGGATTGATCAACTGCTCAAACTGCTCCCTTGGCTTATCATCTACATAGCGGATAGCAGCGACTTCTATAATACGATCTTTTTCCGGACTAAGTCCGGTTGTTTCTATATCTATGGCTAAGAAATTCATCCGAACCTTCCCCTCTTCCCTTTAGCTATTAGAAATCTTATGGGCGATGACACTTTATCGCACCTTAATGAGGTAGTTTTTACATTGAAATCATAGCAGCACACTTAGTTCTTTTTCACTACTTTATTATTCTTTAAATTCTCTTTACACAAATGAGACAAAAAGCATCGGTCACACTGCGGGTTTCTAGCGGTACAAAGCCCTCTTCCATGCGTAATAATTTGTATGTTATAAAGAATCCAATGCTCTTTTGGCAAGATTTTCATCAAGTCATATTCTATCTTTTCAGGATCTTCTTCCTTGGTAAATCCAAGTTTTTTTGAGATACGTTTTACATGTGTATCCACTACAATGCTTGGTTCATGAAAGATATTCCCCCGAATTACATTTGCTGTTTTTCTTCCAACACCTGCTAAATTTGTTAACGCATCGATGTCATTTGGTACTTCTCCATGGTATTCTCTAAGTAGAGTCTCACAACAGGAAATAATATTCTTTGCCTTATTACGGTAAAATCCAGTGGAATGAATATCCTTCTCTAGTTCTCTAAGATCAGCATTAGCAAAATCTTCGACGCTCTTATATTTTACAAATAAGTCCTTTGTTACGATATTGACACGCTCATCCGTACACTGCGCACTAAGCATTGTAGCAATTAACAGCTGCCATGGTGTTTCGTGATTTAAATAACATTTGTATTCCGTAGAATAATGCTCATCTAACAAAGCAAGTATCGCAGAAATTCTCTCTTTTTCAGCTTTACTAAGTCTTTTTTTTGTGATTTCGTTCTCACGTGCCATTCGTATACTCCTTTCAGCCAAATACCCCGGCTAGTTTACTCTACATGTTCACAGTGTCAATTTCCTTTTCCGTAAGGATGGTAAACTCTGCTTCTCCATGAAGCATTGATTTCTTTTGATAATCAAATTTTATAAAAAGGTCTTTTTTTACGATATCTCCACTAAAAACTGCTTCTACTATATCATAATCAAAGTGCTCTAAGTGTATCTGTTCGCCTTTTTTACTCGTTCCTTGTGAAGTCATATAAGCTTTGAATACCTTTTTGTACTCCTCCGGATATGGTGCAAAAGACGGTCTCGTCTTTAAACGCTCTCTGTGATATAAGTCAAATATCATAATCTGCTTTGCTACTGAGACAATCTTGGTATCAAAACACTCTTCTATAAAATCAAGCAAAATCTCATATCTGCGAATTCGGTTATGATTTAATCCAAATAGTCCAGAGTTATCGTAGTACCTCGCAAGGTCTTCGAAAAAAGCAAAAGGTGATGAAATAAAATGTTCTAAAAATGCAAGGGTATTTTTAAATTGCCCGCTGTTGTAATATACTTCGGTCATTTCTTCTACCCCTTTTAAACGAATGACATCAACATAAGAAAGCCACTTCGTATATAACACCTCATAAGGTGGTTTCGCTTTATATACGATACCATATTCCTTGCATACTTCCTCCATGTAGGAACCCTTTAATACCTTTAAGAAACCAAGTTGCAACTGATCAGGCTTCATCGCATATACTTCATTAAATGAGTTCCCAAAGCTATTATAATCTTCATACGGTAGTCCTGCAATTAAATCTAAGTGTTGATGGATGTTCTCCGCATTTTTAATTCTGGCTACATTCTCACTTACCTTGTTTAAGTCCATCCGACGATTGATTGCATCAATTGTCTTATTGTTTGTTGATTGCACACCTATTTCTAATTGTATTAATCCCGGACGAAGAGTTTCTAATAATGATAGTTGTTCTTCATCTAAGATATCTGCTGCTATCTCAAAGTGAAAATTCGTAATCCCATTATCATGCTCTTTTATAAATTGCCAGATTGCCATTGCATGAGATTTTTTACAATTAAAAGTACGGTCAATAAATTTAACCTGCGCTACTTTCTTATCTAAGAATAAACGAAGCTCCTGACATACCAAATCAATATCTCGAAAGCGTACTCTCTTATCGATTGAGCTAAGGCAATAACTACAAGAAAATGGACAGCCTCTGCTGGTCTCATAATAAATGATACGGTTAGAAAACTCAGATAACTCCATCGCCTCTTGATATAGGAAGGGAAGTCTTGTGAAATCCATCGGTTTACGAGCCTTTGTTACAATAACCTCTCCATTCTCCGTACGGTATGCAATACCTGCAATCTCTGATAGTAGCTTTCTTGCATCTTTCTCGTTGTTGCTAGAAAGAACCTTAGGAGTATCTTCGTCACATTTGATGTCTATATCTGCTGTTTCTACATTCCTTGAATGTAGAAAACTATTCTCAAGTTGAAAATAATACTCAGCTAATTCCGTAAAGGTAGCCTCCCCTTCACCAATCATAACACCATCTATTTCAGGAAGTCGCTTTAGACATTCCTCTGGGTCATAGCTTACTTCAGGTCCACCAAGCCATATCTTAACACTTTCATCTAGCTTACGGTATTCACGAATGATTTCTTCTACCATACTAATGTTCCAGATATAACAGGAAAATGCTAACATCGTTGGTTTCTTTCGGTAGATACTTTGCAGAATATCGTCTGTGTATTGATTGATTGTATATTCTGCTAACTCGATGTAATCTCTATACTCATTTGCATAACTCTTTAAGTAGTATATTGCAGGATTCGAGTGGATGTATTTTGCATTGATTGCAGTTAATAAGATTTTCATAGTTGGCTCCTTTCTGGTATTTTTGCGTACAAAAAAAGCGGGTGATGGGAATCGAACCCACGTATCTAGCTTGGAAGGCTAGTGTTCTACCATTGAACTACACCCGCATGTGAATTATGTTCGAGATACATATATCTCATAGTTGTAACTGATATGTTATTACTTCAAAATCTAATAATTAAGCTCTACTGTCAGTTAGTAGATGCCGGCGACCGGAATCGAACCGGTACGGGAGATTAGTCCCGCAGGATTTTAAGTCCTGTGCGTCTGCCAGTTCCGCCACGCCGGCTAAGTGGATGGAGAAGGATTCGAACCTTCGAAAGCGTTGCTAACAGATTTACAGTCTGCCCCCTTTGGCCACTCGGGAACCCATCCATAGTACTGACAAGGATTGATTATAGCACAATTGTTTTAATTGTACAAGCCTTTATTGAAAAAAAATTAATTATTTTATAAGTGGCAAAAGTAGGAAATATCATACATTCGGGTTACGTAAAGAAAATGATGAACTTTCTCTATACTATACTTCTTGCTTTAGATACATCAGTCTCTTTGGATAATTTTTTGCTATTAAACTAGAGTGAGCTTTTAATTTTAACCTTAAATCTCCTTGGTCAGGATAATACACCTTGGCATCCACAGCAAATCCAGAATCATCCGTTGCAAACATACGGACCATTGGGTAATTATATGGAACACCAATTTCCCAAACTGGTACAGAAACTGTCACTTCGTAATCATTGTTATTCAATAGAATTAAAAACTGATCTTCTAAATCAAATCGACCATAACTTACCACTCCATGAAAGGAAGTTAAGAACTTCAAAGAACCAACTTTCAATGCTTGATATGATTTCCGTAATCGTATTAGTTCCTTATGAAGACGAATTAACTCCTTATTCTCATTTCCCCAAGGATAGGTTCTTCGATTGTCCGGGTCAGTCCACCCACATAATCCAGCTTCGTCGCCATAATAGATGGTCGGAGCTCCTGGCCACGTCATCTGAAGCACAACTGCTTCTCTCATCACTGACATTTGAATTCCAGCTTCCGCCAAATGAGCCCCTACACTATTCGTTCTACCAACCTTTCGATTCGTTCTTGTTAGGAACCTCGAATGATCATGATTGGAAAGCTCATTCATAGCTACTTGTAGTGATTGCGTTTGGAATTTTCCCATATAATGATTCATAGCATTGATAAAATTGCTGTGATTGGATAACATATCCTCACGATATTGATCACTATGCTTTTCCATACCTGTAAAAAACCAAGTCACAGGCTCCATAAAGGCATCGTAGTTCATGACAGAATCCCATTCATCACCCTTTAGCCATTCCGATGGATCTCCATAGTGCTCTGCTAAGATAAGCGCTTCTGGATTGGCTTCTTTCACCGCCTTTCGAAACTCCTTCCAGAAACAATGATTATATTCTACGGTATAGCCTAAATCAGCCGCTACATCAAGTCTCCAGCCATCCACAGAAAATGGCGGTGACACCCATTTTCTAGCGATCTCCATAATATACTCTCGTAACTTTTCAGATTTTTCATAGTTTAACTTCGGAAGAGTATCATACCCCCACCAACCGTCATAGGAAGTATTATAAGGCCAGGAATCTTTTCGAAACTGAAAGAAGGTATGATAAGGACTTTCATTTGAAACAAATGCTCCTTTTTCAAAACCTTTCGCATCTTCATAAATTAATTCTCGATCCAGCCACTTATTAAAAGAACCACAATGATTAAAAACTCCGTCAAGAATTATCTTTATTCCACGCTTGTGTGCCTCTTCTACTAAGCTTTGAAATAACTGATTCGAGGCTTCAAGATTTTCTAAGTCTGTTACCCTTTTAATATATCTAGTTGCCTCCTTGTTGCTCTGAGTTGCTATGTTAAGCACCTCACCTTCATCCTGTTTGATAACTCCATAATGTGGATCTACGAAATCGTAGTCTTGTATATCATATTTATGATTAGAAGGCGAGACAAAAATAGGATTCATATAGATTGCATCAATCCCTAGATCCTCTAAATAATCTAATTTTTTTATTATACCGGCCAGATCTCCACCGTAAAATTCTCTCACGCCATTGACAGCCGGGTACTTATTCCAGTCTAACACCCGTGCTGTACTTCCCCCTATGTAATGATACTCATTGTCTAGTACGTCATTTGACACATCTCCATTATAGAAACGGTCAACGAATATCTGATAGAATACAGCACCCTTTGCCCAGTCAGGTGTCTTATATCCAGCAAGTATAGTAAATTCTTTTTCTGGTGCTATCTCTTCCGTTACACCAGCAGCGTCATAAAAATACGTCTTATCACCTTTTACCAACTCAAAATAATAAGATTCTCGATCTTCCCTTACCTCAAATGCTACCTCATAATAATCAAACAGCGCTTCCACCAGCCAAAGTTTCATAGGAAGTTTTTGATTATTATTAATCAACCATATTCCATTTACGTCGTTATGCTTCACTCGAATACGAATCTTCACCTGTTCGAAAAGATTTGGCTCTTGTGGACTTCGATATAATATGGTTCCATCACTAAAAACAGCCTCTTTGCAAAAAGGGGCTTCTTCTAACTGTATCTCTTCTATTTTTTCTTCCATAACCTGTCCGTCATTCCACATGATTTTTACCATCACTCCAATAAGCCCTTGCACAACATTGTAAGCTTATTTTAACTGATAATTAACCCAATTACAATAAAAACCATCCGCACAAATCTCGGAAACAAGCCATTAATGGACGATTTCTTACAAAGTAAAAAGGACAGCTTCACGGGTGCTGTCCTTTTCGGAGAAGGTATTTTTGTTACTTATGGGGTGTAGCAAAAACTATATAATGTATTGGGGTTTACGATTATTAGTATAGCATGAGGGAACACTTAAGTGTGCACAAAGTTTATATCAATTTAAAAATGTTTTTAGTAAAAGTGCCAACCGTTACCTATACTTTATATTTTACACCCGTAAAAAATGACAGATTTAGACATGGATAAAGTTGCCTTTTTGTATTTCATCTTCTACTCCTTCTTTCCTAGATAGATTCAACTAGAAGCTTGGTATATTTACTTACCTTCTTCCATTCTCTGTTTCAACATTCTACAATAGAGAATGGAAAGATTCCTTCCCGGTAATCAGAGCAAACATTTACAATTTTGGATCATTCACGAAATAGAAACAAATTCTCTCTCGGCTAAATATTAAGAAAATAAATCTAGTTATTTATAAATTCTTTGTTATATTCTGATTTTTCTTTCTCTAATATCATAACATAGTTAGTCAAAGAGACTCCCCCTCTTATCACCTGCTGCTCTTTTACAACTTGATAGCCTCGCTTAAGAAAGAAAGGCTTTGCGGTAATAGAAGCATGTGTCGTTATCTCCTTACTTCCATTTGTAAAGGCTTGTGCTTCTAACGCATCACATAGTCTAGTAGCAATTCCTAACCCCTGGTAATCTTTATGAATATAAAGACGATCAAGATACCCTGTAGCATCAATATCTGAAAATCCAAGAATCGAAGATCCATCGGTAGCAACTAAGGTGTAATGGTTTAAAAAAGAGTCATTCCATTCCTTTAGATTTACCTTTCCATTCGCCCATACCATTCTTTGTTCCAGGGAGTAATCCTTTACATTGATATGGTGTACTGTTTGATAAAAGAGTTCTGATATCTCCTTACAATCGACTGGTTGGTAAGGGCGAAGTTGTATTGCCCTACTGTTTTCCATACTTATATTACTCTCTTCCATTGTTAATTCCTCTTATTGTTTAGTACTATCATTGTTTATTTCGAGATTTTTCCGATTAACTCTTTTGCTTCATTTAACATAGCTTTAGGAACATAGATAATATACTCGTACTCATAATCCTTATTCTGACCAAATGTTCCTGTTCTAGCCCTTGTGTCTGACAATGCAGACGGGCTATTTCGATTTATCGTCTTTACGACATAATCAATGTTATTCCCTGTAAGTATTTCTCTTATATTGGCTTGCTCTTTCATTGAAAATGTAGTATATAACTCTCTGCGATTAAACATTGTAATCATTGATAACCTCCACTCTTCATTTTTATATCCCTTATGAATCAAGCTCTAATGTTATATTATTTACTATTTATTAATTGTACCTTTATAATATAATCTGGTTTTTCCTCATTTACCTCCTCTTTTATCCAAATTACCTTTAATTCCTTATTGTTCGGAAGCATTTTCTCTAGCTCCTCTTTTTTTACAGTTCTCATAACACCATTTTTCCTATAATGTTTCGAAAAACTAATGATTATAGAACCTGGTTTTTTCACATATCGATATAGCCGCTTCAATACTTCCGGAGGATTCTTCAAATGTTCCAAAACATTACCTAACAGGATATAATCAAATCTACTTTCTTCAAAAGGAAGCTCCATCGTTTCGATATCTCCCTTTATTATTCTCGCTAGATTGTTTCCAATCCTAACAACCTCTGGTTCCTTTTCAATACCAATTACCTCACTATTTGGAAATAAACTCTCAGCTTTAGCAATTGTTGCTCCTAAACCACATCCAACATCTAAAATTCGAAGTCTAGAGAAAGGTTCTTCTTCTATTAATTTAAGTAAATCTGTACGCACCCAACTAAAGCTGTCAATTTCCATTCCATGCTTCTCAATTAACTTCTTACGATTACTGCTTAATAATTCATCAAAAGCTCTTTTGTTTTTACGAAATCCCACACTACCAAAATGATATATGAAGCTATTTTTGCATAAAAGCTGCGTATAACCTTCCTTTAAAAAACGGTAACCAATATCATTATCCTCATAATTTCCTGGCGTGAATCTCTCATCCAAATAACCAACCTTTTCTAGCGCTTTACGCTTAAACATCACAGCAAACCCCATAAGCCAAGCTTTTTTTTCATAAGGGTATTTCATAGGTATGTTATGCTCTTCCCCATATTTATACCATGCTTCTGGACTTCCCTTTTTTGCCGTGACCATCTGGTCATTATTGGCATGATTGCTGACACTACCTGCAGCGCCTATCTTTTCATTTTCATATAATCCCATTCGAAGCCAAAACAAAGCATTCGGTGGAACTATCGTATCATTATTTAGTAAAAAGATATCATTCTCGGGTTCTGCAGCAAGAATACCTTGATTACAACCACTAGGAAACCCTTTGTTTTCCTCATTGCAAATCACCTTAATAACAGGATTTCTTCTGGTAGAATTATTCTTTGTCTCTTCTGATTTCTTAAGATTCTGAAGCCAAATAGCGCTTCCATCTGTTGATGCATTATCAATGATTACTAGTTCTCCTGCCTCTTTTGGCATGCTCTGACAGAGGCTATCAATACAAAGAGAGGTAAGTTCCATACCATTATAAGATAAAATGATCACAGATACTGGACGAACCTCTATCTCTCCAGATAGTAATAGTTCTTCTTTCACACTTCTTACATATTCTTTGTCTTCATTATTACAAAAAAATTCAGAATTTTCATAACATAGAAAGGCCTGATTTTTATTCTTTTCCCTATAATAATTACCAAGCATAAAATACAGTTCATAATTTCTACAATTATAAGAAAGTCCTTTTCCAATACAACAATAAGCTTCATACTCTTTTTGTTCCGCAAAAAGTAAACTAGCTTCAAAAATAGCCATATTATCGTTATAAAAGACTTTCTCTTTATACTCCTCTAGCAAACTCTTAGCTTCTTGTAATGCTCCTGTATTGATTAGTAATCCTATTCTTTCTTCAACGGAAAAATCACGATTTTCTATTTGTAATCTGTATTCGTTTAAAAATCTATCTCTTTCTTCTTCATATCCTCTATTAATATCCATTCCACACTCATGAATTAGCCATGGTGATTCCTGACGTACTACCGCAGCTATATACCCTGCCCTAGCAAACTCAAGACACTGTGAGGTATCATAAAAATGCCAACCCCGACAAATATCTTCACGCCACATAATGTCATACTGTGTCATTAGAAACTGTCCATCTAAAGCCTGCACCTCACAATATGGTTCTTTCACTTCTCCTAGTTCCAGAAGCTTAAGACACTCTAGATTATCCTCTAATGTTTTACCTATGCAACTATCACTCTCCCACCAGATTCCATTTCTTGGGAGTTTTTCACAACCAATCACCCCTAATATTCCAATATGAGGGTTTTCCGAAAAGATTCGTATACTTTCCTCTATCAATAGTGGATTAATGATAAATACATCATGGTGCATATATATTTTATATTTAGCATCACTTCTGCTCATTGCCCGATTATAACCCTCTGTCATTGACAATGCGTCATCAATAATAATGAGCTCTCTCTCTATTCCAATAGGAAGTTTCAGCTTCTCTATGTATTTGATGATCTCTTCCCGGATTTCCCTCTGATTAGAGCAACTAATAAATGCGATTTTATTTTCCTTCATCTTTCCTCCCTATATAAGTTAGTTGCTCTAATTGACAAGAGCGTGTAAGGCCTTAGCCATCTCAAAATCACTATTCTCTTCGTAACACTTTTCTAATAATAAAGCCATTCTTTTTCGATCATAGCTAAATAGTGAAATCATCATAAGAAGCATAAATCTTGAAATCTCAAGTTCAAAAAACTCTTTGCTTATTCCTTGGTCTATTCCAAATTCTATCCTTCTAAGGCAAAACTTGATCTTGTAATAAAGGTTCACAAGGCTATCGAAATCTTTACAATCTTCTCTCCAAAAAAGTCCTGTTCGATTTTCTGCAGTTTCTAATTGAGCTATTTTTAGAATTACAGAAAAAGCTGTCATTCTTTTATCAGATTTTTCTACCTCACCAATCTTTTCATATAACTTTATACAACTTTCTAGGTCATGTCTCTTAATATGGTAATCAAACTGATTTTTTAATTCTGAATAATCCACTTATAATTTCCCCCTCTACTACAACCATTCCTTAATCAGCACCACCAGTGTGAACTGGTGGTTTGCTCTGCCCCTGTAAGGGGCTATTGCCGGCATGGACCTCAAAGGTCCTTCGAAAGTAAAGGCCCCAACCGCACCACTTTCTCTGGCTAACCCTTACAAGGGTTTATTATTTGCCTTTTATTACTGGCTCACCCGTGAACGGGTCAATAAATTCTTTCAAACTTAGTTGATCTTCTGCTTGGTCATCCATCAACTGGCTTCTGATGTATTCTTCTATTTTCTTTGCATTTTTTCCAACTGTATCTACAAAGTATCCTCTACACCAGAATTTTCTATTTCCATATTTGTATTTAAATTTGAATGTCTATCAAATATCATCAATGAACTTTTTCCCTTCAAATACCCCATGAATTCCGAAACGCTTATATTCGGTGGTATTCTAACTAGCATATGCACGTGATCTTTGCAGCATTCAGCCTCTATAATTTCTACACCTTTCCTTTTACACAATGTACTTAGTATATTTGCAACATCTGCCTTTATACTTCCATAAATTATCTGCCTTCTAAATTTCGGTGCAAAAACAATATGATATTTACATTCCCATGTTGTATGTGATAATGTATTCTTATCCAATTGGATACCTCCTTTGTTATATTTAGTGCGGTTTGAGACCCACACTTATTATAACAAAGGAGTTTTATTATGAAAATGCTAGAAGCCATTGTGATCCACCGGCCTAGCCGGTGGTTTATTAAAGATAGCCCTACAAAAAAAGGCAGCTGCAACAACTATGCATCTGCCTAATTCTAATAAATTAACATAAACAAGGTGCTGCTTTTTCCCTTTAATAATCAGTGATATCTCTTTAATTCCTGAACTTTAATAACCCTAAAGAAGCATCTAACATCTTTACTATAGATTAATTTTTAATTCTAAAGCTTTTTAGCAAAAATAAATGCATACAGACTCAAACCAAAATCTATAGTCTGATTATCTAACGTTAGCATATGAATTAATATCTCACTCTTTTCTGGCATATTCTGCAAAATATCTTCCAAGCACAAATGATAAACTAATCCTCCCGTATTAATAATTGTTGGATTTTTAAAGTATTTTTTTACTGCTGGTATAATATTTTCCGAATCTGCTGCCTCAGATGGATCTGTATTCATCATCTGCTGTAGTGTTGGTGTAGATAAAAATCTGGGATATTTATTACCATTCCTACTCTCAAAATATTCTTCCGTAAGGTATAGACGAATGCCATTAACAATTGCCATTTGCATGTCTGTCCATTGGAATCTACTGTTCCCTATAAAATCATTACAGAAAAGTAAACCCTCCGGATTTAACAGTTCACAAGAAATCCTGATTGCATTATCTGCACTTTGCATATGATGAAGACTATTATCCCAGAAAACCAAATCATAGTACTCTTTTTTATCTGCCATCGTATAAATATCACCACATATAAAATCCATCTGGTGTTCTACACTTTGATTTTTAGCATTTTCTTTGCCCTTCTCAATCATTCCTTGCGCTATATCTACACAAGTAAAGTGTTTCACGATACCTTCTTTTATTAGATGAATCTCTTTTTGTGCACTGCCACATCCAATAGAAATAGCTCTTTCAAATCCTCCAGCAGGTATTAAGTTCTTGTCTTTTAGCAACTGGATAGGTCCTGAATTCCATCCATCAATCTCTTTCCCACATATCGTTTTATTATAGTGCTGAATTATAGTAGGTGACTGCCACCATCTAGTTCTATCAGGATCCTCCTTGTAATTTGACCAGTATTCTGCTTCTTTTTGTCTTTTTGATATATATTCCTCATCCTTTTTTGTAATACTTAATTTACCTTCTTCAATCTTTTTTTGCATAGACATAATAATTTCTGCATTTCTAAAATTATTCTCAGATTGATAAGCCTTCACAATCAAATCAAAAACCTTTTTCCTATCAATTAGGTTAGTAATTATGGAAATCATAATTTCTATAGGAGAAATTTGATATTTCTTAATCCATATAAGAATATTTTTTACCTCGGCTTTTTCTCCCACCTCTAGTCTTCGAAGATAAAACTTAATCCTTGTATATCGTTCTAATAAATCTAATGTTGACAAATCCATTTGCAATAACATGGATTCGTTTAAACATTCTCTCTCCAATTTTGAAATCGTAAAAATGTTCCTTAACAATAGCACATTTTTATCCATACCATTCTCTTCAAAGCTATTTATGAGACCTTCTGCCTCATTGATTCTGCCTTGATTAATTAAGATTTCAATTTCCTTATAGACTTGTTTGGTTAGCGATTGTAGCTCATAGCTATGCTTAAATGGATACTCTTCCCATGTTCCAGAAAAAAACTCAGGATAAGCCTCAAACATAATTTTTCTATTTTTATCATAATTGATTAGATTACTATAACCGCAGTCATGAATAGCCCATGCAATTTCTTGATATGGAATTGCTATCTGATAGCCCGCTTTAATAAACTCAAAAGATTGCGAGATGTCATAAAAATCCCACTGCTTTAAAATATCATCTCTCCATCTCACATCATATTGTGTTGCTAAGAGCATTCCATCTAGGGCATCAACAAGTATATATGGTTCTTTTTGATAAAAACAGGTATCTACCGCCAATGACCAATCGCAAGCAATCGTTCTACCGCAGTTCCAAGCATTGTATATAACACCGTTTTTAGGAAGTCTTACCCCTCCAATTAGACCAAGCATCCCAATCTGTTCCTCTGCCTGAAATACATTTAACATATCAGTAATAAAGTTCTGATTACAGATAAAAACATCCTGATGCATATACACTTTATATTTTGCATCGGTGCTTTCCATAGCTGCATTATAAGCTTCTGTCATCGAATCTGCTTCTCTTACAGCAATAATATCGATTTCAAATCCCGCTGGTAATATCAACTGACTTAGAAACCAACAACACTCTTCATAATATAATTCATTGTTAACACAGATAATAAATGCTATCTTCTTTTCGTTCATTGTTTTCGCCCTTTACTTCCTAACTACATAAAGTGTAGCTGTATCCGATAGACCATTTTTTTTAAATAACTGTTCTCCAAAATATTCTTTACCTAAGCACTTTAATGAAAATCCACTCTCAGTAATTCGCTTCATAACGTCTTGTTTCGCATACTTTCTAACATGATCCCCTTGACCAAATCGTCTCCAGTTTTCTTCTTCTGAACAACCAATTTCCTCGTCTTTTTCTAACATATTTATGTCTAACGGTACTAAAAGTAATTCTATTCCATTTGGTTTTAATATTCTATGTAGTTCTCTCAAAGCTTTCCTGTCATCTGGTACATGTTCCAATACATGTGAGAAAATCCACATACTATAACTATTATCTGGTATCATGTTCATATCTTGTAGATCCACTTGAAAAGTTACACCAAAACGCTTATCATTTCCCATACTTTATTTTTAATGAGTAATTTATACTAGAGCAACTACTCGTCCATTTATATTAGCTCACTATCAGTGTGCATATTCTTTCTATCTCAGTCTCTTCTAAATCAGAATATAGAGGTAAAGTTAATATCCTCTCGGATACATATCTTGCATTCTTTAAATCTAGGTTCTTGTATACCCCTTGAAAGCACTGCTGATCTGCTGTGATAGGATAAAAGTATTTCCTAGCATAGATGTTATGTTCTCTTAATCTATCATAAACTTTATTCCTATGTTCTTCACTAGAAAATAGTACCGGATAATACCCATAATTAGAATTGATTCGCAAATTCTGTTTTCGTAATCTAATATCACTTCTACTTGTTAATCGCTCATCATAATAAAAAGACTTTTCAGCTCTTTTTTGGATCTCTTTCTTTACATATTTTAAATTACATAACCCCATTGCTGCACAGAACTCATTCATTTTTCCATTTGCTCCAACAGAAGCCACAACCTCTTCTGAGCGTATTCCAAAATTCTTTAAATCAAATAGTTTTTCATATAAATCATCTTTCCAAAAGCATATTGCTCCACCTTCAATTGTATTAAAAACCTTGGTGGCGTGAAAACTTAGCACTGATGCATCTCCAAGACTTTCTACTGGTACTCCATCTATCGTTTCACCAAATGCATGAGCTGCATCATAGATAACTTTTAGATTATTTCTCTTTGCGATATTATCAATCTCTAAATAGTTGCATACATTTCCATATACATGTACGGGAAGTATTGCAACTGTCTTATCCGTTATTAGAGACTCTATTTTAGCCTCATCTATAGTAAAATCACTAAGCTTTATATCACAAAATACAGGAATCATGCCATTTCTAATAATAGCATGGGTTGTAGATACAAAAGTATAAGGCGTTGTAATGATTTCACTGCCCACTGGAAAATCCATAGCCTGAATTATCATTTCTAATGCTATGTGTCCATTCACCATAAGTGAAATATTAGGAACACTTAAAAAGTCTTTTAACTCCCTCTCCAATCTTTTATGATAATCACCCATATTCGTTAACTTATGAGTATCCCATATTGGACGTATCATCTCAATATAATCCTCATAGGTAGGCAAAGATGAACGAGTTACATATACAGGTTTTTCTATCATATTGTACTCCATTTCTGCTTATCCACCTGTTCTCCTAACGATTTGCTTCCATAATACATTGACCCATCTCACGCATAATGCTCTTTCTTTCTTCCCCAGCTAAAAATAGTTTTGCACATCCTATCTCTGTCTCTAACTGAAAAAAATCTTTTTTACTAAAGCTATATTTTTCCGTAAAACATTCCTGAACTTTTTTATTTTTGTAGATATCATAAAAATAAAAGACTGCTGCTTGGCGACTTAGCTCTTCTCTTGCTCTAACTAGCACAAAAAACTTTTCACATTGAATTTCTTCTGGGGTTTGTGGTTGTTTATTGATTAACATATCTTGAAAGGCTGTCATAAAGAAACTTTGTTCCATTTCTGCTATTGTTTCATACCACATATAACACTCTTCACTTTGGTGTCTAGCTAGGTTTTCTTTTGTCCCAGCACTCACATTAATAGCACTTGCAGAATTATGCCAACGAAAACTCATTAGTTCTTCCTCAATAATATGTATCTTTTTTGTTTGAACTAACTTTACCCACATCTGAAAATCTGGTATCTGTCGAAACGCTTTATAATTGTTATTAATCAGCTGCCTATAAATATCTGTCCGTATTAATATCGATGGATGGGCAAGACAGTTCCCTCTCTCATAAAAAAATCGCATCCACTCTTCAGGGCTTCTGTTATTTTGCTGAAATGCATCAATCCCTGTTACCCTTTCTCCATGTTCATTAACTTGAGCACACCAAGTAAAACACGCGGCACAATCTGGATTTTCCTCCAAATAACGGATCTGTTTCTCTAATTTTTTTTCATACCAAAAATCATCTGAATTGAGTAAAGCTGTGTATTCATTGTCTAATCTACTAAGAAGAAACATAGTCTGTCCCCCTTGATTTTCATCAAAGAAATGAATTTCTCTAACTTTCTCATCGTATTGTATTAGTTTTTCTCTCGTTCCATCACATGAAGCATCATCTGCTATATAGACATCAAAACTCTGATACGATTGGTTTAATACACTATCAATAGCTTGTTCTACAAAATCTACATGATTATAACAGGGAATAATCACACCAACCTTTTTATTTTCCATTGTCTTCTCCTTATTTAAGTTGTTCTGCTGGATAATGCCTTGGAACATCATTTCGTAGCCCTATACAATATCCGCAAGAGGTTACACTTTTTTGACTTAACATTTGTCTAAGCTTATCCTTCTTTCTCTCTATCGATATATCATCAAGAAGTGAAATAAACTCTCCTTCTACCCTAGGGATAATTCCATGTTTCATTCTCCAATAAGAACGTGAACAATTATGTAGCTCTCCTTCATTAATAAGATAATATTTTCCAGACTTATGAATGCATTTTTCCCCATGACTATCCCGATCCTCTAGATTAAAAATCTTTTTTTCATGATTTCTAAAGTCTATCCATCCATCAAAATATAAGTTATCACCATGAAAGCTAGAGATTCGGTAAGTTATTTCCCTCTCCTCAAGTTTCTGTGCAATATCATGTATTTTAGTAGACAATTCTCCATAATCACTTAATACAACTCTAGTTTGATTTGCATGTTCAGCAAATAATTTCAGAATATCCTCTGGAATATCAAGAGTTCCATTTGTTACAAAATCCACTGATCTTGTAATCTGCCCAGAATATGTATATAGAAGCTTCATAATATCATACAAATCAGGGTTTAATAATGGTTCTCCTCCGGTCACAGTAAACACCCCCACACTGTCAACAAGCTCAAAATAGCGATTCAATATAACACCTGCTTCCTCATATGATACATCCTTAGGCTCTTTATAATAAGGAATAAAAGCAAGACAAAGCTTACACCTTAACGTACATCTTTGAGATACACAGAATCCTGTTCTTAATAAATCTATTTGTTTTTTCATTTAATTTTGTTTCTCCTATGGTAACTTCCTATTTTTGTAAATCCTTTGTGGATTCCTCTATTTAACTTTATATATCATCTTGATCCAATTTTCTTCTATAATCTCAACTTCGAAACCGGACTTTTCATAAAAATGAACTGCTTTTGTATTACTATCCAATACTCTTAATGTAATTACCTCTATCTTATATTCCTTGGCTACTCGAATCATCTCGTCTATCAGTTTAGAGCCAATTCCTCTTCTACAGAAATCAGGTAAAATACCAATAGAAGTGATATAACCAATTCTCTGATTTAGGTATACAGCGCAGCTACCACAGGTAACTTCACCCTCCATTGCATAAAATAAATCTGCATTTTGAGCAAGTTTTTCAACGTACTCATCAAGTACTACTCTACCAGTAAGAGGAGGTATCATAATATCCTTTAAAACATTCATATGTTTTCTTAGCCGCTCCTTGTCACAAGGTGGCTTCTCATGATATATCGTTATATCTATCATAATAAATTATACCTGTCTAACATTTTATTTATTGTACTTATATCATTAAACATCATAACATCCAGTATAGATAGTCCTGAGATAAATAAATCACCCTTTTGTTCATACTCTAAAAGTTCAACTTGCTGAAATTGTATCTCTATCTTATTTCGATGATATTTATCAACATCAAAAAAGCTCTTTCCTCCTGGTGGATTCCAATACGAAGTCACCCCTGGTATTGCTTTGCATATAGATAATGCCCATTCATCAGCCGCATTTACAGGCTCTATGGTAAGCCCCATATCTGAATACATGCAAATAGGAGTAGTAATCTCAAGATATTTACACACTTCTATCAGGCACTTTAGATTAAAATGTGCAATATCATGAACTTCATCACGGAATGCCTCCTCTAATACTTTTCTTACCTTCCAGTAATATGGAGCATATCTATAATGGCTTAACTGATCTAATATTCTATTCTTCCATGGCATTTCATTATTAATTTCTATTTCCTTAATCATAGTCTTTTGACTATGACTCTTTAAAGGAACAGCGATATACTGCCAACCACCTGTCTGTTTTAAAATACGATTTCTTTCTATCCAACCATGACGTATAAACTGGACCTCATCCAGAAGAATAAATATGTCTGTATGCTTTATTAATGAAAAATATCCCAGATAAGGCATAAAGTAGGGTTGCATTATCCCTAGCCTTTTACTCATACTAAACGCCCCATTTCATCAAATGCGTCTCTTGATAATTGTTTCACTTCCGGAATTCGTTTTTCTAGCCTCTGTTTTATTTCATTTCGATTACGATAGCAAATGTCTATTTTCGTGAGAAGATCTTTTTTATCTCCTGGTTCACTTACTAACTCACCAACTCCTGCAAGGGAAGCAAATCCATACATCTTAGTACTTGGAATAAAACTCTTTTCATAAGTGATAAACACAGTTGGAACGCACTGGCTAATTGCAGCTACAGATGCATGCACTCGTCCTGTTACCATGAGATCGAACCTACCAATTATGGATTTTATCATTTCTGGCAGGTATGGCTTGTCAATGCAAATAACTTCCTCCATATTTTTAATTAAACCACGTTTTTTTACTACCTCATATAATTGATTCAAAATTGGGTAGTCCCTTCCATTGATTAACTCAAAGTTTGGCGGTAGTGTAAACCCATTGGTATGAGAAATTAAAATAACCCTTCCACCTAATACATTTACAATATATTCAATTGCTTCAGCAAAACAACTATACTGCCACTCTTCTCTTGGCCACATATCATAAGGACCAACAGGCATATTAAACCCTCCGATTGTAAAACCAACCAATGGTCTCTCGCCCTTAACGTCTTTTAAAATATTATCAACCTGTAATTCCTTCTTCTGCGATAGTTCCGGTTGATACAAAAATGCAGGACAAGCAAAGTCTTTTACTTTATCCACGCAAAATCCCCATTCACCTAGATTTCTGCTTGAAACAGGCTCTCTATTGACAACCAGGTCAAAGTTATCAAATATCAATTTAGCAAATTTTCTAGTTACCTCTTCTGTAAAAGGTCCAGGGGTACCACCGAACAGCACTGTTTTTTTCCCTAGTAATTGTGCAGTGCCCATTTTATATAAATCAACTAGAAACCTTCCGTGTCCTACGTGTTCAGCATTATCTCCCCACATATCTCCAGACACATTAATTATCAAGTCGCAGTCTCTTACATAGGTTGCATAGGGAGTGGTAACCTCTTTATGTTTCCTTACCGCTTCATACTCTTCTCTCGCTAACTCAATCTCATTCTCCCGCCAAGCATAATACCATTCTATAGGAAGACATTTCACTTTTTCTTTTTCTATAAACTCCTTTGTCATTTGAAAAGTCGTTGTGATCTCTCCATCAGGAAACACCCGATGTAGCTCTCGAAACAAAGGTTCAATAATATAATAATTACCAACGTTACCAAACTGGAGCCTTCCCCAGTGAAGCGTACAAAGCCCTGTCACTAAAATTCGCAATTTTAACCTCCCTAATACTTTTTCTACCTAATTAGCCTTTATTCGACATTTTTATTCTACTTTCATTATACCTTGTATCACTTGTTTTCGCAATTAGACATACTCACATAAAGGATAGAGAAATCTAAAAGAAAGTACTATTTTTATAGAATTAAGGACTAATTACCCATACTCTACTGGATACAACACCTCAAAAAGGCAGGAAACAAACGTTTCCTGCCAACATAATATCCATATGAATCGTAAAAAATATTATTTACTCTCAATCTTTCATTTCAGATTATATAATTTAAATCTTAAACTTCCTCTGGCACTTCAAATAAAGACTCAAACTCTTCTCTTGTAATACGCTCTTTTTCAATTAAGCGTTCTGCACAAGAATGAAGCACATGCATATTCTCTGAAAGAATTCGTTTTGCTTCTTTATAGCATTCATCAATGATTTTCTTAACTTCTTCATCAATCTTACTTGCAACAGCTTCACTCATGTTCTTTGTATGAGCGAGATCTCTTCCGATAAATACTTCTTCATCGTCATTCTCATAGTTTACCATACCGATACTCTCTGTGAAACCATAGCGAGTAACCATACTACGAGCAGTCTTCGTTGCCATCTTAATGTCTTGAGAAGCACCTGTCGTGATATCATCGAAAATCAATTCTTCCGCAATTCTACCACCAAGACTTACGATGATATCTTGACGCATCTTACCGCGTGTATTAAACATCTCATCTTTTTCTGGAAGTGGCATCGTGTAACCTGCTGCCCCTCCTGTAGGAATAATCGATATTGTATAAACCGGTCCAACATCAGGTAAGACATGGAATAAAATCGCATGACCTGCTTCGTGATAAGCAGTAATCTTCTTTTCTTTGTCGGAAATAACACGGCTCTTCTTCTCTGTACCAATTCCAACCTTAATGAAGGACTTCTTAATATCCTCGCTTAAGATAAAGCTTCTATCATCTTTCGCAGCACTAATCGCTGCTTCATTTAACAAATTCTCAAGATCTGCACCGGTAAATCCAGCGGTTGTCTGAGCTACTTGTGTTAAATCAACATCATCACCAAGTGGTTTATTCTTTGCATGAACAGCAAGAATTTCTTCTCGGCCCTTTACATCTGGTCTACCCACTAAAACTTTTCGGTCAAAACGTCCTGGACGAAGGATCGCCGGGTCAAGAATATCAACACGGTTGGTAGCTGCCATTACAATAATACCTTCATTGGCACCAAAACCATCCATCTCAACAAGTAACTGATTTAATGTTTGCTCTCTTTCGTCATGGCCGCCGCCCATACCAGTACCTCTTCTTCTGGCTACAGCATCAATCTCATCAATAAAAACAATACATGGGCTGTTTTTCTTTGCCTCGGAGAATAAGTCACGAACACGGGATGCACCGACACCGACAAACATTTCTACGAAGTCAGAGCCGGATATCGAGAAGAATGGAACTCCTGCCTCTCCTGCTACTGCCTTTGCAAGTAACGTCTTACCGGTACCAGGAGGCCCCTCTAATAAGACACCCTTAGGGATACGAGCACCCACCTGAATAAATTTCTTAGGATTTTTCAAGAAGTCAACGATTTCTTTCAGCTCTTCTTTTTCTTCAGCCAGACCTGCTACATTCTTAAACGTTGTATTCTTCCCTTCATCCATTGTCATCTTGGCACGACTCTTACCAAAGTTCATCACCTTGTTATTACCACCGCCGCCACCACTTACCTGACTGGTTAGGAAGGAAAACATTAAAATAATAATTACAAAACCGATTAAGTAAGGTAGTACACTTGTTAAAAACCAGCTTGGTTTCTCTATGTCATGTACATAAGAAGCAACACCATTGGCCCTAGCATCTGCTTCTGCTACCTCTGCACTCGTTACATAAATGGTATAAGTCTTTCCATCGGATAAATTAACCTTTACACGGCCGGTTGGAGCCTCCTCATTTTGATAAATATCCACTGATGCCACCGAACCGCTTTGTAAATCAGCTACATAATCGGTATAGCTGTGTTTTACAGAACTATTACTAGCAAAACTCTCAGACAGATATACTGCTGAGATAATAATTAGTAGGATAATAACATAAAAGCCATATCCCCTCATCGACTTTTTCAATACAAAACCTCCTTTTTATTATACTGTTTGAACCACTCCAATGTATGGAAGATTTCTATAAATTTGGGCATAATCCAGACCGTAGCCAACTACAAATTCATCCGGAATCTGGTATCCCGTATAGTCCACTTTAACGTCAACTTCTCTTCTGCTAGGCTTATCTAAAAGAGTACAAAGCTTTAAGCTGCTTGGTTGACGGTTTTTTAATAAATCTAATAAATAAGACAAAGTTCTTCCAGAGTCAATAATATCTTCTACCACAAGAACATCACGTCCTTCAATACTTTCATCTAAGTCTTTTAAGATTCTAACACGCCCGGAGCTAACTGTGGAATCTCCATAGCTGGAAACGGACATGAAATCAATAGTTACTGGTACTGTAATATGCTTTGAAAGTTCTGTCATAAAGAACACACCACCTTTTAATACACAAATTAAATGTAGCGTTTTTCCTGCATATTCTTTACTTATCTCTTCCCCAAGTTCTTTAATCTTTTTACCTATTTCCTCTTCTGATATGAGTACTTTTATATTTTCTGCCATTGTATTGCACCTCTTTCTCTTCTCTTTACTACTAGCTATCTGCGGTAACGGATAACACCCAGTTCGTATTCTGATCTATACGATACGCCTCGCTTGAGCGGACACCTACTGCCCAAAGTACATGACTATCACATACTACCAAGGGTATCTTATCACGTTCCTCTCGCGGAATTTTCTGATCAACCAACAAAGATTTTAAACTTTTTGTTTTTCCCTGCGGATGAATCATAAGAAAATCGCCCTCTCGTCTTGTTCTTAAAACAACAGCATCTCTTATTTTATCATAATCATACCATTTCGTATAGCTATTTTTTGGTATCGCCAAAGATTTTTCATAAGGAAATAGCCTTATTTCAAAGCCTTTCCCTAAAAAATCTACCCTTTGAACTGTCCCCTTTTTCATAGAATCCTCATGATCAAGCGTAAGAGGAATTTCGACTGGCTGAATATTTCTATCCCCATCCTTTCTTTCCGAGTATAGCTGACTATCATAAACAATAAGAGTATTATACCCTCGCTTTAAAATAATATGATTTGGCAAATGAATTTCCTTACCAACTTGGCATTTACTTAAATGTGCTCCATCGGTAAGGTGTATCATTTCAATATCTTTCAACCCACTAATTGATTTGATTGCTTTACGGAGAATTTCACGCTTTATTAAGTCCTCATAGGACGAGAATTCCTTTAATTCTAACGTCACTTTCCCTTTCGAAAGAGTAGCGATCTTTCTAAATTCTCTCTCCGTTACCTGGTCTAAGTAGTTTGCAACTTCCGTTAATTGATCCGAAAGAGACGTGATATGCTCTATTGCTCTTTCATTAATCTCCTTCGTGACAATCGGAAGAATACTAAGCCTAATTTTATTTCTAGTATAGTCATTTGATAGGTTCGTGCTGTCTGTACGATAAGATATGTTCTCTTTTAACAAAAAGTTTTCAATTTCTTCTCTTGTAACGCAAAGAAGCGGTCGAATAATCTGACCGCGCTTCTTCGGAATTCCTGTCATACCGGTTAGACCTGTTCCACGGAACAGATGAAATAATACCGTTTCCGCATTATCATTTCGATTATGTGCTACCGCTATTTTATGAGCCTTAACACGTTCACATTCCTGTTCAAAGCTAAGGTATCTCAAATTTCTTCCGGCTTCCTCTATCGTAGTCCCTGAAATTTCTGCTAATCTCTTAACATCTTCATGAACGCAGTGAAGAGGGATGGATAAACTTTTACACAAATCCCCAACAAATGCTTCGTCCTCATCTGCCTCCATCCCACGCAACATATGATTCACATGAACTGCATACAATTTTAGCTGATACTGCTCCCGTAACCTATGAAGGCAAGTTAAAAGGCATACCGAATCTGCACCTCCTGATACCCCTACAACAATGGCATCAAAAGGCATAAGCATCTCCTGTTTTTCTATAAAGTTCTCCACTTTCTTTAACATTGCATCCTCACACAACTTTCTTAACGTACTCCTAAAGTCTTTCTCAGTAAGACTATTTCTAAACCTAGTATGATAGCTTATCAGAAGTTTATTTATAAACTTCTGATAAAAGGTGCGCTTTTTGCACCGTAAATCGGATGATTGGAACACGCTTTTAGTTCCGATCATATACTGTTTTCTGCCCTAAAAAATGAGTTAACTGTATTTTATCTCTTCTTCTATAAAATAGCAACCTTCCATATTACTTTTTCCAGATACCAGTAACTAAGACTGTCATATCATCCGCTGGTATATATCCATGCTTTTCAAGTGCAGCTGATAGAATTGTATTTGCAATTTCCTGTGGTGATTTATATGGAATATTTTTTATTAACTCTTTAAAATACCCCTCTTTGTCCTCTTCTTCAACGCAATCTATTACTCCATCGGATACCATGATAACATAATCTCCATCATAAAGCTTTTTACTCTTACTGTCATAATCGACGTGATTTAGAATTCCTGCTGGCATACTGCTAGAACTAATAGTCTCAACAAAATGATCCCTCTTAATAAAGGTGGTTGCTGCACCGATTTTTACAAATTCACAGGTACCTGCACACAAGTTAACAATACATAAATCAATCGTGGATGACATGGAATACTCCGACCGTAAAACGAGTACCGAGTTGATAAGCTTAATTGCAGGTTCTTCACGAAATCCTGCTTCTAAAAACTGTTCCAATAATTCAATAACCATTTCACTTTCTTCATAAGCTTCACTACCACTTCCCATACCATCCGATAACATCATAACGACATCCTGACTATCTGGATAGAGAAAAGAGAAATTATCTCCATTTAATTCTCCTTTCTTTTTTGAAGCTCTGGATACCCCTGTTAATACTTTAAAGTTTGCATCCTCACAAAAGACATAATCATCGTATACCCGTCCAATTACATTCCTCGAATCCTCTCTTGGTACAAAATGCTTTTCTAAAGCATTTCCAATTAATACTGCTGCTTCCTTTGTTGTTAGACATCTACCGTTTTTGCATCTTGCTCTTATGTGTAGTTCCATCCCTCTATTTTCCCGTTCGAACATCAATACTCTTTGTACTTTGATTCTATGTATACGCAGTTTTTGATTTATTTTTCTTCGCTTTAATTCAATCACTTCTCCGTTATCGCAAAGATTTCCTGAAAAATCCTTTACGATTCTGGCTATCTCTCCAAGCTGTCCTGCAACTGCTTCTCTACTCTCTACAATTCGATTGTGCCATATCATTTTAAGGCGTGCTGTACTAAGGTTACGGTTTGCTTCCTCCACAAACTCAGGAACCTGAATACATTGAATCCTTAGCATATCAGGCATATCATCTACGGTAACATTGCCTTTTCCTTTTGCAAGTTCAAGGAGATTCCATGTTGCTTGATAACTTTGATTAAAGTTCCTATCCCAGCATACACCACACTTTTTACAATTTTTGCATAGGTTTGTACTGATGTCTTCTAAGACCAACTGCATGTCCTCCGTATTTAATACGGTCTTGGGGGATGCCATATAGTCAAAGCTTGACGCTAATTTATGAAATGACCCTGCAATCCCCTCTAATTTCTTACGTGCTGTGTTTTCAAATTCATCTTTCACATAATGTTCTCCATTGTTAACTGAACCACTTCCCTGCAGCAATCCAACAATCACCGCTGCGATTCCTATCAATATGATAACGATGGTAGCTAAAATCAGATACCTTGCTACAACATTCGGACTTGCATTAAAAAAAGTAACTAACGCAACAACAACCCCCGCCAATGGCAATAACCAGCTTCTTCTCTTCTTCATAAGAACACGCCGTCCTTCCCTTATCCGTATTTTTCCCTGCCTTCCTGCTCCTTACCTAAAATCATTTTTTATACAGCAATAAAACAGGCGGTTAATTTAGGATTATAAAACTGATGGCGTAAAATGTTTGTCATATTGATGTACCAATTCCAAAAACATTATGACAATTTATCCTTTTGTATCACTTGAGAACTCGAATTCAGGGAATTCAACTTGTTTAAGAAGGTTAAACTAGAAATTATATCTTATTTGTAGCACAATTAATACTTATGTATTTTAATATTGTTACAGTCTCAATATTGCCTAAAGAACATTATCTTGTAGGACCTAGCAAGTAAGTATTACAAGATGTTGTTATACTTTATTTTTAAATTAAATTTACTTAGCGACTACACACGTCCTACTTCAAGACTCTTTTCATCACTACATACCTTTTTAATAACTTTTTTAACCCCTTTTTAATCCCTTTTCTGATTCTTCAACATGTTTTTTCCATCCTCAAAATTATTATTTTAGAGATTTATGACTTCAGCCCTACTTTTCTTCGACAGCACATTATTACTTTTCTTTTAAATTCCTAACAACTCACCTGTATAACCGGTGGGTTATTAAAAAGTTCTGTAGCAATCGAGAAAATGGTATAACATTAAAATAACTATATAATAAAAAACATGGTTTGCTATACTTTGTCACATTAACAACCTTCGGAATGGATGGACCAGCAAAAAGGCACAGGATATTATCCTGTGCCTTTTATTAACAATAGCGAAGGTGTGCAACCAGTTGTACTCACGACTTTTTACTATACTAAAGTTTCTTAGCATACAAATTAGAATATTTCTTGAAAATATATGTGTATAATACGCATTTTACTATTGACTTTTATACGCATAGTGTGTATAATATAATCATGAGGAGGTTACCTAGGATGAAGTTCAGAGAATTAGAGAAGATTATACTTGAAGATGGTTGGTACTTTAAAAATCAAAAAGGGTCACACAATCATTACAAACACCCAACAAAGCCCGGAAAAGTAACGATACCTGAACATTCCGGTGATATTCATCCAGACACAGTTAAATCAATATTAAAACAAGCAGGGCTTAAATAGCCCTGCATAAGGAGGTATATATATGAAACTAATCTATCCTGCTATTCTTACACCATTCTCAGATGATTCCGGTGGATTCGTTGTTGAATTTCCAGATTTACAAGGATGTATTACAGAAGGTAAAACCTTAGCTGAAGCACTAGAAATGGGCGTTGATGCAGCGAGTGGATGGGTACTTGATGAATTAGAGGATGGTAATAAAATTCCTGCTCCCTCTAACATTACTGATATCATTCCACCTGCTGGAAGCTTCGTTAATCTATTTGTACTAGATATGGATAGCTACTCCGAAAAGTATGGATCACAAAGTATAAGAACTAATGTAACTATACCCGCATGGTTAAAAACTTTTGGAGAGAAACAGAATTTAAACTTCTCTAAGGTACTTCAAGATGCATTATTAGAAAAAGAAAGTATTAAATAGCTAATACTGATGCTTACTAAAGATTCCCCTAGTCCTATGACTAGGGGTTTATTGGTATATGGATTACCCATTCCATTCAAAGCCCAATTCAGTTAATGTATTTTCTCCAGCTTTACCGTCTACTACAAGACCTAATTGATCTTGTATCTCTTTCACTTTTTCTTCTGTGTCCGGTCCAAATATTCCGTCTTCCTTTTCCCCAATCTTTCCCTGTAGAGCCTTTACATCATCTCCCCTCATATACGGTTGTGTTAACTTCAAGACTCTGCTTATTGTCAACTTGTCCTCTTTAAGTTCTGGAAATAAACTATCCGGCCTAGCGAAATCTGTCCATTTACCATTAGGAGATCCTTGCGAAAAATCTCTTTTTATTACTCCAGCGTCTCTTCCAGCACTTTCAACTACGCTTAGATTATCATCTACAATGTACCCTATGTGTGTCATAATACCAGAAGCGTTTTTAATAAATACCCAATCACCCTTTTTAAGCTGTGTTTTCTTTATTGGTGTGCATATTTTATACATGCTATTCGCTGTCATATCGGACTTTATTAATTTTTTATCCAATAGCCACTTAACTCCTAAACCGCTACAATCATAAAAAAAGAGGTCATGCTCCAATAGTTTTTCTAGAAGATTCATAACACGTTGCGCATTTTTACTTGATGTTTCTTTGCTTTCAATCCAAGTTGCGACAATAGATCTAATACTCTCTCCTTGTGCACCCCATACATATAATGAACGTCCAGCCATGTCCAATAAATATGTAATAAATAACTCAAGCATTTCTACTCACCATCCTTCTTTTTCTCTGATTGAGTGCCAAAGTAAAAAGCAACTATAGTTGTAAAAATCATTAAGAACTGTTCTCCTGTAATATCACGACGTAATGCAAGAATAGAAAAAACTATAGTTGTTATAATTGTGACTAAGCTTTTAACGGTCAGTAATTTTGCTAGTTTTTCTTTTATCATCTAATTTACCCCCATTCCAATTTTAACAAAAACAAATACAAGTCCAATAATTCCAGTTATTATGGCTCCTGCTGTTACTCTTGCTAGCCATTTGTTCCTTTCTATTAGTTCATCAATATCATGCTGTTGTTTATCATCCTTCTCTTTCATTTTAATAATTTCTCTTTGGCTCTCATATACTACGTCCTTTAATTTATCGTACCCATCGATCCTGGATTCAATTCTTGTTAATCTATCCAGTACTTCCCTTTCAAATGGTGTTTCCATATGCTCTAGCATCCTTTCTCTCGATAAAATTCATAAGCTTTATAGGACCAAGAAGGATTGGTTACTTTATTGCCTTCTATTATTGTATTATTGCAAGTACCATCTTTCATGGTAGGTGTAATCTTCCTCCCATTTTTGTTGTATGAATAATCTTTATTTCTTTTTGCAACAGCAAATCTTCCAAACCCACTAGCTTTATTGTTTCTAATAGTAACATTATCCATAGCAGTAAGATTAATTGCGCATCCCTTAGGGTTTGTTCCACCTTCGCCATTGAAGATGTTGCTTTCTATAATGATATTCTTATGTTTACGTCCATTGGATGGCTGGCAGTGATTACCGATACATTGACTTGCTGCAGGTCTTATTATCCGATTATCTGATTTGTGGCTATCAAAGGTGCATCCACGTATTGTTATATCCTCGCAACATGTATTGTCATAACATTTAGATCCCTTGGCAAATAAAAATAAGGCTGACTCAGAAGCAAAATCAATCTGAATTTGCTCTCTAAAATCTGCTTTATGATCTGAAAAGTAACCTAGAAAACTTGAGTTTTCAACGACTATACTCTTGCTGCTGTTTATTTCTAATGCATGAAACATATACGCATCAAGCATAGTGATATTTCGTAAGGTCACATCACGAGCATGCCATAAAGTTACTAAGTTTAGCTTAGTTTTATATTTGGCCATAGCTTCAAAAGTAAGCCCTTCTATGATGATATCATGCGCCCCTAAATATGCTGTTGTATTTTTATATGTCCTCGTCATAAGTAAATGATTTATCTTCCCTGCTTGTCGCAGGATAGCCTTGTCACCGATAATTTTTACACCAGAATCAATAAATAGAGGAGCTGTAATATTATAAATTCCAGGTGAAAAAATGATATTGCTTCCTTTTGTATCGAGAGCTTTTTGGATTGTACTCATTGTATTGTTAGGATTTACAATAATTGTTTTCATATATCACATCCTCTCATGCATACAAAAAAGAGCGCCTAAGCGCCCTATGCATGCAAATGATTATTCAATCTTACTTAGATTGTCTTATCAATCTCAATACCTTCCTGATTGATGTAACCATCAATATCAGGCTTGAGATCATTTCTCGATGTTGTTACTTGTAAATAAGTAAGATTGTTCATCAAAATCTGATTTACAAGGTAACGAACCGTTGCGCTGTACTTTTTCATACGAGTTCCTCCTTTCCTAAATAATAATCTATATACCCAAGAGCATTTCATTTACAACCTCTTGTAGTAAACTTAGTTCTGACTTTAAACTAGCATTTTCCGCTTGTAGTTTGGAAATGTCTTCTGGTGTGTTACTCCAATTTGGGTTTAGCACAAATTCACCATCAATGTAAAAGTACTTGATTGGTATAATATCGAACGGAATGTCAATCAATTCTTCAACAGAAAAATTGTTGTCTAGGTAATATGTCGTTTCTCCTATCTTCCATTTTGCTAAACCTTCATGTGTCACAAATTCAATGTTTTCATCAATTGCTAAAATTAATTTTCTACTGTCTAGTAATAATTTCATAGCTACCTCCTAATATGCATTTGTTATAGCAGTAAGTGAAAACTCATCGTTTCCGTAGTATGGGACAGTAACTGTAGTCCAGTTTATACAATCTGTACTGGTAGCTATTCTGGTATTATCTACTATTACCATGAATCTTCCGTTTATAAATTCAATCCCCTTCCTTGACATACTTGTGTAATAAATGCTATCAACAATGGTCCAATTTATAAGGTCAGTAGAATAAAAAACTCTAGTTGCCGTTTCATAATACATAACTGCACAATACTTTCCATTTCCATAAGTTATATAGCATCGGCTAAGCCAATTTGAATTTGAGTACGGAAACCTTGACCACGTATTACCGTCATCAAGTGACCTAATAAATCCATCGTATCCTGCGGCTAAAAACATTTTCTTATCAATGTAGTATTTGCATGCGTTTTTTCTATCATTGTATAAGTTGCCTGCGTTTGTAAACTTTTTAATAGCAACATCACTTTCACTAAATGGCACACTTGTTACTTTATAGGTCTTAAAACCTGTTAGTTGACTATTTAAAGTAAAATCAGTTAAAAAAAGAAAATAGCCACCAGTGTATATTATACTGTTAAAACGCTCATACTGTTCGAACGTCATTGTTTTTGATTGCCACTTTGTCAAATCTGTACTGTAATATAAGACATTCTCAGTATAGATTATCCATATTCCATTTCCATAAACCACTCCGTAATAAAGAATACTACCACCTGGCTTTGTAACTTCAACCCATGTAGCACCGTTATCAGAAGACTTCATAATTGTATTGTTGTTTGTAATAAGTAGTATCGTCTCTCCATCAGATGCTGCTAATGTCACAGTCGATACACTATTTACATTAGCCATTGAATTAAAAGTTATCCCATCCAATGTATATAAATCAGTTTGATAAGTACCCGTGACAAGCACTCTATTCGTGAACGAAGCCCATAGCTTAGCAGTCCCTTGATAAACGTTTTTTATCTTATTTACTCCATCAAAGATTCCCATTAGCTTTGTTGATTGATTATATCCTGCCATAGCTACCTCCTATGTTGTAAAATAAATTGTATTTGCATCTTTCGTGCCAAGGGCATCGTAAGCCGCTTGAGTGAGTACAGATATATGCTTTCCGTCTACTTTATCAGCGTTAGATGCATTCGTTGCATTAGTGGCGTTATCTGCTGTTCCTGCACTTACTGCCTTACCATTAACAGCCAATGCCCCTACCTCTGAAGCAGAGTAAGTAGGTTTCGATGGTTGTTTAGCCCATGATGGTACGTCAGATGCAGGCAAGCTACTTGGAAAGTCTGTTATCTGTGACTTAGTGTGGTTATGAGAAGCTGTAGCAAATTCATCGGCATGCTTCCCATCTACAGTATCAGCATTACCCCCACTGGCAGGCATAGACGTTGGAAAGTCTGTTATATCTGCCTTGGTATGTTTATGTGATAAATTAGCTTTTCCATTATTAGCGATAAAAACAGCTCCACTTGTTATTAACTTCGTACTGTTTTCTGTTGGTACATTTGAGATTTCCTTATATGCTGCCTCTTTTAATTTTGCTTTTTCTTCATACTTCTCATCAGCTTCAATCTTTGATAATTTGCTTTCGGTTTCCTCTGCAACTTTCTTTAGCTCTTCATCTACAACGTCGAAGTTCTCGTTAAAATCTTCATTGCTTGTTACATCGTTATCTTCGGGCTTTTTTAATTTATAGTTTGCCGTGTACTGCATTCTTATCACTCTCCTTTATAGACTTTTAGTTCAGCCCAAGTCATTTTTTTAGCTTCTTTCCACGGTAAAGTTTTATTTATCTGTCCCCATGTAGTAAAGGTATATTTAAAACTATAAGATAAGTGGGCTGGTTTTATTTCCTCCAGAGCTGATATAAGTCCTGCCATGTTCTTCGGTATACCTTTGACACCGACAAACCGTACTACAAACCTGTATTCTTCTGGATATTCTTCTATTTCAACCTCTCCTCCGGAAAATGCAGTCGCAACATTCTTTATCAATTCTTTTGTAGCGGTTCCAGAGCCTCGAAGCTTTGCTTTTATAATTTCTCTTCGTTCCTCATAAGATTTGCTTTTATCTGTGCTTATTCCATACATTTTTTCATATAAATCTAGTCCGAAAGTTGCTGTAGATATAAAACACTGATCTAGCAAGTCCTTTACACTAAACTTTATCTTTGCCATTTCTTGTCCAAAGATTAATTGTATCTCTTTAACTTCATTTACATTTTTATAAAAGTTCGGAAGATATGACATTAGGTCATCAAAGTACTCATCTACGTTACTCAATGCTTATTTTACACCTCCAAACTCACCGTACTTAAAAGCGGAACTTCATCATCAGCTAGGGCTATATTTACATTGTCTTCATTGATTAGTAGGTTGTTATAGTCTAGAACACCCTCTGTGCTAAGTAATATATTACCGATTTTAGCATAGCTTACATAAGTCATCACAAAAGCAATACTCTTAAAGTAAGTTTCCAAATCCTTTTGAAGTTCATCTTTAACCATTTGAGCACTATATCCAGGTGCTAACGTAACCGTTGCTGATAAATTTATAGGCTTAGATATACCAGATGCTACAGTAACGTATGCACCAATTGGCCGAACAGTTTCTATGTATTCCGCAACTTTTTGTATGCGTGTCTCATTTACTGGTTGCTTATCCATATCAACTATCGTTACTTTAACCGTACCAGAACCATTCCAGAGAGGGAACACTTTAACATCTCCTACTCCCTCAACCTCCATAGCCCATTGCTTGTAATTTGCGACGTTGCCTGATGTGGCAGGTTGTTGCAGATAGTTATATAATCTTGATACTAATCCTGCATCTGTTTCTGGTTCATTTCCTCCTGTTGCTACAGCATTTGTAACTGATAGTATCCCTGTTAAATTTACGTATTGATTTACAATTGTACCAGCCGCTACATTGTATTCACTTCCTGCCTCTGCTGCCGTTGCTGTTACAATAGCCACTCCATCCGCAACAATCACTTTTTTATCCGTTAGAAATTCAAGTCCGTCATTAGTTAAGAATACCTTCCCTTGTGGAATCACTACTCCATTAGTGCCTGTAATAGTTAAAATTGCTGTTGCTTTTGTTCCTGCCTTTCTCTTTATACCGTATTCAGAACATCTTTTATCAATATAATCTCCTGATGTCTCATTTACATAGATAATTGATAGTAATGAATCTAGTGACTGGTAAGCATTCCAAATTTCATAAGCAACAGTGCTAATCATATCATTAGTATAACTTCCTTCTCGTTTATCAATGTCTGTTTTCATACGGCTTAAGATATCATTTTTTATATCTTCAACTGTTAATGTTTCATACATTTATACTCACCTCCCCATATACAGTCTCTATCACGCAGCTAACACTTAATGTCTCATCTTTAAACGAAGCTGTAATATTAGATACACTCGTTATATATGGGTTAATTAGTAAGCATTCTTTTACATAACGTGCAGCTTCAGATAACTTTAATTCTTCCGTGAATGGCTGTCCAACGAGAGATTCAACCTCACAACCATAATCCCATGTATAAATTTCATAGCGGAATCTTGCCGTTTGTAGAGCTTTCCAAGCCCATACGAAAACTGCTTCCTTTCCACTTATAATAATAGGATTCCCGTTGTGAAAAACTGGTTCATTATTTTCAAAATCCCATTTTATCTCTTTATATAATTTTTGTTCAGTTGACTCAGCATATATTTGAGGTTGTATCATTGGAAAAATACTCATACGCTTACCACCTTACAAATTATTATATATCTTTGTTCGTCTTCGATTGGAGTAAGAAGCAACTCTTCCCCTGGTTGAAAATTAGTTATTTGACCATTCGCAAGCAAGGAATCTTTGTCTTGGATAGCCCCAGCAACATCTACTCTTAATGGATCCGCAGATATCACACTACCAATACGGTAATGTGCGTGTATTTGACTCTTATTATCATCACGAATTATACTTACAATATTGGAGAAAGGATTATCATCCATTTTTACCACCTCCCGGTTCATAAAGATATTCCCATGTACCAGATACTCCATTATTTTTAGATTTACTTGGTAAACTGCCTGCTTCCTGCTCATCCATGATACTTTTGAAGTTAACGGTCAATTTATTATAATATTGTCCTAGTTTCCATGTGTGTGTATCGCTGTCTATGTAGAATAAGCCATATACTCCTGTATATGGCTCCCGAACAATGACAGTACCCCCAGTTATATTTGCGATATTTCCAAGGTTATTTATAACAATTTTTTGGATAACTCCGTTATCTGAGAGTATCTTTTTTGCTTTCGCTGAAACGTCCTGTTTATCAGGTTGCTTCATAGAACTTTGCATTAGTCCAAATAATTTAATATTCTCGGAACTCTTTAGTGTCTTAACAAGAACGTCTTTAGAATTATATATAGCGATCTGATTAATCATATTTGAAATACTTTCACTTGTTGAAGCTGACATAAGGTTAGTACCACCCTCAATTATTAATGTTTCATTTGTGGCTTTTTTCTCAATTACGTTCAGTTTCTTGCCACTGAATCGAATTATATACTGCTTACCTGTCTGTTCTGCTGCAAGTGTATATGCGGTTTGCATAATTTGATAAAGAGTAACACCAACGAAATTTCTTGAAATCTTTATACCTGTGGTTGCTACTGAACCTATGGATATACCAAAATCTGCGCATACCCTTTTAACGATTGCTTCCGCTGTTATTCCTGAAAACTTATAAGTTGCTTCGTTTCGCTTTAAGTAAATTCCTCGATCGTAGCACGTGATATTTATAGTATTACTATCAGTACTTTTCTGGCGTTCAAATACAATCCCCTCAAATAATATCCTATTATCTGATGTCAGTGTTACAATACTACCTAGTTCACATGTTATTACTGGTATGTTTTTATCTGTATACGAAGAAATAAGCTCTATGTCTAAGGTTCGAGCACACTGCTGGTAATCACCGGACCATGTAATCGCTTGTGCTAGTTCTGTAACATCCACTGATTTAGTATTGTTTGTAATGAATAATTTGATAGGCACGGTAACTCCTTTCTAAATCAAAGACTTTTTATCCGGTATTTTAAGTGTGTTACCTGTGTAAATTAAGTTAGCATTTTTTATCCCGTTATACGCAGCTAGTTTTTGATAAAGCGAAGCATTACCATAAAACTTACGACATAATGCGCTAAGTGTGTCACCACGCTTAATAACGTAAACTTGTGTTTTTGATGATGGATTATCATTTGAGCGAGGTTTATTTCCTGTCTTACTTGTTTGAGTAACAGTTAGTTTTCTATACCCTCTTATGTTTATAGTAGCATAAACATCCCCGGTACCATCCTTTTCTCCATAAGTTATATCTGTAATAATTATTTGCTCATTAACTCCAGTATTCGAAACTATAAATCTCAAGATTGTATGATTATCACACCACGCTTCAAGTTTTTTAATATAACTATAGGGATCAAGATTTGTTTTCGGTTGATTGAAGGAATATTTTTTTGCTGGAAACATGCAATCTAAGCGGATAGGTGGAAGTGTTCCGTAACCAGGAAGTATTACATCACCAAGCGTATGCATATTAATAGTTTCTATTTTTATACCGTGTGAAACCTCAAAACTTGGCGGAGTGACAGGCAACACTAATTCTGTATTTTTTTCTGTATCTTTAAAAATGAATTTACGCATATATATCACTCCTTGTTATTGCGCTAGTATAAATGCTTGTTTTATTAGACTTGCTATTTCTCTAGCTACACCCTTAAAATCGCTGTCATTTCTTACCACAAATGTGTTTCCTGTAATTTTAATTGGGGGAGTACCGGCGGAATAGCTTCTGTTCTCGCTAGCAGTAAGAACCCTTTCTCCTTCATGCAAATAAGCAGGGTAATTATTATATGGAACATTACTTAAGCCAAACGCATATCCTCCTCGATTATTTACTGGGGGTTGCGCTGGTTGATATATATCGCCCTTTGGTGCCGTAATACTAGAACCTTCTTGAATTGCCGATGATAACCCTTTAGTGAATTCCTGCCCCATTACATATCCAGCATCCCAATATGCATCAAGTGATGCTGTATCATTCTTTAAGTTTTCTGCTAATGTTTTATTTGACTCTAGTGCAAGTTGAGCTCCTTCGCTAGCGTTATACTCATTTGTTGCAATTGCTTGTGCTTCTGCAAGAACTCTTCCCATTTCAGCACCAGCTTTTATTGCTGATTCTTCGTCATATGATCGATATCTTGTATCTTGCTTCTTTTTTGCTTCGCTATACTCCTTCATAAGTCGTTCAACTGCAGCCCTTTGTTCCGAATCATGAAGACTAGATGCTAATTCACCCGACATAACAGAACTCATAACATCCCTTTGAAACTGTTCTGCCTGATTTTCTTGATATGCTTTCCATTGACCTATTTTATTATAGGCTTCTTTCATGCTATCGCCGGTATTCCCTTCGAGAAAGTTAATTTCATCTTCTATACCCTTTTTACGAGTATTGTTATATCCTTCTCCCATAGAATTATTTAACTCTGCTTTAGCATCTTCTAATGTGCTAATAAGACCTGAATAAGTTTGCGCCTGTTTCTCCATATTTCCGGCAAAATTATATCCCATATAATCTGCGATAGCTTTTGCGGCTTTTTCTCCAGGTACTAAACCCTTGCTTACCATCTCTTGTACTTCTTTTTTTGTTTTTCCCGAAGCTTCAGCAAGATAAGACCAAACATCAATACCACGTTCTAGCAAAGGATTCAAATATTCCATTGTTGTTTTTCCAGTCGTTTTCATACGACCAAGTGCAGTTGATACAAATTTCATATCCTGAACACTCATACTTAGTGCTGAACCAGTATTTCCAACTTTCTCAAGTAAAGGTAATATTTCATCCTGTTTATATCCGTATGCAAGTAAAACCTTGCTAATATCAACCAAAGAGTCATATTCAAATGGTGTATCCATACCAAATTGCACTAAGGATTTAAGATACTTATTTGCCTCAGATTTTCCCAACAAAGTTTGAAATGAAATTTTATTCATTTCACGCCCAGATGCGATTCCTGAACCACTTGTGAGTGCTTGGCTCTGATTATCTAATACTCCGCTATATAGTTCATTGTAATATTTTTTAAATGCTTCATCTTTGTTTTCATAAATCGTATTGCTACCATTAATATATCCTATAACAGCACCGCCTAGAGCACCGATTGCGGTTCCTATACCTGGTGCTATTGCTGTTCCTATTGCTGCTCCCATGGCTCCTGAAGATAACATACTGCTAGCCATAGTACCAGCCTCTGCCCCATACGCACTGTTAATCCAAGTTGTCGCTACATTCCCAAACATATCTCCAACCATTTTAGTTGCTCCAGATGCTGCTAGACTATTGATAATGCTATTGCCTGATGAACCGGTGTTACTTGCTCGGTTCTCGGATTTACTTACAGTATCTGCAAGGCTACGCATATCTTTTTCAGCTTTCTTTGCATTATCAGATACTAGAGATAGATTTCGACGAGCGTTCTCATAGTTTGAATTAGCAAGCTCTAAGTTTAACTTATCTGCTGCATCACCAGTCTTTATAAATTGTTTTTCTGCATCTTTTAATGATGCTTTTGCCTTATCTGTATCAACTTTTAAAATAGCTTTCGTTTTATTCAATTCGTTTAACTTAGATTGTAATCCAGTTAAATCCTTGTTAAATCCTTGATTTGCATTACGCATTGTGGTAATTGCTTGTGAAAAATTATCCTTTGCACTTATTGCTATGCTTACGTCACGTCCCATTTTTCACCTCCCGACTATCATTATTAATCTACCCTTGATTCCATATCTTTTTCAAAAAAAGCTCTTACAATAACCTTTTCCCCAGCGGGTAAGTTACGGTAAGAGCTTGGTAAAATATTATGTTCGACAAAAAGATAATATAGTAGTCGCATCTCCACTTCTGAATCTATTTTTTTTTAATTTCTTCGACCGTTATTTGACGGTATCCGCTCAACTTTTCTATAGCTCTTGACAAATCTTCAATTTCACCCGGAAGCAACATCTTCTTTACTAATTCAGCAGGAGTGACTGCGCTATATTTCTCAAGCAGATTATTATCTTTTAAGTTTGGTTCAATCGTACCAGCTAATACCGTGTGTACATTTAACTCTTCCATATGGTTCTGCGCTAAATTATTCGCATGACTATAAGTGAGTGCTCTTAACTTAAAAATAACATCACTACCGCAAATTGTAGAAAGTCTTTTTAATTTATACTCTTTCTCTGGTAAGCTTTGTACTTCTGTATTTAATAACAAGTCTAGTGTATTCATACTCTAACCCTCCACTTTATCTAGGAAATCATAGTCTGTAAATGTAAAAGGAGCTTCCACGCTGCCTTTCTTTGCAACTTCCCAATCTGCCAACGTAACATCATCAAAAGAAGCATTGCTAATTACAACACGTTCCGCACCATAAGCATCTGGATCATCTAACTTGGATATTATTGTAAATCGAATATCCTTTCTTAATCTGATTCCCTATAACGATTGCCATTCTGCTGTTTACTTTATGTAACTTCAGCGATCCGGTGTTTTTGATTCCTGTAATTTTCTGATCTACTGCCATTTGACCACATAGATACACTTCTTCTTTTGTAAATGATGATTTTGCTTGTAATCCGTAGCACTCAGCTACATAGTCACCATCGAGCCATACCTCGCCCCATGTGCCACTCATGATTCTATTGCCACTTGTCTTTTTAACTCCGTTCATATTACGCCTCCTTAGATAGCGATATTAAGATCAATATCCTCAATTGCATCCATTATTGTTATTTTTGCCGATAAGAATACCTTATCACCGGTAGAAGCAGTCTTTATTTCCTGCTCTGTCATAGTAGATGTATCTTTACCGATGCTTTGTAAATAAATCTCTTGCGCTTCCATATCGATCTCTACTACACTGGTATCTCTCTCTAATATTCCATCGTTTTCTAACCCTGTAAAGTATCCCTTAATTGCTGCTACCAGCAGGCACTTATTATCATAGCTGTTAGCGTATTTCCCAATATAATTGTCCTGTGCAGTTTTCTTGATATCGCTTCGAATCATATCTACTGCTTCTACAATTTTAATCTTTTTGAAAGCTTCTCCTTTTTCCTGGGTAGTTGTCTGTAAGGAGTTTACACCACGCCCAACTTTAACTTTTTCACCATCATGTAGCAATATAAACTCTCCAGAACCTATCGCAGTATCCATTTCTTCTATCGTAAGTCTATCAATCTCGGATAGTTCTGGAAGCGTTGCATAAGTACAAGAAATTGTCATCGGTGTCCCAGCAATAAGACCAGCAATTCTCGAGCAGTATTCTGCGGTTGTAAATTCCTTTTCACCATTCTTAATACTATCTGCTGTAAAGTTAATAATTCCTTCACTATCTGCTGCCGTGTCTGGAAGAACTGCTTTTTGTATAAATCCTAAAGATCGTTGAGCCTTGATCCAGTTAACAATTGATGTACACTCGCTAATGGTGATATCCGATGGTCCTGCAAGGTAGTCAAACATCTGGGTTTCAAAGTATTGAAGTGCTTCGGATAAATCCTCTGCATTTGCCGGTAAAACATAAATAATTACCTTTCTCGGTGGGTTAACATACCCGATAAACGCTCTTTCGATGTAATCTTTATTTTCAATGCCAAGACCTTTTGGTATTTGTGTGGAATTAGTTAAAATATGACCACCGTTTTCTGCTGTATCACGTACAATCAGTGCTACGATTCCTTTTTCCGAACGCGTAATAGCACTAGCCGCTTGCGTTGTAAAAACAATGTTAATGTTAGGTAGCTTCATTGTTATTCCTCCTTATTTTTGTATAAACCGACGTTATAAGTGGCGTACTGTCCTCTTCATCGGTTCGATTATCGAAATATTCGAATTGTAAATCTATATAAGCTCTATCTATATCCAATCCTCCAGTACTCCCTGATACCTTGATTGCTCTATCGCCAACAGTTACATAACCTTGTGTAGTAAATAGTTGCAAAACTTTCTCTTGTAAGTCTATTAGCTCCTCTGCATCAGATTTATAGCGGTTATCCACGGTAGTAAAACATGTAATTGTATAGTATACAGTCTTATCAACAGTGGTTCGATTAGCATCTGTCTGACTTGACCTCACTAACTCCAGTAAAAAAGCTGGTCTGGTAAACTTCTCAGGACAAGTATTAATATGAACAGTGTAATTAGGAAAGGAATCAGCGAGAATACGGTTTATGCTTCTTAATATTTCTACCTGTTTAACCATTATCCCTCCATTTTTTCAGTTATTTCTTGTACAAATTCTTCTGCTGCTTCAATAGCCTTGGATTCTACATTTCCCCTTGCAGTCTTATAAAAATGATATCCGTCAACGTAAGCTTTTTTTATACGTGGGCGATACTTTCTATAATTTCCTGAAGGTTGGCGAATTTTATGACCATTTTCAAGATAGTTTGTAATTGCTCCTGGGCTATTTGCTCCTGTACTTTTATCAGTGGCACGTATCGCTGCATAACCACCACCAGAACCAACGTAACTGTCCTGCCAGCCCTTTACTTTGCCTGAACTATCATTCAGTCCCGAATTAGTGATTTGTATGTCCACTTCTGACTTTATTACATCTGCAATCTTCTCATGTAACTCTCTACGTTTTCGTGGTAACTCATTAAAGATAGCTTCTAGATCATCGTCAAGCTGCTTTAAACCGCTTAAATCGACACTTTGCATTAAGCATCCTCCTTTACGATGATTTCATATTCGTTTTTAAAATCATCTAATGTATGAGGGATTATCACGGTATAATCCGTTTCATCAATTGTAACAAGTTCTCCAACTTGTAGTTCGATTGGTTTAGGTGTTACAAGAACATACCTTGTTTCTTTGACACCCATTGGCTCTCCCTGCGTAAATCCTATATATTTTTCTGTTAAGCATGCTGGAAATGTTAAGGTTACATCATCGATGTAAACTGGACGATTAAGCTCATTTAATACTGGCTTTCCTGTTCGTTTCACAGAGCACAATCGTGGCTCAATTAGAGCTGCTGTAACCTCATAATACATTCGGTCAATAGGAACTATATCAGTCAAAAAACAATGTGCTCCTTTCCACCGAAATGCATTATGGAGTGATAAATTCCTTCTTGTTCGTATTATGAACTTTACTGATTTTACGCCTATTCCTACTCTAGAAAATAGATTATTACCATTTAATCTTTCGGATTTTGCCCACAAAGTAGATTCCTGTTCCCATAAAAACATATCACCAGCCCCTTTGAGCTTTAATACAGATACTTTTTCATTCATTTCACCAGGATTCACGAATCACCCTCCATCTGCAACTGCATAATCATTGTGTTAAGAACATATTGAACTTTATCACCTTTATCAATAGTCAATTGTCTATTCTCATAAAGATTCGCTATAATTGTTAGCATTAAAATCCGTACTCTGGCTTTTGATTGATCACATGAACCTATTTGGCTGCTAACATATTCTTTAGCTACATCTATCAGTAATTTGATGTAATTGTCATCATCTTCTAAATCAACTTTTAAAAACAGTTTAACATCCTCTAATGACAAATCTTTTACTTCTTCATTTACTTCACTCATCTTCCTCACCTAAATAGGGCAGCTTAACTGCTGCCCTAAAAACTCGTCAATAATGTCCGCTTTTAGTGATTTAGTAATGGTATACCCATTTTCAGCGGCTAGTTGTTTCATAGTCGCTATAGTTATAGCTTCTAGCTCCTCACGGGTATACCTTACTATTCCCCCGCTGCTGCCTTAACCATGTAAATAAGTCCCTTTGCCCCAACTAGGTTGTTCTTAGAATCTTTGCCAATTGGCATTTTTCCGTCTGCAATCATTAAGGACTTATGTACCCATTTATTCTTATCTTCATCAAAGTATTTCTTGTAGTACATTGCAAGATTACTATTTAGACAGTACTCTGATAAGTTTACCAGCACACCAAATACTCCTTCGGCTGCAACACTATCATAACTTGGAATTGTATCACTGCATAACACTTCACGACCATTTAAGATTCTCTGGCCTTTTTCATTGATTCTTCCAAGTCCAATTTTCTGACCGGTTGTATCAGTCATGGAGTTTAAGTACATCTCCCATGTCTGCTTATTCATAACATAAATTTCACCGTCTTCATACGCTTCTGTAAGTGCTGCTTCAACTCTTGCCCAGCCTTTTACAGTGCTGATATTAGTATCGTCAAAGGATATCTTCTGATTTGCCGGCAGTTCGTGTTTCGTGAAGCCTAACGGCTGTCCGGAACCAGTACCTGCCACTGCTGCCATTTCAATCGCCTTATACATTGCTTTCTTTAAGTTCTTAACAATTGTTGCTTCAAAAACTGGAAGTGATACAGTCGATGTCAATAAACCAACTGCTACCCTTGCTTCTAAAACATGATATGCAAATTGCAATTTTGCTTCCATCTTAGCTTTCTGTTCCTCTGATACAACGGATTCACTTTCTAACCATGTAGCTGTCGGATTAATCTCACTAATAGGAATTTGAATACCACCCTGGAAGGACGTTTGCGTAATTCTCGATATAATCTTACCTTCCGTTGTTAAGTCTTCAATTACCTTGTTTGAAATTGTAGTCGGAATGACTGCTGCCACATCACCAACTACAGTAAGTTCCGCTGCTCTGTTCTCTGCATGGAACTTTTCTGGAATAGGAGTACCTGAAACAACATAGTTCTTAAAAGCATTTCTGTATTCCATTGAACCATAGATATCTTCTTCAGAACCAGCATTCGCACTACGTCTGTTCTCAAATGTAGCTAAAGGATTCAAATTTCTGTTTTCTGGATTTTCTCCGCTTTCATCGCTCTTTCTAGCTGCCGGATCCTCGCCCTCTCCTCCATCCTTGATTAATCCCTCAAGCTGGGTGATCTGCATGTCATACTTTCTGATTTCAAGCTCAATTGCGTCAAGTGCTTCATTCGTTGCAGCATTTGTAATCTTTAACATTTCTGCATTTCTTTTTTCTCTTAACTCCTGTAACTGCTTTAACAAATTCATCTTTCTACCTCTTTCTTTTATTGATATTTTGCTTGCATTAATATTTTCCGTTTTCGCATTTCAAGGCTCTCCAGCTGCTTTAAATTACTCTCCAGCAATTCAAAACTTCTTGCGAATACAGAAGTTGTATCGTAAAACGGGGTATCCACCACGCTAACGTCATATAAACGGTTAATAGCCTTAACCTTTCGAATGGTTTCTTTTTCTCCATAGGACCATTCATCGCCCTGATCTGCAATAGTAAAAGAAAAAGACATACCATCAATCAATCTTTCCTGGATTGACTTGTATATGTCTCTATTGCTCTGTGTATCAATTAATTCTGCTCTGATTTTCAGTCCTACATCATCTTTTATGAGCTGCAGACTATTATTTCTGGTCCTGGCCATGATACACCAAGTATCATTATGATTATATCTTAATGGCACATCCTTCATATCTGTATTATCAAGGGCACCTCTTTGAATAACTTCTGTGAATTTTCTACTACCATTCTGGTGCGTAGCAGGTTGATCATATGTTATCGCATGCCCTTCTATAATCATCTTACCTTCGTCATTGTCAACTGCTCTGAATTCAATTATTCGCTGCTCACTTTTATTTTCCACCGTTTGTTTCCCCCTTTCCTTTTGTTTTTAAAAGCTGATATTCGTCTGCAATCTCACGATTAATATAATTAAGTGACTTATTCCTGACATCCCCACCTTCAAAAGGAGGATATCCAAATATACCGAGAATTTGATTATCCGTTAGTACACCGACTCTTGACAATATATCAACCGCTTTTATTTTGTTTGCCGTATTTGTAAACATAAGTCCCTGATTGTAACAAATAATCTCGTTCCCTAACTCCAGTTCCCGATTCGTGAACAGCACTTTGCTAATTACCCTGCCCAGGCTAATAATCATATGCTCAAGAGTTTTTTCATAAAAGGCCTGATATTCTTCTTCCGTAAATGTACCATTGTATATCGGTAATGAAACTCCACGATTTGCTAGCACTCTCGTTATGATGAATTCTACTGTATCTTTATCAATTACTTTCGGATCAATTGTGATTGGAATAAATTCTGTTTTTAAATCTGCTAACAATATGCCACTTTGGGCACTATTTAGTTTTGCTTCAAACTTTTCCCTCTCTTTTTCCTGAGTCCCATCATCCAGCATTGTATTATATTTCTGAATTCCTCTAATCCCAAGACTAGCCTTGACACCTTTATCGATTCCCTGTGTTATTGTATCATCTGCCTGTAAAAGCTTTAATTCTGCTCTGTTATCCGGCTGCCCATTCATATCACCACCTTTAAAATCATTCTCGGTATAGTCTTTCCTCCAATGAATGATATCTGAATAAGGCATCGTAAATTCATAACCACTGCCAAACTTTAGTTTTATCCACAGATTTCCATGCTCATCTTCCAGATACTCTTCCCCCACAGGGTTCAACGGATATAAACCTGTATAAATCCGCTTATATTTTCCATTTCCTAAGTCTTTTTTAGTAAAAGCCGGATAGATATAAGCATTTTTGTATTTTTCTCTTAAATAAACAACCTTGTGCAGAAAATCGGATGTTGTCATATACGGATTGGGTCCATACTTTAGCAATCGATTAATCTCGTCATTTACTTCTTCCTGAATACCAGTCCTTGGATCAATTCTTATATGCCTTGGATTCAATTTACTCATTTCAGTTGCTATACATCGTATCGCTCCGCTAACGATATCACTGACATATACATCGTTTCCAAAATTGCTGAATACGGGTGTTAACCCATTCATAACCTTGGCATAATGTAATTCTTTTTTATTCATCTGAAATGCCTTTATTAAGTCAAATAGTCCCACTTTTTCACCTCTGTCCTGCAAAATTTCTATAAGCCATCTCCATATACTCTTTCCGGTACCTATCTAAAGTTTCATAGCATATCAACATCGTAACAGCTCCGTCAATCTTCTTTTCATTATCGCCCTGGACTTTTACTGGCATTCTTAGGGTGCCGGCAGAATTCCATTTGACAGAAGTATTCTTCAAACATTCTATATCCATTGGATTTTGATTCATATTGACCATATCTGCTTTTAAATCTGCTTCTAATACGGTCATGGCATTTGATAAATCAAAACCTTGTGTTATTTTTTCCAATTCAAACCCGTAGCTCTCCATTTCATTCTTGAATGCCTTAGCCTGCCACTTGTCATACCCAGTCATATAAAGCTTTATTCCATATTTTTTATACAATGACACGAACCAGGTTACAATATCGGACTGATCCACTTCATTACCTTCACAGATGTACAGGTAGCCTGATTTCGCCCATTCTTCATATTGTTCATTCTCATGGACTTTGCAGGCCGGAAGGAAGTATTTACTGATAAAATATTTGTGACGTGTTATCGGATGATATATTAATACTTTCGCGTTAGTCAAATCACCTGTTTCAGATAAGTCTGCGCCACCAATTCCAATACAATTTCTCATTTCCTCCATGTCATATCTCAGATCATTTGCTATATCATTTTCACTCAGCCAGGCTTGTGCGTTATTCTGCTTAATATTATAATCCTTAGCAAGAACAAAAGCCTTAGTGCTGCTTGATGTTTGTGCTTCTGATATCATTCCACGTAAAAAAGACCATTTTTTTATCTTTCCTAAACCCGGATTGGATTTGTACCAGCTCTGCTCATCCTGCCATACTTCCTCTTCGCTATCCTGTGTATATAACCAAATTAGCCATCTAGGACGTTGCAATTCTCCATGAAGAACCTGCCTTGCATCAATTAAGCGAGTATCCAGGTACCCGTTGTTTGTAAAACCTTCTGTCGTTAACTCGAAGTATAGCGGTTCATCCTGTGTCGATAGTGCTTGTCTGATTGGCATTACTAGACTATTGTCTTCCATTTCGAATACTTCATCTACTGCTCCTACTGCAATGTTTCTTCCTTCTTTTGCTCCAGCCTTTGCAGATAGCTTTCGAATACTTCCTTTATTCTGGTAAGAAAACTTTCCGGTCTTTTTCTTTTTCTTCGGATTACCAAAGAACATTCCCTTTTGATTTCTTCTAGTTACCTTTTCAAGCGAAGGACTCTCCTCTCTCATTGCATCGATTGCCTGATACATAAGATCTGCCTGGTCATAATCATTTGATGCACACAGAATTTTCTTTCCCATCTCACCACAGAACCATTCAGATAGACAAATGGCACCGATCAGAGGAGTCTTACCGTTCTTTCTTCCCACTAAAAAAAGTACGTCCTGATATTTTCTAACGTACCTTCCAAGTTCATCATCATATATTTTTATAGCAAATATAGCTTCGATTAAAGCCTTTTGAAATAGTTCCAGTAAGAACGGCTTTCCAGCATAGGGTGCCTCTGAATGCTTGCACTTTGTTTCTATAAATTGGATACGCTTCTCTGAATCCTCATACTCAATCTTTATACGATTAATTTCCTGATAAAAAGGATCCGTTATCTCCTTGACAAGCATTTCGAGCTGCAGCATAAGTTCATGGCCAACAATTATATTGCCGCGCTCAATATCATGATAATACTGTAAGATGTTACTCCTACACGGACTACTCAAACTCTTCAAGGTCGTCTTCCTCATCTCCTATGTTCTTGCCAAGTATATTGGATAACTTAGCAACATAATTCAGATAGTTGGCCCTTGTTCTTACAATAAGTTTTGAAACAGGAAGTTCCTTTTGCATTGACGGGTTAGACGGATTGACCTTGACCAGTCCTGTTTTCCTAACTATCTGGTGTAAGGTATCAAGTTCTGTCCTTAGTCTAGCGCACTCCCAAAATGCACCCTCCAACAATTTGATTTGTAATTCGTCACACCCTTCGAAAAGTGCTTTAATTCTTTGGTATTCTTTTTCAACTTCCAAGTTCTCACCAACTTTCCAGATCTTTCTTCAAAAAAGTCAAAATTCTAGTCTCAATAGAAACTGCCTTGGCTATATCGGTCTTGTTACGTTCCGTATCATTTTGATACTGGGGGGGTCATTTCGAAAAATGAAAAAACCATTCTTCGATATACTGGCTCCATTCCTTGAAGTGACCATGCCTATAATCGAAAGTATTCTCTAATCTTTTAAGACACTCTTCTTTCGGTACCTCTAGTAAAACAATCTCTGCACCTAACTTATTAGCGAGCTGCTCCCTTTCCACCTTGTTCGGATAACCTCCTATAATCCAGGCACTCTTAAAATCTCCGTATCTTGTCTTCACATTATCAATTAATAGATTCTTAATACCAAAGACATTGTACTTTAGATTGTCCGGCTTGTTATATTTTTCTTTAAAACTTATAGCCTCGAAGAGTCGATCCATATCTATTACCATATCACCCGTTGATATGTTTTGTTCCACATATGTATGCTTTCCTGCCAATGGTGGTCCACATACAATGTAAATCCCTCTCTCTTTCTTCCTGGCACCACTGCAAAAGCGACCATGTATTTTATCATGACACACCTTATGTACCATCATAACATTATCAGGATTTAGCGATATCAACTTATTTTGATAGTTCTGCTCAGTCAATTCGGTAATGTGATGGATATGAATATCACTAACACTAAAGATTAACCCCTTGCACTCTTCACATACAAACCCTTCCTTGCTTCTATCCTGAATTATCATTTCCCTAAACCGAATCCATTCTTTCGAGCAATAGAAATTATGCAGCACCCCTGAACTCATTAAAAATCATTCCTTTCAAATTCTTTTTTACGTAACTCAAGTTTTTCTTCTTCTACTTTTACCTTGCTTCTAAGCGAGTCAATTTTCGCTTTCTGTTCCTCTGTTGCCATATTCAAATGATCTGTAAGCCACTGCAGTGCTTTCATTCTATCCTCAAGCTTTATGCTAAATCCATTCTTTCCTTCTTTAAACTCACGAATTATACTACCGTCTATTTCTTCACTATTATTAAAATCTAAATAATTAACATTCTGATAAACAATCCTGCCTTGTTCATCCTTTCCAATTGGTACATCACGTTTTCCAAAGCTAATGAATTCTGTGATATCTGAAAACGCTATATCCATATATTTTTGGAATATATCATCAGGTGATAACATAGCACGATTAATGCGATTTTGCTTAAGTTTAGAAATAGTGACTTGAATGTTAGTTTGTGCTAGTAATTTGCTTCCATTTACCCTTGCTGTATTAGAACTACAATTATACGCCTTTTTGTATGCCTTTGTAGCATTAAAAAATTGTATGAAATAAATACAGAATAGCATTTGCTTTTCATTCAGTTCGTCAGATTCTCTTATATCATTTATCTCTTTTTCAAAAGTAGTGTCATTCTTTATTTCATCCCAAGAGATATAATCATAAGAAGCCTTACTCGAATCATTTTTCGAATTCTTATCCTTTTTATTCTCCTTTTCAACTTTAGATTCCCATTCATCTAACTTTTTCCACTTTGAAATAGTCTTAGGATCTTCGCTTAGAATATCAGCAATTTCTTTATTTGATATTTTTCCTTGATGCCTTTTATATATTTTAAAAGCTTTTTCTCTATTAGGGCTTCTTGGCCTTGCCATATCACCACCTCTTATCAAAATTATGCTTAATCGGGATGATGAGACTTGAACTCACAACCAACTGCATTTAAGACAGGTGCTCTCCCATTGCGCTACATCCCTATAAAAAAGGCAACCGTGATATCTTAATCACTGCTGCCTTTGTTGCTCTATTATATAATTCTTTATGCCAATACTACTCTGCTACCTACTCCGAGGTTTTACTTGGGTAGCTTATGTAATATTGGCTATCTGGGACCATCTCTATTCCATTGACCTGCTGCCTTGTTGGCTTTACCCTCGGAATCAAATGCTGGTCTTGTTTTCTTTTCTTTAATCCATTCTATACATTCAATTTTTAGGATTATCATGTTATCACCATCTTTCGGAATGAGCCTACGTGTGCGCTACGTAGGCTCTGGAGGACTAAGAATAGATTTATCAACCATGTATCTATACTTCACTATCTGTAGTCTATCACAAAATTTCGTAACAAACGTAACATTTTATTTTTCTTGTGTTATACTAACACTGGAGGTGCATCTTATGCCATTCTATGAACAACCTAAAACTCATAAAATAGAAATCGATTATGAAAAGTATCAGACCATTGCTGTGTTTACTTATACCGATTCGGAAGGAAGTTCAACACCTCTCAAGATTAAAATTGATTTACCTGACGAATCTCGTGTTACGGTACCAGTTGATAGTGTACGACTTACGAAAGAACTACATGGGCGAACTTTGTATAACTGCTATGTTACTCTTAACGGCCGTAAACAACTAATTGATATCATCTACTACAAAGAACAAGGTCTTTGGGTTACTTCCAAAATAAACAGCTACTAACCATATCGATTAGTAGCTGTTTTTTTATTTCCTTGCTTCGTATTCCCCGGAATCATTTCTACTTATCTTTCCAGTGTAACTATGCTTAGTGCAAAACTCCTGTAATTAATCATTTAACCCCATAATCTCCCTCTTATTCTATTTTATAATAGCTCCCAATTTTTTAGCATTGGCTCCAGTCTACTGTACGGACACCATGTATTACTTGCTGTGTCGCACACACATAAACAAGGTGTTGGTTTTTTCATACCATTTCCAGTCACCAGCACACATCTTGTTTCGATGTCATATACTCTACCATTAATAAAACCTTCGGAATCTTCCCCGATATATCTTGCCTTAATTTCGAACACCTCCTTAAATTAGTTTAAATAACAAACCCATGTCCAAAGTATTTGTAACATATGAATTGATTGGTCTTGAATAAGATTGATTTTCTTTTTATTTGCTTTCATATCATCAACAACCATATGTATAAGTACATTTCCCATAAATAATATTGGATACCATTTACCGCCAAATAATACAATATATAGTGTAGGAACTAATGTAATCATATATGCCCAACTAAAACTATGCATAAATAAAGCAATAATATAATCATGCTTATATAACTTATCTGGTGCATTTTTTTCCCACCAAGATTTTTGTTTTGCGGATGCTAACCAACCTTGCAAATAGTAATCATCAACAATATGGAGAAATATCATTGATAACAATATCATAATTTTAATATTCATTTTTATCCTCCTAGAATTTAGTTTACAGATATATCTATTTTAGTAAACAAAGATAATGGAAACATATCAGTTGCCTTTCCTATATTTTTGGGAAAATCTTTATAGAATAGTTTTATTGCTTCTTTTGCTTTTAAAATATCACTAGGTGTCATTCCAGTATCTTCATATTCACCCAACGAATCAACTACATCGAATATGTTTACATTATTTAGATCATTATCTTTAGCAACTAGTCCATACTTACTACCAACTGCCGTAATGCCGTCTTGTGCTTTAATTGTTTTTCTTTGTATTTCATCTGTTCTTGATACTCCGTTAGATAGATTTTCAAATAATTCTTTAATCCAGTTATCTATATTTACGTTATCCATACTTACCTCCTATAATCTTAAGTTACCTCGGTAACTTTCAGTTTAAATTAGTTACGTTTCCACCACTCTGTTGCAATTTCTCTATGCTCTTCCCACATATAATCATGGAAATCTTGCCATCCCATACCATCCGACCAATCATAGTCTTTATTGCTAAATGCTTCATCTACATAAGGTTTGCATCTGTCACAATTTCTCCAATCATAGATATAATCTTCCTTATAGGTAGCATAGACATATTCTTCACCAATGTTTATAATCTTATCGCAAAAATCACATTTATGTTCTTTTCTTGCTTTTAGTCGCTTAGGCTCTTTTAACGTTACCAACTCATTACTCCTTTCTGCTCTACTTAGTTAACTATTAATTCCTCACCGTGAGGAAAATTTAGTTTAGTGAACTAATGTTCATCGTAACTAAATCCAGTACCTGGCTCATACCACGCTGCGTCTAGCTGATTAAATGCAAACCACGTAATATCAAGTACATCATAGTTATCAAGAACTTTCATATTTTCGATATCTGCTTCATCTGCACCAAGTTCTTTTAATACTTCACAATTTTCATCTGAATTCTCTATGAGAACATATTCACATTCCCCACCACTGCATGAGTCGTCTATTACTTTTAACTCATTTAAAATCGATAATTTATCCATAATATTTCCTTTCTATTTTTTATAGGCTACATCTTAATTGTGAAATTTCAGCTTACCTAACAAAGCCATATAACTCTTGAAGTTGTTCTATAAGTTCAACCTTTGCAAGAAGTCCCTCTCTCTTTACTCTTGCAGATATAAATTGCTCTCTTCCATGTTCGTCTGGAATAATTGCATTTGGATAGCCTGCAATATCACCATGAGCTTGTTCGTTATTCTTATATCCGCGCTCAAACATTTCAATTTGTTCGGTGCAATGTTCTGCTCTTTCTATGTACATCACTTTTTGCTCTTCAAAAAAATCAGTAATATCTTTCACGGTTATTCCTCCTTAATTATAGTTTTATTAAGTGGTCATATGTTTACATTCACAAGCTGGCTTTTCCATTTCTTTCAGGATTTCATTGAATCTTTTCTTACTCATGTTGTTTTGCAAGAAGGATGCTTTAACTAGATCCATATCTCTTACGTAATCTTTTAACACTTCTTCTGCTTCATGTTTTGCCTGTTCGATAGCTTTTTCAATACAGAGATTTACATACTCTTCATCTGTCATGTTATAGTCCGTTATGCAATCAGTAATTGATGAATGTCTGCATAACAAACCATTAGGTTGTCTTGCTATAAAACTCATATTAACCCCCTTAATTTCAGTTTACACACTCAACTTCAAGATATAATTCTTTGTAATATCCAACACGTTCCTCTGATGATATATCAATCACTGCTTTAATTGGCATATCATCATTGCTTGTAATATATACCATCATATCGCTAGGTAAATCCTCAATAAACTCTTTTAATTCTCCTACTGTTAATGTGTCTTTACTCATTCTCTATCTCCTTAATTATTAATTTAACTCACCTATAGTTAACTCATTGCAATCATTAAATAATGAATCGGCTGGTATATCTCCCTCATACGTTTTTAACACTACAATGCTATCTTTTGTTAAGCAACCATCTGAAATATTTTCATGAATATATTCCAATAATTCACCTACTGTCATTCTTCCACGCTCCAATCTATCGCTTGACCACAGTTAAAACAGTAATGGTCTCCTACAGGATCACTTGCTAAGTAACACTTACATACAGGGCACTTGTTGCCTACTCTATCTATTTTCTTTGGTACCTGCTTATATAGTGCTTTCCCTGCTGAAAAAATAGCCTGAAGAACTAGATTTACCGTGTCTATATCTTTTATTTTGATACCTCTTGCAAGTGTAAAAGAATACCTTCTAAGTATTTCCTCTGCATCTTCTGGTAGTAATACTTCTTTCTCTATATCGCTCATTCTTCCACCATACTTTCCTTAGTCGTGCATACCTCACCCTTAATTATCCTTACTGGGATGTTAACAAACTGCATTACACCATTCTTGTAAGGCATCACTGGATTGTTGTTAATGCTTTCTGCATCATATATTCTTGGACTTATTTCTTTTCTCACCTTCTACCTCCTTTTGATATAACACTGCAACGCATGCTTAATAATTTGACTTTCCATATATTGATTCATATCTGCTGCCTCTCGCTACTTTAGCCTAGAGTTAATGTATCGGTGATATGCTACCTTTACATTTCCCTCATTGTTATTTCCACCCATCTTTGATGCTATCTTGTTCCAGCTTAACAGGTTAACATTACGAAGGTATACTATTTGTCTCATCCAACTATCTTCAATGGTAGCTAAGAAGTCATAGACCTGCATTTCTTTCTTTCGAAGTTCAATAATTTTCCCTTCAATAATTTTTGTTGTTTCAGCAATATCTACAGCTAGTCTACCGACTTGATCCGATGTTGTACCACTTCCAGTTGGCATCCCTGTCAACTGCTGCCCCTTGACCAATGACTTGTACCTTAGTTCTCTTAATTCATCCTCGTAAACTTCAATTTCTTTCTTTATGTAGTAAATCTGCTTTAAGTCTCTCTTTGTCATCCAGTTCCTCCTGTCTACGCTTCTTCTGTCATTTTTACTGTGTTAGTACGCTCCACCTTGATTTTCCCCTTATAATTCTTACAAAGCTTCGCTTTTACTCCTTGTCCAAGGTCAATGGAAATACTCTCAAGCTTGTTATCAATGAGTAAATCTACTGTATTTCTCATAAGCCCTACTGCTTCCTGATTAACTGGCTCTTTTTTGTTTTCGAAAAGAAGAGAGATTTTCTTATTAGCATTCTCATGCCAATACTTCTTGCGAGTATATTCTTTCGCATCTTCACAATCGCACTTCTCGGTTGCAAGTTCATGGCAACGATCTTCATCCCAGTCAATGATTGTTTCTATCTTCATTAGTTGACCACAGCACTTACATGCTCCCTGTTGGATTATGGTTCCAATCAAACCTTCCCTTTTGGCTTCCTCTACTTCATGCTTTAACATTTCACTTCTCCTCTCTTATAAAAAATATTCATATATTTTATCATCTGCAAACTTAATTAATGCTGGATTACATGACATTACACAGCCATCTTCCAACTCCACTATTGCATTTCCATCCTTGGTAAATATGTGGAATAATGCTTTCTTCATTTCTCCACATATAGCTACATAGCAAGGTCTTAACTCTTTAATAACAGCCATAACGCCTCCTTAATGTGTTTGTGTAAACCACTCCATCCAACACTTTGAACATGCATCTTCACAATATTCTTCATCTTTCCGGCAGATATTCATTCCAGTAGGGCAATATCCAACATCTTGCGCTCTTTTTGCTAGTTCTTCCGCTGAGCTACTTCGAATCCATTCCAAATTAGTTTTATAAGCATCTTCTACTTCACCAGTAACATTTTCAATCTTGGTTTCAACTATATCCTCTGTAGGTTCATCCGGTAAGTGCTCTGCGCCCTGTTCTTGTTTCTCCTCAATGTTTTCTACTAGAGACTCCGCTTCTTCGGGTCCTTGAGGTTCGATTACCTCTTGTTCTGCTTCATTTTCTTCTTTATTTTCTGTTTCTTCTTGTTCCTCTTCTTCCGCAGTTTCATCCTCTATATTTTCTTCACTGTTTTTGGCTTGAGTGCTAGTGTTTTTCTGTGATTGCGCACTGCGCAACTCTGTTTTTTTCTCCTCGATTACTTCTTCAGTTCCATACTGTTTTAACCAGGCATCTTCCACCGTAAAATCAAACAAATTCTTGATTGTTTCTAATGCTTCTTGATAGGTAACATTGATGTACTGTGTTTGGCCAAACTTGGTGTACTTGATTCCCTTCGTTAAATCGAAGAAGAAAACAAAATAAAAACCAGTTCTCATGGTGTAATTTTCATTCGGATTGAGGACTTCCACCACACGCTCCATATTTACTTCATTTTCGCTACTTACAATCTTCTGCAACTCCAATAACTGGCCATGCCTCTGTTTTTGCTTTCCTGCTTCTTTAAAAAAGTAAAGGAGTATCTTTTCTAGGTCTGAAAACTCTTTGATGTGTTCTTTCTCTGCTTCCACTACCTGTTTTGGTACTTCTGTCTCCAGATCGGTTACTTGTTCCTCATCTTGCTCTCCCTGGACAGTGTTCTTTATGTACTTATCCTCTTCTTTTCTATAATTTTTCAACTCTCTAATGTTATCTCTATTACAGTTATCCACATTATCAACGAACAACTCACAGTCTTGCTCTGTTAGATTCAGCATTTCTTGGAGCATTCCAACTCCTACGCCGGAATACTGTGGTAAGAGTTCCTGCCCTGCTCCCTCTACCGTAAATTTTCGACTAATACCCATAAAGCGGTTGGTTGTGCTGCGTGAGATTCTATACTCACTGTTAGCAAATTCATAGATGGTATTATATCCATCCTCTCTAAACAACTCCTGCTCATAAATCTGTCTTAGTTGGTACCCGATCACTAAGAAGGATTCTGTTGCTTTAATCATTCCCTCCTTAATGCTTGCTTTTCTTTCTTGATATGTCATGTTTGTAAAATTAATCTCATTCATTGTTCCCCTTTCCCCCGGAGCGCACCAGCTCCGGGCAGACCCTGATATGTTGTATCGAATAAGGTATATGTGTGATATGTAGGTGCCTGTGTTTACTAGCAGATTCTCTTCTCTATCTCCAATCTGCTAAAGCATTCTCGGATTTTATCTCCTTCTGCTGTCAATTTATATGCTAAAACAAAGTGTTGGTACTCTTTAATTACTGTGAAGATTTCTCTTGGCTTTTCTTTATCCTCTTTTCCATCCTCTTTTACTACCATTAACTTAAATTTATCTCCTGCTTGATATTTTGTCTTTTTCAATGTTCTAAGCATTAATACAATTTACCTCCCATTAGCTTTCTGATGATGTCCATTCTCAAGTATTTTCCTTGATGGCTATACACTCTTTTGAAATGTTGATCGAGGTACTTTTCTTTCACATCTAACTTGTCCGCTATTTCTCTTAATGTATAATGAGTGTTAGTGAAAAGTTGCATTAGTTCATTCTGCAGTTCTCTTTTTAACTGCAAATCTACTTCTCTGTTTCTATGAGGTCCGTTCATCCCTTCATGGTCGTCATAACCTCTATAGATTTTATAGTTAAGAGGAAAATCTAGTCCTCCTTGGGACCGGAATACGATATGATGTTTATGCAACGATGTATTCCCCCTCTCTACTCTCAACATCTGCTTCCATCAAATCAGCTTCTAGTATTTCAACTAATAGTTTTCCAGCAAGATGCCCTCCTCTTATCTTTACCTTTTTCAATCTTAATTCCTCAAACTCTTTAACTCTTAGATTTGCACTCTCTGTAGCTAATTCAGCATCTTTCATATTCATATTTTTTTGAATCTCTCGCTGCCACTTTTCTAAAAACTTCTTCGCTTCTTTAAAGTCAGGATTTTGCTTATCTCCGACAGTCCTCTTTTGTCTGATGGTCCCTTTCGGTTCAACTTCGAGAGTGTAATATGGTTTATCAATTTCTTCTGTTTTTCTAAGAAACATAATGAATGATTCTTTTCTCTCGATTCTATCAAAGTAGATATCATGTCTGTCTAAGCAGTGACCTAATATTTTACCTTCATAAATGATATCTTCAATTTTCTGAGGTACTATTACTGCATACTTCTTATCAACAAATTCATATTTTTCTTTTACTTCTCTACAGATTGCATCAACATTAGGAAACTCTTCTGCAATCTCTGCTGCCCTTTTTGCTATCTCTACATCTCCACATAAGGAAACTACAATGTTATGGCTTTGTATAAGGTCCTTAGGCTTGTATATCAATTCTTGTTTAACATCCATTTTCAGACGATTGGCCATGCTCAAGTAATCCTGCCATGTTGAAATAAGTTCTATAATCTTTCTACCATTTAATCTGTATTGCTTTTTTAAGTAGTTAGCTATCTTTACTTCTGACATTCTATCTCGTATGAATGAGATACTATCTGGCTCAATCTTTTCAGCTTCAAAGAATTTCAAAACTTCATCGGAAACTATTTTATTGCGATTTTTTTCATCTCTTAACCACTTTATATAAATATTTCCTCCGTTGTTCTCTCTAAGTCTTTTCATTCTTTGCTTATCAATCAGTAATGCTTTGCTAAGTTCACCAACCGAAGTATGGAAATTATCTAAACAAAAAGTACCTTTCATGACTTGATATGCTAATCTTGTTAATCCTGCTTTTGCTAGTTGTTCCAGATAAGGCTTACCCCTTAGGCTGTTGATATAAGTTTCCGGATCCAGCTTATCCATATTCTTAACCATCTCATATAATCCACTTTTTCTAAGAATATCTTTCGATAGACTCGGAAGCGTTTTTCCATACACTTTTCCAGCATAATCACCGTAGTAGCTTGAATAATAGTAATTGCTACGTTCATATCCTTTTATCCAACGCATTTCTGTATTCTTGTAATCACCAAAGTAATAATTTTTTGAGGAGTAATACTCGTTATAAATGGTTCTTCTTCTCTCAGAAGCATAATTTTCTACTGGTTTTTTATAAGAACCTTTCATGTAACGTCTGTGACCTCTGAATTCTCTAATAACAAAACCATCATCACACTTTTGAACTAGATACATATACTCTTCAGGTGAATAGAAATTCCCTGTTTTTCCAATGGACTTAAAGGTAACTTCATGGCCACAGCACTTACACTTACCAATCATGTTATGTTTCACCTTTGCGATTGGAACATCCTTTTCACACCATGAACAATATCCTGTCTTAGCTCCGTTTCTTTGGTATTCGTAGAAAATATAATTGCTCGTGATTCCTACTTTTTCTACCCACTTATTCCAATCTTTTGGTAATTCTGGTACCTCATCCATGTCTAAATCCCATGGATTTGTTTCACGCTTATGTTTTTTCTTTAATTGATCTGCTCGTACATTTAACTGGTAATCAAGGATTCCTTTAAACCCTCCGCTAGTTACTTTCAGTAGATTCTTAATACTTCTATTGCATTCAGCGTTAACAAACTTTCCCGAGTGATAAACATATTCTGGCCACTCCAGCATATCAAGTTTTGCATTCCTCCATGATTTAAGAGACACATCGTAAGTTATAAATTCACCGGATTCGTAGTTTATAAACAATTCATATACTGGTTCTTTAATACCTACTCTCATTCTATCCGCTAAGAAGAATGCTATCTTAAAAATTCCTCCTAGATTTTGTCCTCGCATATAAACGCCATTTTTATATGATTCAACCAGTTTCTTATAATAGCCTCCTGTACTAACCCTTTTTGGTACATCTATTCCAGCTTTTTGCATCATTTCTTTCGTTGCATATAACTTTCTTAACTTTTTAAGTTCTTCAATCTTCAAAGTCCTGTACCATCCCTTCCACCGAATACCACTGATTCGGAATATATTCATTACCATCAATCGTGAAAAAAGAAATTTCTTCAATTTCATGGCATTCAATGCATTCTTTAACTAATCCAATTACCTGACCTTTGTTCCCTTTTGCAATTGGATTTTTTCCTCTCACTATCAAGAATGCTTCTGTATTACCTATGGCCGTATCTTTTTTGACGTATCTGTTCCAAATCATATATGGATGAACGGTCATATAAATTATGCTTTCTAGAACAAAGTCTGCGATAGACAGTTTTTTTATTAACTTCATCTCAGTACATGAAACTTTACTGTCTATTCCATCTTCATTAATATCACCTGCTGCCTCTACTATGTAGTAAACTGATTTTTCCCAATTCGGATAATACGTTAGACAATCAAGAGGATTCTCTGCACAATGGAATCCATTGCTCCTGCAGTTTGCCTCCTTCGTTCTATGGATTTTATTTATTTCAAATTGATAACCTCTACACTTTAAATCAGCATCAAACCCTTTATAAGCCTTCATACTCTACCTTTCATAGTACATTCTTAACATCTGATAAACTGTAGAAGGTGCCATATATACACTCACAACCTCTACTCCTTTATCACTCCGCTTTGGAGGATTTAATATTTTTTTCTCTGCTTCCTTACGAATTTCATTGACTGCTTCTACCAGTCTCTTTCCTTTCTTTCTTACACAGATTGCTAAGTTTTCTTCTATGCAATGTGATTGCAGATAATCTGCCATAGCTCTCAAGGAATCAATTATTAAACTATTTTCTTTTTCAGCTTCAACCTCGACTGCCAATTTACCAATTGCTGCGGTCATGTTATCAACCAAATTAGGAATCTCTCCATTTAGAAAAGCTTCTGCAAACATTTCATCGATTCCATTCTCTTTTGCTAATGCAATCAACGATTCTCTATCGCCTTGGTTTTTTTGTCCTTCTGCTGCCTTGTTGATTTCTTCTGCGCTTGAAAACTCTCCAAATAATTCAAACATACTAATCCTCCTTTTTATCTTCCTCATATTCCACTATTGCTTTATCAAGCATTGTTCTTAGCACTGCTGTGTAAGCATGGGTTCGCACTAACTGAGGTATAATATTATGTTCTTGCGCTAACTCTACAAAACGTAACCACAAATCTTTATTCTTTATTTCTTTATTTCTGACTCTCCATCCGTTCTCGATCCAGGTTATATACCTCCCTTGGTCCAAAGTCTCCATGACGTAAGAGTTATTACAGTAGATAACAATCTCTGATTCTTTAGTAAATCTCTCTAAAGCTTTATTAATAGCAATTATTGCTAAGCGGTTCTTAGTTGTTTCCTTTACTCCTCCAATGATTTCTCTTGTTGCAATTTCTCCATTGGAGCATGTTGTTTCCAGGACCACATAATACTTTCCTTTTCCGCATGCAGGGTTTCCGTTATACTCGGTTTCTATGTAAATTCTAACTTCGCCCATTGCTCTACCTCCTTCAAATCAGCAATCTCATTCTCGCTCTCAGATAAAAACCTCCTACTATGTCGGAGTAAAATACCTCACAATCATTCATGATGTATTTATCTCGATATAGCTTTTCAAACATCTCTCTCCACTTATCCGGTTGCAAAGCCATCTTCTCAGCCTTTCTCTTTGTAACCCTGGTAACAGCTTCATAAACCTTTGGTTTTTTCAGATTCCGGGAAGAGTACCATCTTTTCTTACCTTTTTTCCCTTTAATGAGGTATGTAGCTATACCCTCTAATCCAAAGTCATCGGGTTGTAATCTCTTAGCTTCCACTCTTCCTTTCTTCCACAGGTCCTCTGCTGCATCTCTATCCATACCACTCATGATGATATGATGATGGATCCTTATCTTTCTTGTACGTGCCGCTTCCTCCGGTTCCAAGAATTCAATAACATAGATATACTTCATATCCGGTAATCCATGTTTCTTACGATATGTTTTTACCCTTCGGATATAGTTCTGCATATCTTGCTTTGCTCTCTTCTCCGTAGGATATGTCCTATCCGTATATGTCAACGTGACCATTAAGTCCTTTTCAGAGAAGTTTGTATTTACCAACCTAACAATTTGTTTACGTGCATTCTTATCATTAAGGTTTTTCATAGATTCCTTACTTTCTTTTTCCTTATCCTTTCTTGGTACCTCACACGATTTCTCATAGACTGGATACAATTCACTCTCAACCATCTTTCCGGATACTATCGTTTTCAGTTTGTACTTATACTTTACTTTTCCTCTTCTTAACCTTTCGATTCTCTCCTCTTGTTCCTCTTTACCCAGTACCGATATATCATAAATCTCTTCATAGTCGTAATCCTTATATTTCACTAGCACTTAATCCTCCTATCGTCGTTAAGATAATACCCATTACGAGGTAGAATAAGAGGCAATTATGGCCTCAATCTAATTGACAGATTTTAGGATAAATGCTATAATATTTATAGGATTTTTATTCAGCATTTAACCGAGAGCCATAGATTGCAGTCTATGGCTCTTTTTTTATCTGTACTTGTCAACGTACTGCTCCAGCCACCTTTCCTGCGCCCTTAATAACCTGTTTGTTAATTGGTTATACTCTGCTGTGGCTTTCTCTCTGTTATAATCGTAGTAAATCATGAATATATCATCTTCATGCTTACCCTCAATCTTAAAGAAAACATTTTCCCCTTGATCTAATTCTGCTCGTAACTCCGCATTATGTATTGCCCTTTGCTGACCGTCCCATGTCTTTACTGTTATAGTGGCATTATTTCTCATTCGGATTAAGCCTCCTTACTAAAACCAGTAACTTGTCCATCTTCAAGGATTACTTGCTTTCCTTTTGCTTTATAGAGAAACAAACATTCTCCTACCGTATATTCCTTCAAGTCCTCATGTTCCTCTGCTGCCTCTTCATCACTTACGAACTTTTGTGCTGTAAAAACTACTAATACATACAGACTACCTATAAATAGTAGAATACCAGTAAATATCATTCTCCAATCACCTGCTATAGCAGCAAACATAACTAACAATATAGATAAAATACAAATTGATGCTAGAAAGACTGCTATAATTCCTTTTACTACTTCACCTAGTTTCGCTTTTATGGTTATGCACCTCTCTTTCTTTCCATAAATCTTTCAAACTTGTAGCACATCTATCACATGGTTTTTGTGATAATGTTTTTTCTTTATGTAAACAGTTTCTACAACTCTTTATCATTACTTCTACTCCTTATTGTAATATTTTGTCGTTTCCCCTATAATGTACTTACAGGTGTTGCACCACCAAGTACATAGGAAAGGAATACTTATGGATATTAATTTTTCAACTCAAGATGCACTATTTATTTACGGAACATTTAAAAAGAAAGTACAACAACTTGAAGAAATAAAAAATACTCCGGGTTGTCCTTTTTCAGATACTGATATGAAAAAGGAAATTAAGTTATACACTTCTATTATGGATAAGCTTAAAGATGCGGTCCCAGGTTTAGAAAAATTAGATAGTTTCAGCTTTTAATTTGATGCGCTTTGGTTGATTGATTCTTCCAAGGCGCTTTTCCAATCATCTAACTGTGTTTGTATTGGAGTGTACTCTTCAATATTTAATAAATATGTTTTGTTTCTAACTTTTACAGCTCTAATTATTGACGATCTTTTTCTTAAAAGTATTGAAATCAATATCTTTAACATCACATTTAGCCCCACTTTCTTATAATCATTCTTAAATTTAAGAGCTTCTTCGTAACTGTCAAACAAGTCTATCCATACATCACATGTCCTTGTTTCTGTACAGCCATTCTTATCCTCTGGATTTGCATCTCTTACCTTTGCTACGATTTTCCCATTGTTAAATACTTTTGCTTCTACTGCATATCTCATATTCTTAGATCCTCCTTGTTTATCATTTTTTATTTTTATTCTTTATTCTCTCCACTCACATTTTGGTATTTTATGGTACAATCTTCTTACAGGCTATTCCCGTAGCCAAGTATTTACGAAAGGAGATGCTCTATGAATACATGCAAAATTTGTAACCATGAATCGGAGTCAGAGTTTTTTAATGATGAAATTGGAATCTGTCATTCCTGTTCCTTAATTTTAGAAAGCAAAGTCAACGCTTTACAACATGCTGTATCTACATTTCAAGAAAAAGTAAATTCATCAAATGATACAGATGAAAAGATTACCTATCTCAAACTTATTCTTGATTACCTATACGAGTATAAGATTCTTTACTACGATAATGATGTTGACGTATTGGAACAGGACGTTGATGATTTGATTTCTGATATTATCGACTGTATTGCGGATGTAAGAGTATAATCTAGCTATTTCCTTTCTACCAAGCAATGAGACTCTTTTGGGTTTCCTTGTTTGGTAGAACTTCGAATTTCTTTCATATAATCTAAGAAATTTTGTTTTATAGTTATTCTTATATTTATTTTTTTCACATCATCTCCTCCCCATCTTCTCTCTCGCTTCTATCTCTTCTTTTGTTGAGAATAAAAAGTTAAACTCTCCGTCTTTATTCTCTATGAGAGCCGCTACAAAGTTTCTTACGGACATACCAAGTACAGCTTTAGCAAGTACCTCTACAGGTACAACATTACTTTTATCAACTATTACTGTTATATTTGAGTTATTCATATGTACTCCTCCTCTACACCTTATCCCGCCTTTTGCGTTTCCGTAACTTTTTCAGCAAAAAAAATTTCCATCGGGTCTTTTAAGTTTAAAAACTCCTTTAATTTCTGAATCTCTTCCCTGTAAAAATCACTCTCACCATTCATTTTCCTATACAATGTTGCTGGGTTGATTCCAAGAAAACTTGCTACTTCTTGCACTGTTTTTCCACATTCTTTTATTTTACCTAAGAACTTTAGCCTATCAAACATTAAATTTCTCCTTTCTTGCGTTTACGTAACTTAATCATAGCATTGTATTTTTTTATTGTCAATACGTAAACGCAAACTATTTTTACTTTTTCGCAACTTCCTATTGCAAATATGCAACAATCATGTTACTATAAAATAAAATTAGAAAAGAGTGGTGAAAATATGGAATTTAAGGATATGATCAATCAAAGGCGTACTGAACTAAATATGACAATGGAAGAGTTGGCCAAGTTAACAGGAGTTAGTACACCAACTATACAGAGATATGAAAGCGGAGAGATTAAGAATGTACGACGTGATAAAATTAAATTATTAGCAGATGCTCTACAATGCTCACCAGCATATTTAATGGGTTGGGAAGAAAAAGCCCAAGAACAGTTCCATCTTACACTGTCAGAGCAGTTACACCTAAATAAATATCGTTCCATCGATGACAAAGGCAAGCATACAGTAGATACCATACTAGAAATGGAGTACCGTCGTTGCAATAAACCCTATCTATTGGTTAACGCTGCACACGCTATAGAAGATGCAACACAAGATGATTTAGACTTTGATGAAGAGCTTATTAGAAAAGAACTTGAATCACAAAAAAATGATTAATAATTAAATAATATTTCACTATGGATTAGTCAAATGACCTGTAAAGTAACTGGTAATGGAGGTTTTTAATTGGAATACGAAGAACTTTTAGATGAAGCCTTTAGTATGAAGCTAAAAATTAAAGAAGTCCCACTCCGTGGTAATAAAGGAAGAATAATAGATAATCATATTTATATAAAATCGGATATGATAAAATCCGAAAAACTTACAACACTTGCTGAAGAAATCGGACATTATGAAACTACCGTTGGTGATATTCTTAACCAAGATATTTCTAATAACGTAAAACAAGAGATTAAGGCTCGATATTGGAGTTATGATAAGTTAATTGGCTTACATAGAATAATCGATGCTTATAATGCACGCTGCCTTGATAAATTTGATATTGCTGATTATCTAAATGTCCCTTTAACTTTTTTAGAGTCTTCAATTTCATATTATCGTAGTAAGTATGGTTGCTGCATTCCTTATCGCAACTATATTATATTTTTTGACCCATCTCTAGCAGTACTAGAGAAAATTGATTCCTTTAATGATTAACAAAACAAAAACCGCCTTCTTTCGAAGACGGTTATAAACATTATACCAGTTAAGATATAATATCACCCACAAACTTATTATATCATTCTTTACTGGTTGATACAATATCCTGGAGGTAATTGATATGATAAGAGCTGCTGAATACGCTCGATATAGCACTGATAATCAAACAAGCAATAGTATTGAATATCAGTTTTGTAAAATTCGTGAATACTGTCTAAATAACGATATTGAAATTGTAGCTTCTTTTTATGATGAAGCTAAGAGTGGAACTAATTTATCGCGTGAAGGCTTCCAACAGATGCTAACTGCTGCACATCGAAAAGAATTCGATGCAGTAGTAATTTATGATGTAACTAGAGGTAGCCGCGATGTTGCCGATTGGTTTTCTTTTAGAAAAGAAATGAGAGCACTACGCATTAGCGTAATATCTGTAGAAAATAATTTAGGTGATCCGCTAAATCCAAATGATTTTTTAATTGAGCTTATGAATGTAGGCTTAGGACAACATCAAGTACTTACGTCCAGGCAAAAATCTATTGATGGTGTAGCTGTAAAGGCAAGAGAAGCTGTTTTTCTTGGTGGTATAGCTCCATTGGGCTATGATATTGTAGAAGGTAAATATGTAGTAAATGAAATGGAAGCCGATATCGTTCGTAAAATTTTTGATCTGTATGCTTCCGGCAAATCATATAATCAAATTCTTGATACACTTAAAAATAAAAAAGGTAAAAGAGGTCGCCCCTTTGGTAAAAATTCAATACAATCAATTTTATCTAACGATAGATATATTGGTACGTATACGTGGAACAAACGTATTTGCAAACAGCTTAGAAAGTGGGCTGGTGGTGTTCCAAATCCGAAGGTTATAAGACTTGAAGGCGCTATTCCTGCCATTATAGATGATAATACGTGGTGTTCATGTCAACGAAGACTTAATACACCAGCTTCTAATGCTCGTAATACTGCCAAACGCGAGTATTTATTGTCTGGACTTATTAAATGTTCCTCTTGCGGTTCTTCTTACGTAGGACACGCTTCTACAAATCAGAGAGGATATGAAAATATATATTATGTTTGCAGTAACCGCAAACGAACACGAACTTGTAAATCTCCGAATATTCCGGCCAAAATAATAGAGCCTTTTGTACTAGAGAATTTAAAAGAATTCCTGTCAAAACTAGATATTGAATTTGTCGTAGACTATATTTACAATACCTATAAAGCTATGGTTCCTAATCTTGATAAGTACCAATCAGAGCTCTTAGATATTCAAACTAAGATAAAAAACGGTATGGATGCCATATTGTCAGGAATAGATATTTCCGAACTCAAAGAAACACTCCTGCAACTTAAGGACAGAAAAAAAGAGTTGGAGAATATTATATCATCTTCAAACTCTAGACTTATACTTGATAAATCAAGACTTACAATGTTTGTTAAAAAACAATTTTCTAACTGGGAATATAAAAATGATACCGAATTAGTTAAGTCTTATATTACTGGCATTGTAATAATGCCAAACGGAGATATTGAGGTATCCGTAGGTGTCGCACGCACGGACAATAGCGAAGGAGGGATTTGAACCCCCGACACTACGGGTATGAACCGTATGCTCTAGCCAACTGAGCTACTTCGCCAAAGTGACAAAGCAAATTATAACTTGTTTTGTTTTTAATGTCAATATGTATTTTCATCCATTTTCAAAAAGAAAAAGGCATCGTATATTATCGATACCTTTTCTCTAATTTTTATTTTCCTTTTCCGGTTCAAATATAATCTCATCCGGATAAACTAAGCCAAGTTGGGATCTAGCAACATCCTCTATGTACTTTTTCGTTCCTGGATATAGCTTACTTTCCTCAATTTCTTTCGCTCTTTCATTCTCATCAGAAATCTGCAGTTCTAACTCAGCCTTTTTTTGTTCTTTTGCGCTGGCTCCTTCTTTTAATTCTGTTGATTTATAAAGCACTACAACACAAATTATCATAACCATCAGCGCCGTCAATCTTAAACCGCTTCTTCTCTTCCTATTCCTTCTCACTTATCTCACCTTTTTCCTGTGGTTGTGTGATTAACTCCAAAACACCACGTGGACGTTCTACTTTTGGTGGAGGTGCTTCCTCCACTTGTTTCTTTTTCTTTATTTTAACCTTATCTACGTACTTTTTCAATCGTTTTCTAATACAAGCTTTGAAAACATTAATTCTTTTTTGGACTTTTCTACCAATAAAACGTCCAATTTTTTCGACTTTCCCTATAAGAAAACGAAATAGCTTTTTTGTCTTTGATATTATAAACATTATCGGCGAAATTAATAGTTTTAATAACATCAATATACAATTTTTAATGAAAAGTGTAAACTTCGTTCCACATAAAACAATCAGTGGACTAAAGATCTTTTGATACAAAGCCATGCTAAGAACCATAGCAACTGTACTGTACCATCGAATCATTCCGTCATTTTGCAGATACATCATTCGAAAAATCAAAATGCCCGCCACAATCCAGAAACAGATATCCTCTATGCCAATCATTATTTTCCCATGATAAAAGGTATTCCGGAGAATTCGTAACAAGTCATACATTAGAAACAATAAGATTCCCCAATAGGATGCTGCCGCAAGATATCGAAGTTCTAAAAAGATGGATGTATTCATAAGCATCCCTCCGTTTATTTAAATAATCTCTTAAGAACGGATTCTCCTGACTTCGTAAATCCTTTTAGCTCAGAGTAAACAAAACTGTCCACATGACCAGTGATATCTACTTCCCCTTTCTCAAGGGTCAGTCTACCCATATGCAGTTCACTACCGCGAATCATCAAAATACCCAAATCAGTTTCTAAAATAATTTCATGATCGTCAAAGGAACGAACGTCACGAACACCTGTAATTTGCGCTTCCTTTCGATCATTTAAGTTCAAATGATGCTTTTTTATTTGTTTGCTATCTTCCATATATGCTCCTCATTTCACCTAACCCTGCTATTATCATATATATGCATGGACGTTATTGTGAAGAACTACGGAAGTAATTCTAGGTCAAATGTATCGAGGTTAACTATAAGTATTTATAGAGTTCCTTGGCATCATCCTTTCGTGTTGTCTCCTGGACATCCAATACCTCAACACGAACTGCTTTACTTCCAAAACCAATCTCTATAATATCTCCAACCTTAACATTTGTGGAGGCTTTTGCTGGTTTATCATTGATTAAAACCCTGCCTGCATCGCAGGCATCATTTGCTACTGTTCTTCGCTTAATTAGCCTTGATACCTTTAAATATTTATCTAATCTCATACTAACTCCTATCTGCGTATTTTAGCACGTATTATAATCAATATGTTGAAAAATAATTTCTAGATTTCAACATAACTAGGAAAAAAGGCTGTTTTGAAGAATCCCTCAAAACAGCCTATGTTCATATGTTTACCAGAACAACTATAACTTATAGAAGTTCGCATTGTAAGCAATCTATTACTTGTTGATAACGTCTTTTAATGCCTTGCCAGCTTTAAACTTAGGTGCTTTAGAAGCTGCAATTGTAATTGTCTGCTTTGTTTGTGGATTTCTACCTGTTCTTGCTGGTCTAGCAGATACTTCGAATGTACCGAATCCAACTAATTGAACTTTCTCGCCTTTTGTTAATTCTTCAGTAACAACATCGATAAATGCCTTTAATGCCTTCTCTGAATCCTTCTTGGATAACTCTGTCTTTTCTGCGATAGCTGCAACTAATTCTGCTTTGTTCATGGATAAACTCCTCCTCTAACGTATTATTAAATATAGTTTTTTCACAAGCGGAATTGATTTTAGGTCCGTCTTGTATCACGCTTCCCCATAATTGAGTATTACTCTTTCTCGGGCAACTAGGTGAACCATGGTAGGTTTTTCTTCAAAAATCACCTTCAATCTATTTATAAACTTATTAGGGCAATTTGTCAAGGAATTTTCTGCATTTATTTCCAAAATGACAGAGTTTTTTGAAGAAAAAAGCCTATTTCTATCTATTAGAATTTTTTGGTGGTCGATTGAGTCTTAAATTGGCTATTTTTATAGGCATAAAACCCTATTGATAAATTTTCACACAATATACAATCGAGATAAATTTACTGCAGTATAGCATTCATTAGAGGCTTATTTTCCTCTAATTATTTCCACTTTTATAGTGTAAAATTAATTAGTGCATATTTGACTCTAATTTCGATATCTCATCCTGGATTTTTTCAGTTAAACAGGATTCTGCATCAATATTTAAAGCCAACCCTAGGTTACTCAAAGTATACAAGAAATCCCCATACGCCTTTTTTTGCTTCTCTAACAAAGCTCCCTCTTGGCATAAGGTTTGAAGCTTTGTTGCTTCGATGTGTAACCGAGAAAACAACTCTTCTTTAGTATAAGCCATATTTCTAATTTTATTGCTTTTTTTTACTATCTTTTGTGCTCGTAGCAAAGCTGGAAAAGAAATTGGTACATGTAACGTTCCAGACTCCACAGTTTTCCCCTTCTTTTCTTCTTTCTTAATTTCCTCCCAGGTAGTTAAAACACCTTCGGAATCTTCCACTATAGCATCACCAAAAACATGGGGATGCCTTCTTACCATCTTTCGTGCAACTTCATCAATAACTTCCTCTACCGTAAATAAGCCTTCCTCTTTCGCGATTTGACTATGCATAACTACCTGTAATAAAACATCTCCTAACTCTTCTCTTAAGTTATCATAGTCCCCACTCTTGGTATACTGATTGATTCCATCCACAACTTCATATGCTTCTTCAATCATACAATTTTTTAAACTATCATGCGTTTGTTCACGATCCCATGGACATCCATTTTCTGAGCGAAGTCTCTCTATAATATCGCAAAATTCTTGAAAATCATACTCTGTCTTCATATCCTTTGTTCCTTTCTATTATCCTATTCAATTATCTCATCAAGTAGCTGTCTATCAGGTTTTTTTAACTCACCGTACGTAGTTAAGGTTCCGTTTATTGTAACATAAGCCTGATCTATCCCCTCCTCATAAGCTTTTGGAGTATAGATATTCATAGCTTCTTTCGGCGTTGTGTTTCCACCCGTAGATAGTGTATAGCTTTTTCCTTCTTCCAAAAGTGGGCTACTATATACAATCGACTGATAGGACTTGGAGGGTAAATATGCCATAACTGGTATTCTGTCCTCTCCTTCCAGTAAGCAAAGCAAAGTTTCCTCTTCTATTACTTCCTCTAAATTAAGCAATAAAGAATTTTGTTTTGATGTGTTAGAAGGTGCCATCGCCATCTTACGACTTCCAACTGCAAGTAGTGTTCCACCACTTATTTCAAATACACCATCGTAATCTATGGCTCCATTTGCATGATTGGTCGGTCCTTCAATAATTAAAGTGCCTCCTGTCATTGTTGCAGATCCATTGATATCGATACCGTCACCACCAGCATAAACAGTTACGGTACCGCCTGAGAAGGACAACATCCCTTCTCCTTCCATAAAACTATCTTCTTCCTCTTTTGAATTTTCTTTATTACCATCCGAACCGCCAGAAACATTGATACCATCATCCGTGGATACAATATTTAATTTTCCACTCTTTATGTGAATCATAGAACCTTCGATTCCCTCATAAGAGGATGTTATCGTAATATCTGCCATTGCGATAGAAAGGGATCTATCTGCATGGATACCATCATCTCCAGAAGCTATAGTAAAAGTTCCATTTTTAATCGATATACTACCATCACTATGAATCGCATCTTCTTCACTATTAAGAGTAAAAACACCATCTTGAACCACCAGATTTTTATCTGCTTGAATTCCATCTTGCTTCGAGCTTATCACAAACTCGCTACGATTCATAAAAATCAGACCTTTTGAATTTACAGAGTCATTGCTTGTACGAATTCCATCCTTTCCAGAGGTTATTTTCATCTTCGCAGCATCAATGAGTACTGCTTCTTCACCAATAATTCCGTGAGCCACAGAACGAATCTCATAGTCCCCTTCTACCATTTTTAAAACGCCTTTTGAAACTATGGCATTTTGATTCATTGCATTCATCACAAGCCTCCCTGACCCATTCAAGGTTAAGTCAGATTCGCAATATATTGTGGCCTTCGTATTACTTAAACTATTATCCTCTGATATGCCATCTGTTAGCACATTCCTTGTCCCTGGTACTAAGCTAATCATAACTTTACCAGCCTCCTTGATATCAATAGGAGCGCCTTTTTCACAGTGGATGATTGCGTCCTTTAAAATCAAACGAACCAATCCGCCTGTCTTTTCCTCTACCACGATTTGACCGTCTTTTAACATGCCAAATACAACATAAGTACCCGGTTTACTTATGCTAATTATATTATCACTGACAAATGCACCTTCACCACTAAATACGATAGAGCTTTCATTTAATTGAATATAATTTACTTCTCTTTCATTATAATCAGTATAATAGTCCCCTGAATCAAACGAAAGCCCTTCCTCTGACAAATCCTCTGACATATTGTTAATAAAAGACTCTGGTGTGTTCTTTAAAGAATCCTTTGAGCCCTCGTCTCCAGAATTCTGTTCCTCTTTTTGGTTTTTATTCGCTTCTTCCGAATCTAACTGATTGGAAGAAACTTTACTGCAACCAAAAAGCAACGTTGCAATAAGTAATATGCTTATCTTTAAGTAGATAGAATGACTATTTCTCATCATGTCCTCCAAATCCATACTAAAGTTCCACAAAACAAAATAGCATGATTCTTAGTGTCAATACGTTTACTTTAACTAGTTTGATAGAATCTATCAACTATAATTTTCTCCATGATTAGGAAAATCAAACATTACCCCAACTTTCCAACCAATACCTTCCTCACCTGTTTCCTAATATTATCGCAACATTGTACCTCTCTTAATAAAGAAAAGCACTCGAGTATTACTATTATACAGAATAAATATGTAAGAAGTTTGTTCCTAATGTGAACAATTCTTTAAATTTAAAAAATGCTAAAAGAAGAATACTGCCTCTTTTAGCATTTTTATAGTTTTCTATTACAAAATCTCTAAAACGTATTTAGAATACCAAGTTGTCATTATCTCTTTCCATTACTAAACGTTTCGCCATCTCATCGATACGATATTTCTCCCTATTTGCTAGCTTTTCACCATATAGGGTTAGTTTGTGTACTGCTTCTTTTGAGTAATCATCCATCTTTGGTATCTCTTCTTCTGTATTTAACACCATACGGTAATAATATTGCTGATGATTGACGGATTTATAGATTTTTTTCAGTTGATAATCTACTGTCTGCTCACTGGCATCCATAAGGATATCAAAGATCGGCACTGCCCATTGTATGAGTCCAAATCTACGGACTTTTTGATATGTATAAGACTTCGTATTCTTTACATTTCCAACAGATAGACAGATGGTATCACCAATTCCATCACATCCCGGTAGTTTCATTGCCTCGATTAATGCACAAAGTGCTGGATTATTTGAAAAAACTCCTCCATCAATTAAACAGTTATAGCAATTATCCTTTGTGTGAAAGCAGCTTGGCGGAAAATAGGTTGGTGCTGCTGTTGATGCTAGGATAGCATCCCTTAATAGATAGTTTCGATTTTCGTCCTTTCTTCCTGTCACAGAATTAAAGAAAACTGCACTTCGAGTCATTGTATCATAAGAAGTCATTAAACATGGTTTTCGTAGACTTCCTAAGGTTGCATCACCAAAATACTTTACTAACATCTCCTCTAAATTCTTATTCGTATATTTGGGTCCCCAAAAAGGATAAAATTTTTGTTTCTTAAATATGTACTCTCCGTATTCGTAATAGCAATCTACTACTTCTTTTGCCGAAAATTTTGATTCTCCCCGTTCATTTGGAAACAAATAAAGTGCTGTCAAGATTGATCCCGTACTAGTACCTGCAATCAAATCAAAATAGTCTGCAATCCTTGCTTTATAATTATTGCTATGATATTGTAGTCTATCCTCTAAGCTACGCAGCAAAACAGCGGAGACAATGCCTTTCATTCCTCCGCCGTCAATTGCTAGCACTTTTTTCTTTGACATGGTCCATCACTCCTCCTCAGATTTAGTAAACTATATGCTAAGAAGGAGAAATCCATGTATGATACACAGGTTTTCTTTTCACTATACCTTAAGATTTCGCAGTATTGCTTATAATCTATAATGCTTACAGCACCCACGGAACTCTATAAATAACTTGTACTACACCTGCTTTTAGAACACTAACTTTGCCCAACGAGATACTTCCATATCTACACTTCCATCCTCCAGAAATTCTACTCCTTCTTTCTGAAGTAATTCTATCTGACGATTTTCTCCACCAAAGGCAAATGCTTTCGAAGCTTCTCCTTTCGCATTTACTACACGATAACACGGAATCATGTCCGGATCTGGATTGACATGCAAAGCATAACCAACCACCTTTGCTAGGCGTCGATTGCCAGCAAGTGCTGCTACCTGTCCATACGTAGCAACCTTTCCATAGGGGATCTCCTTAACTACCTCGTATATTCGTTGAAATGTCGTAAGTTCTTCCACGGTTAGGGCTCCTTTTCTATTCCTTGGTATTCTAGTCCATAGGGACTGATCCTTATACTTTGATAACTAGCTTGCCGTCTTACTATAGCGAACCTTCGCTAAAAATTCAATAGCAACTTTTGTAATCTCATCGTAATTTTATAACCTGTTCCATTCTTTTGAATCTAGAATTCTCATGAAATTCCTTTCATTCAAGAGGCATTGCCAGATGACTTTGTATACCAAAATCCACAGGACGCAACAATCGTTCCAATGACAGCAAAAAACCAGAAAGACGGATGCGATAAGGTTCCCGTTACTATAATAATGGAACCAATAATAGCTAAAATCGGTGCAACATAACCCATAAAAACACTCTTTATTTCACCCTGCTTCTTTAATTTCATAACGGTAATATACAGTATGATGAACATAAGGTAACTTAAACATATAGGAACCTCTGATACATCACCGATCATATTCGCATTCTGAGTAAGATAATTGATTAATATCCAAATACTACTAAGAACAAAAGCTAAAATAGCAGAATTGATTGGGATCCCATGTAATTTTTCAGACTGTTTTTTTAAAGCATCGCTACAAGGTAACATTCCTCTGTACGCTAGTGAATAAGGTAACTGAATATAAGCAAGCACAAGACCATTTAATGTACCTATCACCGAGATTATAACAAAAATTAAAATTAGTCTTGCACCAATACTTCCAAACACCTTAGTAGCAGCAAGATAAGTACTTTCATTTCCCTGCTGCATTACTGTATCAACTGATACCAAAGAGGTAATTCCTGCAAAATACATCACATAGCATAGTAATACTATAAAAGGTGCAAATATCAACGCAAGTGGTAAATTTCTTTTACTATTTTTGATTTCATGACATATCGTTGTAGATACCGACCATCCATCAAAAGAAAACGCAATCGGTGCAAAAGCTGCAATCCATCCGGGAGATGCAATGGCCTCCTTCATAACACTAGCATCCTTTGCAATAATCTCAGGTGCTTGGCCAAAGAATAAGCCAACTAATGCGATTAATATCAAAGGTATCAGCTTTACTATCATAGCCAAGTTCTGAAACACACCGCCAAGCCTGGCAGATAAAATATTTAATAAAAATATGATACAAAGTACTATAAAACCAATCAAACTACTGTTTTTTGGTGTACTTTCAATTCCAAACAATTGACATAGATAAAGCCCTGTCACCCAAGAAACTACTCCAATTAATGGAGCAAAATACATTGTAAGCTGAAACCATCCAATGGCCCCTGCGGTTCGTTTATTCACAAATTTTTCAGCATAGCCGATTAAACCTCCCGGTTCATCTGTTCTACTTGCTAACTGTGAGAACGTTAATGAACCGAAAACTATCGCTATTGCAGCGATTAAAAATACCAAGATACCAAGTAACATATTCCCATTGGTATATCGAAGTACATCATCCGACTTAAAAAAGATTCCGGATCCAATGACAATTCCAGTAATCATAGTAATGGCTGTTAATAACCCATAACGTTTTTCTTGCATAAAAACCCTTTCTAAAACCGTAGTATGACCAAAGAAATATAACCACACGAAAAAAGCGGAGGAATTAACCTTTTTTTACTATGCCCGGGCATAGCAAGGTAATTTCTCCGCTTATATGTCTAACCTGTCTTATTTTATTTTCACTAAGAGATTAGTTCTCCATCTGTCTTCCAAGGAATGCAGCTGCTGTAGCAGCAAGTTTATTCTCAACTTCGCCAAGCTTTGTCTTTGCATCTCTTGTAAGAATTAATACTGCTCCGATAGCATCACCTTCACAAATAATTGGTGCAATAACTTCATAGGCAATATCTTCATCATCAGAGCAAACACGGATAAATCCTTTTTCTTCTTTCGCAGCAGCTACTGTTTCGCGATCATTAATTAATGCCTCAAGCTCTTTACTAATTGGTTTTGTTACCCAATCCTTTTTCGCAGAACCAGCAATTGCAATAAACTGATCTTTGTCTGTAATAGCTACAATATGACCAGTCGTATGACCGATAGAATCCGCATATTGTTTCGCGAACTGTCCCAACTCACCGATTGGAGAATATTTCTTTAAAATAATTTCTCCTTCGCGGTCTGTAAAAATTTCTAATGGATCTCCTTCACGAATACGTAATGTTCTTCTAATTTCCTTTGGGATAACCACTCTTCCTAAGTCATCTATGCGTCGTACGATACCTGTTGCTTTCATGTAGCATATTCCTCCATTTACTTCTCAATCTAAGATGCTTGTCACTAAAATATTGCTATGACTATATTGTTTGTAAATTCAAGGAATTTATACCTATAATAAGAACCTATTTATCATAAAATATTTAAAATGATGGCATCTTTTGTCTATAGTTGCAACCCACCATTAATTATTCACCCTCGCACCATTACGTTAACCTAAGTATTAACCTAAGCATTATCTATTTTTTTCATAGATAACTTGTTTTAAAAATAACCCTTGTGGATACAGAGTTATACCAGCATATTCTCGCTTTTTCCCTAAAATAGCCTGCCCTACACTCTGCACACTTCTCTCTTGTATTCCAACCTCCAACAGCGTCCCAGAAAGTATACGTATCATATGATGTAAAAATCCATTTCCACGAAACGTAAGAATAACACCCTGTTGATTTCTATTCTGTCGCAGTTCTTCTATCGTTATTTCAGATATCGTACGGATAGTTGATTTACCATCCCTTCGATCTGTACAGAAACTCTTATAATCCATCGTACCAATGAGTAAGTTTGCTGCTTGCCTCATTGCATCCAAATCCAAAACTTTGCCACAAGGATAGGAATATTTACGAATAAAAACATTTTCCCGTTCTCTGGTATCTATGATATACTGATAGACTTTCTCTACCGCATCGAAGCGGGAATGAAAATGGAAAGGAGCTTCATTCACTTCGATTATCTTAATATCCTCCGGAAGAACTTGATTCATCTTTTGTCTTATAATATTTTCGTCGAGATTGGAGCGGGAATAAAAATTCGCCACCTGTCCAAGAGCATGCACCCCTGCATCTGTGCGGCCTGAGCCAATCAGCTTAATTGGTTCTAGCAAAACTTCAGATAGCAATCCTTCTAGTAACCCTTGTATTGATCTATCACCTATCGTTGCCTTAGGAAGTCTCTGCCAACCGCTATAGTTTGTCCCATCGTAGCTTATGGTTAGTTTTATATTGCGCTTTCTATCCATTTCACTAGGCATTTTTGCTCTCCCTCAAACTGATATACCCTTAGTGTTAATCTAGCACCCACACTAAGTTAAGATTTTACAGCTTTTTTCTAAATATTTCAAGTAAAATATTCTGAAAACCAAATTAGTAGTAGATACTCTATTTTATAATGGTTTATATATTATATGAAAAAGAAACCAATTCTTCAATATGTCACCAATGATTTTTTTAATTATTTTCTTAATCTATTATAAATATTATATCAAGAACATTAACTTTGTATGAATTTTAGAACTTAGTGTAACTAAATTTAATCTCGTACGAATAATATATTATTTTAGACTGTTAAAGTCCAAAATACCCCTAAGTCTGCAGTAGAGAATATCCTTCCATCTCCCTTTGTGAAAATGCCCTATATTTTGTTATAATAACTTAAAAATTCTTAAGAATTGCGCTATTGATTTTTTTTCTAAATGTGATAAACTGTTGTAGCATAAAATGATAGGATATTTTTTACATTCATTTCCTAACATTGAGAAATAATACAATTAAGAAAAGACTTTCCTAACAGACACTTATTAATCTCACTGCAACTTTTTGGAGGCAAGTATATGAAATTCATATCACAGAATGCGAAACCCATACTCGAGTCACTAAAGACTAAGTGTAAGCAACCACTTTTACAGTGTGTGCTTTTAGCCCTAGCTCTCAACATCTTTGTTGAAGTTATGTCGCGACGCTCTGTGTTTAAGGCCATTGCTTATTTATTTACGAATCCTTTGGTATTTCTATATAATACCACTATTATCTTAGTAACACTATCAATTGCACTATTCTTTAAGAGAAGATGGTTTGTTTATTTTTTAGTTTCTCTTGCTTGGGCTATCATTGGCGTTACTGATTTTATACTTTTACAATTTAGAACTACACCATTTACCGCTGTTGATATCACATTAATGAAATCTGCTCTTCAGATCTGGCAATATTATTTGAAATGGTTTCATTTAGTGCTAATTGGTATTGGTATCGTGCTTGCTATTCTTTCCTGTGTTATCGTTTGGAAAAAAGCCAAGCGTTATGACACCCGTTTACCATTAGTAAAGATAACAGTCTTCTTTGCAGTAACCTTAGTTTCTGCAACTTTGTTAACTGAACTCGGGCTTAAGACCAACCTCTTGGCTACAAATTTCGGTAATCTTGCAAATGCATATCACCAGTATGGTCTTCCTTATTGTTTTGTTAACAGCGTTATAAACACCGGTATTGATAAACCAGATATGTATTCCACAGAGGTTGTGAATACAATCGTAGAAGGAGTAGAACAGGGAAAGGTAATTAAATCTGCTGATATTTCACCTACAGCAGTACCAGAACCAACAGTCACACCTTCACCGATTCCGACCCCGACGGAGGTACCACCAATTGACCTTTCTGCGTCAGGTGGTATTACGGTAGCTTCAAAAGATACACCTAATATTATATTTTTACAATTGGAATCTTTTTTTGATCCTACACACATCAAAGGGGTTACCTTTACCGAAGATCCGATACCTAATTTTAGAGCATTAAAAGAAAAGTTCTCAAGCGGATATCTAAGCGTTCCAAGCGTTGGTGCAGGAACAGCGAACACAGAATTTGAAGTTATCACTGGGATGAACCTTGACTTTTTTGGGCCTGGAGAATATCCATATAAAACTATTTTACAAAAGACATCTTGTGAAAGCCTTTCCTTTAATTTAAAATCGCTGGGATATAGCGCTCATGCAATGCATAACAATGTTGGTACTTTTTACGACCGTAATACTGTATTTTCTCAGTTAGGTTTTGATACGTATACTTCAATTGAATACATGCAAGATATAGAACGTACACCAAATAATTGGGCAAAGGATAAGGTTCTTACACCAGAAATTATTCAGGTACTTAATACCACCAAAAATCAAGACTTGATTTATGCTATCTCGGTTCAAGGCCATGGAAGCTATCCTGATAGTGCTCTTATAGAGAATCCACGAATAGACTTAACATTAAGTGAAGACCTTTCTGATAGTTTATATTACCCACTCCTTTATTATACAAATCAAATCAAAGAAATGGATGAGTTTATCGGAGAGTTAATCGATGTTTTATCCTCACGAGGGGAAGAAACGATTCTCGTGATGTATGGTGATCACCTCCCAGGTTTTCAGCTTGAGGATACTGATTTAACGAATGGCACCTTATTTCAAACGGAGTATATCGTATGGAGTAACTTCGATATGCCGACACACGATGAGGATTTAGAAGCTTACCAATTATCTGCACATGTCCTCGATCTTCTTGATATTCACAATGGATTGATTACAAAGCTTCATCAAACTCAAAAGGATTCTGATATCTATTTAGAGGAGCTAAAGATTCTTGAATATGATATGTTGTATGGTGACTTGGAATGCTTTAATGGAACAAATCCATACACCAAGACAGAACTAAAGATGGGCACAGTCCCTATTAAAATTACGGAAGCTCACTTTGTACCCGCACCTGCGGAAAATGAAGGCACGGAAGAAGAAGTAAGTGCAAGCATCGTAGTAACGGGTAGTAACTTCACTCCATATAGCAAAATTCAGGTTAATGATACGGTTTATGAAACAACATTTATTAATCGTTCCATGCTAAGTGCACCGATTGAAGAATTGAATTCTGGTGATGTTATTACAGTAATACAAAGTGGTAATGATGGAGTCCCTCTTAGTTCTACGGATCCATATGTAATACCTTAAAGCTATGCAGGTAGATTTTTTAACATGAAGTTCAAAAAAGAAGACACTGGTAAGTTTACCATGTCTTCTTTTTTTGAATATGAATTATGATATCAATCATAGCCCTCTTGTTAAGTTATTTATTTTGAATGTTTGAAGTGTTTTTTTCTTTCTATGTCATCTATTTCATACTTTATGGTAGAGATACCCCTGCAAGCATCGCTTGTTTCCTCACATATTCTGCAGCCTTTTTATAACTTTCAAAATCCGGCAAATGTTCAACAAATAGTGTTGTGTCCGTTCCTAATCGTTCACATAAACGCGTAATCAATTGATAATTAAGTATTCCTTTTCCTGGCATAGTTTCATGAATCAGTGTTGTAAATTTATTTTCCATCCATACATCTTTTCCATGAATGCTCTTAATCATCGGTCCTAACTTTTCAAAACACTCTTTGATAAATTCCTCATGGTATGTATAGCGCTTTGGACAGTTTATCATGTTAACAAAATCAAGATGTACTCCAAATGCACTGCGGTCTACATCCTGGATTAACTTTAAATATTCCTCTGGAGAATCCGGAACCATCCATGGCATTGGTTCAATTGTGTAGTAGGTTCTCGTTGGTTTTACTGCATCAATAATCTCGCGGATGCTATCCACAACGAGTGCATAGGTATCGCTTTGATAATTTTCCTTATAGCACCCATCCCATAATTCTCCACGGCTACCGGAGATATTAACACAGCAGTTCGCCCCAAGTTCTTCTGCCAAAGCCAGTTGGTTTTTACAATAGGTAAGAGCCTCTCTTCTTTCCAACTCATCTAATGCGATTGCATTTTTCCATGCCCCTACTTCACCTATAATCAAGTCATGCTCTTTCACACATTGAAGATAATCTCTCTTTTCGTCCTGACTCGCCCTATAATCAATCGGTGAAAGCACAGCCCGGTAACCAAGCTCATTCACCAACTGATACCATTCTTGGGGATTAGAATATGGTTTTTCTATTCCACCACCAATTCTCATAATAATTCTCCTTCCTTTCATATAAACACCAATCCAAACAATAAATCAACTTTTTATGTTAATCTCTATTCCAAATAACGGAGGAATCAATATGATTAATATCAGGAGAGCATGTACGTGCCATAACACCTGCCAGTTCCTCAGTCATTTTTACTATCGTTTCCTTTACCCCATTTGCACCTTCTCTTGATAGCGGGTCCATGATTATTCTACCTGCAGATACTGCACTTGCTCCTAGTGCCAATGCTTTGAAGACATCCATTCCACTAACAACACCACAATCCACAAAAATAGGAATATGTTTATTTACAATAGAAGCTATTTTAGGAAGAATTCTTAGTGGTGGCACCGCATAATTCATAATTCCATGGTGGTGTGAAACTACTATCCCTCTAACTCCTGCTTCCAGGCATTTTATCGTATCTTGCTCACTAAGCACACCTTTTATGATGAATGGCAAATTCGTTGATTTTACAAACTCTTTGATTTCATCCAAAGATTTTGAAGTCATCGGATGGCCTAACACATTATCATATTTTCCATTACCGGAAAAAGCATGATCTACGTCAATTCCAACTGCCAGCACCCCACATTTTTTTGCATGTTCTATCTTCTTAAAAATGATTTGATTATCCGCATAAGGTTTTATAATTTTAATTATTTTGGCTCCAGTTGAAGTAATTTCCTCTAATTCCTCTTCCTCTCCCATACCAGCCCAATTCACAGCATTTGCAAGGAAAGCTCCTTTTGCCATTTCCACCATACCATTTTCTCTTACCTTATTTAGGTGTGACAAAGCTGCCATCATGATAGGGGTGTCAAATCTTTCTCCATAAAGCTCTAGTGTTGTTGATGGTATTATTGAGTCGATATGTCTCATTTCAATTAACAATGAGTCAAAGTAATCCCTGGTTATTATATTCGAATCACTTGTTCTTAAATTCTCCATAGTTATTATACTCCTATCTACACATTGTTCTCAAAAAAACTGCTTTAGCACCATCCCTCGATAATGAAAGCATGTATAATTTTATAGATATAACTTCAAATACCACGTTTCACCTATAGTAACCCTAGCTTCCACTCACCCCCAGATTTATGATAATAACACTCACTCAAATCCTCTGACTCAAACACCTCTATCATCTGTTCAAAATCCTCTGCCAGAACATAATTAGTTAGATCAGCACGAGAGATAAAGAAAACTTCTCCTTCTTCCGAGGATCTTAATTCACCCTCAAACTGACTTGCTTTATAGAATAGAACGATATATCGTTCTTCTTCCTTTGTTTGGAATTGTTTTATCCCACAAAGAATAGGATTCTTAATACTAAGTCCTGTCTCTTCTTTGACCTCTCGAATAACAGACTTTACAAAGGATTCCTTTTCTTCTACATGTCCTCCAGGGAATGTTATCCCTGGCCAATCTTTATTCTTACGGTCCTGAACTAGTATTTTATCCTCATATGTAATCATACACATATTCGTAAATATTGCCTTTTCACTTCTACTCATCTAAAATTTCTCTCCTGTTTTACCCTTAATGAAACTAAAATTAAGAATTTAATACATCGCTATATTCTGAGGTTTATCTTAAATTTATTATACTGCAAATAACCTAAATTAACCAGTTGTATTCTTAAGAAATCAAATACTAAAACCCTAGATCATTTGTATCCTATACAAATAATCTAGGGTTCTTACTTAAACAGAATAATTTAGAAAAATAAATCTGACTATATCATTATACATAATAAAATAAAGTCTCATCTAAACGAAAATACTAATCTTTCAACGCTCTAATAGAATTTAATATCGCAATCACAGAAACACCAACGTCTGCAAACACAGCTTCCCACATATTAGACAATCCAATCGCTCCAAGGATTAAGATAATGCCTTTCACGCCAAGTGCAAAGATAATGTTCTGTTTTACAATTCGAATCGTTTTACGTGCAATTCTTATTGCAGTTGCCAACTTCTGTGGATCATCATCCATGATAACAACATCTGCTGCCTCAATAGCTGCATCCGAACCAAGACCACCCATTGCAATTCCTACATCTGCTCTGGCAAGAACAGGTGCATCATTAATGCCATCACCAACAAATGCAAGCTGGTCTTTCTCACCACGTTTTGCTAACATCTCTTCAAATTTCTCTACCTTATCTGCTGGAAGTAATTCCGTATATGCATGATCTAGGGATAACTCACTTGCAATTGCCTCACCAACAACTTTTGCATCTCCTGTTAACATTACAAGGGAGTTCACTCCACTGTTTCTTAAATCTTTTATTGCAGCCTTACTCGTTGGTTTTATTTCGTCACGTATTTCGAGATATCCTGCATAATTACCATCGATAGCAACATGAATCGTAGTACCTATTGGTTTTACTTTTGATAGCTGCTTTATTTCAATTTTTTGTTCTGCCATCAACTTAGCATTTCCTGCATAAACCTGCTGTCCATCTACTATTGCAGAAATACCAAAACCGGCGATTTCTTGTACTTCGCGGATGCGGTCCATAGAAAGCTCTTTTCCAAATGCAGCTCGTATCGATGCTGCAATTGGATGACTTGAATGGCTTTCAGCAAGCGCAGCTACTTCTAATAAATTCTCTTTTGTTACAGAATTCGTTACAATATCGTGGACAACAAAGTTACCCTTTGTTAAGGTACCAGTCTTATCAAATGCGATTGCTGTGACTTTCGATAACGACTCTAGATAATTACTACCTTTGATTAAGATACCCTTCTTAGAAGCACCACCAATGCCTCCAAAGAATCCAAGCGGAATTGAAATTACAAGAGCGCATGGACAGGACACAACTAAGAAAATAAGAGCACGATATAACCAATCGGAAAATAAAGCACCTGGTACAAATATTGGCGGTATTACTGCTAATAAAGCTGCAAAGATAACTACGGAAGGAGTATAATACTTCGCAAATTTCGTAATAAACGCTTCGCTTTTTGCCTTACGATCACTAGCACTTTCTACAAGTTCTAGAATTTTAGAAACCGTAGATTCTTCGAATTCTTTTGTTACTTCTACCTCGATTGTACCATTCAAATTAATACATCCACTAATTACTTCATCTCCTACTAAAGATTCTCTAGGAAGTGACTCACCAGTAAGGGCACTCGTATTAATGGAGGTCTGGCCAACCACAATCTTACCATCTAGTGGAATCTTTTCACCAGGTTTAATTAAGATTCGATCTCCTGGCATGACCTCTTCTGGATCTACTACCTTCACTTCCCCATCTTTTATTACGTTCGCATAATCTGGTCGTATATCCATTAACGCTGTAATAGACTTACGAGATTGAGCAACTGCATAAGACTGAAAGAGTTCTCCTACCTGATAAAATAGCATAACAAAAATACTCTCATCATATTTTGCTATAGCAAATGCACCTATGGTTGCGATTGACATAAGAAAGTTCTCATCCAATACATGCCCCCGGATAACGTTACGAAACGCATTCCATAGAACATCATAGCCAATAATTAAATAAGCAGCAATGTATAATAGTAAGGTTACAATATTAGGCAATGGTAAAAGAATTGCCAATAAGAATATTGCAGCACTTATGATAATTCGAATTAAATTCTTTTTATGCTTATTCACTGAAGCCACCTCCCACCTTTTCTATGTTACTTTTATTTTTATCTATGTTAGTTATATTATTTCAAAATCAAAGTATCTTAAACGAAACATTATAATTTTAATACAACATCTGGCTCTACTTTATGAATTACTTTCTCTGCCTGTTTTAAAATGTCTTCCATCTGCTCCTCTGGTGCAATGATTGTCATCTTCTGCATAAGAAAGCTTACTGTTACCTTCTCAACACCTGAAATCTTTGATACTCCATCTTCCATCTTAGCTGCACAATTTGCACAATCTAAATTTTCTAATTTTACTACTTTCTTCATACTATTCTCCTCTTCTTTCATTTATTAATTCAATTACCAGCACTCGTTGTGAGTATGCTTTTCTTAACCCTGTAAATAAATAATTCTATAATTGAACAATTGAACAATTAAACAATCATTTAATCGTTGACTTTATTATATCACAATATCATATGCTGTCAATAAGAAAATGAGACTTAAAGTAAAAAAAGATAATCTATAAAAAGCTTATCCGCCAATTATAGATTATCTTACTTTTTTTACTTATATTACTTAAGGGATTAAATTCTGATTTTGCAAAAATTCCTTTGCTACAGCTTCAGGACTTTTTTGCAGTTCATCCACTTGATAATTTAATTCAAGCATTATGTCATTTGTCAATACCTCTCCAAGTTCCTCTAAGAGTGGTATAATTTCCGGATATTGTGCTAAGCTCTCCGAACGAACGATTGGCATAGCATAATAAGGTGGGAAAAATGCTTTATCATCTTCTAAAACAGTTAATCCGAATTTTTTCAATAATCCGTCTGTAGTAAACGCATCAACTATATCAACATCTTTATTTACAAGTGCGGTGTATCTCGGAGCCCCATCCATTGCAATGGTTTCTCCGATTGTAAATCCATACTCCTTTTGTAAACCAGGCAATCCATCTTCCCTGTTTAAAAATTCAAATGTTGTACCTGATTTCATTGTCGGAGCTACTTTCGCTAGATCACTTACTTTCTCTAGCTGATACTTCTCTGCAGTGTCCTTCGTTACTGCTAATGCATAAGTATTATTAAAACTCATCTGTTTTAGAACATCAATATCGTACTTTGATTTAAATTCTTCCTTTACTATATCAAATACTTGATCCTTATCTTTCTTTTCTGTATGTCCTAGCGTACTTGTGTATGCCGTTCCACTATATTCTACATACATATCGATCTCACCTTTATTCAATGCAGCAAAACATACTTGCGTTCCACCAAGGTCTAACTTCCTATCCACTACAATATCGGTATTACTTTCAATAATATCTGCAACAAGATTACTGAGAATCGCCTGTTCTGTATAATCTTTAGAACCAATCGTAATTACCTTCTGATTATTTGCATTCGTGCCTTTTGTAGTGAACGCAAAAATGGCTATGATAACAACTAGTGCACCTGCAAGTATTCCTTTTTGTACTCCACGTTTTCTCTTCTTTGCACTATTTTCACCTTTTTGTAAACTAATAGGTGTTACAAGCTTCTCCACAAGACCAATTAAGAAATCTACAAATAAGGCAAGTAGACACGCTGGTATAGCTCCAGCTAAAATCTGATTATTATTAACTGTTCTAATTCCGGAAAATACCAGATATCCTAACCCGCCGGCGCCGATAAAAGCAGCCATAGTCATTAATCCAACCGCAGTTACAGCAGCAATTCTTACACCTGCCATAATCACTGGTAATGCAAGTGGTATCTGAACCTTGGTTAATACCTGAAATGGAGTTAATCCAATCCCTTTTGCAGCTTCTAGGGTCTGTGGATTAATATTATCGATTCCGGTATAAGTATTCTTAATTATCGGTAGTAATGAATACAAGATAACGGCTACTACCGCTGGAATCATACCTATTCCTAAGAATGGAATCATAAATCCTAACAGTGCCATACTAGGAATTGCTTGAATTATATTGGCTACCATTAAGATAGGTTTACTCGCTCTTTTCGCATATGCTATTAAGATTCCTAATGGCACACCTATTAATATGGCAAACCCTACAGATACTGCGGTAAGTTTAATGTGCTCTAATAAAAGCCCTATAATCTGTTCGTAATTATTTGCTATATAATCTATGAAATTCATACCTCCACCTCCTCATCCTCATTATAGTACTGCTGACTTAGTGTGGTAACTAGATTGCTACGGGTGACTAACCCAACCAAACATCTATCTTCATTAATTACTGGAATGGTTGAGATTTTCTGTTCTGTCACTAATTTTAATGCATCTACTAAGGTATGATCGGGATTTAATGTTGGGAACTCAGTGTCCATGAAATTTTCTGCAGGTTTTGCCCTATCCCCAACACTTCTTAACTGGCTGGCTTTCACAATACCTTGTAAGTGGCGATTTTCTGGATTAATAATTAGAAGGCTATCAACTTTATGTTGACGCATTTTATCAATGCATTTTAAAACTGAGAGATCTTTTGTCGCTGTGACTGGTTTATTCATCATAATGTCATGAACTTTAATAAATTCTGGGGATGACCAGATTCGATTTTTACCTACGAAGTTCGATACATAATCATCAACCGGATTTTTTAAGATATTCTCTGGTGTATCATATTGGAGCACACAACCTTCCCTCATGATACATATCTTATCCGCTATCTTTATCGCTTCATCCATATCATGAGTGACAAAAACTATTGTCTTTTTTAACTTTGACTGCAGTTCTACTAATTCATCTTGTAGATCGGACCTTGTCATCGGATCAAGAGCAGAAAATGGTTCATCCATTAAAATAACGTCAGGATTATTGGCAAAGGCCCTAGCAACACCAACTCTTTGTTGCTGTCCTCCACTTAATTCTGTTGGGTAACGGTTAATAAAATCCTCATAATCAAGTCCTACCATGTGCATTAATTTCTTGGTATTTTCCTTAATACGTTCGGAATCTGCTTTTAGGATCTTTGGTATAATTTCTATATTTTCTCTAATTGTCATATGAGGAAACAAACCTGTTTGCTGGATTACATAACCAATCTTTCTTCGTAAGGCTACTTCATCTAGCGACAGGATATCCTTTCCATCAATCTGAATAGAACCACTGGATGGTTTGATCAGTCGATTTATCATCTTTAACAATGTTGTTTTTCCACATCCACTTTCCCCAATAATTGCAACTAGATTACCTGTATCAATAGTGAAAGTAACGTCTTTTAGTATCTTATTTGACTTAAAACTTTTTGATATGTTAGAAAATTGAATCATAATATTTTACCTCCTTACTCGAAGTAACAACCTCTATACTAATATAAAGTTGTTACTTTGTCAAGAATAATTCACCATCCTACAAAGCAAGTGATAAGTTCTAAACTAAAATTCCCTCTATTCTTGTCATTAAAATATCAAGAGATTATAGTATCTGAAAAAAACAGCAAATCGATTCATAAGATATTCACTGCGCAAGAGAGTAACCTTATAAAAGGGCAATTTTCTAAGGACATAAAAAGCACCCACTATAGAATGGGTGCTTTCTCTGGACTATTCATTTATCGATGGATACAAAAAATTCTTAACTCGAATTGGAGCATCGTCCTGCGTTATAAAATACAAAATATCATGTTCTTTGATATGAGTATATGGGCCAGGAGAAATCATGGTAGCATCCCCTCGGCGTATCGCAATCACGGTTGCGCCAGTATGTTGCCAAAATTGTAAATCTGCTACGGTTTTGCCAAGATAGATACAGTTTTTTGTAATTAATATTTCAAATGGCATAAATGGATTTAATGAGCGAAAATGTTCGGAAGCAGAAATAAGTTCCGTCAAATGTTGATTCATAACTTCCATCTCATTTCTTTGTCTTGCAATGCTTTGATGAATATTATCCTTGATTGTATCAATCGTTTGGCGTTTACTATACTGCTTAATAAACTTTATCGCATTTTCTGTTGATTTAATTGTAACACCACTCCCTTTTTCAGATGATACAATTTCCAAATCGCACAAAACGCAGATAGCTCTTCTGGCAGTTTCCGGAGACACTCCATACTGCCCTGCAATGGAAGAACGAGCATATATCTTATCTCCCACCTTGTATTCTTCACTTGCAATCCTTGATGCAATTTCTACTGCAATCTGTTGATATCTAGGGATCGCAGTCTTATTCTTCCTCTGTTCCTCCATCTTGGATTCCTCTTTCTATGATTCACAATCAAAATTAGTAGCTATAAAACCTATCTTGAAACACCGCAATTAATTTCAAAAATACTGTCTACCATCTTATGAATTAAAATTGCTTTCGGTGTATCCTCTAATGTATATAAGACCTCTTTTCCAACTCTTCTGCTCTTTATAATTCCAGTCTGTCTTAACGTTTTTAAATGATGCGATACCGCAGGTGCTGTCATACGCACTGCAGCTGCTATATCATTTACACACTCTTCGCTATGACATAATAACCAAAGAATACGAAGTCTTGTACCATCACTTAGCTGGCTAAAGACTTCTGCTGCCATTCCAAATTCATGTTCCTGCGGAATGTTGTGTAGTAGCTTTGTAAGACCTCCATCATGATTATGCAGTTGTGATTGTTCCACTGGCATCGAAGTTTCTTTTTTCCCTAACATATCTTTCTCCATTCCTGCGCATTAATGGGCGCTTTCAAGACTAGTACAAAAGCTACACCGCACAAATCTTGTCGATAAAAGAATACAATTTATTAAAAATTCTTTCCTACTCTCTGTCATGGCACCACAAATCTATGGATACCTGCCTGCTTATCCTACCATTATAGCATGATATGATAAGAAAACAAGGGCACATAGACTGGTACGCCAATACCTAAGCATTAAACATAATCTTTTCGCTATTAAACGCTTTTGCAATGGCAATTGTTACAAGGATTGCAAGAACTAAAGTGGAGAAGCTGGATATACAAAATTGTGCTAGCGTTAGCTCATTCGTCATAATATTTTGAATTGCTAGTGAGTTCCCGTATACCGGAATTGCATATTGATAAAGAGGCTTTTCTAATCCCCCCTGATACATAGTAAGCATACCAGCCACAATAATTATAATATAAAGTGGCGATATGTAGGAGCTTGCCTCCTTTGCTGTCTTTGCGAATGTACTAACAAGGGCAACCAATCCGACATATAGATACACCATAATTATCATAATAATAAGTAATGCTAGTATCTGTGTCACTTCAAATCGAACACTAAGTGCTCCTCCCTCTGAACTGATATCTCCAGCCATCATCGGCATCGCTATTATCATGGAGATTGCATATACAACAGCGGAAATACTGGATAACACAGCAAGAGAGCTTAATTTACCTAACACTATTTCACTTCTTTTTATTGGTGTTAACAAAAGTTTTGCCATTGTCCCACGTTCTTTTTCACCTGTAATGGCATCTACCCCAAGGCTCATCGCACCGACAAATAACATGAAGGTAATCATATACGGTAATAGCATTGCTAAAAACTGCCCATTTTGCTTATCCTCATCCACGATGACCTTGTCTGCAATCTGGAATACCTGCAATATCTCAAGATTCCCTAATCGGTTAGTTAATAACTGTTGTTGTAGTGGCTCAAGGATCATACTTCGAAACTTACTCTCCGCTTCTTGTGAGTACTTTGCAGCTGTATTATAATATAGCGTAACTTTCGGAATAGTATCACCGGATTTCTCATAAGAAGCTATGGTATTATGAAAACTATCCTCAAAAGATACAAGTAAATCAATAGACTCCTCTAATATCATTTCTTCATAATCTTTAGCAGAAATTTCTTTGGTAAGAAACGTGACCTTAGCATTTTCTAAAAAGCCTGACGCCTTTACGAAACTTTCATATTCCTTCGGCATGTTCTGAATATAAACTATGGATTCATGTTTTTTTATATCATCAACCATCTGATGAATCATTACACCAATTAAGGAGTACATTCCGATAATAATGATTCCAGGAAGGATAAATAAGCTAAAAATCATTTTTTTATCTTGAAAAATACGCCTAAGTTCTTTCTTGAAAATAATTTTTGCACCATTCATCTTACGCTTCCTCCTTATTATAGGTTTGATAAAGCTCAAAGAAAGCATCTTCTAAATCATTTGTCTTTGTCTCTTTTAGGATTTCTGATAAAGTACCTTCAATTACCTTTCGTCCTTCTATGATAATTCCAATCCTGTCACACAGTTTTTCTGCCTCACTCATGATATGAGTTGAAATAATGATAAGTTTTCCTTCTTTTTTTAGCTCCTTTAAATATTCTGTCACACTTCGTGCGGTCACAATATCTAGTCCACTTGTAGGCTCATCAAAAATTACAATCTTTGGATCATGTGCTAAAGAGACCGCAATCGCCGCCTTCTGTTTCATTCCTGTAGATAGTTCCTCAATCTTTTTATCTTGAAAAGGTGTAATTCCAAAGTAATTGAATAACTTTTCTCTACGCTCTGTGCATTCTCTTTCTGACACACCATGAAGATTAGCAAAGAAATGAAACATATACTTTGCAGAGAATTGTGGGTCTAATTTGATCTCGTTTGTCAGAAAACTAATACATTCTCTAACCTTCTTAGATTGCATCACTGTATCAAAGCCATTCACCTTTATAGAACCTTTTGTTGGCTTTAATAGAGTTGCTACACATCGGAGTATTGTCGTCTTTCCTGCGCCATTAGGACCTAACAGTCCATAAATCTCCCCTGGTTTTGCAGTTAAGCTAACATTATCAGTTGCACATTTTAAAGTTTCTTTTGTTTTTAACTGTCGCATTTGGCGCTTCGTTAGTTTATAAATCTTGGTCAAATGATTAATTTCTATCATACTCCCACCCCCTTATTTTGAACTAATTCTTTACATATTTCCTGACTGAAAGATTTTTCTTTCGCTTAGAAAAGCATGCCTACTTAATACCCGTGTGAAAGTTTTTCTCACACTTCAAAACATGCCTCTTAGTAGGCTGGAAGTTCGTGCCGAGGATTACGCAGGCACAAACTTCTGTGTAAAAGAACTTCGTTCTTTCACACTTACTGCACTAATACCCCTGTAATATCGATGGAGTTCCAGATTTCTTCGTCTAGCTTAACATCTTTTTCCTTCTCCCATTTGCTATACTCTACATCAAACGCTTCTTCTTGTCGTTCAATGATAATGTCTTCCTTTTTGCTATCTGTAGCTTCACGATCTAATAAAGAAACACAATGGAAAATAAAATAACCTTCTGCCGTATCAATGACTTCACTGATTTCCCCTTCCTCTAGGGCAAATGCTACTTTCTCTAGTTCTTCTTTCATATCACCTTTTCCAACTGTGATTTTCACTTCATCTTCATCGTCGGAATTTGCTTTCGCAAAATCGTAAAAGTTATTCGCATTAAGTGCTTCTTCTCTTAACTTATCTGCACGATCTTTTGCTTCCTTTTGCTGTTCCTCTGTATACTCAATTCGATTTCCATTGGCATCATATCCATACTTTCCAACTAGGATATATTCAAATACTGCTTGCCTTGCTAACTCATCAGATACTTCCGTATCCACATTTAATGTTAGGCTTTCATAAATCTTATTAGCAAGCATATTGTCTTTATAGATTTTATTCACAACCCCTTTGTTTACATTATAGTACTCTAATGCTTCTGGAGAAAAATTACTAATAAAGTCTGCGGTATATTCATCGACATCCAATAACTCATCTTCCGATAATGTTATCCCTAACTCTTCTGCCTTCGAGCAAACGAGCATCAGGTATTCTATCTCTTCATATACCGAATCTTTTAATAATTGCTCGTAAGTGGTACCTTCGTCATCAACCACAAGACTCCATACATCCTTGCCATATAACCCCTCAATCTCTTCTTTTCTTGACTGAAGATATAATACTGCTTCTTCATAGCTAACCGTAATATCGTTAACCGTAAGAACAGTTTTTCCCTGTTTTTCCTTTGCAGACATCTCTGGCGCTACAGTCACCCCATCTTGATTTGTTACATCTTTATCTTTCTTATTGCCACATGCCCACAGTGAAGTTGCTAAGGCTATCACCAATACTATCGTGCCTATTCTTTTTATCTTTCTCATCTTATCCTCCATTCCTGCGCATGCTCATTGCGCTTAAGAAGTTTGTATCTCCCTTTCGTCTCTATCTATTCATCTCTTATACAAGGACTTGAAACTCTAATAAGAGAGATTTTGCACTCTCAAATACTGCTAATGTGTCTATCGTGCCTATCTTTGTATTCTTGACCACATTGGTCATATGATAGGTGAAAAACGGAGTGGCACCTGGGGTCATTTTTAAATTATTTCCTACCTTTAGAAGAAGCTCTGGTATCATCTCAACTTTGATCTTTGCCTTTGGATACATCGTTAACTTTATCTCCGTTCCTTTTTGAACAAGATTGCTAACGTAAACCTGATGAGCCATTGATTTAAGCAATGCGATGTTTAAAAGATTATTTACAGAGGTTGGGATGTCTCCAAAGCGGTCAAGCATCTCTTCTTGCATATCCATAAATTCTTCTTCATTCTCTATTCCAGCGATGCGCTTATACATATCAAGCTTTTGCATCTCATTCCTAATATAAGTCGAAGGAATAAAGGCATCCATATCCATGTCAATGCTGGTATCAAAGGTATCCTCCTCACTAATCTCTCCCTTTAACCCTTTCACTGCATCATTTAGCATCTTGCAGTATAAATCATAACCGACTGCTTCCATATGACCACTTTGTTGAGCTCCTAGAAGGTTTCCTGCACCACGAATTTCAAGATCTCGCATTGCAATCTTAAAGCCTGATCCAAGCTCTGTGAATTCTTTAATTGCTTGCAAGCGCTTTTCCGCGACTTCTTTTAGTAACTTATCTCTCTTATACATGAGGAATGCATAAGAAGTACGGTTAGAACGTCCAACACGACCACGAAGCTGATATAGCTGTGATAAACCAAGCTGATCGGCATTATCAATAATCATCGTATTTACATTCGATATATCAAGACCAGTCTCTATAATCGTTGTTGATACTAAAACATCTATTTCTCCATTAATAAACTCAAACATAATCTTTTCCAGCTGATGTTCATGCATCTGTCCGTGGGCAAATGCTACATTCGCATCTGGAACTAGCTTTGCTATTGTATTTGTAATCTCATCCAGTCCATTGACGCGATTGTGTACATAATACACCTGACCACCTCTTGCTAATTCGCGGTTAATTGCTTCTCTTATAATTTCATCATTATGTTCTAACACAAAAGTCTGGATTGGCAAACGATCTACCGGTGGCTCTTCTAAAACACTCATATCTCTGATTCCAACTAAGCTCATATGAAGAGTTCTTGGAATCGGAGTTGCAGTAAGGGTAAGAACATCGATATCGCCTTTCATTTGTTTGATTTTTTCCTTATGAGTAACGCCAAAACGCTGCTCTTCATCAATAATTAAAAGTCCCAGATTTTTATACTGTACATCTTTTGATAACACGCGATGGGTTCCAATTAAAATATCAAGCTGTCCCTTTTTTAATCGCTCTAATGTCTTCTTTTGTTGTGCTGGTGTTTTAAAACGACACAACATATCAATATTGATTGGGAAATTCATCATTCTCTGGCTAAACGTATTGTAATGCTGTTGCGCTAAAATCGTAGTTGGTACTAAAAATACTACCTGTTTTCCATCCGATACCGCTTTAAATGCTGCGCGGATTGCAATTTCTGTCTTTCCATAGCCAACATCCCCGCAGATTAAACGATCCATAATTTTTTTACTTTCCATATCTCGTTTGGTATCATCAATCGCTCTTAATTGATCATCCGTTTCTTCATATGGAAACATTTCTTCGAATTCCTTTTGCCAAACCGTATCTTCGCAGAAAGCATGACCTGCTTTTGCTTGTCTGGTCGCATAGAGTTCTACTAGCTCTTTGGCAATTTCTTTTACCGCTCCCTTTACTTTTGCTTTTGTATTTTTCCACTCTACAGAGTTTAATTTATTAAGTTTTGGCTTTCTAGCATCTGCACCTGCATATTTTTGTATTACATCTAAACCGGTTGCTAAGATGTAGAGTACTCCACCGCCTCCATACTCTAATTTTATATAATCTTTACTTACTTTATCAACTTCTATTTTTTCAATACCACGGTAAATTCCTAATCCATGATTTTCATGTACGACATAATCACCAATATTTAAATCAGTAAAACTTTGTATCTGTTTACCTTCATAATTAGGTTTTTTCTTTCTCTTCTTTTTCTCAGTACCAAAGATATCGCTTTCTGAGATGATAACAAGCTTAATTAACGGATACTCAAAGCCACGGTGAACACTGCCGTGCATAACCACAATTTCACCCTTTACTGGTAGTCTATCTTCATCTTCACTATAAATAGCAGGTAATTCATTATCTCTTAAGTCTTGTGCTAATCTTGCTGCTCTAGTTCTGGAACCAGAAAGCAAAATCACACGGTAACCGTTTCTCTTCCAGTTTTGCAAATCTTTTATTAGGATTTCAAAATTATTATTATATGGATTGACACTTTTAACGGTTATATCCACTTTCTTTTTTGCAGCAAGCTGCATTACCTTATGGTTCATCGTACTAATTAACACACTATTTCTACGACTAAGATTTGCTAATAGCTCCTTATAATCATAAATAACATCCATCTGACTTGGTAAAATGTATCCTTTTTCAATACGTCCTACCATGCTCTCCGTAAATTCGGTAAATACAGCTTCGCCCTTCTCTGCAAGGCGATTTGGTTCATCTGCAAATATAATAGAACTATCATTGGCAAAGTAATCAAAGAAAGAACAAGTTTTATCATAAAAAAAACGTATATAGCTATCAAGATTTAAAGAACCTTGTAAGCACTCAAGATTTTCCTTAAACTCCTCGGTTATCTGATGAATCCTAGAAGCTTCCTCTGTCTTTTGCTCTCCTCGTAACTTAGCAACATACTCTTTTTGCTCTGCATTTATCCTTTGAAGTCCTTTTTTTAACGCTTCAGGCTCTAAAATAATCTCAGAAGCTGGATAGATCACTGCCGTGCTAACTCTTTCAATAGAGCGTTGGCTTCCAACATCAAAGGTACGAATGGAGTCAACCTCATCCCCCCATAATTCTATTCGGTAAGGGGCCTCCTCAGTTAATGGATAGATGTCTATAATACCACCGCGAATGGCAAACTCGCCCGGATTTTCAACCTGTCCCTGACGGTCATAGCCAAGGTGAATCAACTTTTCACATAGAGCCTCTATATCAATAGTGGAATCTTCTCTGATACAGATAATTTTATTGGATAGGTACTCCAGTGGTAATAATTTATCCATCCCACCATCAATTGTTGCCACTACTGTCATTGGTCTTCGTTCTAATAGATTCTTTAGAATTTTCATACGTTCTCTGACGATGGCATTTCCATGAATATCCGCACTGTAAAAAATAATATCCTTGGCAGGATATAAGTATACATTGCGGTCATAAAGCTTTAGATCTTCATAGATTTCTTTGGCTTTTATATCGTTATAAGTAATCACGAGCTTACATACAATCCCCTCAGAGAGCGCATGTATCAGGTGACATTTCTGTGAATCAATACATCCTGTGATTAAGAGTGGAAATTGATTTTTTTGAACACTTTGCTCAATTACTTGAAACTCCCGATATTCCTGCAAGGGCGCAGTAAATGTTTTCATGCTTTCCTCCATTCTTGTGCATGCTTATTCGTGCATATCACAATCCATTCGTGTGAAGCTATATCCCACACTTCTATATAAGAAGCCGTTTCAAGGCTTGGCGTTTGTTTCTTTTTTATTATAAAAATTCATTGCTACCTGTGTGCCCTCTGTAATAATAGTTTCACAAGCTTTCGAGGCTTTCGCAAGTGCATCTCTTACGACAGGCTCCTCTTCTTTTGGAAAACGAGCTAATACGTAATCTGCTAAATCCCAATTTTTCGGCTTATCTCCAACCCCAATTTTTATACGACAAAACTCATCGGAGCCCAAATGAGCAATGATATTCTTTATACCATTATGTCCACCAGCACTTCCTTTGGTTCTTATTCGTAGCTGCCCCACATCCAAGCTGATATCATCATAGATTACAATAATCTCTTCCTTTGTTACTTTATAAAAATCAATTAATTCTCTTACACTTTCCCCACTTAAGTTCATAAAGGTCTGAGGTTTTGCTAAGATTACTTTCTCTCCACCAATCATTCCCTTTCCACAAATGGCTTTATGCTTTTTTGTATCGAGCGATATATGATAGTCATCTGCTAATCGTGTTATTGCATCAAATCCAATGTTATGTCTGGTTGCTTCATATTCTCTTGTCGGATTTCCTAATCCAATAATTATATACATGATTCTCCTCATTTCTACGCTACTTTAGCGCATTTAAAGCTATTTATTTTCTAAAAAGGTTTGAACATAGGTACAACTTCACCCTCTAATGTAATACACCATTTTATATCAAACCCTCATACCGAATCAAAGAAGATTGGTTTTTTACATTCTTGTGTAGTAAAATTTAATTGAAACACAGTATACCGCACATATCCTTTCCCTAGGGTTTTGTGGGTAAGGAATACCTGCGGTTTCTTAACTTGTTAACTTTTATATTCTTATTTCTTTTTATTTGCTCACTTCTATTATTATAATTTACTCGAAATCTTATTACAACAAAATCTTTTTGATCTTTCCAATAGAAAAACAAAGATAAGCCTAAAGATTTAGTAAAAGCAAATGGGCTCCACCTAATCTATGACTTATCCTTGTTTTATCCTGTCATTTTTTTTAATATAATAAATTATTGTTTTGCGCTATGATATATTTTCCCAGCTTCTAACTCGATTCCTTTGGCTTCAAACATTTCCTCAACAGTAACTACCTGATATCCCTGTTCAATCAACCATGGAACTACTAATTCAATCGCATCTGCTGTCGATGGATACAAATCATGCATTAGAATAATAGCACCGTCACTTACACTTTTCTTAACCTCTTCAAAAACTGCATTCTTATCCCTTGATTTCCAGTCTAAGGTATCAACACACCATCCAATCATAGGTACTTTGACATATTCTGATACTTTATCATTTTTAGCACCATAGGGAGGGCGAAGGAAAGCATCTCCTACCTCTGCTACCTCATTAATTAATTCATTGGAATAATCGACTTCGTGCTCAATTCCTTTTTTATCAAGTTTTGTTAAGTCTTTATGGCTGTAAGAATGATTTCCTATTTGATTTCCTGCATCAAATACCAACTTCGCGGTCTCACTATATAAATCAATACGATTTCCCATCACAAAGAAGGTAGCTCTCGCATCGTATTTCTCTAATGTTTCTAAGATTTTTTTTGTCACTGGTGGATACGGTCCATCATCAAACGTTAATGCGACCATTGGCTTTTCTGGATCAATCACGCGATCTGAGTTACCAGAAGATGCACTAGAACCACCGTTTTCTCCTGGCGTTGTCGTGTCTCCTGAAGATGAATTCTCTCCTTGATTATTAGATCCATCATTTTCTTCCACACCAGGGGTAATGCTTGGAGTACCGATCTGCCCATGATCGCCATCTCCTACTTGATCACCGCTTCCCTCAGGAGGAATTGTCGGGGTAATCGTGGCTTCTATTGTTGGTGTACCGGTATGTATATTTCCGGAATCTTCATCCAAAGATCCATTTGGGTCACCTTTATTCTCATTATCAATGGTACCTTCCGCATTCACTATTGTACTATCTGCGTCATCTCCATTGCCAAACCACTTACTGCTTTGTGTTATCATTACAATCGTTGCTGTAATCGCAAGTACAATCCAAGATATTTGTAATGCATACAATAATTTTTTGTTTCTTCTTTTACGACGTCTCACAATTCTTTCCTTCCTAATCAATGGTTAACAGTTGTCAATTGCTTCCTCCACTCTTATGTCAATTACTGTAACATCATCACCTAAGATATGGCTCCTTAGGGTTTGTAAGCGTCAAAAGGATATGTCTTTGTTTATTAGAACATTGGTAAATCCACCATGTTTTTAATGTCTATCATGGCAAGCGTATTTTATATCATAGGGATCTACTACCTACATTACTTTATTCACTTCGTATCTGTTTCGTTACTACTTACATAATTACTTGGGGAATCTTTCACGCCAACTTATGCGTGGTGTTAATCTTTCGTATTTTGCTATAGACATAAGACACACTATAGTAACCCTCATGGGGTAATTACTCACCTCATTTGCATGCCTTCTCAGAGAGAACTTTAGTAAATTTTCATGTATATTTTTATCTCATCATGGTAGTATCCGTTAATCATGAAAATTTACGTTAAATAACTTTTCTTATATATAGATTACTCCATTCTTGAAAAAGTTTCAATAAGTTTTAATTCCCAAATTTTTTTCATTTTTTCCTATGTTTGGAGTTCATTATTACTAAGTAAACAAGAAAAAACACGCTTTACAGACTTTTTTTGTCATGAAAAAAAATACAGCTATCATTTTCTTTGATAGCCGTATTTTTGGGACCTAGATTACTTTTTAAACAGTTTTGTTTTAGCACTTTTGCTAAGTTAATCTACTCTACCTCTTCTACGTTACCTTCCAAGGCAGCGAGTTCATATTTTTCAAGAATAATACTCTGAATCTTATCTCTTGTGGTAGAGTTGATCGGATGTGCAATATCCCGATACTCCCCATCACCGGCTTTACGACTTGGCATTGCGATAAAGAGACCCTTCTCTCCTTCAATTACCTTAATATCATGTACTACAAATTCATTGTCTAAGGTAATAGAAACTACTGCCTTCATCTTACCTTCCTTACTAACCCTACGTACTCTTACATCCGTGATCTGCATACAGCATCCCCCTTTAGCACTCATTCTTTTGTCAGTTGACCAGAAATGCTCCCTATAATACATATCGGTCATTCTTTTCAATGACAATCTTAACATTTCCTTCTTCTCCGACATGAGTCGAGTTCTCTCGAATCGTGTCACGACTCTCAACAATACAATTCTCAATGTAAGTATTGTCACCAATATGTACATCATTAAGAACTATGGAGTTCTTGATGGTGCAGTTGTTTCCGACATAAACCTTTTTAAATAGCACAGAATTTTCTACCACGCCATTTATAATACATCCGCTTGAAACTAAGCTATTCCTAACAACCGAGCCAATGTTATATTTTGCTGGTGGTAAGTCGTCAATCTTAGAATACACATCCGGATACTGTTTAAAAAAGTAGTCCCTTATGTCTTTATTTAAAAAATCCATATTGGTCTTATAATAGGAATTGGCACAAGCAATATTGCTCCAATAGCTGTCAATCTCATAGGAATAAATCCTCTTCAGATTCTTATACCGAATCAAGATATCTGAAACAAAGTCATGACGCTCTTCTAATGCCGATTTCTCAATTAGCTCTATTAGCTGCCTTCTACGAATAACATACACGCCAATTGATACAAGGGAAGAAACCGGAATCAAAGGTTTTTCCTCAAATTCAACAATACGGTTATCCTCATCTGTCATAATACACCCAAATCGATTACTCAGATCATTGCTTGGTAATCTCTTTGTTACTATTGTAATATCCGCCTTCTTTGCAATATGGTATTCCAAAACCTTATTGTAATCTAGTTTATAGATTCCATCTCCAGAAGCGATTACAACATAAGGCTCATGACTATTTTTTAAGAAGTTTAAGTTTTGATAAATAGCATCTGCTGTACCACGATACCAGAACCCGTTATCTGCTGTTATCGTTGGAGTAAATAAAAACAGCCCTCCTTGCTTTCTACCAAAATCCCACCACTTTGATGAACTTAAATGTTCATTCAAAGATCTTGAATTATACTGTGTTAAAACCGCAACCTTTTGAACATGTGAATTCGACATATTACTTAAAGTAAAATCGATACTACGGTAACTTCCAGCAATCGGCATCGCCGCTATCGCTCTTTTGTTTGATAGCTCTCTCATTCTTTTGCTATTTCCGCCAGCTAATACAATTCCTATCGCTCTCATACTATGTCACCTGCCTTAATTAAGCATTGTCCACCAAAAAGAGAACCTTCTTTGTAGTCTTCTCTTTCGGTTTTACCGGAGATTGCTGTATTTTTACCAATGGTTACACCATCTGGTATAACACTCTCTTCCCCAATCGTTACTAATCCATCATAGTAGATATTTGGATATAAAACGTTTGGTAACTCATCTCCAACTCCAAGCTCACAGTCTGCGCCGATAACACAGTTTTCTGCAATTATCGCTTTATTTACTTTTGTATTTTTGCCTATTACCGTTGATCTCATGATAATAGAATCCCGAATAATGGCACCTTCTTCTACTATAACTCCAGCACCGATGACAGAATTATATACTTCTCCATAAATTTCTGTACCTTCACCAATAATACAACGCTCTACAACCGCTTGTCCTGCGACGAACTGGGGCGGTATTACATCACTTTTGGTATAGATTTTCCAAAACTCTTCGTACAGGTTAAATTCAGGAACAAGATCGATAAGCTCCATATTGGATTCCCAGTATGAGGTTAAGGTGCCTACATCCTTCCAATAGCCGTTATACTCATAAGCAAATACACGATCACCACGTTCATGACAATACGGAATAATGTGTTTTCCGAAATCACATCCTTTTTGTTCCGATAAATTAATCAAGGCTTCTTTTAATATGTCCCATGTAAATATGTATATTCCCATCGAAGCGAGATTACTTCTTGGCTTTGGCGGCTTCTCTTCAAATTCACAAATCTGTTTGTCTTCGTCTGTGATTACTACACCAAATCGAGACGCTTCTTCTATTGGAACCGGTATGGTTGCAAGTGTGATATCAGCATTCTTACTCTTATGGAATTCTAGCATGACCTCATAATCCATCTTATAGATATGGTCACCACCTAGAATAAGAACATATTCTGGATTGTAATACTCCATGTACTTTAGATTCTGGTAAATCGCATTGGCTGTACCCGTATACCATTCTGCGTTTGTACTTTTCTCGTAAGGTGGTAAAATTGACACTCCACCTATGTTACGGTCCAAATCCCATGGTATACCAATCCCAATATGGGTATTTAGCCGTAGAGGCTGATATTGTGTTAATACACCAACCGTATCCACTCCAGAATTAATACAATTGCTCAGTGGAAAGTCAATAATACGATACTTACCGCCAAATGTAACTGCCGGTTTTGCGATAGTCGAGGTGAGCACTCCCAAACGAGAGCCTTGTCCACCAGCTAATAGCATTGCAATCATTTCTTTTTTAATCATGCCATCACCTCATGCTGTTTTATATTTCCATTATAACATTTTATTACGAGGTTGTGAATATATTTACTAGTTTTTTTCTTGGATTATAATAATTATTGTTCAAAACATCATATAATTCTATTTTTCTACAAATTTAGTAGACATTCTTTCCTATTTATTACGAAATCAGTGCGAATTTTTTTACATTTTAACGAAACATTTTAAAATCTCACTTAATGATACCATATTTATCCTCGTCCAATAACGTACTATTCTGCCCCTTATTGTCATATTATATAATAATTCTTTTAAATTCCTATCTACCTATATTATTCTAATTCCATTTCTCTCTATAGGCACCTACCTATATTTGCTATTTTCCAGCGAACGATTGTAATTTTATTCAAATCGGTTATAATAGCAAGTGAATACAGTGGTTACACTATTTTGTGATTTCTGTATGAAAATTCTTCATGCAACGGTAAAATAGGCCTTGTACCCAAGACACCGTTTTCTTATTATAGCATAAGTATTATATCAGGAAATAATGTTTCCTGTATTATAGCGGTTACATCATATTCCGCTTTTTATAAAGACTGGAGGACATTCTATATGTATCATATTGACTTTACCAAACCGATTCATGTACATTTTATCGGTATCGGAGGCATTAGTATGAGCGGCCTTGCAGAGCTACTACATACAAAAGGCTTCATCGTTAGCGGCTCTGACTCAAAGGACAGTAAAATTGTAGATCGATTAAGACATTTAGGCATTACAATTCATATTGGTCAGAAGGCAGACAACATTACTGAGGATATCAACCTTGTAGTGTACACTGCTGCTGTTAAATCCGATAACGTAGAATATCTAGCTGCTCAAAAACATAACATACCGATGCTAGATCGGGCCGAATTCTTGGGTCAGGTGATGCTACAATATAAAAATGCCATTGGTATTTCTGGTACTCATGGTAAAACAACTACTACTTCTATGGTTTCTTTAATGATGTTAGAAAGTAATTTTGATCCAACCATCTCCGTCGGAGGGATTCTTGATAATATTGAAGGTAATATTCGTATTGGTAATTCTGAGAATTTTATTGTTGAATCTTGTGAATATAAAAATAGTTTCTTAAGCTTTAATCCTTCCCATGCAATCATTTTAAATATAGAAGAAGAACATTTAGACTACTTTAAAGATATTGAGGACATTAGAAATTCTTTTCATACTTTTGCAAAGAAACTCCCTGATTATGGAAATCTAGTCATCTGGGGCGGAATCGACCGTTATGAAGAACTGACAAAAGACCTCTCTTGTCATGTTATCACTTATGGTATGTTTTCCTCAGAGGAAGAACGATGCGAAAATATCAATCGCTATGATTATGCTGCCTGCAATGTTAGCAGTGACGATTTTGGTCTTCGTAGCTATGATTTGTATAAATACGGTAAGTTTGTTGACCGCATTCGCCTAGGTGTCATTGGTGACCACAATGTATTAAACTCTTTGGCAGCGATCTCTCTTGTAGATACCCTTGGTGGTTCTATGTCTGCTATTAAGACAGCACTTTTAGCTTATAAGGGAACAGAACGTCGCTTTGAACGTAAGGGAGTATTAAACGGGATTACCATCGTTGATGACTATGCCCACCACCCTTCTGAAATTAAAGCAACTTTAACTGCAGCGGCATCTTACCCGCATAAAGATATTTGGTGTGTCTTCCAACCACACACTTACACAAGAACGAAATCCTTTTTTCACGATTTTACAACATCCCTCGCACTTGCCGACAAAATAGTCCTTGCGGATATCTATGCAGCAAGAGAAGAGAATCCTGGCGATATTTCTTCCAGAGATATTCAGAATGAACTACTTAAAATAGGGAAGGAAGCTTACTATTTTAAAGATTTCAAAGAGATAGAAAAATTTTTATTAGAACATTGTACCAACGGTGACTTGTTGATAACCATGGGCGCCGGAGACGTTGTATCTATTGGAGAATCTCTACTTCAGAAATAGTTATCCACATTATCCACAACCTTATCAACATTTTTTATCCGATAGGGTTGTGGATTTTTCTCTTTTCTCTTAAAATTCTACAGGAAACGACCCATTTCGTAAAAACCCTTTATTTAAGCCACTTTTTTAATCATTAACATTTTTCCCTAAAATTCATCCACTACTTTATCCACATTATCCACATTATTCACATTTTAAGAGATTCCCTCCTCCTTCCAAAAAGACCTATTTCATTCTTAATTTTTGTATGCTATAATGTGCATGCAACAAGGGTAGACCAATAGTAAAACCTCCTACCATCCCCCGTACTGTTTACACTATTACATAACAGTGGGAGTAGTCAGGTTGAAAAAAATCCACTTTCAACCCAGAAGGTTTGTGTTTCATATAGCTTGGAGGCGAATTATGAGTAAAATTTCTTTCTTTTCAACCACAGATACAGGAATCACTGTAATTTCCAATAGATTTTTAGATGAATATATGCCACGTGCCAATGGTACCTTCGTGAAAATATACCTTTATCTGCTTCGTTGTTTTCAGGATCCTTCTTTAGAAACTTCAATTTCTCACTTAGCTGAAAAATTAGATGAGACAGAAAAAGATATCGATCGTGCAATAAGGTATTGGGAAAAAGAACAATTGCTCGTCGTAACCAGAGCAGCCAATCGACAAATTACTGCTATAACTTTTACTCTACCTTCCTACGATAATGTAAATACTGAGGAAGATTTACCATCTAACACTCAAGAGGTAATGGAAACAGCAATAATAAAAACAGCGACAAAAGAACAGGATAGGCCAAAAGCAACGACCATTCATAAGCCAAATTACTCCGAAGCACAGATTAAAGTACTTACTGAGATGGAAGAGGTAAAGTGGATTATGAATACTGTAGAACGATTGTTAGAGCGCTTATTAAAGCCAACTGACGTTCAATTAATCCTATTTTTATATGAAAGCGTTGGTTTTTCCGCTGAACTAATTTTTTATCTCTATGAGTACTGTGTATCAAAGAATAAGAGAAGTGCGAGCTATATTGAAACTGTAGCGATTTCTTGGGCAGAAGAAGGTATTGACACTGTCGAAAAAGCTGAGTCTGCAACACTTTCTTATAACAATAACTACAACGCCATTAACAAAGCCTTTGGATTAAATAGAGCTCCAGGAACCATCGAAAAAAAGTTTATGCACCGTTGGTTCCATGAATTTTGTTTTGATATTAATATTATTGAGGAAGCATGCAATCGTACCATGTTAGCAACGGGAAAACCAGACTTTAAGTATGCTGATAAAATTCTTGAAAACTGGTATAAAAAAGGGGTTACCTGTGCAGCGGATATCGCTAAATTAGATGAGGCACATGCAAAACAAACCGCTATTTTAGCAGCGAATAAGCAAACTGCTGCCACAAAACAACCTACTACAAATAACCGTTTTAATGCATTCCCACAAAGAAAGTACTCGGAAGAGGACTTTCTATCCATGGAGCAACGTCTATTAAATAATCGTTCCTAAGTATATAATATGCTCACATAAGAAAGTGAAAACTTTCCTATGTGAGCAATATATATAATGCGATTCACTGGCAGATTTGAGTTGCTGCCCATATTCGTGGATTAAAGGTAGAATGGAGGATTTTAATGGCACTGAAAAATTATCAGTACAATACCATATTAAGAGAATACGATAATCGAAGGCTACAAAATCAACATGAGTTAAAAAAAAGGAAAGAAGAAGTTTATGCTAAAATACCTGAGCTTACGCTGATTGACGAAGAAATCATTAATGGTTCGATTCAAAGTGCTAAACTCTCTTTATCCGGTAATGAGGACGCACTTAAGCACTTAAAAGAACGGAATGAAGTTCTTTCCATGAAAAAACAAGAGCTCCTTAGTAAAGCAGGTTATCCTAATCATTATCTGAACTTATGGTATGCGTGTCCTGATTGTATGGATACCGGCTATATTGGAAACGAAAAATGTCACTGTTTCAAACAGGCAATCGTAGACATCCTATATCATCAATCCAATGTAAGAGATTCGGTGCAATATGAAAACTTTTCAACATTTTCTTATGATTACTACACAAATGATTATTATGATGAAGCTACGAAGCTAACACCTCTTGAAAATATAAAACGTGTAGTTACAGAAATTAAGAAATTTATAAATCATTTTGATACAAGCTATCAAAACCTTTTAATTTATGGTAATACTGGAGTTGGAAAGACCTTTCTTACAAACTGTATTGCAAAGGAGCTGATGGATAATGCACATACTGTGATTTACCTTACTTCTTTTCAGCTTTTTGAAATCTTAGAGAAATACAAATTTAATTCTGCTGAGGATATGGATGACATAAGAAACCAATTTGACTATATCCTTGACTGCGACTTACTTATTATTGATGACATCGGTACAGAGATGAATAACACGTTCATCAACTCTCAACTCTATCAATGCATCAACGAAAGACACCTAAGACAAAAATCAACCGTAATCTCAACGAATCTGTCTTTTGAACAATTAAAAACAAATTATAGCGAGCGAATATTTTCTCGAATTTCCAGTAACTATTTATTGTTAAAAATTGTAGGAGATGACATACGTTTGCAGAAACTTCTAAAGAAACACTAGAAAAGTTGAGTTTAATCTTGACGAAAGAAGAGGATAATAGTAATATAGCTTTCGGAAGTTGGTTGAATCTAACTATATTTGGCGAAATTTTTATAGAAAAAGCCAATTTTTTCTTGAACTAAATAATTTCAAGAAATTATTCATCATAGCTTATACCCTTATAAACAACATGAGCAAACCCCAAATAGCTTATGTTAAGAACAATACTGGAGGAAAAACAATGTCACAAGATAATTTTAAAGAAACCCTACCTGTAGGAACTCTTGGTATCATTGCCTTGGAAAGTAGCAAGGCTCTAGGTCAGAAAGTAAATGATTATATTGTTGAATGGAGAAAGCAACGCACTGGTGAGCATACGGCAACAATGCAATTTGCTGGTTATCAAAGAGACTCCTACTTAATTAAGCATCAATGTCCACGCTTTGGTTCTGGTGAAGCAAAAGGTGTTATTAAAGAATCTGTTCGTGGTGATGACTTATACTTACTTGTTGACGTTTGTAATTATAGCTTAACTTATTCCTTATGTGGTCACACGAATCATATGTCTCCAGACGACCACTACCAGGATTTAAAGAGAATTATCGCTGCTGTTGGTGGTAAGGCAAGAAGAATCACTGTAATTATGCCTTTCTTATATGAAAGCAGACAGCATAAGAGAAGTTCTCGTGAGTCTTTAGACTGTGCATTAGCACTTCAAGAACTTACAAACATGGGTGTAGAGAGTATTATTACTTTCGATGCACATGATCCTCGTGTACAGAATGCAATTCCACTAAAGAGTTTTGAAACAGTAATGCCATCTTATCAGTTTATTAAGAACTTATTAAAAAACATTCCTGATTTAGTAGTGGATTCCCAGCATATGATGGTAATCAGCCCGGATGAAGGTGCTATGGGACGTGCTGTTTACTTTGCAAATGTTCTCGGACTTGATATGGGTATGTTCTATAAACGCCGTGACTATACGACAATTGTAAATGGACGTAATCCAATCGTTGCTCATGAGTTCTTAGGAGCAGATGTAGAAGGAAAAGACGTTTTAATTTTAGATGATATGATTTCCTCTGGCGAAAGTATGTTAGATGTAGCAAAAGAATTAAAGAAGAGAAAAGCAAAACGTATCTTTGTATGTGCTACTTTTGGCTTATTCACAAATGGTCTTGAGAAATTTGATGAAGCTTATGAGAAGGGTCTTATTGATTTCGTAATGACAACAAACCTTGTATATCAGACAGAGGAATTACTTAGCAGACCTTACTATATCAGTGCAGATATGAGTAAATATATTGCATTATTAATTGATGCATTAAATCACGATGCTTCCATTAGTGAGTTTTTAAGCCCAACAGAGCGTATTCAAAACGTTCTTAATAAGTATAAGAATAAATAGAATTTTTAGATGATAGAATCATAGATTTTGGATGAAGCAGATGATGTTTCATTGAGAATACAAGAATAATATGCGCCCCATAAGGCAGCCAAAGTATACGGTTACCTTATGGGGCGCATTTCCTACATGCTATGCATACTCTAAAGAATTCCCTAAGTCATTTAAATCAACATAATGATAAGGAACTTTGCATTCCTCAAGTAATTCTTTTTCCCTTCGATGACAGGTAAAGATTATTACTTGGCGATTCGTTTCTTCTGCAAGTAATCTTAAGGCTGCTTTGGTACGTTCATCATCATATAACGCAAATGAATCATCTAGAAGTATCGGCATATTTTCTTCTGGAAAGAGTAGCGATGCAACTGATAATCGAAGCGCTAGAAAAATCTGATCCATAGTTCCTGCACTTAGTCTATCTAAGGTAACATATTGTCCCCGGTGAAGAACTGATACATTTAGCTTCTCATCCACTACAATGGAACTATACTCGCCTTGGCTTATGGAGGATACAATTTCTGATAGCATCTGATTTAATGTACTTCCAAAACTATCATGAATATCGGTGGAAAGTTCCTTTAGCGTTTGGATACTTAACGAGATTGCTTCAATCTCCTCTAATAATGCTTCTCTTAATTCACACGACTCATCATATTCCATTTGCTTTTCCTCTAGTTTTACCTCGCACTCCGTGTTTGCTTCCAAGGTCCAGCGAATACGTTCCATCTGAGTACGAATTGACGTATGTTCTTCTTCATTCGCACTCATCTCTCCTATGATATCTTCCTTAAATTCCTCAATCTCCTGCCAAAGTTCCTGCATACATTCTTGGGTAGCTTCTGGATTACCGACAAAACACTTCATATAGTCTATTATTTCATATTCTAACTCATCGGCCTTTTCATGATATTGCTTAGCAGCAGTATGATATTCTTCCTTACGAAGTATCGCTTGTTCCCGTTCCATTTCATTTTTAAGAACATCATTATATTTTGCCATTAACTGACTTTCATTACTTACACGATGGTTTAATAAAATATCATGCCTTCTACTATGAAGAGAAAATATCTGTCGTTCACATTCCTTTTTGATATCCTCTAGCTTTTGCTTGTTTTTCTCTTCCTTTGTAGCTGTCATAATATATTTTGAAATTCCGGCTACTAAAAATGCAATTCCTATAATACAACGCATTACAATGGTCATGAAAGGAATTGGAATTGAGGAAATTGCTAATCCTAGCATAACAATAATTGCACCGATTACTCGACCGGATTTACTTCCTTGCTTTAGAAGTGGCTCAATTTCCTGTCGTTTTACCTTAAGCTCCTCTTCAAACTCTTGCTTTTTCTGGCGCAATTCTCCAAGCTCTTTTAGATGCGCTTCGATGGTACTACTACTATCTAATTCGCTTGCTTGTTTTTTGGTCTTCTCCCCTAATCCTTCTACCTTGTCTTCCATATCTTTTGCAGCCTGTTTCATCTCCATAAAACGTTTAAACTTCTCAAGGATTGCAGGATAGTACGCAACCTTTTTCATTCTCTCTTGATTGGTACTTCGATTGTATTCCTTCTGTTTATTTTCAAGGAAGGTAGCCCTCTTTTGTAATTCCGTAAGCTCTCCACTTAAAACATCGATTGTTTTAAGCGTATCCTGTAATTCTTTAAGTTCGCTAGATAACTCTGCAATTTGTTCATCAGGAAGCTGTTTTTCCAGTCTCTTTTTCTTTTCTAGCAGATATTGAATAGCTCCATTAACATCAACTTCCTTGCTTTTTGACATAGAAAGGTTTGTGATATAATTTTTTAATTCTTCTGCAAGTTCATATTCTGTTTTCGCTCTTAACTGCTCAATACTGATGGTATTTCTATAGATACTTTCCGTAAGTTTTGGAATGATAGCACCTACTCCAAGCTCTGCATCTGTCAATTCTCGTCCAGTACTTTCTTTGATTATTTTAATGCTTCTTTCCTTTTTATAAAAACTACGGATAATACGATAGTCTTCCCCATCTACCCTAAGAACCATGCTACCTTGATATGCTCCTGGGGTATCCCATGGCTGGTATTTTACATAAAGGTCCTCTTTCCCAGCTCTTCCCCTAAGCTTCTCAATACCAAATAGCATTCCTTTTACAAATGCATGAAGTGTTGATTTTCCTGCTTCATTTTTACCATATATCACATTAATCCCAGGCGTTAGCTCCACATCGACATTATGAAACTTTCCAAAATGCCCTGGGTGTAATTCTTTAATAATCACTTAAGATCCTACCTTTCCTTTGTATTAAGTAATGCTTCGATTCCATAATACAGCGCCTTATTTTCTAGGTTACCTTTCGCATCGCTTTCTCGAATACGACGGATATAGCTACCAATAAGATTATCTTTATTCTCCTCATACAAGGAATCAAAATCATAATCAGGTAAAGTATGGTTTAAAACCTCGGTAACATAGCCCAGTCGATAAAAGTCCTCTAAATCAAGTAGAATAGAAGGATCTGTTTTTCCAACGAGAACAAATTGATAAAAGTTTTCGCATCCATATTCACTTATGATAGTCCTAGCCAAATCTACGATTTGTGTACTTAACATTTCTGGTGTTACTTCTATTTCTTTTGTAATATACTCTCTACATGCAATTGGAACAAAAGTTAAGGATAGATTTGATTCATAACCATCTTTATTCCCTGTCTTCTCCTTCGTGATTTCTCCATAGTAGTAACCATGTTTTAGAGGTTCTCCTTTGGATAGCGGCTCCAAAGAACCAACATAAGCCATTCTCTCAAAAATTAATTGTGGCTTATGAAAATGGCCTAATGCTACATAATCAAAGCCAGCCTCGTCAACCTTTTTATAGTTTATCGGAATGTTATTCTCATTCCCACCATGAGCCAATAAAATATTAATACGCTCTTCCACTCCTGGTATAATACCATCGTACTTCGCTTCAAAGATTTCTCTGCTAAGATAGCTTAATCCATAGACCTCCGTATTTAGTTCCTCAAAATAGATGCTATCCATTTCTCCACTACTTAGCATACTAACGCAATCACACCAGTTAAAATTTAAATAATTCGATCGTGGACCAATATAATCATGATTCCCCGCAATCAACACCACCTTGGTATGTGTTAACTTTGAAAATATATAATTTACTTCTTTTAACTCTCGAAGCAATGGTTGCTTGTGAAATAAGTCGCCAGAAATCAATAATAAGTCAATTTTCTTTTTTTCACATTCCGATATTACACGCCCAAAACTATCGTAGATTTCTTTCTCTCGGTTGATATCAAAACCACGTTCTGACTCAGGAGTAGCACCGAGATGGATATCTGCAACATGTATAAAATTCAAGATACATCCGCCTTTCTAGCCTTATTTTCATTTTACTTATTATAGCATACTTCTCTATAAAAACACAGAAAAGTATTGTTTATTTTGAAAAGAGCATTTATAATTGTGGTAGAATTTGTATGATTAACTTTGGGGAGGTTCCTAACTTCTATGAACATAGTAAATATTCCGGTATCTCAAGTCGTATCTGGAATGATTGTTGCAGAAGATGTGTATAATCTAAGGAATGAACGTATCCTTTCTCGCAATACGATGGTAACCACAAGAAGTATAACGAAACTAAAAATTCATGCAATTAAAGAGATTTTTGTTTACATACCGAATACTTTAGTGAAGAAGCAGACAAAAAAACCATCGGAACATATCACTGCTTTAAAAAATTCCATAGAATTTAAAAAATTCAAAAAGTTTTACATGGATAGTATTCTTACTTTAAAAGATTCTTATTTAGCTCTTACTGGGACAACTTCTCTACCATATGATGAAATCAAGCTACTAGATTCGGTCGAACAGCTTTTAAAAGAATGCCGAAGTTCTCTTAGAACCTTTGATATGTTACAGTGTATCAGGGACTTAGATGACCAAATCTATGTACACTCTCTTAATGTGTCGTTAATTTGCTTTTCCTTTGCTACCTGGTTAAATTTTAATGTCCATGATGCAGAACAGCTTATGCTTGCTGGATTATTGCATGATATCGGTAAATTAAAACTGCCAAAGGATATTATGCAAAAACCAACTGCGCTCAATGAGAAGGAACTTGAATATGTTCATCAACACCCAGTTATGGGGTATGAGCTTGTGAAAGATAATAAGATAGATCCACGTGTGAAAGAAGCAATTCTAATGCATCATGAGCGCTGCGATGGTAGTGGCTATCCGAATCAACTTTCCTCGAAAGACATCTCTCCTTTTGCAAAAATATTAGCAATTGCAGATGTGTATGATGCAATGACTGCAAAACGTGTTTATCGCAAGGAAATCTGTCCTTTTGAAGTGCTTGAAAACTTTGAAAAAGAAGGCTTTCAAAAGTACGATGCTGCATATCTCCTTCCATTCCTCGAAGGGCTCGCTCAGTGTTACATAAATACTACTGTGAGACTTAGTAATTCCCTGGTTGGTGAGGTCGTTATGATCAACAAAAACAATCTATCCCGCCCGGTCGTAAAAGTGGATAACCAGTTTATTGATTTATCAAAACATAATGAACTTAAGATAGCTTCTATACTTTAATAGTAATAAAGCCTATATAACCTAATAGTGTATATTTTAACTATTGCTAAGACTTTAGAGATATCCTTTATTATCACAAAACGAATCTTGAAAAAGTAAAATTATATGGTATTATTACCAGAATAATAAATAAAAAGGTAAGTTGGCTTATTATTTTGTAAGCCAACTTACCTTTTTACTTCATTAATTTTTGATAAACTGTAGTTTTTAGTTTCTCATTTTTAGAATCTAATGATTCATATAGTGTAAATCTATTGTTTTCCTCGATATGTAATCCATTCTCCTCTACCCATGCGTTTAACATAGCTTCATAAATGCTGCTGTCTCCACTACATTCCCTCTCAAGCACTGCATATCTACCGCCAATTCTAGAAATGCATACAACCTTATCATTATTTTGATACATGAAATCCTTGTCAACCTCAATACCACAGGTATAGTTATCCTTATAAATTGAAACATAGAATTTTGTTGCTTTTTTGATATAGAAGGGATTGTATTTTGCTAAATATTCCATTACATTTTTTGAAGCTTTCTCTTCTCCATCCATACCTTCACAGCTAGATACCAAGAAAAACATATCCTCACAATCTCTTATGGTGATTCTTGCATAATCTTTTCTTTTTGTAATAGGAAGATATAATATTAATTTCTTAATCTTATCTTTCTTATAGACGTATTCTTCAAAATAAGGGCTTCTAGCCTGTTCAAACATACTTGCCTTTAGCCATCTTAAATACAGATAGTCCCAAGCTTCATTAATATCATTATCTTTATTTTTAATGGATATCTTTGCATAGCTATTTACTTCCGAATCATGAATCTCAATCTCTTTTCGCTCACTTGATTTTAGGATAGGAAGGAGACTATCCTGATATTCTATCCTTAGTTCGTAACAAAATTTATAATCCTTCTGCTTTCCATTCCTCCCAAATATTCTACCCTTATATTCAGGTAAGATAGAGCGTAAATACCTAATAGACCGATTCTCTATCCCTCTAATCTGACTATGGTAATATTTTATCTGTATCGTTTTGGGTATGTGGTCAGTAGAAACAGTGACTAAAAACTTATGATCCAGATGAAATCTCGGATAATAGTAGAATCCTTCGTCTGCTTTGTATTCCAGTGGTGTCAAGCCTGTGGAAGCTTTTACGGATTTACAAAAAGCTTGCTGCGAACTATAACCATATTCGTAAGCGATATCAGCTAAACTCTGTTCTGAATGCTTTACCATTGCCAGTGCGTTGGAAAGCCTTCGTTTACGAATGTATTCCTTGACAGAATGCCCAGTTAAACTATAAAAATCCCGATAAATCTGCATGGTGGATCTATACTCTTTCGCTGAAATCTCTTGAAGGCTTAAGGGCTGATTTAGATTTGCTTCTATGTAATCCAGTACTTTTTCCAATTCTTTTTGATGCATCCCTACCTCCCCTTAAGTAAATTGCTACCTTTATAGAAATTGTTTAGTTTAGCAAAGTTCATTAGAGTATACTTCTACTTATCTCTTGACTTTTCTCTGATTGGAAAGTAATAACATGCACCTTGCTCATATTGGGCCACATATAAACCGCTACGAATAGAATAATCTTCTTCGTAATCCGGATATTTTTGTGAGAATAATAACTCCTTGGCACCTTCAAAAATAATTGAAGGATCATCATTGTTTATCTGTTTCTGATAAAACTTAACCCATAGCCCTGATGGCATCGCTGCCTGCTCAAGACACTCAGGGACATGATTAAAATCCCCAACAATCCGACCAAAGATGCTTGTATTATTCCCTTCCTCATCCTTGGTGGTAAAAGAATAGTACTGATAATCATTCAGACTTCCAGCTGCTTTCCAATCAATATCGTTCTCAATGTCAAACAAGTTCCACATACCGGAGCCATTTTCTCCCGTGCATCCAATGACTTTAATCTCAGGAAGCATTACAATTTCGCATCCTACCTGTTCAAACTTTTCTTCCTCGTTATTTGGTTTTTTCACTGGCTCATAAGCAGATATCAATTCTCCACAGTGATCAAATACACGAAATGGCGTGGCATCAACATCATAGGATAACCCTGTGGTATTTCTAAATTCCTGAGAAGATAAATAACAGATTGCTTGCTTTGCGGCTGCATGCCTGTCTTCTTTGTTCGCTGGCTTTCTTCTGACCTTACCATATCGTGCAGCCGGACAGGTTAGCATTACGGTATCTGGTGGTAAATGTTTTGGTAGATGATCAAAGCTTTCGACCTCAACTCCAACTACATAAGTAAATTCAATCCCTGTCTTCACCTGACTAACTGCAGCAACATACCTTCCTTTTTTGTTCGGATGAAGCAGTTCCTCTAACAGCTTACATGTTCCATCACTTATCAGTTTTTTTACAATTGAAATAGCATCGAAACCACTGTATGGATTCATAGGTATTTGAATTCCAACTATCTTCATTTCAGGTCTGTCTACAATGCTACAGAACTCATTGATCTGCTCTACCACAATTTCTTCTGGCACTCCCTTTTCCTTCATTTCCTCTACCATGGACATAATTAGGGGCTTGTCCTTTGGCCTATAATCCTCTGTTATCATGACTGGGTTTTCCTTTGGTAATGAACTCATCATAACCTCCATTCTAAGCATATCACATCTTATCCATTTGCTTTCTATACACTTAAGGAAGTAGCCTATTACAATTCGCTATCCCTTCCTTAACCATAATATCACTGATTTCCATTATGGTATTATCCGTTTTTAACAACTTTTTTATCTTGGTATGTACAAAATCGTATTTTCCAACAAGTTCCATAATAACATAAATACCTGCACTCTTACAGGTTTTTATGTAGCACATTATAAAGTCAAGATCACCAGTATAATAATAGTTGTTATTTCTTCTTTTCATACGACAAGAAAAAGCTCGCTTCGCGGACTTTTCCCTGTCATGAATAAAAAGAGCCAGAAAATAGATGCATACATATTTTCTGACTCAGTATAATCTAAAAACTTCTTTCTAATTTGCTTACATCAAAAGACCTATTATTATCACATCAACATCTTCGAATTGATTTTCGTTACCTTTCCAGTATTCCTAATTCTAAACATTAATTGTAATCCTACCATTATAGCAATAACAATTGATAAAATGGTTTGCATCATAGGATTTTCCCAGGATAGAGCTTCTGACACCATCGTTACAAGCAGAGCAGATGGCGAAAGCAACCAAAACCAAAGTTCATATTTCATAAATTGATTTCTTATTAATATTGAATTTTCCTTACTCGCTGAGGTCTTGCTATGAAACTCTATCTCACTTTTCATTCTGAAATAAAATACCATAAACACTGTTACACTACATATTTCAAACCAACACCCAAACAAGAAAGCTGCTACCGCTGAAGTTTCTCTAAGCATAAATAATGGAGTAATATTGCCTGCAAGTGCAAAGAAAATCGATAGGCAAGCCATGACCTTAAACCAAAAAATGCTTCGATGTACGGTATAGCTGTCCTCCATCCCGTATTCCTTCTTATTATCGATTTTATCAATCAATTCTCCTTTTAAAAGCTCATCTACCGTTATTCCCAATATCTCAGCAAGTATCGGTAACGTCGTAACATCCGGCATCCCCTGTCCCGTTTCCCACTTTGAGATTGCCTTGTTTGTTAATCCTAGCTCGTCAGCAAGCTGTTGCTGTGTAAGTCCCCTTACTTTTCTGCGAACGGCTATAAATCTTCCAATCGTTTCTGTATCCATTCCTAATTACCTCCTTCTATTGTTAGGTAAATATTACTACACTTGTTGTATTATATATACAAACGGTGTGTTCTAAATTGTCTACTTAACGTGGAGTTTAGATAGGCCTTAGTATCTTATTGCCCATGAAAGTACTGAATTTTATTACATCGTGTTTTATCCCAGATAAATATAAAATGGGTACTAGCAGTAAAAGAAGATACCCCTGCAAAAGCATATTAATTTCTCTTACAGGGGATTTACGTATTACTAATTGAAATATTATTATGTATTATTATTTTGCTTTCATCATTTGTTAAGCAATAATTTTAAAACCAGATCAACCGCTTCACTCGAATCATCGGTTGACCCTTGTGCACCATGTTTCTCTGCTTCAAATCTATGCTCTGACCTACTTCCATCAGATGAGAATATGACATATGGAACGTTATTACCATTATCTCTGATTTGTTTTAACAGAACATATCCCTCTCGTGGACCCTCTTTTCTCCCCATATCAGATATTATTAATGCATAATCATTGTTCTCAATTTGGTTTAATGCTTTATCTGTAGATAGTGCCAAATCAAATTTTAAACCATAATTTTCAAAAATATGTCTCAAGTAAATATTATTTTCCGGACAATCGTCAACCCAAAGAATCAGTTTACTTCCCTTCGTCTGACTAAACTTCTTCCCATGAATTATACTATCCATATACAATTCCAAGTTTCCACGAAATGCATTTTCAAGAGCATTTTCATCTTGTACGGTAAAAAATAATCCACCTTTCTTATGTTTCTCCTTAAAAGCTTGAATTTTACTATACTGCTCTTGGTCGATTTTTGACGGTTGTATTGGCTTGTCAAGAAAATATAAAAATACTTGTTTGCCATCCTTTAGCATTTTTTCAATTTCTTCTTCCGTGCCAGAACCATAATCTTCTGTTTCTGTTCCAAATCTTGTCCAGAAAACTGCAATGGCAATATCAGCTTTTTCAACAATTTGTTTATCTAATAATTTTTGAGGATGTGCTCCAAACTGAGGAAAAGAATTGTTTGTCCAGCTGATTGTGCGTAATACTATATCATTTTCACGTCCGTAAAAGTTATTAAATTTACTCACAGCATTTTCAATTTTTTCTACAAATTGTGATACATCACCAGGACAGGATATTAAAAGGTCATAAGCAGTAACTGTTCTAGCCATCTATTCTCCCTCCTTTCATAGAAAGATATCATCATGTCTAATTTCATTTTTCATAACTTCCTTATATTCTATAGAATACACTGTTTAGGAAATTTCTCATACCGATATGCTTATAAGAACTCCAAGATTGATCCTGACACCTTATACTTATTTTTCTTATTGTTTTGTGATTATTATACAAAATTTGCTAATACATAGCAATGAAATATTTCTGCAAAAGGAGTCTTTCATCCTATTATTAAATTACAACTGTGTAATACTTGCTTTTTCTTAGCCTATGAGTTATTATATTACATGCTAAAACCCCATAAAAACAAGGTCTATACCAATGGGTAATCGTGTGTTCGAGACCTTCCACACGTAAAACAAAACTAAAGGAGATTTTTATGAAAAACAAAACACTTTATTTCTTGCTGCATTCTGCGATGATTGCGGCCATTTATGTTGTGCTGGTTTTATTATTTCAACCAATCAGCGTCTCTTATATTCAAGTGCGTTTTGCAGAAGCCCTGACGATTCTTCCATTCTTTACTCCGGCAGCGATACCGGGAGTTACGATTGGTTGTTTGCTAGGTAATATTATTGCAGGATGCGATATTCTTGATATTGTCTTCGGGACTCTTGCTACCTTACTTGGAGCAATCGGTTCTTATTCCTTACGAAGATACAAGTTCCTTGTTCCAATTCCTCCAATAGTCGCTAATACGATTATCATCCCTTGGATTCTACGTTTTGCTTATGGCGAAGCTATGTCAATTCCTTTTATGATGTTAACGGTTGGTATTGGTGAAGTTATTTCTTGTGGGGTTATAGGTATCATATTATTATATTGCTTAAAACCATATAAGAAAATCTTTTATATTCCTGGATTTGCAAAAGAAAAAAATAAATATGACATTGTATAATATAACTTATGAGAAGCTGCGAAGCAGGTTCTCATAAAAGGTGCGGCCTTTGCACCGTCAATCGATTATAGAAACTGATTTTGGTCTTTAATAAGATAATTCACTGGTTTTAAATAAGCGATTTGTATCCTAAATAATTAGGATTATTATTTTCTTCAAAAACATCCCTCTCGGTTAAGGTCTTCGAGAGGGATGTTTTGATTTCTCCTAGGATACTCCATAGAATCTTGGAAGCAGCTATCAAGTACTAGAAGTTCCTATGAGTTATTAGTTCATTATAATGATAAGAGTTCAATGAATTCATAATTTCAAATGTTGGTTTATATATAGTACATACATTACCATCTCTGCTTTCCATATAGTTATGCCTGAAACAAGGAAAAGCTCGCGCGGCGAGCTTTTCCTTGTCAGGTATCAGAGTTAACATGCTTTTTCTTTTGCATTCTTATTTTTGATACTAGTATATTTAGATCGTATTACCATTAACCTTGATACGATTTTTATAAATCACAGTTATTCACTGTTCTTGGGAATGGAATAACATCACGAATGTTACCCATACCTGTTAAATACATGACGCAGCGCTCGAAACCAAGACCAAATCCTGCGTGTCTTGCTGATCCATATTTTCTTAAATCAAGATAGAAATCATAATCTTCTTCGTTTAAGTTGCTTTCTTTCATCTTTGCAACTAACTTGTCATAATCATCCTCTCTTTGGCTACCACCGATAATTTCACCGATACCAGGAACTAAGAGATCCATTGCTGCAACGGTTTTATTATCTTCATTTAACTTCATATAAAATGCCTTGATTTCCTTTGGATAGTCAGTAACAAACACTGGCTTCTTAAATACCTGTTCTGTTAAGTAGCGCTCATGCTCTGTCTGTAAATCACAACCCCAGGATACCTTATATTCAAATTTATCGTTGTTCTTCTCTAAGATATCAATAGCCTCTGTATAGGTTATATGACCAAATTCTGAGTTAGCAACGTGTTGTAATCTCTCAAGTAATCCCTGATCTACAAAAGAATTGAAGAAGTTCATCTCTTCTGGTGCATGCTCTAATACATACTTGATTACATATTTAAGCATAGACTCTGCTAAGATCATGTCATCCTTTAAGTCAGCAAATGCGATTTCCGGCTCGATCATCCAGAACTCTGCGGCATGTCTTGTTGTATTCGAATTTTCTGCACGGAAAGTAGGTCCAAAGGTATAGATGTTTTTAAATGCCATCGCATAAGTCTCACCATTTAACTGGCCACTTACGGTTAAATTGGTTGGCTTATTAAAGAAATCCTGATCAAAATCAACCTTACCCTCTTTTGTCTTAGGTATATTGTTTAGATCAAGAGTAGTTACTTGGAACATCTCACCAGCACCCTCACAGTCACTTCCAGTGATTAATGGTGTATGAACATAGACGAAATCTCTCTCCTGAAAAAACTTATGAATTGCATAAGCAACAAGAGAACGAACACGGAATACTGCTTGGAACGTATTTGTTCTTGGTCGAAGATGTGTCATCGTTCTTAAAAATTCTAAGGAGTGTCTCTTCTTTTGAAGTGGGTAATCGGATGTAGAAGCCCCCTCTAAGAGTACCTCCTCTGCCTGAACTTCAAATGGCTGTTTTGCATCTGGAGTAGCAACAAGTGTACCGGTTACAACAACTGCAGAACCTACATTGAATTTGGAGATTTCTGCAAAATTACTTAGCTTGTCCGTATAAACAATCTGTAAGGTTTCAAAAAATGTACCATCACTCATAACGATAAATCCAAATGTTTTTGTGTCTCTGACGCTGCGTACCCAGCCGCCGACTGTTATTTTCTTTCCTAGATATTGTTCCTTGTTACGAAACAGTTCTCTTACTTGTACAAGTTCCATCTCTATTTCTCCTTTCCTATATCCCATTCTTTTTCTCTGTTTTCACTCCACTACATCCCCCTTATTTTGCTTAACAAAATCTCAGTTATGCTAATGAAAGGTTTGACTCTTGTGCTCCTGCAAGTTCCGTTTTCTTTATTCTTAACAAATGAGGTAACTTCATACCCCTCTTGTTTTATTTCTTGGCATTAACCAATTCCTTTTTTAAGAAAGCGTGTCTTATTTGCCTCTATAACTTAAGCATAAGACTTACCCATTGATTCAGTGGTTGAAATATTCTTTATAAAAGATAGCTCTATTATAGTATGAGAACCCTTACGATTTCAATAGCACCACACAAAATACTTCTTAATTTTATATATTTTTCAATAGATTTAAACAATATTTCTTTAAAATAGGGTAAACAAGATAGAGGCATCCTGAATTTTTAAGAGAAACACACTGATTTTCATCGTTTACTTTTTATTATTTATGACTTTCCATATCGTTTTAGCTCCGTTCCAAATTCTTTATAAATATTTTAAATAATCTTCTTTGCATATTTCGACACTTTTCGATATAATGAGCAAGACTCATACAATGAAAAGCACGCTTTACGAACTTCTCATTGTCATTATGAATAAGGTATGGAGAAATCCATCACATAGAAAGGAACTCATGATCAGAATAATTTCAGACACATCTACTCTATACTCCGTTAGCGAGGCAGAAGAAAAAGGAATCTATGTTTCTCCTTTAGCAGTAACTATTAATGATAAAACCTATGAAGAGTTTGAGGAGATACAAACAGAGGAATTCGTTGAATTAATTCATCAAGGACACATTCCTCTATCCTCACAACCTGCAATAGGAAGAGTCGTAGACCTTTATAATCGTTTTCCAGAAGATGAGATTCTAAACATCACGATGGCAGATGGATTATCCGGCACCTATCAGTCTGCTCTATTAGCAAAAAATATGGTCGATGACAGCGAACGAATTACTGTCCTAAATTCAAAGACACTCTGCGGACCTCACAGAACACTTGTAGAGCATGCAAAACGTCTGGCAGATCAAAATCATACTGTTTCAGAAATCGTAGTTAAACTTGAAAAGATGATTGCAAGCTCCCGCTCTTTCCTAATTCCACAAGATTTTGATTATCTTAGAAGAGGCGGCAGATTAAGCCATCTTGCAGCATTTGTTGGTAAAACCATTCATCTTGTTCCTGTAATGACCTTAACGAAAGATGGTAAACAGATCTGTAACTTTTCAATTAAGCGTAGTTTTACAAAAGCGATTCTTGAAATTATTCGAAGTCTTGAGGAGGATAAGGTAGGGGAAGATCATAAACTTTATATTTCCCATTCCCTTGCACCTTCCCTTGCTAAAACAGCGAGTGAATTATTAAAAGCTGCTTTCCCTCATTCTGACATATTAATACACAAATTAAGCCCAGCTTTTACAACACAGGGAGGCCCTTTCTGTATTGCAATTCAATCACTTAGCATGGCGTAAGAAACCATGCTAAGCTTCTTAAGAAAACTTGTATCCCTTCAAAAAAAGTGCTATAATAAACATAGTTTGTTAAATTTTTAGCACACATTATAAGGAGGTACGGTATGGTAGTTACAATATGTGTTGGGAGCTCCTGTCATCTAAAAGGCTCCAGAGAGATAATAACGAGACTGGAAACCTTAATTTCTGAGTATAAACTAAAAAATCAAGTCGAACTAAACGGAGCATTTTGCATGGGGCAATGTGTAAAGGGGGTTTGTGTAAAGCTAGATGGTGAGCTATTTTCTCTGTCTCCTAAGGATACGGATAGTTTCTTTCACGGAGAGGTTTTAAGGAGGCTTACATAATGAATGTGATTGGATTTAAAGAAGCAAAATGTAAAAACTGTTATAAGTGCGTGCGTAACTGTGATGTAAAAGCCATCACAGTAAAGGATGCTCAAGCTTATATTATGAATGATAAATGCATTCTGTGTGGACACTGTCTAGAGGTATGCCCACAAAATGCCAAAACCTTAATCAGTGATTTAGAACGTGTAAAAGAATATATAAAAGAGGGACACCAAACTATCATTTCTCTTGCACCTGCTTACCTTGGCGTATTAAAGTACAACACTCCTGGACAGGTGATCAGCGCTTTATTAAAGTTAGGCTTCACTGCAGTAAGAGAAACCGCAGAAGGTGCGGCTTATGTAACGAGAGAATATGATAAATTAATAGCAGCAGGGGAGATGGAGAATATCATTACTACTTGCTGTCCTAGTCTGAATGATCTCGTAGAGATTTATTATCCCTCTCTAACGAAATATCTTGCGCCAGTTATCTCTCCTATGATTGCTCACGGAAAGATTATACGAGAAGAATACGGACCTAATGTAAAAGTAGTATTTCTTGGCCCTTGTATTTCAAAAAAAAGAGAAGCAGAAAGTGATCCAAGAACGGTTGGTATCATTGATGCTGTTATTAACTTTAAGGAACTAGAAGAATGGTTATTAGAAGAAGGAATTGATATCCTAGAACAGCCAGATACCCCTCCTAGTAACCCAAATCCACTCGTTAACCGCCTCTATCCAATCAGCAGTGGTGTCCTTTCTTCTGTCGTAGCCTCCAGAAATACGTCTGACCGTTATCGTAAATTTTATGTCCATGGTATTAAAAACTGCATAGATTTACTGGAAAGTATGAACCGCGGAGAGGTAACTGGCTGCTTTATTGAAGCTAATATCTGCAACGGTGGCTGTATTAAAGGTCCTGCAATTGACCGCGCACGTATCTCTCGATTTAAAGTAAAACTTGATATGGAGGAATCCATCCCTAAGACACCAATTAAGGACGAGGATTTTTATGCAAAGTTTCCAATACTTTTAGAGAAACATTTTTTTGATCGTTCTCCAAAAGATCCAGTTCCGACCGAAGAAGAAATTATGCAAATACTTAGAAAAATAGGAAAAACAAAAACAGAAGATATGTTAAACTGCGGTGCTTGTGGTTATGCTACTTGCCGTGATAAAGCAATCGCTGTTTATCAAGGGAAGGCAGAGCTTAATATGTGTATCCCATATATGCACGAACGTGCACAATCCATGGCAAACTTCGTTCTTGATACGACACCAAACATTATTATTATCGTGGATGCGGAGATGAAAATCATGGAATTTTCTGCTGCTGCTGAAAAATACTTTGGTACTCCTCGCTCTGTTGCAAAAGAAATGTATCTTTATGAATTTATTGACCATAGTAATTTTCAGGCAGTTCTGGAAACACACAAAGACATCATAGGTAAAAGAGTGATTTACGAAGATCGAAACCTTGCAACTTTACAAACTATTGTATACTCCAAGGAACAAAACTGCGTTCTTGGTATCTTTCAAGATATCTCACATCAAGAGCAACTTGATCGTCAAGCCTATATAATGAAGGTGGAAACTATCGAGATGGCACAACGGGTTATCGATAAGCAGATGAAAGTTGCACAAGAGATTGCAGGCTTACTTGGAGAAACCACAGCAGAAACCAAAGTCACCTTAACAAAACTACGAGATACCATACTAAACGATGGAAAACCTTATGATAGTATCTAAAGGTTGGAAAGACACGCTTTTCATTCTTTAAAATTAACATCCGCTAAAGCGGACAGAGGAGAGTTCACATGAGTGTAACAGTCGATGTCTCTTATAAGAGTCTTAATAAGAACCAGGAAGAACTCTGCGGAGACAAAGTTGAGATATTAAAAACAAAGGATTCTAATATAATCATTCTTGCTGACGGTATGGGAAGCGGCGTAAAAGCAAATATCCTCGCTACCCTAACCTCAAAGATCCTCGGAACCATGTTTTTAAATGGCGCTGGAATTGAAGAATGCGTCCAAACAATCGTTAAAACCTTACCAGTATGTCAGGTAAGACAGGTTGCCTACTCTACTTTTAGCATTCTTCAGATATTTGAATCTGGTGATGCTTATTTAGTAGAATTTGATAACCCTGAATGCGTATTTATTCGTGATGGTGCACTATTGACAGTGCCATATAAAGAACGTATGATAGAAGGTAAGTGCATTCGTGAGTACCGCTTTAAGGTTGCCTTAAATGACTGTTTTATTCTAATGAGTGATGGAGTAATTCATGCAGGTGTAGGAAAAGCCTTAAACTTTGGCTGGACCTGGCAAAACATGGCAGAATACTCTGTAAAGGCAACTAACTCAACCCTCTCTGCATCGCGTTTGGCTTCTATCCTTAGTAAAGCCTGCGATGATTTGTATATGCAATCACCAGGTGATGATACTACGGTTGCGGTAGCCAGAGTCATTGACTCAAAACCAGTGCATTTATTTACCGGTCCCCCATTAAATCCGGTAGATGATATGGCAGCGGTTCAGGCATTCTTAGAAGGGAATGCAAAACGAATCGTGAGCGGAGGTACTTCAGCAAATATCGTAGCACGAGTTTTAGACCGTCCGATACACACTTCCTTAAATTATACCGATCCAAATCTGCCTCCAATTGCATATATTGAAGGCATTGATTTAGTTACGGAAGGTGTATTAACGCTCACGCGTGCCCTTAAGCTTATGCGACAATATGTAGAAGAAGAAGTGAATGAAGACTTCTTCTTAGAGTTAGATAAGGATAATGGCGGATCTAAAATTGCCAAAATGATTATTGAGGACTGTACAGATCTTCATCTTTTTGTTGGGCGTACCATGAACGAAGCGCATCAAAACCCTAGTCTTCCTTTTGATTTAAGTATTCGTATGAATCTAGTATCCCAGATTATTGATACCGTACGTAAGATGGGAAAGGAAGCTTTTGTGAAGTATTATTAATTTATTGTGACCGCGAAAATCGGTCTGGAAAGGTAAGGAACTACATATGTTACAAACAGATAATGACATCGGAACCATTAAACACGAGGTACTCTTTGAGGTTGCTAAGCTAGCATTCCATAAGGAATTAGCAGAAAAAGAAGACGTTCTTCCTTTTGAGATGATCCCAGGACCACAAGCTAATTTTAGATGTTGTATCTACAAAGAACGTGAAATCATCCGTCAAAGAATTCGACTAGCACAAGGAAAATCCCCATCCTTAAGTCAGGATAACAGCAACATCGTACAAGTCATCTCCTCTGCATGTGAAGAATGTCCAATTACTCGATTTCTTGTAACAGACAACTGTCAAAAATGTATGGGAAAACGCTGTCAGAAAGCTTGTAATTTTCAAGCAATTTCTATGTCTCACGACCGTGCTCATATCGATCCTGCAAAATGTAAAGAATGTGGAAAATGTGCCCAGGCTTGTCCATACAATGCGATTGCCGATTTAAAGCGCCCATGCAAAAAGAGTTGCCCTGTTGATGCAATCTCTATGGATGAGAACAATATTGTAGTCATTGATGAAGAAAAATGTATCAATTGCGGACAATGTATCAAGAACTGTCCATTTGGTGCCATCTCTGACCGTTCTTTTATGGTAGATGTCATTAATTTATTGAATTCAGAAAAAGAAGTCTATGCTATGATAGCACCTGCAATTGAAGGACAGTTTGGTGCAACTGCTTCCACTGGCGTTATCACAGAAGCATTAAAGCAGTTAGGATTTACTGGTGTTTACGAGGTTGCACTTGGTGCTGACTTAGTTGCCGCTTCGGAAGCAGAAGAATGGGCGGAAGCTTATAAAGAGGGTAAGAAGAAAACAACTTCCTGCTGTCCTGCCTTTGTTAAAATGATAAAAAAACATTACCCTAGCCTTGTAGACCATATTTCAAGCACCATTTCACCTATGCAGGCAACTGCCAAATACGTGAAAGCAATTCATAAAGATGCAATCACAGTCTTTATAGGACCTTGTATTGCAAAAAAAGGTGAAGTACTTGACCATATTGCAGAAGGTGGCACGGATTACGCTCTCACCTTTGATGAACTATATGCTATGCTACGTGCAAAAGAAATTAATCTAGCAACAATTGGCGAGAACATACAGCATGGAAGTATTTATGCTAAGAATTTTGCTGTTGCTGGTGGCGTTACTGCTTCTGTTGTGGAGGCTCTCAAAGAAAAGGGAATTGATGCTCCAATCTCAGTTGCTGGCTGTAATGGAGCTGCAGAATGTAAGAAGGCGCTCATGCTCTTAAAAGTTGGTAAATTCCCTCAAGACTTTATGGAAGGTATGTGCTGTGAGGGTGGCTGTGTCAATGGCCCTGGAAGTATTTTAACTGGAAGATTTGCAGAGCAAAATCGTTCGAAGCTATTAAGCACAGTAGACGATCGAAAGATTTATGATACCGTAGATTCCTGTGAGGAATTAAATATTCAAATGCACCGCCATTAATTCATTCGTTTCGATTTGCTTTACTTTCTGATCATTATAGGCAGATTTTAATTTATATTATTGTTTATTTATAATCAAAGAGACTTATACTATATGCTATGAGAAGTGATATTCTACTCCTACATTATTATGAGCCTCTTTGATTTTTTTTATTTTTTCTTAGCTTTACTTTATTTTAATGATTAGATTCATGAATATCTTATTACTCTATACTACTTTATTTCGAATTTAACCCATTCTTTTCTTGTTCATTTCATTAAAACATCCATATAATACAATTAGACATTAAGAAGTAAGTCCCTATTATCTTGTTACATTCTTGACAATATATGGAACAGAATTGGTTTCAATAATTTTATATATTTTGAATATTCTGGTATACTCTTTGTAAATTGTAAACAATAGATATGCAATAGATTAAATTATAGTGATTATTTTGTACATTTAATTTCATTATTTTTCTTGTATTTGTTAGTAAAGCATGTTAACATATCTTCTAGTTGATAATTTTTTATCAATCTTTTATCTTCAACAAGAAAAAGCACGCTTCGCGAACTTTTCCTTGTCATGAATTGGAATCAACCGACAGTAATCTGTCGCTTTTCAAAACGTATGGATTGAGAAAGGAGTTACCTTATGTTAGCGCAAGACGAAAAAGGGCTCATTGATAACATCCTCAAAGCCCATGACTATAATAAGTCACATGTAATTGCGATTATGCAGGAAGTACAGAAAGTATATCGCTACTTACCCGAGGAAGTTCTTTGTTACATAGCAGAAAAACTAAAGTTAAGCGAAGCAAAAATCTATGGTGTCGCAACCTTTTATGAAAACTTCTCTTTAGAACCAAAAGGAAAATACGTAATCAAGGTTTGTGACGGAACTGCATGTCATGTTAGAAAATCCATCCCTATCTTGGAGGAATTTCGTAAAGTTCTTGGTGTTACAGAGAAGAAACCAACGACAGATGACATGATGTTTACTGTGGAAACGGTATCTTGTCTTGGAGCATGCGGACTGGCGCCAGTATGTACCGTGAACGATGTCGTTCATGCTGCAATGACACCAGAAAAAGCTAAAACACTGATTGAACAGTTAAGAGAGGAGGCTCTCCAATGCTAATCAAAAACAGAGAAGAATTGGACGCGTTAAAAGTCCGTTACCAAAAGTCTCTTAAGAGCCAATACAAACAGATCCTTATCTGTGGTGGAACTGGCTGCGTAGCCGGAGGCTCCTTAAACATCTATGCACGCCTTCAAGAGCTTATCGAAGAAAGAGGAATTAATGTCTCCGTATCTCTAGAAGAGGAGCCTCATGAAGCTGTAGGTTTAAAAAAGAGTGGGTGCCATGGATTTTGTGAGATGGGACCTTTGCTTCGTATCGAACCTGCCGGAATTCTTTATATCAAGGTGAAGGTAGAAGATTGTGAAGATATTATAGAACATAGTATTTTAAAAGATGACGTGGTAGAAAGACTTCTATATAAAGATATCGTAGGTAATTCCTACCAAAAACAAGAAGAAATACCTTTTTATAAACAGCAAACGCGTGTTGCATTGGAACACTGTGGACATATTAATGCAGAATCTATCAACGAATACATAGCAATGGGAGGCTATCAGGCAGTAGCTAAGGCACTTTTTGATATGACCCCAGAATCTATTGTAGATGAAATCTCCGATTCCTGTCTACGTGGCCGTGGGGGCGGTGGCTTCCCAACAGGGAAAAAATGGGCACAAGTACTTCGCCAAACAGAAGAAACGAAATACGTAGTATGTAATGGTGATGAGGGTGATCCAGGTGCTTTCATGGATCGTAGTATGATGGAGGGTGATCCTCATCGTATGATAGAAGGTATGATTATTGCTGGAATTGCAACAAAAGCACATCATGGTTATATCTATGTTCGTGCAGAGTATCCTCTTGCGGTACACCGTTTAGAGACAGCAATTTTGCAAGCAACTACCTTAGGATTACTTGGTGGTAATATCTTAGGTTCTGGCTTTTCCTTCGATCTTAGAATCAGCCAAGGTGCAGGTGCTTTCGTTTGTGGAGAAGGATCGGCCTTAACCGCCTCCATCGAAGGTAACCGTGGCATGCCAAGAGTAAAGCCACCTAGAACCGTAGAAAAGGGATTGTTTGAAAAACCAACTGTATTAAATAACGTAGAGACCTTCTGTAATGTACCTTCTATCATCTTAAAAGGTGCCGACTGGTATAAAACATATGGTCCTGAAAAGAATCATGGAACAAAAGCTTTTGCATTAACAGGCAATGTTGTGAATACTGGTTTAATTGAAGTTCCAATGGGTACTACCCTCCGAAAAGTTATCTATGACATCGGTGGTGGCGTAAAGGGCGGCGAATTCAAAGCGGTTCAAATTGGCGGTCCCTCCGGAGGATGTCTTGTATTAAACGCAACCAATGACCATCTTGACATGCCTCTTGATTTCGATTCCTTAAAGAAAGTTGGTGCAATGATTGGCTCTGGCGGACTTGTTGTCATGAATGACAAGAGCTGTATGGTGGAAGTTGCTAGATTCTTCATGAACTTTACCCAAAATGAATCCTGTGGAAAATGTGTTCCATGCCGTGAAGGTACCAAACGAATGTTAGAGCTTTTAACCGACATTGTCGAAGGCAGAGGAACTCTGGAACACATTGATATGCTGGAAGAGTTAGCGGATACCATCTCTGCTACTGCTCTTTGTGGTCTTGGTAAAACTGCTGCGTCACCAGTTGTTTCTACAATCAAGTATTTTAGAGATGAGTATATCGCTCATGTTGTTGATAAAAAATGTCCTGCTGGCCAGTGCAAAGCATTAATATCCTTAAAGATCATTCCTGATCTTTGTAAAGGTTGCACTAAGTGTGCCAGATTATGCCCAGTTTCTGCAATCTCCGGTGAGGTTAAGAAGCCTCATACGATTGATACAAAGAAGTGTATCAAATGCGGTGCTTGTAAGGATAGCTGCAGCTTTAAAGCAATTATTGAGGAATAGGAGAAAGGAGAATAACGATGGCAAAATATATGATTATTGATGGCAACCGAGTAGAATTTAACGATGAGCCTAATATCCTTGCTTTAGTTCGTAAAGCTGGAATCGATCTTCCTACTTTCTGTTACTATTCTGATTTATCCATCTATGGGGCTTGCAGAATGTGTGTCGTAGAAGATCAATGGGGTGGCATTATTGCGTCCTGCTCCACGCCCCCAAAGGATAAGATGGAGGTTAAAACAAATACGCCAAAGCTACATCAACATAGAAAGATGATTCTAGAGTTATTACTTGCTGCACACTGTAGAGACTGTACCGTTTGTGACAAAAATGGAAAATGTCGTCTTCAAGAGTTAGCACTCCGCTTCGGTATTAAAACCGTTCGTTTTGAAAATAAGACGGAAGAGATGGAACTTGATACCTCATCAACCTCCATTATTCGTGATCCAGGCAAATGTATTCTCTGTGGGGACTGTGTTAGAATGTGTCATGAAATTCAGAATGTAGGTGCTATTGACTTTGCACACCGTGGTGCTAAAATGGTAGTAAGTCCTGCATTTAATAAAAAAATTGCTGAAACCAATTGTGTCAACTGTGGTCAATGTGCTGCTGTTTGTCCTACCGCTGCGATTACCGTAAAATCTGATTTAAAGGAAGTGTGGAAGGCAATCTACAATCCTAAGAAACGTGTTGTTGTTCAAGTTGCTCCTGCCGTTCGTGTAGCTCTTGGAGAAGAGTTTCATATGAAGGCTGGTGAGAATGTCATCGGAAAAATTGTAGCTGCACTTCGTAGATTAGGATTCGATGCAATTTTTGATACTACAGTTGGTGCAGACTTAACCATTATGGAGGAATCGAAGGAGTTATTAAAGAAGCTCGAGTCTGGTGATAGTAAATATCCACTCTTTACTTCTTGCTGTCCTGGCTGGATCCGCTACGCAGAGACACAGCATAAAGAATTACTACCATACATTTCAACCTGCAAATCTCCAATGGAGATGTTTGGTGCAGTAATAAAAGAACACTTTAAGGGACTTGATTCCTCAGAAGGTGTTGAAACGATTTCTGTTGCAATTATGCCATGTACCGCAAAGAAGTTTGAAGCATCCCGAGAAGAGTTTAAACGTAATAATGTTCCTGATGTAGACTATGTAATTACAACCATAGAACTCGTAAAGATGATTAAGGAAATCGGCATTCAGTTTGAAGAACTAGATCCAGAAGCTCCAGATATGCCATTCTCCTTATACTCTGGTGCCGGTGTTATCTTCGGTGTCACTGGTGGTGTCACAGAAGCTGCTGTTCGCCGTGTCGTCGCTGACAAAAGTCCAAAGGCCCTAAAAGATATCGAGTTCCTAGGTTTACGTGGTATGGAGGGAGTAAAGGTTTGTGAACTTCCTATGGAGGAATCCGTTGTCCGCATCGGCGTTGTCAGTGGTTTAGCAAATGCAGAAGCTTTAATTGAAAAGATTGAAAGCGGTGAAGAACATTTTGATTTTGTTGAAGTAATGGCATGCCCTGGTGGTTGTATAGCTGGTGCTGGTCAGCCATTTAGCCATAAAGAAGAGAAAAATGCCCGCGCAACTGGTATGTACAAAGCCGATAAGGTATCACAGATTAAGAGATGTGAGGAAAATCCTTTGATGCTCTCCTTGTACAACGGTTTGTTAAAACACCGTACTCATGAACTACTCCACGTATCCTATCGAAAGGAAGACTAATCTTCCAGAAATGAGGTATCCTTATGCTGATTAATATTTGTATTGGCAGTGCTTGCCATTTAAAAGGTTCCTACAACGTGATAACCGCAATGCAGCAACTCATGGAAGAAGACAGCTATGGCTCACAGATTGAATTAAAGTCCGTGTTTTGTCTCGGCCATTGTCAGTCGGGCGTTTCTGTTCAGATTGACGATGAACCTACCATTTACAGCGTTTCCAAAGATTCTGTAAAGGATTTCTACTATAATACTGTTATACCTAAGTTAAAGGAAAAAGAATTATAATAGGAAGCAAAATAAAGTTTCTCACCTATATCGCTTATGATATAACCAAGCAGCAAACTACTAATGTATAATCAAGATTCCCCTCCAGAATATTTAGTAATAATAGAATATCTGGAGGGTTTTATGTATCTATTTTTTACGAGTACTTTTTCTAGCCATGAAAAAAAAATTGGCCAGATTTACAACATCCTGGTCAATTCTTTTTGTAGCACGTCTATTCATACTTCTCTAGAAATTTTTCTATAAACGCATAGGATTTTGGTGCATTTGCTTTTGTTAATTCTGGATTGATAAAATAACTCTGAAAAGTCTCAGCAAAATACTCCGTTGGAGAGCTTGTAAAGTACTTAGATAAACCAGATGTTTGGCTCTCCTCATTATAAATATCATTAAAACCTTCCGAAAATGATTGATAGCTGTTTAAGGCATCGAGTGCATGACCTATCTCATGCAAGGTACAGGAATCTATTGAGAATTCGTCATTTTTAATATATATCCGCTTCTTATAATAAATCGTAAGCCCTATCGTGTTCTCAACTCCGCTATGATATACTTCTTCTAAACTTCTCGGAGTAATAATAAAGTACCACTTATCTTTATTTAGTGCTTCCAAAGCCTTCTCTGGTAACAGCCGTAAATACTCCATGGCTTGATCTGCCCATGTTTCACTAGCACCATCTTCTAACCAAACGGTATAACCCTCATATACCTTTTTTCTCTTTGGAAGTTCATAGATATCATAACTACCTGATTTTTCTACTTTTTGTTCTAATTCTTTGATATAGGTTTGATATTCATATAATGTTTCAGGGTTATACCCTAGAAAGTAATTATAGCTTTCCAGCGTTCTGTTCATATTGAGATTCTGATTTGTTATTTCGAGGATTTCCTCTGATTGTTCTAAGACCTGTTTTTTTAAGGATGACTGCTCACGAGCTAATTGATCCATTTTACTGATTAGATTCTCGTTTGTCGTCTTCAGCGTCTCATTTTCTAAGGTTAATCGATTATTTTCTTCCTCTAGCCCTTCTAACCTGCTAATCTCATTGTCACGTACCATAATCGCATCATAAGCAAATACTAATTGTTCACTATTATTATGAATAGTGTGATTTAAGTATAATAACGTGGCAATATTGGTTGTTGCTAGTATAAAAACTACAAGAAATAATATCAGAATCTTATTTTTTCTCATAACAAGCCCCCTAGATAATTGTTTGGCATTCGTATAGCTTTGGCAATTTATCAAGTGTTATCGCATAGGAATCATGATATGCTAAGCAGAGTTCTTCTTTTGAGGTGAACTGATCACTACCACCGAATTCGTTGGACCAAGTCATATAGTAAGACCATGGAATCCTACTACTTGATAGCTCCTTAACGCTTGGTATTGTTCCGATTTCTGCAAGGGCACAAAGCTTCTTTGTTGGTGTAATCTGAATCAGTTCCCTATATTCCCTTGCCCGGTCCGTATGCTCGTGAGCTGGTGGATATAAGTCCCGTGAAATAATATCAACGTACGCATCCCCCACATACCCCTCTATTTTAGGGCAGTTCCAAACCCATATTAAATTATCTAATTTATGTACGGTAACATAATGCTCATACATGAGCTGATATAATTTACTTGCTACCTTCATTCCTTTTGCACTCCACCAAAACCAGTTTCCTTCTGATTCATGGAAAGGACGCCACAATATTGGTATCTTAGCATCACGGAAAGGCTTTAAGTAACTTGCGATAACGTCCATATCGGAATAAAATGCAATACGCTCTTTGGAACCTTCCACTAATACTTTACTCGCATCGAAATCTGAGTTAACTGTATAAAAACCCTTGTTTTTGTTATAAAGTGGGGAAAACCAATGCCAAGTAAATGTGATTAACCCTCCGTATTTTTTAGCAAAAGTCATTGCTGTCTCTAATGTTCCTTCATTCTCACGGATTTCTTTTTTACATTCTTCATCACAGGAGTCATACGAAATATTTGGAGAATAACTGAGCAATTCAAATCCGCATAATGCCGGGAGTTTTCCTGTTATCTGTTCTATATAGTAAAGTTCCTTTTGCTCTCTTGTCTGTGTATGCTGGCCTGTTATTACTCCTCTTCCTGCCATATCATTTAGGTAATTCAGTACTGCAATAACTTCCTTGGATGCATTTGGATTACAAGGTAGAAGACTATTCTTTCTCTCCATGTGATTTCCTTCCTATCTTTTATTGTACGAGATTACTACATGAAACGCAATGACTTATATTATCGAAAGAAAATGCTTTATGTAATAAATATACTTTTATCCAAATAAAATTAATTCACATAACTCAGAATATGAGATTCCAATAGCTTCCGCCTCTTGCGGGAGTAAACTGGTCGGAGTCATACCTGGCAAAGTGTTCGCCTCCAGACAATAAAAGCTACCATCGTCTTTTAATAAAAAATCTACTCTGGAATAAAATCCGACTTGTAACACCTCATGGACTTTTAATGCTGCTTCTTGAATCTTTACACTTATTTCTTCCTCTAATTGTGCTGGACATACTTCAACCGTCATTCCTGATTGATATTTATTCGTATAATCGTAAAATCCCATCTTCGGTATAATCTCTATTAAAGGTAACGCTTGATGATTTAATATACCTACAGAGAATTCCCTTCCGACGATGAGTTCCTCGATTAGCACCTTATTCTCGTATCTTTTCGCATATTCAAGTGCCTTCCCTAATTCCTCCTGACTTCTTACTATCGATACACCAACACTGGAGCCACAGCTTAACGGTTTAATTACACACGGTACCATTAACGTTTTTTCTAATTGATGTTCCTTCGTTAGGTCTGCTACGATATAAGCTGGAGTTTTTATTTCATGCTCTTTCATTATAATTTTAGATAAGCCTTTATCCATAGCAAGTAGGCTTCCGATGTATCCACTTCCTGTATAGGAAATGCCATAGTTATCAAACATTGCCTGTAACTGACCATTTTCACCAATCGAACCATGCAATGCTAAAAATACTTTATCTGCATATTTGCATAATGACACCACATTTTCGCCAATTAGGCAAGCACCATTGCCAGAAGCCTCTTTCAGTTCGGCAAGGTTAGGCTCTTCTTTTGGTACTTGATACTGATATGGGTTTTGATCCTCTACTTTACGGAATAGGGAATCAAAATCAGTTACCTCCTTTATTCCTAAGTATAAATCGAGTAATAATACCTCGTGCCCCTTCTCCATCAGCGCATTTGCTATTTTACTTCCAGAACTTAATGATACCTCTCTTTCCGGACTTAATCCTCCGGCCAATACGATTACTTTCATCCCATACCCTTCCTATGAAATATTATTATTAAATCAGATTATACCACATAGCTGGAAATAGATAAATTTATTTTCTTGGCGTCTTAGTTATTAAAACTATACTATTTTCTTTATCTCTGTGCTCTGAACATACTATGCTTAAAATCAAAAGAGAATACTCCTGTATCATAAAGTATTTCATAGCAAAAATATTCCGTCATTTTCTTCATTCTTAATAGGAATTTCTATCTGCGTAATATACTGATCCATTGAATCAATGGTAAGTTCGTTTATCCCCATTTCATAAGCATAACCGCACAGTATTAAATGGTGTTCGTTTGCATAAGCCAATATTTCATTGTATTTTTGAGGAAGTTTGTCCCAACTACCTTGACAAAAGGCCCTCAAATAGTTTCCCTTTGGTTGCAGATGAAGACCTTCCCTGGAAGTCTGATTTGAAATTTTTATAAATAGATTGGAATAATCATCAAATTTTCCTTGATATAGACTGTCAACAGATATCATGGATCCATAAGTCGCATCACGCAGCCGGTGTAATTGTCGTTTTTTTGATTCTGCAATCACCATCTCAATTTCTTTTTCCAAGGACATATCTTTTGTCGTATTCATCACGATTAAACTTTGCTGTTCTTTTTCTATGATACTGATTTTAGATAGATCTATCTTAAGTAATGTAGATATGCCTTTCTTTTGATTGATCAAAGTTTTCCTGATTGCTTTCAGGCGAGAAATAGTCCTATCCAGTTCTTCCATCTTTTCTGTTAAGAGAATTTCCAAACTCTTTGCAGAACGATTTTCCATAAATACTTGTATTTCACTGATGGAAACATTCAATTCTCGCAACATTAAGATGGTTTCCAATGTGGAACTCTGGTGATAAGTATAATATCTGTACCCGTTATCTTTAATGACCGCTGGCTTAAACAACCCAACCTCATCATACCACATCAAAGTCTTTTTATTGATTTCATGTAAAGCTGCAAATTGACCGATTGTAAACAACGTATCTTTGTTATTTGACATTTTCAAATTCTCCTTGACTGTACAGTTACTGTACGGATTATCATATCATACAAGATAGATTACAACAAGAAGTTGACTCTATTCTACATTGATTTCTATTGTTTCTTTAGGAGGAGAACGAAGCGTCCTCTGACAAAAAATAAGAAAGGAGTAAGACTTTATGGCTGAGCAGATTATGTTAAGAGAATTTCAAAATAAGGACTCGAAAGAACTGGAGGATATTATTAGAGAAACGTGGAACTATGATCAATTTTGCAGTCCAAAAACTGCGGCAAAACTTGCAAAAGTTTTTCTAAACAGTTGCCTCGCAAACCAGACCTTTACACAGGTGGCTGTTGAGAATCAGATCCCTGTTGGTATCATAATGGGAAAAAACAGAGTTTCCTATCGATGTCCTTTGAAATTCCGCGTAAAATTAATTCTTTCTATTATCTCACTTTATCTGTCAAAAGAAGGGCGACATGTTTCCAAAATGTTTCAGAATGTAAATGATATAGATAAAGAGTTATTGGAAGACAGCAAAAAGAATTATCAAGGTGAAGTTGCTTTTTTTGCAATAAATTCAAAATGTCGTGGAAAGGGTTTAGGAAAAAAGTTGTTTCACTCTTTATTAGCTTATATGGAACGTGAAAATATCCATGAATTTTATTTATTCACAGATACGACCTGTAATTATCAATTTTACGAACATCAAGGTATGACTCGAAGATGTGAAAAAAGTCATTCTCTTACTATAAAAAATCAAAGAAGTGATATGAACTTCTTCCTGTATGAATATCAGTGGTAGGACATGGCGCTACAATTATGGTATCTGACTTTCTAACTAAAGATGGTGGTTACATGGGAGAATCAGTCAAAGCGGATATTCGCAATCCGCTTTGCTACTTGATTTCGTTAATTTTTATAGCTTACGAAAATAGCTAGCATCCTTTCCACAAACTGGACATATAAAATCATCTGGTAAATTTTCTGATTCTTCGATATATCCACACACTGTGCATTGATATCCCATGGTAGCCTCTTGATAAGAAGGCGCATTTTTCGGTGTAGAACCACCTTTTTTTAAGTGATAATCAGCATAGGTTAGAGGAGGGTCATCAGAAATTAAGTTTGCATCCGTAACCTCTCCAATACAAATTATATGACTTCCAACATCTAAGGTATCACATAATTTACAGGAAAACTGTGCTACAATACCTTCTACTGGGTAAGGATTATTATATTTGTCTTGCTGATAAGGTATCGTCTCAAACTTATTGGTATCTCTACTACTAAAAAAACCAAAGAGTTTAATTAACTCAAGTTCTACCTCTTCTTTGAGTACGACTGCACTAAACGTACCAGCTTCTTTGATTACCCTTAGCGTATCATTGTTTTTATTTAAAGCAATCGAAAGTTTCATTGGAGAGGAGGTAACTTGCTCGAGAGTATTAATAACACATCCCGCTTTATGCTCGTTTGCCGCCGCTGAAACTATAAAAACTCCATAACTTATTTTACGTAACGCCTTTGAATCCATGTTTTAACCTCTTAGGACAGCTTTTCAAAGCTTAAGCAATCTGTTTCGGTATAGAATTTCGTCTCACTGCTACCACCCACCTCAATCTTATTAAGGCTACAGTGGTCATCCTCATTGAATTTACAAGTTGCTACATTACATAGAATCTCCTTAGATGTCCCTCTCATTGATGTATACTCTGCTAAATTACTATAAACAGACCTATTTAAAAAGCTTGCACAGCAAGTAGATTCCTCACTGGTTGCCGCCTTTCCACCTACTTTAATGGTATTTGCGCAGCAAATGTGTTCTTGGTTATAAGAACAATTTGTTGCACCACACTTAACTTTAGACATAAGTTCCTCCATTCTAGCGCTTTAGCGCCTTTTCCATGTGTGCGAAAGTTTATCTCTTTCGCACTCTCTTTTACTTACTGAAATAGCGGTCTAACAACCCTTTAAATGCACATCCATGACGTGCCTCATCCTTTGCCATCTCATGTACAGAATCATGTATCGCATCGAGATTCTTACTCTTAGCAAGTGTTGCTAGTTTCTTCTTTCCTTCACAAGCTCCGTATTCCGCATCGACTCTGGCTGCTAAATTGTCTCTTGTACTTGCTTTTACAACCTCTCCTAACATCTCAGCAAAACGTGATGCATGGTCTGCTTCTTCATACGCAATTCTCCTATATGCTTCTGCAACCTCCGGATAACCTTCGCGATCTGCCTGCCTACTCATGGCAATGTACATACCAACTTCGGTACACTCTCCCATAAAATTAGCTCTAAGATCTTCTAAGATAGCATCTTCAACTCCTGATGAAACCCCTATCACATGCTCATCGGCCCATTGAAGTTCTCCGCTTTTTTCAATAAATTTACTACTATCCGCATTACAAATTGGACATTTGTCTGGTGCAGAATCACCATCATGAACATAGCCGCAAACACTACATACATACTTTTTCAATTCACATATCTCCTTTTCACATAATTTCCAGTAGTATTTGCTTAAGTTGTGGATTTTATTAGGAAATGTTTTAATAAATTACATTGGGTCTGATAATTTTAATAGAAAAATATTTATACATTGAAACATCTGCATTTGGTTCTATGTTTTTATTGTCGAAAGATTTGGGAAATGGCAGTAATAAAGTGCTACAAATGATCTACAGAAGGTAGACTGTTGTAACACCCACTTATCCCTATTGATATCACTAGGAACTTAATATCCTTATTTTTTCCCAGTTAGGTAATAAACTGCCAGTTGTGTACGATGAGAGAACCCTCCCTTTTCTAAGATCGTACTAATATGATTCTTTACTGTCCCCTCACTAATGAATAACTTTTTGGCAATTTCTTTATTGGATAACCCTTCGGCTACCGAAGCAATGATGTCAAGCTCTCTGGTGGTATACCCATTTGCATCAAAAACAGCATTCGAATTAAGACTACGGGAAGTAAACTTCTCAAATACTTTTTCATCTAGTACATTTACTCCGTTATAGATTGATTTAATCATTTGTTTTAATTTTTCCGGAGTGTGATTCTTGATTAAGTAACCTTTTGCTCCATTTTTTATTGATTGTTCTACTAACTCATCATCGTCAAACGTAGTCAGTATGAGTACCTTCCCAAGATTACGAAGTACGATTTCTTTCGTTGCTTCAATACCGTCCATTACTGGCATCTCAATATCCATCAGCACAACGTCCACAGCTCCCCCGGAGGCTAAATCTACTGCCTCCTTCCCATTCTTTGCACATCCTACTACCTCAAAATCAGCATCTACACTTAGAATAATACGCATACCCTCTCTTACAAAATCACTGTCATCCGCAATTATTACCTTGATAGGTTCCATATTCCCCTCTATTCTCGCTTACTGCGCTTTTTAAATAAATTACTCCCCTATGAAATTGGTAAAATCATATTAATAGAGAATCCTATTTGGGAGGTTACATCTAGAATCCCTTGTATTGCTCGAACCCGTTTCCTCATCCCCGAAATTCCCATTCCCTCTTTTATTTGCATACACCCTACGCCATCATCTTCTATGGTGCACCGTACAAGTTTATTTAAAACTACAATATTTATTGTAATATGCTTACAGTTTGCATATTTTAAGGCATTCGATACTGCCTCGAAGGAATTATCCAAAATGATTTCCCATATGTACTCTGGCACTGCCTTATTGTCTCCACTCACATTAACCTCAGCTTCTATGCTGTATTTTTTCTTGCACTCTTCACATAAGGTTGTAAGCTGAAGTAAAGCCATTTTCCGCTTGTCTGGTTTCTCTCTGCGAAGCAGTTGCCTTATTTCATCCATGCTTAATCTAAGGTTATCAATAACCGCTTGTAAAATTTCCTTTGCCTGATTGGTATCACTTGCTAGTAAGACCTTTGTTGCTTCTAACTGATATATTGAACCATTGATGCTATGCCCTAGTTTATCATGAAGCGCCTGAGACAAACGGCCTTTTTCTTCTAACAATTTATTTTCAAAATAGAGGCTATTTTCCACTAGCTCCTTTTTGAATCTATAACTTTGATGATCCATGGAAAACTTAAGCTTTTGCTCATTTAACTCATAGGAATGTATTAGCTCCTTATATTTATTGATTATTACATCATTTTGAATAAACAGTAGTATGCAAACTGAAGTAAATAATAGAAATACAGCCATATTACCAGAGTATACGAAGGCAACGAGGTATGCTCCAACATAGGATGGATATCTAACCCTTAGATTACCTAACACATTGAGCACTATAACAGGAAGAATGAGTGCATATTCTCTTCCAAACCAAGATATCATAACAATAACGAGAGCTACCTGTAACAGTAACAAAAAGATCTTATGCCTCTTAGTAATTCCCTGAGCAATTACCGCAGAGAATAAAAGTGCATAAATTACCCAAACTCCATACTGATTAAGAAGCTGGCTCTCCTGCTCAACGGCATGGTATAAAAAAACAGTTCCCAATAGGATAACCCTGATTAATACAAATTGATACCGAATGATATTCTTGTTCAATCCATGCACTCCCTTACTATTCAATGTTATTTATTCCCTATAATTCTTAGCATAATGAATTATAGTAATTCTGTCAAACTAGGAATCCTATTTTTAAATTTCTCTGTCTTTCACAAGCCAAAGCGGCTATTCGCCATCCACTACGCTATTACCTCATTACCGCTACGTGGCATTTTAAAACAGGTAAGTCCATACCTCCGCTTACAAAAGCGTGGGATTTCACTGATGAGGTTAGAAAATATATATCATTAGAACAAGGAGCGAAGTATAGATTCCCCTTCGCTCCAACATTTTAATAAAATAGTTCCCTGATCTAATCAAGTAAAATGAAACTAGATTTACTTATTCTTTTTCATTTATCTTCATACCAAGCACTCCAAAACTTATTAATACAATACAAAATGCTAGCATGATTAGAGTAAACATTAGATAAACCCCTGAATCCCCTCCCTTGATACCTTCAAAAAAGCGTATGCTCCAGGATTGTGGCATAAAGTATGAAACTGCTTTTATCATAGACGATGCCTTATTCACAGGGAAGTAAAGACCGGATAGTACACTGGTAAACACCCAAGTAAAAAAAGCAACATAATTAACAGTTAAGACATTGTTAAATAAGGTACCAAATGTAATACTAAGCAATTGAAATGTAATTCCAATCCCAAATGCCACCAATGCAAACTCTAAATTACCAATACCAATATCTGCTTTCACAAATGTGTTTAACCCTATAAGGTACACCCCTACCTGTAGCATTGTCGTTGGAATGATTAATATAATTTTTGCAATACCATAACTTGCAATATTCGTCCTTGTTAAGGTAATCCTTCTAAGGACTTGATACTCCTTCTCCTTTAGGAATATCCCAGTAATAAAGACACCAATTAATAACGAGGATAAGGACATAAAAGATATGGTATAACCAAAGTTTTCTTTTTGATGCTTTTCCTTGGTTGAAATTTCTCTGCTGCTTTTTGTGGAGACTGTTTCCACCCTTTTTTCAATACTCTCACCCTTTTGATTTAGCAAGTCGTGATAATTAAGAATACTAACTTCTTTCCCTTCCGACTCCATTTGCGATATCTCAACCATCTCGCCCATCAAACGATTAAGGTTTGCATACAAAAGTTGTAACCTCTCATCCTCATTACTTTTTAGGATTATGATAGCTTCTTTGTAGTCTCCATTAAGAATGCGTTCTTCAAAATTCTCAGGTAAATATAATTGTACCCCTAGATTACTCTTATTTGCAGTCGTAATTGCCTCTTCTTTTATCCTTTCTAGTGTTTTTCCTGTTACATCTTCACGATAGACACTGTAACCGCCAGTATCTAATAATCCATTTAGCAAGTACTGAGAACTTTTAGAATTAGAAGCATCATATACCTTGATGGAGAGTTCAAGTTCCACCATAGATAGTAATATTCTTTCCTCTTCTTCGACTTCAATAACCTTATCACCCTCCGATTCGGTAGGATATTCCAAAGGGATTGCTAACCAAAGTAACGTTAACACTGGGAGAAGTAGCATACAGCATAGAAAGCCCTTATTTCGAAATAATAATTTACTATTTGCTTTTAACATAGTTAAAAAACCTATCATATCCTCTCCCCCTTGCAAAACCGGCTAAGCAAAATCGAAACCATACTACCAGTTATGATAATAGCAGATAAAATTACAACACAGGGAAGCGCATATTCACTGGATCCTTTTGTGGAATATTCAACTAAGGTACGATTCAAGTAATAGATCGGTGATAATTTTGCCATCGTCTCACTTGTAGTTGCAAACATATAAGTTTGGAACGCTCCACCAAAGAATCCCCAACTAAAAACGATAAAGAAACAGGCAACAATTGTTGCTGCAATATTCTGAAATATCTGATATAACATAATACTAAACGCACTAACAGCCATAGCCTGTAAAAATAGTATTCCAAAACTTAAATGTAACTTATCTCCCCAGTCGATTCCGAGTGTGAAAGAGGTAATAATGATTGCTAAGCCCATTTGAATACACAGTATCATTACACACGGTATGAATTTCCCTAGATAGAAACGAAAAGATGAAGTGGGGGACATTTTCATCCGACTACGGATTTGCCCTTTTTTCTCACTGTTAATGACTGCTGATATTGAGAAAATACCACACCACATCATGTAAACGATTTCGGCAATACCATAATAGTTTTTAGCCTCTGGAATTGGATTGCTGTCTAAAGTCTCAACCAGATAAGAATCTCCTTGTAACGGTTCCCCCTGCATACAAGAAGACATCACACCTTTCAGTATCATTGTTGCTGCCTTCGTATCTTCTGTTTGATAAATCACGTACTCCTTGGTACCAAATTCAATATATAAGTCTAAGGTTTGGTCATTTAGCTTTTCTAAGCCTATCTCCTTTGAGTATGGATATAGCGTAATATGATTCTTTGAACCTGCAATGGTGACAGTTTCTAGTATTGGTAAGATGTAACTATCCTCTGTTACAGAGTAACCTACTTCATACTCTTGTAAGCTATAATTCACATTCAACATACTATCAAACGCACTTGATAACATGGAAATTAAAAATACTGGTATGAGAATCATCATAAAAAAGATCAATTTCCCACGAAATATAAGCTTCATATTATTCTTAATGAGATAACGTAGCATCTTACATTACTCCTTCCGCATAATCCCGAAGCTTCTTCCCAGTTAAAGTTAAGAAGATTTGTTCTAGGCTTATATCATTACTTGGATTATCAGAAACCAACTGAATTAACTCCTCTTTTGTCCCACATGCAATCACCTTTCCATTATCCATAATAGCGATTCGTGTACAAATTGCTTCAATCTCCTCCATATAATGGCTTGTATAGAGCACTGTTACACCCATTTCATTGAGGTACTTTATCTTTTCTAGTATAAAGTTACGAGACTGAGGATCAATCCCCACGGTAGGTTCATCTAATATAAGCAGCTCCGGATGATGCCCCAGTGCACAAGCAATGTTTAACCTTCTCTTCATACCTCCGGAAAAGTTTTTAGGAAACCCCTTTCTATGTTCCAATAACCCTACAAACTCAAGCGAATTATCCACTTCCTTTTTTAATTCTTCTCCCTTTATACCATATAAGGAAGCAAATAATTCTACATTCTCCCATGCTCTAAGCCCTTCATGAATTGCCAAATCCTGCGGCACATACCCAATTCTTGATAAGCTCTTCCTTTCCTCTTTTTTCATCTCACTACCAAACAGCTTAATCTGCCCGGAGGTAGGCTTCACCAAAGTACAAATCATATTCATAGTGGTACTTTTCCCTGCACCATTGGGTCCAAGTAGTCCAAATATTTCACCTTTTTTTATTTCTAAATTTACAAAATCTACAGCTATTTTTGAATCATAGCGTTTTGTCAGCCCTTCAAGCTTTACAATAATTTCATCCATTCTAACCTCATTTCTGACGCTTTTACGCCCTTTCAATGATGGAAATGTTGTGCGATTCATAAACCAGTTGAACTTTGTTTTTCAACCTGCTCCCCACTTCCTAACTCTTAAAAAACTTTATGAAAGTATTGTATCATTTCGCAATTTCTACTAATAGTGCCAAAAGAGTGAATCGTGGAGGTGAAAAAAGTAATGTTTCCGTGGATTAGACTTTTTCCGCAGATTAGAATGTTTCCTCCTATAAGTAAGAATAAAGCACAAGAAATATATTTTATCCTATCATAAAAAAACAAACGATAATCATAGCGAAGCAATTTGCTTTTTTATGATAACCGTTTGTCACTTAACACTATTTATTTAATTACTTCCTTTAATTCCTTATATACCTCTATCGTTTTCTCGGTAGTTTCATCACTAAAGATATAAGTCTCTTCTTCTGTATGTAGAACAAGAAATGCCTCCGTTTCAGGATTCAAGCAAACTTCGCAGCTGCCATACCCTTTCACTGAAAAATCACCCTTATAAAGATTATCCATGCCTGTACCAATGTTTTTGGATGTCCTAGGTAACGTTGTCAGATACTCTAATTCTGTAATATCGTTAAGCGGGATCCTGTACTCTTCCTTTAGATGAGTTGCTACCACCTCTTGATTACTTACCTGTAACGAAATCGGTGTAAATTCTTCGAAAAATATCCATACACAAGATAAGGGAATGGATAGTAAGGCGATGATAACTACACCTGATAAGATCTTTCCAGCCTTGGTGGCGAGATTACAAGTCGTTCCCATACCAACTCGTTTTGCTACAAGTGTATGTTTATCTCTTGGGTTATAATAAAACTGCCCATAAATCCAATTAATATCATCATCCACAATAACATCCATTGGCTGATCTAAACTATACTTTCTTTGTAGCTTTCGAACCTTTACTTCACTAAATAAGCTAATAAACACTAAGACAGCAGAATAAACCATAGTAGCAATCATAAAGCTCATCGTTGATACCTTTTTGTTATCCAAGTAAAAGTACGTGATAACTACATAAACAGTGTTGCATGCTGCCATACTTAAAAAGCAATCTTTCCATGCCTTACGGCGTATTCTTGTCATGGTCGTATTTCGAATACTATCTTCACTAATTACTTCTCCCTTTTGCCGTCTTAATAAGAGGTCAATAAGAAAGCAAAGAAGTGTAATCGATGCCATTATTACGAAAAGCATAACCTTCCCGCTAAAATATTCATCCTTTTCCCAATAAAAAAATGCATATCCTAACGGCGCAAAACTTATCACATTTAATATAAGGTAACAAATTGTTAGGCTCTTTGATTGTCTCACCATGACTGCCTTCATATCTACAACTACAGTATTCGCATAAGAGGTACTCCACTCACGCTCTTTTTTTATTTTGGATAATTTCTGATTGTATTTTGCGAATGGATAAAAACATAAGATAACAACCACAAGTATCCAAATCATATAGATAGAAAATCCTATTGCAAAACTTTTTATGAAAAAAGGTACCGCCAAAACAGGGAGTAAACACAATGACCATATTCTTAACTCTTTTTTATACCTCGCAATCATTTGTAGCACCAAAGGGTTATCCAACTGCTCTACAGGAAGAGTTACCCCCAGCACAATATTTTTCTTAGGCTCCGCCTCATTTATCATAAGGTAATAAATAATTGGCAGTATTGGTAACATTGAAACCACCATAATAATATTAACAACCATGACGAGACACCTCCTCATATAATAAGTCGCATTTTTTAAGTAATTCTTCCTTTTCTATCCCGCATAACTTAATCTCTGAAATAACTAAACGTAAATCCTCAACCTGCTTATCCCTCCATCCCAATGTCTCGCTCTCTCTTGCCTTAACGATAGCACCACTGCGGCGGTCCGCTGTGATATAACCCTCTTGTTTTAAGACTTGATATGCCTTATTTACTGTCATCGTATTTACACCAATTTCATTGGCCAGGCAACGAATTGTAGGCAATCTCTCTCCCGGTAGTAATTTCTTCTGTGAGATTCCCAAGACAATTTGATTACGAATTTGAAGATAAATCGGTACATCACTTGAAAAATCGAGCGCTAGTAACATGAAATCACCTCCTAATATAAAATCAAAGCTTTCTAATATTTTTTATTGTATTGTTTGTATTATATATTATAATACATATAATACAAATTCCAACAGTTTTTAAGGAATAACATCTATTGTTTTATAAAACCAAGCAGTTCCGAAACAAGAAAACACACATTGCGAACTCTTCCTTATCATAATTTTAAAAAAGGCAATAAAAATAAGCCCTTTTTCGTCATGCTCAGGACGTTTTTCTTCGCTTTTTTAACTTTATCTAAAAATTCTAAGATTCGATTACAATATTCCGTATCTTTTTCTACATTAGTAAAATCGGAATCATCAATAATATAATGTTCCGAAGAGTCTCTTACCCAGTATTCTGCCTCAGGATAGACTTCTTTAAATCGGTTGATATTCTCTATTAATATTTTCGAGTCCTCTTTACTAGATATAAAAAAGACGGGGCGATCATTTGTATTCTTAATCTGCTCCATTGGTTTTAATGACTCTACAGCATCTCTTCCAAACACAATGGACAAAGCAAATTTTATTAATGGTCGCTCTATTTTACAAAGGAACTCTGGTACCCCATGTTTCTTCATAGAATCAATCATGGCATCTTCCACACTGGTATAAGCAGACATAGCTATGAGCGCATCAATCTCAGGTATTTGTCCGAAGGCATTAATCGCGGCTGCACCACCCATAGAAACACCTTGAAGAACAATTGGAACATCTTGATAGCGTTCCTCATTTCGTAGATATTCGACGACAGCCTTTACATCATTTATTTCAGTATAACCAAGTCCAATGACGTTACCTTCACTTTCTCCATGCCCCCTGGTTTCTAATAGGATTGAGGCATAGCCCTTCTCCTTCATCCATTTTGCATGACCATAAAAATAAGTAATGGAAGGTTGCCTGATATCCGTCAAATAGATAATAACCGCTTCCGGTTTTTCTACCTCTATCTCAGTTGCCCATAAGGAATATCCATCCTTCGTTCTAATAGGAAGCATCTTGTTCTCCAGACCAAAATCTGAAGCCTGATAAATATTTTGTAACGGGTAATCTAAATTAGCTTCACCTTGATATAAAATTGGCCCCCGTGTAATATAATATACCCCTATTAGTGGTACAAATACAATTGCTAATACAAGGGTAATAAGCAAGAAAATACTACCGAATAGAAGTCTCTTCCTCCATCCGATCCTCTCCATAACCTTATTTTTTTTTCCCCTAGTTATCCTCATTGCTAGAACCTCATGCCTTCATACATCATTATACTTTTAATAATGATGTGTTTTGAAGATTAGTATAGCATTTGGGAAGATTTAGTCAACAAAGTTAATCGATTACAGCAACAAATTACGGTTGTTTTTTTATTATCCTGCGATTGATAGTTCTGAAACCAGAACACAAGGTGCTCCAAAGCAGCTAAGTCCCTTTGGAAGAATAAACTCAAGGTCATTAGAAATAGCTTCAATGTTAGCTAAAAGTTTATAAAAGTTACCTGCTACCGTAAACCCTTTTACACAACTTTCTTTTTTTCCATCCTTAATAAGGAATCCGGAAGCTCCTAAAGAAAAGTCACCTGTCTTTGGATTTGCACCTGCATGCATTCCCTGGAGTTCTGTGATGTAAATACCATCTCCTGCTAAGGAAAATAGTTCTTCCTTTGTTTGGCCGCTTGGTTTTATATAGAAATAATATGGAAGGATGGATACACTAGAGGAATATGTTAATTTAGAAGCATTTCCTGTACTCTTTATCCCAACTTTTTTTGCAGTTTTTAAATTATGAAGAAGTGTAGTAAGTTCTCCATCCTTCACTATTTCTTTGGTGTAGGTAGCAACACCTTCTGCATCGAATGGCATTTGGAGTGAAGAATCGAAATAAAAAGGATCGTCCACAATGGTTACTATATCGGAAGCAACTGTGGTATTTTCTTTCCCTTTTAATAGTGACAATCCCTTTTGAGCATTTTCTGCAGAAAAAACTTCTGCAAAAGTTGAAAGCATGGTCGCCATCATCTTACCAGAAAATACAACCTTCATTTTACCAGAGCCCGCTTTTAAAGCTCCAATTTGCTCTACAGCACCCTCCACCGCTTTCTTTGCTATTTTCTTAATATCAGCTTCTTCGACATTTCCCAATTGGAAATCCAAAGAATCTAACATCTCACCTTTTTCTTCGATGACAGCAGCTGTATAGACACCGGATAGCGATACCTCATGATTTAAATCAAGGCCCTTGGAATTATAGATGCTTACAGTTACATTAGAGGCAAATGCTCCACTTTCTGTTGCATCAATAACACGAGAATCCTGCTCATACGTTGCTTTATTACAAGCAATAGCTTTCTCTATCATTATATCTGCACTTGGCAGTGCCTCTGCCTTCTTTGTAACCTGTTGATAAGAATCTCCCGCGCCATAAAGAACTACTTCATCTTCACTTTCAATCGATAATGCATTATCCATCGCTCTTATAACAATATTTTTCGCTTCTTCCTCATCGTATTTTTCAGTAGCTGCATACCCCATCTTTCCACTTTCGATGCACCGAAAACATGCACCACCATTCTTGCTACTGCTAAAGCTCTTAACATCTTCCTTATAAATCTCAGTATTAATCTCGGATGTGGTACTATAATAAAGTTCATAATCTGTTAAACCAGCTTCTTTCGCTGCCTCAATCACTGCTTGCTTAAATTCATTATAATTCATAGCTTTCCCTCCTAAACTCTATTTTGAATCTAGCGTCTTGTTTGCCGATCATTGATTCACTTTAATCACTCGCTTAGATTCACACTATCTTCCACCAACAGTAATGGATGATACGCGTAGCAATGGCTGACCAACATCAGTTGGTATACTACCACTGGAGGAACCGCACATACCCTGTCCGGTTGCAAGATCCGTGCCGACCATATCGATATTCATAAGAATTTCTGATCCTTTTCCTATTAAGCTGGCACCACGAACAGGCTCACAAATCTTACCGTCTCGTACCATATAACCTTCTTTTACGGAGAAGTTAAACTCTCCTGTAATTGGATTTACTGATCCTCCACCCATGTCTGCTGCATATAAACCATACTCCATGGAGGCAATAATATCTTCATTCTTATCCTGACCAGCTAGAATCATTGTATTGGTCATACGAGAAGTCGGTTCCCAAGCATAGCTTTGTCGTCTACAGTTACCTGTAGCCTCCATGCCCATACGACGTCCACCAAGTTTATCAATCATATAGGATTTTAAAATACCATTTTCAATCAAAACATTACGTCTAGATGGATTTCCTTCGTCATCAACGTTAATGGATCCCCAAGCATTCGGTATTGTTCCATCGTCTACTGCTGTTACCTTTGGATTTGCAATCTGTAACCCCAACTTATTACTAAATACTGACTGTCCAAGGGCTACTGACGTTGCTTCTAAGGAGTGCCCACAAGCTTCATGAAAAATAACACCACCAAAGCCATTCTCAATTGCTACCGGATATTTTCCTGCAGGGCAATAGTCAGCATGAAGCATCGTTACTGCCTGCTTTGCTGCCTGTTCACCAATCTTCTTTGGAGAAATCTCATCAAACATCTCAAGCCCCATTCGTCTGCCCGGCGAACAAGCTCCTGTTTGATTTTCTCCATCTTTACTAGCAATTGCTGAGATTGACATTCTTGTTCTTACTTGACGATCTTCTGTATATAGTCCATCACTATTCGCAATCATAATATTGTGATCTACATCAAGAAAACTTCCCATAACCTGAGATATTTCAGGATGATAATTTTTTGCGCTAAAGTATCCTTCCTTTAGCAATTCTATTTTTTGTGCATTCGGTACACTAGAAGGTACAATACGAATTGGATGAATATCTCCAAACAACGTTTCTGTTAAATGTATACTCTTTCCATTCGGTACACCTGACAATGCAGAAGCTACTTGTGCCGCGCAATTGATTAATCCACTATAACTCATATCGGTAGTTGAGGCATAAACACTTTTCGTTCCCTTAAGAATACGAATTCCAACCCCAGATAATAAGGAATCTGTAATTTCACTTACCTTACTATCTATCATGCTAATATTTTTACTTAACGTTCTCTCTGCAAAAACCTCTGCAAAATCCGCACCTGTAGATAGCGCTTTTGCAAGTACCGCATTTAAAATACTCTTTGATATCATTTCGTAATTCTCCTGCCTTTCCTTATGAAAGAAGTCATACCAAAATCTTTCACATACTATGGATGGTTACCTGGAAATCTCAGGTTTTTCCATCTTTAACTGATATCTTATCATAAAATATTTTGTTACACAACGAAACATACTAAAAAGAAATAACCTACAAGAAAAAGCACGCTTCGCAAACCCTTCCTTGTCATGAATAAAAAGGTACAAACAATAACTTTCAAAGCTAATAACTCCTCTTTGAAAAAACTTGTTTGTACCCGATCTGATCCTCTATTCTACGATACCTTCAATTCCTAATACATTAACCTTATCAAAAGTAAGCATCTGTAAACTTAAGTACTCTCATCCATGCACCTTCAATGCCACCATTGGTAGCAAGTACATCGCTGAGTGGGCGGTAACTATAATCTGCAGTATGTTGTGCTACATAGACAGATTCCAATGCATTATCAATCGTCTGCGGTGTCTGTGACGTCACCATTACGGTATGACCATAGCGTCCAAGATTACTATGATAAAACTGTAATACATCGCCAGGCGCTAATTCCACCGTTACGTTACCCCAGTATTGCCGATTATTATAGCCTTTTGCTCTAGGTCCAGGTCCTTGATTTGTAGTGACGTAATTCCACAATTCCTCTACCCTCATAAATGCTCCAGATGCATATGCGGAGGGAGAAGCATAGTTTCTTCCATACCAGATATTGGTTTGACGATAATTCTGCGCAACTCTCTCTCTAAGTGCCAGAATATCAGCTTCACTTGTCAAGGAATACCCGTCTGTACCACCATATCCCGCCCAGATACACTGCGATATAAAATTCGTACAATCTTCTGACATCCGTTTGAATATTCCGTTTTGTTCTTCTTTTCCAAACTGTATGGCATATAACGTTGCCCGTATTGGATTATAAGAAACAACCATTCTACTCCTAACTAGGAGACAACCTAAATTTCTCCCTATTATTGCTTTTATCCTATCTTATTCAACTCTTTCTTCTAATGTGTCTATGGAATGAGAATTTTTTGTCCCACCACAATGTAATTAATATTTTCGATACTGTTATACTCTGCTAATTGCTTAATCGTGATACCATATTTTGAAGCAATGGAAGCTAACGTATCTCCTCTTTTTACAACATATACATGGTCGTTTTGCTTTGCTACCCCTTGCAGATAGTTTTGAATTGACTTACCAATTGCAATGCCAAAATCCTTTTGATTTTCTGTTTGAATTAAATATTCATAATCATATGGATTGGATAAGAAGCTAGTTTCTAATAATACAGAAGGACATGTAGTAAAACGAGTTAAGGATAAACTTTTTTGTCTAGGTTCACGTTTGTTAAAACCTAATTCCTCAGTAATACTATTATTTATTAGATTTGGCAAATTTCCAAATAAATTATAGCTATAGTAGGTTAAGAATCCACTTGTTTTTCCATAATCGCTTGAGTAGTCTAAAGAATTACCATGGATTGAAACAGAGAGATCCGGTTTTACTTTTCGTATGGTTTCTACACGGTTTGATAAACTATAAAACGTATCATTCTCACGGATTAAGATTACCTTTGCTCCAAGCGCTTCAAGATATTGCTTGGTGTACAAGGTAATATTTAAGTTAATATCTTTTTCCACTGGACCATAAACTCCCATTGGTCCAACTGTTCCGCTGTCATAATCTCCATGTCCAGCATCCAATACTATCGTAGCACCAGTCAAAGATTTCGTATCTTTTAACTTTACTGGAAGCTTTAGCTCAAAACGCATCACATCATTTTTAAATGTTACATCATAACCATACACGGATGCATTGTCATACATGGTAAAGCAGTAGGTCTTTGTTTTGTTTTTACTGTCAGTATTTACTGTCACTTTCTCAATAATATCATTTCCTGCAGTTTTTGGTTTTGCTGCAGCTATGGTATCATATAGCTTTAGATAGATATTTTGACCTTCAAAGGATACCGAATATAAAGCATTTACATTCATCGATAATTCGATTACTAATTGATTCATAGCAGAATCAATACTCATATTTGCCTTTGTTACCTTGTTCGATTCTAGTTTCTTGTCATATCGTCTGATACTGGATTTTGAAACAAACGTACCATCTGCGAGCTTATAGAAACTTCCATCTTCCCCTAAGATACGAGAGGTCGTTCCAAGTGTTAAAGGCATTAAGTTAACATTGGAATCACTCACCTTGCTTCTTGGCATTGCATAACTGCTTGTTATAACCCCATAAACATCATTTTTAAACTCTTTATATGTTACCTTGGGAGTACTAGTGCCACTATTACCCGAATTATTTCCAGATGAAGTTGCTACTTTCTTTCTATTAATCGTTAACGTCTTTATTATTCCATTGTTTTCAAAAACAAACTCGTTCTTTCCAACTTCCAATTCTACATAAACCGTAAAAAAGCCATACTCGGTTGTCTCTATCTCTTCTCCGTTCATATACAATGGATATTCATAATCACAAGCACCAAGAATACTCACTTTACTACCAGTGGTAGAGTAATTATTTTTGGGAGTGGCAATAATAATATCCCTTGGATTTTCATATCCTGGCATCTCATTACTAGCATACGCCGTTATCTTCGGCTGATTTGAAAAAGCAATACTAAGCAATAAAATAATGCTAAAAGAAACTATTAATTTAAACTTTTTTTGAATGAATAACATAAACTCCACCTTCCCTACCTATAATGTCTTCTCGTTAGTCCCATTTTATTCTTTTTTTGTGTTACTTTTATGTCATGAATTAGGCATAATTCATGGTTTTTCTTACATTTTTACAAAAATCAGTCCTTTTTCCTATTTTCGAGTATTTTCGTGCTTCTGCTTTACTTTTGACACACCTATGTTATACTATTTTTAATGGCAAGAAAGAGGAAAAACTATCTAGATATCTCCTTATTTGGTGTGGTAATACGTTCCAATAGAGCTTTTTTCTAAAGATTTCTCTTCTCTAAACCGATAATAAATGCAGAGCATAAATACAACTTAAGAAAACAAATACATGTAAAACCGTTTGGCCTCAGGAAGAGAAAGCGGTGTGGTTTTGACCGACTGAGAAACCACCTACATGATTAAAGGAGGTATGTAAACCATGCAAACAGGAACTATTGCTGTGAAAGATACAGCAAGAAGCAGTCGTAACATTTTCCTTTGCATTACTGCCAGTGTCTTATTTCTACTGACCTTGGCTTTTGGTGTCTTTTCTTCAAAAACAGCATATGCTGTTGGAGCAAGCATCAGTGTACAGGAAATTAATTATGACAATAGTACAATAACTCTAAAGGTAAATTCAAGTGATACTGTCGTTTATTTTTCAGATGAAAACATGAAAACTTGGGAAGCCGTTCCGACGGATATTGGTTCTGATCGTCTGGTAACTCTTGATATCTCTTGGATTACACCGACCAGTAAATATGTACTAACCTTTAAAGCTGATTCTTCAACCGAGGTAGTAAAAGTTACGATTCCAAAGCAGGTATCAAACTTTAAGGCAAGCTATAATAAAGTTCGAGGTACTGTTACCTTTACAAATCATTATAACCGTACGATCCAGTGGAGAAAAAAGGATAGCTACATATGGAATACTGTAAATACTGATTCCTTCGCATCACAGCTTGAGATGCTTTGTACCCAAGGTGCTACTGTATATCTAAGACTTGCACCAACGAATAGTTATCTGATCAATGGGGCACTAACAGAGGGAGCTCGTCCAAGCAAGGAAATTTCAATCACCATACCAAAGAAGATGGCCGCTCCAACTGTCTTAATTAATGGTTCCAAGTTCTCTATCCAAGCGGATAAGAATATGGCTTATCGTACCGTGGCTAGTGATGGAACTATTGGTGAATGGAAAAGTGTAACCACTTCGACAAATCTTTGGTTAAAGGATATTGCTGGTAGCGCTTTGTATACCAATGCAACAACACCTCAAAGTGAAGTTACTTTACAATTTAGAAAAAATCCAACCAGTACCAGTCAGGTTTCTCATATCGCAACGGTTACTGTACCAATTCAGGAAGCCCCTCCTTCAGAAAGTGAGAATGGTATAGAGATTAATTATACAAGCTCTACCACCTTTACTTTACAGATTAAGGCTGCGAGTGAAACAAAACCCTTTGAATATACGATAGTAAAACCTGAGGATACCTTAAACTATGCAACTGCATCCTGGACTTCCGTTTCCTCGAATTCAGAAATCACGATAAAGAAGGAAAAAGCACCTGCTGGAAGCCATGTCTATGTGAGAAAGAAGAGTATGCCTGCTACTGACGACGTGAAGTTTTCTCTTGCCTCGAAAGAATTTGATATCACAGGAAGCAAAGGCGTTCAATACCCAGATTCAGCACAGGTAACAACGTTAAATACCTTAATCACTACTGCTGGAGTATGTAATAGCGAAAATTCTGCTGGTAATCTAACATTTACTCTTTATAGTCCAACAAAAACTACCGTATCTTCCATTAGCTTCCGTGATCAATACGGTAACACCAAAGGTACTGTAAGTTTAAAAAGCTCTGTAAGTATGAATACCTCTTCAAGGTTTATAACAGATCAGTACATTATAACAACGAAGATTACTAGTACAGAAAATTTAGATACTTTTACTGAAACAAAGCTATATGCTTATATTACATTAGCAAATAATGATGTGATTGAAAGTACAGTAGATACTGGAGTACTACTATACATTTATCCATCCAGTAAAATTAATAACTCCGAGAATAAGGAATATACCTCAGCATTCGAACGTTTGTATAGTTCGACAGAAGATGGCGATAAATCTTCGTTTACTTTCCAAATAGACTTAGGTACAGAAAAAGTACCAGATACCTCTGCTATTGGGAGCTTTACTCCTTCGGATACTGAAGTTAAAACAATAAAGTACGATGGATATACTCTGACACCAACTACAGATTATCAAGTAACCTATGGTTCTTATACGAACGATGATGGTAAGAAAATTCGTACTGCTACCGTTACCGTTCACGTGAATAAGTTTGAAACCCATTCAACAATTACTACCAAGGGAGAAGCAGTTCCATTGTTAATTACCTTAAACAATGGGGAAGAAATCGATAACAAAGTCACGATAAAACTTGTAGATACAGCGACTTTATTAGATTCTCCAATTGCTTGGTCTATCATGGAAGGTAGTTTAAAAGAAACGGAGACTAAAGTTACTACAAATGAGGATGGAAGTAAAACTACGGAAACCGTTGATGTTATTACCTATGAACTAAAGTTAAAGCTACATGACAGCTCTTATGCAGTTGGTATATCCGATGTAACTTGGGGCGGTACTTCCGTACTACGTTCTGCTACAGTATCTGGCGGAACTGCAACCATTTACTTATCCAACGCTAAGATTAATAAATTAACTACAACTTCAACAACCACCAATAATCTAGTTATTACCTTAAGTAACGGATTCGTGATTAAATCAGGTTGCAAGTTAACCATTATCGATGCTGGTAAGTAGAGAAAGGAGACTTAAATAGATGAATACAAAGAAAAAAGTACATTTTTTCATACGATATTGTAGTATCCCTATCCTTCTAGTGTTTGGTCTCCTATTGCTCATTCCAATTGCTAAAATCAGTGCTGCTGAAGCAAAACCGGTTTCGATTGGAACAATTGACTATGACACTTTGACTATGTATGTTTATACCAATAATAATACTGTAGTCCACTATTCCACTGATAAAACAACTTGGTACGAGGTAGAAGGAAACAAAACAACAGAAAATGATGCATTCCTTATGGATATTTCCTGGGTAAATTCCTCTGACGATACCACCCTATATTTTAAAGGTGAGAATGATAAAACCATTCAAAGCGTAACGCTTCCTGCGAAGGATACCTCATTAAAAGTAGTATATGATAAAGTCGATAATATTTTTGAATTTGAAAATTGCGATGCTGCAACTCACTTTGAGTGGAAGAAGGCTACAGACTATGTGTGGAATAAAGTTTCACTGGATCCAAATTCAGGCTCCTACCAGTCTTTCTTAAAGACGATAGATGGTTTGCTTGTAAAAGGTGCTAAAGTATCCTTCCGTATCCCACAAATAGTGGGAACAAATGCAAACAATGTAGGTGCTCGTCCATCAAAGGAAGTAAACCTCACTCTTGCCAAAAGAGCGAATGCTCCTTCGGTTAAAGTAAATGCTAATAAATTAATGTTAAACACTACTTTATCTATGGAGTATTTTAATGAAAAAATTAATGCATGGGTAGAATGTGATAAGAGTATGACACTCGAAGATATTGCTCCTACCACTCTATATCGAAACGGTTCCAAACCCGTTACCTTAAAAATTCGTACCGCAGCTACAGCAAATAAAACATATAGCAAAACTGCCTATTTAAAGATTAACGGTCAAGCTGGTGCTCCTACCCTTGGTGATAATAGCAAGGATGTTTCCTACTATTATCAGAATGGAAAACTGATGTTGCAATTTAACAATGCATCCAAAACAGAGGTATATAGCTACGCTATCGTAAAGCCAGGTTCTACCTTTAATGAGACAACTACTGCATTTACCATTATGAATACTACCAAAGCAAAAGCAATTTCATCTACAACTGCTCCAGAAGGTTCTACTATTTATATTCGTAAACAGGGCGTAAATGAAAATTCAACAAAGGGAATCGAACTTAAGTTAGCATCTGAAGTAAATAGCTTTAAGGTTTCTTATCCTAAGCAGTAATCACTGCTTAGGTTAGGAAAAGAAATCAAGCTTGTTTAATTGATGTAATACTCTTTACTAACAAGTTTTAGTAAACTATAAAAACTTTCTTGTTAATCACTAGAGACAACCGACATTTTCGAAAAGCTTCCTAGCTTCGAGAGTGTCGGTTGTCTTTTTTATAATCTCTTATTAAAAAAGGTTGGGATATTGTATGATAAATTGCGATGCAACCTACGGTTGACAATTTGCAAACCCATATTTTCTTGTCATTTCTCTTCCACTGCTATATATTAATACTTGAAAGAAGAGTTAATTGAAGAATTTAAAGCTCAAAAAACCGCGGAAGTAAATCTTTCATTCATAGGGTGTAACTGCCTAACTTAAATTAGGTTGAAGGAATAATGTTTTCAACCTCAACAAGAAAAAGCACGCTTCGCGAATTTTTCCTTGTCATGAATAAATAGGACGTTTAAGCGTCAGAATAGAGGTTTTATGAAATTTTGTGATAAATTAATAGAGCTAAGACGAGAGCGTGGTCTCTCCCAAGAACAGCTTGCAGATTTATTAGATGTATCCAGGCAATCTGTGAGTAAGTGGGAATCTGATCAAACGATGCCGGAGCTTCCGAAATTAGTAGCATTATCGGGAATCTTTGAAGTTTCTCTTGATTATTTAATCAGAGATAATATTTTGGATCGTTCTACTACAGGAGAAAAAACAGATCGTACAGCAGGAAATTATGATGACACAGCACAGAAAAAACACGACTATGCCACTTTAGAATCTCAGCTTAATGAGATCAACGATTACATTAAGAGACCACGTGGTTTTGAGTATAAAAGTAAAAAAACACTGTTCGGTCTTCCATTGATTCATATCTGCTTTTTATACTCTAGACATCGAATCAAAGTGGCGAAAGGAATTATTGCGATAGGAGCTATCTCGGTGGGCTTTTTTAGTATCGGAGTACTTTCCTTTGGATTGCTTGCTCTTGGCGCTCTGGCATTAGGCTTATTTTCCTTTGGTGCAATATCCATTGGTGCGATTGCTTTGGGATCAATTGCTATTGGCTACTTTTCAGCTGGCGCTATTTCTGTTGGTGTGTATTCCCTTGGCTCTATTGCAATTGCTAAGGAAATAGCAATCGGCGCTATTGCATCCGGTAATCTAGCAATAGGAGATGAAACCTACGGTTCCAATTGTTATTCTATCGATGCGATTCAAACCAAGGCAGTGGCAAAAGATATTATATTAACTCACTATCCATCCATACCAAAATTTCTACTTAATATATTTACCTTGTTTTTTCACTCTTAAGCTAATTCCTAGTGAGGCATGTGGTACTTCTTCCTATGCCTCACTATTTTATTATGTAGTTGAGGGAATGGTTAATGAAGCGTTGTTTTACTAATTTCTTATGATAAGCTACAATAATGATAGACAAACGAATGCTTTATCGTAACAAATTATTTATGGAGGTATCACCCATTTATATTAATAAGAATCTGTTTATTCTAGGTGTGCCCACTAATGAAATAAGTTCACCAATTATATTGCGCCTTACGCATCCTTGCTATATAATGTCAATAAGTCTTAAATAGAAATCAATACATGACATAAAATAAGAAAGGATGACCCTATGAAAAATGAACTGATTACAATCGGCCCTGTTACTGTATATGGTTATGGCCTTATGATAGCTATTGGCATCTTATCCGCATATCTTCTTACAGAGTACCGGGCAAAAAAATTAAATTTAGAGCATGAGAAAGTCTTTTCTCTTGTTATCTGGTGTGCTGTTGGCGGACTACTTGGAGCTAAGCTCTTATACTACATAACGCAAATACCCGAAATCATTAAAGATCCTAGCATCCTATGGAAAATTGCAGATGGATTTGTTGTATATGGAGGTATTATCGGTGGTATTTTTGCAGGTTATCTATTCTGTAAAAAAAATAAGCTGAATTTCTTAACATACTTTGATCTTGCAATGCCTTCCATAGCATTAGCACAAGGCTTCGGAAGAATTGGATGTTTTCTTTCTGGCTGTTGCTATGGCGTAGAGACAAACTGTGCTCTCGGTATCATCTTTCATAACTCAGAATACGCACCCAATGGAATTCGTTTAGTTCCAACTCAGTTAATTTCAAGCGGTTTGGATTTTCTTCACTGCTTTTTGCTATTGTTTTATGCCAAACGTAAGAAGGCAAATGGACAGGTTGCAGCTCTTTATTTGATATGCTACAGCATTGGCAGATTTGTTTTAGAATACTTCCGAGGAGACTTAGTTCGCGGAAATGTTGGTCGATTTTCAACTTCCCAATTTATCTCGATCTTTCTACTCGTGATTGGTATTGTTTTCTTTTTTGTTCTTAGGGTTACTGCTAAAAAAGAAGCGCTTACAAAACCAACAACATTGACTGATAAAGTAACCAAAGAGCAGATGAAAGTAACTGCTAATTTAGAGGAATCCGCTTCTGAATCAGATGCCGAAGAGGAGCAATCCAAAGAGTAGAAACAATACACTATAGTACTCAATGGTAAAACCTATCAGTTTCGATAGGTGGGTTAGTTAAAGGAGCTGTCGCTAAATGTGATCTTCATACCAAATATTGTTGTGAACACATTATGTTCTATCAATATCTAGGCTGAATCATCCATTATGCAACAGCTCCTTTTATTTTAATAACAATAAAAGTAACGAAACCCTCTATATTTCGTATTTAATATACAACATTCTGTCTGCTACAGGCAGCTATTATCTTCTTATGGATAAAAACTTTGTTCCATATGGCTCCAGTTCACAGGTGATTGATTGACCTCTTAAGGCTACCGATGTATTCTGTCTCTGATTAGAATTATTCCAAATAACTAATACTTGACTCTGTGGGAAGTACGCACTTTCCGTATATAGATTATCGGTCATTCCATCCTGAACTAAATTATCTTTGGTAGCACTTAAGATTAAATTTACCAATAATCTTGCATGTTCTGGAGTATGCTCATAGGAACTAAGATAAACTCCAAATCCTTCTCCGAAAGCATTCCTAGTGACAACAGGGATTCCTTTCTCCTCCTTTAAGACACTCGTTTCTCCATTGGTCAGGTAAAGCTTCTGATGAGGTTGAAACTTGCAACTATCTGGAAGAATGTCATTGCTTTCCTCTATGGTATACTTCCATTTTCCATGGCATACCCTCGCACCCTGATCGATATCCACTCCAAGTACGTGTGCCATGCGAAATGTATGATGAAAACCATCTACAGCCGAAGGCTCCTCGATACCAAGAAATACACCGCCTCGGTATACCCACTCTGTAAGCATAGTAACTATCGCTTCATCCTCCCACTCGTGACCGCCACTCCAAGCATCTCCTTTTCGCCCAGCATTTATTATTACATCGTAGTCTTTCGCTCTCCCATTTTTTATATCCTCAAAATTAAGAAAATCTACTTCAAATGGTAGCCCCGCTAGACTTTCATTCACATGAATTAATGGATGCCAGGATGTCTCATGAAAATGTCCGGATAAGGTCCAGGAACGCAGTTCTCCCCAAGAATGCAACACAGCAATTTTCGGTGCCCATAGCAACGGTCTACCTTCGTTATGAAGTTCTCGTATTTGGCGGAATTCTTTCGCAAGCTCTGAGATATAAGTAATAAAGTCAGGTTTTTCTTCTACCAGATGAAGATAACCGCCAAGACCGATACGTTCAATAGGCTCTCTAAGCATTGCTCTCCTAATATTTCTCCAATACTGTTTTGCTTCAAGTGTTGGATTACCACCTTCTAAAAATGACGGTGAGCCATCAACACCTACCGGAAACAGGTACGGATGTAGGCGAAGCTCATGAGTCTTTACAGGAACACCACTACAAAGTCTAGATTCAAATCCTGAAAATACAGCTTTAATGATTCCATCAAATCCATACGAAGCAAATCTCTTGTGGTACGGCTCCAATCCAACCCAACTATCATCATAGAATACATAAGCTTCTTTCCCATAGTCATGAACAATCTGAACCAACTCTTTACCAAGACTTAAGACAAACTCTTGTATAAAATCCATCCAATCCAGCTTATGTTTTGTCGCTGGCATATGAGTGACTTGAAACTGCCCCTTATTTACAAAATCCTCTGCTGTTAACCTATAATCGTACTTCTGCTCAAATTCATCTAATGCAAGCGGACTTACCGTAAAATCATAAGAAGCCCAGTCTGTAAATAAAAATCGATTCTTTTCACTACTTCCCCAAATCCATACGAAGTTATAAAAAAGAGAAGTAAATCTAACCACTGTAGTATGCTTGTGCTCCTCACACCAATCCCTCATCCAACGAAGCAGATATTCCCTAGTCTCCGGATGTTTTGGATCAATTGGCATTAAATGTTCTTTATCCCACCCATTCGTTGTATGGTTATACATCGAGATTTCTTCCCAAATACGGTAAGCAAGGAAGGAGACTGTATATTCATGCCATGGTGTCACACCTTCTAGCACTACTTCCTTCGTATCGTTTCTGTATGTCCACTGTTTCGTACTAAGCTCTTTTTCGATTGTCCGGTCATAGACTTGCCAATATTTCATGGAGTCTTTGGACTCATTAATTTCAAATTGCTCTCTCGAAAAATCTCGTACTAAAGATATTGTTAAGTCTTCCCCTGTTGCTATAACAGGAGCTGTTATTAAAAAGGTCTGCTGTAATTGATCCGAATGGCTTTTCGCCCATTCATTATGGCCACGGATGATGCATACTGTTGAGTAGATGCCATAACCCGTATTAAGAATTTCTTCGGATAACTCGGTCCCATCACTGTCTCTAATGACATCAGCTCCCCATTTATTTGCTAAATCTAAGGTAAGTTTCTCATATCCGGATTCCCCAGGCAGAGTGAATCCTCCCATCTTTTCTAACATAATAACCTCTATCCTTTCCATCTGATTGGATCATGGATTTCTTCTTAAGAATGAATCATTAGATTTAAAATTTCCTCATCCGTCTGCTTCATTCCATCTCGTCCCATTTTACATATCGTGTTTATTGTAAGTTCAACATTTTCTTTCACAAGCCCTTCTCCAACACCAAATGTATTATCTTCCATTGCCATATAGTGTCCCATAATTGCAGCATCAACCGCGGAAGCAATTTTAGCCGCACAAGAAGATTTGGCACCATCACAGACAATTCCAGAAACGTTTCCTAAAACATTCGTTATGGTTTTTGATATTGTTTCAAGTGGAGCCTGATGTAAATATGTAATTGCTGCCCCACTTCCGCAGGCTGCACTTACCACCCCACAATATGCTGAAAGTTTGCCAATTCCACTCTTTAGATGTACTGCAATCAGGTTACTAAATGCCAACGCGCGATATAGCATTTCATCTGACACCTCTAAATGCTTGGCATAGATAATCACCGGCAATGAAACTGTCATTCCTTGATTACCGCTTCCTGAATTAATAATTACAGGCAGCGTGCAGCCTCCCATTCTGGCATCTGAGCCTGCTGCTGGATAAGCTTTTGCTAACATTTTTACATCTTTACCATAGGTCTTTAAAATTGTTTTTCCAACGTTAGCTCCATAAGAATGTGTAAGCCCTTCCTCGGCTATTTTCATATTGTACTTTATTTGACGATCAAGAATATCTTTAATTTCATCAATGTATACAGAATTAACAAAATTGTAAATCAAATCTAATGTTAGTTCCTGTACAATACCCCTTTTCTTATCTTCTTTGTTTGCAGTAGGAACGGGTAACAAATTCTGCCCATTTTTTTCTATCCGAATAATGTTGGTATGATCCTCACAGATCTCAACCTCTACCCGTTCCTTCTCTTTTGTCGCTACAACTATAATCTGTAAATTCGATACACCATGAATTATCTGAACCTCACATATCTTTTTCTTTAGATATTCTTTCGTTAATTCCACATCCTCCTTCGTCACTCCCTCTAAAACTTCGAGCTTTCCTTCCGGATTTCCAGCAACTGCACCAAGCACAGCGCTTGTTTCAATTCCTCTCATATCACCGGTTGTTGGTACAATAACGCCCTTAACGTTCTTCACAATATTACCGGAACATTTTACGATAATATGCTCCGGCATACTTCCTAGCACGTCGCGTGCTTTCGCTGCGGCATACGCAATTGCAATTGGCTCTGTACATCCAAGTGCAGGTACCAATTCTTCTTTTAAAATCTGTATACATCCTTGATATAAACGTTGCTCCATTGTTGCCTCCTAGATTTCTGTAGCTATGTTGTCCTAATTAAAATTAAAGGTGCGGCTTTTGCACCGTCATTGATGATAGGAACATGCTTTTCGTTCCTATAATATAACTTATCAGAAGATGCGAAGCAGATTCTGATAAAAGGTGCGGCTTCTGCACCGCTATCGATTATAGGAACACGCTTTTCGTTCCTATAATATTATTAAATCCCTCTCAGACTTGGTAAGATTCTTATATCCGTCTTCCGTAATCACAACCATATCTTCAATACGGACGCCAAATCGGTTTGGTAGATAAATTCCAGGTTCAATTGTCATTATGTCATATGGTTCTAACTTATCTTTCGATGTTTCGTTACATCTGGGATTTTCATGAATTTCAAGACCTAAGCTATGTCCAAGTCCATGACCAAAATAATCTTGATATCCATAACTTCCAATCACATCCCTTGCGATAGAGTCAATCATAACACAAGGAACATTTGGTGCTAATTTTCTCATTGCTTTTTCTTGTGCTTCTTTCACCACCTGATAAACTTGCTTTTTCTCCTCTGTTAACTCTCCTACTGCCACTGTTCTTGTCATATCAGAGCTATATCCATGGATGCAACCACCAAAATCCATAGTTACAAAGTCTCCTTTTTCTATTCTTCTATTCTTAACGCCCCCGTGAGGGAATCCACTATTTTCACCAGCTGCTACTAAAAAGTTCATACTATAATTTTCAGAACCTAACTTAACCATAGTAATTCCAAGTTCCATCTTAAGATCATTCTCTGTTCTTCCAGGCTCAATAAACTCTAACATGTGTAGAAAAGTTTCATCCGCTATAGATTGTGCCTTTCTTAGATACTCAACTTCCTTCGAGTCTTTCCTTCTGCGCATTTGCTTTATTTTATTATCAAGAGAGAGTGAATCTATAACTCCATATTCAGTAATCGTGTTTAACTCATTCCTTCGTTTTACTGTTATATATTCTTCTTCTGTCGCTACTCTCTTCCCTTTATTCTTCCTCATAAATTCATATAGGAAGATATCTCTATCTTTACTTTCTACAACCTCACAATTAATTGCTACCTTCTTTGCTGACTCAGAAAATCTAGGGTCTAAAATAAGCAATGCTTCTTTTTCTGTTATTAGTAAAGTCCCCATATTACATCGTACCTCAGTAAAATAAAAACGGTTTACTTCACTTTCAATAATAGCAAGGTCAATTTCTTTTTCTCTCATATATTCACGTAATTTATCAACACGATTCATCAAATCCCTCCTTTTTTACTTCCTCCTCAAAATTATCCGGGTTATCATAAATACAACTGTTTTAGGCTTTTCCTTTTACTTACATGGAGTAAGTATGAAGATAATTTTTAATCTTATACCCGATAAGTTTGTGCTAAGTCAAACTTGATCCATTCGCTGCTCCTATCAGGGCGTCACAGCATAGAGGTTAAAATTGATACTATTTACAATTAATCTACAGGCAGCTATAATAAAGCTATTACTACCCTGTAAGGTTGAAAGAAATCTTTCAACATGTTAGTTCATACCTGCGTAATCTTAGTAAAAAACAAGATAATCGCAGGGATAGGGATAACAATGAAAAGAGGCAGATATGGTAAAAGGACACGCAACCAAGGTTGAATTAGTATATCGAGAATATAAGCTATCGAGTGAATTTCCTGTACTTGCATTATTTCCAAGCGAATATATCTATCAAAGTTTTGATTCCTCAGTGCTTACCTATTTTCATTTTCACAATTGCATAGAAATCGGTATGTGCTTATCTGGTGGCAAGGATCTTTCTGTAGAAGGGAAACACTATACTTTAAATTCTGAAGAATTTTTTATTATCCCACCATATTCAATGCACTTTGCAGGTAACCTCCCGAATGTATCAAAAGACGATGACTGCTGCCAATATTTATATCTTGATCCAGAAGCCTTACTAAAAGAATTTTATCCAAATGGGCTAGCTCCTGAGATGAATTGGTACAAAAACTCCAATCTCCCTTATTTGTTTAGCAGAAAGAATAACGAAGAACTGTATGACCTTTGTACTTACCTTTTTGAAGAATTAAGGGATCACCAAAAGGAATATACCTATGCTGTAAAGGGGCTGTTTTTATCCTTCTTCGTTACGATCACTCGTCTGATTGATACGAAAGAAAATGAAGAGTCCATCCGCTATCAAACAATGTCTTCCATCTTACCTGCCATTGATTACATCAATAAAAACTATACACAAAAAATACAGTTATCAGATCTTGCGAAGAATTGCTACATGAGTGCAGCACATTTTCGAAGTATCTTTCAAGATACTATGCAGCAATCTCCACTAAAGTATCTTACCTCCTTGCGTCTTCAAAAAGCCTGTGAGTTGTTATATAGCACAGAAGCAACTATTTTGGATATCGCTATGGGCGTGGGGTTTCAATCTGTCTCCAATTTTAACCGTTTGTTTAAAGAGTCTTTTCAAACTACGCCTACCGATTGGCGTAATAATAGACGTGCCATCCAAAAGAAAAATATACGGTATTCTCCTTTTCTAAAAAATAGCACGCCTTCTTAAGGTTATTTTTACCCTTTGATTCCGCCCGCATTAGCAAGACCATTCATTATTTGTTTTTGCGCAAATATGTAAACTATGACCACTGGTACCAAAGTTAACAACGTTCCTGCCATCAATAGCGCATAGGATGTACTATGCTCTGCTTGGAAATAGCGTAACCCCAATTGTAAGGTTCTTAACTTATCATCATTTAAGAAGATAAGTGGAGCTAAATAGTCATTCCATATCCCCATAAATTGAAAAATTAGTAAGGTTACAAAACCTGGTTTTGCCATCGGTGTAATAATTTTAAAGCAAATCTTTAAATCATTACATCCATCAATTTTTGCTGCTTCTGAATATTCCTTTGGAATACTAAGAAAATACTGTCTTAGTAGAAATACACCAAAAGGAGTAAAACTTTGGGTGAGAATTAAGGACCAATGTGAATTTACTAATCCTAATTTCGTGATTACCATAAACTGTGGTATCATAATAACTTGCCACGGAACCATGAGTGTTGCTAAATAAAGTAAGAATAATTTATCTCTACCTCGAAATCTTAATTTGGCAAACGCATAGGCAGCCAGTGCACTTGTAACTAAGGTAAAAAAGGTAATGATTGATGATAGTTTTATAGAGTTCCAATAATAAGTAGTAAAAGGAATTTGCGTGAATACATTACTAAAATTCTCCCAGCGAATCGCCTTCGGAATCCATTCGATTGGAAAATGAAACACATCTTGCTCGAACTTAAATGCAGTCGATAACATCCATAAAAATGGGAGAATTGTTACAGAGGCAAATACCAAGAATATGAGATAGATTACTACTTTATGTAATACTTTTTTCGTTTTCTTTCCGTCCATAATTAACCTCATTTCTGCGCTATTTTTCGCATATCAAGCTTGTGGGTATCACTGCCACAAACTCATTGTGACGATTTTATGACTTCATCACTTTCTCTCCTAATAGTTCACCCATTTTTTCTGACCTCTAAACTGTATCATTGTAATTACAAAAACAATTAAGAATAATACTACGGCATAGGTTGATGCATAGCCAAATTTATAATTAACAAAAGCTTCTTGATAAATTCGATATACAAGTACATTGGAGGAACGACCTGGTCCACCATCTGTCATAATATTTACTAAGTCAAATACCTTAAAGGAATTAATCAAACACATAATACTACATAAAAATGTTGTTGGTGATAACATAGGTAACGTAACTGCTTTAAATTGCTTCCAGCCACTTGCTCCATCCAGAGAAGAAGCTTCATATAAATCTACTGGTATCGTTTGTAAACCAGCTAAGAATAATACCATATAATAGCCCATATTCTTTATGACTGAAACAATCGTTATGGTGATCATGGACCAGTCGGTTGAAGTCAGCCATTTCGGAGGATTCTCTACTCCAATCGCCTGTAAAACTCCATTAATCGGTCCGCTTCCACGGAACAGACAAACAAATATAATACCAAATGCTACACTAGAAGTCAGCTGAGGAAAGAAAAATATTGTCTTAAATGCCATACTTCCCTTTAACTTCTTTTGCAGCAATACTGCAAGCAGTAAACCAAATAGTAAGGTAAAAGAAACACTAAAAACAGTATAAAATATATTGTTCTTTAAAGAAGTAATAAAATATCCATCTTGGAATAATTTCTTAAAATTGGTTAGCCCAATGAATTTAACATCACCGAACCCATCGTAATTGGTAAATGAGAGAAGCAAACCCCATACAACTGGTATTAAAGTGAAAATAATGAATCCAATCATATTTGGCAATAAAAACAGGTATGCAATTAATTCCTCGCGTCGCTCTGCCTTCGTCAGTTTAGTGCGTTTTTTCAACGTTTTCGCTTCCACTGCCAACCCACCTTTCTTATCTTTTTAAAGTATATAGTCGGTGATTAATTTCTAACATTCTTTTTTCGCTCACAACCCGCTTTTGCTCCTCGCAAAAACGGTTCACTCGAAACAATGTTGAAATTTTAATCACCGACTATATAGATGAGGATGTCGAATCTAAAAGTCTAACATCCTCATCTGAACCAGTAATCAGTTTACTTCATATACTCTGCTCTTCTCTCTTCGAAGTTTTTCATGGTAGTGTCAATATCTTGTTCACCGATCATATAAAGTTCCATTTCCTCTTTTAAGATAGTTTCTACCGCAGAATAATTTTCATCGTAAATCTGCTCAATTACATTGTTTTCTGAGAACACAATTTTAGCAAGGGTGTCTGTGTCTTGTTTTACTGCATTTAAATAGATTTCCTTAACTTTATCATCACTATATGCTGTTAAAGTACCCTTCTCGGCAATTCTGCTTGCACCTTCATAAGTACACATAAACTGTATAAAGTCATAGGCTTCTTCCGGATGTTTGCTGGTCTTTGAAATTGAAAGGAAATTCATACCGGAAGGTGCAGAATACTCTTTTCCTCCCTCAGGAATTGGCATAGGCATAACCGTGTATTTAAATGGCATCTCTCCACTGTCATACTTTGAATTATAGGATGCTACTCCCCAAGTACCATTTTGGAACATCGCTACTTTCGTAGCTGGTGCTGTTGTAAATAAGGAACCTGCATTTTGGCCAAGTTCTAATTTTTCTGCAAATGGAACATGGCTCCCATCTTCCTCTAATGACTTCCATAATTCTAAGCTTTGACGAATAATGCTAGTATCTTTATCCATGACACTGCCACCCATCTGCTGCATGTATACAAAGTTATCCATACCTACGAGGCCGCCATATGTACCATCCTTGGTAAGTTGTTTTGCAAGGTCTCGATATTCTGTCCAGGTTAACTGCTTCGTTGGAACTTCAATTCCATTCTTTTGAAATAATTCTTCATTCACAAAGAGTAGCCAAACCGATTGTCTGTAAGGTAATCCAAAGATACCATCTTGATTACTTTGTTCGAAAACATTACCATAAACAGAAGTATCAAGGCCTGAATCCTTTACATAGGAGGAGATGTCCTGAAGGCAGTTTTTACTCTTATAATCCCCGTAATAGCTAACTCCATTAACACCTAAGATATCAAATTCTGTATTACTGGAAAATGAAGATAAAATCTTTTCTGCATAATCTGTTGCCGGAAAATAAACTACCTCTACTTCTGCTACTTCACTTTGTGCATTGTAAGCTTCGACTGCTGGATCTAAGTAAGCTTGCTCATCTGTCCAATCATAGAATACCAGTTTTACTTTGCCATCTGACGTTTTATCATTGCTTTGATTTCCCCCATTCTTAGCGCCTCCTCCACAGGCAGTAAGAAGTACCATTGATGCTGCTAATAACACTGCTCCCAATCTTTTGATTCTCATAAATACATACCTTCCTTTCTTTTTATACCTTTTCATTACCATTGATGTAGCTTTATTAATTAAAGCAAGTAATTTATAATAAATTATGATAATAAAATAGTATCAATTGTTTGAAGTTCTTCCTCGCTAAGAATAAGACGGTTTAACGCTCCTATATTATCTTGTATCTGAGCAAGCTTACTAGCACCTAAGATAACAGAGGTTAATTCACCAGTTTGTAACGCCCATGCTAACGCCATTTGTGCCAAATTTTGATTTCTATTTTCCGCAATCTCATTTAACTTCACTATCTTCTTCAAAACTTCCTCCGTAATAGCCTCCGGTCCAAGAAAAATACTATTTCCTGCTGCTCTGGAGTCTTTCGGAATGCCATGAATATATTTATTAGTTAAGAGTCCTTGCGCTAATGGACAAAAGGCAATGGAGCCTATCCCTTCCTCTTTTAATACCGGTTTTAGCGCAGCGTTTTGCTGGTTTAGCATGGAATAGTTATGTTGATGGATCAAGCACCTTACACCCAGTGTTTTTAATATAGCAGAAGCCTCTTTTATTTGCTCTTTGCTATAATTGGATAAACCGATATATAACGCTTTTCCCTGCTGAATAAGAAGCGCCAAAGCTTCCATTGTTTCTTCTAGTGGAGTTTCAGTATCTGGTCTGTGGTGATAAAATATATCTACATATTCAAGATTCATTCTCTTAAGACTCTGGTCTAACGACGAGACTAAGTATTTCTTGGACCCCCCATCTCCATAAGGTCCTTCCCACATACCATAGCCTGCCTTTGTAGCAACAATAATCTCATCTCGATACGGTTTTAAATCCCTATTAAGAATTCTACCAAAAGTCTCCTCTGCACTGCCAGCAGGTGGTCCATAATTATTTGCTAAATCAAAATGTGTAATTCCAAGATCAAAACTTCCAAGCACTATTTTTCTCGCATTTTCAAAGCTGCTTTCTCCTCCAAAATTGTGCCATAAGCCAAGGGACATCGCTGGTAGCTTCAATCCACTGTTACCACAACGACGATACTCCATCGTTTGGTATCTGTTATCGTTTGCAGAATATATCATAATACTTCATCTCCTCTTGTTTCATGGATATAATTGGTTAATATTGATACCTAATATATTACAATGTTTTTACTTTCTCTACAACCCATTGGATATGCTTTTTATCTACATCTCTTGGAAGACTGCAATCAGCACCAATCATAACACCTTTTTTCCCACTTTCCTTTACTAATTGCTCAGTAAAATCTTCAATCTCTTCTTTCGTTCCTGAACATAAAATTCCTTCCGGTCTGTTATCAAATCCACCTAATACACATTTTCCATGGAAGAATTCCTTGCCTGCTTTTAATGTCAAATCTTCTACATACACAGCCCAGTTAATTGCCTTTGCAGGATAATCTCTCCATACTTCTATTCTGTTTTTATCTCCTGCCCAACCACAACAGTGAAGAATATTATTTTGGCTGTATTCATTTGCATGTTCTAAAACATAAAGGTCACTTGGTCTTACATATTTGTTATATTCTTCTTCCGTAAAACGATATTCTTCCGCATTCTGTACACAATAGTATACACCATCACAACCTGCTTCTTTTATTAATCTTCTACATAAAGCAACTGCATCTTTTGCAATTACATCAAACGCATACATAACCGCTTCTGGATTTTTTCTTAAATGATCCATTAATAATTCATCTGAAGTACCAAAACGGAGGGAGGACATTGGACAAAATACATTGTAGAATACGCAACAATCCCCTTTTAATTTCTCTACGATTTCCTTTGCACGCTGTACTTGTTCTTCAATGAAAGGATGATCTTCTCCCAGCGGTTTCATTAAAAACCAATCCTCTGGCTTTTCAATCTTTGGTATGATCTCATTTGGATAATCAAAATATCCATCACACATAATTTTGATAAAGTCGACATCACTATCTTTATAAAACTTTATCGTTGCATCTACACACTCGTTCTTTAAATCCATATCTTCCGGAAAATGAAACCAGAATCCTACTGGTACCTTGTCCACTTCCTCATTATTTAAACTGCTTAAAACTCTCTCTCTCTTTGTCATATCCTCATCACCTTTATTTTTATTTGGATTTTGGGGATCCATATCCCACTAGATTATTCTTAATTAAGAAGCAAATCATTTAATTCTAAGTCATTTAATTTAAGAAATGCCTTTATGTAAATGACGATACCTTCCATTAATTCTTCAATATGAATGGATTCATCTGGCTGATGAAAGTCTCCATGTCCTTGTTTTCTCCTTAAAATATGTTTATTAGGTAATGCCATCCCATATCCGATTGCATTCTTAAGCTTTCTTGTATAGGTAGCTCCTCCCATTGTGTAAGGCTTACTATCAAATCCACTCACCTCTTGAAAAACATTGGTTAACTCTTGTATCAGAGGTTTATTCACCGGCAAATACGATGGTACTAGATGTTTTATAATGTGAAATGTGAATCCCGCTTCCTTTGAAAGTTTTTCTAAACTTTCTACTAGCTCTTTACCATCTGATTTGATTCCATCCTTTAGGATTGGGTACCGATAATCAATACTAACTGTAAGCAATGAATTCTCATAGCGTACCATAGTCGCTCCACCTGTCAGTTGGCCAAGGCTATAATTTCTATCCCAGAGATTTGCTGCTATCCCATAAGCATCTTTACTTAACAGCTCTATTCCTTTTAAAATCTTCTCTTCTTTTGGAAATATACCTAGCCTTAAAAGCTCCTTGACCAATATTCCAATTGCATTCTTGCTATCATGAACCATACAGACATGTGCTGCTTTCCCTTTTGCTGTAAGTTTAACTTGATCCATCTCTTCTTCGATAAGAAGTGACTTGCTTGCTTCTAGTTGTTTCTTTATCCGCCCAGTAATTAAGCTCCTCTTTAACACTATTGTTGCAGCTTCAGGAATCGAATTACTGGTGCTTCCTGCATGAAACGACAGTATGTCCTTATTGTCAAGGTAAGTTTGCAGTTCGATATTTAGGATGCCATTTTCTCCATAGCAAACCGGAAACCCACAATCAGCCACAATAGATAAGGAAGGCTCATTATAATTTTTTATGTAATAATCAAGATCTTGCATCCCTGTTTCTTCACTACATCCCACCATCAGACTAATCGGAGTCTTCATTGTTATGCCACATTCTTTTAGATAAAGTAGTGCATACAAGGCACCTATTGTGGGACCCTTGTTATCTTGAACTCCTCGACCAATCAGATAGTCATCTTCTTCTACCATCTCATATGGTGTATACTCCCATTCATCACCTTCAGGAACCACATCAAGGTGTCCCCATATAGCAATGCTATTTTCTATAGTCTTTCTTTTTTCATAATAGATACGCCCACAATAGTAGTCATAATTTTCCGTCTGAAATCCATGTTCTTTCCCTATTGTTAACATTTCGTCAAGTACATCATGGCATCCTTGTCCGAATGGAGTATGTATGTTATGTAGTTCTTCTTTCTCAGAAACACTGCGTATATTTACAATGCGCCCAATATCCCTTATAATATCTTTACGTTTCGAATACACCCATTCTCTTATTTGATTCGTATCCTGCATGTGAACCAACCATGCCCTTTCTGTCTCCAAAACAGCAGACTTGTTTAACAAGATTGATGAAGTAGGTTTATCAACTTCATATACCTTATTATAGAGATAACCCAAATCAAAATCATTGTAGAAAGGAGTCCCAACTGTGCAAAAACAATCATCTTTGAAAAAAAACTATTATTATCGACATTATAACTTACCGCCTTCCTTCCCTTCCGTTGCATTTTTAGGTGACAGCTGGGTACTGCCTGATACCCCTCTAGAATACCTTCATTTTCACAATTGCATTGAGATTGGTCATTGTCTTAGCGGAGAAGGAACTCTTTACATAGAAAACAAAGAATATGAATTTCATGCAGGAGATATCTGCTTTATTCCAGAAAATATAGCTCATATTTCAAAGAGTTCCTTCAATCAAAAGAGTAAATGGGAATACATTTACTTTAACCCATCCTTACTATTTGAAAAAAACTTTGCTACAAATAAATTGGAAAGCCTTCTTGTATGCTCCCCACATCTCTCTAAGGTCTTCCCCCATAGTGAGGAACCTTATTTGCATTTTCTCATCAGCAGGATGTTTGCGGAATTTCATGAAAAAGGCTCTAACTACCAAGATTCCCTGAGAGGCCTCTTCCTTACGTTACTTACCGTAATGTATCGCTATATCCCTGAGCAATTTACAGAACACAATACTAATTTACAGATACATTCAGCACTTCTTTATATTCATAAACATTACGCCGAAAAGTTGCAGATTGGAGAAATTGCGTCACTTTGTCACTTAAGTGAGCCACACTTTCGCAGAAAATTTCTTGAGGTCATGCATATCAGCCCGTTGGATTACATAAATCATCTTCGTATCCGGACATCCTGTTACGAAATTTACAGAAATGAGAAACCACTCAACCTGATTGCAAAAGAGGTTGGTTTCACAACCCTCTCAAGCTTTAATCGACAGTTCCATTCCCTTCTGGGCTGTTCTCCTACACAATGGCGTAAAAAGCTAACTTTCACTAAAGATCATCATGAAATTGTATCTTTAGAGGATGACTCAACGAAAAGCTTCTTTACATTGTAGACGGATGACCGGATGGTTATTATTTGATTTGATTTCATATAATTTTATTTATAAAGTAAATACCTTTATACTTTCAATTTCTACAAGAAGATATCCTCTTTCTTTATATTAATCTTTCTTTGTATTAATCTTTCTTTGTATTAATCTTTCTTTGTATTAATCTTTCCTCAACTCAAAAGCACGCTTCGCGTACGTTTCCTTGTCATGAATAAAAATACAGCATGGATAGAATTTTTATAGACAATTCTAGCCATGCTGTATTTTTGTTATACTAAAAATTTTTCTAACTTTCTAAATTCAACTTATCATTTTTAGAATAAGAAGGATTTATATCTTAATCATGTAAGATATAAATGTAATTATTATTCTTCAACTAATAAACTAATCTCGTCAAACTCTTCCTTTGATAATTTTAATACAAAATCACAGTTTGGACAATAAACTGCACCTGTAAGATTTTCATTTCGCTCAAACTTTATATGATTATCACATTTAACACATGTTCCTGGTATATTCAACATTGTACTTCCTCCTCAAATAGCAAACACATTCCCCTGAGGGAAAACAAACTACGTTTGCTATCATATCCTAAATAACTACTTATTTCAACAAGCAAATATATCCTTGGAATTACAAGAAATATTTTCTTTTTTATGGAACGATTTATAATCACATTCATAGATATACGTCAATCCTCCACCATTTCCTTGGATTCAAATATGGAATAATTTCTATGACTAAGTATATTAACATACCTCGCATAGATAAACTGCACGGTCATTTTCTCCAGTTTTAATACATTCACTAAAATCCGTGTAACCATGAAACGATGCCGCCGTTACAAGGATGTTACGCAAGATATTAAAATACGTATATAGTTTTCCTGTTTTTACAGCTTCCTTCAATTCTTTTATCAATGCAACATGAGTTTTTACAGATGTTATGCACATCAAGTATACTTAATTTCATGTAATAAAAAAGAATCCAAATAGCATAAATATCTAAATGGATTCTTTGATGTTAATGTTTTAATTTCTTCGTGTATAACGAAAAAATACAACAAATATGTTTACAAATATAATGCTTAATATTATATTTTGCGGATACCATAAAATACCCAAATTACTATCAGATAAAACAGTCTGAAATATATTAACTGCTCCTAAATCATTTCTTTTAAGACATTCTATCCAAGGACATATAAACCCATATTTATAAACAAAAAAATCAGCTTTTTGTTGTATTGGAGAAATCGTTTAAACACAAGAAAAAATAATTAATAATAAAATAAGAAATAAATTTTGCCTTATTGTTGGGAGTGTTTAAAAATAAAAAAAGCCTCAAACCCTTATATTTCTCGGTTTGAAGCACTTTTAAAGAGAGGCGACAATCAGATTTGAACTGATGATCAGGGTGTTGCAGACCCATGCCTTACCACTTGGCTATGTCGCCATATTATATTATATATTAATATACATAAAATTATGCTATTAAAAAACTCCCCGAGTTGGGCTCGAACCAACAACCCCACGGTTAACAGCCGTGTGCTCTACCATTGAGCTATCGAGGAATACTTCTACATTGTATCAAATGAGGTTGACAATGTCAACTCAGAAAAAGTTTAAACAAACCTTTTAGGTTAAGCCCTCGACCTATTAGTAACAATCAGCTACATGTGTTACCACACTTCCACCTTTGTCCTATCAACCTTATCGTCTTTAAGGGGTCTTACTAGCTTATGCTATGGGATATCTTATCTTGAGGGGGGCTTCACGCTTAGATGCCTTCAGCGTTTATCCCGTCCCGACTTGGCTACTCGGCCATGCTCTTGGTAGAACAACCGATACACCAGAGGTCAGTCCACCCCGGTCCTCTCGTACTAAGGGCAGCTCCTCTCAAATATCCTACGCCTACGCCGGATAGGGACCGAACTGTCTCACGACGTTCTGAACCCAGCTCGCGTACCGCTTTAATGGGCGAACAGCCCAACCCTTGGGACCTACTACAGCCCCAGGATGCGATGAGCCGACATCGAGGTGCCAAACCACTCCGTCGATGTGAACTCTTGGGAGTGATAAGCCTGTTATCCCCAGGGTAGCTTTTATCCGTTGAGCGATGGCAATCCCACTTTATACCACCGGATCACTAAGTCCTACTTTCGTACCTGCTCCACCCGTCGGTGTCACAGTCAAGCTCTCTTATGCCTTTGCACTCTACGAATGGTTTCCAACCATTCTGAGAGAACCTTTGAGCGCCTCCGATACCCTTTCGGAGGCGACCGCCCCAGTCAAACTCCCC
>NZ_JPOF01000003.1:1500000-1560000 GCF_000733755.1 Lachnoclostridium phytofermentans | reverse complement strand
CTTTTACTGTCTAAATTTATTAAAAAGCTAAGGGGATACCACATAGTTTGGTATCCCCTTTATAAAGAATTAATATTAACTTCGTTAGCGACTTCTAACCTTAAACTTCTCACCCATTCTTTGTTTCATCAATATCATAAAACCTTCTTGATCACTCTCACTAAATGTTGTCATATCAACAAAATAAGCAAGCTCAGAACCTAAATAAAGATAAACATAATTTTTATATTTTCTTATCTCCGTCACTTGAACATATGGAAAGTCACTAATATATTGAATCCCGCTTACGGTAAAATAGTCATCATAAAACTTAGTAATTGCAATCTTTGACCGACTACCTGCGTATCTTTTCTTCATTGCCTCAACCATTTTTTCAACTGCAATTCCTTGATAATATCCATATGCTACCCCTGCAATTGTTACAATAATGGTAATCCAAATTGAGGTGGTAAAGAAAAGGCTGTATCCCAAAATTACCAAATACAAAGCAATAACATAGCACCAGAACCCAATACGTTTAAAGAAATGATTGTAACTACAGTAGGTCTTTATCGCTTGATCATGATATTCAGTAGAGTTCGTAAATAATACCTCTTCTTTAACTAATTCCCCTGCTTCCTCAAGTTTTCTTTTATTTAGGCGATATTCCTGCATGTCTTGTGTTATTTTTTTCTTAATCTGAGAAGCTTTCTTGTTTTTTTTGTTAAAAATTAAAATAATAACAATAATAATTAATATAAATAGAATCGGCCCGATGAAATCCTTCATTCCGATTTCTGTTTCCTGTACAATCTCAGATGCATCTAGAATCTTTGTAAAAGAAACCTTATCTACCAAAGCTCTCGCTAATCCCTCTTCCTCATCTTGTATGTAACTTCCCTCTTTATAGATATCAAATGCAAAACTTTTCCCATTCATTATGGTACCATATATTACTTCGCTGACTGGACTCACTTCATCTTTTGATTGTATTTGTAATCTAAAGAAAGGGGTTTGCTTGTGCATATACTTCTCTACAGTAGATTCGTAAGTTTCTGACTCTTTTCCTACTAAAGTATCAAAATACTCTTGAAGCTCTGCTTCTGTCATGTTGATTAAGTTCACTATCTCTCTAGTTTTCGAAGAGTCTTTTACCATCATAGTAACGGATGTGTTGCTTTTTTTCTCGTAGAACATAGCTTTCACACCCATGTCTTTAAATTCTTTTAATTTTGTATCAACCTGAATAATACCAGCTTCTGCCCAACGACCATCGTTTTTTGGGGTATCTGGTGTTAATACAATTAAATCATCGGAAATTTCTAACGTCATATACAAATCATCAAACGTTAATGTTTGCGCAGCAGATACAGGTACTATTTGAGTAAGCATGATGGCAAACATTACACCAATAGTAACAAATAATTTTTGAAGTCTCTTCATCGATTCTCCTCCTTCGTCCATGTTATTATAGTATAATACAACCCCATTAGAATACAAGGAACTTTATAAAAATTTAGGAAATAATCTTTTTAATTTACGTTTTTATATAAAGTATATCTTCTCATTATATCTATCTGTATGATACTAAAATTGTATTGTTGTTCCAATCATACAGTAATTATCCACCCTAATAGGTAATGCAACTTCTTAATCTTTTTAATATCAAAAGATTTTTTCTCAAAAAATGCAATATCTCATCACTTATTTTTCATGATTAGTAAGCAATCTTTAAAATAATAATCAAAATCTAAACATATGCTACTCAAGCTCTTTCTTATCATACATAGGAAAAAGCACACTTCGCGAACTTTTCCTTGCCACGAATAAGAAAAAGCACGCTTCTCGAAATTTTCCTTGACACGAATAAGAAAAAGCACGCTTCTCGAAATTTTCCTTGACATGAATAAGAAAAAGCACGCTTCTCGAAATTTTCCTTGACATGAATTAAAAACACCTTGCTAGATTGCACTTTATGTGCCTATCTTGCAAGGTGTTCTAAAACTATATTCATAAGTAATCTGATATTAATAGAGTCTTAGACTCCTATTAAAACTCAAGCTTACTAATTAAATTTCAATTGTGTTTTTACTTTTTCTGAAGTAAATGTACAGCAAATCCGCCAAGCTCACCCTTTAAGTAAACTGCTACCATCTTGCCATCTTTATATTTAGCTGTATCCATATCAAATTCAAAGCCCTGAAGCTCCATATGGAAAATAGCACGCTCAATATAATTTGTCTGAATAGCAATGTGACCATGAGCTCCAAGATATGGAGTCTTCATAACTTCAATTGCACTTCCAGCAAATACGGAACTGCTTCCTACGTTTTTAGCAAATCCGAATAGCTTCTCAAAGGAAGTAGCTACACCATCAGCTTCTTCTTCACTTGTAGCGTTGATTCCAACATGCTTTAATTCGAAACCTAACATTGTGTTAACAGCTTCTCTTGTAAGTTTCTTGATTTCATCAAACTTACCAGCGTTAATTAATGCATCGCTTACCATCCAGCTTCCGCCACAAGCTAAAATCTTAGGGAAATCAAGATAAGAAGTAAGGTTCTTTTCATTAATACCACCTGTTGGCATAAATCTCATATTCACATATGGAGCAGCCATAGCCTTAATCTTTGCAAGACCACCAGATGCCTCAGCTGGGAAGAACTTAACAGCCTCTAAACCAAGCTCAATTGCCTGCTCGATATCAGTTGGGCTAGATGTACCTGGAGTAATTGGAATACCCTTTTCAGTACAATATTTTACAATTTTAGGATTTAAACCAGGGCTAACGATGAATTTACAACCTGCTGCGATTGCGCGGTCAACCTGCTCTGTAGTAAGAACAGTACCAGCACCAACGAACATATCTGGACAAGCCTCTACCATGTTACGGATTGCTTCTTCTGCAGCTGCAGTACGGAATGTTACTTCTGCTACTGGAAGACCTCCCTCACAAAGAGCCTTTGCTAAAGGTGCTGCATCCTTAGCATCATCAATTTTAACAACTGGAATAATTCCTAATTGCTCAAAACGCTTTAATACTTCGTTCATTTTCTATACTCCTTTATTTGTAATTTATTAGGACAGTAACTAAGCAAATAGTTCAACTGTACATTTCTTCCTACTTTATAAGTAGTCCATGCTTCTTACGTTTGCTTTAAAGATGTAAGTGCTTACAAAGCAAGTATACTCCACCTTTCTTGCAATTTCAAGTTGTAGTTTGATATTTACTTATTTTTTCAAGCGATTCAACCTAGTATACCAGATAAATTCATTACAAATTTCATAATTAAGTTATTATCATAGAGTGCACTTAGGAATACACTTTCATTCATCATGGTAAAGCACTCTCGTCCAAGCTTTGTTCCACTAAAGATTGTCAGTAGAATAAATAAAAGCCATACGATAATGAGTCCATGGATACCACCTGAAAGCAAACCAGCTAATTTATTGATTTGGTGAAGTATCGGTAATTTACTAATAATATTAAGTACTGCGCTTAGTATACGAAGTAAAATAATTAGCACAACAAACATTATAACAAACGAGATTGCGTTGATTACGATGCTTGCAACAGCATGGCTAACATAGCCTTTAAAGTCCTTAACTCCAAGAACATCATACGTATCTGAATTATTGTTTTTTTGTAAGGTATTTTTTAATGACTCTGGCAATGGTAACTTATTAATCACACTATCTTCTACCGTCTGGTTAATTTTTTCATCGATTTCATCAAGCTTTAAAACCTCTGCTGATTTTTCTGACAAATATGTCACCAATTTTTCATTCTGCTGTAGACTTTTACTAAGATAAGGACTTAAGATTAATGTAAAAACAAGAGCAATTACCATCGAAAAAATCGAAAAAACTGTCTTAATAAACCCCGCTCTCATACCTAAATATGCATTCAGGATTAGAATCCCCACAACGATTAACACTAACGCATTCATTCTCTTACTCCTCCGACTTAATTAATTGTATTTTGTCTATCCCTACATCCGTAACTAAAAGATATTCATTCGCACCACTCGCTTGATAAAGGCTTGTTACATTTGTATGGAATTGTGAATGAAATTTCATACTACCATCAATATTCATAATATTACATTCGGTATTACTATAGAAAATAATTTCATTTTCTATTAAGGTGACTTTTTGGAAGCTAAAGTTCACCTCTTTTTCTAACACCTTTTTCCCAGCAAGGTCATATAGTATTACTTTCCTCGCCTGCGTATTAATTGTACCGTCTAGAACTATTCCTATATACATATCATTGTAACAGATGCTGTGTATTTTCTCTGTGTAGGTTTCTCTCATTATTTCACGTGGCACTTCTTTTATGGAATAAAGTGTAATTCCAGTATCTCGAAATGCAACTACAAGTTCATTGGTTATAAACTCGACTTTCGGTATTACCTCACCCCGGTAATCTGAATAAGATCCAACCAAATTATCAACTTGATTCTTACCAAACTCTCCAAAATTATGAAATGTAACTTTGCTAACAACACCATCATTATCATCATCGACCGCCAAATAAGAAGTGACTAGCTTCTTACCATTCTCTGACAATCCGATGCCGATTGGAAATCCATCCGTTGCTACATAGGTTTTTACATCTAAAATTGCTTCCTTCCCATTTACACTATCCATATCATAAAAATAGATGTAATCTGCAGTACCATTTCCCGTTAACACGGCTGTCACTCCCTGTGAAGCAATTTTCACTTCTACAATAGGCTCTGTCGTAGTGAGTACATTCGTTGTTCCAGAACCATTTATGATATAGAGGTCATAACTTCCCATATCAGCAATCGCAGCGTAGCTACCCTCTACATCGGCAATTGGTTTCTTCATACTATAAGAGACGTTCCACAATACTGTTCCATCTGCACCTATTGCCTCTGCACCATCTCGGTTATATTTTAAAACTCCATTTTTATATTTGATAAAGTTACTTTCTTTTACATTGGATAACTCTGTTGATCCGGTTACCTTATAAGAGGTGTATACTGTGGTTTGTCTATGTAATATAATCGCTATCCCGATGAGGATAAAGATACCTATAGCACCAAGGACAAGGATTAATTTACGCTTTTTTTTCTTTTTTATTTTTAATTCATCTGCCCTGAGGCTTCGTTTTAGTTTTGCCATTTTCCTTCTCTGCCTATCTTTCTAATGCATTTATCATCAGCAATGCGTTATCACATCACCATTTTGATTCGATTATACCTTATTTTTCATTTCTTGGCACTATATTTCTTAAAAAAAGCTTGACCTAGAGTAAATAAAGTAAACTCTATGCCAAGCTAAATTTTGATTATGGTATTAATAGTTCCTGCCCTTCAAAGATTACATTCTCATCCACCAGTTGATTCAATTCTTTAATTGTGGATTGCATTTTGTAATCTCCGTATAGGCGCATACAGATACTTGCTAATGTATCTCCACTCTTTACTCGATATATTTTTAGCTTTGAAACATCAATATTACTTGTTGGTTTATTTGCCTCTTGCGTCGGAGTTGGTGTCTGCGTTGGCGCTAGAGTAACCGTTGGGGTTTGTGTCGGACTTTCCGTTGGTGCTAAGGTTGGGGTGAGTGTAGGTGTCTTTGTCAATTCATCTGTTCCTTTCGTTGGCATAGGTGTAGTTTTATTACCAGATGTTTCAACAGCATCATCCTTCCCTTTTGATGTATCTACTTTTGTTTCATCCTCTGGATCTTGTTCATGAATAGGTGTTATCGCTGCTATCCCCTTATCAGTATTGCCTTTATTGTTATCCTTATCAAATATATTCTTAGAAATTGAGTTTACAGTTTGCTCAATCTGCTTCATTTTTTCTGTATTATTCATAACCGTAATTCCAACTACCAGTGCAACCACAGTCATTAATCCACCTGCCGCATATCCGAGGCGTAACATCGTTCGCTGTTCTTTCTCTGCCTCCACAGGTGGTTTCTTTTCCTTTAGAATGGTTCTTATCTCCTTCATTGCACGATCACTTACCTCTAGTTCCTCATTCTTTATCTTTTTGTGATCCACCATATAATTTTGCATTTCTAAATTTTTTTCATAATAAATATAGTATCCTGGTTGTTGTTTCAGGCCATATCCATCGTATAAATAGAAATTATCTTCTTTTTCCAGGACATCATAAGTAAGCAGTAGCTTATCTCTGCCAGCAAAATTATCAATATGTACTTCTCGTAGTAAGTTTATTTCTTCTGTTCCAAAGCCTGTCCCGCCATAATACCATCCAACAATTTCAGCCTCTGAAAAATACAGCTTTATCTTCTCATAAATATGGGCCCAAGAATCCTCTTTTAAAACGATTCTTCCATCCTCCAAGCAGTTTTCCACAAGGATAGCACCATAGATGAAGACGTTTCTGTCTTCTTCTTCGTGACGGTATTCACCTACTAAGATTGCCATACAACGACTTGCATAGTCACTCTCCGCAAGTTGTCTTGTATAGGTCTTTACATAATCCTCCATATAAATCTTTAATTGATCACCAATTTTTCCAATCTGCCTTACATTCTTCGGGATTTTTATTTTTGAAGTTGTTTTCTCCGATGTAGCTGCCGTCTGATTGCTTTTATAACTAAGCTTTGTATCATTCATACGAATCCGCCCTTCCACAATAAATCCATGTCCGTTCTTCTTTTCTCAAACGAGAAATATGATTACTAATATTAAAATCCTACCACAGTGGATTTGCTGTTTTTGTCGGTTTACATATGCAAGTTTGGCTTTTTTATCTGTTTTATTCCAGTTCTTTTTGCAGTGTTATTATTATTTTTTTACTATTCTTCTTTTTCTGAATATTTTTTTCTTTTATTTGTCATAAAACCAAGTTTTTAGTATTACGATTCTATGTCTATGAATCTACCTTACGGAAATACTCTGTAAAGAGACAAGCAACTTTTATTGCTCGCAACAAATTTGATCGCAACAAAAGTTGCTCTTCATTGTTTTTTATTAGTCTATGAAGAAAAAATACCCTAGTGAAAGGTGGATTTCCTATTTGAAGCAATTTGTAGAGAAAAACAAGAAAATTTTTTATTTTGACTCTAAAGAACGTTATTCTCCATACGACTTTGGAAATACTCTGCTGGATCTTTTAGAAATAAACAGTTATAAGAATAAAACCATTGTATTTCTATGCATTGGGTCAGACCGTGCAACAGGTGATTGTCTTGGTCCACTTCTTGGTTACAAGCTTTCTCATCTTCCTGCCAAGAATTATGTAGTTTATGGTACCCTAGAAGATCCGGTTCATGCCAAAAACTTAAAAGAAACTGTTACTCGCATTTATGCTGAGAATAATAACCCATTTATCATTGCGATTGATGCCTCTTTAGGGAAAGCCTCACATGTAGGATATTATACTTTAGGGGAAGGCCCTTTAAAGCCTGGAGCCGGAGTAGATAAGGACTTACCTTATGTCGGAGATTTATTCGTAACTGGTATTGTTAATCTCTCAGGTCTCTTTGACCAAATGCTTTTACAAACTACTCGTCTTGGTACGGTTATGACTCTGGTTGATTATATCTGCCAAGGCATTACTCATTGTATGTATCTTATGAGAAGCCGTCTCATGGAAAAATCCAATCCATAAAAATAGCTCCCTTTAGTAAATCACTTTATTTATGATTTACCCAGAGGGAGCTATTTATTGAATGTCTATAAAATTTTACATCTGTGTTATGAATAAAGGAATACTATACTTTCTTCTTTTGCGCTATTCCATAGGTTTATTTACCTCAGCACGATAAATACTAAGTGACTCTGTTATAGTCGTTGCCTTTTGTTCTTGCATAATTTCTATAAGGCGGTCAATGGTTGCTTTGGTTAGCATATCTTTCCCTAAATAGGTCTCATAACGATTGGTGATTTCCAAAGAAAACTCTTTTACTTTTTCCGCAGCTTTTCTTTGTTCCTCGTGGGCTTCTTTTACCTTATTTTGAAGTCCTTTCATCTCCTCTTCATAACGAGACTTAATTTCTTCTATAACAGCTGCTTTGGTTGTTGCTTCAAATTCTACTAATGCATTCTTTTTCTCTTCCATTAGGTTGTTAAGTTCATCTTCTAATGTCCTGATTTCTTCTTTGATATCGTCCAATCCATAGATACTATCATCTTTGTCTTTTCTGATTTCCTTTGCCATCGCTCTAATCTTTTTATTATTCTTAGCCATCTTTTGGCGAATTGCCTTCATATCAATAATTGCTTCCGCATGATTTTCTTTAATTTTCTTATTGATGAGGATATAGAGGCCACCAAAAACAAGTATCGTTACAAAGTAATCAAGAATTAGATATAAGGTTTTGGCTGGTAATAAAAACTTATAGATACCTACAGGAAGTGCTAAAAATAAAATAAGTACAGTAATGAAAAGAGTTCCTATATCTCTTAGAGAACAAGGCATAAACACGGAATGAAACCACTTACGGTTAAATACTCTAGAAATATGGTTTTTCTGGAAAACTGCCTTTAGTTCCTGTTCTAGACGAACGCCTTCTTTTGTTAAGTCAGCAGTTTCCTCTTCAATTCTTTCTGATACTTTCTTACCAAGCTGCTTTTCCTTTTTGGTTTTTACCTTTTTAAGGCGAGTCTTGGTCTCATTCATTTGTTCTTCAAAAGAGGCTTCTACTTCCTGACGTCTCTTTTTTAAGATAACTCCAACTTCATCTGTAATTGCTTTCTGGCGTTCTTCAAACTGTTCTTCCGCTTGCTCTTCTTTAAATGCCCAATCTTTACTACTCTCTTTATACCCCTCAAGCTCAAGCAAGTTCTCTTTGATCGTATAAAGAGCTTCAATACCACCCGATAATACGTTTTTACGCTCCATAGGAAACCTCCTACTGTTTATTATTTCGTGTCAAGGGACACGCTCCTTTTTTTACTTTGATTAAATTTTCAATCTATAACTGAATTCTTCCATCAAGCGCACGAAGTAATGTTACTTCATCAATGTATTCGAGGTCACCGCCTACTGGTACACCGCTTGCGATACGACTCACTTTAATACCTGCTGGCTTAATTAATTTACTAATATACATCGCTGTGGCTTCCCCCTCAAGACTCGAATTCGTAGCTATTATTACTTCATCTACATCTCCTTGAAGACGTAACATTAATTCCTTTAATTTAATATCCTGCGGTCCGATTCCTAACATCGGAGAAATAGCACCATGTAATACATGATAGACCCCATCGAATTTTCCGGTCTTTTCATAAGCGGCTAAATCTCTCGTATTTTCTACCACCATAATGACCTTTTGATCTCTCTTATCACTAGAGCATATCGGACAAACCTCTTTATCAGTTAAGGTCTGGCATATTTTACAATATTTCACGTTACTCCTTGCTTCTAGCATCGTACTAGCAAGGTGTTCCACCTGATCCTTTGGCATATTGATAATATGAAATGCAAGTCTCTGTGCCGATTTTGCACCAACACCAGGTAACCTGCCAAGCTCTTCAATTAACTTGCTAATCTGTGTACTATAATAATTCACGTTTCCACCTATATTCTAAAATATATTTTCTCTATAAATATTTTGCTATATATAACACTCTAAATTTTATTTACTCTTTAAATCGATTCATTAACCTATGCAATACAATCGTATGACACCTTATTTATCCTTAACTCGTTTATCACCCTTATCATACCATTATTTCCATTCATGCTACAAGTACCAAAACAAAAAGATATCTTTCAACAGTATTCTCAATCATAAATAACTCATACTGATAAAAGATATCTTTTTGTCTTATAATAAAGTGACTAATTTATTCCTTGTGATTAGAATAAACCGCCTAAACCTCCGAAGTTTCCTAAGCCCCCTGCGATGGAATTCATAGCAGTTGCAGACTCCTCTTCCATCTTACGAAGAGCTTCATTCGTAGCAGCAACAATTAAGTCCTCTAACATCTCAATGTCATCTGGATCAACTACTTCTTTTGACAACTTAACGGATAACACTTCTTTCTTACCAGAAACAGTTACAGTAACAGCTCCACCACCAGCAGTAGCCTCCCACTGTTTTTCTTCCATCTCTTTTGTCTTCTCTTCCATCTGTTTTTGCATTCTCTGTGCCTGCTTCATCAGATTATTCATGTTACCAGGCATATTACCACCTGGAAATCCACCACGTTTTGCCATATTCATTTCTCCTTCCAACTTTTCGGTTAATCGACATATTCAATCGGAACCTTTTTAATTATTTTCGTTAAATCAGGATAAGCATCTAAGGCCTCTCCATCCTTTATCACCTTAGTTTGAACTAAGACTTCTTTTCCAATGGTATCTGCGATCGCTGTTTTAATTTCTGCAAGATGAGATTCTTGGTTAATCACACCTTCATCAACTTCTTTTTCAAATACCAGGATTATCGTACTTCCTTCTCCAGGTACAACACGCGCACTAATCAGTACTGTTCGTACCAACGGAGGCAAACTTCTAAGAATGGAATTCCAATTCTTTGCAACTTCTTGTAAATCAGCACTCACCGCTTTGGGTAACTGGGTTATTACAACATCCTTCTTAATCGTTTCCGCAGCAAGTCCCGTACCTTCTTTTTCCTCTTTAGAAGTTACAAAAACACCTTGCTCCAAACGTTTCTCAAGTACCTGTATCCGATGGATTAATGAGTCATAATCTGTTTCCATCTCTGGCTTACATAGCTTTACCAGAGTAACCTCAATCATAACCCTCTTTTGTGTTGCGTACTTCACTTGATTTGATAATTCTGAAAAAATACGGATAAAACGTATTAATAGTTCTGTATCACTACTTTGTGCTTCCTGCTTTAATAGCTGCAATTGGTCACTTGACATCTCAAGAATATCTTCCATATCTTCTGAGGTCTTTGCCAAAAGCAAATTTCTTAAATACCAGGTAAAGTCTATTGTAAATTGCGTAAGCTCTCTTCCTTGAACAATTAATTCTTCTAAGATAGCTACACAATCAGTAACACTTCCTTTTCGAATGAAACGCAAGAGCCGTGCAAAAACCTCAATATCTACGGTTCCCAATGCATTTAATACATTATCATAAGTCAAAGTCTGACCAAAGTAGAAGGCTATGCATTGATCTAAAAGGCTTAGTGCATCTCGTAACGAACCATCTGCCGCTCTTGCAACATATCTTAAAGCCTTCTCTTCTGCTTCAATACCTTCTTTATCGATAAGCTCCCTCAATCGTTTTGCAATTTCGTCTATGGTAATTCTTCGAAAATCATAGCGCTGACAGCGTGATAATATAGTAATCGGTATCTTGTGTACTTCTGTAGTAGCTAGTATAAATATTACATAAGATGGTGGTTCTTCCAATGTTTTTAAAAGTGCATTAAATGCTCCCGCTGAAAGCATATGAACCTCATCTATAATATATACCTTATAATTTCCTTCGGTTGGAGAGTACTTTACTTCCTCAACAATCTCCCTGATATTATCCACGCCATTATTAGAGGCAGCATCGATTTCTATAACATTCATCGAGCTTTGCGATTGTATCGCTTTACACATTGCACATTCATTGCATGGATTTCCGTCCACCGGATGTTCACAGTTCACTGTTTTTGCAAGTATTTTCGCTACTGTTGTCTTACCAGTACCACGAGTACCACAAAGCAAGTATGCATGCCCGATACGTCTCGCCTTAATTTGATTTTTCATTGTTGTAACAATATGATCCTGACCTTTTACATCCTCAAATGTATCCGGTCGGAATTTTCTATATAATGCCATGTATGACATAGCGACACCGTATCCTTCCTATTGCTCCATTATCCGCACTCTACGATGCACCCACATTAAAATGTGTTATGCACTGTATCATTACTTACGTACTATACTATTACTTACGCAATATAGCCTTACCTTCGTAATGCCCATTATAACATGAGAGAAAGTATCTTCGCAATGCTATTGAAATACCTTCTGAAAATGCTGATAATCCTTGGAGGACTGCCAGTCACCACCCCAAGTAAACCCTCTTTTTGCAAATGCTTTCTGGCAAACATCATCTTTCCTAATATAATACTCATTCTCTAATGTTCTATCCGCATACTCCACTCCGTTATCGGGAACTATTACGGTTTCCCCATTAATTGTACGCACATAAGGATTATATTTCGGATTGATATCAATTGCCAATCCATAGGCATGCTTTGATAGAGTCGTTGTACCTTCCACCATGCGATAGTTAAAACTTGACGTATTATTTGCAGCCATACTCTTATTATCATCTGCATCAAACTCATCAATTAATACCATCTGCTCGATCGGATATCTTGCATCAAATAATTCTTTGAATATTTCTATAATATCTTCTTCGATTAACTTATTTACTACTAATTCTCCAATGTGTATTTCACCATCATAACCAAAATGCAATACCCTTACATAGCTTAAGGTGTCTATCGAAATTGTGCTTCCCTCACTAAAGGATTTATTCTCCATACGATCAAACAATGCCGGACTGATATCTTCGGCATAGAAGCATTCTGCTAATGTTGCTGCATTTGCTGTGTATACCTTAACGGTTGATTTAGCAGGCATACTGTTAATTGCCTTCACGGTATCCATGTCGACTACCTCACTGCTTTCTGGTTTTAATACACTTCCTAAATCATCCAACGAGCTTTCGAATAATTCAACATCCATGCCTGACCCACTGAAAGTATTATCAGAACTTTTTGGCTCCTCGTTCGTTATTTCATCACTCGCTTGATAACTTTCATTTTCTTCTGTCTTTCCAGATGTAATAACCTCTTTTACTACATAGTTAGATTTCACTTCAACCTTCGTACCATCCTGCGTCTCATTACATGCAGTCAAAGAAAGTATCATGGTCCCCACAACGAACATCTTAAAAGGCTTTTGACAAAGTTTACTCATCTACATTTCCTCTCCCATATATTACATTGTTACCCTAAAATACTTTTCCCTTGTCTGTCTTGCTTAAGTACACTCCCCGCAAAGTATCTTAATGCAATCTCTTTTACAAGTGATAGTTACCTTTAATTTCTAATTCACTCTAATCTTCTTCAATTACATGAATTTCTAAGTAATCAAATTCGATCTGTTCTATAAAATTATCTTGATAAAATCTAGTTTTATCATGCTTTTTAAAATCTTTGATTGTTACTTCAAGCCACAATGGCTTTGATAAGTCAAATTCATGACAAACCTCATCTAACGCATGAAAAATCTTTTTTGTTCTGGTACGTTTCGTAGAATCGTCTTCTACCACCATATCCCGAAGCAAATGATTGTCCTTTATCATCTTAGCCCATAAACGAAACATATTCTTCCTCTCGTTCTTTACGATAACACCGAAAAATGAAATATCTGATCAAATTTTCTAAGAATCTTAAAATCTCCCTTGGCAGTCAGTTCCCCTGACATAAATGCGCCCTGGAAAGTTGTTCTTCCATTCACCAATCGATTGATCATCTCTCTGGTTGTCTTTGCTATAACATCTGCCTCTATCTTATCTCCATAGCTACACTTTAGCTGATTCCCCGCTACTTCAAGAAATAGCGTCTTATCCGTATCTGTCATTGTAATAGAAAATGTAGCCTTAAAATTCTCTTCCTGTGGCTTAAAATTATCTTTAAAGTTTTTAATAAACTCTTGTTTCTTATCTATACCACTGTTTTCTAGCATGCCACGAAACATCTGTGCCAGCTCTTCAATATCTTCTTTTTGTTTTTTTACATAAGTATCATCTGATACATACATTGATAACTGTTCGCTCTCCTGAGGTGTTAATTCAATCGGAGATGTTGCTAAAGTATTTTTCATGACTGCATGGCTACTACTTGAAAATGTAACCGACTTTTGATTAATAAAACGATACAATGATTCCGCTTTCCGTTCAAAGATCCCTGCATAGGAAGTATTCACTTCAAAATCAATTGGATTCTCTACATAAGCTATTATACCATCAAGTGATGTTCCTCCAAGAACCTCCCATGACCTCTTTAAATGAAGTTCAGCCTCTCGTTCTCCGTAAGTATTTGCTGTAACAACTGGGAACATACTAAGCTTTTGTATCTTCTGCTTATCACCATATAGCCAGCAAGCATCTAAAAACTGCTGCATATATCCGCCGATTCCCATCCATTCCACATTTACTGCAAGTATAATTCCGTCCGCCTCTTTTAATGTATTTGGAAGCATACTGATACTATTTTTTTGCTCATATAGATTATATCTTGTTACTTCAACGCGAAGTTCCTCTAAAACTTCCGTCATTTTATTCATCACGCAGATTGTTGGATCTTCGATTAATCCTCTTCCACCATAATAGATATTAATCTTCACGAATGCGCCCCCTCTTCTTTCGGTACACAAGCATAGCAATAAAGAAGCCCGCAAGCAGACCTCCCACATGAGCAGCATTATCAACACCCTGACTTGTAAATCCTCCATATAGACTGAGTGCTATAAATATGATAATCTGCCTAGTACCAATCGTCTCTAGTCTTCCTTTGTTCACTATTACAATCAAAGCGATTGCACCTATAACGCCAAATACTGCTCCTGAGGCGCCTATACTATTACTAAGTAAGCCTTTCTCCATATTATAACTCATAGAGGCAATCCCTGCAACAATTCCAGACAGAAAGTAAATTAGCAGATACTTAACCTTACCGACATGTCGCTCTAAAGTTGATCCCATAATCCCTAGAATAAGCATGTTATTTGCCAAATGACTTATATTCGCATGTAAAAACTGATAAGTTAAAAGACGATAATACTCATTTTCGAATTTTATCAATGGCCAAAATATACAACCCTTGGAAACAATCTTATTATAATTCCCAGATAAATCCGTATACAAAAATATTGCTGCGTTTATTACTATTATAATTAGTGTAACGATACCTATCCTAGAAAATATTCCATTCTTTTTTTGATAAGAAGATGCTCTTGATTGAGAATAACCATAGCCTTGTTGATACGCCCCTTGACCTCTTTTGTATTCTGAAATTAATTGATCTAGCCCACGGAATATTCCACTCTCATCACTAACTTGGCCCTCAAAAAGCATCAGACGAAACTGAAGCATATCTATAATACAAGCATTTTCATTTGTCCTACAAATTTTCATTGCTGCGTCCTTATTCTTAGTACAAAGAATTGCATGTATTGTAACTTTTTGATAACCTCTACTGAAAAAAGCATTTTTAATTTGACGTTCGATATTTTGATACTGATCGTTAGTCATTTCGGTCCCATTATATAATTCTATCACCCAATATACACAGCAGTGTTCTAGATTTGTTTGATAGAATACATCCATACCAGATGCATTAACCTGTAACTTTTGGCATCCCTTGACTAAAAAATAATTTAATATTTTTTGATATAACTCCAATCTTTAGCTCCTTTACTCTTCATCCTCTGCCCAAGCAAGCGCGCAGCGAACAGCTCGTTTCCAACCATTTAAAAGTTCCTTTCGTCTTTGTTCTCCCATCTGAGAAAAGAAGGTTCCTCCAAGTGTCCAATTATCTTTTATTTCATTTCTATCCTTAAAATATCCAGTAGCAAGTCCTGCAAGATAAGCAGCTCCCAGTGCAGTCGTCTCAATGCATTGAGGACGATATACTAGGGTATCTAATATATCTGCTTGAAATTGCATTAGAAAATTATTTGCACAAGCACCACCATCTACTTTAAAACTCTTTAAGGAAATATTGGAATCCTGCTCCATTGCATGAAGAACATCTACTGTTTGATAAGCGAGTGATTCTAAGGTTGCTCGAATCATATGCTCTTTACTAAACCCTCGTGTGATACCTACGATAGTCCCTCTTGCATATGGATTCCAGTAAGGAGCACCAAGACCGGTAAATGCTGGTACTACATAAACACCATTGGTATCCTCTACCTCTTTTGCATATTCTTCTGATTGAATTGCATTCTTAATCATTCGTTGTTCATCTCTTAACCATTGAATTGCTGCACCAGCTACAAATACGCTACCTTCTAATGCATACTCTATATGTCCTTCTTCTCCTGCAGCTATCGTTGTTAGTAATCCATTCTGTGATTCAATCGCATTATCTCCAGTATTCATTAAAAGAAAACAACCTGTACCATACGTATTCTTCACTTCTCCCGGTTCAAAACAACACTGTCCAAATAAAGCTGCTTGTTGATCTCCCGCAGCACCAGCAATCAGAATCTCACCCCCAAGAAGACCTCCTTCTGTATGACCAAAGATACTACTTGATGCCTGTACTGTAGGAAGCATACTCTTTGGTATCTTAAAATAGTTTAAGATTTCTTCATCCCAACAAAGTTTATGGATATCAAAGAGCATCGTCCGTGATGCATTGGTATAATCTGTTACGTGTTTTCTACCCTTTGTTAAATTCCATATAAGCCAGGTATCAACCGTACCGAAAAGTATGTTTCCTGCTTCTGCTCTTTCTCTCACACCATCCACATTATCGAGAATCCATTTTATCTTGGTAGCGGAAAAATAGGCATCCGGAATAAGTCCCGTCTTTTTTCTTATCACGGAATCAAAACCATCTTTTTTTAATTGCTCAATCATATTCGCGGTACGATGACACTGCCACACAATTGCATTATATACAGGTTCTCCTGTATTCTTATCCCATACAATGGTTGTTTCCCTCTGATTTGTAATTCCAATCGAATCGATATTTTCCGATTTTGCTCCAATTGCCGCCATAGCCTCTGCTGCCACACTGATCTGAGATGACCAGATATCCATGGGTTTATGTTCTACCCAACCTGCCCTAGGATAAACCTGCGTAAATTCCTTCTGAGCTACGCTACATAGCTCACCTCTGCGATTAAATAGAATACATCTTGAACTTGTTGTTCCCTGATCAAGTGCCATAATGTACTTATCCATACATACCTCCATTCTTGCCTACGCTTTTCGCGCTTGGACAGATTGTATCTGCATAATCTCTATGCAATTGTCCAACTCAAAAATTATATCTTTACTTTATCCGTTATCTGTTGTCTGGCAATCAATCTCCCGAAAATCCAAAAGGGTGCTGTACGGCCCTTTGATTCCTTTGTTCAAAGGACCGCTACAACACCTCCTTGTCTATATAAGTTATTACCTAATTATCAATATTATATAACAGTTGATTTATTTGGGCAAGTAAACTTATCCAAAAAAGTATGAGATCGCCATTATAACTTACTCTATACTGTACTTATTTAAATTCGTAAAGATAAAACTTATGTTTGCAAAGGAAACCGTATCTCCTTGTTTAATCTCAAAATTCTCGTTAGCGGTTAATTTCCTTCCATTCACAAACGTCCCATTCGTAGAATCAAGATCTGTTAATATAAAACTATTATCCTCCTTATCTAGTTTTGCATGATATCTACTAATCACCGTATTGGTTAAACTATATCCAAGATTATTTTTCGCTGTCCCAATAAAGAATGGATATTCTTTTATGTCTATGCTGCTATATTTCATTGGTTCTAAAGGAATAAAGGTATCATATTCTTTGTTATGGCTAGAAAGTATTGTAGTACACTCCTCCTCATCGTAGGAATCTTCAATACTTAAACTAGGAAGATAGCTTTCTCTAGAAATCATAGGTGATTCACCATTTGACAATGTAGAATTTGTGTGAATATTGAGGTCCACACTATTCTCTATCTTATAATTTATTACTCCACTGTTTTCTTCCAAAAAATCACTCTCTGTTGATATTAAGTTTGGTAAAAAATCCTCCTTTTCAAGAGTCTGATATGTAGTCCTAGTAACGATACGGTAATGTTTTCTTTCCTTCGAAAATAATTTCAGATACCCATAACCTAATACGATACCCATGACCGAAAGTATTGATATAAACTTTATACCATTTATCTTTTTATTTAAAGGTTGAAATAAAAATCCTTTTTGATACACGTATAGGAAGATTCCGATACATAGGGCAACTAATAATCCTAATAAAACATAACAATTCAAAGGATAATATTGGATTTCTTCTTCCTGATCCATTTTCTCTTTTATAAAGGGGTATTGAGATTGCTTATTTGATTCCCTCATAGCCTCTTTTTTTATACTATCACTATGGATGTTTTTTAAAACTTTGCCACTTTCGTTGTACTTCTTACTATTGTCACTACGCATTTCATTATTTTTATTATAATTATATAGTTCACTTTTAGTAGCTTCATTATTCTTCTGAAGTTTTAATTCATTATCTTTTCCATGTATTTTATCTTTTGCATTAATTAATAATGACGTAACTCTTTGTTGCAATTGCCCTTTTTGTAGTAACTTCAGTGAGACCCCCTTATACTTCTTTATTGGATTTACATCATTACCTTCACAATAATTAGATAGCTGCTTTGAATCTTTTATTTGATATGATTCTCTATAATTTTGCGGTTCTTTCAATTTTTGAGTTTCACTTGGTTTAATAAAATTATTTCCATCGGGTAGAATAGTTGTTCTATCTTTGTCTGTTTGTTGCTCCAAAAAGGACTTAAGTTCTTGTATCGTGATATTATCTTCCTTACTCTTCATATAAAGTGAGTATACGAAAAGTACCGCTTCTTTATCCTGATAATCTACACTTCCCATTAAAAATTCTAAAAATGCTACCAACTGTTCCTGTAGTGGAACATGATACCCTGGATAATAGCAGAGTCCCAATTTATAATCTGGTAAATGAATAAACGTATATTCTGGTAACAGCACAAAGTCCATAGTATCTAAAAGATACGATTTTGCATCTTTCAAAACCTCCAGCAAATAATTAAGGAGCATTGTTATCTGACTTAATTTTAGAGGAACCTTTTCCGATATACAAGAAATTGCTTGGTATCCCGTCACCTCATAATGAAATTGTTTATGATTATCAACGGTATAAATATGAAAAGAAAGTACTCCTTCAATTCTATTATATTCCAGCATCTTTTCCTGAAATAACGTCCTCTCCTCTCCCCTTCCATTGATAATCAAATAATTATGATACATATCCCTTTTCCATTCCGAACAGATATCCTCTTTCCCCACGTTTGTCCACCCCCTCTATCTTCTAAATATAATCCACTTTTTAAATAAAACTAAACTCTAAAGTTATTACTCCTTAATAATCAGAACTCACTTTATTTGATTTTTTCAACAAGCTCCTTCAGTTTTTGAATTGCTTTGTCTACACCTTTTACCTTTTTCCCCAGTTGTATCGATACATCTAGTAGTCGTGTCTTTTCTTCCCTTGAAAATACAGTTTCCTCAAAGCAAAATGGTACTGTAAAACCATCCTTTTTTAAAATTCCAAAAAACTTTGCACTAGGAAAAACCGCTTCTAACTTACCAGTTATTCTAATTTTAGATAAGGTAGTATTAATTTGTAACTCTCTGATCTCACATACGAAATATCCTTTGGTTAATGTTTCTTTTACATAGCTTAATACTTTTCTCTCATCCTTTTCTCTTCCAATCGCAAAAGGATAGAGAATTCCATTGGATAAATAATCTTCTTCTCTTAACACTGGCCAGTCCATATCAATTTGATAGGAGATAAGAGAAGCTGCAGTTAAAGCTGCCTCCTCACCAACTACTTGTAATTTTGTTCTGTCGTGACTATAGAGACAATAATTTAAGAGAAATAAAATTGTATAAAATACAAGTGGTAAGACAAACGCTGCCTCCACAGTAAAAAAAGCTCTTTTTTTCATTCCTTGCTCCTCGTTATGGGCTGCTCCACCTATAGTAAATGAGCGAAAGAGAATCCTACTATATTGATACTCTATAAACTATCCTTGAATTTATACCCATCTATTCAACACTCTAATTGCACTACAGCACTTATTTTATTAGTATACAACCAAGGTAACCAAAAAATAAAAATGGCACAAACGGAATTGTTTTCTTTCGATTCCACCGAAAAAATACAAGTAGTACGATAGAGACTACTGATGTTAGTAAAAATGCATAACTTATAAGAATAGTAGATTTACTAATGCCAAGTATCACTCCAATCGCACATAAAACATAGCCATCTCCTATCCCAATCTGCCCCTTTGTAACCTTACTAACAATAACAAAGAAAAGACCAAGAAGCCCTCCAAAAACTCTTTCCATCAAGGTTATCTCAGAAGGAATGATAAGTTCACTTATAATAAGTGGAACTATACTAATAAGCCACCAACAAGAGATCTCCTTTTGTTTTATATCCTGAACTCCTAAGATAAAGAGCAGCACTCCAATCCAGAGTATTCCACTGTATTGAAAAATATCAAATAAGCTAAGCTTACCGAAATCTATCATAAAAAACATCTTCTACTATTCCCCCATTCCCTTGCCTATTTTTTTAACTCTAAGGTTTGCATCACGGACAGCATTTGCACTAGCTTCTAACATTAATCGTACATGTATTCATACTTACTCCTTGCGATATGCCTTACATCTACCGCACTCGCTTCTTTCACCTACCTCTGATAAAAGTACCCTCATAACAGTCCGCTTTATTCCAGAGCATCCACGGTTGCTATGATAGCAGTCTCCTGAGTATGTGATATAGACGGTACTTGGAAGTGATGAGGCTTTATCAAAACATAGTTCACATGCCCGATAAGCATTATGGTAGGAATTATAAAGGAAAGAAAGCGTTTTACTATCCACCGATTGAATATTAATCTTAATATGAGAGCAATTTGCATTGGTATGATATACTGTGCCATTTGGTGTGATATAAACATATTCACCATCTTCGTTTTCTTCCGCTCCAGTTTTTAATGAAGAAGGTACTGCATGTCCATTAAACACACGAATTCTAACACGCTGTACCACCGGAAATACAGGCAATATCTCTTTCCAAATCGGAAGTTGTATCTTATACTGCAAAACAACTTGAATACACTCTTCTTCATCAAATAAAGAAGAACCAGAAAATGAGATTCCTTCATAACCCCCTTGAATACAATTCTTGATCGCATGATGATCCTTTACATATGGTTTTATGGATTCTTTAAGCAAAAGTCCACTTGTTGTCGATGTGAGTATATTGGTAACGTCCGATGACTCAAATAACTCAGAAAAGATTGTTTCATCAGCATCATTTAAGTTTTCCTCTATCTCTGTGCCACTTTCCTCATCTTCACTAAAATCCATAACATAATTTGTTATCATGCCATAAGAGGACATATTTCTTGAGATCTTAGTTGCATAATAATGAAGGCAATCCTGTGCAGAAATGACTTGAAAGAAAAAAACTAATGCATAGACTGCAAATGCAAATATCGGTAATGCTAAGGACGCCTCTAACGTAAGTAATCCCTTTTCTCTTTTTCTAAACACTAACTATCCTCCTATTAATTTCAAACAAGGAAAGGCACGCTTCGCTAATTTTTTCTAATCATGAATAAAGAAAAGCAATTCTTTTTTAGCAGTCCCACAGGGTGTGGTCAGGTCTCTGTTTTTTACATGAGATAGACATCGGCAATTGCTCTTGGAGAGAGATTTTTTTATTTTATATGTAAAAAACAAAGACCTCACCACACCCTCTTAGGAGGAAATTAGTATGAGACTGCACTTTGGGCCAAATATTGATAACCGTTAATGGACAAAGCCTCACGGTGTATGGCTAGTGGAAGTGAAAAAAACTGTTCAGGCATACTTATCTTAGCCTCCGCACGATAACTTACAATACAATTACGTATTCGAAATGTATCTTCATACTCATATCGCAGATTTTCCTGTATTAAATCCATCATTCGGTAGTATTGATTATTCTTATTTGAAAAGAGCAACGATATCTGAAGATATTCTTTGTACCCTACACTTAAGAGGCCTTCTTTTGATTTATATGCTTTTGCCTTTTTAAAGATTGTATCTTTATTAAAAGCTAATAAATCTTTAAATTCTACTACAAAATCGTCTTTCTGACTAAATATAGGAACCTTGTTACCAAGTAGCATTGTTGCCGTTTCCACCAAGGATTGTTCCAATGCCCATATAAATAAAATCACATACTTTACTACGCTTATTAAAAAAGGTAATCCAGAAAATCCTACAACTGCTGCTGCGAATGCACTTGCTTCTCTTACCTTATTTGCATCTGTTAATACAGAAATCATATTGCCAATCGTTCGAATTAAGATAAGTCGATTGATAAAAGAGGAAACATTCTCTTTATCGCTCATATTCCCATATAATAAATACTCAAGCTCATATTGTAGAACCTGTCCTGGTTTATAGTTTTCTGAGAGGTAATAAGAACAGTGCTCATTCTCATATGCTTGAAACAATAACTCTTCCACTAAGCTATTCGAGAAATTACCCAAAGCATCCGTTCCATAGTTACCTATCCCAGTGGTGGTTACATCCTCTCTATCCTCAGTGTCCAAGAGGTTCTTAATATTATTCTCAGCTTGTGATCCATTCTCTTTAGATTTCTTTGCTGTAAAGGAAGGTAATTCTATTTGGTTTATTTCGGCCTTTGATATGTTCTCTACGTCTTCCATTACTAAGTTTAGTAAGCCATCCGAAATCATGGACTTTGCATTTTTTAAAATACTATTCTTTTCTTCGGAGAAATTAACACCGCTGTAATCAAACAATAGCCCCTCTAATATAAACTTATCCAAAGAATTATGTATTTGGTTAACCGAAGATAGCCATGTCGCATAGCCCTCTTCTGTATAGGTCATATTGGGCAATGGATATCTTTCTATCTCATCTAATACTTTTATATTTTGTTTTAATGTTTCTTCCATTAACACAATGTCTTTAATTATACCTATTCCTTTTTCTTGAGGGTTTGAATACCTCTCCATCTCCTCCGAAGTTTTTGATAATTCTTCATATAAGTCATCTCCTATTTCTTCCTTTGCTTTGTTTAACTCCTCAAGAAAATTATTCTTACTATCCTGTGCATTATATCTCGCCTCTTTTATTTTTTGTACTAGTGAAAGTGATTGATTTGCTTTCTCATTTACCTCTTTTATTGTACCAATAAAATTAGCAATATCTTGATTAATAGAATTGCAACTTTCCATAAGACTATCCTGAATATAGATATCAATTGTAATCGATGCTTGCTCTAATGATGTGATTCTTGCATCAATTTCACTTGTATCATAAGGTTTGTCCTTCGATTCTTTTATAAGCTCTGCTCTTTCCTTACGGAGACTTAAAAGATCCTCCTCTCGCTGTCTAACTGCGTTATCATATGCAGTCTTGTAGCGCTTCGTCACTTCCTGTGCACTAGTCTTTAAATTATTTAACTGTTTTGGATAATTCATATAGTTATCCTTTACAGATTCAAATATTGTAGAATGGTTAATCCATGTATTATCCATCGAAGGTTCCTCAGCAAGTAATTTCTTTGCAAATGAATTTACTGTTTTTACTTTTCCATTCTTGCACTCGATTTGGTTATCTTTAATTTTTATTCCATCAATAACTTCCAACAATTTTAAGATATCCTTATCAATTAACATGAATTCCTGCTCAACCTTCATCTTTTCTTCAAACTTCTGGTTTGCTTTCTCTGTTTTGTCTAACGCATGAACCGAGTCGAGTAAAAACTCTAATCCTTCTACTGTTGCTTGATACTTCATATAAGAAGTTGCCTGCTTTCGAAAAAATTCCCCATCCCAATCCGTTAAATAGTGTAAGTTATCTACCATAAGCGTATCTATCTTAGGATTACATATAAGGTAACTTTTATTATGCAACAAGAGATTCGATTGTGGGTCATTGTTTAGTGGTAGGAAGCTAATATCCATACCCCTTCTAACTTCATCAACTAATATACTACTATCTGCAGTACTACTCCCATATCCTATATCTAGTCCAAACACATGATACCGCTCAAATAATGGTAAATAATAATCACAAAGAGTAGACTCCATCGCTGTTTGTAGCACTCGCTTACTATATGATTTTGCAGCAGTTACACGAGCCATCTCAATCGTTGTTACTATTAACGTTATCATAATAGATAATGTTAGGGTCAGATAGATGGTTATTACTCCACTTGCTGTTTGCTTCCTCATTCAAATGCCCCCCTACGGAGTTGGAGTAATATTATTAAAATAACTCTCTGTACTATTCTTTAATGCACCCATCGCCCTATTAAAAATACTTGTTATCTGCTCTTGGAATATTATGATAAGTGCTATCACAACAACGATAATTAGAATAACTTCCACTACCCCAAATCCCTGATTATTTCTAATTATTTTCTGTTTCATTCTTTTCTGGTCCATTCTTTTGCTTCTTCCCATACAATCCTCGTTTCCAGTGCATTAGCACTTTATAATATAGTTATTACTTCCTTGTAGACCAACCTTCTTACATCCCCATTGACATCATCGCTGGTACCATCAGTATTGCAATTACGATGCATAACATCCCCATCATAGGTATTAACATCTTTGTTGAAGCCCTCTCCCCTAAACGTTTTGCCTGATCCTTTCGATCAAGAAGGGCTTGCACAGATTCCGCTTCCAACATAGGTATCATCCCTTTATTTCCTTTTTTCATATTTTGAACTATAATTGAACTAAATCTAAGATAAGAAAGAAGCTTACATCTTCTTCCGAAACGTTCATAAGCAATAGATTCTGAGACTCCAAGATCGATTTCATTTTTTGTTATTATCATCTCTTCATAAGCAAATCGTTTGGCTTTCTTACTATTTCCTTTGTATAATTTCTTTTTGTTTCCACTAACTACTCCAGACTCTCTTTCTTTTCGTATGTTATAATCTTTAACAATACGCTCCCACGCTCCATAGGTAGTCATACCTGCACTTAGTAATAGAGTATATTTCATCATGATCTCTGGGTAATCAAGTAAGAGTTGTTCTTGCTTTTGCTGCTCCCTCTCTCTTTTCTTCTGCTCCATAAAAAATGGAATACATACCATGACCAAGGTTCCCATAAGCAATAAGGATAGGGAGGAATTATTTTTAATACTTCTCCATAAAACAGAGTCACCCATGACCTCTGTTGGCAGTGTTACGGTATCTTCTTCTCTATTCTCCTCCTCTCGTCTTTTCACTTCCATTTCCATGACTTCCTTTTTTGAAAGTTCCGGAACAATCGAAGGTAATATGGTAAGATTGATGGGAAACTCATAAATATCCTCAAAATATCGCATTGTTACGTTAACGCTGACCAAAATCCCCTCCTTAGTTAACCCTTCATTTCTAATACTTCCATCCTCTGAAAGGTACTCCGGGTTTACGCTTTTATAAGAGACATTAAGAGTTGGGGAACCAAATTGTTTCGGAAATTTTAAATCGGTGGTTACTTGATTAAAGTCTCTATTCTTATTTAAGATAATCTTTTTTAGAGCAGCTTCTGCTGCATGAAACATCTTACTTCGAAACTCTTTTTTAACTTGCTTTTCTATTATCTCAAAGGTTAGCTCATCTTTCTCTGTTCCTAGTTCATATCCTAGATGATATGTTTTAGTACCTTCTCCTACCTCTGGTCGTTCTATTCTATAGCCATCTTGCAAAACCTCTTTCGGGACTTTTTGTTCATTCAAAAGAAGAATAATTAAAAATAATAGAAGAACAAACGTCATTAGAGCCCCTTTTTGGTATAAGAATGCAGTCTCTTTGGTATTTGACTTTTGAGGACGATGAATTAATTGAAACCAGCAAAACCCGACCAAGGGATAGAGTCTCTTTAGTGGATGTTCCTTACTATCAAGACCATCAATGAATTGTTTGTTGTAAGATTTTGAAAATAAGAAGAGTACAAAAATAAGAACAAGAACGAATAGAATTGCATAAGTCATAGTATCTCCAATCTGTTTAAACTCGAATGGCAATAATTTTATCTACCAACTTCGTTAATAACAAATAAATACCTAATATAATTGTCATGAAAAGGATTCCAAACAAATTATGATAAAGCGGTTTTAAAAACTGCGGACTGCCAAGTAACATATAGCCCAAGATGCCAAATGGCACCACCTTCATGATATTAGCTTCCATCTTTTTCGCTGTAATCAGTGTTTCAATCTCTCTCATTACCTCTACTTTCTCACCTATTGTTTTACTAGTCATTTTAATAATAGCGACTAGGTCTCCGCCTGTTCGCTTGGCTGTCTTAAAAACCTCAGAGAAGCACTCCACATCTTCTAGCTTACTTCGTTTTGCAAAATCAGCAATGGCATCCTCAATAGGGATATTATGATTAATCTGAGATACAATACATTGGAATTCTATCATAATAAGCGCGTCCTCCGAATACATTAAACCCAAATCTTTGATTGCAACTTTAAATGCATTCTCCACTGAATATCCAGCTTCCAAGGCTACCGATAAACTATGTATGCCATCCAAAAACTCTGCGTTTAACCTTACTTTTCGATTTTCTGCTTTTTTTCTTTTCTCCTTTTTATAAAAAAAATATAGGTAGGGTGATAGAAATAGACACAAAAAGAAATTTTGATAAAATAAGTAACTTATGATAAGACACAGTAGAAAGCCTTTGAACAGGCAAAGAAGAAACTCTTTTTTATTCATATGATAAACATCATAATCTTCAATCATCGACTAACCTACTACCTCCTTTATAGGGATAAGCCTGCACGTAATAACTTTTGTACATGAAGCAGTGAATTGTCTGTCTTTTTAAGCTCTCCTATTACTTTTCCCTCCTTCGTCTCCCCTTCTTCCGAAAATAAGAAAAGCGGATTCACTTCAATTTCCCCATCCACGCATTCCAACACCTCAATAATTTCCAATACTTTTCTTGTCTTGTCTCGAAGTCTTCCAAGGTGAATCACAATATCTATCGCGGAAGCAATTTGTTTTCTTACCGCCAATAACGGTATATCTGCACCAAGTAAAACCATAGTTTCTAATCGAGATAACATATCCGTTGGAGAATTGGAGTGCCCCGTACTCATCCCATTATGTCCTGTATTTAGTGCTTGTAGCATATCAATGCTGGAGGCATCTCGAACCTCACCTACAATTATTCGGTCTGGTCGCATTCGGAGGCTACTTTTAATCAAGTCACGAATTGATATTTCATTTTTTCCCTCAACGTTTGCATTTCTTACTTCCAAACGAACTAAATTCGGAATATTACGTATTTGCAGCTCAGCAGAGTCTTCAATCGTAATAATTCTCTCTTCCGATGGAACGTAGTTTGACAGTGCATTTAAGAAGGTAGTTTTCCCTGAACCAGTACCTCCACTAACGAAGATATTATAACCTGCAATCACCAGCTTTTTTAGAAACTCTGCTGCTTCATCAGTTAAGGAACCAATCGCCACTAGTTTTTCCATTGTCATCGTCTCTTTTGGGAACTTACGAATCGTAACCGTTGGTCCTCCAATCGCTATCGGTGGAAGAACAATATTGACACGGGAGCCATCCTTTAACCTAGCATCCACAATAGGACTTGATTCATTAATAATACGATTCGCCCCTGCTACTATTGTTTGAATCACATCCTCTAGTTTTCGATCGGATTCAAACTCCTTCTCCCATTTTATTAATTTACCATCCCGCTCCACAAATATCTCTTTTGCTCCATTAATCATAATCTCCGTAATAGAAGTATCTTCGACAAGCTCCTGTAGCACATCAAGCCTGCGAATGGAATTAAAGATTTCTCTGCGAAGTCGCTGTTTTTCAGTAATACTTATGTATTCTTCTCTACTACATATCTTAATTGCTTCATCAATACGGTCAAATAGTTCTTCTTCTGATAATTCTTTTCTCATATCAATTCCAGCAAGAATCTGTTCCTGTAATTCCTGCTTCCTCTGTTCCATAAGCGATCCTCTCTCTCAATTGAGTATTAGTTCCCTATGCAATTCATTCTCAGATAGGTAACTTTTTGTTGTATTTTATTCTTTCTTCCTCTGACAGGATTATTCCTGTTTCTATGTTGCTTAAATTCCATAGTAATTAGTTATAGCGATCTCAATAATTAATATACTTGGCTGATTTTAACCATTTTTACCTATAGATTTATTGGGAACACGTAGACTGTAAAAGTAATTGATAAGAAGATTTAAAAGAATAATAAATAGATGTTTTAAAAGAATATAATAAGATGTTTGAAATGGTAGTGTAAAATATTATGTGTAAACAGGTTCTTCTAGAAAAATAATACTAGAAAAGGGAACCGACTTCTTTTATAGTTTAAAGTGACCAAACAATAAACACAAAAGAAGGAGTTCCCTTATGTCTTATCTTAACACAAAATTATTGTCTGCACTATTAAAAAATGAATCAGTTGATGAAATTTTTCGTCAGGAACTTGAAACGGCTACTAACGAAATACTAACTACTGAGCTTACTGCTTTCCTCAACTATGAGAAATACTCTATAGAAGGCTATAATTCAGGCAATTCTAGAAACGGTTACTATGAAAGAACGATTCATTCTCATTTTGGGGACCTGAATATTAAAATCCCTCGCGATCGTAATGGAGAGTTTTCGCAGAAGACAGTTCCGGCTTATCAAAGAAACACGGATTCTTTAGAAACCACTGTGATACAGCTGTATAAAAAAGGAATCACAACCCGTGAGATTGCTGATCTTATAGAAAAAATGTATGGTCATCACTACAGTCCAGCGACTGTTTCAAATATAACCAAAGCTGTCCAGGCGCAAGTTGAGGCTTTTCATCAGCGTCCTATTTCTGATAAATATGCCATTATCTATGGCGATGCGACTTACCTTAGTGTACGTCGTGATAGTGTTGCCAAGGAAGCTCTGCATATCCTTATTGGTATCACTCATGAGGGAGAGAAAGAAGTCTTAGATTATGCTCTTTACCCAAGTGAAACAGCTGATAATTACAGAGAAATGCTACAGTCCTTAAAACAGCGTGGTTTGGAACAGGTTCTACTCTTTGTTACAGATGGACTCAATGGTTTTAAAAATGCTTGCTTAGAAGTATACCCAAAAGCAAAGCATCAAAGTTGCTGGACTCACGTTGCTAGAAATGTAATGAAACATGTTCGTGCAAAGGATAAATCCAAAGTGATGGATGACTTAAAACCAGTGTATAAAGCTGAAACCATTGAAAAAGCGAAAGAGTTCTTAGATTCCTTCATGAAAAAGTATGCTGTTGTATATCCAAAGGCAGTCAAGGTTCTTAAAGATAATGATAGCCTGTTTACTTTTTATGAATTTCCTACTCAGATTAAAGCAAGCATTTATACTACTAATCTGATAGAAGGCTTTAATAAAAATCTCAAAAGAGGAACCAAACGCAAAGAACAGTTTCCAAATGAGGATTCCTTGGAGCGTTATGTCTGTAGCTTTTGTAGTGATTATAACAACCGTTTCAGCACAAGAATTCATAAAGGTTTTGCTCAGGCGTCAGCTGAACTAAATGAACTCTTTGATTAAAGTTAGCCCAGGAGTGGTCTACCTGGTAGGAAGTGTTTACACAAAATTCTTGACGCTATCTTTGAAATATTAAATAGGTGTTCAAAAGAATATAATAAGATGTTTGAAAGAATATGATATAAGATGTTTTAAAAAATGGACTTCCTTAAAAATGAAATGCCTTTAAAAGTTGTAGATATTCCGCTTCTTTTTGCTTATCTAATCGTATATTTTTTTGTCCTTGCTCTTCACATGGGGTTGATATCGTTACTAACTTTTCAATTAATTGCTCCTGTCCGGTTCTTTTTAATTGATTCTCAAAAGTTATACTAAAACGTTGCTGCACTCCTCCCACTAACTGGAGTTGTATCAAGCTGTCACAGATTTTCATTAAATCAAGTGCCAAGGAAGTACCAAGTGAAAATTCTATTACGATAGTTTCATACAAGAGATTCTCCTTAAGCTCAGTCAATAGCTTTATCATTTCATCATAGGTTAGTTCATATAATTCAGCATAATAATAAGTTCCTATAATGCAATCTAACTCTCCCACCTTCTCCAAACATTGCTTTATCTTCACACTCTTATTTACTCCATCCTGTTTCAGTAAGTAAATAATATCACTTAAACTATTGTAATCCCCATTCCCAAGAAGTTCCGATAGAAAAAAGGGCTGCAAGTTAAGATAAATACATTTCTCTTTCGTAGCTAAATATTTTGCAAGACTTATAGCAAGCTCTGACTGCTTAATCTCATAATAGGGAGAAAACACACCAATTATCTTTTGTTTCCCAGAAAGCTTTGTTGCTGGCTTCCAAGAGTAACCAAGATCTAGATAGCGCTCAAGTAACAGATTCATAATATTACTTGCAGACTGATATTTAAAAATGAATTCATTACTTAACGTAGTCTCTTCACATAAGCAGTAGCTAACTTTTGATAGATTTGTTATCATACTATCTCGGAATTCTTCTGCATACAAGAGAATATCTACCTTATGTTCCTTCTCATATCCTCGATATAGCTCTTTCTCCGTAAATACAACGGTACAAAAACCGTAATCCGCCTGCTGATTCATAAATTCCATCAAAAGACGTGCATAATCCTCCTGGCGATCTAATATGGCAACAGTTAAATTCATATATTCCCCCTGAATTAAATCAATGAAAATTTTTAGAAACAAGATAGATGCTAGAACTTTAAGATTTTCTTTTCTTAGACACCGTATGTCTTACCCTATATGCTTGAGGCTTCCGAAAGGAACAAAGGCAAGAGTTCTTTTACGTTTGATAGACAGCTTTGTTTGATAGGTTTATCATATTCCTTAATTTGTAATCCGTCAACTCTTTTACTTGGCTTATTCGTATTTTCATCGGTATGCACAGAGAAGAAAAATATTTTATACAATATCCACAATATTAAAAAGTTATCCACTAGTATAAGTGTGCCTGCCAACAAAATGCTGCTCCCATATCTTAATATTTCAGATATTCAAGAGCAGCTCTTTATTCAACAAAATAATTAATAGGTATAGTGAACACTAATACCAAAGTTTTTTCTATATTCTTGATCTAATTCATTGATTGAAATAATATAACGTTCTTCCCAAATTCCCCTAACCCAAAGTATAACCAATTTACTTTCATACGTTGCTCGGACGTACTCTACAATTTCTTTTAATACCTCAGGGGTATAATATTTTTCGGTGACTTCAATATAAGTATCCATTGATAATACCTTCCATGCATACTTTGACCTTGCAGGATTCAGGATTTTACCCTCTGGATATGCTGTTTTATCATGGTAGTCAACATAGTAACAAACCTCCCCGTTTGGAAACGTAACCTTCTCTTCCAGAAGCTTCCTATCTTCATCGTAATGATAGGTATGAATATAGTAGCACACTAATTCATCTGTTATAGGATCTAACAAAGTCCGTGGTAATTTTATCTCCCATATTTCTTTTTTTACTAATAAATTATTCTCATAGTAATAATTTATTAATTGATTACGCTTATGATTATTGTCAAAGGTTGATTTGCTAACGACATTACCATGCTCATCATACTCATACTGATAATAAGTAAATGAGTGGGAGCGCTCTAATTCCCTTAAGATATAAATGTATTCCTCACATACTATATTACTGTGAGTATCATACGTGAGTTCATACATCGAATACGATGTATCTAAATCTTCTTTATAAATGGTATGTTCTAATATAATTTCATTATAATTATCATAGTATATTTTTCGGAAATAGGATTCCGAATCTACAATTTCCATATGATCACTTTTTTTTATTAATTCATTTACCTTAGGTAAAAAATCCATACCGCACTCCTTTTAAAAAAATAAGCTATGCTCTTCTAATCATTATTAATTCAATTTATTTAAGAGGAATATTTTTGACATCAGTAAGAATTTGTAATGGGGATACAGGTAAATCATATTGAGGATCATATGAATACTCAAGCCATATCTGATAACATAGAGAATTCGCTCTTCTCATTTTATTAGTATCATCACCTATAATTTTAACATGCATATGTAAGTATTGATGGAACTGTGTATCATATAAAATATAGAGTTTTCCTCCACCAACATGCATATTCGTCTTTACAGTAGTAGCAAGGCTTTGACTTACATCTGCACAAATACCATATGGAATATCGATTAAAACCATTGCCATACTTGATTTACACAATCCATATATTTAATAACTAACTCGCCTACTCATTATCGCTTCATTATTTATATCACACAGTTTTTTTCTCGAGTAAGTACAGTAAATCAAGAATGTATTCCCATTTAATTACATATTACATGCTAAAATATGGGGATGTCAACATTATCTTCACAATAATAACATTTCTTATACTAGGGCTAACAATCTCCACTACCGAATTCTCTTAGAAAAAGACAGATGCTCCATATAATAACAACAAGCCTGGAACCCCTAAAAATGCCGTTATCCCAATACTCACAAAGTTAACTCCTACTAAGGCCTCTATACCGAAATTTAGGACTACCGTATTAATAAGATAAATAACAACAATAGATAATATTGCACGAACAATAACGGTACCAATCCATTTTTTATGATTAAGATATAGATACCATGCAAATAGCATGCCAGCAAGCGCAAATAACAGATAGGAAATATATTGCTTCATATTCCTTTTCACCTTTCTTTTAAAATCCATATAACCACTTGACCTATTTACTGTAAGTATATTCTGTCCACTAAAAGATAGAATAATTAATATAAAAGAAAATTAATACAAGCATGTATATCGCTTCCAAAGTGAGACTATAATATAACAAATATAAAAATTAAAGTTTTCATTTCTATTAACAAATTGATTTAAAAGGTGGTGGATGGTATGAGATTATTCAAGAAAAAACAAGAGGAATTTAACAAAGAACTATTACAAGAAATTGCAAATACGCAAAAAGAATTAGAATCTGCTTACTCTAATTTTGAAAATGTCGTTGATCCAGACTTAATTGATAGCTGCATCTATCAGGTCAATGCAATTCAACATCGGTATAAATTCTTGCTAAAACAGGTAAAGAATTCAACCCCATATTCGATCTAGTACTTATTATCTTTCTAGTCAGTCACGCCTAAATGAAATCTTATTATCAATAATAAGTAAGCTATGTATCCTTATAAACTTTACCTTGCAATAAATCAAAAAGGGAACAAAGATTGTCTTCCTGTTGTGCTTCGCACTAGGATGCAGCCTTTGTTCCCTCTTTTCCTTTGATATGACTATAAAAACTATATCGTTATTTATTTCTATACTTCATTTGAAGACATGGAATATTAATGATACTATCTTAGCAGATTTCTGCTCCAGCTGGCATTGGCTTTTCTGGTGTCATTAATGCAAGTACTCCATTTTCATCCTCTGCACATAATAACATGCCTTCGGATACAACCCCTGCTAACGTCGCTGGTTTTAGGTTTACTAATACCATAACCTTTTTACCAACCATCTCTTCTGCAGTATAGTGAGCTTTGATTCCAGATACAATCTGTTTTACCTGATTTCCAATTTTAACTTGAGAGCAAAGAAGCTTCTTTGATTTCTTTACTTCTTCACAAGCAATAATCTCACCTACCTGAAATTGCAGTTTTGCAAAATCATCATAGGTAATTTCATCCTTTGCTGGAATCTCTATCACTGTTTCTTCTTGTTTTACTTCTTCCACGTTTGTTGTCTCCTCTGCTTCGCTTGCATGTTTTTCTTCCACTTTTGCTAAAACTTCCTTTAAATCAAGCCTTGCAAATAAAATCTGTGGCTGCTCTGTAACCTTCGTACCGCTTTCATATAGTGAGAAGGTAGCAAGCTCCTCCATACTTCTCTTTCTAGCGTTTAACTGTGTTAAAATCTTCTCTGAAGTTTCTGGTAAGAATGGCTCTAAAAGATTAGCGCCAATGCAGATGCTCTCAACCAAGTTATATAGTACATTCTCAAGTCTAGCCTTCTTCTCTTCGTCCTTCGCAAGAGCCCATGGCATTGTTTCATCAATATATTTATTACATCTCTTAAACAAGGTAAAAATCTCAGAAATAGCATCCGCAACACGAAGGTCTGCCATCTTTGCAATGACTTTATCTCTTGTCTTAGTTACTACGTCAATAAGCTCTGCATCTACTGGCTCTGTCACATCAGTTTTATTAACAATACCTTCAAAGTACTTATTTGACATAGAAATCGTACGATTTACTAAGTTTCCTAAGGTATTTGCTAGGTCGGAATTCATACGCTCCACCATAAGCTCCCAGTTAATTACACCATCATTGTCAAATGGCATCTCATGAAGCACGAAGTAACGAACTGCATCTACACCGAAGAATTCCACTAACTCATCTGCATATAACACATTTCCTCTTGATTTACTCATCTTAACGCCGGAACCGTCTTTTGCATTTGGATCTGTCTGTAATAACCAAGGATGACCAAATACCTGCTTTGGTAATGGTAAATCAAGTGCCATTAACATAATTGGCCAATAAATGGTATGAAAACGTAAGATATCCTTACCAATCAGATGTAAATCCGCTGGCCAGAACTTGTTAAACTGCTCTGTTGAATTTCCATCACAATCATAACCAATACCAGTGATATAATTGCTTAATGCATCAATCCATACATAAATTACATGTTTCGGATCAAAATCAACTGGAATTCCCCACTTAAATGAGGTCCTGGATACACATAAATCCTGTAATCCAGGCAATAAGAAGTTATTCATCATCTCATTTTTTCTGGATTCTGGCTGAATGAACTCTGGATGTGTATTGATATGATCTATTAATCTCTGAGTATAATTGCTAAGCTTTAGAAAATAAGCCTCTTCTTTTGCTGGCTGACATTCTCTTCCACAGTCAGGGCATTTTCCATTCACAAGTTGGGAGGAAGTAAAGAAGGACTCACATGGAGTACAGTACATTCCTTCGTAGTGACCTTTGTAGATATCACCCTGGTCATATAATTTTTTAAAAATCTTCTGAACCTGCTTCTCATGATCTTCATCGGTAGTACGAATGAACTTGTCATAGGAAGAATTCATAAGATCCCAGATATCTTTGATTCCACCTGCTACCTTATCAACGAATTCTTTTGGTGAAATTCCTACCTCTGCTGCCTTCTCTTCAATCTTTTGACCATGTTCATCGGTTCCTGTCTGGAAGAATACCTCATAACCTTCCAATCTCTTAAACCTCGCAATACTATCCGCAAGTACGATTTCATACGTATTTCCAATGTGTGGCTTGCCTGAAGTATATGCAATGGCTGTTGTGATGTAATATGGCTTTTTGCTCATAACATCTCCTCCTTACATTTATGATTTGCCTAACGTGTGTAAATAATACTGAACTTGAACACTTACTCACTCATTATGAATAAAATATGGATTTACCTGCCTTCTTTTCCTAAAAATAAAAAAAGCCCCCGTCTATTTAAAGACGAGAGTATCTCCCGTGGTACCACTTTAATTCATACTAACCTTTCAGCTAGTATCTTACCGACTGCTAACACAGTCTCTCACGATAACGTGTGAATACGTCGTAACCTAAGTTTGTAACCTCAGCCACGCAGCTCCAAGACCATCTTCTATATGTTCCACTGTTCCCTGCTCTCAGCACTGAAATTTCTTTCGGCAAGGTTCTCTGTTCAGTTTTCCATATATACTCTTCTTTTCCCAGCATTTTTTATATGAATTTGCATCAAGTATACATTTCTAGCTTAATTTTGTCAAGGGTGTTTTCTGCTACGTTAATAAATAGATTTCTATTACTTCAATGTTTAATTTTCTCCTACATCAATAATTAGTTTTCTGCTACTTCAATATTTAGATTCAATGCCTAACAAAAATTAATCTTGTATAACTCCAGACTTGCCAAAAATCTATCCTCAAAATAGAAATAAGATTGATGAAACTTGTATTCCTCCTTACAGCGGTTCTCGTCCCCATACGAGAAATATAAATGCTGTATCGTAATACACCGACTCATCAATCTTATTTCTTAAATAGCTTCGCCCTCTAAACATTCCCCAATGCTTCATCCTCCGGACAATACCTTCTCGATACCGACCAAATGCATTATAACAAACTTTGTGAAATATGTCAAGAAAGTCTTTTATTTAAACCTTCCTTTTGTAACTTTTCACATAGTGTGAATATATAAGAGCAAATATTATAAAAACTAAAATGAAATGCTGTCATTTATTCCGTAAAAAAAGCAGTTGCAAGATCCACTAATGCCATCTGATCTTTCGTGCCCATCAGCTCTCTCGCTGAGTGCATTGCAAGCATTGGAATACCAATATCTACAGTTTTCATTGGTAACCAAGAAGAGATAATTGGTCCCATCGTTCCGCCACCGATCACATCGGAATGATTTACAAATTTCTTATAAGGAATGTTGTATTTATCACATAACATAACCATAGATGCAATCGCTTCGGTATCAAACGTATAACGTTGGTTTCCGCTGATCTTAAATACTACTCCATCATTCATTAATGCATAATTTACTGGATCATATTTCTCTGTCTTACTTGGATGAAGAGCATGAGCCACATCCATAGAGATTAGAAAGCTACTTAAGATCGAATCATTTAATTCCGCTCTATCATAACCTAATGCTTGATAAATCTTCTCAAGGAACATAGAGAACAATGCAGAATCTGCTCCTTGCTTTGTTTCACTTCCGATTTCTTCATTGTCAAATAAGCCGATAATGTTGATACCATCTTCACGATCTCCATCAATAATTCCTCTAAGTAATGCATGGCAGGATGTTAAATTATCCAGTCTTGGGCTCTGAATAAACTCTTCGTTCATACCAAGCAACAAACCGTCTTCTGCACAATATACATAAAGGTCAAAATCTAGAATATCACTAACCTTAACTTGAAGCTCTTTTGCTAGAAATTCAATAAAATAAGATTTCTCGTTTAATGTTTCATTTAATACACCCATCAATGGAAGCATATCCGTCTGCTTCATTAACTCTACACCCTTATTTACCTCTTTATTCATATGAATTGCAAGGTTTGGGATTGTTAAGAAAGGTTTATCAACGTTAATTACCTTAGTATTAGGAGCGAATGGATTCTCACTCTTTAATGCAACTCTACCCGCAACGGAAAGTGGTCGATCAAGCCAAGTATTTAAAATCGGTCCACCATAAATTTCAGTATTTACTCTTAAATATCCCTTACTCGTTAACTCTGCGGTTGGTTTTACATGAAGGCATGGATGGTCCGTATGTGCAGAAGCTAAGCGAAACTGCTGTGATGAAGAGACCTGATTACCAATAGTAAACGCAAATAATGTAGTTCCAAACGGTTTTGTATAATATTTTCCGCCTGGCTGTAAACTAAAACTCTTTCTAAAATCAAGCTCTGTAAAGCCTGCTTCCTCAAGCATAGTAATTCCTTCTAAAACAGCGTGATAAGGTGATGTTGATTTTTTAATATAGGATAGTAATTCTCCTGCAATCTCTTTTTCTCTCATTGTAATCCTCCTGTAATCTTATATTAACTATAATGTACCTACTTCATAATACATCAATACTATTTTAAAAAATTGAAAGGTGTATTCTGATTCCTAGGTTTTACTCTAATTTACTATTTCATGCTAATTCCTACTTTCCTCTGCTTCATAGAATTCTTTCTACTTTATAACTCTATCCTAATTCCTAGGTTTTACTCTACTTCTATATCAATCCATAATTTTATCAAATCTATATACCCACTCTAACTCACAAGTTTTGGGCTAATCTCTATGATTCACACTGATTTCTAAGCCTCATATTACTTCATCTATTTCACTAAATTACATAGTATCCCTCGCATCTTACATTTACTCTATAAGATTGTTTTTCTATGTAATACTATACCCTAGATTTTCATACCTGTATAGAGGAAATTGCTCAGATTCAATGAAAGAGTGTTTACAATTCCCCTTTATCTCTATAGCAATCAACCTTTCATCTTGCATCAAGAAAGAATCTAAGGTATTCTATATTTACCATAATGAGAGGAGGTCCTACTATGGACCAAGAATTATTTCAAACCTCCTGTTCCCTCGTAATTGATCAAAACTTGCAAGGAAACGGAATTGGTACCTTAAGTGAAAAAACTATCCATGCCGTCTTAAAGCATTATTATAGTCCAGACATATCTTTTCATGAGCAAAAGGTAAAAAACTATGTGGCTGATATCTTAATGGATAATCAAATTATAGAAATTCAGACCAGACACTTTCATACTCTACGTAGAAAACTAGATGTTTACCTTCCTGACTATGAGGTAACTATCGTTTATCCAATTGCCCATACCAAATGGTTATGTTGGGTAAATGAAGAAACGGGAGAAGTATCGAAGCCAAGAAAATCGCCAAAGACAGGGGTTAAATATCAAATATTCCCTGAACTGTATCGAATTAAGGATTATTTAAAAAATCCGAATCTTCATTTTAATATTACATTCATCGATGTGGAAGAGTATCGTTTACTAAATGGATGGAGTAAGGATAAGAAAAAAGGTTCTACTAGAAATGATGGTATACCTGTCTCTTTATTCGATGAAATAACGATTGCAACGAAAGAAGATTATTATAAACTTTTACCAGATAACTTGCCGAAACAATTTACTACAAAAGATTATAAAAAAGCTGCAGGGGTTTCCCAAGGGATTGCCTCCACAGCTCTTAATATCTTATATCATATGAATACGATTGACCGAGTAGGAAAACAGGGTAATGCCTTTCTTTATGAAGTGGTTTACTGAATTTCCCCTGCTTTTTTTAGAGCTATCTTTGTAATTATTGGGCCTGTCAATTCATAAATTACAGTACCACAAAGAATTACGGTCCGTATCATAGATCCATACTCAGGAACAATTGTCATGGATGTCGTAGCCAAGCCTATCGCTACACCTGCTTGAGGTATTAAGGTAAATCCCAAATACTTTCGGACAGTCGGTGCTGCATGAGTTATCTTCGCACCTAATGCTGCACCTAAGATTTTACCAAGTACACGGAATATAATATATAAAATTCCGATTACACCAACCGTTGGAATGACCCTCATATCTAGTTCTGCTCCCGAAAGGAAGAAAAATAACATAAAGATGGGTGGTGTTATACGGTCCGTTTGATTAAAAATTACTTCGCTTGCTCTACTTGTATTTACTAAAACTGCACTCATTGCCATACATGCAAGTAAAGCAGACCACTCAAGTAAGTCGCAGACACCGATGCAAACGAAAATCATTGCAAATGTTATCGCTAAGCGATTACCACGTCCTGTATACCACCTAGCTAAAAATGAAAAGATTAATCCTAGTACAGCACCAATCGCTAAAGCACCAAGAATCTCAATCACTGGTTTTGATATTGTGGTAATGATAGATGCTTGACCATTTGAGCTAATTGCTTTTGCTATTGCAACGGATAATCCATAACACATTAAAGCAGCTGCGTCATCAATAGCAACAACTGGCAATAAGGTTTCTGTCACTGGGCCCTTCGCCTTGTACTGCTTAACAACCATTAAGGTAGCTGCCGGAGCTGTAGCTGCAGCAATTGCCCCTAAGACTAAACTAAATGGTATATCATGTCCGGTTACAATTAAGATAACATCTACAAATAAAACAGCCATAATTGCTTCTAAAAAAGCAATAATAACTGGTGATTTTCCAACCTTCTTTAAATAAGATAATTTAAACTCAGCGCCAATGGAAAATGCTATAAAGCCTAATGCCACTTCAGGAATAAAAGAGAATGTCTCAATCATATCCAAAGGAATTAAATTAAGACAGTACGGGCCAACCAAAAGACCCATAATAAGATAGCCAGTTACATTTGGCATTTTAATCTGTTTTACGATTTTCCCTGCAATAAGGGCTAAGAATAATGCAAGCGCAAGGTATAAATAAACTCGAATCACAATTAATCACCAAGCCCTTCTACGTAAGTAATCGGGATTGAGAACATAATCCCTGTATTTGGCTCTTTCAAATCCCCAATCACATCTTTGATCACGGTTCTAGCCTTAATAACCTGTTCATCCTTTAGAACAATTAACATAACCTTACTCACTTCTTTTTCTTCCTCAGAAAGCATACGCCTAAGAACTCCAAACATCGGCAAGTCCTCCATATTTACAAGAGCTTCTGCCATACCGGTTCCATCTAGAATAGTAGCTCCTTTTACTCCTGACTTAGCCAGGTGCTTTAGCAGTTCATCCATAAACTCATACTTCTTTAGAATTAAAACTAATAATTGCATATGTACCTCCTACTTTTGTCATATGATTACTGCAAAATTTAAAATAAAAACCGTGTGTTATCATAGTCCTCTAATTCCAAAATGTCAATATTTTGTTATGGAATTGTTATTTAGATATTATTTCAGATGCATGAAAAATAAGGCTTTATGCAATTTTAGTATCAACAATATTAATCAGTTTTATACCATGACTTTGGCAGATTTTCTTCTCTTTTTCTACTATTACAATCTGTTTTTTAGTAACTGATATGCTCTTACAATAAATGCAGGATGATCAAATGCAATTCCATTACTCTCAATTACTTTATAATCCTCTTGTAACAAAAGTGTATCAACATTAGTAAAGTAATCTACTATAGCCTCTGCCTTTCTATCATGATTTTTCTCGCAGATTACCTCAATGTGATAACGAACTCTTTTTCTTTTATTCTTTGATGCAATACCATCTTCTTTCATAATCTCTTCTATTACCTTATCAATCTTAACGAAAAACCATTCTGCTTCTGCCGCATCATCTCCAGCGATAACTTTTTGGTCAGATTCTAGTAGTGCTAGATACGCAACTGTTACTATTCTAGTCCTTGGATCTCTATCCTGTTTCCCAAAGGTATAGATTTGTTCCATAGGAATATCACTTAGTCCTGTCTCTTCAAGAAGCTCTCTTGCCGCTGCCTTATCTATATCTTCATGAATTTCAACAAATCCTCCTGGTAGGGCCCACCATCCAATACAAGGATGGTTTTTTCTTTGAATTAAGAGAAGCTTTAGTCCATTTTCTAGGTCATGAATTTCTTTCCTCTTTTGGAAAACCAAAATATCTGCTGTCACAGATGGATTTTGATATCGATTAGGATCATATTCCATTAAAAACCTCTCTAGAGATTTTCCTTCCTCATTATCCTTTCCATTTCCTAAAAATTTCTTTATATCACTTACAAATGCATTCATAGTTTCCCTCATTTCTATTCTTATTTCATAATTTCCTTCCAACATCTTAATACACCATTTTGCAATAATCAAGTAAGTCATTGTTTCTTTGAAACAACCATGCTATACTAAAAATATCGAGTTTGTCATATTTTTTAAGTATTTTAGATACAAGATAGGACCAAACTACACAAAATAAATGAGGTGAAAAAAATGGACGAAACTAATTTAACCATGGATGATTTTAAAACGGAACTTGATCATTCCTTAAAGCGTTTAATAGAGGGTGATCTTGTGAAAGGTACTGTAATTGGTATCTCTGATACCGAAGTTATTGTAGACTTAGCGTATTGCTCTGAGGGTATCATTAAGCTAGAAGAATTAAGTAATGATCCTCGATTTTCAATTAAAGCAGATGTTAACATCGGAGAAGAGATTACTGTTATGGTGTTATCAGAGGATAAGGAAGGCAATGTACTTCTATCAAAGAAGAAGGCAGATGATCTATTATCTTGGGATAAGTTAAAAACTATGATGGAAGAACGTACTGTTGTTACAGTAAAAGTAGCAAATGCTGTAAATAGCGGCGTTGTAACCTATTTAGAAGGTATTCGTGCATTTATTCCTGCCTCAATGTTAAGCCTTTCTTATGTAGAGGATGTCTCAACCTTTGTTGGAAGAGAATTAAGAGTAATCGTAGTAACAGCAGACAAAGCAGCAAATAAACTAATTTTATCTGCAAAAGAAGTGTTAAGAGAGGAAGAAGCTAAAGTAAAAGCTCATAAAATATCCCAAGTACAAAAAGGTATTGTAACAACTGGTATTGTTGAAAAGCTTATGCCATTTGGTGCCTTTGTTTCAATTGGAGAAGGTCTTTCTGGACTTGTCCATATCTCTCAAATATGCGGAAAACATCTTAAATCACCTGCTGAGGTATTAAAAGAAGGTCAAGAGGTAAACGTTAAAGTCTTGGATGTAAAAGACGGTAAAATCAGTCTAAGTATAAAAGCGGTCTCTGAGGAGGAAGAAGTTCTCGACGACGCAGCTAACGCACCAATAGAATATAGTACAGGAGAACAAGCAACCACAGGCTTAGGTGACCTATTAAAAAATTTTAAGTTCTAGATAGAATAATGGGTACTAGCTTTCCATGCACGATTCTATAGTTAACATACTCTGGAATCATCTATAAAAAATGGGTACAAACGAAATACCTTGGAGAAGCTAACATGCTTTCCTTGGAACAACTTCGTTTGTACCCGTTTTTTTGTCGTGTAGTTTTATATCGATATTAATATTCTCAGTAGAATATTCTAGTTGGTATTGTCTGATGTTATGTTTGATGTTATAAGACATTTACCTTCATCTCTTGTTTTTTACGCTTATTACTTCCAAATAAGGAGAAAGGTACCTTATCACTTGCCTTCGCCTTTAACGCTTTTTCTTGTATTGCACTTACCATCTCACTGTCTACATTCATATCATGGTCAATGATAAGCTCCTTTTGCTCAATTCCTTTTACTTTTTCCGGAATATTTTTATCATTCACTACTTCCTCATCGTTATCGTCATCCACGATGCTTCCGTAAGATTCTTTAATTTTACTTTGGAACATATCAGAAACAATTTCACGATAATGATCCATTGCATCATCACTATAGGTTCTTATTTCTTCATTTATTGCTAACATCTTCTGATCCAAAAACGATACAATATCAGCGCACTCTTTAAGCTCTCTTCGTATATGGGCAGGTGCATTTCCTTCAAATTTATAGTACATCTTGTGTTCTAAACTCGCCCAAAAATCCATCGCAATTGTTCGGATCTGGATCTCAACCTTAGTTTCGATCATTTCCTGTGATAAAAATATCGGCACTGTTACAATCATATGGTAACTCGTATATCCGTTCGGCTTAGGATTTGTAATATAATCCTTGATTTTTAATACTTTTACATCACTTTGTTTACGAATCAAATCAGCGATTCGATAAATATCGGAAGTAAAAGAACAAATAATACGTATACCGGCAACATCATTAATGTATTTGACTATATTCTCAACTGTAAGCTCCATATTGTTGTGGCGAATTTTTTTAGCAATACTTTGTGGAGTTTTTATTCTTGAAGTAATATGTTCGATTGGGTTGTATTGATGTGCCAACTTAAACTCATTATTTAGAATTTCTAACTTTGTATTTACTTCCTTAAGAGCCGCATCATATAATAAAAGGGCTCGATTCCATTCCTCTGTTTGATCATAAAACATCGGTAATTCCATATTTGTCACCTTTTCCTTTACATAATATTACACTATGTATCCTTATGGCTTTTTTTCTAATTTGTATACTTAATTTTCAATTATTAACTGTCTTTTTTCTCCTGCATTATCTTCATTATAGCATAAAATTATGAACAATTTTTGAAGTTTTTAAGTCTTAATGTATCTTTAATATTTTGTTAATCTTAGTTACAATGTCATAAGTATTTATTATCTAACTGTTACATTTCCTTATCGTATAGGTCTAAGAAATGAAAAGAAATACAGCAGAATCCAGAAGTTATTCACTCGTAGGAAATTAAGGATAGTTTATAATTTTTTACATAAAAATTAAAAAATTATAAATTTTAGGGTTGACATAGCCACAATACTGGAATATAATTCAAAAGTAACCATAATTACATCTGTAGATCTACTCAATCTATGGAAATAATAAAGAAAGTGAGGTAAGAATTCATGAGTAAGAAGATCAATAATTTTGGAATGTTAAATAACACAATTAATTCATGCAGGACTGCCTCCGGTATACGTCTATAGTATTATTATATCTTAGAATGAATGCCGTGGTATCTTGCCACGGCTTTTTTTTGTCTTTTCATGGTTTCACCTGTGAGAAACCATATCCTTTGTCGTGTGCAAGTCACATTTCTGTCTCGGATCAGCACCCATGACAGAAATAAAACTAGTCCTTTCTTTACCCAAATTGTAATCAAATACCTAGATAGGTGTGTAAGGAGGAGAGACACCTTATGAAAATCTCGCACTATTTAAAAAAATACTGGTATCGTTATGCCTTTGCCATCACTTGCATTTTCATAACCGTTGGTTTAGATATGCTGAATCCACAGGTTACTATGCGTATTGTTGATGATGTCATTGAAAAAGGGAAACGAGACCAACTTGCTCCACTGCTGCTTGTTGTTTTTCTTATCGGAGCAGGTCGTTGTATCTTTGGATACTTAAAAGAATATAACTTTGATTCCGTAAGCTCCAAAATATCTGCTGATTTAAGAAGCAAGTTGTTTCGCCATATACAAACACTATCCGTAGATTTTTTTGATAAAAATAACACTGGAGAGCTTATGTCCCGTGTAAAAGATGATGTTGATCGTATCTGGGATGCCTTTAACTACGTCAGTATGTTACTAATAGAGGTAACCATTCATACCAGTATCATCTTATATTGCATGTTCCATCTGAATAAAAAATTATTCTTAATTCCAGTTATCGCAATGCCACTGGTAGCACTCTTAGCATTTCTATTAGAGAGAAAGCTGGGTGGAATATATGAAGAAATCAGCGAACAAAATGCAACTCTTAATACCATCGCACAAGAAAATCTTGCTGGTGTTCGAACAGTAAAAGCTTTTGCTCGTGAAAAATTTGAAATTCAGAAATTTTTATCTCACAACAAACGCTATTACGACTTGAATATGAGCCAATCCAAAGTTCTCATTCGTTATCAGCCATTATTTCAGCTGATCACCAGAGCACTTCCATTAATCACTATTATCTATGGAGGCTACTTAACCATTCAAGGTGAAATCACCCTAGGTGTACTTGCTGCTTTTGTTGAGTATAGCAATAATATTACCTGGCCGATGGAGATGATTGGATGGTTAACAAACGCTGCTGCATCTGCTGTCGCTTCAAATAAGAAGATTAAAAAGATTTTTGCAGAAACACCTACTATAAAAAATCCAGAAAATCCTGTTATTCTTGAAGAGGTAACTGGGAATATCGAATTTCGTAATGTAGATTTTGAAATCGATGGGAAAGAGATTCTTCATAATATCAATTTTCACTTACCTGCAGGTAAGACAATTGGTATAATGGGCGCAACTGGTGCTGGTAAGACCTCCATAATTAATCTGATCCAGAGATTTTATGATGTAAAACAAGGAGAAGTACTGTTAGATGGAGTGAATATTAAAGAACTAAATCTTACTCAGCTAAGAAAAAGCGTTTCTTTAGTAATGCAAGATGTATTCCTTTTCTCAGATACCATTAATGAAAACGTTAAGCTTGGAAAGAAATCATCCATTGAAGAAGATGAAATCATTCATGCACTAAAACGTGCTCAGGCCTCCGATTTTATTGAGCAAATGGAGGAACAATACGAAACTATTATTGGAGAGCGTGGAGTTGGATTGTCTGGAGGTCAAAAGCAGCGTATCAGTATCGGTAGAGCTATTGCAAAAAAAGCTCCTATCTTAGTTCTAGATGACTCTACTTCTGCTCTTGATATGGAAACAGAACATCAGATACAAGAAACATTAAATTCCTTAAATGGAACTACAAAGATTATCATCGCTCACAGAATCAGTGCTGTTCGTAATGCAGATGAAATCATTTTCTTAGAAAATGGAACAATTGCAGAACGAGGAACTCATAACAGCCTTTTACAGAAAAAAGGACTCTATTATGAAACCTATATGGCACAGTATGGCGATTATTTAGAAGCCTCCAAAGAGGTAATCGCATGTAACTATTAATTTAACTTCCATTGCATATCACATCTGTGACAGATGTGATACTGCTGAAACAAGAAAAAGTACGCTAGGCGAACTTTTCCTTGTCATGAATAGAATTCCCATAGCGAAAGGACGTGAAACTATGGCTGTGAACGCTATTAAAGAAGATGAAAGTCTTCACGTAACCTCGAAAAAAAATACCCTGCTAAGATTATATCGCTATCTGCTTGCTTACAAGAAATCAATCGCCGTAGTACTACTGATTATGTGTGGTACAATTAGCATTTCTTTGGTCAATCCTTTAATTATAGAGACAGCAATTGATAACTATATCAAGCGTGGTAATGTCAATGGATTACTGAAACTAGGAATCTTTGCACTCGTGCTAAATATAACCTTAGTACTGTTAGTAAAGCTTCGAATGTTCATTATGTCTAGATTATCTAATAGTGTACTCGTTACAATACGTCAGGAACTTTACACTCATATACAGACCTTGAGTTTTAAATTCTTTGACTCAAGACCAACCGGTAAGATTCTTGCTCGTATTATGGGTGATGTTAATTCACTGAAAGATGTACTCAGTAATAGTGTAACCACTTTAATTCCTGATTTTATTACCATATGTTCTGTTGTTGTTATTATGTTTGTGAAAAACTATAAACTAGCACTTGCTTCCCTTTGTAGTTTCCCACTAATGGCATTTGGCGTATGGTTTGTTCAGACAAGAGCACACAAACGTTGGCAGATTCATAAGAAAAAAAGTTCCAATGTCAATGCCTTCATTCATGAAGATGTATCCGGAATGCGTATTATACAGAGTTTTGGTGCAGAAAATGAAACAGAAGAAGAGTTTGATGAATTATTAAAAGAACATCGTGATTCTTTTATGTCAGCAGTACTATTTGCAGATGCCTTTGGCCCAATCGTTGATATCTGCTGGGCACTCGCCTCCCTATTTCTTTTTCTGGTTGGTGTCAACCTTATAGGTAAGGATCCGAGCGTAAATGTCGGTACAATTGTAGCTTTTGGTTCTTATATCTCTATGTTTTGGCATCCACTTCTAAACTTAAGTAACTTTTATAATCAGTTAATAACGAATATTACCGGTGCAGAACGTATCTTTGAGATTCTTGATACAAAACCAGATGTTAGTGATGCGAAAGATGTTTATACCCTCCCTAATATTCAGGGCGAGGTGGAATTTAAGCATGTCTCCTTTTCTTATGATGAGGATACCAATGTCCTTCGTGATGTCAGCTTCCATGTTAAGCCTGGCGAAACGATAGCGTTGGTTGGTCCAACTGGAGCTGGTAAAACAACAATTATTAACCTAATTAGCAGATTCTATGATATTCAGGAAGGAACTATCACAATTGATGGCTACGACCTAACAAAGGTATCTATTGAAAGCTTACGTGAGCAAATGGGCGTCATGACTCAAGATAATTTCTTATTCACTGGTACAGTCAGGGAGAATATTAGTTATGGTAAACTTGACGCTACCGAAGAAGAAATTATTACTGCTGCCAAGGCAGTAAATGCTCATGAATTCATTATGAAAATGGAGAAAGGTTACGATACAGAATTAAAAGAACGTGGTGCCGGATTATCCATTGGACAAAAGCAGTTATTAGCGTTTGCCCGTACCATGGTATCAAAACCTAAGATCTTAATCCTAGATGAAGCTACCTCTAGTATTGATACTCATACAGAGCTTCTTGTACAAAAGGGAATTGAAGCTTTACTCAAAGGACGTACCTCCTTTGTTATTGCCCATCGTCTCTCTACCATACAGAAGGCAGATCGAATCTTTGTTATCGATAATGGTGGCATTATTGAATCTGGTTCTGCCGCAGAGCTTCTTGAAAAGAAGGGAGCTTACTACAACTTATATATGGCTCAGTTTAAAAATATAGCATAGATTTCATAAGGAAGTTAGAACACCTGTGACTTTACAATAAACTGTGATGACTTCCTTACTTCCATAGCAGAATTAAACTATGTGTAGAATTTGAGCAAACGATAGGTTATACCACTAAATCCTTACTTTTCACAAGATGAAAAAATATGAATACAGAAAGTAACTTTACTTTATGACAAGTAGACAGCTTACTGGTATATGGTATTTGGTATTTAGTGTGTAACTATCTATCGTTATAAAGGTGTTAACGGATGATATCAGCTTTAAATAGAGCTTGTATTGGACTTAGCACCTTTTTCATTTATTTCATATCAAAAGACACTCTAAAAGTCCTATTAAGTATTTATATTGTAGCCATTTCTGACATTTTTTATGGGGTAAGAAATTCAATACCTTATTTAACTTTTTCATCTTAATTAATCTTTTTATCTTATTCATCGTTAAATATCGAATGTAGAATATACTTATCCACACTTCAAGCAAAATTTCAGACTTTTATTCACAAAAAAAGGACAGTAAGTGTATAACTAGTTACTGTCCTTCCCTTTAATTATCATATCGTATTCTTGGAATCGTTACAATAAAACTTGTTCCTCTTGTATACTGAGAACGGACTTTAATTCTTCCTGTATGCGCCATTATAATTAGCTTTGCAATTGATAAACCTAATCCATGACCTTCTATTTTTCGATCACGGACATGATCAGAACGATAAAATCGGTTAAAGATGCTGTCCATATCTTTTCTTGTCATACCAATTCCGGTATCCTCAACACCAATCATACAGTCACCTCGAATGTTGCGGCAGTAAATACGGATGGTATCTCCATCACTAGTATATTTAACAGCATTATCAATAAAAACTCTTATTGCCTGTTTTAGAGCCTGCCTATCACCATATACATCAACATCCTCCAGATAAGGTGCTTCGATGATTCGATTTGCTGAAACAAGCTTTGTTTCTTTTACCATTTCCTCTACGATTGGTTTCATATTGAACATCTTTTTTTCTAATTTTAGCGTTTTCTTATCATGCCTGGAAAGGAATAAAAGTTTTTCCACCAGATCCTGCATGGCTTTTGCTTCATTTTTAATCGCTTCAATCGATTCCTCTAATATTTCTTGATCTTTTGATCCCCATCGATCAAGCATATTAATATATCCTTGAATAACCGCAATCGGTGTTCGAAGCTCATGTGATGCATCCGAAACAAATTGCTTTTGACTCTCATAGGATGTCTCTAATCGATCCAACATATTATTAAAAACAATCGCTAAGTCCTTTAACTCATTCTTCGTTCCAGCCACATTTAAACGCTCGCTATGAAGGTTATTCACAGTCAAACGATTTACTGTCGCAGACATAGATTGAATTGGCTCAAGAAGTTTAACATTATCCTTCTTTCCCTCTTTCATAATAAAGAATACAATGAAAGCATATAAAATTAACATATTCCATACTAAAGACCACATACGATTATAGTCTTTTGTCATATTATAAAAAAACCGGGCTCGGTATAGCGTTCCACCCTGAACAAATTCTATTTCATCATCTAGAACAAGACGATGGGTATCACTTGATTTTGTAAAATGAATCGATTTAAAAATACGACTATAATTTTTTGTATCATAAGTAACATCATTGTATACCTCTCGCTCTGTATCGGCTTCATATAAAATCATGTTAACACCTAATTTTGAATAGGGATTTACTTCAGTTCCAAAAACGCCCCCATCATTCTCCAAATTAACAACAATCTCTTCTGCTAGGTCCTCATATCTTCCTTTTTCTATGTTTAGATAGAGAATAGAAAATATAAAGAAAAATAGAACGCCATTAATAATTAAAAGCTTCATATAATTCATAGCAATTCGATTGGTAATAGAGAGACGAATTCCACCGAAGATTGCTTCTTTTTTTTCACGGTATGGTAGCACAATTTTTTTTAATATGTTACGTAACTTTTCAACAGCTTTATTTTTCATCTCGAATTATATATCCCACCCCTCGAACTGTACTGATTAAATGAACCCCGTACTTATCGTCAATTTTTTGTCTGAGATAACGAATATAAACATCTACTACATTGGTATCACCAAAATATTCGTAATCCCATACATTATTGAGTAATTGTTCTCTTGTTAGCGCTATGTTTTTATTTCTCATTAAATACTCTAGCAATTCATATTCTTTCTTTGTAAGGGATAATTCTTCCTCACCAAAATATGCACTATGACTTGCCAGATTTAATCTAAGCTCTCCATGAATTAAAACATCCTGTTTTGCTTCTGTAGCACCTTTACTATGTCTACTGAGTGCCACACGAATTCTCGCTAATAACTCTTCAATTGCAAACGGTTTTGTCATATAATCATCCGCTCCCATATCAAGGCCAGCTACTTTATCCGTAACGTCATCTTTAGCAGTTAACATGATAATAGGTACCTGGGATTCCATACGTATTCTCCTACAAACCTCAATACCACTTAGCCCTGGGAGCATGATATCTAGCAATACTAAATCAACATCTGGCTTTAATGCCTTTTCAAGTCCTGATCTTCCATCATTTGCAATATCAACCGTATACCCCTCATACTTTAGTTCAAGTTCTACGAATCTAGCAATCTTAGCTTCATCCTCAACAATCAATATCTTTGCCATACCTTTTCTCCTTCTCTATTCCAATTAATTTTACTTTAACCAATAACAACCTCAAAATTAGTCATATAACTTTCCATAATGTTATTAAGCTTTCCATAATGGTGCTTTCCATGCTCCGTCAATCCGATCTTAGAACACGCATTTAAAATCAAGTATATATCCTAATTTTAGCGATTCTGTAAGGTTATTTCAATAGATAAGTTAATTAGATTTGCATTAAAATATACTAAATTAAATCAAAACCTGCAATTTAATATCGTAGATCAAAGTTCAATGGTATTACATAGGGTATTTATCATGTTCAGAAATATGAACTATATAAGGAATAAGTAAAAAACTCTAACCCTAGTAATATAGAATAATAGAAAACAATCAAACTACAGAACTTAACACAGATCTATACATAACTCTAAAAAACTAAACATTATCTACAAAATCAAACATTATCTGCAAAATCAAACATTATCTGCAAAATCAAACATTATCTACAAAATCAAACATTATACAAAAACAAACATTATACAAAAACAAAAAGAAGGGGCTGTGAAAAAAGCCCCTAACACAGAGACGTCGGTTTAACCGACGTCTCTAGTTGTTTTTAATCTAAATCAACACTCTAAAAAAGAGCATAAATCCCCCTACCCCATAGAATCAGCATTTTGGATTTTATGCTGATTTTTGAAGTCGCATCTTTTTATTATGATATTTATATAGATTTTGTCCGATAGAAACTAAAAAAATCTCTAATCGTACAGAATTGATTCCTCTTCTGACAATTCTTTTATAGTTTCGATCATTTTTCATGATTCCAAATGTTCCTTCTGCTTGAATGGATCGATTCATTCTTAAAAGTGCACCATGTATACTTTCAAGATTTTCAATCACTTCCTGATGCATCGCTGTCAGTTCTTGATTGATTCTTATAGTACGATTATTCTCTGTTTTCTTGCATTGAGCTGTATATGGACAGTTGCTGCAGTCTTCGCAGACATAGATTTCTTCCTGACGTCCGTATTCATTTCCACGTACTGCTCTTCGGTGAGAAAAAATAAATCTCTTTTCATTTGGACATATCATGTATCCTTCCGAATTAAATCTGAAATTGACAGCTCTGAACGGATCATTATGGTATTTTTTATCTTCGGTTTCCTTCTTGAACATAGTGAATTTCATGTATTTTTCCATATCATGCTGTTCACAGTAAATATAGTTATTATATGAACCATATCCGGCATCCGCAGTTGGATATTTCGGGTAAAATCCATATGTCTTTTTGAATTGCTCCATGAGTGGTACAAAACAGTCCATGTCTGAACGATACTGGTTAACGTCAACAACTGCTATATATTCATCAGCTACCCCAACCTGTACATTGTATGCCGGAAGTAACTGATCATTTCCCATGTAATCCGTTTTTATCCTCATAAATGTGGCGGAATGATCTGTTTTGGAATAACTGTTACGTGCAGGGCCACAGATATTCACCTTTTCTATGTATTCCTCCAGCTTTGAGGCATACTCTAAAAGCTTCTCATACTGCCTCTGCTGACAGGTTTTTCGATGTCCCTTTCCATAAACAAAATCGGATCTATCAACGTTCCAAACCTTGGCATACTGATCAGCTATTTCACGTAGCTGTTCAGGTGCATACTCTACGTTTGCTTCTATTTTAAGCCCTGACCATTCAAGGTCTGTATTGATTTCATGAAAAAGGGCAGTTATCTTTTCAAACAGTCGGTATCTGGATTTCTCAGTAGCTTTTTTCCATACCCAGCTGTACTTATTCGCATTTGCTTCAAATTTTGAACCGTCTATGTAAAGGTGGTTGAGGTCTACATTTTCCTGTTCAAAAATCTTTTTATTGATATCGTTGAAAATATCTTCAATGGAGTCACCTAAAACATCATTGATGAAATAGGAAAAAGTCCTGTAGGAAGGTCTTTCGTTATCAATTAAATACATGAATCTGATATTTACTCTGCAGTTATCTTCCAGTTCTCTTAGTGACATGTAGCCCTGGGTCATAAATCCAAAAAGCACCGTTTTCAGCATGTTGACGGGATTATATCTGATGCGCCCAGTTTCATGTTCTGGTATGTTTCTCAGATACTTAGCTAAGTCAATTCCCTCCATGAATTCGTCAAATGTCAAAACCGGATCACAAATATCAAGAAAATCTGAAATAAACATTGGCAAAATGCCTTGTTTTGATTTAGAATAAGTTGTGGTTTGATTTTTCATTGCAGATAAATTTTACCACAAAAAGAGGATTTTTAACTCACTAACGTGAATTAAAAATCCTCTTTTCTAGTTAGGTGCTTTTTTCACAGCCCCTTCTCTTTACCTTTATCTTAACTATATCAAACTCCCTTACATAAAGAAATAAATCATTTCTTCCAAGGATATTTATCTTTTAAAGAATACAAAATATCTTATAATACCGATTTCACTGCTGCCACAACATTCTCTGTAGTAAAGCCGAACTTCTTAAATAAGGTTGCAGCAGGAGCTGATGCACCAAATCCGTTCATAGAAACAATCGCACCATCTAAGCCAACATATCTCTCCCAGCCATATCCGATCAGTGCTTCCACTGCTACTCTCTTACGTACTGCACTTGGAAGAACGCTTTCTTTATACTCCTTGCTCTGCTCCTCGAAGATGTCCATACATGGCATACTAACAACACGTACATCAACACCTTCTTTTAATAACTCTGCTTTTGCAGCTACCGCAAGTTCAACTTCAGAACCAGTTGCAATAATAATGGCATCTGGGATTTCCTTATTTGAGTCTTCTAATACATAAGCACCCTTTAAGGCCTCTTTTGAAGAACCAGCTAACTGTGGGAGGTTCTGTCTTGTTAATACAAGAGCTGTTGGAGTTTCTTTTGATGTTACTGCGCTATACCATGCCGCAATTGTCTCTGTCGCATCTGCTGGACGGAATACATGAAAGTTTGGCATTGCTCGGTACATCGCAAGCTGCTCAATTGGCTCATGAGTTGGGCCATCTTCTCCAACACCAATACTGTCATGAGTCCAAACAAAAGTTGTTGGTATTCTCATAAGTGATGATAATCTTGCCATTGGTTTCATATAGTCACTAAATACAAAGAAGGTAGATACATAAGCACGTAGACCATGTAATACCATACCATTTCCGATGGCTGCCATAGCTAGCTCTCTTACACCAAAGTGAAGGTTTCTTCCAAGTCTGTTGTCTTTGGAGAAATCCCCTTCTTCTTTTAAATAAGTTTTTGTTGAAGGAGCTAAGTCTGCTGCACCACCAATTAAGCTTGGTACATAATTCTTTAATTTATTTAGAACAACACCAGATAAATTTCTAGTTGCTTCTGGTTTGTCCTCAAATGACCAGAATTCTTCATTATCAAGTAATTCTTTTGCTATATCAAGATTAAATTCCTTCTCCCAAGCTTCTTTCATCTCTGGATAAGCAGCAAGGTATTCTTCAAACATCTTATTCCAAGCAGTTTCATCCTCTGCCTTTTTTGCTGCAATTTCCTTATAGTGAGAATATACTTCTTCTGGTACAAAGAAAGGTTCTTTGGATGGCCAACCAATATTCTCTTTTAATGCTAAGACATTGTCATCACCAAGAGGTTCTCCATGAGCACTTGCCTTACCCTGTTTTGCAGGACAGCCATAACCAATCTGAGTTTTACATAGGATTAAACTTGGTCTTGTTGTATCAGCCTTCGCTGCTTTTACCGCATTAGAGATTTCTTCAATGTTGTTACCATCTTCCACTACGATAGTCTGGAAGTGAAATGCCTCAAAACGTTTTAAAACATCTTCAGTGAATGCTATATCGGTATCGCCTTCGATAGAAATCTTATTAGAATCATAGAAAACGATTAATTTTGAAAGACCTAACGTACCTGCTAAAGAAAATGCCTCATAAGAGATACCTTCCATCATACAGCCATCCCCACCAAGTACATAAGTATAATGGTCGACTACAGGATAATTTTCTTTATTAAACTTTGCTGCTAAATGCTCCTCTGCCATTGCCATACCAACTGCCATTGCCATACCTGCACCAAGAGGTCCTGTTGTAGCTTCTACGCCCTTTGTATGACGATACTCTGGGTGTCCAGGAGTAAGGGAGTCTAACTGACGGAATTGCATCATATCTTCTTTGGTTAAACCATATCCAAATAAATGTAACAAGGAATACAATAACGTAGATCCATGTCCACCAGATAATATGAAACGATCTCGATTCGCCCAATCAGGGTTTGCTGGATTATGCTTCATTTCATTTGCCCATATATCATAAGCGATGGCTGCACATCCAAGTGGTAATCCCGGATGACCTGATTTAGCTTTCTGTACAGCATCCGCAGCTAATACACGGATCGCATTAATGGACATTGTGTCAATGTTATTCATGTGATATCCTCCTAAATACATTTCTAATAATCAACTTATCGGAAGTTTAATTTTGAACTTCTGATATAAGTGTTCCTTAGTACTGTTAACTTAATTACTGGAACATTAGTTTGGTCCCAATAAAATAATAAACAATAAAATCTGATGTTTATTGAATTGATATAAATCCCCATGCAAGAGCAAATTTTACTCTTACATGGGAGATTATGTTTCATAATACTATGCTTAGTCCAATAAAGAATTACTCTCCGAATACAGCTTTGTAATCTGCTTTAAACTTCTCAATACCAGCATCAGTTAATGGATGTTTCGTACATTGAACAATAACGCTATATGGGACTGTTGCAATATGTGCACCCGCTAATGCACAATCTGTAATATGAACTGGATTTCTTACACTTGCAGCAATAATCTCAGTTGGTAGGTTATAGATTTCGAAAATTTCTGAGATTGTACGAATTAAATCAATTCCAGGAGTTGAAATGTCATCAAGTCTACCTAAGAATGGAGAAACATATGTTGCTCCTGCTCTAGCAGCTAATAGCGCCTGATTTGCAGAAAATACTAGTGTAACATTTGTTTTAATTCCTTCCGAAGATAACACTTTGGTTGCTTTTAATCCTTCTACTGTCATAGGAATTTTAACTACCATATTAGGATGTATTTTAGCAATTTCTCGTCCCTCTTCAATCATCTTTTCAGCATCCACAGTAGTAGCTTTTACTTCGCCACTTATTGGACCATCTACAATATTGGTGATCTCCGTGATTACTTCCTTAAAATCTCTACCTTCTTTTGCGATTAATGATGGGTTTGTTGTAACACCACAAATAACACCCATGTCATTTGCCTTTTTGATTTCTTCTACATTCGCTGTGTCTATAAAAAATTTCATTTTTTATACCTCCCAAATTTAAATCATCACTGCAACTTACAACACTATGTTATTCCTAATTATTCCTTACTCATATTATCATGTAACAGAAAATATCTCAATGCCAAATCTGCTTAATTTCAAGGAATTTTCATGTTTTTTAATAACATATAGCACAATAATTAAGTAACAGGTTATAGACTATATGAAACATTCCATATATTTCTTTAATTACTTAAAACGAATTTATTCGCAAAAACTAGCTTTTCACTCAGATTCCAAAATGTTTTGTAACACGGTATCCATAACCGCACCAATAGAATCCTGAATCACCAAGGATGCCCTTCTATCATAGCTTGTCTCACTTTTATTAATTAATACCAGATTATCACCATTAAAATACTCTAGTAAACTTGCTGCCGGCCATACAACGAGTGAAGTACCTCCTACAATCATAGTATCTGCCTTTTCAATTGCTTCGATTGCTTTTTGAACGACTGTCTGATTTAATTCCTCCTCATATAAAACAACATCGGGTTTTATAACACCGCCACAATCTGTACAAATTGGAACGGTATCCATACTCATTATTTGATCAAGTTCATAGCTCTTCCTACATTTCATACAGTAGTTTCTATTGGATGAACCATGTAACTCATACACCGTTTGACTTCCTGCCATCTGGTGTAAATTATCAATGTTTTGAGTAATAACAGCAGTCAATTTTCCTAATTCTTCTAACCTTGCTAATGCAAAATGTGCTTGATTAGGCTTAGCTTCTTTATAAATCATGTGTTCTTTATAGAATGTAAAAAAGTCAAGCGTATGCCTCATAAAAAAACTATGAGATAATAATTTTTCCGGGGAATATTTTTTTCCTCCCCCAGTAGTATAAAGACCGTTTTCTGAGCGAAAATCTGGGATACCAGATTCAGTAGATACACCTGCTCCACCAAAGAATACAATATTATTACTATCCTTCACAATCCTCACAAGTTGCTCTGTTTCTTTTGTCATAGAATCATCTCCATTGCTTTCATAGTTTTATTATAGCACAAATATCAGGTCTTTTAGTTTAATTCTATGCTAAAACAGATTTTCTACTCATATATACTCATCATCCAATACATAAATCCATTACTTAGTATGTGTCAGATCATAATTTTAATTTATACAAAGCTATAGTTACTTATTTAAATTTGGAAGACTTTCCTCTGTAAAATAAATCAATCTTTTTTAATACCTCCTTCCTCTCAATAAATACTGACTTTTCTTTTATTCTACCGTTTGATATCCTTGAATTCAACTCATATTTAAACTTGTACTGCTCAAATATGAGTATATCATAAGTTGTATGGATAAGGTATTGTTCTTGTAACAAGTAATTTTCAAAGAACAAATCAAATCTTAGAATAAATGATTTATCTTTACTAAAGAACGTATCTTCTCTCTTACATTTTTAAGATGGTAGGCAGTATTAACATATTTCACATTGATTGGTTGTATATTGTATCAAAACATTTTAGTTAAAAAAACATAACAAAGCCAAAAAAGCTGTAAAATAATGGATTGTCCAATTATTTTACAGCTTTCTTTAATTAATGAGACATCCGGGATTCGAACCCGGGACACCTTGATTAAAAGTCAAGTGCTCTACCGACTGAGCTAATATCCCATAGTTTTATACTTCTGACATTATATACCATGGAAGCATAAAACAAATGCCCAGAACCGGAATCGAACCAGTGACACGAGGATTTTCAGTCCTCTGCTCTACCAACTGAGCTATCTGGGCATGGATATGATAACTATTTAATTTCAATCCTTTCGGATTGGAGTTGCGGGGATAGGATTTGAACCTATGACCTTCGGGTTATGAGCCCGACGAGCTTCCAGACTGCTCCACCCCGCGATATTATTTTTTTTGTTGATTGATATTAATTATCTTATGCTTAGTATCAATCAGTGGATGGAGAAGGATTCGAACCTTCGAAAGCGTTGCTAACAGATTTACAGTCTGCCCCCTTTGGCCACTCGGGAACCCATCCATGTTCCTAAGCCGACGATCGGACTCGAACCGATAACCTGCTGATTACAAGTCAGCTGCTCTGCCAATTGAGCCACGTCGGCGTATAAAATTAAATCCACCGAACCCTAATCGTCTGTCGGCATTACTGTAACTGAATGGGACCTATAGGGCTCGAACCTATGACCCTCTGCTTGTAAGGCAGATGCTCTCCCAGCTGAGCTAAGATCCCATATCAATTTTTCGCTTAATTTCTTAAGCTAACGACCCGGATGGGACTCGAACCCACGACCTCCGCCGTGACAGGGCGGCGCTCTAACCAACTGAGCCACCGGGCCATCTAAAATAACTTTAGATGACTAAGTCACTTTTCAATTATACCATATAACAATTTGATTGAAAAGCTTTTTTTCAATCAAATTGTTAATCCATTAAACATTGATCAACAATCTTTTAAACAAACCTTTTAGGTTAAGCCCTCGACCTATTAGTAACAATCAGCTACATGTGTTACCACACTTCCACCTTTGTCCTATCAACCTTATCGTCTTTAAGGGGTCTTACTTGCTTTCGCAATGGGATATCTTATCTTGAGGGGGGCTTCACGCTTAGATGCCTTCAGCGTTTATCCCGTCCCGACTTGGCTACTCGGCCATGCTCTTGGTAGAACAACCGATACACCAGAGGTCAGTCCACCCCGGTCCTCTCGTACTAAGGGCAGCTCCTCTCAAATATCCTACGCCTACGCCGGATAGGGACCGAACTGTCTCACGACGTTCTGAACCCAGCTCGCGTACCGCTTTAATGGGCGAACAGCCCAACCCTTGGGACCTACTACAGCCCCAGGATGCGATGAGCCGACATCGAGGTGCCAAACCACTCCGTCGATGTGAACTCTTGGGAGTGATAAGCCTGTTATCCCCAGGGTAGCTTTTATCCGTTGAGCGATGGCAATCCCACTTTATACCACCGGATCACTAAGTCCTACTTTCGTACCTGCTCCACCCGTCGGTGTCACAGTCAAGCTCTCTTATGCCTTTGCACTCTACGAATGGTTTCCAACCATTCTGAGAGAACCTTTGAGCGCCTCCGATACCCTTTCGGAGGCGACCGCCCCAGTCAAACTCCCCGCCTGACATTGTCCCCTAGCCGGGTCACGGCTACAGGTTAGAAATCCAGTACTACAAGGGTGGTATCCCAACAGCGACTCCGTAAGAACTGGCGTTCCTACTTCCTAGTCTCCCACCTATCCTGTACATGCAGCACCGAATCCCAGTATCAAGCTGAAGTAAAGCTCCATGGGGTCTTTCCGTCCTGGCGCAGGTAACCAGCATCTTCACTGGTATTTCAATTTCACCGGGTGCATTGTCGAGACAGTGCCCAAATCATTACGCCTTTCGTGCGGGTCGGAACTTACCCGACAAGGAATTTCGCTACCTTAGGACCGTTATAGTTACGGCCGCCGTTTACTGGGGCTTAAGTTCAAAGCTTCGACTTGCGTCTAACCTCTCCCCTTAACCTTCCAGCACCGGGCAGGCGTCAGCCCATATACCTCACCTTTCGGTTTTGCATAGACCTGTGTTTTTGCTAAACAGTTGCTTGGGCCAATTCTCTGCGGCCTGGTTTCCCAGGCACCCCTTCTCCCGAAGTTACGGGGTCATTTTGCCGAGTTCCTTAACAATGCTTCTCCCGTCGGCCTTAGGATTCTCTCCTCATCCACCTGTGTCGGTTTACGGTACGGGCATATAGCAAACAATAGCGGCTTTTCTCGACAGCATAGGTTCAGAAACTTCGTTACTTAAATTTCACTCCGCATCACACTTCACCATCACCGGACGGATTTGCCTATCCAGCTTGACTTTGTGCTTGCGCCGGTTTTTCCATTCCCGGCTTTTCCTACCTTTCTGTGTCCCCACAGTTCTGTTACTATATGGTACAGGAATATCAACCTGTTGTCCATCGACTACGACTCTCGTCCTCGCCTTAGGCCCCGACTTACCCAGAGCAGATCAGCTTTACTCTGGAAACCTTGGATATTCAGCCTAGAAGATTCTCACTTCTATCTCGCTACTCATTCCGGCATTCTCTCTTCTTAACACTCCACTGCTCCTTACGGTACAGCTTCGTCGCAGTTAAGAATGCTCCTCTACCAATCATACGAAGTATGATTCCACAGCTTCGGTGGTGTGTTTTAGCCCCGGACATTTTCGGCGCAAGATCTCTCGACTAGTGAGCTATTACGCACTCTTTGAATGTATGGCT